>CACZMF010000007.1 GCA_902782225.1 uncultured Bacteroidia bacterium | reverse complement strand
AAAACGTGCCAGGTCCTACCAGTGGGCGGCAGACCGGGCACGCCGTCTGCTTAACTGGCGTGCCGACCTGGCGCCCCCCCCTTTATAGAATTGTAGCGATTTGGAAATTGAGGAAAAAATCATTATTTTTGAAACTTTCAGTAAGTATCTAATTATAAAGCAATAGTGACAATGAGCAAAACATTTGTTAAAGAGGTATACGTCAAGCCGCTGGCGTGTGCCTGCGAGGCTGATTATGAGCAGTTCATCGCAGCAAGCGGCGATCTGCGGGACATGGATGTGAAATCCATCTACGATGAAGATTTTTAGTGGGAGGAACGTAGTATGAAAAAGATCTTATCCATTTCCTGCGGCATTCTCGCCCTCTTCGCCGTCTCCTGCAACAAGGCCGTCACCGATGTGCCCGCCACCCCCGCTGCCGGAGAGAAAATCTCCATCAGCGCCACCCTTAGCGATATCCAGACCAAGGTCAGTTTCGGCGTCGGCTATGACGCCGGCAACAAGCCCACTGGCACCGTGGCCCTTGCCTGGGCCGACGGCGACGCCATCCGCGTCTATGACCACTCCGACAGGACCAAGTACGAAGACTTCACTCTCGACCCCGCCAGCGTGGGCCAGAAGAAAGGCATCTTCACCGGCACGGCCATCACGGCCTCTGCCTACGACGTGGAAGTGATCAACGCCTCCTTCGACTATGCCTCCCAGACCCAGCCCTCCGACGGCGAAACATCTGGCCTAAAGTATCTGGCAAGTGCAAGCAACATAGCAAGTTACGATTCCATCGACTTCACCGACTGCTCCAGCGTCTTGGCCATCACCGCCAAGATGCCCTCCACGGAGGTCGCGGCTGCAATCAAGTCCGTGGAAATCGCTGCGAGCGAAGCCATCTTCAACGGCGGCAAGACCCTGGCCATCACCTTCGATACAGCCGGGGACGCCGGTGCAGACGGCATCCTGCATTTCTTCGCAACCCTCCCTTCGGGCGGACAGGCAATTGCTGCCGGCACTTCTCTGCTCGTGCGTTTCAATGCCCCCGGCACGGACCACACCGTATACACCCGCTACATCGAGCTGCCTGCGGACAGCTTCTCCGACGGAGCGTTCAACGCCATCAGCATCAACGCCTCCAAGTCCGACAAGCACGCCGGCCTCACCTCCTGCGACGGCACTTCCGGGGCCAAGGCATACCTCATCGGCGACAAGTACCAGCTTCTCGCAGTTGACGGCTTTATGGTCGACGACGCCACCACCTATTTCAAGATGATCGACGACATCGATATGGCCGGCGAGACCTGGACCCACCTCAATGCCGGCTCCGGTTATAAGAGACTGGTCGATTTCGACGGCAACGGCAAGACCATCAGCAACCTCAGCAAGAACCTGTTTTATGTGTTCAAGGGCTCAATCCGGGACCTTACGCTGGACCATTCCACCGTTACCGGCAGGGGCATCTTTGCCGAGTATATCCAGGGGACAGGCCATAAGGTCACTAACGTGAATATCACCAACGGATCCGTGAACTGCACAAGCTCCAATGTCGGCGGTATGATAGGACGTATCAACAGCGGCACCGCAGGCACTGCCACCGTAACCATCACTGGCTGCACCGTTTCCGGCACCAACGTGACGGGCGCAGGCATTGTAGGCGGCGTGATTGGTTTCCCGGAAGCTATGGTCGTCGTGTCCGGTTGTAAGTACACCGGCGGCACCGTCACGGCCAGCGACCGTTATGTCGGCGGTTTTGCGGGCTCGATGGGAAACGACTTCTCCACATTCACCGATTGCCAGGTTGAGGATGCCACCATCAATGTCAATTGCACGAATGACGCCCGTGGTGGCGGTTTCGCCGGAATGGTGCAGGACAAAGTTGTCATCAGCGGATGCACGGTCGGTACACCTTCCGCCAAGGTCGTCATCAATACTAAAGAACCCACGAAGACGGATGATAAATTCAATGTCATCAACGTGGGCGGCTTCACCGGCGTTTGCTACGGCACCATCACCAAGAATGGCGATGTCCGCAGCAAGGCCTATGCGAAAATCACATCCACCAATACCCAGGGAACACCCCTCAAGCTCGGCGGCTTCGTGGGTTATCACTCTGGAACTATTGAGTACTGCGACGCGATCGTTGATATGACCAACATTAAGGGACAGTATATCGGTGGATTTGCCGGGTACGTAGTTCCCGGCTCCGGTGCAAGGTATGCCAAAATCGACAATTGCACCGCTGATGGAGACGTGTCCGGCAACAACTTCACCGCCGGTTTCGCCGCCTTTGTGGAGGGCAAGGTGGAAGAAGTCGTGCCTGTAATCTCCAACTCTACTTCAAGCGGCACCGTCCTGGGACAGAGCGGATGCGGCGGTTTCACAGGACAGACCAATACCGGAGTCTTTGTCAACTGTTCCACGTCAGCCGTATGCACCTACACTGGCAGCAACAACGGCGGTTTCGCAGGATGGATCTGCGGCGGCACCCTGACAGGATGTTCTTCTTCCGGAGATGTGACTGCGAACGGAGGAGGCACGTACGCAGGCTTCTGCGGACTTATCACTAACGGTGGCACGGCAACAATTGACAAGTGCTCCACAAGCAGCAAGGTCACGAACAACAAGGGTGATTACAGCGGCGGTTTCATAGGCGCAATCAACAACGGAACCGCAACTATTACCCGCTGTTTCGCAACCGGTGACATATACTCCGACAAGCGTTATGTTGCTTCTTTCATCGGAAACATACATCACGCGACCAACACCATAAAAGTGGTCATAGAGAACTGTTATGCTACAGGTAATATAGTCGGCTCGAACTATATCCGCGGCGGTTTTATCGGACAGATTTCCACAGTGACTTCCGCCCGCATTTCCAACTGCTACGCTTCAGGAGCCGTGGTCGGTTCGTTCAGGCTGGGCGGCTTTATCAGTATCATCGGTACGGCCACTCCTGTAGTCGAGCGCTGCGTCGCCTGGAACAGCGAGGTCACGGCGAGCGACTGTTCAACCAGTAAATGGAGCTCCGGAGCCGTGGTCGCCACCGCCCATCCCAATTGCCATTTGACGGACAATTATCGTAAGCCCGGATTGAATCTCACCGCCTGGTGGGTGCCGGACAGCGGTTATAGTCATCCTGATGTTGACGGTACGACTCATCCGCTGGTGCGCCGGAATGCAGATAATTCCGATATGGAAGATCCAACTACTCTAACAGCTTTCAACAGTAGTGACGGCCAGGCCTGCAGGTGGGCTTACCAAGGTAAGGTTGAAGCA
This sequence comes from uncultured Bacteroidia bacterium, assembly GCA_902782225.1. GTDB lineage: Bacteria > Bacteroidota > Bacteroidia > Bacteroidales > UBA932 > Cryptobacteroides. The sequence goes on along the minus strand of CACZMF010000007.1, from coordinate 96,064 downwards.
GGCAAGACCCTTTCCCAGCTTGCCTCCGCCACTCTCGGCTGGGACAGCGCCATCTGGGATTTCAGCGGCGAGTTCCCCAAATTGAAATAGCATACTTTAAACCACATACAGGATGAAATTCAAGTATTATGCTCCTCTCAGCGAGGAGGTGAAAGTGGCTCTTGAGAGTCTTCTGGCACAGTCTCCGGACGGCAGTCTGGAAGACATGCCTTCAGATCTTGTGTTTGAAAACTAAACGGCCGAAGATTATGAAAAAGATTATCAGTATTTTCGTCCCGGCCGTTGCCGCGATGATTCTTGCCGCTTCCTGCAACAAGATTCAGGAGACCCCTGCCCAGCCTGCAGCCGGCGAGCAGATCACTATCAAGGCTTCAATCCCCGAGGCCACCAAGGTGGAATACGAAGCCAACACCGAGAACGACAACCTCCACCTCAAGTGGACGGACGACGACGTGCTTCGCGTCATCTCCGGCAGCGATTCGCAGGAGTTCTACATCAAGGACGGCTACACCGACCACGAAGCCGAATTCACCGGCACCGCCGTTTCCGGCTCTTCCTTCTCCATCCTCTATCCCGGCGATGAATTCAGCACCGTGGATGAGGCGATTGCCTACAATTATGAAAACCAGGTGCAGAGCGGCAACGGCAACACCGACCATCTGCGCTACATAGCCTGCCTGCAGGGAGTGGACACCTACGAGAACTTCACCTTCTCCGAAGAGTGGGCCACCGCCCACGGCGGCTCACTCCAGGTGCCCGCAATCGTGAAGATAATCGCCACCATGCCCTCCGGCGTGACCACGCTCTCCAAGGCCGAAATGTCCTGCTCACTGGGCAAGTTCTCCATCGGCCTAAAGAATGTTGACGTGTCGGCATCTTCCCAGGTCCTGACCGCTTATGCGATGCTTCCCTGGGGCGGCGCAGGCCTTCCCGGCGGCGAGCCCGTCACCCTTTCCATCACCGACGGCATAGGGGACATCTACAGCACCACCTTCACCCTTGCCGCCACTACGCCCCTCAAGCAGGGCCGCGTGAGCGTGTTCAAGTTCACCAAGGGCATCGAGAAGCATCTCTTTGCAGGCGGCGACGGCACCCAGGCGAATCCCTACCTGATCGCTACTGCCCAGCAGCTGGTGAATATGCATGAGGTCATGGAAGATGGCAAGACCATCTATTTCGAGCTTGCCGACGACATCGACATGACCGGCAAGGACTGGACCGCCCTCAATCCGTCCAACGGTTATCTCAAGGCGATGTACTTCGACGGAAAGGGCCACACCATCAGCAAACTGACCGTCGGACACTCGGTCGGTTATCCCAGCTTTGCCGGCGTGCTCAACGGCACCATCTGCAACGTGACCTTCGACAAGGCCAGCATTGATGCAGGCAGCAACAATACCGGCGTCGTGGCGGGTTACATCGGCACCGGCTCCGGAGATTCCATGATAGTCGGACATTGCGAAGGCGTGACCGTGAGCAATTCGACCATCACCGCTGCCGCCACCTCTAACAACAGGAATACGGGTGGAATTGCCGGCGTGCTTGGTTCGGAGGCATCCACAATCACCAACTGTCACGTGACGGGCAACAATACCTTCTCCCAGAACACCACCAATACGGGATGCAGTGTCGGCGGTCTCGTCGGAAACGTGGCGGCGGCCGGCACGATTACCGGTTGCACCGCCAAGGCCGACATCAACAACACCAGCTATTATTGCGGTGGCGTTATCGGCCAGGTCGGCGGAGCTGTCGCGGCGAAGATAAGCGATTGTGCATATCTGGGCGGAACAATTACCGCAACCAGGAACAGTGTCAAGAACTCTCCCGTCGCCGGTTTCGTGGGAAGGGTTGCCGGTAATGCAGGTGCTCAGTTCACCAATTGCAGTGTTGACGGAGCGACTATCATCGCGACTGCCAGCGGCCGTGTCGCCGGTTTCATCGGAGACTCCGGAAGCGTGACCGATGCCGTGACCACTTTCACCTCCTGCTCGGTCAAGAATACAAGCATCTCCGGCGCCCAGCACTGCGGCGGATTTGCAGGCGTTTTATACACCAAGGCGGAGAAGTGCTCCGTGGAAAACACAGCTGTGAATGCCAACGACATCAACAACGGCGGTTTCGTCGGATATCTCCAGAAGGCTGTCGTCACGGATTGCTACACCAATGCCAATGTCGATGGCGGCGCATTCGCGAACATCGGCGGCTTCGTTGGTAACTGTCTGGAACTGAACACGGTGACCTGCTGTTATGAGTCCGGCACCATTTCCGGTTCCGCGGCAAGCGTCGGCGCCTTCGTCGGTGGAGCTACGGATGGATATGACGCTGCAAAAGCAACTGTTATTACCAAGTGCATCGCCTGGAACGGCTCGTTGCCTTTCTATGGCGCAGTGAGTTCGAAGGTTGTCGATGAGAGTACGGTATATGTGGACGTCTCCAAGTACACCGACAACTACATCGGAAACTCCGGCACTATCTCCTCGCAGGCCACGGTCCTTGGATGGGACGGCTCTGTCTGGGATCTTTCCGCTACCGAGCCCAAACTCAAGTAGTTTTCCATGTCGTTTCATAATAGGCGCCGCTCCTGCAAAGGGACGACGCCTATTATGGCAAAACAGCGCTGAAAGCAGCATATTTGTGCTATATGAAAAACAAGTGGATCATTTGCCTTGCGGCTCTTGCCGCGGTTTCCTGCGCAAAGCCGGAATCTGAAGACGGACCCTCCGGGTCTGTCAGTATCAGCGCAATCCTTTCAGACGCCATCACGAAGGTGGCGTTCACCCCCGGAGAAAAGGACGGGAAGCCATATATGAGCCTTGCCTGGGCGGAAGGAGACATACTGCGGGTATATGACCACGAAGACCACAGCCAATTCAGCGACTTCGTGCTGGATGCCTCCTGCATAGGCAAGAAGCAGGGCAGATTCAGCGGCCCGCAGATCACCGCCGCATCCTACGACGTGGCGGTCCTGAACGCCTCGGTCAACTATTCCGGACAGACTCAGCCAAAGGACGGCGATACCGGTGACCTGAAATACATAGCGTCTGCCGAAAACATCCCCGGCTACTCGACCGTGACCTTTACCGACATCTCCAGTGTGCTGCGCATCCAGGCGAAGCTCCCTTCGTCCGAAGCCGTGGCTTCCGTCGCTTCCGTGGATATCACCGCCAGCGAGCCCATTTTCCACAACGGCGGCAAGTCGCTGACCATCAACCTGTCTGCGAAACTCGACGAAGGCGCGGACTCCATCCTGGACCTCTATGCCTACCTTCCCGCCGGAAGTCAGGCCATACCCGCAGGCACGGCAATGCTGGTGCGTTTCAACGCCCCCGGCACGGCCCACACCGTGTATTCACGCTATTTCTTCCTTCCCGCCGGCTCCTTCGATTCCGGCAAGCTCCACGTAATCAGGCTGGACTGCCGGAATACGGACCGTTATGCCGGAGCCGCCGACAGCGGCAGCGCATCCGCCCCATACCTCATCGCCGACAAATACCAGATGCAGGCCATGCCCGGCCTGCTGGCGGCAGGTGAGAAGACGCACTTCAAGATGGTTGCCGACGTGGACATGGAGGGCGCCGCCTGGACGCCAGTGGATGCCAGGAGCGCCTATGTCTGCCTTGACGGAGGCGGCAAGACGCTAAGCGGCTTCACCGTAGCTGGTGGCACCGACCCGGCCGGCCTCTTCTCCACCCTGAACGGCCAGGTGAGGGACCTCACCATCTCCGGGGCCAGCGTCACCGCCACCACCGGAGCCTCCGGCATCCTTGCCGGCGACCTCGGCAACAGCGGCAGTGAGGATGCCGTTGTGGAAGGGGTCACAATCACCGGCTGCCACGTGGGCGGCGGCGATTTCAATGGCGTGGGCGGCATCCTCGCCGGCAATATCAGGAAGGCCGGCACCTCCGTCAAGGACGTGGTCGTGTCCGGCAGCGACGTCACTTCCCAAAACAACTATGTGGGCGGCCTGATCGGATATGTGCGCTTTGCATCGGATATCCGGGGCTGCCGCGTGTCGGGCTGCTCCGTCAGCGGTAAAGACATTTCCGGCGGGATGTTCGGCAGCCTCGGCACTGCCTCGCAGGCTCCCGGCTGCTCCCTGTGTTTCGTGGACAACACCACCGTCCACGGCTCGTACCGCAGGGTCGGCGGCATCGCCGGCTGGCATCAGGCCGGCACTATTTCGGCCTGCGGAGTGGAGCAGGACGTGACCGTCTCTTCTCCCAGCTACGACGTGGGCGGCATCACCGGCATACAGGATGCCGCAGCCGCGGTGGTGAATTCCTACTCCCGTGCCGATATGTCCGGCTCCGACAACGTGGGCGGCCTTGTTGGCAGGTTGTCCGGCTCCCTGCGTAATTGTTACGCTTCCGGCACGCCTTCATCTTCCGGCGATGCAGGCGGCCTCGTGGGCGCCGTCAATTCAGGTGCCACCGTGATCGGGTGCGTGTCTTGGAACCCGGACCTGCCCCTGTGCGGCTCGAACAGCGGCAGCGTGAGCGACTGCTACGCCAAGGCGGCATCCGAGAGCGGCAGCGTCTCCTCCCATGCGCAGGAGGCTCCCCGCAGCTGGCCCACGGACGTGTGGGATTTCAGCACCCCGTTCCCCGTGATCATAGGCGCCGGCAGCTCCGGGGGAGATGACCCTGAGCAGACTTACGCCTATCACCTGATTCCGTATCCTGCGTCCCTCACTCCCGGCAGCGGCAGCTTCAGCATCTACGGGACGGCGGTCCGTTTCGACACTTCCTTCGGGGGTGACGGAGAAGATGTTGCCGGCCTGATTGCTTCAAGGCTGGGCACTACGGTGGAAAGCACGTCCGGCAGCGGCGGGGCGGGCGGCGTCAATATATTGAAAGACAGCGCTTTGGGCGAGGAGGCCTACAAGCTCGACGTGTCGTCCGACAGGGTGGTCATCCGGGCTTCTGGCCGCACGGGCGTTTTTTACGCCTGGCAGACGCTCAGGCAGCTGATGCCCTCCGCCGTGTATGGTTCTGCCGCCGTCGCGCCCGACTGGACCGTGCCCTGCCTGTCCATCGAAGACGCCCCCAGGTTCGTCTGGCGCGGCCTGCACCTGGACGTGTCCCGCCATTTCTTCCCGGTGGATGAAATTAAGGAGTACCTGGATATCATGGCCATCTACAAGCTCAACCGCTTCCATTGGCATCTTACGGACGACCAGGGGTGGAGGGTTGAGATAGAAGGCGACGACGCCCTGACAAGGCTGGGCGCCTACCGTGGCCAGAATCCCATACTGTATCCGGGCTGGAACCGCGACAACGGCTTCTACACCCGGGAGCAGATAGCTGAAATAGTGGCCTACGCCCATGAGCGCTGCATTATAGTGGTGCCCGAAGTTGACCTTCCGGGGCATGCGGCCGCGATACTCAATGCGCACAACGAGCTTGCCTGCACCACGCACGGCAGTTTCGGGGATTTCGGGGTGTGGACCAAGACGGGCATCAACAGGGACCTGCTTTGCGTGGCAAAGGCCACTACGGGCGAGACCGCAGCCGTGCTCGACAACATAGTCCGGCAGCTGGCCCGGATGTTCCCTGATTCGGAGTATCTCCACTTCGGCGGCGACGAGACCCGCGCAGGAGCTAGTTACACCACGACATGGGACGGCTGTGAAGACTGCAATGCCCTGATTCAGAGCCTTGGACTTCAGACCGACGGAAGCGTCACGAAAAAGATGCGCCTGCAGTACCACTTCACAAAGTACCTGTGCGGACTTGCCGCCAAGTACGGCAAGAAGGTGATAGGATGGCAGGAAGTCTGGACCGACATCCGCAACCACTCCGATTTCAATCCTTCCGACCTTCCCGGCCTATGCGTGGAATCATGGACGCAGGCCGGCCACGGCCTCAACGCAGTCAAGGCGGGTCTCTGCGGCATCGTGGCTCCCAGCTACTCCCACTACCTGTCCTATGGCCAGGATCCGGCGGGAGATGCCGGCAGCAACGTGCTGATGAATGAATGCTACACACTCACGCTCAACGGCAGCACCGGGCTCACGGCGGAGCAGGAGTCCCGCTTCCTGGGCACCGAGGCCTGCATGTGGACCGAGAGCGTCTCTTCGCTGAGCGAGCTGGAGTTCAGGCTCCTGCCGCGCCTTGGCTCCATCAGCGAGGTGGCGTGGACGCCGCAGTCCCGGAAAGACTATGCGCGCCTGAAGGAATCAGTGGTTTCCAAGCACTTCGGCATCTACGATGTCCTGGGCTACAACTACAGGAGCACCGTGGATTTCTAGGAGGCGGCCGGGTGCGAAAGAGAAATGCTTTCCGCTCTTTGGATAGAATAGGATTTTTCGTAATTTTGAAAAATAAAGGATTCCTTATGACGACCAGGCACTTCCTCCTATCCATAATTCTTTCTGCAGCAGCGGCTTTAAGCCTCCCGGCAGCAGATAATTCATACAAGCCCCAATCCCCGGCGGAAGCCGTGCGGATGGACCCGCAGAAGGCCGGGGGCGTCTACTACGTGTATGACAGTTCGGCCCTGCCAGCTCCCACGGCGCCGCCCGCCGGATATAAGCCGTTTTATATCAGCCATTTCGGACGGCACGGAGCGCGCTGGTGCTTCAGCGAATACGATTCGCTGTATGTATGGCTCTCCAAAGCTGCAAAGGCGGAAGTGCTGACCCGGGCCGGCCGGGAGCTGCTTTCCCGTTACGAACCGTTCTACCGTAAGGCAAGGCTCCACGGAGGCAATCTGACCGGAGTGGGCAAGGAGCAGCATCGCGGCATCGCCGCGCGTATGTACAGGCGTTTCCCGCAAGTGTTCTGCGGTCCGACCCACGTCGAGGCCGTGGCCACTGAAGCTCCCAGGGTGATCATGAGCATGTGGTCCTTCCTTTCGAGTCTCCAGTCGCTGGACAGGAATATCGACATCAGCGCCGACGCCTCAGCGGAGTATGCACCCTGGCTGCAGCCTTCGCTCTCCCTGAATCCATACTACCGCAGGGGCACTTTCCGCCTGGGGGAGAAGGCCGAAGCGGCGCTGGAGGATTATTTGTTCGCGACGGTGCCGTGGAAGGATATAGTCTCCCGTTTCTTTTCCGGCCCGGAGGTGGTGCAGGATGTGCTCAAGACCACCCCGGAAGTCTTTATCCGATTTCTCCACAGCGTGGTGTTTTCCGCACCCTGCATGGATGAAGACCTTGATATCTTCGAGGGAGTGCTGACTGAAGAAGAGTCTTTCCTGATATGGAAAGTGCTCGCAGCAAGGCACTTCCTGCAAATGGGACGCTTCGAAGGCTCGGAGAGTCTTGCCGTCGGATACGCCGGCTGGACGCTGGAGCAGATCATCGAATCCGCCGATGCCGACATGCGTTCCGGGGCCACGCAACTCCGGCTCCGATTCGGCCACGATTCTGGCGTCATGCCCCTTCTTACGCTGCTGGACGTCAACGGTTTTGGCCGCAGCACTTCTTCCCTGGAGGAGGCAGTTTCCATCTTCCCCGACTACAACGTCCCTATGGGCTGCTCCATACAGTTCATTTTCTACCGGAAGCCCGGCAAGGAGACGCTGCTCAAGGTCCTTCTTAACGAGCGTGAAGCCTCCCTTCCCCTGACCCCTGTGGCGGACACATTCTACAGCTGGGAAGACTTCAAGGCGCATTATCTTCCCGTCATCAGCGAAGAAAAAGCCCGGATTTTGGAATAAGTGCCATATGAAAAAGACTCTATTGCTGCTTGTCCTGCTTTGCTGCGCTCTTTCCTCTCGGGCGCAGGTGTGGACCGATGCGGCGTCGCTGCCGCTCTTTGGCAAGGCGGTGGAGGAGACCGCGAGCCGCTACTCGCGCCTTCCCGCAGCGCTTGCCGACGTGTGCCGGCCCCCCGTGTGGCGGCTCGGCCAGAATTCTGCCGGCCTGTACGTGCGCTTCCGCACCGACTCTCCGACGCTCTGGGTGCGCTGGGAATCAGCGACTTCGCACGTAATGAACCATATGAGCCCGACGGGATCCCGGGGGCTTGACCTGTATGTGCTGTCCGATGGCGGGTGGCGTTTCCTGACCGCAGCGAGGCCCGAGCTCAAGAAGGCCGTCTCCGAACGGAAGATCATGTCCGGCATGGAGCCGCAGATGCGTGAATATATGCTGTATCTGTCGCTGTACGACGGGGTGTCGGCGCTGGAAATCGGCTCCGAGGAGGGACATCCGGTCGAGCCCGGGCAAGTGCCTTCTCCGCGTAGCGGCAGGCCCGTCGTGATGTATGGAACAAGCATCACGCAGGGAGGCTGCGTATCCCGTCCCGGAATGCTCTACACCAGCATCCTGAGCCGTGAGCTGGACCGTGAATTCGTGAACCTGGGCTTCAGCGGCAATGCGCTTTTCGATCTGGAAATCGCCCGCCTGATGGCTTCGGTGCCCGATCCGGGGTGCTTTGTGATTGCTGCAGTGGAGAATGCAAAAGTGGCGCAGATAGAGGAGCGGGGGGAGGCTTTCTTCCGTATCCTCCGGGATGCGCATCCGGATGTGCCGGTGGTCTTTGTGCAGGCGGTCCGCTATTCCTATCTGCTGTGTGACCGGAAGGCCGCGGAGGAGATGGGGCAGAGGATGGCCGCCTATAAGAAGTTATACGATTCCCTGCGGAAGTCCGGAGAAAAGAGGGTCTATTTTGCCGACCCGGGAGCGACGGCCTCTTTTGCCGACGCCGAATCGTCCGTGGACGGTTGCCACCTGACGGACCTCGGCGCAATGCGCTTTGCCGGGGCCGTGCTGCCGGTGCTGAAACGGGCGCTGCGCAGGTGATTGTAAGCGAGATTATTGTTAAATTTACAGATATGAAAAGAGTTATCCTGATTTGTCTGGCATTGTGGAGCGCGGCGGCGTTTGCTCAGCGCACCGGCGTACGCGAGGAAGTGCTTTCCGACTGGAACAAGGCTTCCGGCCTCGACGGCCTCTATGATTTCACCCCAAAGGCATCCACGCCCGCCCCCAAGGGCTACGAGGCCGTGTATATCAGCCACTACGGGCGCCACGGCTCCCGTTACGCCTACACGGAGTCGGCCTACACGGTGTTCTTCAACCTCCTTTCGGAAGGCCGCAGGCAGGATAACCTGACGCCCTACGGTGAGGCGCTGCTGGAGCGCGTGCAGCCGTTCTGGGACAACGTCCGCTACCGCGTGGGCGACCTCACGCCCATAGGCTGGGAGCAACAGCAGAGGATAGCTGAAATCATGGTGAAGAGTTTCCCCACCGTGTTCGGGAAGGGGAGCGTGGTGGATGCGTGCTCCTCGTCCAGCGTGCGGTCGATACTGAGCATGTCGTCGTGCTGCGCCGCTCTGTCGCGCCTGTCGCCCCAAAGCTCCGTCTATGAGCATCAGGGCAAGACGGACATCCAGGCCACCCGCCCCAACCAGGGACGCAACATATTCGCCTACAAGGGCCCGGCGCTCGCGTTTCCGTATCCCGAAAGCTCCGAGACCTTTTTCCTGCGGCACCTTCCGGGCTACAAGGACATACTCGCCCGCGTGTTCAAGGATACTGACTCGTGCCTGGGCAGCGTCAACCCCTACGATCTGTTTTTCAACATCTATATGCTCGTGGCCGGCCAGAACAGCCTGCCGAAGGAGCAGCGCCTGGACCTGAGCGGCCTGGTGACCCCGCAGGAATTCGCAACCCTCTGGGAGATTGATAATTACGAACGCTTCAGGGAGTATTTCTCCTACCGCACGCCCTGCAGCTCCATCGTGGACGATATGGTGGAGAAGGCCGATGCGGCGCTCATGGGCGGGGTGCGCGGAGCCGACCTTCGTTTCGGCCACGACCACGTGCTGATGGCCCTGCTGATGATCATGGACATCGACGACTTCGACCATATTCCGGAGGCGGCCGACGACCTTGTCTATTATTTCCAGACCTTCCGTTCCCCCATGTCCACCAACATCCAGATGGTGTTCTACGCCCCCAGGAAGAACAAGCCGGGCGACGTGCTCGTGAAGTTCCTGCTGAACGGGGAGGAAGTGCGCCTCGGGCGGCTTGAGGCCGTTTCCGGACCGTACTACAGGTGGGCCGACGTGCGGGACTACCTTGCCGGCCGCGTGGACCGCTTCGTGTCCCGTATGGGCAGGCAGGCCTGGAAGGCTACCGATGTGGCTCCGGGCGTGGTGTACAGGGAGTTCCACGGCGCCGATCCCGTGTCCGGCAGCGTGCAGCACGTGTATGTGGCGGACTGGGACATGTCCGTGCCCGGCTGCGCCCTGAAGTTCAACTACACGGCGGAGGCCAAACCGACCTCGCAGGTGATGAAGGAGCGCGGCGCTGTGGTGGCCATGAATGCGTGCTACGAGCCCGCTTCCGTGGTGCTCAAGGTGGACGGCGACTACTACTCCGTGGTGCCGAACGGCGCCGTGATGGACTCCGGCGTGCCGCAGTGGAAGAGCGAGGGGGCCATCTGCACCGACGGCCGCAGCGTGAGCATATCCTACGACGGCAAGGGCAAGGACTTGGCCGGTATACGGAAGTTCTACTCTTCCTGCACCGCGCCGAACATATTCACCAGCTCTCCTATGCTCATCGACGACTACGTGCCCGTGGGCGAGAGTTTCGCCGGATTCTACAATGAGGACGCCCTCAAGGAATTCAACTACGAAGACGGCAAGCGCCACCAGGGCGTGCGCCATCCCCGCACCGCCGTAGCGCTGACCGCCGACAACCATCTGCTGATGGTCGTGGTGGACGGCCGCAGGGCAGGAGTCAGCGAAGGCATGACCTGCCGCGAACTCACCCGCTTCCTGAAGGCCAACTTCAACCCCCGCTACGCCCTCAACATGGACGGCGGCGGCTCCTCCACCCTCTGCATCGAGGGCCAGGGCGACCCCGCCACCCACGTCGTCAACTACCCCACCGACAACAAGCGCTACGACCACGCCGGCGAGCGCCACCTCTACTCCCACTTCATCCTGGTCCGGGAGTAGCGGCCCTCCGCGGCCCTTAGCGGCCTCCGTGGCCCTCTGTGTTGCAGCCCTCCGCTGCCCTCCGTTCCTGTGTACGCGCCCAAGCCGCTGGCCTCCGCTGGCCTCCGTTCCTGTGTGCTGCGGCCCAGGCCGCTGGCCTCCGTTCCTGTGTGCTGCGGCCCAGGCCGCTGGCCCTCAGCGCTGCAGCGCTCCCGTATGGCGCAGGTCCCTCCATTGCTTTCGTCCGGCCCCTATCTTCTGGCGCAGGAGCAGCGACCCTCTCTGCTGCGGCCCTCCGTTCTGCAGTCCTCTGTGCAGTGGCGCCTCTGCTGCGGCCCTCCCGCATGGCGCAGGTCCCTCCATTGCATGACGTCCGTCCCTCCATTGCTGGCGCAGGTCCTATGGCTCCCTGGCGCAGGTCCGTTTTTATAGAGGGGGCCTGCACCGCAAATGTGGCTTCTGTGCTTTCCAATGGCGCAGGTCCTATAGGAAAAATCGGACCTGCACCGGAGAGTTGGGAGACCTGCACCACTTGGGTGGGGGACCTGCGCCGCACAGTGGAAGGGAACAGAACCGGTGGCCGCTCTCCCCAGGGACCTGCGCCACACTGTGGAAGGGAACAGAACCGGTGGCCGCTCTCCCCAGGGACCTGCGCCATTTTCTTCGGAGTCCTGCGCCGCTCTCCCCAGGGACCTGCGCCACACAGTAGGGAAACTATTCAGTCAAGGGGGAGGGCTAAGTCATTCTGGGTATTTTTCTCCATGAAAAAAAGCTGCCTATTTTGCTGAAATCGCTCTCTGGGGTCGCCATATGGCGTTTTTTGTAAATAAACGTTGCAATAATTTTTAAAACGGATAATTATTCCTTCCTTTGCAACAACAGGCTGAAGCAGCCCAGAATTATAACCGGCCGAAATGGCCATTATACTATAAAACTATGAAAAAGTTCTTGGAAGTATTGATCGATGACAACGGACAGTTGCACATCGATACCGAAATGGATTTTAGCTCCATTTTGTCTCTTGATCAACCGGAATTGGGAGAGCCTCTTATTAAATCTGCCATAAAGGCATTCGCTGAGTGCATTTGGAAGAACCGAGACAATGAACCTTCGAAGGCTGTCAGGCTGTTGAGCATGGCTGAAATCGCCGCTACTGCTGAGCCATACGAGATGGCTGAAGAGTTCTGGGCGACGATGATGTTCAGCTATCTGCCTCATTATGAAAAATTTTGCACGAAAGTGAAGTCTCCTTATGGCTTTAATCCAAAGCAGGTCATCAGGCCGCTGACCTTCGGAGACCCCGGCGCATTAATGTCAGGCGGAATCATGCCCATAAAGACCAAAGAAGATGCAGTTCCAGCGGATTACTCTTAGGGAACTACCGGACGGCACTGTGACCAAAGTCTATCCCTTCCACATCAGCCTGGAAGGGATGGAGTCAGTGCTACTGTGTCGTGACGATGAGGATTTTGATGTGATGCAGAAGTATTTCCACGTTTGCAGCTGGGTAAATAACGTATTGGTAATCATTGACATAGAAATGTCGAACCACGGCCACCTCGCCGTGCTGGCCGACAGCCTCGACTCTGCTGTCCGTGCCGGTGAGGCCATAAAAAAGAACCATTCGCAGTACATATCCCACAAGTACGGAGAAAAGAGGGTGCTGGCACGCTCGGACGTGAAAGTATTGTATCTGGATTCGGACAAGTACCTCCGCAATGCACTGGCATATATCCCCCGTAACGCACTGGATGCCGGTTGCAGGATAGAAGACTACCGGTGGTCGTCCTACAATGCGATGTTTGCAAAAGGCCGCTCCGACATCAGTGCTATGCAAGTGTCTGCCCTGTCGCGCCGGGATAAGGAAAGCATCTTTCACACCCACGCGGATCTCAGCCGCGTCCCCTGGAAAATAAGCACGGGAGGACTGCTTCTCCCGGAGACTGCGTGTGACTACAAATACCTGGAGAGTGCATTTCTTGGAGATCAGGCATTTTTCCTAAGGACCATTGGCAGCCTGAATAATGCCGAAATGCACGAAAAGCTTGTTTCCGGACCCCGCACCCGGCGAAACGATGCTGCTTTTTACGTGACCGTAGGCGATACCGCCACCAGATGGTACGGCAAAGACATTCCCAGTTTGAGCAAGGAGCAGAAATTGCGCATCCTGCTTCACCTGTACCGCACCTGTAGCACATCCCCGGCCCAACTTGCGCGATGTCTTCAGATGGGGAAAGAAGATGTGGAAAGTGCCATCAGAATGTCCAGGCCTGGATTGTAGGTGGCGCAGGTCTTCATGGGGATGGCGCATGTCTTCAGGGGGATGGCGCAGGTTCAGAGGTTTCTTGGCGCAGGTCAGTTTTTATAGATGGGACCTGCGCCGCAAATGTGGCTTCTGTGCTTTCCAATGGCGCAGGACTCCACCATTTTTTCGGACATGCGCCATGATGCCTCGGTACCTGCGCCGGACAGTTGGGGGACCTGCGCCGTACAGGGGAGGGGGCTTTCGGGTGCCGAGGCTGTTTAACGCTGCGGCCCTCTGCTCTGTGCTCCTCTGCGGCCCTCTGCTCTGTTCTCTCGGCGTCCCTCCGTTCTGCGCTCCTCTGCTGCCCTCTGCTCTGTTCTCTCGGCGTCCATCAGCGCTGCGGCACGCAGGCGAGGGTGGCAATGCTGACGCGGACTTCGGGGCCGAAGGCTTCGAAGAGGGCTTCTGCGCAGGCCGACAGGGTGGAGCCGGTGGTGTAGACGTCGTCGACAAGGAGGATGTGGCGGGGGAGGCTGTTGAGTCGGGAGGGGCGGTTAAGTCGGGAGGTGTGGTTGAATCGTAGGATGCGGTTGAGTCGGGAAGGGCGGACGGCGAAGGCGCCGGCGACGTTGAGGGCCTTGTCGGCGACTGAGAGGCGGGTTTGGGTGGCGGTGCGGCGGGTTCGGCGCAGTAGCCAAGGGTCGAAGAGCACACGGCCGGGCCGATCCGCCTGCAGGGCGCGGGCGAGCTCGGAGGCGATGACGGCGGCCTGGTTGTAGCCGCGGCGGTAGCGGCGGGTCCAGTGCAGCGGGACGCAGGTCACGAGGTCCACGTCCCGGAAGTGCTCCGCGCCGGCGACCAGCCTTCCGAGCATGCGGGCGAAATGCCGGCCCGCCCCGAAGTTGCGGTCATACTTAAGTGCCTGGGGGATATAGTCATAGCCGCTGCCGGAGCCATAGTAGAAAAGGGAAACTGCATACTGGTAGCACATTCCGCAGCCCGCTACCACGAGCCGGGCGTTGTAGCTGTCGGCCATGGGGTTGCGGGAATTACTTTCGAAATGGGTCAGCGGAAGGTCCGCTTCGCAGCACACGCACAGGTGCCGCTCGGAGGGCAGCAACTGCCTGCCGCACACAAGGCAGACCCTTGGCATAAGCAGGTCGGGCAGCGAGCGGAGAAGAGTTTCAAGTCTAAGTCTGGTCAAGCGGGGGTCCATATCAGCTCGTGAGCCCTCCGCAGCAGTCCAGCACCTGACCGGTCACATATGTGGAAAGGTCGCTTGCAAGGAAGAGCGCCACTCCGGCCACCTCGTCCTTCGTGCCCCAGCGGTGCAGGGGAATGTAGTTGAGCCAGTATTCCTTGACCCTCTCGCTGAGCGACTCCAGCAGCCCGGCGTCGATGAATCCGGGGGCCAGCACGTTGGCGCGCACCCCGCGGCCTCCCAGTTCCTTGGCCACCGACTTGGCGAGGCCCACGAGCCCGCCCTTCGAGGCGGCGTAGTTGGTCTGTCCGATGTTGCCGTGCTGCCCGGCGGAAGAACCCATAAAAATAATGCTCCCGCTGCGCTGGCGGGCCATTATCCCGCTCACGGCCTTGGTGTAGTTGAACGCCGATTTCAAGTTGTTCGCAATCACTTCATCCCACACGTCCTCGGTCATACGCAGAAGGAGCGTGTCCTTGTTGATGCCGGCGTTGTTGACCAGCACGTCGATGCGCCCGAAGCGCTGCGCCACTTCCGCAACCACCTCCTGCGCCGCCTCGAAAGACACGGCGTCGGATTCGAAGGCGCACACGGTGCCAAGCCCGGAAAGTTCATCCAGAAGCCCTTCCGGGAGATGCCTGCACGTGAAAGCCACGCTCGCGCCTTCCTCGAGGAAACGGCGCACTACAGTCAGGCCGATTCCCCTGGAACCGCCTGTCACCAGGGCGATCTTACCGTCTAAAAGTCCCATAAGCGTCAGTCGTTAGCCATTGCTTCCTCCACTTCTTCGGGCGAGGCGGGAAGCCTTGAGGGGCCTATCCTGCGCGCTCCGTCCGGAGTCACAAGCACGTCGTCCTCCAGCCTGATGCCGCCGAAATCGAGGTATTCTTCCAGTTTGCCGTAGCACACGCGGCCCTTGTCGGTGCCTTCCGCCTTCCATTTGGCAATCAGGGCCGGGATGAAGTAGATTCCGGGCTCATCGGTGACCACGTTGCCGGGCACCAGCCTGCGCGCCATGCGGAGGCTGCCCAGGCCCAGCTGCGACGAGCGCTTCTGGCCGGGATCGTAGCCCACGAGGTCTTCGCCCAGGTCTTCCATGTCATGGACGTCCAGGCCCATGTTGTGGCCGAGCCCGTGCGGCATGAACAGGCCGGCGATGCCGTCTGCCACCATCTCGTCGAGATCGCCGTGCACAAGGCCCAACTGTCCGAGCCCCTCCAGCATATGGCGGGCGGAGGCAAGGTGGCAGTCGAGATAAGCCACGCCGGGCCCGGTCATATTAAAGGCCAGCTCATTGCATTCATACACAATCTGATAGATGTCCCTCTGGCGGGGCGTGAAGCGGCCGCCGGTTGGATAGGTGCGGGTGTGGTCGGAGGCGTAGTGCTCGTTGCTTTCGGCGCCGGCGTCGATCAGCAGCAGCCTGCCGGGCTCGATGGGGTTCGCATGCGAATGGCAGTGGAAAATCTCGCCGTGCTGCGTGAGGATGGTGGCAAACGAAGTGCCCCAGCCTCCGGCAAGCGTGACGCCTTCCATATCGCCCACGATTTCCTGCTCGATGCGGCCAATCCGTATGCCCTTGCGGGCCACGGTGTGCATCCTGTAGCCCAGCTCTCCGGCCTTGTCGAGCAGGGCGATCTCTTCCGCGTCCTTGACGAGGCGCATCTGCACCACGGCGCGCACAAGAGGCACAGAAGCCAGCGGGCAGCCCTTCTTCCCGGCGCTGAAAAGCGCATCGGGTGCCGCCCCGACTATGCGGGAAAGCAGCACGGCGTTGTAGTAGCGGGACACGGGGAGGAAATGCACCTTGCGGCCTGCTGCAACGGCGGCGGAGGCGTCTGCCTCGAATGCCGCATAGCCTGCGGACTGCTGCACCCCGGCTCCCGCGGCCAGCGAAGCCACGCTCGGCATGGGGCCGGTCCAGATGATGTCGTCGATGTCGTAGTCGTCGGCATAGACCGTCTCGGAGCCGGAATCGAGGTCCATGATGGCGGCGAAGCGGGGCTCGTCTATACCGAAATAATAGAGCCAGTTGCTGTCCTGACGCCATTTGTAGCCGTTGTCGCGGTACTGCGCCGCCGACTCCACATTGCCGATGAAAAGCACTATTCCCGATTCCCCGGCAAGCAGCGAGCGCAGCCTGGAGCGTCTTTCACTGAATTTATTCATAATATATTACCGTTACAGATTACATATTTGATGCACGACGAATCCGCCGAATACACCCAGTTCGATATCAGGTTGTGGCAGGGCGTCATCTTGGGGTTGCCCATATCCACCAGCACGGCGTCGGCAAGCTTGCCTTCAGCCACCACGCCGGCGTCGAACCCGAAGGCCTCCGCGCCGTTGCGCGTGGCCCACTGCAGCACCTGGGAGGCACTGAGCAGGGCGGCGTCGCCCGTGACCTTTGCAAGCAGGGCGGCGACCTTCATCTCCTCGCGCATGTCGAGGTTGTTGTTGGAACTGCAGCCGTCGGTGCCCAGGGTGATGCGGGCGCCGCTCGCGAGGGCGAGCTCATAGGGGAAGCGGCCGCTTCCGAGCTTCATGTTGGAACAGGGGCAGTGGCTCACGGTGACCCCCCGTTCGGCGAGGATGTCCCACTCTTCCTTGTCCACGTGGACGCAGTGCGCGGCAATCACGTCCGGGCCGAGCAGCCCGAGACTGTCCAGGTAGCGCACCGGGGTCATTCCTGTGGCGGCGATGCAGTCCTGCACCTCCTTCGTGGTCTCGGACACGTGGATGTGGATCCTGCGGCCGTTCTCGCGCGCGAGCTTCGCCGCTTCCAGCAGGGTGTCCCTGCTGGCGGTATACACCGAATGCGGGGCCACTGTCAGCAGCAGCCTGGAACTGTCTTTCCAGGACCGGACGCGGGCGGCCTTTTCGTCGCGCAGCACCTTCGGATGGTTGTCCATGAGGGTCACTCCTATGGCTGCACGCATCCCGGCGGCTTCCACGAGCTCCATCGTCTCGTCTATGTCGAAGTACATGTCGTTGAAGAACACGGTGCCGGTGGAGATCATTTCCTTTATGGCGATTTCGGAGCCGTGCCTGATGTCGCCGGCCCCGAGTTTGTCTTCATAGGGCCAGACCCATTCCTCCAGCCACTCGTGCAGCGGGCGGTCGTCGCCGTAGCCCCTCATCAGGGTCATCGCGGCGTGGGTGTGGGTGTTGTAAAAGGCCGGCAGGATGCCGAGTCCGTCGGCCTCGATCGTACGGGCGGCTTCTGCGCCGGGAGCTGCGTCCAGGCACACGAAGCGGCCGTCGCGCACAAGGATGTTGCGGCGCTCTCCGTCGAGCAGGACGTTCTTAATCAGCAAGCTGTTTTCCATATTATCTATATTTTTCATATTCGGGAAGGGTGATGGTGGCGAGCAGGTCGGCGATGCTTTTCTCGTCCCGGGGACATATCATCAGGATGTCCTCGCTGTCGTACACGATAAAGTTGTCCAGGCCTTTGACCACCAGCAGTTTATGCTTCAGCGGGGAAGTCACCACCGTGTTGCTCGACTCGCGCAGCAGGGTGTCGCAGCCAGTCTTCACGGCATTGCCGTCGCCGCCGGCGAAGTATTCATAGAAGGAGTCCCAGTTGCCGAGGTCGTTCCATCCGAAATAGGCCGGAATGGCCATCACCCGCTCCGACTTTTCCATGACGGCGTAGTCGATGGAGGTGCGGGGCATGTCGGCATAGATGCGCTGCAGGTATTCGTGCTCATTGTCCCCGCCCAGGAAGAGCTCCCATCCGTTCCATTGGCGCGCCACCTCGGGGGCGTAGCGCTCCAGTTCCTGGGAAATCACGCTGGCCTTCCAGATGAAAATGCCTGAGTTCCAGAGGAATTCACCGCTGTCCACAAAGACCTGCGCCAGGTCCCGGCTGGGCTTTTCGGTGAATGTTTTCACGCGCACGGGGCGTCCGTCGCCTGCAGGCCCGTCGGTCTGGATGTAGCCGAAATTCGGGTCGGGGCGGCGGGGCAGTATGCCCAGGGTGAGCAGCACGTCGGAGCCTGCGGCATAGTCCAGGCCTTCGAGGGCGGTGCTGGTGAAAAGGGGTTCGTCTTCGACCACCTGGTCGGCCGGGGTGACCAGAGCCACGGCGGCGGGATCCCGTTTCAGGATGGTGTAGGTGGCGTAGGCGATGCAGGATGCGGTGTTGCGGTTGTAGGGCTCCATAAGTAGGTTGCGGTACTCGAGCTCCGGCAGTTCCGCGAGCACGAGTTCGCGGTAGCGCTCCAACGTCACGACTATGATGTTGGACGGGTCCGCTACGGTCCTGGCCCTTTCGTAGGCCAGCCTCAGAAAGCTTTTCCCTGTCTTGGTTACGGTCAGGAACTGCTTCGGACGCGAGTCCCGGCTCACGGGCCAGAATCTGGTGCCGAGGCCGCCGGCCATAATCACGCAGTAGTAGTGGGGGTCATTCATTCCAGTGTCACTATGGTTACTCCGGAACCGCCCGTGCGTATGTCTTCGTCGCTGACTCTGGCCACGCCGGGGATGGTCCGTACGTATTTCTGTATTTCTTCGTGGAGCACTCCCGTGCCTTTGCCGTGGATGATGCGCACCTCGCCGACGCTGAGCATTATGGCATCGTCGATGAAGTGGGTCACTATGTCGAGGGCGTCGGCAAGGCGGGCTCCGCGTATGTCGATTTCGGGGGAGAAGTTCAGTTTGCGTTTGGTTATGGAGGCGTCCACGCGCTGCTCTGCGGGCTTGAACACCTTGCGGGAGATTTCCCGGAACTCGTTGGAGGATATGCGTTCCAGGGTGTCGGCCTTCATGGTGCTGGAGATGTTGCCTACGGATATGGTCACGTTCTTGCCGCTGACGCGGGTCACTTCGCCCACGAGGCCATTGCTGCGCACCCGCACCTTTTCGCCCACTTTCAGCGGCTCGGTGCGGACCTTGGCCTCTTCCGGGGATGCCTCTTCCTTCTTGCGGTGCTTCTCCAGTTTGGTGAGTTTGCGGTCTATGTATTCTTCGCGGGCCTTCTGCTGCCGGGATTTATGCTCCTGGAGGGCTCCGAGGAAGCCCTGGAGTTCGGAGCGTGCGGCCTTGGTCTGTTCCTTGTCGGCCTGCGATTCCTTGATCACGCGTATGGTCTTTTCCACCTGCGCGCCGGCGCCCCTGACTATCTCCTCGGCCTCCTTGCGGGCCTCGTCGAGTATGTCCTTGCGCTGGCGGCGTATGTCTTCAAGTTCCTGCTGGTAGCGCTCCGTCAGGCCTTCGAGGGCCTTGTCGGTGTGCTTGATCTTCTGCAGGCGCTCGTCTATCTGGCGGCGGCCCCGCGCTATCTTGCGCAGGTTGCGCTCTATGCCCACGAATTCCTCGCCCGCCCTGGCTTCGGCATCCTTCACGATGGATTCGGGAAGGCGCATCTTGCGGGCCAGCTCGAAGGCGAAGGAATTGCCGGGAAGGCCGATTTCGAGGGCGAACATCGGGGCTATCTTCGAAGAATCGTAGAGCATCGCCCCGTTGATGACGCGGGTCTCGGCGCCGGAGGCGTAGAGCTTCAGGTTGGTGTAGTGGGTGGTGATCACGCCCCACACGCCCCTGCGGTCGATTTCTGCAAGTATGGCTTCTGCGATGGCTCCGCCGGCTGCGGGCTCGGTGCCGGCCCCGAATTCATCTATCAGCACGAGCGTGTGTTCGTCGGCTCCGGAGAGCATTTCCCGCATGTCGGAAAGGAACGAACTGTAGGTGCTGAGGTCGTTTTCCAGCGACTGGTCGTCGCCTATGCTCACGTCGATACGCTCGAAAACCGGCAGCTCGGAAGTCTCTGACGTGGGGATAAGCATACCCCACTGGAACATATACTGCAGCAGGCCCACCGTCTTGAGACACACCGACTTGCCGCCGGCGTTGGGGCCAGATATCAGTAGCAGGCGCTTGGCGGGGTTGAGGGTAATCGTCAGGGGCACTATGGCCTTGCCTTCCCGTTTGAGCGCCCTTTCGAGCAGCGGGTGGCGGGCCTTGCGCAGGTTCACGCTTCCGTCCGATGAAATGACGGGCATGCCGGCGATGAAATCCAGGGCGGTCTGGGCCTTCGCCATGATGAAGTCCAGCTCGCCGAGGAAGCGGGCGCTTTCCATTATTTCGGCGAGGTAGGGGCGCAGGAAGTCGGTGAATTCCCGAAGGATGCGGGCGATTTCCCGGGTCTCTGCAAAATGGAGCTCGATGATTTCGTTCTCCAGCTCCACGATTTCCGCAGGCTCTATGTAGGTGGTCTTTCCGGTGGCGGATTCATCATAGACGAAGCCGCTTATCTTGCGCTTCGAGCCGGTGCTCACCGGGATGAGGTACTTGCCGTCGCGCATCGCCACCGAGGCCTCCGGGTCCACTATGCCGGCTTCTTGCGCCTGGCGGAGTATGGCTCCGGCGCGTCTGGAGACGGTGTTTTCCTTTTCGCGGAGCTGCCTGCGTATGTCGAACAGGGCGTCGGAGGCGGAGTCCTTGATGTCGCCGTAGCGGTCCAGTATGCCTTCGATGCGCCTGAGCACTTCAGGGAAGATGATTATGGGCGAGCTGAGGGCCTTGAGGTTGGGATACACGCCGTCCTTGATGCTGCCGAAGAAATTGGTCACGCGGCGGACGGTGTCCAGCAGGGTCTTTAGCTTGGCTAGCCCGAGGGCGTCTATGCTGCTGCCTTCCTTGCGCAGGGGCTCCAGGAACGGCAGGCCGTCGATGTAGCCGGTGGTGGGGAAGTTCTCTTCGAACATGAGCACCAGGCGCATCTCGTCGGTCAGGAGCAGGCGCTTGCGTATGGTGCCTTTGGAAGTGGAAAATTTTTCCGTGGCCACGCGTGCGGAGGCGTAGTCCGTCCGGCATTTTCCGGCAATTATTTCCCGCACCTTGTCGAAGCCCAGCTTGGCCTCAAGCCTGTCATTCGTCATTTGCCTGGAGTTTAAGTTTGAGGGTGTTGGGATTCTCGATGCGGGTCAATTCGGAGCCGCGCACGAAGCTGACATGGCCTGTCTCCTCGGACACCACGATGACGTCGGCGTCGCACTGCTCGGCAATGCCTATGGCGGCGCGGTGGCGCATTCCGTAGCTGGCCGGAAGGTCGAGGCGTTCGGTGATGGGAAGAGTGCAGCGGGCTGCCACGATGCGGTCGCCGCCTATGATCATCGCTCCGTCGTGGAGCGGGGAATTCTTGAAGAAGATGTTCATTATCAGGCGCTCTCCGACCTTGGCGTCGATGCTGTCGCCGGTGGCGATGATGCTCTGGAGGTTGTCCCTGCGGCGTATCACTATCAGGGCTCCGGTCTTCTTCCGGGACATCTGGTCCACGGCCGACACCACGTCGGAGATGACCGAACTGTCTATGCTTTCGGCATTGCGGTTGCGCAGCAGGTGCTTGACCAGGGTGTTGTTGCCGGCGGTCTTCCCTATGTTGTTGAGGAAACGGCGTATTTCAGGCTGGAAGATGATGATTATCGCCAGCGCGCCGACGTCCAGTATCGCTCCCAGCAGCGCGGATATCATCCTCATGTTCAGGGCAGTAGCGAGCACGCGCACCAGGAAGAGGATGATGATGGCTATGAAGATGTTCATGGCCGACGAGCCGCGTATCCAACGGAATATTATGAAGATGACCGCCGCCACCAGGATGATGTCGATCAGGTCGATGAATGTGAAGTGCAAGAAGCCCATAAGTCTGCAAATATACCACTTTCCGGCGGAATATTAAATTATATGTTCGACTTCGGGATGGAGGGTGATTCCGAAACGCTCGTGGACGCTGGCTATGATGCGGCGCTCGAGCTCCAGCACGTCGGCGGGCGAGGCCTCTCCGCTCCCGTTCACGATCACCAGCGGCTGCTTCTCATAGACCTGCGCTCCGCCTTCCTTCTCGCCCTTGAAGCCGCACTGGTCGATGAGCCAGGCGGCGGGCACCTTGACGAAGCCCCCCTCCAGCAGAAAATGCGGCACCGCCTCGCCCTGCGCGGCATCGATCACCTTCGCAAAGTCCATGGCGCTGATGACGGGATTCTTGAAGAAGGAGCCGGCGCTGCCCAGTTCTTCGGGGTCGGGCAGTTTGCTGCGGCGTATCTTGATTACGGCCTCACGCACGGCGGCGGGGGAGGAGGCGTCCACCCCTTCGAGGCCCTTGTAGGACAGTCTCGGCCTGGGCTTGCGGGAGAGGCGCAGGAGCACCGAGGTGATGATGTAGCGGCCCGGGAACTCCTTGAACATTGATTCGCGGTAGCCGTAGGCGCACTCCGCCGCGGTGAACTTGCATTTGCGCCTCTCCTTGAGGTCGTAGCACACCACGCCGGTCACTATGTCCTTGAATTCCACGCCGTAGGCCCCGATGTTCTGCACGGCCGCAGCTCCCACTTCCCCGGGAATCAGCGAAAGGTTCTCGGCGCCCCAGAGGCCGTGGCCGCAGAGCTCTTCGACCAGCTTGTCCCAGACCACCCCGGAGCCGGCTATCACGGGCACTTCGTCCAGGCCCAGGTCCACGTATTTGACGTGCCTGATCCGGGAGTGTAGTATCGTGCCGGGAAAGTCGCCGGTGAAGAGCAGGTTGGAGCCTCCGCCAATGTGTTTGAGAGGCTTTGGAAGTGATTCAAAATCAAGGCTTGTGAGCTCCTCCTCGCTGTCGTATTCTATAAAGCAGGCGCACCGGACCTTCATCCTGAAGGTGTTGAGCGGCGTCAGATCGAAATTCAATTCCTTTCGCATATTATGGCAAAGATAACAAAAATTGCTATATTTGTTCAGTCGTAAAAGATATATGATTGTACTGAAATTCGGAGGCTCGTCGGTGGCCAGCGCCACTGCAATGTCCAGGGTGCTGGACATTGTCGAAGAGGCCTCTTCCAAAGATAAAGTGGTTCTCGTCTGCTCCGCGATCAGCGGCTGCACCGACGCTTTGCTGCAGATAGGAAAATCCGAGGATCCCGAGCATCTGATCGAAAGCCTCGAAGGTAGACATATTTCGATAATCAACCGCCTGTTCACCGGCAAGGAGCGGGGCGATGCGATCGCCGAATGCCGCAGCGTGTTCTCGGACGTGCGGTGCATCCCTCCCGTAATCGAGGCCTTCGGGGAGGTGCTCTCCACCAATATCATCGCAAGGAAGCTTTCCTGCGAGGGCGTAAAGACCCTCTGGCTGGACTCCCGCGAACTCGTGACCACGGCTCCCGGAAGCGGATCCGTGGGCGGCCCCGTGGACACTGCAAAGACCTACGCCGCCATACGTGAAGCCGTCGAAGCGGCTCCGGACGTGCAGGTGTTCGTGGCCCCCGGCTTCATAGCGAAAGACAGTAAGGGCGCCGTCACCACCCTCGGCCGCGGCGGCTCCGACTACAGCGCCTCGCTCTTTGCCGCCGCCCTGGACGCCTCCGACCTGCAGATCTGGACCGACGTGCCCGGCATCATGACCGCCAACCCCAAGGTCGTGCCCACGGCCTGCAGCATACCTGCAATCAGTTATGAAGCGGCCTTCGAAATGGCCAGCAACGGCGCCAAGGTGCTGTATGCGCCCGCCGTCGCACCCGCGCAGGAAAAGGGCATCGCCATCAACATACGCAACACCTTCGACCCGGCGCATCCCGGCACCGTGATCAGCGGCAAGGAGTCCGAAATCCCGGAATGGAAGGGCGTCTCCTCGCTGGACGACACCCTTGCCGGCACCACCCGCCTGTGCCTGACCGGTGAAGGCCCCGTCAGCCCGGTAGCCACCGTGCGCCGTATCGGCAACGCCCTGCGCGAGGCCGGCATCAAACCGCTCTACGATGTGGCGGCGCAGGGACGCAACTTCTTCGTAACCGTACGTGCCCGCGTGGGCAGGAGCGCAGTGGCCGCCATCCACCGCGAGTTCTTCGAGGAGAGGAGCCTCAGCGCGCTGGAGGTCTATGTGGCCGGCGCAGGTGCCGTCGGGCAGGCTCTCAAGTCCATCCTGGATGCCTGCGGGGGCATCTTCCCGTCCGCCGGCAAGCAGATACGCCTGATGGACATTTCCAGCGACCACCTCTTTATCGACAAGGTGCTCGCGACCGCCCGCAGCCGCTCTGTGTTCGTTGACTGCACCAACAGCAAGGACATCTGGCGCAAGTTCGTGCCGCTGCTTGGCGCCGGCATCAACATAGTCACCTCCAACCGCCGTTCGCTGGCGATTCCCTACGTGGACTACGCCGCAATCAAGGCTGCCGCCGCCGAGAACGGATGCTTCTTCCGCTACGACACGACCGTCGGCAACGCCCTTCCCATACTCCAGTCCATTTCCGACGGAGCGGGCTGCGGCGACGACGTGACCATGATCGAGGCCGTGGTGTCCTGCACCCTGAACCATATAATCACGAGCTACGACGGCTCCCGCGGGGAGACCTTCTCCACTCTCCTCCGCCGGGCGCAGGAGAGCGGGCTCACGGAGCATGACCCCCGCACCGACCTGGCCGGCCGCGACGCCCTCCGTAAGCTCCTTATCCTTGCCCGCGAGGCCGGAGTGCCGCTGGAGGAGAAGGACGTGGAAATAGTGCCTATGCTTGCCGCCAAGTACTTCAGGGGCAGCCTGGACGACTTCTACAAGATGCTGGACGAAGACGAGCCGTATTTCGTCAGGCGCGAAGACGAGCTGGATGCCAAAGGCGTACGCCAGCGTTTCGTGGCCCGGCTCGTCAAGCACCCGGACGGCACTTTCAAGGCCGATATCCGCATGCGCCTCGTGGGCATCGACAGCCCGTTCTACTGGATCACGGGCACTGAAAACGTGACCGTCATACACCGTTCGGAAAGTTACCCGCTGGTCATCAAGGGCTCCGGAGAAGGCGCCCGCCTTGCTGCGACCGGCATAATCAGAAACATACTGCAATGAAAGTAATCATCAGCGGATACGGCCGTATGGGCCACATGATAGAAGAGGTCCTGCTCCGCAGGGGCATTGAGCTCGTCGAGGCCTCCGAGGACGTCTGCGCCACCGACCCTGCCGTGGCCCGGGAGTGCGTGTGCATAGATTTCACGACTCCGGCCGCCTTCAGGGCCAACTACAAGTGGATTGCGGAGCATTTCAAGGCCGCCGTGGTGGGCACCACGGGCTGGGAAGACATCATGGGCGATGTGGTGGAGGCTTTCTGCTCCTCCGGCACCCCGATGATCTATTCCTCCAATTTTTCCATTGGCGTGAATGCCGTATTTGCCGCCTTGGAGAAGGTATGCGACACCCTGAAGGGCTACGGCTACGTGCCCCACATCGAGGAGACGCACCACATCCACAAGCTGGACGCCCCTTCCGGCACGGCCAAGACCATGGCCCGCATCGTCGAGGACCATCTCGGCATTAAGCCCGACATCACTTCCATCCGCGAGGGAGAGGTGCCCGGCACACATGTGGTGAAGCTCAAATCCGAAGTCGACAAGATCAAAATATCCCACGAAGCGTTTTCCCGCGCCGGCTTTGCCGAAGGGGCGGTGGTTGCCGCCACGATGACCGAAGGCCTGACTGGTGTGCACGCGTTTAAAGAATTGCTGCTCAAATGAAAATTCCCGAATTGAAAGGATGCGGAACGGCCCTTGTGACCCCGTTCCTCGAAGACGGCGAGGTCGATTACGAGGCCTATGCCGCCCTGGTTGCCCGCCAGATTGAAGGCGGAGCCGATTTCCTGGTGCCGCTTGCGACCACCAGCGAGACTCCCACCCTCGATCCCGTGGAGAGGGTTTCCCTCCTCGAGATTGCCCACGACAACGCCGGCGGCAGGCCGCTGCTGGTCGGATGCGGAAGCAACAGCGTGCCCGGTACGCTTGCCCAGATGAACATGCTGGACGGAGCTGCCGTGGATGCCTGGCTCGTGGTGGTGCCGTTCTACAACAAGCCCAACCAGGAAGGCCAGTTCCGGTATTTCAAGGCTGTGGCCGAAGAGAGCACCAAGCCGATAATAGTCTATAACGTGCCCGGCCGCACCGGGGCCAACATGCTTCCCGAGACCTGCATACGCCTGGCCCGCGAGGTGCCCGGCATCATCGGCATCAAGGAGGCTTCCGGCAAGATCGAGCAGGCGCAGGCCATCATCGAAGGCGCTCCCGCCGATTTTATTGTGCTCAGCGGCGACGACGACCTGACGCTCCGCATGATGAAGCTCGGGGGCAAGGGAGTTATCTCCGTGGCTTCCAATGTGTTCCCCGACAAGGTGTCGGCCATGACCCGCGCCGCCATCGACGGCCGCTGGGAAGAGGCTGAAGCCCTGGACGAGGCCCTGAAGCCCCTCTGGAAGGCCTGCTTCGT
Organism: uncultured Bacteroidia bacterium; assembly: GCA_902782225.1. GTDB lineage: Bacteria > Bacteroidota > Bacteroidia > Bacteroidales > UBA932 > Cryptobacteroides. The sequence goes on along the minus strand of CACZMF010000007.1, from coordinate 69,502 downwards.
GGAGCCGAATCCCATCCCCGCAAAGGCTGCCCTTTCGCTGCTCGGCCTATGCACCGATACGATGCGCCTCCCTCTGGTCCCCGCCGTGGAAAGTACACGTGCTCTGCTGCGTGAAGTCATGGACGCCCTGAAGTAGGATATGGGTTCATTCATCGTAGAAGGCGGCCACCGGCTCAGTGGCAGCATCGCTCCGCAGGGGGCGAAGAACGAGGCTCTCGAGGTGATCAGCGCCGTGCTGCTGACCTCGGAAGACGTGACCATCTCCAATATCCCCGACATCCTGGACATCCGCAACCTCATCTCGCTTCTCGAAGGGATGGGCGTCAGGGTGACGCGTCGCAGCAAGGGGGAATATACCTTCAATGCTGCACATATCAATGAGTTCTACGTGTCGAGCGCCGAATTCGTGGAGAAGTGCGCCCGCCTGCGCGGCTCCGTGATGGTGGTGGGCCCGCTGCTCGCCCGTTTCGGTCTCGCCTACTTCCCGAAGCCGGGCGGCGACAAGATAGGCCGCCGCAGGGTGGACACCCACATCGACGGCTTCATCAAACTGGGCGCCGACTGCTCATACGACACTTCCCGCCGCGCCTACAAGCTCAGCTCCGAGGGCCCGCTGCAGGGCAGCTACATGCTGCTGGACGAGGCCTCCGTGACCGGCACGGCCAATATCGTGATGGCCGCAACGCTCGCAAGGGGCAGGACCACCATCTACAACGCCGCCTGCGAGCCCTACGTGCAGCAGCTCTGCAAGCTCCTCGTGGCCATGGGCGCACAGATCGAGGGCATAGGATCCAACCTGCTCACAGTGACCGGCGTGCCTTCGCTCCACGGGGCCTCGCACACCGTCCTTCCCGATATGATCGAGGTGGGTTCATTCATCGGAATGGCCGCCATCAACCAGAGCGAACTGACCATCACGAATGTCCACTACGGCGAGCTAGGCATCATCCCGGAGTGCTTCCGGCGCCTGGGCATACGCCTCGAGCAGCGCGGCGACGACATCTACATCCCCGCGCAGGAGAGCTACGTGATCGAGTCCTTCATCGACGGCTCCATCATGACACTTGCCGACGCTCCCTGGCCCGGCCTCACTCCCGACCTGCTGTCGGTGATGCTCGTGACGGCCGTGCAGTGCCGCGGCTCGGTGCTGATCCATCAGAAGATGTTCGAGAGCCGACTGTTCTTCGTGGACAAACTGATAGACATGGGCGCGCAGATCATCCTCTGCGACCCCCACAGGGCCGTGGTGATAGGCCACGACCACCGCGTGCAGCTGCGCGGCGGCCGCATGACCTCGCCCGATATCCGCGCCGGTATCGCCATGCTGCTTGCGGCGATGTCCGCCAAGGGCACGTCCATCATCGACAATATCGACCAGATCGACCGTGGTTATGAAGACATAGACACCCGCCTCAATGCCCTGGGTGCCTGCATAAAAAGACAATAAATTTTTAAAGATATGGCTTGTTTTATAGTTCCCATGCTCCAGGCGGTCGCCACGAGCATCTACAGAAAATCGATGCACAAACCGGCTTCAAGCGTGCTTGGCCGCAATATTCCCGCCCTTGAGAAGATGCTCTGGGGAGGCACCGTGATGCTGATCGTGGACCATGTGATCAGCGGCGAGCTGACCTGGCGCTTCCCGTTCTTCACGGCCCTTGGCGTCGAAGGCGGAGCCGCCACCATGCTCCGCGAAATGCTCACCGTCGGCGTGCCGATGTCCCTTGTCCTCACGCTCGTCTGGGTGGTCTACGCCTTCCTCCGCGAAAAGCGCCCCGCCAGGGCATAAAGTCCCTCAGTGGCAGTCCTATGGCTAACCAGAAATCATTCCAGGAAGAGCAGTTGCTTGCCGCGCTGAAACGAGGCGACGAGAAGGCTTTTGCGCTGATATACAATGCGTATGTCGGCAAAAGCTACAACTTTGTCTTTTCTCTTGTGAAAGATGAGGAAATAGCCAAGGATATCGTTCAGGACACATTCATAAAGGTCTATCTGAAGAGAAGCACCATTTCTATGGTCAGTTCATTCAGCTCTTATCTGTTCTCAATGCTCAAGAACGCGGTCCTGGACCACTTTGATTCTGAATTGGTCAAATACCGATATCTGGCAAGGCTGAGGTATTCTGCGTCGGATTTTGCGGACATTGTGAATGAAGATATAAACGCCGGTGAGTTGATGGAAAGAATTGAAAGCGCCTTAACTAAAATGCCTAGGCAGAGGCAGCGTATTTTCAGGCTTAGCCGCTTCAAGGGCGTGCCGAATAATGAGATTGCGAAGATGTTCGGAATCGACAAACGCACTGTCGAAAACCATCTTTCCAACGCGTTGCGGGACATAAAGAAAGAAATATCCGATAAAGTGAGTGTTCTGATCCCTTTGATTTGTGCGCTTGCTGCCACTTTATCGTCTTAATTATATGACAGAAAAAGAACTGATAGAGTTGTACAGCCATAGTTCAGGATCCCCTGAGGTCGATGATGCTTTTCACCGATGGATGCGTGACCCTCAGGATAGCCAGTCCAAGGAAGAGGCTCTTGAGGAAATTTGGGCAGAGACCCCATCGGATACGGTTGTCAAGATGCCGAAGGCAAGCAAGGTGTTTTCAAAGGCGCGGAAGACCGAGAGGGCGATGAATGGATATGACCGGCAATTCAGCTTTATACCGTGGGCTCTGGCTGCTGCTTGTGCGCTGCTCGCCGTAGTTGCGGTTTACGTGTTTAGCCCGGAGCCTGAGACCCGCCTGGTTTCCTCCTCAGTTTCAAAAGGTTACTTCACCCTCCCCGACGGCAGCTCAGTGTGGCTCAATAAGGGTAGTTCGCTTTCTTTCAGAGGTGGTCTTGACGGCCGCACAAGGAGAGTTACGCTTGACGGCGAGGCCTTCTTTGATGTTAGTCACGACACGAACCGTCCCTTCATCGTGCACAGCAAGGATATGGACATCACCGTGACTGGCACACGATTCACCGTCACCTCCTATCCTGAACAGTCCGGCGCCGTCTACCTCGAAGAGGGCTCCGTGACTGTTAAGGGAGAGGCCTTCCCGGAAACGCAACTCGCCCCCGGTCAGGGAATCATTTTCGACGACAGCACCCTTTCCTGGAAGAAGATCCCCATCCTTGCCAAAGACCACACCTGCTGGACCCAGGAGCGCCTTGTGTTCACGAACACCGCCCTCTCCGACGTATTCACCAGCCTGGAGCACTGGTACCACATTTCCGTGATTTGTCCCAACAAGGAATTCCTGGACAACACCCGCATCTCTATGACAGTCCGTCAGGAAACTCCGGAAAACATCCTTGAATCGATTGCCCTCCTCACTGGCATTTCATACTCCCGCGAGGAAGGCAACAGGTTTATCGTCTGGAAATAATATGTTTTTTTCGAAAGTTTTTCTTTATAGTTTTCTTTCGCTTTAAAAATTCGCAAATAATGCATCCGGCTATTGCCGAAGCCCATTTCTTTTCATAGTTTTGCGATGATTTTTTATAATCGTTCAAACTATGAAAACATCTCTATCCCCAGAGCAATTCGCTCAGTATGAAGCCATCGTCAACGAGTACGACCGCTTTCGCAAACTTTCCCAAGAGGAGAAAGAAGACCTAATTATCAAGATTGCTACCAGCACTTACATTGATTTGTTATGCGACTGGGCCTTCAAACACGTTTTCGGGCACAACGAGAAGAATCTTATGTTACTTCTCAACGATATCCTGCCTGAAGAAATCGTTCATATTGAGTACGATACCAATGAGCTTGACACGTGGAAGGCTGATGACAAGAAAGTCATAATGGATGTCCTGTGCCACACGAAAGACGGGAGAAAGATTATTGTGGAAATGCAGCGTGGAGACAAGTCTTTCATCCGAAACAGACTTCTGTTTTATCAATCAGCAATGATATATACGCAATTGGCAAAAGGGGAATCCTATGGAAAGCTCAAGCCTGTGTATGTAATCTGCTTCATGAATTTCCGGACGAAACATGAATGCGATAAGTTGATATACCGTTATGGCGGACGGGAGGAAGACGGTGAAGTGTATAACAATATTCAGAACATTTACATGTGCGAACTGCCACGGTTTGCCGGAGAGACTGGAAAGGCTAAAACCCCTGTAGAAGTATGGTTTGATATTCTCCAAAATATGAGTAATTTTGCCAGCAGACCGGAGCAGTATGGTCACAAGTATGATTCGGTGTTCGAGTCAAGCCTGCAGTCTCCGATTCCGGATAAAGAAAAAATACAATACTTCCGCTCTATGTTCGAAAATGATGTGCGTTCATATCTCACTGATGAGGATCGTCAGGAAATAGCCGAAGAGTTCTTCGCTAAGGGGGTTGATGCCGGGAAAGCAGAAATGGCAAAAGCCCTTAAAGAACTTGGAGATTCTGATGATAAGATTGCTCGGGTTTCTGGCTTGAGTCAGGAGGAGATTGCTGCATTATAGCATAGTTCCAAGTAGTTTGCAGGGGCGGCTAAGTGTCATAAGACTCTTTAGTCGCCCCTGCTGTTAAAGGATTGTCAGCGAGAGAGTTGCGTTTTACATTAATCGCACTGGTAAGGGCCGTGGATGGCTTTTATCCGGTAGGCGTAGTCGGTGTCGTCAAGCACATACACGTAGAACTGATTTCCTCCGGGCCATACGCGTATAACCACGTGGCCTTCGGTGCATTTGCAGGCCCCATATACCTGTGGATACGCTGAGACCAGGCTGGCAGGGATGCCGGTGAAGAACATATCCTGAGTCCCGGCATAAGCCTGTATAATGCTCTGCTGCGGCTGATCTGCGCGCTCATAGAAGCTTTGGGTAACCACTACATTCGGAGTGTATACGTTGGCTTCGATTCCATAAGACGCATCGTTGGACATGTGGTGATGTGCCTTCATTGCCTCGATATGCTTGCCTATAGCACTTGCCACAGTACTGCAGATGTTCTGGTTATTCAAGTCTCCGCTGGCGAAGAAGTCGAAGTTACCGTAACTAAGCAGGAAGGCGCAGGACAGAGCATTCTCGGACAGTGTCCCGTTGGGATTCTTGTCCACCACGTTGCTGCCGTTCCATGCCAGGCCGCTGCCGGCATAATTCCGGATCTGGAAGTTGGGATACGCGGCAGCATTGTAGAGCTGCACAATCTGGCTGTTGGAGCCTACTTCGAACTTCTCTGCTACCAATCCTGAGTTGGCGGTGTTGTAAGTGATGAACTTGCGGTAGTTCTCAATCAGGTCCGAGTCTTTGTTGTCCTCTCCTTCTTCCTCGTATTCATCGTTGCCGTAGACCGGATATGACCTGTCAAGAGTTTTGTTGAACTTAACTCGTTCATACAGTGCGGTCACGCCGGCAAGTTTATAGTCGCCCTCTGAATGTACTTCCCGTCCGCTGCCGAATTTGCCGAGGTGGTCAATATGGTAGTGGGTGCCGAGGAAATAGTCCAGCGCATTATGGCCGGCAGGCATGAAATATCTGACGTATGCCGCCTGGGTCTGCCATGGCAGGGCGCCCGCGCTGGGTTTTGAGTCAACTTGGGTGTACTTGTTGGAATGTCCGTACAAGTCCCCGGCATCCACCATCATGGTGGTACCGTCGGGGAAAATGTAATAAAAACATTCTCCCCTTCCGGTACTTATCGCATGGATGTCAAGGACTCCCTCCTGCCACAAGGGCAGGGGGGCTCCCACTGACGCTTCGTCATAGGCTACAGCATTATCTCTTCATATCCCTCCGACGGCCGTTAGGCCCGTATTAGCAAAGTCATTACAACCTGAATTAGTTGCTGACGTCCAGCCACAAACAGCACCGATTTGAGGGGTACTATTATTATTATAAGTAAGAGCAGTGACAATACTTGTAGAATAATTATCGCAATCCTGAATTCTGGAACCGGCTGAAGTAGAGTTGGCGATAGCTGCATCATTATCAAAAACATTGCCGTCTGGGTCATATCCTCCGCAACCTACTGCTCCGCAAACCCCTCCAATACAAGCTAAGTAATATGTTCCCCCGCCATGATATAAGGCTGTATAATAATTTCTTACTCGACCTGAAACGGATATTGATGCTTTGGCTTTGTTAATGCAACCAATGACTTTATTATGAGCATCACCCACAACGCCACCGATTTTTGGCGCAATGACAGCATTACTGGATGATGTCCCAAACGTAGCTGTAACTGATCCTTCATTCCAGCATCCGCTCAGATCGTTTATAGTTGTTCCAATAACACCGCCGGCAGCTGTGCCTGGGGAACCTTTAGTGTCTGATTTTGAAAGGCTATTAGGACAATTGTAGTTTAGTTCTACATTTCCCTCATTATAGCATTCATAAATAACCCCATGACTGGGTAAAGATTCTTCCAGCCATCGTCCGGTAACGTCGGAAATGCCACCTTTATAATTGCCCCCCGCGACTCCGCCAACACAACAAATGCGACTGCCTTCACTAGTGTTTACAGTTAATGACACAGACCCGTTTTCTCCATTGCCACAATTCTCAAGTATATAAACAGAATTATCCTGAGTGCTCTCTATAACACCGACAATTCCCCCAAGACTGCACCCTGTAGATATCGTAGTTGTTGTTGAGCAGGTTACGGTACCATTATTCTTACACCTGACAAAACGTCCGTCTATGCACTTAGGCGAGAAGACGCCGAAATTGAATGAACCGCGTTCAGGATCTCCAACATTAATCGTTGCAGCCACTTCACAATCTTCTATTAATCCATGATTTGTGAGAGTCACGTAACCCATGTTGTTTCCAGACCAGGGACAAGTATATTCCGAGGTGTTGTCTACTGTCAGATTCTTGACAGTGCCAGTGCTCGCAATTGTATTGAGAAGAGATTTTGAGGAAGTAAGGCCGCTGATTGTCAAGCCATCAAGAGAGCCTTCAATTGTGTTGAATAAATAATCTGAATTCTCACCTCCTTCTATCGAAAGATTCTCAGCTGTGCCAGTACTTGAAATGGTATTGATTAGAGATGCATTTGAGGTAAGGCCGCTGATTTCCAATCCATCAAGAGAACCTTCAATTGTATTGAATAAATACGTGGAATTGGTGCCTCCTTCAATCTTTAGATTCTTGACTGTGCCTTTTACAATTTTGAAAATGGTAGCACTTATATCAGCATTTTTTATGGCATAGTTCTGTCCGTTGAATGTAACACCTTCGTGAAGCGTTGTGGCATTTCCTTTAACCTCCTCATTGTTATAGTTGATGTCGTTGGCAAGCTTAATCTCTTTGTTGGAATTCATCCAATAAGCATAATCATTATTTTGCAAAGCATTCTTGAGCAGAACCAAGTCTCGTATAGTCTTAACCTGTCTTGCTTCCGGCTCTATCCCGCTGAAATTGACGCCGAACTTGCTGATTCGGCCGGCCTGGAATTTAAGGGGATTCGACGAGCAATCAAGAATTTTCTCGAAATGGCGGTCTGCAGATGTGACCACGTGGATTGCAAGGGCAGATGCCGTGTTAAACTGGGATGGGGCGATTGCAAACCAGATGGGGTTGCTCAGATCGCTTATCCCCCTCATCGTCAATGAGGTGTGGCTTCCGGGAGAGAGAACGCCGTTGCCGTCGATCGTCACGTCGCCTGCAATCCTGATGTCAGGCGACATTGCCTGAAGCTCCACGAACTTCACGGTCTCGCCGCCAAGGTCGATACCGCTTATGTTCAAAAGGCCGTACGCGGTAGCGTGTGAGAAACTCATCTCTATTTTGTCAGGAACTACTGCTGCGCTGGAATAAGTCTCTTTTGCGAACAAAATAATGGATTCCGGGTCACAGGAAGCCGGCTGGGGGGCTTGAGATTCTCCCACATTCGGTTTGTATTTCACCGTTGCCGCCGTGCCACCGGAGGCTATAGTGGTGTTGGTGGTCACGCGGATGGTGATTTCACCTGACTTGGGAAGGGCCAGAGTGCGTGCCCCGAATTCTGCGGACTTTCCGCCATCAGTAGGAGTGACGGAGAGCTCCTGGGTGAGATCGGGATCATTGTTGACGCAGATGATCACCTTGTCTTCAGAAGACCAGAGTATGGGATATGATGTGCCTTCTTTTTCACCGAAGGCGGCTTTATTCGTGAGAGTCTCGGATGCGGAAAGATGGATGGTCTTGTAGACCAGTCCGTCTCCGGGGGGTTCCGGGTTGATGTTCTTGTTGCAGGAGGATGCGATGGCCAGTGCGGCGATCGACATCAGTATGATAGTAATTCTTCTCATGGCTTCTTTGGATTAATATGTTCCATAATCATCTTCACCCACATTGGCAATGTTGTTGGGGCCAGGGGAATTACACACGATGTAGCCGGCCTGTATGGTGATTATATTCACAAGCGGCTGGATGTAGGTCGGTTGTTTTTTGATGTTCATATCGTTTTTGCTTTAAAGATTTACATTGAAATGGGGCTGGCTGGTGCTGGCGCTGCCGCAGAGGTTGCTCTGGCTTGCCGCAGCTCCGTTGATGGTGCCGGCCACGTTGATGGGGCGTGCTGCACTGCCTATCGTGAGTGAAGATGAGCCCTGGTACACACCCACCAGCATACCGCCGGTGGAATCCTGGCCGGAAGTGATGTCGCAGTTGACGGAGCATCCTTCTCCGGTGGCTATGGAAGAGTCCAGCTGAAGGCCGATAAGTCCGCCGGTAGGGCAGTTGAGGGTAGTGCTGATTGCACCGGTGTTGGAGCATCCGTTGATTTGATAACCTTCGTGCAGGCCGGCAATGCCACCTGCGCAGTGCAGGGTGGTGTTCAGAGTGTAAGAGACCGTGATGGCGCCTGAGTTGGAGCAATTGAGGATGTCTATATTGCCGATTCCGGCGATGCCGCCGAAGGCGTGGTACACTTCTGTGCCGTTGGTCACGTTTCCGCTTTCAGTGATGTCTGCGGCGTTGGTGCAACTTGCAACGAGGGCACCTTCGCATCCCGAAGCCTTTCCGATGATTCCGCCATAAGCTGATTCTGCCGTATGGTTGTTCTTTTTGAATATGATGCCGGTCGCAAGATTGTCGCAGTCGGTGATGAGCGTCCTGGACAACGTGCAGCCTATGATTCCGCCATAATAACCGGATTTGCTCTGGGATCCGGCGCCAACTTCTCCGGCATTGGTGCACTCGCTGATCACGACATTATAGGCGCTGCCTTCCGTAGGCTGGTGATCCATTCCGACGATGCCGCCGATGTAATGTGCCACCTTGATGTTTATGCCTGCAGTGACTTTACCTTCGTTGTGGCATCCGTCGATGGTAATGCCGTCAACGGAACCGATACGTCCCACGATGCCGCCGGCAAAAGAGGTGCTGATCAGACCGTTGGCTTTCGAGGAAAGGTTGATTTCGGCATAGTTGGAGCAGTTCTCAACTGTGGAGTTTGCGTTGGTGAGCTGCCCGACAATGCCGCCGAGATACATACTTCCGGACATTTTCACGCCGCTGGCGTTTTTCACGTCGCCGTAGTTCCGGCATCCGGAGATGACGGCAGCTTCGCCGGTCGTGACACAACCAATGATACCGCCTGCACGGAGTCCCATAGTAGCGGCTGCAGGCAATTCCATTGTCACGGGCACATAAGACCAGACATCGGATACAAGCACTTTGTCGCTGCCTTTGTTGTTCTTGATAATACCGGCAAGAGGTCCGACATAATAACTGTCTGCGGCAGAATCGATGGTGATGGCGCTGACTCCGTCATATTCTCCGGACGGGGTGCATCCGAGCTTCAGGTTCACGATCGCGTTGTCGTCGCTTAGGGTCTGGAAGATGCCGAAGCGGTCGATGTCGGGATGCTTGGAGGTGTGGATTACGAAATTGTAGATGCTGTGGCCCTGGCCGTCAAAGCTGCAACGTCCGGGGAGGGGAGCCCATTCGTCGCCTCCCCAGTCGATGTCGGCCGTGAGCTTGACGACGTCGCCCCTGACGTAGGCGGTGATGTTTTCAGCCCAGGTCTGGAGCTCAGCCTTGCTGCCTATCGACATAGGAAGTTCCGTTCCGGAGCCCATACTGCCGAAAGAAACGCCGCCGTTGATGGGAAGCACGGCCTTTTTGCTGCTCGTGCGTATGAATTTTCCGCTGTCGGTGGTGACTGCGAAGGTCACGCCGCTGTTTAATTCGGCAGGCAGGACCGTAGCATAATACCTGCCCTGGCTGAAAGTGCTGCCGCTCTCAGGGGACACGGATACATAGGAGGACCCGGTTGCCGTCGAGGCAGGGTCGCTGCCGCCCAAGTCCACGGAAGCCGCTCCGGTGATCAGCTCTTCACCATTTCCATAGAAGGTGACGCTACGGACGTTGTCCGAGTTGATGTCGAATGCCACAAGTGAAACGACATTCCTGAACAAAAATGAAGTTCCTGATGACTTGGCAACGGAAATGAGTGCGTCCGGAGCCACATTCCTGCCGGCAGGAACCTCCTGGTACTGGCTCAGGCTTATGTTTACGCCGGTCTCTGTGCGGCTCTTTGCTGCGCTGAAAGGATACACGGCGCAAAAATCAGTCGCGCCGTCAGACACGGTTCCGCTTATTGTAGCGGTATTGCCGCTGGCGTTCCAGACGGTGAATTCATTGGGCTCGGACTTGATCCCGTCGAAGACGGCAACCTTTTCTCCATTGCTCCATCGGACGCTGAGGCCGTCGAGCCAGGCTTTAGTGCCTGCATCTTCCAGCTGGACCGTGAATTCAATGGCCTTCATACCATCCCGGGAAGGAACGGGTTCGAGAACGGCTTCTTTTGCGCAGGCCGCAGTCAGTATCAAAGTCACAGCTGCAGCGATAAATAATGCTGATCTTTTCATAAGGCTACCATTCATATTCCGTTAAACTGTTGAAATCCTCCGCCTCAACCATATCAGAAGAGCAAAGAATCTGCTCTTCCTCCCACTTTGCCTGTCCGCAGCGTGGGGGCAAATAAGCTATTAACTGTTTTATCATAATGATATGTTTTAATTGTTATTCTTCTCCTTGGGCGAAAGCTTTCAGGGTCCTGGCTATTCCGTGGCCGAACTGGCGTAACTTGCCGGGATAGACAAGCGCGCCGTTGGAATAGGCAAACGGGAATTCAATAGTGCGGGCGACTTTAATGTCCTGGATGTTGGCATATACCCATTGTGTTGCGTTCAGACCGTCCTGGTAGTTGCTGGAGGAATTCCAGCTCGTCCCGAACGGCAGGTTGTCAGACGTCCGGTAGTTAAGTCCGCCTTCCTGATATTTTTCAAGCAGGCTGGAGAATACGAACTCCTTGGGATTCGGGTTCTCACGGTACGGAGTATATATGTAATTGTCGTTGTACTTATAAAGCTTGGGATTGTGGCAGTCCAGGTAAATGTCCGGCTGGATCTCGGCCATGAGGCTGGCCAGGGCGGCTGTTTCGGGATAGCGGAATTCGGTGTAATCCCTGTTGTGGTCGTGCGGGAGCCTCCATTTGCCCTGGTCGCCCTCCACGGCGCCGTCCATATCCACGAAGGGAACGACGTGCAGTTCTATGTTGTCCCTGAGCCACTGGCCAAGTTCACTGTCTTCCAGGAAAGCGGCGGTGATGCCTTCGACTACGTATCCGGCAGGGGCTTCCGAGCAGTGGTGGCGGCAGCTGACCACCACGGAGAGTTTCGGGGCAGATTTCTTCGGCATGATCCTGAAGAAAGGAACGTCCCTGCCCTTGGGACTCTTGCACAGGACTCCGGTCTCATATTGTCCTTTGTGGGGAGCATTGATGAATGAATACCACATTTCAGGAGTGTAGGGATGGCATTCGTAGAACCAGACCTCCTTTGCGTCCTTAGGGAAGGCATAGGTGAACTGGAACTTGGTGGCTCCTTCTTCGGCAAGATAATCATAGCTCTTGCCCTTGTCCAGGGAAACGACAGGGCCGCGCTCGCAGATGGCGAAACTCTTCGTGAACACGAAAGTGAGTTTCTTCCCCTGTGCTCCGGTCACGCGGAATGCCCAGTAGAACCAGGCCTTCTTGGAGCCCCTGAGCTCCTGATGCACATAGACTGTGTCGCCGACCATCCGCTCGAACACTATGTTGCCGGCGGGAAGGTTCTTGTCCACCACCACTTCGCCGCTCGGCCCGCAAGCGGAGAGAACGGCCAGGAAAGCGGCCAGGATAATCAGATAGAGACGTTTCATTGCTATTCGCTTTTATATGGTCCGTAGATTGATTTCACTTTATAATCTTTGTCGGTGTCGTCAAGCACATAGACGTAGAATTCACCCTCAGGAGAGACGCGTATGACTATGTGGCCGCCGGTGCATTTGCAGTCTTTGTAGATTTCCGGAGCCGCCTCCGCAAAAGTCATCGGGAGGTTGGTGAAGAACATGTCCTGGCTTTCGGAGTATTTTTTAATGATATCCTGGTGGGGCTGTATATCCCGCTCATAGAAGCTTTGCGTCACGACCACCTGCGGATGATAATCTTCAGCCTCGATGGCGTAGGTCCCTTCATTAGACATATGGTGATGAGCCTTCATGGCTTCGATCTTCCTTCCAATCGACCGGGCTGTCACATGGCAGGTGTTCTTCTGGTTCATGTCGCCGCTGGTGAAATAATCGAATTTGCCGTAACTCAAAAGGAATGCGCAGGACATCCCGTTTTCGTAGCGGGCCTTGGTGTCCACTATTTCACGCCCGTTCCACACCATACCGCTGGCCGCGTAACCGAATACCTTGAAGCAGGGGTATGCTTCAGGACTGTATCTTGGAACGATCTGGCGGTCGGAGCCCACGAGAAAACGCTCGACGCGAAGCCCGTTGTGCTCCGCATTGTATTTGGCGAATCTGAGATAATGGTCGGTGGACGCGTTCTCTTTATACTCCGGATACTCGGGAGATGCACGGTCTATCAACACATCAAACGGCACAATCGAGTATAGGCCCATGGGCCCGGCAAGGGCATAGCCCCCTTCGGGATGGATTGTCCGCCCCTCTCCGATATAGGCGGAATGGTCGATATGGAAATGTGTGAGAAGGAAATAGTCCAGGCTCTTGTGCCCATCAGGAAGGAAGTGCAGGATATAGTCCGCATAAACCTTCCACGGTTCCTCATCTCCGGACGGCCGGGCCGGCACCATGGCATATTTCGAAGGATTGTAGCCATGTAAGTCGCCGGCGTCCACGAGGAGCGTGGTTCCGTCCGGGAAAATGAAGAACGTGCATTCTCCGCGTCCCGTGTTTATGGCGTGGATGTCCAGCATGCCTTCCTGCCAGTCCGGCAGGGTCGCCCCGACTGATGTGGGCGAAGGCTGCAGGACCGACAGGAGCGTCAGGACAAATGGTAAAACTAAGGACATTTATTCGCAGGTATAAGGACCGTTGATGGATTTTACTTTATATTTCTTGTCAGTGTCGTCAAGCATATAGACCCAGAACTTGTCGCCGTTTTCCGCAACACGGATGACGACGTGGCCGTTGAGGCCCTTGCAGGCGCCGTAGATGTCGGAGCGGGCCGTGATGATGCTCTGGTCTATGTTGGTGAAATACAGGTCTTGAGTTCCTGAATATTTCTGAATGATGCTTTGCTGTGGCTGTGTCGTCAGGGCATAGAAACTCTGCGTGACCACGACCTTGGGCTTGTAGGCCTCTGCCTCCACGTCGTAGGTGGCTTCGTTGGACATATGGTGGTGGGCCTTCATGGCTTCGATGTTCTTCCCTATGGATTTGGCGATTGCAGTGCAGGTGCTCTTCTCGTTCAGGTCGCCGCTGGTGAAATAGTCGAACTTGCCGTAACTCAGTAGGAAGGCGCAGGACAGGCCGTTTTCGTAGCGGGCGTGGGTGTCATATTCCTTTGCCCCGTCCCAGACCTTTCCGTTGACGGCATAACCAAAGACCTTGCAGGAAGGGTACTTGGCGGCGTTGTATTTCATTGCGAGCTGCTGGTCGGTGCCGATCTTGAACCGCTCGGCCGTGAGGCCCGAGGTCCTTGCCTGATAGTCCAGGAAGTTTGCAAACATACTCCTGGAATCAGGCGAGGCGTTGGCGTCGTCGTCTTCGCTGTTCGTCGCATAGTCGGGGTAAAGCCTGTCGATCGACTTGGCGAACTGTATGTCCTGATAGAGCCCCATAGGGCCGGCATAGCAGTAGCTTCCCGCGGTGTTGTTTATGCGCCCGGTGCCCAGGTAGGCCATATGGTCAATGTGGAAATGGGTCAGCACGAAGTAGTCGATCTTCGGGTGCCCGCTCGGAATAAAGTACTTGATATAAGAACCGTAGGTCTTGTAGGGGATGGACTCCGAAGTGGGACGTACCGGCACCCTGTTGGACTTCTTGTTCATATACAGGTCGCCTGCGTCCACGAGCATCGTGGTGCCGTCGGGCAGGATGAAGAAGGTGCATTCACCGCTTCCGGTATTGATGGCGTGGATATCCAGCACGCCTTCCTGCCAGTGCGGAAGCGGCTTCCCGACCTCCACCTCGAAAGCGCCTCGGGTGTCGGTCGGATTGTTGTTGTTCTTGCCTCCGTTGTCAGGGTCGATTTGGGGCTCGCAGGCGACGGCGGCCAGCAAGGTGAATATAATCAGTTTGTTTTTCATTGCAGTGTGGCTTTTATTCCATATATGAAGCACCGGGGTGCATTCCCTCCGGATGCTGAAGACGCAGCAATCTTGATCTGGGTCTCGGAGGTCGCTCCGGAAATGTAGAATTCGAACCTTGAAGTGGGTTTGTATATACTTGCGTTGTAGGAGGAACCAGCGGTCATCAGGTAATCGGTCCCGATGTTGTACTTCGTTCCGCTCAGACTGCCCAGGTCGCCGCTCTTTGCTTCCACCTTCACGCCGTTGGCGTCCTGGCCTTCGGTCTGACTGGCTTTGCCGCCGGTGAAACTTCCGGCCCCGAGTATGGTCACGGGGATGTCTGCCTTCGAGGTTGAGGAGTACCTGGCGATATCCAGGGTCAGGACTATGTTCTGCGTGCCGGAAATCTTTGAGAATTTGGGCGTTATCATATAATTGTCCTGCTGGCCGGTGTTGTTCATCTGGATGGCTCCGGGACGCTCGTCGACATAGACGAATTCCCAGTCCTGGACGCCGCGGTTCTTGATATAGTCGTCGCACGCCCTGATATTCACCTTGAGCGTGGGATAGTCCCACATCTGCCCGATGCTTCCGGAAGAGGACCATTTTCCGCTGTTGTTGGTACCCGGTTCAAGTCCGTCAAAAGATTCGGCGGTGCCGTTGTAGATGGTGCCCAGAAGGTAGTTGATAGCGTCGCCGCCGTAAGTGAAGAGGTCGAACTGCTCGTCAAAGATGAGAGTCGGGTCGTCATCCTTGACAAGTTCCAGATAGTAGGAGCCGTACTGCTTGTAGGTCTCATCGTAGGCCACTTTCACCTTGCCGGGGGCGTCCAAATTCAGCCATAGCTTGTTGCCGCCTTCAGAAATGGGCTGGAGAGCGCCAATGGCCTTGTCCACCTTATAGAAGCGGGTGTGCTGGGGCGTGAAATTATAGAAGGGCAGTGCTGAATTCATATTCTTGCAGGTGCCGAGGCCGCCGGCTCCGGAATAGGAAGTGAAGCCCAGTTCCTGCTCTTCGTTCTTGATGGTGATTTCTCCCACGGCGGGTGCGTCGATGGTAAGTTCCCACACGCCGGGCTGGCTCTCAGTGCAACTGCCGCAGTCCTCGCCGTTCAGGAAGACGTTTATCTTCTTGTTGGTGAACTCCTTGATTGTGGTCACTATGGGGTTGAGGGGCTTCCCGTTGATATTCACGTTGAAGGTGATTTCGCCAGCTCCGGACGGGGTGCCGTCAATGGGAATGACTATGGAATTATTGCCCGCAGTCAGGGTGAAATTGCCTCCGGAGACCGACAGGCCATCCGTGGCGCCGCTCATCGAACAGGCGATAGATATAGTTTCGGCACCTGTGGCATTCTTGTAGGGTATGGCGAGGAAGGCGTTGCTGGGCTGGTTCTGCTTCAGCAGGCCGGACATATACAGTTCGCCGAATTCGAAATTGGTCTTGTCCTGCCGGACCACTACGGGATAACGCTGCCCGCCGTGGACCAGGTAGAACGTCCCCTCCCTGGCTTCGCCCATATTGCCGGACACCTGGATGTAATATACCTGGTATTCGGAGCCGTTGCCCGAACCGCTGTCGGGATTGAGGCGCAGCCAGTCCAGGTCGCACTCCGAAGTCCATTCTCCGGAGCAGAGGAGATACTGGGAAATGTTCTGCTCGAAGCAGTCGCAGGATATGGCGTCGTATTCCCTTTGAAACACATCAACTTCTTTTTGGCATTCTGTGAGGAACAGGAGGCCCAGGCAGATTATTGAAAAAGTCTTTTTCATATTCGGGTGTGTTTTTTACCAACCATAATTCTGTCCAAGTCCCTCGTTGAGCGTGACGTCGGCGGAGGGGATGGGGTAGAGATACTTTTTCTCCGACCAGGTGTAGCCGCTGCAGAAAGCGGAATAGGCAATGATGTAGCCGTGGTCGCCTTCGGAAAGGTAGTGGCCTGCGGAGGAGAGGGAAGAGCCGTTGTGGTTGATAGCAAGCACGTTGATGCCTGATTTCTCAACCACTTTAGCCGACACGTAATTGTCCGGCTGGCCGTCTCCGTCAAGGTCGAGGTTCTGCTCGATTCCGGGAATCCAGATGCCGGTCTTGGGCATTATCAGGCGCTCGCCGATATGCCAGCGCATCACGTCCTGCATCCTGAGGCCTTCCATAACGAACTCGGTCCCGCGCTCCCGGCGTATTTCGAGGATCACGGGGTCCGTGACTGTCTTGAGGAAGTATTCCACGAGGTACGGGTCGGCCGTGGTCGGATATATGCTTTTGACTCCGGCCCTTTCGCGGACGAGCTTGACCGACTTGTCCCAGACCTCCTGGGTGCATTCGCCGAGTTCGGCCTTCGCTTCTGCGTAACTTAGGAGGATCTCCGCATAGCGTATGAGGGGGACGTCGGAGTAGGTACCGTCGGAAATCTCGTCCTTGATGGCGTCGGTGAGCCATTTCACGGGCTGGTAGCCGGTCTTGGCGCACGCAAGGTTGGGCGGGTATGCCTTGGTGCCGTTGTCGCGCTTGAATCCGGGGGTGCGGACTGTCTGGGCGAAACGGTAGTCGCGGTCCTTTATCTCATCGGCCAGGGTGGCGGAATAGTAGTCCTTGCCTGAATATCTGTCTGTGAAGGGGGTGCCGTCAAGGCAGAGGTAGGTCAGCATAAAGTCCCTGTTGAGGGCCCAAATGTAGTGGCCGGTGTTGTTGAGGTAGTCATTGATGGAGTATTCCTTGTTGTTGACTCTCAACGCTTCGTCATAGTCCCTCGCCCAGATGAACTCATTGGTGTAGTATGCGCAGGCATCCGCGTTTGTGAACATATCCCTGTACTGGGTCTGCCGTTTTGCCGCATTGTCGGTGAGGGAGTAGAGCTTGGAGTCCATTATCTCTTGGCAGGCCTTAATGCATTCCCGCAGGTACATATTGCCTTCCTCCTTTTCGGCGGCGGTCCAGGGGGTGCCTTTGGACGGGTCGGTCTCGTGGTATTTGCGGTAGGTGCCTTCGTAGAGGCAGAAGCGAGCCTTGATGCCAAGGGCTACATACTTGTTGATGTTGGTGCTGCGGACCCTGTACTTGTCGTCGCCAAGGCAGTTCTTGCAGGCATAGTCCAGGTCTTCCAGTATCTTGGCGGCAACCACGGACCTGTCGTCCCTTGTCCTGTAGAGCTCCGCTTCATCGGTGGGGTCCAGGACGTGGTCGTACCACGGGACGGCTCCATAGCGCTGGAGTTTGGCTATGTAGAACATTGCCCTGAAGAACCGGCCCACGCCTTCATAGTGGGCCATAATGGTCGGACTCGTCTCCGCAGCGCCCATATTCTCTATGAAATAGTTTATGGACCGCAGAGATGTCCAGCTCCAGGAACTGTTGTCGGAGACGCCGTAGCGGCCGGTGAAGAACAGGTATTCCCCGTCCCACGCCTGTGCGTCCACATATTTGTCCGCATCCAGGAGATCCTTGATTTCCGTTGCGTATGAACGGATGAGACCGTTGGTGTAGATCTGGAGCGAAGATTCGTCGGTGAAGAAGTATTCACTCTCAATTGCATTGGGGCTGACCTTGGTCAGGAAATCAGTGCAGGAAACGGCAAGCAGGGAAAGAAGTGCCGGGAGTATGATTGATTTCTTCATCTTATTAGAATTTAAGGTTCATTCCGAGTGTGATGGTCTTGATCATCGGGTATGAGTTTCCGTCTATCACGTCGCTGTAGTCGGAGTCTCCGCTTCCCGCGGTTTCAGGGTCGATGTTCGGGGCCCATTTCCACATAGGGGTGATCGTGAACAGGTTTTCACCGTTCAGGAAGAGTTTGAGCCCTGACACGCCGATGGCATTGCAGACTTTCTGACTGAAACTGTAGTCTATCTGTATGTTCTTGACTCTCAGGTAGGCTGCATTCTGTATGTATCTGGTATTGGGAATTTCCAGCAGCAGGTCCTTGCTGTTCGTGCCTCTGGACTGATAGCTGGTGATTCTCGGCCAGTAGGCGGTGTCGGGGTTGAGGCATTCGGAGCCGTCTTCGGAGAGCTGGCACATCGTAGGGCTGTCCATAGCGTGGATTTTCGGCAGGAAATAAAGGAACGGCCTGTCGTATTTGCCCCAGAAGTAACTGGCGTCGGAGCCGGGATACCAGTCCCTCTTGCCCACGCCCTGCAGGAATACGGAGAGCCCGATTCCGTTCCACATTGCAGACATATTGATGCCGTAGCGGTATCTCGGGGACTTGTTGCCCACGATCCTCATATCTCCGTGGTCTGCGAGCGTCAGGTTGCCACAGTCGATTACGTCGTCATCGTTGAGGTTTGCGACCTTGACCTGTCCGGGCCTCGTGACTTTATCGGAAGACTGCTGGAAGGTCTGTGTGGCGTGGGTGGCGATGTCTTCATAATCCCGGAACAGGCCTTCCACTTCGTAACCCCAGAGTTCGCCGAGTTCCATTCCCACATAGTACTGGGGATCTCCGGCTATGATGTTGGAAATTGTTCCGAGCGAGTTGCCGTCGTTGCCGTCGTACTTGGTTATGAATGATCGGCTGTCCCAGAGAGTGCCTTTAATGCTGTACTTGAATGGCTTGCCGCCCATCTGGAACTGGTCGCGCCACTGGAGTGAAAGTTCCCAGCCCCTGGTCTGCATCGCAGCGTAGTTTCCTTTCGGGGCGGAGGCACCGTACACCGGGGGCAGGGTGACGCCGGTGGTGTACATATTGGTCGTATTGCGGATATAGTAGTCGAAGGTGGCGGAGAAGCGGTTCTTGAACATATCTATGTCGATACCGGCGTCATAGGTGGATGCTGTCTCCCAGGTCAGGGATGAGGGCACCAGGCTGGCCACGGTCGTGTAGGACGGCAGGGAACCGTCGATGACTATGTCCTCGGCCTTCTTGATGGTCATCGTGGACGTGTATTTATAAGGGTCGACGTTGCCGTTGCCCATCGAGCCGGCGGATAGCCTTATCTTGGCGTTGTCGAGCACGCCGCGGCTCCACTTCATCCAGGGCTCGTCCGAGAGCCGCCACCCGAATGATGCTGAAGGGAAGAAGCCCCAGCGGCTGTTGATGGGGAACTTGGATGAACCGTCATAGCGGCCGCTCACTTCCAGCAGGAAGCGTCCGAGGAAGGAATAGTTGACGCGGAAGAATGCTCCCAGGTAGGACCATTCATTGCCGCCTGAGGTTACGCTGGCTTCGCCTTCCATTAGCGCGAAGGAGGGCTTCTCAGAAATGAATCCCACCCTTTCAGCGGTCGTCGTCTTGTAGGTGCGCCATTCGACGTTGTAGCCCACGAGGGTCGTGAGACTATGTTTTTCGCCTAATTTCGGGGTCCAGGTCGCATAGATGTTCGCCGCCTGGTAGTCCGTCCTGTAGGTGGTCTGGGTGAGGCCGTCGCCGTACTTGTCGCTTTCATAAAGAATGACGCCAGGTTCCTTGGAATAGGATACCGGGTTCTGGACCAGCAGCCTCGTGCGTCCGGTGTAGTTGTAGGAGTAGTCGGCCTGGAGTTTGAGCACGTCCCGGATTATGCTGGCATCCAGTCCTACCTTGTTGCGCAGGTAGATGTAGTCATTCTCCAGGTAGTTTTTGCCCTCCACGAAAGCGGCGTAGCCGGAGATACCCGCTGCGGGGGTCCAGGTGCCGTCAGGGTTCTTGAGGGGCGTCATCGGCTGGAGGCAGTGCTGTATGTAACGGTAAGGCGACTGGCCCGACTGGGTGCGGGGAATGTGGGAGAAATTGGTGCTGACGCTCGTGTTGTTGGTCAGGGTCAGCCAGGGACGAATCTTCAAGGTGCCCTTGGCTCGCATACTGAATTTTTTGTATTTCTCGTTGCCGATCCTGAAAACGCCATCGGAACCGTAGTAGCGGCCGGACACATAGTAGTCTGCGTTCTCGTTGCCGCCGGACACGGAGATGTTGTGTTCCGTGGAGCCGTGCCAGTCATTGTAGAACTCCTGCATCCATTCGTGGCTGTCGAGATAGACATATCCGAATCCCGGCACTTCGTTGGACCGCACCACTTTGGCAAGCGACGGGTCGTTCTTGCGCCTTATGATTTCATTGTAGATGTTCTCCGAATACGGGGCCTTGGAGTCCAGGTGGTTCAGGAGGGTACGGGAGGCGTTGTAGTAGCCAGTGTAGGCTGCTTTCCACCAGTCCAGCCATTCATTGGGGTCGGTGATGCCGTCGGGAATGACTGTTCTGCGGTTGATGCTGTAGGAGCCGCTGTAGTTGATGACGGGGCGGCCTTTCTGCGCTGCTTTCGTGGTCACGAGTATCACGCCGAAAGCGCCCCTGGCACCATAGACCGCGGCGGAGGATGCGTCTTTCAGCACGGAGATGCTTTCCACATCCTGCGGGTTCACGGAACTGAGGCTTCCCTCCACGCCGTCGATCAGCACCAGCGCATCACCGCCGGCGCCGACGGAGGTCTCGCCTCTGACATTGTAGGAACCTTCGTGTGAGGGCTTGCTGTCGCTGATGGTGACGTTCAGGCCGGGGATCTCGCCTTGCAGGGAGCGCAGCAGGTTGGAGTTGGCGCGGTTGCCCACCACCTCACTGCCGACGGCATCCACGGAGCCCACGAGGTCCCGCTTTTTCATGGTGGCGTATCCCACCACCACGACGTCGTCAAGGGCGATCAGTTCCTGCTCTATCCTTATGTTGCATTCCGACTGCTTTTCGGAGATGGCGACTTCCATTGACTTGTAGCCAAGGCAGGAGACCGTGATAGTGGCAGGGCCGTCGACGTCGTCCAGGGCATAATAACCCGTGGCGCTGGTCAATGCGGCATTCTTTGTGCCATTCACCATCACCACGGCACCGATAACCGGCTGGTCTGAATCATCAGTCACCACGCCGGTTACTCGCCGGAAAGGGCTGTCGTCCTCGCTTTGCTTCCGGGTTTGCGCCTGTTGCTTTGGGGGCAGATTCAACACAAGCTGCCTGCCGTTCATCGTAACCTTGACACCGGGCCAGACTTCCGCCAGGATGGCGGATACGTCTTTGTTGTTTGCTTTGACAGATACTGTTTTATCCAGATCGAGCTCCGAGTCCACATAGGCGAAGGTGTAGTCTGACATCTCCTCAATAGCCTTCAACAATTGTCTTGCGGGCACTTGCTGAAGGTTCAGGGATACTTTCGGCATCTGCGCAAAAGCGGAAAAAGAAGAGCATAGCAATATGGCCAGAATAGTGGCCGCCATGGTTACCCGTTTTCTTTTCATTTTCGAACTATTAAAGATTTATTAAAATGACGGCCAACAAGTCATTTACGCACAAACGCAGACATAATACCGCAATTTTTACTACCTTTGCAGTTCGGAATTTAGACGAATATGTACAGAACCCACACTTGCGGAGAGCTCCGCATAGCCGATAAAGGCAAGAAAGTCACCCTGGCGGGATGGGTGCAGAAATCCCGCAAACTCGGAGGTATGACATTCATTGACCTGCGCGACCGCTACGGCATCACGCAGCTGGTGGTGGAGGCCGACGCCGCGCCGGAGCTGGTGGAGACCGCTTCTTCGCTCGGGCGTGAGTTCGTGCTCCAGGTGGAGGGAGAGGTGCTCGAACGTGAGAGCAAGAACCCCCGTATCCCGACCGGTGACATTGAAATCAAAGTGCTGGACATCAATATATTGAATCGTTCATCCGTCCCCCCGTTCACCATCGAGGAGGATTCCGACGGCGGCGAGGACCTTCGTGCCAAATACCGCTACCTCGACCTGCGCCGTCCGCCCCTTCAGCGGGCGCTCGCCCTGAGGCACCGCCTCGCGCAGGAAATCCGCACCTACCTGGACGGAGAGGGCTTCATGGAGATCGAGACCCCGTACCTCATCAAGTCCACTCCCGAGGGAGCGCGCGACTTCGTCGTACCTTCCCGCATGAATCCTGGCACATTCTACGCCCTGCCGCAGAGTCCCCAGACCTTCAAGCAGCTTCTGATGGTTGCCGGTTACGACCGCTACTTCCAGATCGTTCGCTGCTTCCGCGACGAGGACCTGCGCGCCGACCGCCAGCCCGAGTTCACCCAGATCGACTGCGAGATGAGCTTCGTGGAGCAGGAGGATGTGCTGAACACCTTCGAGGGCATGATGCGGCAGATGTTCAAGAACGCCCTCGGCGTCGACATTCCCAATCCGCTCCCCCGCATGAGCTGGTACGATGCCATGGACCGCTACGGCTCCGACAAGCCCGATATCCGCTTCGGGATGGAGATCCACGAGGTCACGCCCCTGGTGCAGGGATGCGGCTTCAGCGTGTTTGACAGCGCCGCCTACGTGGGCGCCATCGCTGTGCCGGGCGCTGCGGAATACACCCGCAAGCAGCTGGACGAACTCACCGAATGGGTGAAGCGTCCGCAGGTGGGTGCAGCCGGACTGGTGTATGTGAAGATGAATGCCGACGGTTCGGTCAAATCTTCCGTCGATAAGTTCTATACTCCGGACCAGTTGCAGAAGGTCGCTGCCGAGTGCGGCGCTTCCACCGGTGACTTGCTGCTCATCATGTGCGGCGAGAAGCGCAAGACGCAGACGCGCCTCGGCGTGCTCCGTATCGAGATGGGTAACCGTCTGGGACTCAGGGATCCGAAGGTGTTCGCGCCCCTGTGGATCGTGGACTTCCCGCTGCTCGAGTGGAGCGAGGAGGACGGCCGCTTCTATGCGATGCACCATCCCTTCACCGCCCCCAAGCCGGAGCATGAGAAGTGGTTCTATTCCGATAAGAAAGAGGACCTGGAGCGCGTGTGCGCCAACGCCTACGACTTCGTGCTCAACGGCACCGAGCTCGGCGGCGGCTCCATCCGTATCCACAATGCAGATATGCAGAAGAGGATGTTCGAGGTGCTCGGGATCGGCCCCGAGGAAGCGGAATACAAGTTCGGTTTCATCATCAACGCCTTCAAGTTCGGCGCCCCGCCCCACGGCGGCCTCGCCTTCGGCTTCGACCGCGTCTGCGCCCTCTTCGGCGGCCAGGAGACCATCCGTGACTACATCGCCTTCCCGAAGAACAACCAGGGCCGCGACGTCATGATCGACTCCCCGTCCAAGATCGACGATGCCCAGATGGAAGAACTCTTCCTCGCCTCTACGGTGAAAGAATAATTATTGGCGGGCTCCATTGCCCCTGAAAACTGTGCCACCCTCGGCAACATAAGAGGGAGGGTGCCCTTTAGGGAGGGGTCGCGAAGCGACGTTTTCAGGGGCAATGGAGCCCGCCAAAGGAATGACGATATGGAAGGAAACGACTTTAAGATTATGGTGGACACCGTCGAGAACGGTGTGCGGCACATCACGGCGGCGCCGAGTGCCCTGGTGTGCTCGAAACTCATAGATTTCGACCTCGTAGACGGCCGTATCCACAACCTTCATTACCTTGGCGGCTGCAACGGCAACCTGCAGGCGCTCGGCGCCCTTCTGGAGGATGCCCCCGTGGAATTCGCCCTGGAGCGCCTCTCCGGCATCAACTGCGCCGGCCGCGGCACCTCCTGCTCCGACCAGCTCGCCCGCATCCTCCGCCAGGTCTCCGGGAAGTAGCCATCTCCGTCAGGTTTCCGGGAAGTGGCTTTCTCCCCAAAGACATAACCGTGCCAGGTCTGCATTTCGGACCGATTCTGCCATTTCCCCGTGCCAGGTCTGCCATCCGCTGGCAGGACCTGCTACGTTTTGGGCCCTTTTCGCAGCAGGTCCTACCACATTCAAGCAGACCTGGCACGCTGCGGGCTATGTTTCTTGGATTATTGCTATCTTTGCACTCCGTATGACGCTAATCCTTACAGGCAGTCCCACCCGCTACGGCGAGGACAGGTTCACGACCGACAATGGCTTCCTGGCCACCGTCAAGGCTGAGCTGGAGGCGGTGTGCCGGGCCCGTAGAAGCGAGGCGGCGTGCCGGGCCCACGGCCGTGCGGCTGAGCGTCCTGAGCCATGTCGGCCGGTCATCCTGATGGTGAGCGCCGCCCCGGACGACCAGGCCTTCACCGACAGCGTGCTGGAGGGCATGAGCCGGTGCGTGCGCAACTCAGGTATCACCCCTTCGCGGATCACGATGCTCGACCGGCGCAACTGCGGCATGGCTGCGGAGCTGGTACGGAATGCCGACTGGGTGGTGCTTTGCGGCGGACACGTGCCCACGCAGAATCGCTTCATCCATGAAATCGGCCTCAAAGAGCTCCTGCAGGGCTTCGACGGGCTAGTGATGGGGTGCAGCGCCGGCAGCATGAACTGCGCCGGCCTGGTGTATTCCCATCCTGAGATGCCCGGAGAGGCGGTGGATCCGCAGTACCGCCGCTGGCTTCCCGGCCTCGGCCTTACCGACATCCGCATCATCCCGCACTACCACCAGGTCAGGGACGTGGTCCTTGACGGCAGGCGCCTGTTCGAGGACGTGGTGTTCCCCGACAGCCTGAACCACTCGTTCTACACCTTCCCCGACGGCGGCTACATCCTTGTCAAGGACGGCCGCAGCACGCTCCACGGCACCGCCTGGGAGATAGCGAACGGACAGATTCGTCAGATTTGCAGTGAAAACAAAGTGTACACCTTTATGAACGTTGTATTTATTTCCCCCCACTTCCCTCAGACCTACAGCCACTTCTGCGCCGGCCTCAAGGCCGACGGCGTGAACGTGCTCGGCATTGCGGACACCCCCTACGGAGAACTCACCGATGAGCTCCGCAGCTCGCTGACCGACTATTACCAGGTGCGCAACCTGGAAGACTACGATGAGGTCTACCGCGCCGTGGCCTGGTTCGCCCACCGCTACGGCCGCATCGACTGGATAGAGTCCAACAATGAATACTGGCTTGAGCAGGATGCCCGCCTGCGGACCGACTTCAACGTCACGACAGGCCTCCATACCGACCGCATCTCCGGAATCAAGAACAAGTCGGAGATGAAGAAGTTCTACGCCCTCGGAGGCGTGCCAACCGCCCGGCAGATAAAGGCATCCGAAGGGCTGAAGGCCGTGCAGGCTTTCAGCCGCAAGACCGGCTTCCCCATCATAGCCAAGCCCGACAACGGCGTGGGCGCCGGCGGCACAGCTAAAATCAATTCTGATAAAGAGTTACAGGATTGGTTCAAGGCCCACGAATCCAACTACGGCGGCTTCGTGATCGAGGAATTCATCACGGGCCTGCTGGTCAGCTACGACGCCATCTACAACCTGGACGGGAAGCCCGTTTTCGAGAACAACACCATCTTCCCGACTCCGATCATGGACATAGTGCACAATAATCTGGACACCTGCTACTGGACCAACAAGGACGTCCCGGCAGCCCTTGCGAGGATCGGGCGCAAGACCGTCCGCGCGTTCGGGGTCACCGGGCGTTTTGTGCACCTGGAGTTCTTCCAGCTCGACCGCGACAGGGAAGGCCTCGGAAAGAAGGGTGATTATGTGGGACTGGAAGTCAATATGCGTCCCCCGGGAGGCTACACCCCGGATATGATGAACTATGCCCACTCCACCGACGTGTTCCGGATCTGGGCTGATATGGTGGCGTTCGGGGAGAACCGCAAATCTTCGGGAGAGCAGTACTACTGCGCCTACGCAAGCCGCAGGGACTGCTACACCTATGCCCATTCCCACGGGGACATCCTCTCCCGCTACGGCGCTGGCGCCTGGTCGCCGGTCGATCCTGCGCTCGGCATCTGTATGTGCAGCAGGGTGCCCGACGCCCTCTCCGACGACCTTGGCAACCAAGCCTATATGGCCCGCTTCAGCTCCCGCAAGGACATCCAGGCCTTCTTTGATTACGTCTGCGAGAAGGCCTGAGATTCAGGGGCTTGCATCTTTTGATTATTCTTATTAATTTGCATCAATTATTGGAATCATGAAGAAACTGTTTCAAGCAATTGCCATCTTGATGGTGTTCGTGTTTACGTCCTGCAATAAATCCAACGACGGTTGGCTTAAGCTTACTATTTGGGAAGCGGACCTTGCCGGCCGGGATATTGAGGGATACGGAGTCCTGAGCAAAGGGTTGATGAGATATAAGTTCAACCTTACAGGATACACTTTCCAATGCGAACTCAGATCCGGTACGCCTGATCAGGATGGCATGTCTAGCGGCAACAACTTTATGAGTCAGACGCAATTCTCGGGTGAGATAGAGTATAAATATCCCTCAGTTGCTATCCCGTTCAATTATAAGGATGAATCAGGCTCGGATGCCGTTTATTTCAACGAGGGCACTTTCACGGCAGACGACAAGACGCTCCATTTCGACAGTTTTATGATATCCAAGGACTTTATTGTTCCTGATGTGGATTTTGTCCGAAAGTGGTAGGTCCTGACCAAGATTTTCCTGCCACATTCAAGCAGACCTGGCACGGGGAGGAGGGAGTTTGCTGCGCTCAGAATGATGCAGTGCAGTTCAGAAGGACAGTATAAAAGACAAAATGGGCTGGCCATTTCGGCCAGCCCATTTGTCTGGGGGAGGAGATGGATTAGTCTTCCTCTTTCTCCTGGGCTGCGTAGTCGGCGAGGAGCTTGGTCTGCACGTCACCCGGGACAGGCTGGTAGTCGGCGAATTCCATCGTGAAGGTGGCGGAGCCGGCGGTCAGCGAGCTGAGGGTGGTGGAGTAGCGGTAGAGCTCTGCCAGAGGCACGCGGGCCTTGAGGATTGCGAAGCCCTTGTCGGCGCCCATGTCGCCGAGCATGCCGCGGCGGTTCTGCAGGTCGCTCATCACGGCGCCCTGGTACTCGCTCGGGGTCATCACCTCGACGTTGTAGATAGGCTCGAGGATCTTCGGACCGGCGTTGCGGAAAGCCTCACGGAAGGCGTTGCGGCCAGCGATGATGAAGGCGATTTCCTTGGAATCCACCGGGTGCATTTTGCCGTCGTAGACGAAGACGCGGATGTCACGGGCGTAGGAACCGGTCAGAGGGCCTTCGACCATTCTCTCCTTGATACCCTTGAGGATGGCGGGCATGAAGCCAAGGTCGATGGAACCACCCACGACGCAGTTGTAGAACTCCAGTTTGCCGCCCCATTCGAGCTCGGTGATATCCTGGGTCTTGATGTTCAGCTGGGTCTCCTTGCCGTTGATCATGAACTTGGTGTTGAGCTCACCCTCGGCAGGGCAGACAAGCAGGTGGACTTCGCCGAACTGGCCGGCGCCGCCGGACTGCTTCTTGTGGCGGTACTGCGCGCAGGCCACCTTGGTGATGGTCTCACGGTAGGGCACCTTCGGGGCGAAGAGCTCGACCTCGAGGCCGAACTCGTTGTTCAGACGCCACTTGACGATGTTGATGTGCTGCTCGCCGTTGCCGCTGAGGATGGTCTGGCGAAGCTCCTTGGAGTATTCCACGACGACGGTGGGATCCTGTGCGGCGATCTTCTTGAGGGCGTCGCCCAGCTTCTGGTCGTCCTGCTGGACCTTGGCCTTGATGGCGCAGCGGTACTTGGGAGCGGGATACTGGATCTTGTCATAGACGATGCCCGATCCGGGGATGGACAGGGTGGTGCTGGAACGGCTGTTCTTGAGCTTCACGGCGCAGCCGAAATCTCCGGCGTGGAGATTGGTCACGGCCTCTTTCTTGGAGCCGGCCACGGCGTAGATGGCGGAGAAGCGGTCCTTGTTGCCGGAGACGGGATCCTCGAGATCCATGCCGGTAGTGAGGGTGCCGCTCATCACCTTGAAGTAGGAAACCTCGCCGAGGTGCTGCTCGACATCGTTCTTGTAGATGAAGAGGGAAGCGGGGCCGTCTTCCTTGCATGCGGGAGCCGGAGCCACGTCCTTGATGAACTCCATGAGGCGCTTCACGCCGATGTCCTTCTTTCCGCAGACGCAGAAGACGGGGTAGAGATCACCGCTGGTGATGCCCTTGTTCATTCCGCTGTGGATTTCCTCCTCGCTGAGGGTGCCTTCTTCGAAGTATTTCTCCATCAGGGTGTCGTCGAATTCTGCGGCCTTCTCAATGAGCTGCTCGCGGTATTCTTCTGCCTGGTCGGCATATTCGGCGGGGATGTCGAGGACGTCGCCTCCCTTGTAGTATTTCATGGTCAGGACGTCGATGACACCGTCGAAGGATGCGCCTGCACCTGCAGGGAACTGGACGTTGATCATCTTGCCGCCGAAGGTCTCCTTCAGGGAGTTCTGGACATTGTCCCAGTCGGCCTTGTCGGCGTCGAGCTGGCCCACTGCGATGATCATGGGGAGCTTCTGGCTTTCAGCCCTGCGCACGAAACTCTCGGTGCCGACTTCCACGCCCTGCTGGGCATTCACCACGAGCACGCCGCTCTCGCACACGCGGAAAGCGGAGTAGGCCCCGCCGATGAAGTCGTCGGAACCGGGAGCGTCGATGAAATTGATCTTGCTGCCGGCGAACTCTGCATACAGAGGGGTCGCGTAGATGGAACGCTGGTTGAGTTTCTCGAGCTCGTTGTTGTCAGACAAGGTGTTCTTGTCTTCGACAGTGCCCATACGTGAAATGACTTTGCCCTCGAAGAGCATCGCTTCTGCGAGTGTGGTTTTGCCCGACTTGGTGGCGCCGAGGAGAACGACGTTGCGGACTTCTTTGCTTTGGTATTCTTTCATTGTATGATGTGTTGTTAATTATCCAAGTCTGCAAATTTAATAATTTTCACACTGAATACCAAAATAATAATCGAACACTTGCCGCCCGTCATATCCCAGCTCGTCGACGAGCAGTTCGTCAAGGTCGTCGGGGCATACCCTCAGGGCCCGGCAGATGGCTTCGTAGCTGCTGAATGACCCGCCCTGGAGCAGGGAAGCGAAACGGATGTAGGTATCTTCTTTCATAAACGGTCGTTTTGTGACGCAAAGATTAACATTTGTGGCGGCAAATGCAACATTTGGGCGGGGGTAAAACTGGGGGTAAAAACATTTTCTAACGATTTTTTAAGCCGGATGTGGCGAAGGGCGCCACAAATGTTGCGAAAGTCGCTATAGCATAATAAGTTAAGAAATCTTAAATTTGCAGTGGTTTTTTGCATACGGATGGACCGTTTTCATGAAAACATAAGGCGCGCCCGAATCAAGAAAGGCCTTTCCCAGCTGGCGGCGGCCGAGAAAATGGGTATAGACCGCTCGACATTCAACAAGTTTGAGCGCGGCAAGACCCATCTGTTCAGCGAAAACATGCAGCTGTTCGCCGAAATGATGGGTATGAGCGAAGAAGAAATCCTGCTCGGAGACAATCCTGCCGGTTATCTTCGCGAGGGCAGCATCGAAGACATGATCCAGGACCTCGGGTCCAGGCTCGACCTCTTGTCCGTGCAGCTGGAACAAATCTCGTCCGCCATCCAGAAAATCACAGGCATGTCCCTCTCCAAGAAAGAGGAAGACTGAGTTGCCATTCTCCACATTTGTGTGTAACTTTGCAACTATGGCACGTAGTGTACAGTTGTTGGGATGCATGCAACCAGGCCGTATCGAGGCGGGGTGTGACGAAGCGGGCAGGGGTCCGCTCGCCGGTCCCGTGTACGCTGCCGCCGTGATTCTTCCCGAAGGCTTCAGCCATCCCCTTCTCAACGACTCCAAGCAGATGTCGCGAAAGGCCCGCGAAACCCTCCGTCCCATCATCGAACGGGAGGCCATGGCCTGGGCCGTCGTGGCCGTGGAAGCCGAGGAGATAGACCGTATCAACATTTTGAATGCCAGCATCATAGGCATGCAGAGAGCTGTTGGCGCGCTGAAGACGCGCCCGGAGTTCCTGCTCATCGACGGCAACCGTTTCAAGCCCTTCGGCGGCTACCCCTACCGGACCGTCGTCCACGGCGACGCCACCTACGCCAGCATAGCGGCCGCTTCGGTGCTCGCCAAGACCTGGCGCGACGAGAGGATGGAGGAGCTCGACCGCCTCTATCCCGGCTACGGCTGGGCCCACAATGCCGGCTATCCCACCCCGGAACACATCGATGCCATACGGCGCCTGGGCCTTACGCCCGAACACCGCCGCAGTTTTCACCCCAAAGAATTGGAACCAACGTTATTTTGAATATGAAAAGAGTTCTTTTGACCCTCGCCAGCGCCCTGCTGCTCCTGCCCGCCACACTCCGGGCGGACGAAGGCATGTGGCTGCTGCCCCTGCTCGAAAAAATGAATGCCGGAACGATGCAGAAACTCGGCTGCCGGCTCACTCCCGAGCAAATCTACAGCGTCAACAATTCCTCCATCAAGGACGCCATCGTCCAGTTCGGAGGCGGCTGCACCGGCGAAATCATCTCCGGCCGCGGCCTGCTCGTGACCAACCACCACTGCGGCTACGGCAGCATCCAGTCCCTCTCTTCCACGGAGCACAACTACCTCGAAGACGGCTATTGGGCCGGCAGCCTCGCCGAAGAGATCCCGGTGCCCGGCCTCACGGTGCGTTTCCTGCAGAGCATGACGGACGTGACCGACACCCTTGCGGCCGGCGCCAGCCGCCTGCAGCTGGTCAAGGACGCGCAGGCGGCCAACCCCAACTGCCAGGTGCGCATCACCGAGTTCTACAACGGCAACGTCCAGTATCTCATAGTGTCCAAGGTCTACCGCGACGTCCGCTTTGTCGGCGCCCCTCCGGCATCCTCCGGCAAGTTCGGCGGCGACACCGACAACTGGATGTGGCCCCGCCACACCTGCGATTTCTCGATGTTCCGCGTGTATGCCGGTCCCGACAACGAGCCGGCCGACTACTCTGAGGTCAACGTGCCCTTCGTGCCCCGCCAGTTCCTCGGAGTGTCGCTCAAGGGCGTCGAGGAAGGCGATTTCGCCATGATCATGGGCTACCCGGGCCGCACCCAGCGTTTCCAGACGGCCGCCCAGCTCGAGGAAATGCTGGACAACAACAACATCCGCATCGCAGCCCGCGGCGTGCGCCAGGACATACTCTGGAAAGCTATGCGTGCCGACGAGAAAGTGGGGCTGCAGTACGCCAGCAAGTATTCCGGATCTTCCAACGGCTGGAAGAAGTGGATAGGCGAGAAGGAAGCTTTCGAGGCCCTCGACATCATCGGCCGTGAAAAGCAGAAGGAGCAGGAACTGGAAGCCTGGATTGCAGCCGACCCTGCCCGCCAGGCCGCCTGGGGCGGAGCCATCGGACGCATCGAAGAGAGCGTCAGGGGCTCGAAGGCCACCCGTGAGGCCGCCACCCTTCTCACCGAGAGCCTGCTCCAGATCGAGCTGCTCAGCTTCGGCGGCGCCATCCAGCGCGGCCTGCAGGCTGCCCGCATCGCCGCCGGCAAGGACCCTGAGCACGCCAAGCCCGAAGCCGAGGCGCTCCAGGAGCTGATACGGGAGATTTCCGAAAACTACAAGGACTACAACGCCGACGTGGACCGCGACGTGGCCGTGGCGATGATAGACTTCTACAAGCAGAACGTCGCTCCCCAGGACGCAATCACCGTCAAAGGCGTCGATTTCATGAAGACCGACACCCGCAAATTCGTGGACAAGCTCTTCAAAAAGAGTATCTTCACGAGCCCCGAAAAGCTCGCTTCCAAGCCCATCACGGACAAGTTGCTCGATGCCGACCCCGCCGTGCAGATGTTCAACGCCATACTGGAAAAGTATATGGGGCTCCATCAGGCCAACGCTGCCGGCAGCGAGAAACTCGCCGAATCGACCAAGGCCTACGCTGCCAGCCTGCTGGAGTGGAAGAAGGGCGAGCCCTCCTATCCGGACGCAAACAGCACCTGCCGCTTCACCTACGGCACGGTGAAGAGCTACGAACCCAAGGACGGCGTGCTCTACAAGTACTACACCACACTGAAGGGCGTGATGGAGAAGGAAGACCCCGACAACTATGAGTTCCGCGTGCCCGCGCGCCTCAAGGAAATCTACCAGAAGAAGGACTACGGCCAGTACGCCAACGCAAAGGGCGAGCTGGTGACCTGCTTCCTCACCAACCTCGACATCACCGGAGGCAACTCCGGCAGCCCCGTGCTCGATGCCGACGGCAACCTGATAGGACTTGCCTTCGACGGCAACTGGGAGGCGATGAGCAGCGACGTGATGTTCGAGCCGGAGCTCCAGAGGTGCATCTGCGTGGACATCCGCTACGTGCTCCTGATGGTGGACAAATTCGGCGGCGCCGGTTATCTGTTGAACGAAATGAATCTGGTGCGGGAATGACGAACGAAGATGTGCTGAAGATTCTCCGGGAGGTGCGCCACCCGGCCCGCCAGGACCGCGACATCGTGGACCTTGGCATGGTCTCCTCCGTGCGGGTGAGTTCCGAAGGGGTCACGGTAACGCTCGCTTTTCCGAAACGAAGGGACCCGTTGGCTGAATACCTCATAGGCGCCACCCGCGCCGCCCTGATACGCGGCGGGGTGAAGGATCCAAAAGTGGAGACCGTCGTGGTCGAGGATGCTGCGCCGAAGAAGAAGGGGCTGGACCTGGACACCGAGGGCCTGCGCTACGTGCGCCACATCATCGGTGTGGCGTCCGGAAAAGGCGGGGTGGGGAAGTCCACCGTGGCCGTGAACCTGGCGTGCGCCCTTGCGCGCCTGGGCCACAGGGTTGGCCTTGCCGACGCCGACGTCTACGGCCCCTCCGTGCCCCTGATGACGGGCACCGAAGGGCAGCAGCCGCTGGCTGAAGAGGTGGACGGGAAGGAGATGATGGTGCCGCTGGAGAAGTACGGGGTCAAGTGGATGAGCATCGGCTACTTCGCCGAACGGGGACAGGCGCTCATATGGCGCGGTCCTATGGCTTGCAATGCCCTCAAACAGATGATACTGCAGGTGGAATGGGGCCCGCTGGACTTCCTGCTGGTGGACATGCCCCCTGGCACCGGCGACATCCACATCAGCCTGCTGCAGGATATCCCCGTGGAGGGCGCAATCCTCGTGACAACGCCCCAGGAGGTCGCGCTCGCCGATGTGGAGAAGGGTGCGGCTATGTTCAGCAACAAGAACATCAACCGTCCCGTCTTCGGTCTGGTGGAGAATATGGCGTGGTTCACCCCTGCCGAGCATCCGGACGAAAAGTACTACATCTTCGGAAAGGACGGCGGCGAGCGTATGGCCCGCCAGCTCGGCATAGAGCTGCTCGGGCGCATCCCGCTGGTGCAGAGCATACGCGAGAGCGGCGACGCCGGCGAGCCCGCAGCCCTCGGCACCCGCCCCGACGCCGAGGCTTTCCTCGATCTCGCCGCGAGGCTGGCTCATAAACTTGGCTGATATGGAAGTCAGAGCGAAGAAAGCCCTTGGCCAGCATTTCCTGACGGATCAGTCGATCGCCCGCCGTATCGTTGACGCGTTGTCCCGCGCCCCTCAACCGTCTGATAGCCAATCGCTTGCCGATTTTGCCTGCACGGAAAATGATGCAGGCAAAGTTGGCAATGTGTTGGGACAGAGCGAGTTGGGCGCCACAGGGCTATACAGGGACGTGCTGGAAATCGGGCCGGGGATGGGGGTGCTGACGCAGTATCTGCTGCAGAGGGAAGACATTGACCTGAAGGCAGTTGAGGTGGATGGGGAGAGCGTGGATTATCTGCTGACGCATTTCCCAGGAATACAGGGCCGGCTGCTGCAGGCGGACTACCTCCGCCTCCCGATGGAAAAAGTTTTCCCCGGCCCCTACAGGGTCATCGGCAACTTCCCCTACAACATCTCATCCCAGATTTTCTTCAAGATCCTCGACGACAAGGACCGCGTCCCTGAGGTCGTCTGTATGATACAGAAAGAAGTCGCAGAACGCATCGCTGAGAAGCCCGGAAGCAAGACCTACGGGATTCTCAGCGTGCTTCTCCAGGCCTGGTACGACATAGAATACTGCTTCACCGTAGGCCCCGGCGCCTTCGCCCCGCCGCCCAAGGTCCACTCCGCCGTGATCCGCCTCACCCGCAATTCCCGCACCACCCTCGGCTGTGACGAAAAGCTTTTCAAGCAAGTTGTCAAGACTGCCTTCAACCAGCGCCGCAAAACCCTGAGGAATGCGCTGAAACAGCTGCTAAACGGCATACAGCATACTGACCCGGTTGAAAACAACCAGGTCAGCATCAATGACTTATTGGACCTCCGCGCCGAGCGCCTCAGCGTTGAGGACTTCATCGCCCTCACCCGCTATATCGCCGGCAACTAAAATGGCGAAGTAAGGAAATCCGGCAAGTTATAATTGTGGTATCTTTCAAAGAGAGATTCGTATATATCTATTCTTCCATTAGTGATAGATATTGTGTCATTTAAGGTTTGAGGATCACGGTATTGCACAAAGGTGCAATCATCAAACAAAAATGAAAAACTTATTGGAATCTCAGGATTATTATTGTTTTGGAAACAATATCTTCCAGAAATGAAAGAGAATACACCATAATAACGAAAACTAAAAAAATAGTCGCAGGAAGGCGGAGACGAACTAAAATCGACAGTGTACCACTTATTTCCAACAATTTGTAGCGAATCTCTCAATTCTATTCCGAACCTATATACATTACAATTGAAGCTATACTTATCTAAAGAACAACTTTCAGTAATAAGAGGGAAAAAATATGACGGTTTAGGTCCTTTCCCGGTAAAGTCAATAATCTCCCCATTAATATTTGCCCGAATTGAAAATAGTGTCACATCCTCCCTGTCATAATACTTTTCACAGCCACATACCACGGTATATATCACAAAGAGAGCGGAAGCAATAAAAATCTTGGCGAACTCTCGTCTCATGGCAATGGCGGGAATTGTTGAGTAAGTACTGAGTTCAGGACATACAACATAAGCAAGACAATATAAAAAGTAACGGTTTCATATATTAATGGAATGGAATAATATGCCAATATGTGAGACCTGGCGCCTCAGCGCTGAGGACTTCATCGCCCTCACCCGCTATATCGCCGGCAACTAAAATGGCGAAGTAAGGAAATCCGGCAGTTCAGGATGATGAATTTCATTCATTTCTTTATATAGACACTCGTATATATCTAACCTGCCATTAGTTATTATGAGAGTGTCTGGTATAGTGTTGTCATAAGGTGCTGTAACAGAGCAAAAAGTGCAGTCATCAAATAAAACTGAAAAGGATATAGGCTTTTCAGGATGGCAATTAGTCACAAAGCACAAATTACCAGAGTTAAAGCAGTACATTTGGGTGGAGCTGATGTAGTATGTTTCGCTTTCATTGATCGTTTCGAAATGATACCATTTGTTGCTTACTATTGGAAAAGAATCGAGTTGATTGAAAGAAACATTGACTCTAAAATCGGGCTCTGGTTCTTCAATCATAAAACGATTATGATCAATAATAAAGTCGTAATAAACAACCCCAGGACCAAGACTCCAAAAATAACGACGAGGAAGACTCCACCGCATTGGAAGAGTTTCTGTGAAGCTCTTTTTATCGCCATTGACTGTAGCTTCAATCATAAAGTGTACCTCTTGTGGTATCTCATCAGTCTTATTACAACAAGCAAGAACTGCTGAAATCATTGAAATTAATAACAATAAAAAGCCAAAAGGTTTCATCTTGGAAAACAAATTATGGCAATGGCGGGAATTGTTGAGTAAGTACTGAGTGCAGGATATAAAATATAAGCAAGATAATAAAAGAGAAATGGTCTAATACATTAATGAATTGGAATATCAAGCCAAGTGGTAAGGCCGAGTAGTGTATTTTTAGTGTAGAATGGTCTATAGAAGTCAATCCTTCCGCCAGTGATTGGTATTGTGTCTTTGCTGGAATTTGCCATAAGGCAGTCGAACAGCAGAGAAAAGCTATCCGGAATACTTGATCCATAGGCTTCAAAAGAAAAAGAACCTGAGACCAAGGTGTAAATGCTGCCGTTGTATTTATATGCTCCCACGGCTGAATTTTGACCGGGGGCATCTTCACGGACAAAATATTGTTTCTTGTTCCTGATAGCACTTGAGTCCAACTGCTCGGCGGTGATTTTAATCAAGAGCATATCTTTGATGGCCATGTCAAAATATTGCTCGGCAAACGTACATCTATAGAAGAAGGGGACTTTTATGTAATATGGTTCAAGTCTGCCCTCGCGGGTTTCTGCATATTCTTTATACTCGCCATTCACGGTTGCCTTGATGGTGAAATATACGGTTTTCTTTCCCTCGGACCACTTTTCACAACCGCAGACAACATTAAGCCCGAATGCGAAAAGACCAAAAAGAATAAACAGTGTACGCGATTTCATAAATAAACATGCAGCATCCCATCAAAGATAGTCATTTTTTTCAAATGTTCCCGGCTTTGTCGACGAGCTTGAGGAGGGCGGGGCGGAGTTTCAGAGGGTCGACGCCCTCGGAGGGCTGCTCGGCACTTTTGACGAGCTCCTTGACCATATTGAAGTCGGCATTGCCCTTGAACTTGGAGCCTCGCAGAATCATGGCGTAGGCGGCCACGCCGGCGGCGAAGTTGAACTCGGGCCCGGTCTTGGTGACTCCCTGGTAGTATTTCCCGATATCCTGGTGGAGCAGGCGGCTTTCGCCTCCGAGCTCGGTTTTGTAGCGCACGTCGAATGAGGCAGCGGTGGCGTTCTGGGTCATGTCTGCGGCCGGAATGAGTTCATATAGGGCCGTGATGGTCTGGCCGGCGCCGATCTCGCCCGCATCCTTCTTGTCGTTTTCGAAATCTTCGTTGCTCATCACCCTGTTCTCGTAGCCGATCAGCCGGTAGCTGTCCACCCAGTCGAAGAACTTCACCTGGCACTTGGTGTCGTTGGCAACGGAGTAGAAGCGGGAGCGTTCGTGGACGAAGACCTTCATCATCTCATCCTCGCAGTCGATGTAGGTGTAGGTGCCGTTGCCGTGGTTGGACAGGCTCTCCATCCTGGAGTCCTGGTAGTTGCCGGTGCCGAAGCCCATGATGCTCAGGTAGATGCCCTTGTCCAGGTAGCTCTCCACCATTTCGATGAGCGCTTCGGTGGAGGTGACGCCCACGTTGAAATCGCCGTCCGTGCACATTATGATGCGGTTGTTGCCGCCCTTGATGTAGTGCTCCACCGCTTCATCGTAGGCCATCTGCATCGCTGCGCCGCCGGCAGTCGAGCCGCTCGCCTCCAGTTTCTTGATGGCCCTCTTGATCGTGGCGGCATCCTTGACCAGGGTGGATTCGAGCACGCGCTTCACGGTGCCTGCGTAGGTGATGATGGCAATGCGGTCGGTGGGCCTCATATAGTCTATCATGTTGATGAGGCCTGATTTGAGCAGTTCGATGCGGTCGGAGCCGGACATGGAGCCGGAGGTGTCGACCAGCAGGATGTAGTTGGCCACCGGCATGTCAGCTTCCGGGATGCTTTTGCCCTTGAGTCCGAGACGAAGCAGGTAATGCTCGGTGTTCCAGGGACATACGCCGATTTCAGAATTGATGCCGACGGTCTCTCCTGCCTCGGGCTCAGGGTAGTCGAAAGTGAAGTAGTTGAGGAACTCTTCGGCGCGTACGGAACTGGCGGATGGCCGGAACCCGTTGAGCACGCAGCGCCTCATATATGAATAGGAAGCGCCGTCGGCGTCGATTGAGAAGGTGGAGACGGGCTGGTCGGCCACCTTGATGAATTCATTCTCTGCGAGTTCGATGAAGTCATCCCCCTGTTCCTGAGGATCGACGGGTTCTCCGTTTTCGTTCATTTTTTCGTACGCGTCCGAAGGGTATCCGTACATAGCACCCTCGAAAGCTCCCATAGAGCAGGACACAATAAGGCTGATGGCCACGATGGCCGGGAAAAGTTTGATTATCCGTTTCATTTTTTTTGTCTTTTTGACTGATAAACGCGCAAAAAATCCCAATCTTGCATTGCCATCACAAATATTTTTTGCATAATGTGCAAGATTTCCGTGAAGGCGGGATTTACTAAGCGAAATGAGAAAAGCAGTATTGAGATTTGTTTTTGCCTGGATTGTGATGGCGGCCCTGTACGGTTGCGCGGCAAGGGAATGGGCTATTCCTGTGCCGCCCGTTTATATGCCTGAGGACTCGTCTCTTTCATATCATTCAGAAGCCGGCGGCAGCTACACTGCCATCGTGACCGTGAGGCAGGATGAGGAAGGGAAGGTGTATCTGTGGCTTGGAGGACGGTACAGGCTGGATCCTGACGCTTCCGTGCCGTATGAGCATCAGTATCGTGCGATGGCGTCATTGCGCCAGACCGGCGCCTTCGAGGAGGACCGTGCACGCGTCAGCGTGCAATGGCTGGAGCCGGTGGACGACGGCGTATTCACCACCGACGTCTCCGTCCCGGGGGCCGACGGCATCGACCTGAAGACCGGTTCCTGGATCACCACGTCGGACGACGGTTACCTGACACTGCACTACACGGCAAAATGGGGCCAGCATCCCGTCCACCACGATTTCTACCTTGTGGCAGGCACGGATCCGGATGACCCCTACACCCTTGAACTCCGCCACAATGCCAACGGCGACCTGCCGGAAGAAGAAGGCGAAGGCATCATCAATTTCGATATCAACACCCTTCCCGACACCGGGGAGGAGGCAAAAGTCATACATTTAAAGTGGATAAACAGCGCTGGCCAGGCAGAGGCGGCAGATTTTGGATTCAAGACCAGGAAATAAACTGACCGAACTCGAACTGGTCAGGCTTGTAGGCGACGGGGATGCCCGCGGCCAGCGGGAGCTTTACGAGCGCTACGCCGGCTACCTGACGGCCGTGGCTTCGCGCTACCTCACCGACAGCGATGCTGTCAAGGACCTGCTGCAGGATGCCTTCGTGCGTGTGTTCAATCGTTTCGGGAGCTTCCGCTACAGGGGCGAGGGCTCACTCAAGGCCTGGCTCACCAGGATAGTCGTCAACGACTCGCTGCACGTGCTCCGTCAGACAAGGCACCTGCTTCCGGTCGAGACGCTTCCTGACGCCCCAGATGAGGATCCCGATGTGGACGAAGTGCCTATGGATGTGCTGCAGGAGATGATACGGCATCTGCCGGACGGCTACCGCACGGTCTTCAACCTCTACGTGTTCGAGCAGCTGAAGCATAAGGAAATTGCCTCCCTGCTCGGAATCAAGGAAAATTCATCCGCGTCCCAGTTCCTTCGCGCGAAAGCGCTGCTGGCGCGGGAGATAAACGAATACAGAAAAAGAAATGGCTGAAAATCAATGGAATGACAAACTACGCCAGCGTATGGCTGACTACTCGCAGACTCCTCCGGAGGGGCTGTGGGAGGCCATAGACGGCAAGATACGGAAGCCCGCCGCGCCGGTGTTCCCCTGGTGGTGGGCGCTGGCCGGTGCCGCCGCCGCAGTGGCCGCCGTGCTGCTGCTCTGGCCCGGGAGTCTTGAGCCCGGGAGCCCCAGGCTTGCAGAAGTGGCGGCCGTGGCCGACTCGCTTGGCGTCGGGGCGGAAGATGCGCTGAGTGATTCACTGGGCGCTGCGGTGCCGGTGGATAAGTTGGCGCCGGTGGAGCATGTGGCGCCGAGCGCCGCTAAGACGCTGACTGCTGCCCGGCAGAATGCGGCTCCGGAGGCCGCATGGAAGCGGGAGGCGGTTCCGGTTGAGGCGGAGGTGGCTCCGGTTGAGACTGAAGATGTTCCGGTTGAGACGGAGAAGGCGCCGGTTGTGACGGAGAAGGCGCCGGAGCGGCCGCTGGTTGCAGAGGCGAAGGACTATAGTGGCAATCCCGCACAGAAAGAGCCCGCACAGAAAGAGCCCGCACTGAAGCAGGGGCCCGAGACCCCGGAACGTCACTATCCTGCAGATCAGCCCCGGCTGGCGCAGGTCTCGAAGGCACGGACCGCATCGGTGTCCTTTGTCGGCGCCGGCGTCCCCGGAGGTCCGGCCTCTTCGACTTTCACTGAGTATGCCATGTCGGCGGCGTCGAGGGCCGACGGAAGCCGTGCGGCGAGTCCGATGGCGGCGTTGCTTTCCCGTAACCGGACCACGACCACCATCGCCAACCACAAAATGACCTTCCGTGCCGGATTCATGGTCAATGTGCCCTTGAGCCGGCATTTCAGCGTGGAAAGCGGCCTGCTCTACACTATACTCTCGGCCGACATCACTTCTGTCTCCGGCGGCATCGAAGCCCTCAACAAGCAGCGCATCCATTATCTTGGAATCCCCCTGCATGCCGTATATACTCCGTTGAGCACCAGGCACTTCTCCTGCTACATCTCCGCCGGACCCATGGTTGAATTCAGTTTCCGTACCGACTGGAAGACGGCAGGGTCTATCGACGGAGTCGGCACCGGAAGCGCCTCGGGACGCTTAGGAAAGAACGATTGGCTGTGGTCCCTGGAGGCCAACGCCGGCGTGCAGTGGCACCCCTATTCCAAGGGCGCCTTCTTCCTCCAGCCCGGCATCTCATGGCATTTCCCCAAGGAAGGCGCCCAGGAGTCCTTCTACACCGTCCACCCCCTCGCCTTCACCCTCTCCGCCGGCTACAGGATCTTCTTCTAACCCTGGCCCCAGATCGGCCGGCCCAGTTCCCGCCTGGTTGCAGATCGGTTCCCAGCCTGCTCCAGCCCGGTTCCAGCCCCGTCCGCTAGTACAACCTGACGGCTTTTGGGCGATTTTCCGTCAGTAGCGCTGTTTTTCCGTATTCCTGACGGCTTTCAGGCGATTATCCGTCAGCATCATCTTCCATGAGGACGATGTGGGGGAGCTGACGTTGTCTTCGCGCACCGGAGAAGGGCGGAACGGCGGCGAAACCCTTCGTGAGGACGATGTGGGGGTGGTGACGTTGTCTTCGCGCGCCGGCGGGGATAGTAAACAACAAGCACCTGCAGATCTGCAAGTGCTTGTCAGATAGGATGTTGTCCTTCCGGATCGTCGGGGTGAAAAGACTCGAACTTTCGACCCTCTGGTCCCAAACCAGATGCGCTAGCCAACTGCGCCACACCCCGATAGAACCGCAAAGTTACAATGCTTTATCGAAATAGCAAGAAAAACGGCCTGGAAATCAGGCCGTAATTCTCAAAAATATGTTTGGAAATCAACTCTACAGGTTGAACCTCAAGCCGGCATCGAAGTTGAACATGAACGGCTTGTCGGTGCGGACGGACTTGGGCTGGTTGCCGTGGAAGTAGTAGCGCACGGCAGGGTCGAGGTAGATGCCCAGCTTGTCGGAGACCTTGAACTGAATGCCCACGCCGAGGGCTGCCGAGAACTGGAACGCGCCGGCCTTGTCGTTGATGAGCCGGGACTGGGCGTTCACCAGGCGGTAGTTGTTGGCTACGCAGATCTCAGCGGAGCCGCCGCCCCAGGCATAGACGTCCATAAGGCCGTCGCGGGTGCCGATGAGCTTGTAGTAGGCATTCACGGGCACGCCCACGTAGCTGACATTGTGGAATATGCTGCCGTTGTAGGTCTCGCCGCCTCCGGTGTAACTGCCGGTGAATGAGCGGGTGAGCAGGGAATAGCCGAGGCCGGTGCCGATGGACAGCTTTTCCGAAACGGGGAAGCTGACGCCGAGGCCGATGGTGAAGGGCACGCCGTAGGTGGATGCGCTTGTCTCGCTTATGCCTGCATCGGCAGATCCTGCGCCGGGGGCCATACGGCTGATGCCGTTGCCTCCGTAGGAAATGTTGGAGTCATTGCCTCCCACGCCGCCCTGGGCGTAGAGACTGCCTATCTTGAGGCCGGAGGTCCTGTGCTGGCCTTCGTTGCTTATGCGGGCCCATTGTGCTGCGATATCTTCCGCTTCCTTGTCATTCTTCACCTCCTGGGACACCTCATCTTTTCCGGACGGAGTAATGTCTTGAGGCTCAGTACTTTCCGCTACAGACGGAACTTCGGCATCTTCGGCGGGAAGGTCCGTCCTGGAAATGGTCCCGGACACGGCCGGAGCCTTCTGCACACGCCTTGATGCCGGCGCGGGAAGCTCCGGAATGATCTCTGGAAGCACTTCCGCCTGGGCGAGGGCGTCCACACTCAATCCGGACTGCTGCCCGGCATCTGCAAGTATCTGGATATCGCCCGGCGCATCGGCCCTGCGGTCGAATATGCCGGAAAAGAACAAACCTGCCACGAGCGCTGCCGCGGCGAATGCGGGCACTGCCCACCTCCACCAGGCGGCTGCGGCCGCTACGGAGTCCAGACGCGAGGACACGGCACGCCAGACGCGGCGGGGAGCCTTCTCCTCGGCGTCTTGCATCACCGACCTGATGTGTCGGTCGAAATCTTGCCAGTTGTCTTGCATCTTTATATCTATTTCTTTCTTGTTTCCAGTATCCTTGCCTGCAGCATCGCCCTTGCGCGGTTCAACTGCGAGCGGGACGTGCCTTCGGAGATGCCGAGCGCTTCGGCGATGTCGGCGTGGGAGTAGCCTTCCACCACAAAGAGGTTGAAGACCGTCCTGAATCCGGCCGGCAGCTCGGAAATCATCTTGCAGAGCTCCTTGTAGCCAAGGTCCTGCACCGCTGAGGGCGCTTCGGTCGAGAGGCTGCGGGCCTCTTCCACGTCGTCGCTTTCCTTCAGCACGTCGTTTTTTCTCAGGCTCATCAGAGCCGTGTTGACAAAGATCTTTCTCGCCCAGCCTTCGAAGGAGCCATCCCCCGAGAAGGTGTCAAGTTTGGAGAAAAGCGTCACGAAACCGTCCTGAAGGATGTCTTCAGCCGCCTCACGCTCGCCCATATACCGGAGGCATACGGGGAACATTTTGGCGGAAAGGGCGTCGTAGATGGCTTTTTGGGCACGCCTGTCGCCTTCCTTGGCCTTTTCAATCGTCCAAGTATTAAGATGCGAGTTGTCTCCAAAAAGTTGCATCGTCCTCCAAAAAAACTTAAATCGTCAAATGAATGTGCGAAATTAGCCAAAAAATCAATATTTTTGTAATTGTATGAGAAAACTCCTCACAGGACTGGTCCTCGCCCTCCGCTGCCTGGTGCTCCCGGCGCAGACGGCTCCGGATGCCGTAACTCCCTGTGCCCCAGATAGTACCCAGATAGAAAACGCCATCGTTGACGCCGTTCTCATGATAGAATCCGGGGCTGTCCTGGATGCGGCGCATCTGCTGGATTCTCTCTCCGCGGCCTGCCCGTCCAACGATGCCGTCCTCTACTACCAGGGGCTCTGCCGCTACTCCGTCGGCGACTATGCGGGAGCCGCGGACGTGATGGCAAAGGCCGTGGAACTGGACCCCTCGAACTCCTGGTACAAGGAGACCCTCGCCGGCCTCTATCTCAACACCGGCAAAGTCCGGGAGGCGGTGGAGCTCTACCGCGAACTCAAGATCGACAAGCCGTCCAAGTTCCCAGACCTCTTCACCAATTCCCTCGCCGCCGACGCCTACCGCCTCAAGCGCGACTACCCTTCATTCTTCAAGGCCCTGACCTCCCTTGTGCAGGATGAAAACGCCGACGACGAGATGAAGTACAAGTCGCTGATGTCCTCGCTCGGGGGCTTCGACCGCCGCACTTTCAACTCCCTGCTCCCGCAGCTCGACACCCTGATGCTGCGCTACTGCGAAGCCGAACCCTCCAGCGTCCACGCCCACAGCCTGCGCATGGAGATTGCCATCAACCGGGACGACAGCCAGACCGTCATCGACGAGTGCCGCCGCCTGATCGAACTCCATCCCGACTCCCCCTCCGAGCAGCTCACCTACCTTTCCATAATAGGCGACACCTACCACGAACAGGGCC
This sequence comes from uncultured Bacteroidia bacterium, assembly GCA_902782225.1. Lineage (GTDB taxonomy): Bacteria > Bacteroidota > Bacteroidia > Bacteroidales > UBA932 > Cryptobacteroides. The sequence goes on along the minus strand of CACZMF010000007.1, from coordinate 25,541 downwards.
TGGAGTCCAAGGCCTTCAAGACCTACGAGCAGGCGCTGAAAATCGACCCTGAATACTGCCCCGTGCTCAACAACTACGCCTACTACCTCAGCCAGAAGAAGTGCCGCCTGCGCAAGGCGGAGCGCATGAGCCGCATCACCATCGAAAAGGAGCCCGACAACGCCACCTACCTCGACACCTACGGCTGGATACTCTTCCTGCGCGGCAAGGCGAAAGAGGCCAAACCCTATTTCAAGCATGCGATGATCTACGGCGGCAAAGACAGCGCCGTGATACTCCGGCACTTTTCGGATGTCCTGGCCCGGCTGGGCGAAACGGACCTGTCCACCTATTACCGCAACCTCGCTGAAAGCAAGAAGCAATGAGAGTCCTGCGTCATATATGCGTCTGCCTGTTCCTCGCAGCGTTCTGCCTGCCCCTGCCCGCCCAGAGCGGCCTGCAGGGACGAAAGGACCGCAAGGCACGCCTTGAACGGGACATACGCCTGCTCGAGAAGCAGATCGAGGCCACGAACGCCCGTTCCAACAGCGCCGCCACCCAGCTCGACCTGCTCCACGCCCAGACCCAGGCCCGCCGCGAGCTCCTTCAGGAAAGCGAACGCGAACTGGGCGAAGTCAGCGACAGCGTGCGCGTGTGCACAAAGCAGATCCAGGCCCTGGAAGCGCGCCTGGACACGATGTCCCGCTATTACTCCCGCCTCGTTCGCAGCGCCTACAAGCACCGCGACGCGCGCGTCTGGTACCTCTATATACTTGCCAGCGAGAACCTTGGCCAGGGGATGCGGCGCTACGGCTACCTGCGCCAGCTTTCCTCCCGCATGAACTCGCAGGGCCGTGAGATGCGCAGCGAGCACGAGCAGCTCGAACTGAAAAAGGCGCGTCTGGACAGCCTCAAGGCCGAGGCGCGCAAACTTCGCGACGAGCGGGCCACCGAGGTGGGCAAGCTCCGCAAGGAGGAAGACAAGTCCCGCGCCCTCGTGAGCCAGCTCCAGCAGGACAAGCGCAAGTACCAGGACCAGCTCTCAAGGAAGCGCCGCGAGGTGGAGGCGCTGAACCGGGAAATCGAACGTATGATCGCCGACGCTATGAACGGCAGCGGCGGAAAGGGCGACAAGGGCAGCAAGGGCGGCAAGAAGACCAACACCAAGATCGACCAGGCGCTCTCCAACGAATTCTCGGCCAACAAGGGCAAACTGCCGTGGCCGGCGGAAGGGCGCGTGGTGAGCCATTTCGGGCGCAACCCGCATCCGGTCTACACCAAGCTGGAGATGCCGTTCAACAACGGAGTGGGCATTGCAGTCGAGAAGGACAGCCCCGTGAAGGCCGTCTTCAACGGCGTCGTCAAGCAGATCGTGGTCATTCCGGGCTACAACCAGTGCGTGCTGGTGCAGCACGGGGAGTATTTCACATTTTACTGCAAGCTGGGCTCGGTGGCCGTGAAGGCCGGCGACAAGCTCAAGACCGGCGAGGTCATCGGCCACGTGGCCAACACCGACGACACCCAGGTCCACTTCCAGCTCTGGAAGGGACGGGATCCGCAGGATCCTGAGAAGTGGTTGAGGTAGTTATTCGGCTTCGCCGCTGACCCAGACGAGGACGTGGCGGTCGAAGGTCATGTATTCGAGTTTTAGCTCTTCTTCGTAACCGTCTTTGTTGATGAAGGTTGCGTCGAGTTCGCCTTCCTCGCGGGCGCGCACGGCCTCGATTTCGATCTGCTCTGCGAAATCGACGTTGTACTGGGACATCTTCTTGTAGACGGCCTCCTTGGCGCACCAGTAGATGGCGAGCTGGGTGCGGCGGTCGTCGGCGTCGTCGTCGAGCTCTTCGATTTCTTCTTCCGAGAGGGCCTTTTTCTCCACGGCGCTGAAGTCGCGGTCGAGCGATTCGCAGTCGATGCCGACTTCTTCGACGTCGTTGAGAATCACGGCCACGTATTTGTCGGTGTGGGTGATGCTGATGTTGATGGCGTTGTTTTCGATGTACGGTTTGCCGTTGTCGTGGTGGCTGAGGTACACCTTTTCTTCGAACATCACGTCAAGCAACGCCCTTACTGCAAGCTTCTGCTTGCGTATTGATTCACTTTTTATGTATGAGATTTCCTCCAGTTCGTCGGAGGGGATGGATGTGAGTGCCCGAAGCTCCGCCTCGGTCTCGCTTACTTGCCACACGCCTATTCGCGAGTGATAGTCGTCATCAAGATCTTTTTGTAGATATAGTGCCATAAACAATTATAACAGGGCAAAGATAATGATTATTTTTATTATGCAAAAAATTTGTAATTTTGTGTCGCCTTTTGTGACCAATTATTTATTGATATGAAATATTTGACTAATGAGAAATTGACCATCGTTGGGGCTGGCGGAATGATCGGCTCCAATATGGCCCAGACCGCCCTCATGCTCGGTCTCACTCCCAACATCTGCCTGTATGATATCTACGAGCCCGGTGTGCACGGAGTAGCAGAAGAAATCTACCATTGCGCATTCGAAGGCGCCAACGTGTCCTGGACAGTGGATCCGGAAGTGGCCTTCAAGGATGCCAAGTACATCATTTCTTCCGGCGGCGCCCCCCGCAAGGAGGGTATGACCCGCGAAGACCTGCTCAAGGGCAACTGCCAGATTGCCGCCGAGTTCGGCGATCTCATCAAGAAGTACTGCCCCGACGTGAAGCACGTCGTCGTGATTTTCAACCCGGCCGACGTGACGGCCCTGACCGCCCTCATCCACTCCGGCCTGAAGCCCAACCAGCTCACTTCCCTTGCCGCCCTCGACAGCACCCGCCTGCAGGAGGCCCTCGCCGCCGAATTCGGCGTGCAGCAGTGCAAGGTCACCGGTGCCCGCACCTACGGCGGCCACGGTGAGGCCATGGCAGTGTTCGCCAGCAAGGCCGTGATCGACGGCACCCCTCTCGCAGAGAAGAATCTCTCCGCCGAGCGCTGGGCTGAAATCAAGCACGCCACCATCCAGGGCGGTTCCAACATCATCAAGCTCCGCGGCCGCAGCTCCTTCCAGAGTCCTGCCTACCAGGCCGTGAAGATGATCGAGGCTGCAATGGGCGGCCCCAAGTTCTGCTGGCCTGCAGGCTGCTACGTCAACGACGACAAGCTCGGCTACAAGAACGTGATGATGGCAATGCCCACCGTGATCGACGCCGACGGTGTGCACTACACCGCTCCCGAAGGCACCGCTGCCGAAATGGCCGACCTCCAGGCATCCTACGAGCACCTCTGCAAGATGCGTGACGAGATCGTCAGCCTCGGCATAGTCCCGCCCGTGGCCGACTGGACCAAGGAGAATCCCAACCTCTGATAAGTGATAATCCAGGCCGGGAATATCCACAAGAGTTTCGGCTCGCTCGAAGTGCTGAAGGGCATAGACCTGGAAGTGCGGAAAGGGGAGGTGCTCGCAATCGTGGGCGCCTCCGGAGCCGGCAAGACGACTCTCCTGCAGATTCTCGGCACTCTCGCAACCCCGGATGAAGGCAGCCTTGTCATAGACGGCACGACTGTCTTCGACGGCTCCGGGCGCTCCCTCAAGGGGGATGCCCTGGCGGCTTTCCGGGGGCGCAGGATAGGCTTCGTGTTCCAGGCTCATCACCTGCTGCCGGAATTCAATGCCGTGGAGAACGTGATGATTCCGGCGCTCATAGCCGGCAGGGGCGAGACCGCGGCCCGCGAGGACGCCCTGCGCCTTCTTGAGCTGACCGGCCTTTCGCACCGCCTCTCCCACAAGCCCTCCGAACTTTCAGGAGGCGAGCAGCAGAGGGTGGCGATAGCCCGCGCGCTGGTGAATTCCCCGGCCGTGCTCTTTGCCGACGAGCCCACGGGCAACCTGGACTCCGCCACCAAGCAGGAAATCCACCGTCTGTTCTTTGACCTCAGGGACACCCTTGGCCAGACCACGGTGATCGTGACCCACGACCCTGAACTGGCCGGGATCTGCGACCGCCGCCTGGAGATGAAAGACGGCTGTATCCTTTAGTTCAGAGGCTTTGCATAATGCGTCTCGGGCTTCTTCTGGGGCTCGGGACGCACTATTTTTGCGGGCGTCTTCTTCACCGCCGCATAGACCAGGATGGCGATGCCGGCAAGCACGAAGGGAATGGAGAGCAGCTGCCCCATGTTGAGGACCATTGTCTGCTCGAATTCGACCTGCGGCTCCTTTATGAATTCGATGATGAACCTCATGCCGAAGCACACCACGAGGAAGGTGCCGAAGAAGAAGCCGCGGTGGACCTTTTCCAGCTTCTTTGCATACACCCAGGTGAGTCCCAGGCCCAGCAGCAGGTAGGTCAGGGCCTCATAGATCTGCGTGGGGTGCTTTGGCTCCGTCTCGCCCCGGAGGTCGAAGATGAAACCCCAGGGGAGGGTGGTCACGTCGCCGTAGATCTCGGAATTGAAGAGGTTGCCAAGGCGTATCATGCAGCCGGCGAAGGCCACGGTGATGACCAGGCGGTCCAGAATCCAGAGATAGTCGAAATTGTGCTTCTTGCCGTAGTGCGCTGAATACCACCACATTCCGAGCAGAAGGGCTATGGCGCCGCCGTGGCTTGCCAGGCCGCCCTTCCAGGGCATGAAGATCTCCCAGAAGCCCTTCCAGGAGCCCAGGTAGTAGTCCGGCTGGTAGAACAGGCAGTGGCCGAGGCGGGCGCCCACGATAGTGGCGATGAGCAGGGTGTAGAGCAGCGGGTCCATCAACTTTTCATCCACTCCCTCCCTGCGGAAGAACCAGCGGAACAAATACCATCCGAGGATGAATCCTCCGACGAAAAGCAATGAATACCAGCGTATTCCCCAGTCTCCGATATGTATCAGCACGGGATCGACGTGCCAGTGTACAGCAAGAAATTCCATTCCGATCAAAAATTTTTCCAAAGATATGCTTTTTGGAGCGATAAAACAAAAGTGATGCGGTATAATTTTTGCAGCAATAACGCGCCTTTAATAGTAGTATGAAAAAGATAATATTCTCGTTTCTCGGGCTTGCTCTCGCTCTCTGGAACGCCTCTGCCGAAACTCCCGGCGAGCCCGTCCCCCTGACCCTCGAACAGGCCCTGCAGATCGCTCTGAGCGAAAACGTTTCGGTCCGTGTGGCCGACCTGGAAATACAACGCACCGGCTATGCCCGCAAAGGCAGCTATGCCGCCCTTTTCCCCCAGATAGACGGTTCCGGCTCGTACCAGCGCACCATCAAGAAGCAGGTGATGTATATGGACTTCGACATGTCCAAGATGATGGGAGGCGGCGCATCCCTGCCCGGTGGAGACACCGGCACCGAGGAGGCCGCAGCCAAGCCCGCATCCTCGGACGGCTTCGAGGTGGGCCGCTGGAACACCTGGTCCGCCGGCGTGTCGGCAAGTATGCCCCTGGTGAATGCACAGCTCTGGAAGAGCTTGAAAATCAGCGACCAGGATGTGGAGCTCGCAGTCGAAAAGGCAAGGGCCTCGCGGCTTGAGACCGTGACCCAGGTCAAGAAGGCCTACTACACCGTCCTGCTCGCGAAGGAGGCCTGCAACGTGTATAAGTCGGTCTATGACAATGCCGTGGAGAACCTCGAGCTCACCCAGAAGAAGTTCAACGCCCAGCGCGCTTCCGAGCTCGACCTGACCCGCGCCAAGACCGCCGTGGCCAATGCCGTGCCGAATGTCTATGACGCTGCCAACACCGTGGAAATCAGCCTCTGGCAGCTCAAGGCCGTGATGGGAGTGGACCTGGATTCCAACATCGACGTGGCCGGCGTCCTGACCGACTATGCCGACCGCATGCTCACGGAAGCGGTGCCCGACACCGACCTGTCCGGCAACTCCACCCTCCGCCAGCTCGGCATACAGTCCCGCCAGCTTGCCGAGGCCGTGCGTATGCATCAGTACGCCAGCATCCCTTCCCTTGCCCTGGCCTTCAACTACAGTCTCAACGCCATGACCAACGACTTCAATTTCAGCGAGTACCGTTGGTCGCCCTACTCTTTCGTGGGGCTCAGCCTCAGCATCCCCATCTTTGCCGGAGGCCGGCGCTACCACGCCGCCAAGGCTGCGAAGCTGCAGGCCGAAGAGCTTGACATCCAGAGGGTCAACACTGAGCGCCAGCTCCAGATAGCAATACGCCAGTACGTCGGCACAATGGACACTGCCATAAAGAGTTACGCCTCCGCCGGCAGCGCCGTCGAGACGGCCACCAAGGCCTACGGCATCGCCCGCCAGGCCTACGACGTGGGCCGCAGCACCCTCACCGACCTCAATGACGCCCAGCTCGCCCTGACCCAGTCCAGACTGGGCGTGTGCCAGGCAATCTACAGCTACCTCTCCGCCAAATCCGACCTCGAAGGCACGATAGGTGCCGATTTCACAGATAACAACGCCAAAAATGAATAAAACACTTTCCCTCATCGCCGCTGCCGTCGTACTCGCCGGCTGCGGCTCCCGGACTCCTGGTCAGCAGACCCAGCAGCAGGCTGCACCCCAGGAGCAGCAGGCCCCCCTGGTGTCCGTGATCACGGCGGCCCGCGAAAATGTCCCGCAGACCTCCGTATATTCTTCGACCGTCCAGGCCAACGTCATCAACAACATAGCCCCGCAGAGCGGCGGCCGCATCCAGAAACTTAACGTGGAGATCGGCGACTACGTGGCCAAGGGCCAGGTGCTTGCCCAGATGGACCGCGTGCAGCTCGACCAGGCCGAGCTCAAGCTCCGCAATGACGAGACCGAGCTCGAGCGCGTGCGCACCCTGCTCGCCCAGGGAGGCATCTCCCAGGCCGATTTCGACCAGCTTGAGCTGGCCTGCAAGGTGAGCCGTACCACCTACAACAACCTGCTCGAAAACACTGTGCTCCGCAGCCCCGTGAGCGGAGTCGTGACCGCCCGCAATTACGACCGCGGCGATATGTACACGATGGCGCAGCCCATCTACACCGTGCAGCAGATCACCCCCGTGAAGGTGCTGGTGCCCATTTCCGAGACCGACTACACCCGCGTGAAGAAGGGCGACAAAGTCACCCTCACCGCCGACGCCCTGCCCGGCAAGACCTTCAGCGGCACCGTGAACCGCCTCTATCCCACCATGGACGCCGCCACCCACACCTTCAACGTGGAGGTGCTGGTGCAGAACTCCAGGCGTGAGCTCCGTCCCGGCATGTACGCCCGCGTGACCGTGAACTTCGGCGACAGCCGCAACATCACCGTGCCCGACACTGCCGTCTCGAAGATGCAGGGCGCCGGCACCCGTTCCGTCTTCGTGGTCGGGGACGACGGCGTGGCGACCGTGAAGGTGGTGACCCTCGGCCGCCACTTCGACGGCAAATATGAAATCCTATCCGGCCTGGAAGAGGGCGACCGCGTGGTCGTGAAAGGCAATTCCTCCCTCAAGGCCGGCCAAAGCGTCAGAATAGGATGAGTATCTACCGCAAAGCAGTCGACAACCCGGTGACGACGGCCCTCGTCTTCATCGCGTTCATGATTTTCGGCATCTTCTCCCTGACGAAGACGAGCATAGCGCAGTTCCCGGAATTCGACTCCAACACCATCATGGTGATGTCGTCCTATCCGGGCGCCAATGCCGCCGACATCGAGACCAACCTCACGAAGGTGCTCGAAAACGCCCTCAACGGCGTGGAGAACCTCAAGGAGCTGAATTCCCGCTCCAAGGAGAACATCTCCCTCCTCACCCTGACCTTCGAATACGGCACCGACATCGAGGAAGCCACCAACAACGTCCGCGACAAGCTGGATATGGTCAATTCCGTGCTGCCGGACGGCGCTTCGATGCCCGTCATCTTCAAGTTCAGCGCCGACGACATGCCCATCATGCTCCTCACGGCCACCGCCGACGAGAGCCTCCCGGGCCTGGAAAAGATACTGGACGACCGCCTCGCCACCCCTCTGGCCCGCGTGCCGGGAGTCGGCACCGTGAGCGTGGCCGGCGCCCCCACCCGCGAGATCCAGATCTACTGCGACCCCGCGAAGCTGGAGGCATACCACCTGACCATCAGCGCGATAGCGGGAATCATCACCTATGAGAACCGCAACCTTCCCTCCGGCAACATCGACATAGGTTCCAACACCTACACCCTCCGCGTGCAGAAGGAATTCAAGGATCCTTCCGAACTTCTGGACATCGTGGTGGGCGCGGTCGCCGGCCGCACCATCTACCTGCGCGACGTCGCCACCGTGCGCGACGGCAGCGAGGAGAGGGAGCAGGAGTCCTACACCGACGGCCAGCGCTCCGCCCGCATCATCATCCAGAAGCAGTCCGGAGCCAACACCGTGAACGTGATCCGCGGAGTCAAGAAGCAGCTCGCGAAGATACGCCCCACGCTTCCCGCCGACGTGGACGTGACCATACTCGTGGACGGTTCCACGGAAATCATCAACACCATCAAGACCCTGCGCGACACCATCATAATCACCTTCCTCGTGGTTATGCTGATCGTGTTCATCTTCCTGGGCAATTTCAAGTCGACATTCATCATCGTGCTGTCCATCCCGATGGCGCTCCTGGCTTCGCTGGTGTACCTTTTCGCCACCGGCAACACCCTGAACATCATTTCGATGTCGGCCCTCGCGATAGCGATTGGCATGGTGGTGGACGACGCCATAGTGGTGCTCGAAAACGTCACCACGCACCTCGCGCGAGGCGAACGGCCCAAGGAGGCGGCGGTGCACGGCACCTCCGAAGTGGGTATTTCAGTCATCGCCTCCACGCTCACGATGCTCTGCGTGTTCCTGCCCCTGACCATGATCACCGGTATGGCCGGCATCATGTTCCGCCAGCTGGGCTGGATAGTGAGCATCATAATGATCGTGTCCACGACAGCGGCCCTCACCCTGGTGCCCATGCTCTGCTCCCGCTGGCTCAGGCCTGGTGAGAAGCACGGCAAGGTCTACAGGGCCATCTTCGCCCCCATCAACCGCTTCATCGAATGGATTTCAAGGGGTTACGCCCACGTGATCCACTGGTCCACCGGCCACCGCAAGATAGTGATCCTCGGCTTTGCCGCCGTGTTCGCCGCCGTGGTGCTCCTCCTCGGACCGGGTATGAAGACCGAATTCTTCCCCCACAGCGACACCGACCGTATCTCCTGCAACATCGAGCTGCCCATGGGCACCGCCCAGGACGTGACGCGAGAGTTTGCCTTCAGTCTCTGGAACGACGTGAAGGCCGAGGTGCCCGAGGCTCAGAGGATCAATTTCACCTTCGGCCAGGCCGACACCGACAACACCTTCGCCAACATGCAGAACAACGGCACCCACGTGATCTCGATGAACGTGCGTATCGGCACCAGCAGCACCCGCGAGCGCACCAGCGCCGAGATCGCCGACGTGATCCGCGGCGTCCTTAAGCGCTACCCTGAAATCCACAGGGCGACCGTCAGCGAGGGCGGCGGCGGTATGGGCGGAGCCTCCACCGTGAAGGTCGAGGTCTACGGCTACAGTTTCGAGACCACCGACCGCATAGCCAGGGAGCTGCGCGCCAGGATGCTGGAGGATCCTGCATTCACGCAGGTGACCCTGAGCCGCGACGAGTACACCCCTGAATACCAGATGGACTTCGACCGCACCAAGCTGGCTCTCAACGGCCTGAACTCCACCACCGCCGGTTCCGCGTTCAGCGCGGCCATGAGCGGCACGGTGGCGTCCTACTACCGCGAGGACGGCGAGGAGTACAGCATACGCGTGCGCTACGCCCCCGAGTTCCGCACCAGCATCGAAGATATGGAAAACATCACGGTCACGGGCGCTCAGGGCAACACCGTGCGCATGAAGGAGCTCGGCACCATAGTGGAAACGCTGGTGCCGCCGACCATCGAGCGCAAGGACCGTGAGAGGCTCATCACCGTGACGGGAATCGTGGCGCGCGGCGCCGCCCTTTCCGAGGCGGTCGAGGCTTCCCAGCGCGCAATCGACGCCACCGATGTGCCTTCGGAGCTCAACATCGTGATTGCCGGCGACTATGAGGACCAGCAGGATATGTTCTCCGACCTGTTCCTGCTCATCGTGCTGATTATCATCCTGGTGTATATGGTGATGGCGTCCCAGTTCGAGTCATTCATGAGTCCGTTCGTGATCATGTTCAGCGTGCCGTTCGCAGTGGTGGGCGTGCTCATCGGGTTCGCCCTGAGCGGAGTGAACCTGGGCATGATGTCGCTCGTCGGCATCATCATCCTGCTCGGCATCGTGGTGAAGAATGGTATCGTGCTCATCGACTACACGATACTCCTGCGCGAGCGCGGGCTCAACGTGCGCGACGCTTCCACCACCGCAGCCCGCAGCCGTCTGCGGCCTATCCTTATGACCACCCTGACCACGGTGCTGGGTATGCTGCCTATGGCCATAGGCACAGGCGAGGGGTCGGAACTGTGGCGCCCGCTCGGCGTGACCGTGTGCTGGGGCCTCAGCGTGTCCACCCTCGTGACCCTGGTGCTCATCCCGACCCTGTACTGCGCTATCTGCGTGCGTCAGGAAAGACGTAAGAAGAAGAAACTGGCAAGACAATGAAAGGTATATTCATAAGCTACAACCAGGCCTACAGCGACGAGATCGTCGAGATCCTGGAGGCCAACCGCCAGAGGGGCTACACCCGCTGGACCGATATCCAGGGCAAGGGGGGATTCAACGGATTCCCCCGCCTTGGCAACCACGCCTGGCCCGAGCAGAACCACGCCATCCTGACCTTCGTCAAGGATGAGAAGGTGGAACCGATACTTGCTGCCTTGAAGCAGAAGGACGAGGCCTCTCCGGACCTCGGCCTTCGCGCCTTCGTGTGGAACATCGAGGCTTTCTATTAAGCCGGAGAACTACCTTGGATTAATCCTTCCGTTCGCCCCAGACAGGGCGGATGGGGAGGGTGTTCCGCTGGTCGATGTTAGTGAAACTATAAGCGTTTTTTTCGTCGAGTCCGAAAGACTTGGCCATCTTAGCATTTTGCCCGTCGTCTTGGGATGTCCAATAAATGAGAGGCCGGTAGAACTCAAAGTTCGAGAAAAACAGATAACCATTACCTTTCAGGAATATTATACTGTTTCCGTTTATAATGGATGTCAAACGATGTATAGCTATCTTGTCCCCCTGTTCATACTTGATAGAGCAATTCTCAACTAACTCGCGAAAATCGTCCGCTGTGGGCATATGCCATTTGTCTCCAAGATAAATGGTGGCGGGATCTTCCTCTGGCGACAAAGTCTTTTGAGAAGCCGATGAAGTGCTGCCTAAATTGATCCAACCCGCATAAGCGGGTAAGTCGCTCTCTGGCTGTACGTTACCCCATTTAAAGAACAATCCGCTGCTCAGATTGTCCTTCGCCCCAAGGTTGAATGAAGACCACAAGTTTCCTGACGGCAAGCCCAAATCCACTTTTTCCGGGGCGATGAAAGCCCCTACCTCAACCTGGGATTCAACGGTCTTCCCCAAACAAGTTGATGTGGCCTGAATCGTGGCTTGCCCTGGAGTCAAGGCAAACACTTCTCCCCGGTCATTAATATAAGCAACGGAGGGATCCGAGGATGCATACTCAAGATACTTGTCATATGAACCAGCCGGAGTAAAATCGACGGCGAGCCTGGTTGTGTCTCCGGGACTGAGCTTTATGGCTTTCTCATGAACGGCAATACTTTCCGGCTTGTCTTTGCGGCCAATAACAGGGCGGACCAGGCATTTGATTACATTTTGACTGTCTGTCAATTGGCCACGATCACTCACTTCCAGGTAAAAAGGCGTCCCATTTTTATTAAGCGTTGACGTCCAGTATCGGCTGCTATCTTTGAAATATTCACTAAATAAAAAATGCTTATAGTCCGGATTAAAGGGAATAAAAATGCTGTTTGAGTTTACTTTTGACTTGACGAGATAGCCGGCATGACTGTATTTTGACGACCTCTCCCACGTACAGTAGTCAAGAAGCTCCCGGTACTCCCAAGCCGTTGGCAGGCGCCAGTTTTCACCCAGTTCTTTTTGGGCAATGTCTTTATCAGGAGCCAAGAGGTATTTGGAATTCTCGGAGCCCCACAATGGATCGCCTCTTCTTTCATATAATTCATATTCATCACCTTGAAGGTCCGACCTGTAGGTTCCAATGTTCTGCGATCCCCACAGCACCCCCGACGGCAGACCAAGATCCACCCCTACCAGGATTTCCTCCGGCTTAGGATCGGTCTTGTCCCAGTCGCAGGCCGCGAACAATAACGCCGAAATCCATAAAAGCAATATCAGTGACTTTTTCATATCACTATGTAAATGACAAATATTGCATTATCTTGCATCATCAAATATAAATAAAATTGACAAATATTTCATATATTTGTGAGTTATGGAAAAAGTTATCACAAATACCAATTTTGAGGAAGCCCTGGCTGTTCCCGGGCTCCTTGTCATAGATTTCTGGGCCACCTGGTGCGGCCCCTGCCGTATGCTCAGCCCCATCGTGGATGAACTCGCTGCCGAATTCGAAGGCCGCGCGACCATCGCCAAGTGCAACGTGGACGACTGCGAAGACATCGCAATGCGTTTCGGCGTGCGCAACATCCCCACCCTCGTGTTCGTGAAGGACGGAGAGGTCGTGGACCGCACCGTGGGCGTGCAGTCCAAGCAGGATCTGGCTGCTAAGATACAGCTCTATATATGAGAGCTCTGTTCTTCTGCTCATCGGTAGAAGACATAGCACCGGAATACAATCAGGCAGCCAGGCAAGTGGTCCGGGCCGCCTGCGCGCGGGGCTATGAAATCGTCTCCGGAGGCACCACCAAGGGCACTATGGACGTGGTGTGCAGCGAAGCCGCGGCCTGCGGATCCGTGGTGCGCGGCATCCTGCCCCGTTTTATGGCACCCCTGGTGAGCCCGTACCTCACGGAGACCGTGTGGACCGACACCATGTCCGCACGCAAGGAGGCGATGCGCGAGGGAGTGGACATCGTGATCGCGCTGCCGGGAGGAATAGGCACGCTGGACGAGCTTTTCGAGACCCTTGTGCTCTCCAAACTTGGCAAGTTCGAAGGCCGTATCGCCGCCCTTAACATAGGCGGTTTTTATGACCCTCTGGACAAGCTTCTGGAGCACCTGGTGGCAACCAATATGCTCACCGCCTCCGACAGGGCACGGCTGCTGCTGCCTTCGAGCGTGGAAGAACTGGAAACGCTGTTATGAACCGCGAAGAGATCATAGCCTTGCTCGGTGAGGACTGGAAGCGCTTCGAGGACTTTGTCCGGGATAGCCTCCAGTCCGACATCCCCATGCTTAATTCCGTCAACGACACCCTGCTCTCCAATGCCGGCAAGCGTCTGCGTCCCATGCTGTTGCTGCTGGTGGCCAAGGCGCTGGGAGGCATCAACAGGGAAAGCCTGTGCTTTGCCGCCGCGACGGAAATGATCCACAACGCAACCTTGTTCCACGACGACGTGGTGGACGAGAGCCCCACGCGCAGGGGCAAGCCCTCGCTGTCGAGCATCGTGGGGCCTTCGGCTGCCGTGCTCATAGGGGATTTCTGGCTCTCCCGGGCGGTCGACCTGATTGTCGGCACCCGCCATCAGTCGGAAGCCATACAGCAGTTCTCCGGCGTCCTGTCGCGTCTTGCCGAAGGGGAGATGCTCCAGATGCAGAAAGTCCTGGACAACGACACCTCTGAGGATGATTACTTCAGGATTATCAACTGCAAGACGGCCTCCCTTTTCGAAGCTGCGTGCCGTCTCGGGGCCTATTCGGTGGATGCAGCCCCCGGCCTGGTGGAGGCCGCCGGCCGCTACGGAGCCGCCCTAGGCTCTGCCTTCCAGATCCGCGACGACATTTTCGACTACCAGCAGGGCGAGATAGGAAAGCCCGTGGGTATCGATCTGAAAGAGCAGAAGATCACCCTGCCGCTGCTCGGGGCCATGCTCCATGCTCCCGGGCAGGAAGAAGCCATCAGGGCCAAGGTGCACGACATTCCGGAGCATCCGGAGTATTGTGATGACATCCACTCTTTCGTGCTGGAAAACGGCGGCATCGAATATGCTTCCGCCCGGCTGGACAGTTTTATCGAAGAGGCGATTTCCGCCCTTGATGCCTTCCCGGCTTCGGCCCCGAAGGACATGCTGGTGGAGCTCGCCCGCTACAATGCATTCAGGAACAGATGAGATTTGCAGACACATCGGGCAACGCAGACACCCTGAAAGCGCTCGCGGGAATGGTGGATTCCGGCAGGATTCCGCATGCCATCATGTTCTCCGAGCCCGACGGGGGCCCTGCCTTCAGCGTGGCGCTTGCGTTCCTGCAGTATCTCTACTGCCATTCCAGGCGTGACGGGGATTCCTGCGGGGAGTGCCCTTCGTGCAACCGCATTTCCAAGCTCATCCATCCTGACGTGCACTTCATTTTCCCCACCACTTCTCCGAACACCTCGCTGGGGCTGATGCCTCAGTTCCGTGAGCTTGCACTCGCAAATCCCTGCTTCACGGAGGCAGAGCTGGGCGCGGCTCTCGGCATCGAGTCGAAGTCGTCGCTGATAGCGGTGGCGGAGGCCAAGGAAGTGCTTTCGTCGCTCGCCCTGAGCGCCCTCGAAGGAGGCTGGCGCTCGGTGGTGATGTTCCTTCCCGAAAAGATGAACCAGGAGGCTGCCAACCGCCTGCTGAAGGCAATTGAGGAGCCGGAAGAGAATACTGAGTTCATCCTGATTACCCATTCGCCCGAGAAGGTGCTCCAGACCATCGCCTCGCGCTGCCAGCGCATACAGCTTGGCGCTCAGGTTCGGGCTCCGCAGTTCGACGAGCCGGAGCTGCTGGACGCCCTGATGGACTCCCTGGTGGCCCGGGACCTTTATGCCGCCCTGCAGGCTGGGGAGCAACTTTCCGCCCTCCCTTCGCGCGAGAGCGCCAAGGCGTTCTGCGTGTATGCGGCCGACGCCATGCGCAATGTTTTTCTCGAGCAGCAGGGGCTCAAGCTTCCGCAGACCGGCTCGGGGAAGGCCCGGGAGTGGGCCCCAAAAGTGCGGAAAAGCTTTGCACGTGAGGCGCTTGGCTGCTTTGACGGCGCGCGCCGGCTGGTGGACCGCAACGTGAATTTGAAAATTATCTTCACCGATTTGGTGGACAGATTATACGGATTGATTTAATGGATAAAGAGACCATAAGATACGACTGTTTCCGGGGTTGCTCCGTCGTGGACGGGGGCGGCGAGGAAGGCGTGGCCTGCTCCTACAGGGCCGGCTGCTGCAAGCTCTCCGACCGCAACTGGCTCAACGGAGTGGACGACAACACCTGCCCCGACATCTTTGAAGTGCGCTTCAAGAACACCCGCAAAGGATTCTATATCAACGACTCCCAGCAGAAGATAGGCGAGGGCGACATGGTCATCGTGGAAGCCGCGGGAGGCCACGATCTCGGCATCGTGACGCTCGCGGGGCCTATTGTGGCCCGCCAGATGGCCTGCAAGGGCATCAGCCGCGAGAACACGGAATTCCGGAAGATCTACCGCAAGGCAAAGCCCCTCGACATCCAGAAGTGGCAGGAGGCGATAGCCCGCGAGCACGAGACCATGATCAAGGCACGCAAGATCGCGGCCGAGCTCGGCCTGGAGATGAAGATAGGCGACGTGGAGTTCCAGGGCGACGGCTCGAAGGCCATATTCTACTACATAGCCGACGGCCGCGTGGATTTCCGGCAGCTTATCAAGGTATTTGCCGAAGAGTTCCGTATCCGCATAGAAATGAAGCAGATAGGCGCCCGCCAGGAGGCCGGCCTCATAGGCGGCCTCGGAGTCTGTGGCCGTGAGCTCTGCTGCGCCAACTACATCACCTCGTTCCAGAGCATTTCGACTTCCGCCGCCCGCTGCCAGGACCTTTCGCTGAACCCTCAGAAGCTGGCCGGCCAGTGCGGCAAGCTCAAGTGCTGCCTCAACTACGAGGTGGCTACCTACCTCGACGCCCAGTCCCGCATCCCCAAGGTGCAGGGGCCCCTGGAGTTCGAGGACGGCCTTGCCTACCTTCGCAAGACCGATATCCTCCGGGAAATCATGTATTTCTCCTACGACAAGAACTCCGACGCCGACCTCTATGCACTTGATGCTGAGGAGGTCCGGGAGATTCTTGCGATGAACCGCGTCGGCGAGAAACCGGAGTCGCTCCGCACCGAGCCGGAGCCCGTGACGCCCGAGTTCGTGACCGCGGTCGGCGACGACAGCATATCCCGCTTCGACGCTCCCAAGCGCAAGCGCAAGCGTGCGCGCTCCAAGGGCCGTGGCGGCAACGGAGGCAACGGGGCTCGCAGGGACGGAAAACCCAGGGAGCCCAGGAAGTGATGCGCCTGCGCGGACTGCTGTTGCTGTGTGTCCTGCTTGCAGCCGCCTGCTCGCAGCCTCGTGCGCGTGAGCAGTTCATACGCTCCGACGGCAGCGGAGAGTATTCCTTCCCTCTGGAGCTCTCCGACACGCTCCAGGCCTACGACATTTCTTTTTTCAGCTCGCTCGATCGTCCGCTTTTCGTGCCGGACACCCTGGTGAGCTTCCCCCTTCAGGTCGTGTGGCGCTCGCCATCAGGGCGCTATTTTTCGGAGACCGTGTACTATCCGGCAGATTCGCTGCGCGTGCGCTATCGCAGCGGAGTCGTGCCGTCGGAGGCGGGGGAGTGGACCCTGTCGGTCACGGTATCGCCTGAGCCGGAGGGCTTCCGGGGATTGGGCGTGATCTGCGCGCAGGCCAACTGAAAAAGAAAAAGCCGGACCGATTGCTCAGTCCGGCTTTTGATTAAGCTGTAACTCTTAGTCGCTCAGGGAGAAACGCTTGAAGGCCACGACCTTGATCTCTTTGTCTTCGGCTGCGATTGCATCCTTGACGGAAATCTTCTCGTCGCTCATCTGGTAGTCCTGCTCCTCGAGGGTTTGCTCCTTGAGGAACTTCTGCACGCGGCCGTTTGCGATGTTCTCGATCATCGCGGGGTTGAGGCTTGCGGCCTTCTCCTCGCCGACGGTCTTGATGATCTCGCGGGCCTGGGCAGCCTGCTCGGGAGTGATCCATCCCTTTGCAGTGTTGGAATCGATGTGGTCTTCGCTGTCCACGTGGGCGGGGTTGATGCCGACCTTCTTGAGAGCGGCGTCGATTGCCTTCTGGACAAGTTCATCCTTGGTCTTCTGGATGGCCACCGCTTTCTCGTTGTCAAGCACGGACTGAGGGCAGTCGGCGACACCGATGGAGACGGGGTTCATAGAAGCGACCTGCATCACGACACCCTTGGCAAGGGCCTCGGAGACGGGCTTGTTGAAGCCCACGAGGGCACCGAGCTTACCGGTGATCTTGTGGATGTATTCGGCCACGAAAGGAGCCTCCACGAGGGCGTAGCCCACGAGGACGTGCTTCTCTCCGGTCTTGCCGGTCTGGGCTTCCACTGCCTCGGCCACGGTGTAGCCGTCAGCCATCTTGCAGGCCTTCAGGCCTTCAAGGTCGGCGGGGCAGTTGGCGATTGCGACATCGGCGATGGCGTCGGCCAGGTTCTGGAAGTCGGCGTTGCGGGACACGAAGTCGGTCTCGCAGCCCAGGCACACGAGGATGCCCTTGCCTCCCTGGATACGGGCCTTCACGGCGCCTTCGGAGGTCTCGCGGTCGGCGCGCTTGGCGGCGACCATCTTGCCCTTCTCGCGGATGATGCCGACGGCTTTCTCGAAGTCGCCTTCAGCTTCCTCGAGGGCCTTCTTGCAATCCATCATACCGGCAGAAGTCATTTTGCGTAACTTCATTACGTCTGCTGCAGTAATTGCCATAGCTTTATTCTTTAAAAGTTAATGGAACTTATTCGGCTTTGGGTTCTTCGGCTGCGGGAGCTTCCTCTGCCTTGGGGGCCTCTGCTACGGGCTCGGCTGCCGCCTCGACCTTCTCGGCCTCGGGGGCCTCGTCGGCCTTGGCGCCCTTGCGTGCACGGATCTTGCGTGCGGCGGGCTTTGCAGCGGTCTCTGCGGCTTCCTCTGCGGGAGCTTCCTTGTCCTTCTCGAGCTTGCGCTCCTCAAGACCTTCGGCGATGGCTGCACAGAGAACGTTCATGATGCACTCGATGGACTTTGCCGCATCGTCATTTGCCGGGATCACGAAATCGACGGGGGTAGGATCGCAACAAGTATCTACCATGGCGAATACCGGAATGTTGAGGCGGTTGGCTTCCTTGACGGCGTTGGCTTCCTTCTGGATGTCGATCACGAAGATCGCTGAAGGGAGGCGGCTCATGTCGCGGATGGAGCCGAGGTTCTTCTCGAGTTTTGCTCTCTGGCGGTCCACCTGGAGGCGCTCACGCTTTGCGAGCTTCTCGAAGGTGCCGTCTTCTTTCATCTTGTCGATGGTGCCCATCTTCTTGATGGCCTTGCGGATGGTGGGGAAGTTGGTGAGCATACCACCAGCCCAGCGCTCGGTGACCGAAGGCATACCGACAGCGCTTGCTTTCTCGCTGACGATGTCCTTGGCCTGCTTCTTGGTCGCGACGAAGAGGATCTTGCGGCCGCTCTTGGCCAGGATCTTCATTTCTTCGGCGGCCTCGTCTATCTTGACGATGGTCTTGTGCAGGTCGATGATGTGGATGCCGTTCTTCTGGTCGAAGATGTACGGAGCCATCTTAGGATTCCACTTGCGGGCAAGATGTCCGAAGTGTACGCCTGCATCAAGCAGTTCTTGGAAATTTGTACGTGACATTGTTGTTTGTTTCTTGTTTTTAAAACTGTGCCCTGTCTTGCGGGCCTCTTTTCATCAAGGCGGAGTAGCGGCCTTGCCGGTCTCCGGCCTTTTCCGCAGGGTGGCAACTCTCCAATTCGGGGGAGGGTTTGGAACCACCTCTGTGCGATAGCGTTCTGATGACTAACGTTTGCTGAACTGGAAGCGTCTGCGGGCTCCGGGCTGACCGGGCTTCTTGCGCTCGACCTCGCGTGCGTCGCGGGTGAGGAAACCGGCTGCCTTCAGAGCGGGACGATATGCTTCCTTGTCAACCTCACAAAGTGCGCGGGCGATTCCGAGACGGATGGCCTCGGCCTGGCCTTTGGTGCCGCCGCCGCAGATGGTCACCTTGATGTCAAACTGACCTGCGGTGCCGGTGACTTCCAGGGGCTGGTTCACGACGTAACGAAGGGTCTCTGCGGGGAAGTAGTTCTCGAGAGTGCGGTCGTTGACGGTGATGTTGCCTTTGCCGGCAGTGAGATAAACGCGAGCCACAGCTGCTTTACGTCTTCCAAGGGCGTGTGTCTGTTCCATTTGCTCTGTTTAAATTTCGTTCAACTTGATTGCTTTAGGGTTCTGTGCCTGGTGCGGATGCTCAGGGCCTGCGTAGATGTGCAGGTTGCCGAGGATCTTGCTGCCAAGACGGTTCTTGGGGAGCATACCCTTGACTGCTCTCCGGATGAGTTCGGTCGGCCTCTTCTCGAGGATCTCCTTGGGCGTGGTGAAGCGCTGGCCACCGGGATAGCCGGTGTAGCGGGTGTACACGCGGTCGGTCATCTTCTTTCCGCCGAGGGCCACCTTCTCAGCGTTGACCACGATGACGTTGTCACCGCAATCGACGTTGGGGGTGAAGCCGGGCTTGGTCTTGCCACGAAGGACAAGGGCCACGCGGGCGGCGAGACGACCAAGTGCGAGATCAGTCGCGTCAATGACGACCCACTCCTTGTTCACAGTCTCCTTGTTGAGAGATACTGTTTTGTAGCTTTGTGTGTCCACTGTCTTGATCTTTAAATGGTTAATACTAACATTGCGATCCCTTCAAAAATTAGGGGACGCAAAGGTAGAAATTATTTCTTAAATATCAAAGTTTTGCTTGCTATTTCAATTTTTTAACCTATCTTTGCAGTCCGTTTCCAAAGAAGCGCGCTTCGGCTCCGTCTTCCTGGATCAACGGCGGGGTAGCTCAGCTGGTTAGAGCGTCGGATTCATAATCCGGAGGTCGTGGGATCATGCCCCACCCCCGCTACAAAACAAACTCCACGGCCTTAGGGCTGTGGAGTTTATCTTTTTTTTAACTATCTTTTGCTTCTCCTCTATTTCCACTTCGCGTTCGACCCCATTTACGTATGTCGCTGGCCCTCCTCCCGGTTTCGCGGCAGGTTCATTCTCCCCCGCTCCCGGACTCAGCCTCAGGATAGGATTCTAAATGTTCTCATTTGCTTCCATACAGAAAACAGCATAGAGGGGAACAGCCTTGATTCCATTTGTGAACCCGAAATTCTTGCCGGAGATTCTGTAGGCGAAAGGGCAGCTGTAGGTCTTTTTGAAATTGTTCAGGCTGATAGCATCCACCTTCTTTCCCTTCTTGACTTCCACCGGTAGCACGTTCATCCCGTCTTGCAGGATGAATTCAACCTCCTGGGTATTATCGTTCTTCCAATAACGGAGTGTTATGCCATTGGCTGCAAGTGCCTGGCCCACATAGTTTTCAGCGACAGAGCCAAGGAATGTATTGTCTGTCTCTATAGAGCTCAGCAGCATCTGAACCGGCATCTGCGCCTTGGTATTCAGAAGTCCCACGTCAGACATGTAAATCTTAAAGTCGCTGTCATCCTCCTGCGCGGAGATAGGGATGATGCCGTGCGTAATCAGTTTGCACTTGTGTACGGTTCCGGCAAGGATGAGCCACTCAATGGCTTCTCCGAATATTTTAGCCGTACCACCTTTCATGGCCAGCTTATATTGGAATTTGCGGTTTTCCTTGGCAAGTTGGGCCGGAATGCTGTTAAAACAAGCCCTTATCTTCACGGTGGTCGCGGGTTTGGCGTATTTGGCCATATCGGCATTGTAGCCAACCAAAATAGACTGCTGAACGGTCCTGCACTCCAGATAGCTGTGTGTGTCTACCCATCTCTGCACGCTCTCGGGCATTCCTCCTACAACAAGGTACTTTTGATAAATGTCCAACGCCAGAGAATGCACCGACGCGGGCATGGCTTCGTTGGTCTCATAGTGGGAACGAATCTCCTGCGAGAGAATGTCATTGCCCGTCGCCCAAAGAAACTCCTCAAAATCCATGGGAAACAGGTTTAGTTCATCCACCATGCCAACGGGGTAAGAGAACTCGTCTTCTTCCTGTTTGTCTGTCTTTTCATCCTCGTCAGGCTTGTTTCCCTGATTCACGGCCACGCCCAGAAGGCTTCCCGCCGCTACAATATCATATTGGGGATAATCCTCTTTGAAGTATTTCAAAGCCAGGAGCGCCCTTTTACAATCCTGAATCTCATCCAAAATGACCAGCGTTTCGTGGGGCAGGATGCGCTGATTGTACAAGGATTCCAGATAGGCAATAATCTCGATGGGGTTGATATTGTCATTGAGGAAATTGGTCACATCCGTTACCAAGTCCAGACTTACCTTGATATAATTCTTGTAATGATTGCGACCGAACTCCTCCAGGATATATGTCTTGCCCACCTGACGGGCTCCCTGAAGGATGAGCGGCTTGTGGTCCGGCCTGTTTTTCCAGTCTATCAGCTTCTGGGTCAGTTTTCTTTTCATTGCATTTCCCAACTATTAGTCCGAGGCAAATATAATCAAAAACTATGAAAAAATCGGATAAATTTTGATTATTTCATAGTTTTCAAGACAATGGAAAGAAGGGCCAGATGCAATGAGCGTCCCTGGTACTGGTTTACTTGTCGGCCACGGCGCGTATGGGCAATCCGGTAAGGCGTGGAGTATCGGTTATATGAGATTCAACGTATAAGTAGAATTTGGCCGAGTATGCATTCCGGGGATTGTTGTTGAGCACCCTGGATGAAGACCAGTACTCTCCGATTTCGCCCTTGCCGTCTGCTTCGGTGGAGCCGTAACAGCCACCGGCGAAAGGAAGGAAGATACTGTAGAAGTTGGGGTTCTTGCTTACACCCCTTTTGCCTTTTACGCCGTTGATTTCAATTGTTTCCCACGTACAGCTGTCAAGCAGTTCCAGCCATTCTTCCGCTGTGGGTGTACGCCACTTACCGCCCCAGATGGCGTGTGCGGCGTCGTCATCCTTGTCGAGTATGACCTTGTTGTCCACGTTGCCGCAGGAGGCATCTCCGTTATACTTGGTGAGCATGGTGCTGGGATGGTCGTACCATAAGTAGTTGCCGGGGAAGTATCCGCTCTTGGGCTGGGGCTCGCCCCAGGCGAAGTAATCGCCGTACTCATCACTAAAGGAGGCTCCGACGTTGCAGGAGGCCCAATTGACGGAGAGGCCCATGTCGGCCAGAGTGACTGCCTTCATAGTGCTGAGCGTGCACCTGGCCTTCCTTTCTCCATCCACGGTGGTTGCTGTTATGGTTGCTACGCCGGGTTTCGTTGCGGCAGTGACCCTTCCTTCCTGGGTCACGCTGACGATTTCCGGATTGTCGGAAGACCATGTGACCCTCTGGTCAGTCGCAGTTTCGGGATATACGGTTGCGGTGAGCTGCCGGCTTTCCCCGAAGTATATACAATCCACTCTGCAGTCCAGGGACACCCAGGAAACGCTGGTGGGCTCGGCATAGACGGGACGGACCAGGTAGCCTGTCTGTCTGGGCAATACGTAGAGTTTCTTGTCAGAAGAATCGAATCCGAATGCGAAGGCTTCGGACGGGACGCCTTTTTCATAGAGGTCGGACGCCCAGTAATAGCCATCGCTGCCGGCAAGGCTGCGCTCGCTCCCGGACATGAAGCCGCCGGCCGGGAGGAATATCGAATTGCCTGAATATGAACCTTTGCCGCTGACTTTGTATCCCCAGACGCCGTTCCGTTTCTCCCAGGTCCAGGTGCAGAAATTCTTCAGTGCGGACCACTCATCGCCCGTCGGCATGCGCCAGTTTCCGCTCCACATGAAATGGGCTGCGTCGTCTTTGGCTGTCAGCATGTACAGGTTGTCAAACACGCCGTACTCTTCGCTGAAGTTGTATTTGGACAGCGTCTGGTCGCTTCCGTTGCACCAGGCGTAGGTTTTCCAATTATATGCCGACTTTGGTGTTGTCTCGCCCCAGGCGAGGTAGTTGCCGTATTCCTCCGGCCTCAGGGCTCCCACATTGAAGGTGGCCCATTTGACCGATAGTCCAAGGTCTACGTATTCGTAGCCGGGTGCAACCACCGTTACTTCGCATTTTGCGGTCTTGCCGCCGTTGACGGTGGTGACGATGATGTCGGCAGATCCTATTGCGAGGCCGGTCACATTGCCATCCTGGTCCACGACTGCAACGGACGGGTTGGTGCTGCTCCATTCCAGCGCCTTGTTGGTGGCGTCACCGGGATAGACGGTGGCGGTGAGCTTTTCCGTTTTGTCAAGCTGCAGCTCCATCGTCATCTTATTCAGGGAAACGCCGGTTACGCTTTCGCAGAAGACGGGACGGACGGGGAGTCCGTATTCGCGACTGGTGTCGGTCGTACGCCGGCTGGTGTCTTTGGAGGTGAAATCAAGTTTGATGGCGTGGAACTTGTTGTTAGGGTAAAGTGTTGATGTCCAGTAGCTTCCGGCCCAGCCTTCTTCGGGGTTGCTCTTTCCGCTCAAGCGGCCTGCGGCAGGAAGGAAGATGGAATTGCCGGAGTAGGCTCCTTTGCCGGACACGGTGTATCCGTCCACTCCGTTCTTTGTGGTCCAGGTCCAGTTGCAGCCTGTGAGGAGTTCTTCCATCTCCTCCTCGGTGGGCATGCGCCAGCTACCGCTGAGAGTGGCATAGGCGGCATCGTCAGCCAGCTCCAGGACATAGGTCTCGCCGTTGTATTTGGTCATGGTGCCGCCGTCGAGCCACAGGTAATTGGATTCGAGGTAAGAATTCTTTGTGGTGGTCTCGCCCCAGGCGTAGTAGCCGCCGTACTCCTCGGGCTTTGATGCTCCGACATTGAAGGTCGCCCACTTGACCGAAAGGCCAAAGTCCACATATTCGGGGACGGGTACATTACTCTCCCAGTTAGTAACTTTGGAATCAATGTATTTCAACACGCCGAAAGTTGAACGCTTGATCTCCTGCACGCCCTCACTTCTAAATGATCCTGTTTTTGTTTCTGTCGTGAAGGTCATTGTGAAACCGCCGGATAGAAAGGCTGGAATCATGGTTATATAGTAATACTTTCCAGCTTTGAATGTGCCATTATCGGGGGCTATCAACGTAACTTCATAAACATCTCCATCATAGAAGCTAGCGCCTATTACACTTTTGACTTCCGGCTCACCGTTGGAGTCAAAGGCAATACGAGCCTCCCCCCACAATGGCTGATAGCTGTTGGACCTGAATGTCACAGACTTGATATCCGACCTTGAAACGGAGAACTTGATACCACCGCAGATGTTCCAGAAAGCTAAACTGGTTGAGTTTCCTTTTGCTATCGCCGGGAAGGCGTTGTCTGAGAAATTGCCTTCAACACCTGTCTGTCTGGCAGGTATGACGGTTGTGATTGAGTTGCCGTCGCAAGAATTATCCTCTGAATAGGGATACACGGCCCAATATTCCTTGCCAGGTTCTGTAGTATCAATGGTGCCTTGGAGTTCGACAGTCTTTGCAATGGCTGTGTTCGTCGATACGAATTTGCTGCCACCATTAGAGCCACTGCCGTAAAAGACGCTGACTTCTTCGGACGGACCCCAATAAACAGATCCGTCATTCTGGCGGACGGAACGGGTGCCGGGGTTAAGGCCTTCCCGGGTTGCCGTAAGTATAATCTCCTCCTCGGTGAAATTCAAAGATTCAGGCGACTCTTTAAAGTCATTGCATCCAGTCGCCAATACGGCCAGGAGTGCTATAAAAATGGATTTATAACTTTTCATACTGCAAGTCCATTAAACAACCCAATCTTCTTCAGTAATACCTTCAAGTCCACCCTCCGTCGGGCTGGCACATAATAAGTCCACCAGGGACGATTCATCATATTCGCATCTAGGCGGGGCGTAGCTAATAGTTGTTTTGGTCATATTTGATGTGTTATACTTTGGCGGCAATGGCAAATATACGAAAATCTCTATGATAATCCGCAATCTGAGCCCAAAATATGTCTATCCAAAAACTTGCAGATTTTGTGACTAGTAAAGGATGCTTTTGAGAAATCCTATTGAAAAAACGTTATCTTTGACAGTCAGATAAATCGAAATCTGTTTGATCAAAATATGAAAATTATCCTCTTACTACTCCTTAGCCTTCTTACCGGATGCAGCGCTACGAAGCATCTGGACAAGTCATCTTCAGATCCGCAAAAGGAAGAACAGACATCTGTCGTTCCGGACATCCCTTATCAGGTAATTGAAAACCTCATCGGCTCAGACTTGAAGCCAGCACTCATTATCTACCTGCACAGCAACAGCGGCAGCGGAACGGACAACAAAAAGCAGATGACGCAGGTGTCCGCAGGCAATATTGAGAAATACATCAAGGATAATAAGATCCCTGCGTATTTCCTTGTGCCGCAGTGCCCGACCGATCATGAATGGGACAGCAGAGGAAGCACTGCTGGCTATTATGTAAAGGCCAAGGAACTGCTTGATTACTTCATGAAGGAGAAGGATATCGATGAGAGCCGAGTCTATATCTGCGGCACATCGATGGGGGCTATGGGCGCATGGAGAATGCTCAAGGAGTACCCGAAGCTTTTCACCGCTGGCATCGTCTCATCCGGGCAGGCCCAATTTGCCACACCGTCACTGTA
>CACZMF010000006.1 GCA_902782225.1 uncultured Bacteroidia bacterium | reverse complement strand
ATAATTACCACCCCTTCCCCTGCACCTTTGCCGCAAGCCGGCCGTGTGTGCCACGGAGCCCGCGGCTGCCAGTGTGGCGCTGCATCCGTTCCAATTTGGTGAGGCGCCGCTGGATGCTGTCCCACTCTTCGCGGGAGATCGTGACCACGTCTTCCCTGACGGTCGGGATGCCGACGGTGACGACACGGTCGTCTCTTCTGAGCTTGCCGGTGCCGTAGAGCAGGAAGGGCTCGTCGTAGCCGAAGGCGGCGGCATACTTCTGCGCGCTCTTCTTGCCGAACGGCCTCTTTCCTGAAATCTGGTTTGACACTGAGCGCGGGACAACCCCGAGTTTTTGTGCGGCTTCAACGTGCGTGATGCCCCTGAGCTTGAAGTCTGCGGCGACGGCCCTGCAGATCATTTCGGTGTCAGCCGGGGCGGCCTTGACCATTTTCCGCATCAGGAAATCCAATTTTTTTGATTTCATCATTTTGTCCAAGTTGAACGATTACATCAGCAAAGATAACACAAATATCTGAGAATGAAAACAAAGGGGACAAAAAAAGATATGCAGGTACTCAAATCATATGTACTACTACTCAAAAAAAGATAATTATTAATTTGGATTTTAATTTTCTTTGTTCTATATTTGCAGGTGAGGCATTGCTGTCTCGGACAAGAACAATGTTAAACACTTTTAATACTATTGAGCCATGACCTAAGAGACTACTGGCGAAAAAAGGGAAGAAGCAGCGGCAACTGCCTTCCTCCCGTGAAGAATGAACACCTTAGCGCGTCCTCGGCCCCGGCAAGGGCCTGACAGTGATCATTCAGGTGCAAGTATACACCTTTTCGCCGACATTTCCAAAAAAGCAGTTGCCAAAAACAACAAATCATCAATCTTTAAACTTATGAAGTATCATGAAAAAGTTTTTTGCAACGCTGCTTGCGGCCGCGATAGCGACCGTGGCGCACATCCCGGCGAAAGCCCTCGGTGACCCCGTCACCTACGAGCGCGGACCGACCCGCCTCGAGAACACCCTTCCCCCTTCCCCGGAGCCCGCATCTGCGGTCAGGTACTCCGATGTCCCCTTCACCCACAGCCTCGGTATGGCTGAACTTGACATCCCCATTTACATAGTAAATGGGCGTGAGCTGAGTATCCCCGTGAGTTTGAACTACCGCAGCGGCGGCATACGCCTCGAAGAGGTCGCAGGCGTGGCGGGCCTGGGCTGGACCCTGTCGGCCGGCGGCTGCGTGACACGTACGGTCGTGGATATGCCCGACGAGTTCAGCGACTGGGACTTCTCCCACGGAATGCCCTCCGGCACGCTCCTCGCCGACCTTGAGTCCCAGGTCGAAACCACTGAGAGCATGTCGTACCTCCGCGATCTCCTGTCCCACACCGTCGACAGCAGCCTGGACCGCTACAGCTACAGCGCCTGCGGCCTCAGCGGCACGTTCGTCATCCTGGACGACCACAGCGTCTTCCAGCTTAGCGGAGACGGCGTGACTATCGACCCCTCCTTCAACGGCGACGCCGTCACGTCCTTCCTCATCACGGGCCCTGACGGCACCAGGTACAGTTTCTCCGGAGTGACGGAGACGGGGCACCACCTGGGCCGTTTCCAGAACCCGACGCCCTCCACGGGCCAGCCGGACGAGTGGCACGCCACCACCGCCTGGTTCCTCACCTCCGTCACGAGCGCCAGCGGCCTGGACACCGCCCTGCTGACCTACACGGACTCGCTCACCTGGGACCGCAGCATCTGGTGCGTGACGGACCACGCCAACATCACCCGCGAAGGCCCCTATGAGACGGTCAGCACGAGCATCACCGCCGACTATCTCGTCAACCGCTACGACACGAGGGCCCTCAGCAGCATCTCCCTCGACGGCTACACCGTGACCTTCGACTATGCCACGGACACGGGATATGGCGGCCACCGCACCGGCTCCGCCGGCATTCCCGACGCCCGGAACTATCCATGGCGCCTCACTGGAATCACCGCAAGCTACGGAGCGGATGAACTCCTGAAGGTGGAGGTGGGCACGGCCAAGGAGACAAACGACGGACGAATCATCCTTGGCAGCCTCCGCTTCAAGCACGGCACGACGCTGGATGACAGGTGGGACTTCACCTACTCCACCCTGACCCATAGCGTGTCCGTGTTCTCCCAGGACTGGTTCGGCTTCTACAACGCGGAGGACGAGGGCAGCGCCGCAGGTTCGCGCCTACGCAAGGGCCCCTTCAGCATGAACTCGGCCACAGGGGCCATCTCGGCCTCCTGGGGAGCGCCCAACGCGTCTTCGGCGCAGTATATGAGTCTTCTTGTCGCCAATCACGACGGTGCGGGGACCGAGTATGAGTACGAAGGCCGCCTCACCTCCGCCGGCAGTTCCGGCACGGCCGCGGGTGTGAGGGTGAAGACCATCAGGGTCAAAGACAACGGCACACTCGTGCGCAAGCGCGACTTCACCTACGGCCAGCCCGCGGTGGACGGCCCGTCCGGAGTGTCGCAGAATATGTATATGCACGTATCCGTGAAGCAGTCCCAGATGCCCACGCACCTCATCCCGACAGGCACTTACATCTGGTCCTTCAGTCTCCACGGCACCTCCGTGTGCGAGGGCAGCAGCCCCCACGAAACGCGCGTGATGTACGGCAGCGTGACCGAGGAGGACACCGACGGCGTCTCCACCCACGGGGCCAAGACGGTATATACCTATAACACATCCCCGGCGCAGACCTACTGGGTATACACCTTGTCCCGGTTCCCGTCTGATGAATGGAACTGGCTCTACAACTCGCAGACCTATGCCCCATCCAATCCCGACCCCTGGTGGGGCGTGCAGGAAGGCTACTACGACAGCGAGGTCAAGCGCCCCGCCCTGCTGACCGGCAAAGACTACTACGCGTGGAACGGAACCTCGTTCGTGCTGAAGGAAAGGGAGTTCTATTCCTACGACACACCGGACGTGCGCACGGTGCTCGTCGACTACAAGGCTATGCGCGTGTGCGAGCGCTACTTCGAAGGCGACCTCCGTTACGAGGACATCTATCACTATCCGGTGCGTGCACGCGACTACTCCGGACACAACCCTGTGAGTGTCCAGCACACCTGTTACCACGACGGCGGAGGTTATGACACCGACGCGGTCTCCTACACCTACCTCTCCCGCGGCGACCTTTCACTGCCGGCCCGAGTCCTGACAGCCTCCTCGTCCGCCGGCGACTGGACCCGCTCCGTGTCATACACCTATCCCGACACCTGGCCCGGCACCCAGCCCGGATGGGTTGCCGGCCTCGTCGCCCGCCACTCCATCGACGAGCCGGTCAAGGCGAAATACGGGAAAGTGTCCCAGGGTGTGCAGAGCCCCTGGATACAGGCCGAGACCGAGTACGACACCTTCCTGCTCCCCGGAAGCGGGACCGCCCTGATGCAGTCCAAACGCACGGAAAGAGTGGGCGAAGGGTCCGGGACCGGCATCCTGTCGTGGAGCGAGGAGGTGCTCACGCGCGACTGCCTCGGCAACCCCTCGTCCCTGAAGTCGATCGGCAGTCCCGTGACGTCAGTCATCTGGAGCTATAACGGCCTGTATCCCGTGGCCGTGGCGGAGAACGCCGCGCTGAGCCAGGTGATATCGTACTTCGGGGGATCATCAGGCATCAACGCAATCACAAGCGCCACAACCCTTTCCTCGTACGGTTCATCGCAGCTTAACGGGATGCGCGCTTCGCTCTCGGGAGCCCACGTCAGCACCTTCGAGTACTCTCCCGGCAAGGGGCTGACAAGGCAGACCGATCCCGCAGGAATCGTCACCTCCTATGACAGGGATGCCGCGGGGCGTCTCACGGCAGTGAAGGACGGCAACGGCGACACCCATGAGAGCTTTGTCTACAATCTCCTGGCGCTGAATGGACGCCGCAGCATGCGCCGCAAGGAGTTCCGCAACCAGAGCGGTTCGGTCGCAACCGAGGACGTCCGCTGGTGGAACACCCTCGGTATGGTCATCGAGGACATAGCGATAAAGGCCTACGGCGGCGAGAGAGACCTCGTGTCGGCCAGCGAAGGAGACTACCTGCTGCACGACGACGTGAAGTGCTGGCTTCCGTATCCCGTGTCCAACACCGGCGGGATGTTTGTCAGCGGGGCGCCCGCCGCGTCGGCGGCATACCACCACAACAGCCTTGCCTACGACCTGAAGGTATACGAGCAGAGCGGCACCGACCGCGTGGAGCGCACTGCGGCCCCCGGCTATGCCGGCAGCCACGAGGCCGTCTTCACCAGGGAAGCGGCTCCTTCGTTCCCCATACTCGTCTGGAATCCGCCGTACGGCATCGTGAACCAGGGCACCTGGCCTTCTGCTAAAGTCTATAAGGAAGTGACGCAGGATGCCGACGGCAGGACCGCGGCCGTGTACAAGGACAGCCGCGGCAGGACCCTGGCCGAGCAGGTCGGCTCGGCCCAGCCCGCGCGCTACGTCTATGACGTCCACGACCGCCTCTGCGTAGTTGTGGGTGCGGGCATCGCGCTCACCGACACGCTGAACATGTGGCGCTACTCCTACGACTCCCACGGCCGCCTGAGTTCTAAGGGCGTCCCCGGAGCGGTGAGGGAGAGCTATGCATATGACACCGAGGACCGCGTCATAAAGGTGAGACGTCCCGACGGCGACACCGACACCGTCTACGACGCCTTCGGACGTGCGGTGAGCGTGTCCTACACTCCCGTGGGCGGCTCCGCAACGACCGTCGAGGAGCACGCCTGGGACGTCGAGACGAACGCCGCGACCGCGCTGATGGTATCCGCCGGCGAGTCCTCGACCTGGAGCGGAGCTTTCAAGGGCTTCGAGACCTGGACCAGGCTGGCGCAGACCGGCGGCGACGGGACCGTCGACGGGTATGTCCAGAAGGCCATGCGCTACGACGGCTTCGGACGCCTCGCCTGCCTCGTCGTACTCTATCCCGACGGCGGAATACTGAAGGAGAAGTACACCTACAACTACGCCGGGGAGGTAGCATCGAAGACAACGTCGTACAAGCACGGTAGCGTGACGGATATCCTTGAGCAGTACTATGGTTACGACAATCGGGGACGCAACAAATACATCAACAGTACTCTAACCAATAACACTGGCGCGATACTTTCCGACGACAACATGCGGATATCCTACGACGCCTTCGGACGTGTAACTACGGTCTATTCTGAGAGTTACTATGGGTTATCCGGCATGTTCTCAACAGAAATAAACTACACCCTCCAGGGGCTGCCATATGAGATAATCACTCTATACGACGGGGACGACCTGTACTGGGAGGAATTGAACTACGACGGCACACCTTTCGTGGCGGGCACTCCGGCATCTTACACCGGTCTCATCACGGGCAAATGCGAAACGTTCTGGACAGACTCTGACATCATCGACCGCACCCAGGGCTTCGTCTATGACACCCAGGGACGCCTGTCCACCGTGAAGGACCAGTCTGCAGGCGACAACTCCTACACCTACGACGACCGCGGCAACATCCTTTCGGCCTCGTTCGCTGGCGGCACCTCCAGCCAGTCATACAGCTACGCCGGAGACCGTCTCCAGAGCCTGACGGGCGGCGGCAACACCTTCCAGTTCTCCCACGACTCGATGGGCCGTATGACCTACGACGGACGCTCCGGAAGCCTAATCTCCTACAACCGCCTCGGCCTTCCCGCAAAAATCTCAACCATAGGAGGCTCGGTATTGGCAAAATATTCTTATCTTTCGGACGGAATGAAGACAGGGGCCTTCAAGGCAGACGGCTCCGGCTTCTTCTACAGAGGTTCTTTGAAATATGCCGTGTCCACGACCGGGACCCTGACCCTCGTGGGAGCGGAGACCCCATCCGGGATGCTGACCCCTGACGGTCCGTGCTTCGTGGCGAAAGACCATCTTGGAAGCATCGTGTATGAGGTCAATGCGTCCACCAGCGCCTTGGCCGACGGAGCGTTGTACGACGAGTGGGGAGGCCGTGATGCCCTTGCGGGTGTCGCTTCTTCAACAGTCTCCTGCCGCCACTACACCGGCAAGGAAGACCAGTGGCCGGACTTCTCGGTGCCCTACACCGACTTCGGCGCCAGGCACTACAGCCCTGCCCTCCGCCGCTGGCTAACCCCAGACCCCCTCTCCGAGAAGTACTACACCTCCAGCCCCTACGCCTACTGCGCCGGGGATCCCATCAACCTTGTCGATCCGGACGGGAGAAGTACCTATGTCATCAAACAATCCGACGGCACCTATGTTGTGGCAGGCGGAGATGTAAATGATGATGATTTGAGTGTATATGAAGGCCATTGGGAGGGTGAGTCCTTCGTGAAGGAAAGAGCCATTGGCGTCACGCCAACGATTACATCGTTCTATAATACTGACGAAAACAGATGGATGTTAAACAGCGTTATTGACATAGGAGATAGAAGCGGTATAGACTTTGTATCTAGTCTCATTAATGAAACACCATCTCTTTTGTACTATATGATTAATGCTCTCCCCAATCATTTATATGATTTCAAAGAAACCAACGGTCGTTCGGGCCCGTCCAGAGGCTTAGATCATTATCGTGGGATGCCGCTATTTGGCAATTCTAGATACATAGCTTCAGCAAGAGATATCGGAAACATTGGTGCTGGGTATATCGCGGGGGTGAAGGGGATTTCTTATTCTGCTGCAAGGTCGGTTTTTGATTTATTGCAAAGTATTCAACAATCGCCGGAGGATAATTATATACGCCGTCCTAATTATGAACGTGATTACTATATTATTGGATACCATCAGGAAGGGTTATCCACTCAAGCCGCTGAATACTTAGGCTGGATAATGGGTAATTACCAGTACCGTAATAAATAGTATTAAGGGGGCTGACTCATAGAATAGGTCAGCCTCTTTTTTTTCTCTTTACATGTTTATAATCGGCCTTTTCTCAACTAAACAATATTTTTGGGAACGATATACTACTTTACCAATAATCTCGTAAAACATTGAAGTCCAGGCTGAAAAAGTCTGGACTTTTTTGAAAGATTCCAGTAGTTTTTCGGTATAAATACATAGAAATACCTTGAACTATGAAACTTACACTTGAGCACTTTGATTCCCTTATCACCCTCGCTAACCACTTCAATAGCAACAAGCGTTGCCGTGATTTCATTACTGAGCAGCGCTGGGGCAAGGTTGTTGTCTGCCAGCACTGCGGTTTCACCCACATCTATGTCTGCGGTAACGGAGACGGCTCTTGGCTCGGACAACAAAGAAGGAACCAACCTCTTTGATATGGTAGAGTCTTTTAAAGTCACCGTACGCTCTGTCAAACACGTAGAAGGAGCCTGGCTCATATGGGATGGCATCCATCCCGTTAACGTCATGAAGTTTTGCCTTCGTAATGAGGAAGATTGTCGGAACCTGAGCCTCAAGATCGAACAAGGTGTGGATCTTGATTCCTCCTTTCGCCCGTCGGAAGTGAGCCCATTCATAAACGCTGAGGCATAAGTCAATTGTCGTTGAATCAAAGTCATAGACCTTTCCTCCGAGTTTGAAAATGTGCTCGATCCTCATCTTCTGAGCTACCGCCACAGTGTGGTAGGCGCACTCCTCAAAGATGTGATAATCGCGAGTGTTGTTCGCTTTCGACAGGTTGCTTCGAGTAACATTGCGGCCAAGTCCGAGAGAGTAAAACTTGCTCTGGATAGGAGCGGAAGCAATGATAAATCTTCGCAACGATGGCTTGCCGGTCAGCTGACCAAACATCAGCGTGAGCAACTGGTTCCAGCAGGAGAAGTGCTTGACATACTTGTCTCCGTCGTACTTTTTGACGATGCGAAGGAAGACAAACTCATCCAGGAACTGGACCATTTGAGCGAAAACGTATGAACCTTTATTCATATCGCAAGCTATACTTCCGCAAAGTTAAGTTCAAATAGTTGCGCACTCAAAAACCTTGCAACTTTCTAACTTACAATATTTTCAAAGAACTTTTATGAGTTTTTAGTGGACAGCAATGACAATGCTTATATCTTCACGGATGAACTATTATCTTACTCCGGTCTCGTCAAGGAAGGATATAAACACGGAATCATCCACCACGACGAGAAGGAGTTCTCCAAGGACGGAATCACTACCAACTCAATTGAAGGTTTTTGGGGACATTTCAAGAGTATGGCGTTCGGTAACCACCATTTCGTGAGCAAGGCATATCTTCAGCAGTATGTGATCGAGGCGGTGTACCGCCATAACACAAGAATAGCGGACGAGTCCGTCCGCCTTGCTGATATGTTCGCCAAGTCCATTGGCGTATGTTCCTATGAGATGGTCAAAGCCTTGAAAGCGGTTTAATCTTGTCCTGAATAGAAACTCTCGTAATAATCTGCATTGACAGTTCTATCAAGTTGATACATAAGCCTACCGATTTGTTGTATTAGTTTGGAAACCTCATCGTTTCCTTGTCCCGGATTAAAACCAGCTTGGTCTGCGCTTTATATATCTTTTCTCGTATTGAGAATATTGCCTATATTGCCTCATCAACAATCTCTTGGTTATATCCCTCATTTAGTGCCTTCTTCACGCTCTCCGCAACAATGTTACGGAGTTGTTGTCCTTCATTGAGTTTAATTGTATTCTTTTTCATATTGTTTTTGATTCTTCTTTTGAGTTATCCATTCCGTGTTTACCAGCGGGTATAGCCCTTCCGTCTGCGGTAGTTTCAATGTTCATATAGTCAGAGTTTACCGATATCCTATTCCACTCTTGTCCTTTTCCTATTGACTCAACGAATTTGTTAGTTTCCATTTGCTGAAGGCTACTGATAATCATCTTGACATCTTGTTTAGACAACGAGGCAGATTTGAAAACATATTCAGTAACTCTTATCGGTTTCTTCCTTTCTGGTACGGTAAACAAACACTCCTCAGTATATGTGTCTTCTCCATCTTCAAACTCGAGACTGAGAATCCGCCTCCTTGTCCGCTTGTTGGCACCGAATCTTATTCTTGATTGCTATAAATATTTCTCTTGCGTATGCCATAACTTACTATGATAAATATTATTATATTTGTAAAAAACAGAGAAATGGAGCTTATTTCTACACGCTTGATTTATCATAAATACTCGCAAGACTATCTTGAGAGTAATTGCCCCCTAGACACACTGAAAGACGCTAATTATGAATTGAATGCCGACAAGCATAAAAATCACCCATACAAAGAAGACATTGAGTGTTCAAACATTGCTTTTGCAGTTAAGGACTTGAAGAATGGAGAGGAATACGGTTTCTTCTTTTTCAAAATTGACACGGCAACTGAAGGTAATGTGATGTATACATTGACAAGAGTAATATTGGATGAGAATCTACCATTTGATTTTATTCGTTCAAAGGTTAAAGACATTGTTGGCTTACTTAATAATGGGGAATTTTTGAGAAAGGATAGAGTTGTTGCTAATAGTAACTACCCATTGATTAAGCACACATTAGAGGAAACTGCGGAAAAAGTGGCAGATGATGTTGTCGATGCATTCTCGCACAAAAAGAACAAGGGAATCGTAAAGATTCCTTCTGATATGGAAGATAGACTCAAGAAGGTTGCCCAAAAAGATAACGCACCAGAATAGGCTGCGTTTCTTTTATTTAGTGTAAACTAGTATATCGTTCCCATATTTTTTGATGTCCTTACATTTTGGTTATAAAGCCCCAGTATGAAATTCTTAAGAAAAAAGGTGCATATTGTGCTATCACTAATTGCTATAATTGTTTTTTTATCATTAGCGGCGATAGCGTTTGTTTTATTTCATAGTCTTGTTTATAATTTAAAAAGAACTATTCCTGTCAAAGATTCCGAAGAAACGTATTATTATATACCTGAAATAAAACTGTATATTAAAATGGAAGGGATGACTTTAAGGTTATCAGAATATCCCAGTTCTTTGAAATCAGGACAAAAACAGAGTATGGACTTTTATTTACGGAACAATTTGTGGCGTTCAACTATTTATTATCCCATAGACAATTGCAATAAAGTATTTATTAATGATTCTCACAACTGCCTTACCGTATTGCGAAAAAGTGATAGTGTTGAGCGGATTTACGAAAAGAATTTAGGTTTTGTACCCCCAAGCGTTGAAATTCAACTGCCAATTTCAAAAGTGGGTTTGGAATACCGCCTCCCTGATGGCACCCTTCACCAGGCCTTGATTATGGATGGAGAGACAGTATTCAAAGACAAAGATCTCACAAATTCACAGGAACATCAATCAGAAGCAAACAAATGAGTCGAGAGTACAGTTCACCCACGACTTGATGGGCCGTATGACCTACGACGGACGCTCCGAAAGCCTAATCTCCTACAACCGTCTCGGCATTCCCGCGAAAATCTCGACCACAGGAGGCTCAGTATTGGCAAAATATCCATACCAGAAGCGAAGTTATATGTGAAAATGGAAGGAGCGTCATGAAGGCGCTCCAAATATCTCGGAATGTTGAAATCCAGCCACGGACCTAGCACAGACTTAATTATAACCCTCAATGTAAGCATACGAACAAATACGACTGTCAGTTTGTGTAGGTGAGATGTACCTTTGCATCACTAACACAAACTGACATGCTTACAAGAGAACAAATCGAGGAGATTCAGGCCGAGTGCCGCGAGAAAGGCATCACCATCAAAGACCTATTGAAAGAGAAAGGTATCCCAGAACACCAATACTTCTGGTGGAAACGGAAGTATGCCAAACAGGACACCCCGGCGGAGTTTCTGCCGATTGCAGGCGGAGGATTGCCTGCTGGAATGGCAGCAATGAGCGCACAAGCCGGTCCTCACTCGGGGAAGGCCAAAGTCAATCCGTCCGGCGAGAGTTGGATGAGCATTGAACTGCGCACGGTGTCCGGCACCGACATGCGCATCCAGGGCGGGCTGACTCCGGCGATGGTGTACACGATCCTGAAAAGCGTATAGCCTATGTTCAGCCTCAATGACGGGACGCGGTTCTGGCTCTACACGAAGCCAACCGATATGCGTAAGAACTTCAACATGCTCAGCGGGATAGTGAACAGCGACATGGGTTTGAACCTTCACAGCGGAGATGTCTTCGTGTTCGTGAACGCCTCCAACAACATGATGAAGCTGCTGCGCTACGAACCGGGCGGTCTGGTAATCTACAACAAGCGCCTGGACCATGGTCGTATGCATCTGGTGGAGCGGGCACAGGAACGGGACCCGTCCATGACGCCCTTCGAGTGGCAGCGTCTGGTGAGTATCATCCAGGGTATAATCGATGATCCCAGAAGGCGGCTTCAGCAGCTGAAAGCAGTCAGAGACCTCAAGATGGAGGCCGCGATTGCCACAGAGCGAACCATCTGAAAATCAACAAAATAAATCAAAAATAATCTCGTTTTTGCTTGCATAAATGCCCGCTTTTTCGTATCTTGTAATCAGAAAGAACGGGTAAAATGACTGTAGAAGAACAGAAAAAGATGGATGCCCTGGCGGCCGAGAACGCCAGGCTCAGGGAAGAAAACTCCGGGCTCAACGAGCGTCTTCTCCACGCCCAGCAGACGCTTGCAAAATATGCGCAGATGCTCTTCGGTCAGAAAACCGAGCGGCTCCGCCTCCCGGAGAAGCCTGATGAGCTAACCGGCAACCTCTTCATGCAGGAGATGGATCCGGAAGAGCAGGCCCGTCTGGATAAAGAAGCAGCAAAGTCCGTTGCGGAACAAGATAAGCTTATCCACGTCGAGGCTCATGACCGTAAGGTCCGCAAGCCCATCGATACCAGCCTCCTGGAAGTGAAGGAGGAACATCTCTATCCTGAACTTGACAATGCGGATGACTATACCGAAATGGCTCCCGAAGTGACCGATAGCCTTGTCCTCGTGCCCCGCAGGATGTACATCCGCCGCATCATCCGCCACAAGTATGTGCTCAAGAGCAGGCTCCAGGTGGAGAGCCCTGACCGTAAGGCCTTTGAGATAGCCGCCCTTCCTCCCGCGCCGCTTCACAAATGCATGGCGGACGCCTCACTGCTGGCAGACATCATAATCAGCAAGTATGTCTATCATCTGCCGTTCTACAGGGTGATAGAGACGTATAAGGAACTTGGTGTTACTATCAGTGCTTCAACCATAAACGACTGGTTCAAGGCGGTGGTGGGGAAAATCAAACCGATATATGATCTGCTTCGGGCGCATGTCCTGGCTTGTGACTATGTTCAAGTCGACGAGAGCACCTTACCCGTTATCGACAATGAGGCTCACCGTGCAGTGCGCGGATGGGTATGGAGTGTCGTGGATGTTATGACCGGAGACCGGTTCTTCTTCTACGAGCATGGTTCCCGTGCCACCCGCGTGGCAATGGGCTTGCTGAAGAACTTCAACGGCGCAATCCAGAGCGACGGATACATCGTGTACGAGCACTTCGAGGGGATGGAGGGAAAAAAGTTGCTCGGCTGCTGGGCGCACGCAAGGCGTAAGTTCTTCGATGCAAAGGACGAGAACGCCAAACTGGCAAATGAGGCTCTCTTCTATATCGGCCAGCTCTATGCAGTGGAGAAGGAGGCTGACGCCCTTGACGAGGCTGACGGCAAGCCTGACTATGAGCGCAGGAAGGCGCTCCGCGAGGAAAAGGCCTATCCCGAAATCAAGAAGTTCGAGACCTGGATGGAGGTGAACCTGTTGAAGTGCCCGCCCAAGTCCCTGATGGAGAAAGCCATATCCTACACCTATAACATCCTGAAGAAGCTTTCGCTATACGTCACCGACGGACGTTACAAGATAGATGACAATATGGTAGAGAACAGCATCAGGCCTCTGGCCATTGGCCGCAAGAACTATCTGTTCTGCGGTGATGACGAGGCCGCCCAAAGAGCTGCCGTGGTCTACTCCCTGCTTGCCACCTGCAAGGCTCGTGGCGTTGATGAAAGGTCTTGGCTCGAGGACGTTCTACGCCGGATCCCGGAATACGAACAGCGCAAGAAGGACTTCGCAGAACTACTTCCCGGCAACTGGACCGCCAACGCTCAGTAATATCCAACCACAACAAGAAGAGTCCAACTGACATCAAACTCGTATCAGTTGGACTCTCACTTTATCAAGGGAACGTACTTCCTCGTATGCTTACCCCTCAATACCCGAATTGGTTAATTTGTGACGATGACGAAAAATCATATCAAGAAAGTGTGATGATATTAATCTTGTTGTTGCCCCATTTATTGACTATGAAATAAGGGCGAGGGGACTCAAGAATTGGTATTTAGTACAAGTGGATCCCTTTACAATTGTTGAAATCAAATAAAACCAATTATTATTTCATTTCGGATAAAGTGTAGTTTTGCCCGGCATCGGAGCCTCCTTTTGTGTCTCCGGCAACTTCTGCAGATGGCCCTAGGATGCCAGCCTGACAGGTGAATAGAAAACCTGCATCCTGTGCGTTCTACGTGTACGCCTCCACATGTTTTGGCATCATGAAGGATCGGGGCAAAAAAAAGGCCGGCGCGATGGGGCGCCGGCCTTTTCAAAAGAAGATGCCTTGTCCTATTCCTCGAAGACTGCATTGAAGGTGTGGACACCTTCGGTGTAGTTCGTGGCTTTGTGGAGCAGGGACATGAAGTTCTCTGCAGTGGCTTTGACGCCGTCCACGGTGCCTGCAACCCTCACGGGGCTCTCGGCCGTGCCGATGGAGATTGCCTTGTCCGTGCCGTTGAGGTGTCCGACGATGAGGCCGCACTGCGCGGTGCCGCCGCCGTTGATGACAGCTTTCACCTTGCAGCCGTCGCAGATGGTGTTGGCGACATTGCCGACACCACCGCACAGACCTCCGAGGCCGTTGACTGCCACCTTGGACTCAATTACGCCGGTGGCGTCGCAGTCTTTCAGGATGTGGGTCTGGGTGTGGAATCCGTTGATGAGACCGAACACGGACGCCGGATCTGCATTCTCAATATAGATGCTGCCGGTATTCTTGCAGCGGTCCAGGGAATTGGTGCCGCCTGCAACACCGCCTGCGCGGATCTTGAGAAGGCCGTTGATGTAGAGGTTGCCGGAGTTCTCGCAGTCCTTGATCACGGTCACGGAAGCGCTTTCAGCAGAAGGCCATGCGGACACGCCGCCTGCAGTATTGTTGGACTTCGTCATGTCGGAATCCACGTAGATATCGCCGATATTCGTGCAGTTGTAGAGGGAAGTCTCGTTCTGGTCGACGGTGGACTTGATCTTCTTCACGAAGTAGTCGGCTCCCTGGATACCGGCGGCATGCAGGATGATATTGACGTCGGAATAGGCCTTGCTGCGGTCGGGGGCCACCATAGTGGCGTGGATGCTGCCGGAGTTGGTGCAGTTGGTGATGTCGCCGCCGGAGTTGGCCACGATACCTGCCACCGGAGAACGGCTCACTGCAGCGCTCTTGGCGTGGAGGCCGTCGTAGGTGAAGCTGATCTTTCCGTAGTTGCGGCAATTGTTCACGGTCACGGTGTGGGTCGGATCGCTCACGGCGTAGGTGACGATACCTGCAACGGAAGGCACGGGATCATACTTCATGCTGACCTCCGTCAGGCCCTTGGTGCGCCCGAGAGGAGAGCCGGCCACAAGGGAGACTTCTCCCTCGTTGAGGCAGTCATCGATGGCAGCACCGAGCACGCCGGCGATACCTGCGGTGATGATGGTCCAGGTGTCCTTTGCGGATGCGTTGGCGGAAATCTCAGCGGTGTTCTTGCATCCCGTGACGGGACCGTAGGCCTCACCGACCACACCGGCCGCGATGGCGCCGTTCTTGGTCTCGGCACCACCCTCACCGGCAGCGCCGATAAGGGTCACGGTGGCGTTGTTGGTCACGTTCGTGATGGCACCATAGCTCTTTCCGATAGGGGCGAGGACGGTCTTCTCCGCACCGCAGTTGGCCTTGAAGCTGCCTGCGATGGCGAGATTCTTGATGTCGCCGCGCACCACGGGGAAGAGAGGAGCAGCGAGGGAAACGGTGATCGAATGGTCCTTGCCGTCGAAGTTGCCGGTTATCTCGGGAGTGGCAGTCATCTGCTTGCCGACGATGCTGATGTCGGCGCCGAGCTCTGCATCCACGGTGGGATTCTCAAGCCATGCGATCAGTTCGTCTGCGGTGCTGATGACCTTGGCCGTGCTGGCCGCGCCCTCGATGAGGATGGTCTTGGCTGCATAGTCGAAAGTGACGTTGTAGGTACCTGCCACGGCGATGCGGATATTGAGTCCGCCGGCTGCGAATGCAGTGCCGATGGTGGGCCTGAACACCTTGTAGGGATTGCCCACGGGATCGATGCCGCTGTCCTCGTTCTCTTCGGCGCCGCCGACGCTGGTGCCCCAGTCGTGGTTCGCACGGATCTTGAATTCATCGGTGTCGGTCACGGTCAGGCCTTCATACTTCCAGATGTCGCCTTCGGTGTTGGTGAGGTCGAAGTCCTTGCCCCAGCTGGAGCCTTCGATGGTTCCGACGATGGACCATGCGGTAGGCTTCTCAGGGGTGGGAGGCTCGGGAGTCACGGCTCCGGAAGGATCGTTGCCTTCGCCCATGACATACAGCTTCTCTTCGGCAGCGTTGTAGTAGATGTCATACTTGCCTGCAACGTTGACCCCGAGGTTCTTGCCGTTCTGGGTGGCGTCAACGACGGAACCTGCATCCATCTTGAAGGGTTCCACGTCGCCGGGAGCGCCGCGGTTGACGGCCCAGTCGCTGTTGTAGCGGATCTTGAACTGGCTGTCTTCATTCAGTTCGATGCCCTTGACGGCATAGAAGTCGCCGCTCTTGTACATGATGTAGTCAGCGCGGTCGCCACCCCAGCCGGTGATGTTGCCGACAACGCCCCAATAGCTGAGTGCAGTGCCGGTGGGCACGACGAAGAGGATTTCGTTGAGAGCGTCATACCAGACGTCGTAGTTGCCGTCTGCAGCGACGCCGAGGTTCTTGCCGCCGGGAACTGCCTGGATGGGATCGGTGCCCATGATGAAGGGCTCCACGTCACCGGGAGCGCCACGGTTGACGTCCCAGCTGCTCATGTAACGGACCTTGATCTGGTCACCAGTGGTCAGGGCCACGTTCTTGCGAACCAGCATGCCGTTTTCTTCCACCATGGCGAGGTCGGCGCTGCCGCCCCAGTTGTTGATGGTGCCGACCACGCCCCAGCTTGCGATTTCAGCGGGCACTTCGCCGGCTGTCATGACGTAGAAGCTGAGTTCTTCGGGATTGAGATAGAGGTCGTAGGTGCCTTCAGCGGGAACTGCGAGGTTCTTGCCGCCAGCAGCGCCTGCGGTCTTAGCGCCGACTTCCACGACGAAGGGCTCTGTGTCGCCGGTAGCGCCGACGTTTTCGGCCCAGTCGTGTGCCTTGCGGAACTTGAACTGGTCGGCGGTGGCGAGTTTCACGTCGCGGGCCACCCAGAATGCTCCGGATGCGGCCATGTCGATGTCACCGTCCCAGTTGATGCCTGAACCGGAAATGGCACCGGTGATGCTCCAGCCTTCGAATGTGGGCTGAGGGGTGTCGGGGTTGTCGGGGCCTTCTCCCACGAGGTGGCAGGAGCCGCCCAGGGTTGCGACGACCTTGAAGAGTTTGGCTTCAGGATTCACGAGGAGGTCGTAGACGCCGTCTTCGGGAACTGCAAGGTTCTTGCCGCCTGCGCTGGCCTCATATTCGGTGTCGAGGCTCACGATGAAGGGCTCGGTGTCTCCGGTTGCGCCGAAGTTGTCGGTCCAATCCTGGTTCTTGCGGAACTTGAACTGGTCGGAAGCCTTGAGCTCGACGCCCTCGGCCACGTGCCATGTGCCGTCGGTGGACATCTCAATGTCTTTGTTCCACTCCATCCCGAAGCTGGCGATCGCGCCGATGACGCTCCACTCGGACACGGAATCGAATCCGGGATAGGTCAGGAAGGCTTCGGTAAGGGTGATGGTCTCGGTGGCGGGATCATAGAGGAGGTCGTAGGTGCCGTCGGCGGGAACAGAGAGGTTCTTGCCGTTGGCCGTTGCGGCCAGAGGCTCTCCGATGGTCACGATGAACGGCTCGACATCGCCGGCAGCGCCGCGGTTGTCGTCCCAGCCGCCGTTGTTGCGGATCTTGAACTGGTCGGCAGCGGCGAGCTTGAGTCCCTTGGCAACGTGCTTGCTGCCGTCGGTGAACATTGCTTCATCTTGGTTCCAGGCATTGCCGGTGCTGGCGATATCGCCGATCACGCTCCAAGTACTCTTCTCGGTGTAGGCCCCCCAGGGATTGCCCTGAGGCACGGGCACTTCGACTACCCAGGAACCTATCGAAATGAGGTCCTTGCTGTCGATGAATCCGTTGATGCCGCTGTCCTTGGTGGGATCCTGCAGGGACATGCGCACTGCAAGTTCCATTGCCACGGTGCTGCCTTCGGCCTTGCCCATGCCCATAAGGGTCTTGGACAGGTTGGTTTTGGAGATGCTGATCTTGCCGTCGGCAACGTTGGAGGGGAGGGTCTTGCTCATCTTCGCTCCGTCGAGTTTCACGATGGCAAAGGAGTGGTTCAGGGGTACATTCTTGTTGAACCCCATATCGATGGAACCCGGGGTGAACTCTGCGGACACACCGTTCTCGTCGACATTGTAGCTGAGGAGAACGGGGGCAGTGCCCTTCGAGGGATCGAACACGGCGGGCTGCTCATGGACGCAGGCGGAGGCGCTCAGGAGGGCGATGCCTGCAATTATGTAGCTAAATAATTTTCTCATAACGATAACTGTTAATAGCCTGCGTTCTGCTTAAGGTTGGAGTTGGCCTGGCGGTCGCTGTCGGGGATGGGGAACAGGTTCCTGTGCTCTTCGACAGCACGGCCGTCACGCACGTTGCCCTTCCACTGCCAGATGTACTTGTCGGAAGTGAACTGGCCGAAGCGGACGAGGTCGTTGCGGCGCCAGCACTCCTGGTAGAGTTCGCGTCCGCGCTCGTCGAGGACATCCTGAAGGGAGATGGACGATGCGGTGGGCACGCCGGCACGCTGGCGGACCTGGTTGTAGGCTGCGAGGCCGTCGATGGATGCTCCGCGAAGCTGGCACTCTGCGGCCATGAGGAGCACGTCGGCGAAGCGCATCATAGGGAAGTCGGTATCGACCGAGCCGGGCTCCTTGGCGGCGGTGCCGTCGCTCTTCATGTTGAGGAACTTCATGAAGCCATAGCCGTCGTAGTAAGAACCGATGTCGTCGATGTCCTTCTTCTGGAATTCGCCTTTGATGGCTTTATCCTTGGCTTCCTTGAGTTTTTTGACTTCTTCCTCATATGCGCCGGTGTCTTTCAGCTCCTTGAT
The DNA here is from genome assembly GCA_902782225.1 of uncultured Bacteroidia bacterium. GTDB lineage: Bacteria > Bacteroidota > Bacteroidia > Bacteroidales > UBA932 > Cryptobacteroides. Next base: position 83,020 of record CACZMF010000006.1, on the reverse strand, counting down.
CTTGGCTTCGTCATACTTGTCGGGGTCATCCTCAGGCTTCTCGGGCATGGCGTTGATGTCTTCCATGGACCTCTCCTGTGTGTAGAACAGGTTGCGCGCGTCGTTCTCGGTGAACTTGTCGTAGAACTGAGGAGTGGTGCGGAGACCTGCCCAACCGGAAGAAATGCCGATTTTCTTGACATTCATGTGGCCGCCGGTGGAGGCGAAGATGAGGTAGTTGGTCACGCCGTAGCTGTTGGTGTAGAGACCGTCCTGCTCGATGGGGAAGATGATCTCCTCGGTGCAGCGGTTGTTGTCGGCGAGGAAGAGCTCCTGGTAGGCGCTGTACTTGCCGGCGGAGGAAGTGTGGAGGCTGTAGCCGTCGTCCATGAGGTCTTTCAGCTCGTCGGCGCATTTCTGCCACTGGGCGGTGCCGGTGAACACCTCGGCATTGAGGTAGAGCTTGGCGAGGAGGAACTTCGCGGCGCCCATGCCGGCGTGGCCATAGGTCACTGAAGGGCCTTCAGGCAGCCTTCCGGCAGCGATGATGTTCTTGAGTTCATTTTCCATCCACTCGAAAAGCTTCGCCCTCTCGATCTGCTCGGGAATAGTGCCCATAGCCTGCTCGTCGGTCACGAAAGGCACGTTGCCGAAGTTGTCGATGGCGTGGTAGTATGCAATTGCACGGAGCACCCTGGCCTCATCCACGTAGCGGGCCTTGAGGTTCTCGTCCACACCCTTGAGGAGGCGCATCTGGCGGATGAATTCGTTGGCGGAAGCCACCTGCATGAAGATACGGGACCAGAAAGCGTAGATGAAGGTGTCGTTGGTGGTCCAGTTCATCCAGTGGAAGTCCTTGATGGTCTGGTCGTTCCAGCCGCACACGCTCTCGTCGGTGGTGAGCTCTGAGTGGTGGTACAGACCGCGGATATACTGGGATGCGCCGCCGTCCACGTTGGAGATGTTGGCGCCGCCGTCCTTGCCATAGTAGCCGGAGGTCGCGAAGCCCAGGTACACGCCTGCGATGTAGGAATCCATCGCGGCCTGGCTGGTCAGCACCTTGTCGACGGTATTGGCGTTGGGGTCGATAGGGGTTACGTTGAGGTCACCCACGCAGGAGCTGAGGGCTGCGCATGCAGCGAGGACTCCGAGAATATATTTCAATGTTTTCATATTCGGTTGTGGGATTAGAAGTTGAACTTGAGTCCGAGGATGAAGGTGCGCGGACGGGGATAGACGTTGCCGTCGATGCCGCCGTAGACTTCAGGATCGATGCCGGGATACTTCGTGATGGTGCAGACGTTCTGCACGGTGCCGAAGATATTAAGGGATGCGGGACGGTCCTGGGCGATGCTGAAGAGCTTCGGGAAGGTGTAGCCGACAGTGATGTTGTCGATCTTGACGTAGGAACCGTCGTGCAGGAAGTAGTCGGTGAAGTACTGTGCCTGCGGGAACATGGATTTGGGAGCGCTCTGCAGGCGGTTGCTCACGAAGCTGTTGGTCCAGAGATCCATGAGAGGCTCCTGGCCGGAGGCGACGTCGTAGTAGACCCAGTTGCCGGTGGCGGCGTGGCCGGAGAGGGCTGCCGTCCAGTTCTTCCAGGTGAACATGGTGTTGAAGCCGAAGGTCATGGTGGGATCTGCGCTGTAGGTCATACGCCTGTCGTTGGAGTCGATCACGCCGTCGGGACGCTTCTCGATGAAGGTGTTGGCCTTGCCGTTGGCGTCTTTGGCTGCGGTGGTCTCTTTGCCGGCGGCGTCCTTGTACCAGGACACGGTGGGCTGGTCCACATACACGCCGTAGATGGGCATGCCGCTGGCGTCATAGACCTGCTGGAAGAGGTTGAAGGTGTGCAGGGGGTATCCGACCTGGATAAGCTGCACGTTGTTGCCGGTGGCGCTTCCGAGTCCGCCGGTTTCGATACCTGCGGCATTCTCGTCGGAAGCGGTGAGCTTGGTCACTTCATTGTGGTTGTAGGCCATGTTCACGCCCACGGTCCAGCTCATGTCGCGCTTTTCGATGATCACGCCGTTGAGGTTGATTTCGAAACCGTAGTTGGTCATCGATCCGATGTTGGTCGGGAGCAGGTTGGTGAAGTTGCTCAGGGCCGGCACCGGGATGGTGTTGAGGATGTCGCGGGTGTCGCGCTTGTACACGTCGATGCTGGTGGTCAGGCGGTCGTTCCACAGGCCGAAGTCGATACCGGCGTTGTAGGTCGTGGTCGTCTCCCACTTGAGGTTGGCCGAGTAGGCGGTCGCCGCGATAGGGGCGATGTAGTTGTTGCCGTTGACGAAGTAGTACGAACCGGGGGAGTTGATCTGGAGGAACTGGGCGAAGGTGTCGTAGTATCCGCCGATTTCCTGCTGACCGGTCTCACCCCAGGAGAGGCGCACCTTTGCGGTGGACACGGGCTCCACGTACTTCAGGAAGCTTTCGTTCTTCACGTTCCAGCCGAGAGCCACGGACGGGAAGATACCCCACTTGTTGTTCTGGAAGCGGGAGGTACCGTCGGCGCGGAGGGTGGCGGTGATGAGGTAGCGGTCGTCGAAGCTGTAGTTGGCCCTGCCGAAGAAGGAGATCAGGTAGAGCTCGCCCAGGCCTTCGGTGTTCTTGAACTCGTGCTTGTCGGAGATACGGTATCTCTTTTCGTGGGAGTTGTTCCAGAAGTGCTGCCATGAATAACCGGCCATGAAGTCGACATTGTGCTTCTGGGCGAAGGTCTTGTTGTAGTCGGCATAGAACTCGAGGGTGGTGTCCCTGCGGGTGATGTCGTAATCTTTGTGGGAACCGCCGCCGGATTCGTCCGTATTGCGCAGGGAGGCGATGGTGTTGGGCACAAATTCAGTGATGCTGTTGGACTTTGCCCAGTCGATACCGAGGTTGAGGTTGAGCCTCAGGTCTTCGAATCCGTGGACCTTGTAGTCGAACTGGGTGTTGCCGAGGAAACGGTAGGTGTCGCCGTAGTCTATCTTGCCTTCAAGCAGGGCCACAGGGTTGGGCGTTGCCATCGTGTTCACGTTGCCGGCTGCGTCATACCAGGTGGTGTAGCCGCCCAGGTGGCCGTCGGTCTTGACGGGCTTCGTGGGGTCGAACTGGTTGGCGGCCCAAATGGCGTCCTGGTTGGCGTAGGTGTTCCTTGCATACACTCCCTTGCCGTTCAAGTTGACGGTGAGGTGCTTGTCGAAGAAGCTGGGGGAGAGGTTGAGGGAGAGGGTCCCGCGGTCCATCTTTGAACCTTTGAGTGTACCGTTCTGCTCGGTGAAGCCGGCGGATACGCGGTAGGGCATGAAGTTGCCGATCTTGCCGTTGACGGAGACGTTGCCGTCGTAGCTCGGGGCCATGTGGAAAATTTCCTTCTGCCAGTTGGTGTCGGCATTGCCAAGGGCAGCTTCAGCGGAGGAGCCTTCGCCGAGGCCGTCGCGGATGAGCTTGCGGAGGCCTGCTGCGTCCATGACCGGGTTGTACTTGGCAATGGTGTTCAGCGAACTGGTGAAATCGACGGCGACCTGAGGGATGGCCTGTGCGGTCTTGGAGCCCTTCTTGGTGGTGATCACGATGACGCCGTTGGATGCGCGGGAACCGTAGATTGCGGTTGCGGAAGCGTCCTTGAGCACGGAGAAGCTCTCGATGTCTTCAGGGTTGATGGAGGCCATAGGGTCTGCCATGGAGCCGAGGCCGTCGTTGGATACGGGCAGGCCGTCGATGACGTAGAGCGGGGTGGTGCTTGCGCTCAGGGAAGCGCCACCACGGATGCGCACCGTGGCAGCAGAGCCGGGCATACCGTCACCAGCAGTGACCACGACGCCTGCGGTCTTGCCGCGGAGCAGGTCCACAGGAGAGGAGATGACACCCTTGTTCACCTCGTCGGCCTTGACCGTGGAGACGGAGCCGGTGAGGTCGCTCTTCTTGACGGTACCGTAGCCGATGACCACGACGTCGTCAAGGAATTCGGTGTCCTCCACGAGCAGGATGCTGGCGGGCAGGCTGCCGGCGGTGAAAGTCTGGCTTGCATAACCGATGCAGCTGACTTCCACTACTGCATCTGCACTGGAAACGGTCAAATCGAAATCGCCGTCGAGTCCGGTCGGGGTCCCGGTGGTAGTGCCTTTTTCCATGACGGTGGCACCGATCACCGGCCCCTGCGAATCGACTACGACTCCTTTGATCCGGTATCCGTTCTGGGCGGATACGGAAGTAGCTATCAGGCTGAAAAACAAGATAGTTACTGCGGTAATAATCCTTTTCATTTAGAGTGTAGTTAGATATTTTTGGTTAGTGTATGTTGGTTTGGAATTTATTTCGTCTTGACGAGGCTCACGCTGCACGCGCCCAGCACCAGGAAGATGCCGGCGAGCAGGAGCATCGTGCCCTGGCTGCCCGCAAGGCTCATCACGGCGCCGCCGGTGGCTGCGGCCACTATCTGCGGCAGGCAGATGGTGCAGTTGAAGAGGCCCAGGTAGCTGCCCATATAAGGATTGCCTTCCAGGGCGTTGGTCAGGAAGGTGAAGGGCAGGGCGAGCATTGCGGCCCAGGCGAAGCCGATGAGGAAGTAGCTGCCGAAGAGCAGGTACTGGTTGTGGATGAACATCACGGATGCGAATCCCACAGCGCCGGCGAGCAGGCTCACCACGTAGGCGAGCTTCAGGTTCTTGAAGCGGGGGATCACCAGGGCCCAGAGGATGGAACCCACGGCCTGCACGGCGAAGAGCACGCCCACCCAGTTGCCGGCGGCCTGGTAGGCGGCGGAGGCCACGTCGGTGGTGTCCCAGCAGTTGCGGGCGATGGCGCCGTTGGTGTAGGTCCACATGTAAAGGAATGCCGCCCAGCAGAAGAACTGCACGAGGCCCACTGTCCAGAAGGTCTTCGGGGCCTTGAGCAGGAGCTTGAAAAGGCCCTCGGACTTGGGCGCCTCGGCCTTTGCGGGGTCGATGCCGTGGAACTCGGCATACTCCTTCGGGGGCATCTCCTTGACTTTCAGGAAGGTGTAGAGCACGCACACGATGAGGATCGCGGCTCCGCACCAGAAGCTGTAGATCACGCTGTCGGGCACCACGCCTTCGGGGGCGGTGTTGGCTATGCCTATCCAGGTGAAGAAGATGGGGAAGAGGTAGCCCACCAGGGAGCCTGCGTTGCACAGGAAGCTCTGGATGCTGTAGGCTTCGGCTTTCTGGCTCTCGCCCACCATGTCGCCCACCATCATCTTGAAGGGCTGCATGGCCACGTTGATGGATGTGTCCAGGAAAATCAGGGAGAAGAGCCCGAACCACATTGCGGCGTTGAGTCCCAGGAACACGTAGGCGGTGGAGAGGTTCAGCGAACCGGCCTTGGGCAGGAACAGCATCACCAGCACGGCGACCACCGCGCCGACGAGCAGGTAGGGCTTGCGGCGGCCCATCCTGGTCCAGGTGCGGTCGGACCATTTGCCGATGAGGGGCTGGACTATCATGCCCATGAGAGGAGGCAGGATCCAGAAAAACGAAAGCTGGTGGGGATCTGCGCCTAGGGTGGCGAAGATGCGGCTTATGTTGGCGCTTTGAAGAGCGTAAGCGATCTGTACTCCGAAAAATCCGAAGCTCAGGTTGAACATTTGGGCAAATGTCAGTTTTTTACTGTTGGCCATCAGCAGTGCATTATGTGTTTAGCCCACAAATATAAGTATTTTTTTAATATATTATAATAGTAATGTTTGTGGCTCAATATTTGTGTATATTTGCAGCGTGAAATTGAAAAGTCTCATAATCGCCGTCCTGGCCGCTTTCTGTGCGGTTCCGCTGGGCGCCCAGTCCCTGGACTTCAAGAAGCCCTCGGGCTATCCTATGTATTATGAGGCCCACGACGGCGACACCACTTTCTTCGACACCATCGACCCGATCTGGGTCTTTCCCCGCGGGCGCAAGATGAAGAGCGGCGACTGGCGCAAGGAGTACCGTCTGATCTACAATTTCAACAAGATCTATCCATATGCCCTGGTGGGCCGCAAGCTGATGGCCCAGGTGGACAGCACCATAGCCGCCGACGTGACCAAGCGCTCCCAGCGCACCCAGTACATCAAGCAGGTGGAAAAGGAGCTTCTGGGGCTCTTCACGAAAGACATCAAGCAGATGACCACCTCGCAGGGCGTGCTGCTGATGCGGCTGGTGGACCGCGAGTGCGGCATCAGCGCCTTCGACATCATCAAGGAATACGAGAGCGGCTTCGCGGCCAATTTCTGGCAGGTCATCGCCAGACTGTTCTCCCAGGACCTCAAGGCCCGCTACGAGCCGACCGGCCGCGACGCCAAGATCGAGGAGTTGGTCCAGATCTGGGATTCCGGCCAGTGGGACCAGTTCTACTACTCAGTCTTCTGGGAAGCCCCCAGGAAAACCGAAATCAAGTTCGACCGCCTCAAGAGCGAGGTCAAGAAGAAGCGCTGACGCCGCAGGAGAGGTTGCTGACGTTGTCTTCGCGCGCTCGGAATGACATCGCTGCGCTCAGAAAGACACCCCGGCGCTCAGAAAGACATACTGGTGCTCAATTAGCGCTCAGCGACCTTCAGCTTGCCGTCCGCCGTGTCGAAAACGGCGTGGGGCGTGCCGCCGGAGATCCAGTCTTTCAGGACGATGAGGCGGGCGCCGGTGGGCAGGGCCATGTCCACGGCGTCGTGGAAGTGGCCGAAGATGAAGTAGTCCACGTGCACGGCTTCCGACTGCTTGAGGGCGAAGCGGTAAAGGGGCTCGTCCTTTCCCTTGAAATGGTAGGCGTCGTGGTGCCTGCGGTTGCCGCCGGACCAGCCGAGGCCCAGGTGGAATGCGATACGGGGGTGCAGGGTGCTGAAAACAGCCTGCACGGTGCGGCTGCTGAACACCTTGTCCATCAGTTTCTGTGCCGGACGGCCGCCGCCGATCAGGTGGCCGTGGCCAAGGCAGAAGGTCTTTCCGCCGATTTCCGTGAGCTGCGGCTGCTCACAGCGCCGCATCCCGAGGCTCTCGAAGAAGGAGAAGCACCACATGTCGTGGTTGCCGGGGAAGAAGCACACCTGCACGCCCTCGTCCATCAGGGCGATGAATTTCGCCACCACGCGAGCGCCTTCCCGGGGCACGACGTCCCTGTATTCATACCAGAAATCCCAGATGTCGCCGAGCAGGTAGAGGGCCCGCGTCTCTTCCGCGGGAATGCCGTCCAGGAACGACAGGAAACGCCGTTCCCGCTCCACCGGGTCCGCTGTGCGCAGCCCCAGATGGACGTCCGACACGAAGTAAACCAGCCTCCCCATCAGACGAGGAAAATGAGCACCAGCAGACCCGCCAGGGCGCAGTAGAGCCCGAACCACTTGAGCTGGGCCTTGCGCACCAGTGCGATCATCACCTTGCAGGCGAAGAGCCCGGACACGAATGCGGCCACGAAGCCCACGGCCAGCGGCAGGAAGCCCACCGACGAAGCGGCCACCTCGCCTCCCACGACGTCCAGGAACGCCTCGCCGAGTATGGGCACGAGCACCATCAGGAATGAGAACTGGGCCATCTTGTCCCGCTTCACTCCGCTGATAAGTCCTGTGCTGATGGTCGTTCCGGAGCGCGACAGGCCGGGAATCACGGCAAACGCCTGACCCACGCCGACCACGAGCGCCTGCCAGAAGGAGATGCCGTTACGGTGCTCCCGGACGGCTTTCTGCCGCCTGGCCATCCAGTCGGAAAACGTCAGAAGCATAGCCGTGACGATGAGCGCGAGCCCGACAACCAGCATCGAGCCGAACGCCGATTCCACCTTGTCCTTGAAGAACATGCCCACGATGAACACTGGAATCATGGACACGCAGAGCTTTGCGATGTAGTCCGTCTCGTCGTTGTATTTGAATTTGAAGAGCCCGCAGAGGAGCTTCCAGATTTCTTTCCTGAACACCACGATCGTGGCGAGCACCGTGGCGGCGTGGACCGTCACTTCGAAGATGAGGTCTTCCGCCGGCTCCACGCCCAGAAGCGCCTTGCCTATGGCGAGGTGCCCGCTGCTGCTGACGGGAAGGAATTCGGTGAGGCCCTGCACGAGCCCGAGAATCAATGCCTGCAACCAATCCATAGCCTACTCCTCCTTGTCGTCGAAGCGGCCCATGATGGCCACCACCACCAGCACGATGCCGGCTATGATCACGAGCGGCGCCGCGACCAGGCGGCGGGCGTCGAACATCGCATAATTGAACACGTTGGGATCCGGGCTCACTCCACCCATCATCAGGATGTATCCGGCCACCATCACCAGCAGCCCTGCGAGCATGAATTTGATGCCCTTCCGGGACATTGCCATCTTTTCCATAGAATACTAATAGTATAAGCGGTCCTTGTCGAGGGACACGAGTTTGTTGACCACAAGGTAGGTGCTCAGCAGGCATATCGCCACGCCGCACACCACCACCACTCCGGCCACGATGAGCAGCGACCTGAGTTCGATCACGGCAAACATCTGCGGGAACGAACGGTTCAGCAGGGCGAGCGCACCGGCAAGGGCGGCGAGGGCCAGCACGGAGGCGATAAGCCCCTGGGCCAGAGCTCCTTGCATGAACGGCCTGCGGATGAAGCGGCGGGTGGCTCCGACCAGCTGCATCGTGTGCACGGTGAAGCGGCGGGAGAATACCCCGAGGCGCACGGTGTTGTTGATGAGCACGAAGGAGATGAAGAGCATGAGGAGGATGAATATGCCCAGCACCATCGAGATCTTGGTGAGGTTGTTGTTGAGCGTCTCCACCAGCGACTGCTGGTACTCCACTTCTTCGACCACCGGGGACGCGGACAGCGCGCGGCGCACGAAGGCCACGCTGTCGGGGGTCACGTAGTCGCCGTGCAGCGTGATTTCCAGCGACACGGGCACCGGGGCGGTCTCGAAGATTTCGAGGAAGTCGCTTCCGAGCATCCCGGCAAGCTCCGCCGCTCCCTCTTCCCGCGACACCAGGTGGGTGCCCTTGATGAAGGGAAGGGTCTCGACGGATTTCTGGTAGGATGCTGCCTGTTCGTCGGTGGTGTCCTGTTTCAGGATCACCGAAAGCTGCATGTTCTCCTTGAAATAGTCGGATACGGAGCGGGCGTTGACAATGAGCAGGGCGGCCACTCCGATGAGCAGGAGCACGAGGCTGATGCTGATTATGCTGGATGCATAGGCGTTTCTCAGCCGCCGGCGAATTATCTTGTTCTCTTCTTTTTTTGCCATAATCTCCCAAATTGACTTCAAAGATAGTGAATTATCGATATTTCAAAAAAAATTCTTACCTTTGTGCGAATGGCAGAAAAAGTTAACAAAGTCCTGTTTGTGAACTCCGAGATGTGTCCCTATCTCCCGGAGTCTGAGATCGCTACGATAGCCAGGGCCCTCCCCCAGGGCATACAGGAAAGGAAGAAAGAGATACGTTCGTTCATGCCCCGCTACGGTTTCATCAACGAACGCAAGAACCAGTTGCACGAAGTGATAAGGCTTTCCGGGATGAATATAATCATCTCCGACGTGGACCATCCCCTGATCATAAAGGTAGCCTCCATTTCCTCTGCGCGCATACAGGTGTATTTTATAGACAACGAGGATTATTTCCGCCGCAAGCAGCTCTACGCCGACGACAACGGCATCTTTTTCCCCGACAACGACGAGCGCACGATCTTCTTCGCGCGCGGTGTGCTCGAGACCGTGAAAAAGCTTCGCTGGGCTCCTGACGTGATCCATTGCCACGGCTGGATTTCCCATCTGGTGCCCGCCTACCTGAAGAAGGCCTATAAGGACGACCCCATTTTTTCTTCCAGCAAAATAGTCGTTTCACTCTATGGCGACACTCCCGCCACCGGCTTCCGCACCGGCTTCGCCGAGAAGGCGGCTTTCGGCGGCCTGGCGGAGACGGACCTCGCCTTCCTCAAGAAGCCGGATGGCATAAATCTTGCTAAAACCGCCATCCAGTACGCCGACGGCATTATTGTCGGCTCCCCGGACGTCGACCCCAAGCTTGTGAGGTATTGCCGGTCGCTTAAGCTGCCCGCCCTCCAGTACGACGAGGCGGCGATGCAGAACGGGAGCTACATCGATGCGTACAACGCTTTTTACGACACGATCTGACGCAATGAAATTCAAATTGTCCGGGGTAGCGGCGGCCTTGTTCTGCTGCCTGTCTTGTGTGAATGTGAATCCGGAACTGGGCGGCAACCTCATTCCGGCCGACCAGACTTATCAGATATATCCAGTCGAGGCGGTGCTGCCTTTCGGGGCCGTGAGCATGCTGCCTGCGGACTCCCTTTCCGGTTACTCCCAGCGCCGTATCACCATAGGCGCAATACGTGACGACTTCTACGGCCTGACCACCCGCAGCTGCGCGATGACCCTCGTGCCAGTGCTCGACACCCTCGATTTCGGCAACCTCAAGGCCGTCAAGGTGGAGCGTTTCCATTTCGCCGCCGCCTTCGACACCCTTTCCGTGGCCCGTTCCGACCAGCGGCATATCATCCAGAACGTCCGTGTGCATTCGCTTGCGGCCCCCATGTCGGCCGGCAGGGATTTCGACATCAACGGCAAGACGCTGAAGGTGGACTACTCCAAGTCCATCGCCGACGGCAACCCTGTGGTCTCCGGGTCCGACTCCCTGGCGTTCGATTTCACCGAAGAATACGCCCGCCGCTTCCTCAGTATCACCCAGGAAGACCTTTCCGACTTCGGCAAGTACGTGAAGAAAGTGCCGGGCATCCATATTTCGACCGACGCGCCCATGGGCGAAGGCGGCCGCATCAACATGTATGAGCTCCAGGTGGGCTACGACAAAGCCGTGAAGTACGTTGTCGGCAACTATGCCCAGCTGTCGCTCAAGTGCGACTACGACTTCGACGGCGTGGCCGAAAAGGATACGGCGTTCTTTTTCGCCTTCGGCCTGAACTCGTTCGCAAAGCTGGATTCGCTGTTCACCGTCACGTCCCGCGGCAATTATCCTGAATACTGCCTCAACCTCACCACACAGGAGACGGCGGATCTCGCCGGTCCCGCAGGCGAGGAGGTGCTCATCGAGGGCGGCGGCGGCCTGAAGCCCGTCATCTCGGCCCGCGCCCTTAAGCATCTGGCCGAAGACCTGATACGCTCCAGGGGCGGCGTGCCCGAGGAAGCGGTCATCAACAAGGCCACCCTGGTGCTGCCGTTCCGTTTCCCGGACGACTACAGGGAAATGTTCAAATATCCAGCGGTGCTGAGCCCGACCTGCCGCATCCGCCAGAACGACACCACCGTCGTTTTCGCCGGCCTGACCGATTCGAGCTCCGAAAATGAGAACCACGGCGCCATCAACCGCAGCCTGCTCTGCTACTCGCCGGACATCACCTACCACCTCCAGGAGCTCCTGAAGGTCCGTGAGACCCCGACTGCGGGAGAGGCCTCCAACGAGACCTTCAAGCGCCGCAAACTGCTCAAGGGCGAATATGACATCTGGCTCATAATCAACGCAATGGAGGAGATCGAAAACTCCAGCAGTTCGTCCGACATGGATGCGTACTACCAGATGCTCGCCTACCAGAACTATTATAATAGTATGTACTACGGCGGTTATGGCGGCTACGGCGGCTATGGAATGGGCGGTTACGGCATGGGCGGCTATGGCTACGGCTACGGCGACCCGTATTCCAACTACTACACCTACGCCCTGATGGCCCAGTATGCCCAGGCCGCTTCCTCGAGCAGTTCCACCTCCTCTCAGGAGATGCTTGACAAGGACCGCTACTACTGCGCGTTCCTCTACGGCCCCGATGCTGCGGACGCTTCTCTGCGTCCGCGCCTGGAACTTACTTTTTCGCTGGCGAAAAAGTAAACCATCTTCCGTTTTTGGCAAACGGCTGATAATCAACGTGTTCTGTGTCTCCTATGCTCCGTTTGGCGCATAGGAGATTCGTCTTTGCTTGATATTCAGTAGTTTAGTGAAAACGCTGCAACTGGGTGAGGCCGTGTCGAAAATGTTGGAAGAAAAATAATGCGGGATGTCGTAAGTGTCCGAAAAACGCAAAGTTAGCTGAAAAATTCCGCGTCGAAAATATTCAAAAAAATATTGAAAAAGTCTTGCGGTTTGCAGAATTTTTACTAACTTTGCAGTCCCAAATTTTGGCTCTTTGTGGGCTATCCTGCTGAGAATCAAGTATTTAGGGTTTTACGATAATTATTTTTTAAAGTAATACAACAATGTTACAACCTAAGAGAACAAAATTTAGAAGGGAACAGAAGAACCGCATGAAGGGCAACGCCCAGAGGGGCAACCAGCTCGCTTTCGGTTCCTTCGGTATCAAGACCCTTGAAAATTGTTGGCTCACTGCACAGCAGATCGAGGCCGCCCGTCAGGCTATCTCCCGTAGGATGAACCGTGAAGGTCAGATCTGGATCAGGGTCTTCCCTGTGAAGCCTATCACCAAGAAGCCTCTCGACACCCGTATGGGTAAAGGTAAGGGTGATCCCTATGCATTCGTGGCTCCCATCACTCCCGGCCGCATCATCTTCGAGGCTGAGGGCGTGTCCCTGGAGACTGCAAAAGAGGCAATGCGCCTCGGTGCCAACAAGCTCCCCATCGCGACCAAGTTCGTCGTTCGCAGGGATTATGTCGAATAATTTAATGGAGAAAAGAAAATGAAAGCAGCAGAAGCACGCGAAATGTCTGTAGCAGACCTGCGCGACCGAATCGCAATCGAGAAGAGCAATCTCGACACAATGAAGATCAATCACGCCATTTCTCCGTTGGAAGACACATCCAAATTCAAGAAGACCAGAAAGGATATCGCTCTTATGATCACTATCCTCGCTGAAAAAGAAAAACAGAACTAAATCAGAGGCTTTATGGAAAGAAATCTTCGTAAGGAAAGAATAGGAATAGTGGTCAGCAGCAAGATGGACAAGACCATTGTCGTGGCCGTCGAGCGCAAGGAGAAGCACCCCCTTTATGGCAAGTTTGTCAAGAAGACCACCAAGTTCGTGGCACAGGACGAAAAGAACGAGTGCGGTGAAGGTGATACCGTCCGCATTATGGAAACCCGCCCGCTGAGCAAGACCAAGAACTGGAGATTAGTTGAAATCGTAGAAAAAGCTAAGTAGTTATGATACAGCAGGAAACACGTTTACAGGTGGCCGACAACTCCGGAGCTAAGGAAGTCCTTTGCATCCGCGTGCTTGGCGGTACCAACCACCGTTATGCCACGGTCGGCGACAGGATCGTCGTCACCATCAAGAGCGCCATCCCCGGTTCGGACGCCAAGAAAGGCACCGTGTCGAGGGCTGTCGTCGTGCGCACCAAGAAGGAAATCCGTCGCGCCGACGGTTCCTACATCCGCTTCGACGACAACGCTTGCGTTCTTCTCAACAATGCAGGCGAACTTCGCGGCACCCGTATCTTCGGCCCCGTGGCCAGGGAGCTTCGCGAGAACTATATGAAAATCGTTTCACTGGCACCGGAGGTCCTTTAATACTTAAGCATTATGAACAGAATCAAGAAAGGCGACACCGTGTATGTCAATGCCGGTAACGACAAAGGTAAGACCGGTAAGGTCCTCTCCGTCGATCCCGCAAAGGATCGCGCTATCGTGGAAGGCGTCAATATGGTCAGCAAGCACACCAAACCGAACGCCAAGCAGCCTCAGGGTGGCATCATCAAGAAGGAAGCCCCCATTCACATATCCAATCTCAACCTCATCGATCCCAAGAGCGGCAAGCCCACTCGCGTTGGTTTCAAGGTAGAGGGCGACAAGAAAGTCCGTATCGCTAAAAAATCCGGAGAGGAGATCAAGTAATTATGGCAAAGAAAGCAAAAGAAGTTGAGGTTCAGGCTCTGCCTCAGGGATATGTTCCTACCCTCAAGAAAGTTTACAAGGAGGAGATCATCGACAAGCTGATGAAGCAGTTCAGCTACACCACCGTCATGCAGGTTCCCAAGCTTGTGAAGATCACCATCAACGAAGGTGTCGGCCAGGGCACCCAGGACCGCAAGGTCGTGGAGGAAGCCGCCGAGGAGCTCGCGCTCATTACCGGCCAGAAGGCTCTCATCACCTCTTCCCGCAAAGACGTTTCCAACTTCAAGCTCCGTAAGGGCATGCCCATCGGAACCAAAGTGACCCTGCGCAACGTCAAAATGTATGAATTTCTCGAGAAGCTCATCCGTGTGGCTCTCCCGCGTATCCGCGACTTCAACGGCATCGCCGAGAAGATGGACGGCCAGGGCAACTACACCCTCGGACTCAAGGAGCAGATCATCTTCCCTGAGATCGACATCGACAAGAACCCCCGTATACACGGCCTCGAGATTACTTTCGTGACGACGGCCCGCACCGATGAGGAGTGCCACGCTCTTCTCGTCGCGTTCGGTCTGCCTTTCAAGAAACATAACAAATAAGATACTATGGCAAAAGAATCAATGAAAGCCCGCGAAGTCAAGCGCGCGAAACTGGTTGCTAAGTACGCAGAAAAGAGAAAGGCACTCAAGGAAGCCGGTGACTGGGCTGCACTCGACAAGCTCCCCAAGAACGCTTCCCCCGTCCGTCTCCACAACCGTTGCTCCCTCACCGGCCGTCCGAAGGGCTACATGAGGGCATTCGGCCTCAGCCGTATTCAGTTCCGTGAGATGGCCAGCAACGGCCTTATCCCGGGCGTCAAGAAGGCAAGTTGGTAAAAATTAAAAATTCAACGATATGACAGATCCTATTGCAGATTACCTCACCAGGGTTCGCAACGCCTATCTGGCCGGCAACAAGGTAGTGGAGATCCCTTCGTCCAAGATGAAGGTCGCCATCACCCAGATACTCTGTGAGAAGGGCTACATCCTCAGCTACAAGGTGGTTGAAGGTACCCCTTACAATACAATCAAAATAGCCCTCAAGTACCATCCCCAGACCAAGGCTGCCGCCATCAAGAAGATCGAGCGCATCTCCAGCCCCGGCCTGCGTCAGTACACCGATGTGGAGAACATGCCCCGCGTCCTGAACGGACTCGGCATCGCCATCCTTTCCACGTCCAAGGGCATCATCACCGACAAGGAAGCCAAGGAGCTCGGCGTCGGCGGTGAAGTCATTTGCTACGTCTATTAATCAAACAAAACAGTACAGTAATGTCAAGAATTGGTAAATTGCCTGTAAGCCTTCCGTCCGGTGTCAGCGTCAAGCTTGAAGACGGCAACGTGTTGAAGGTTAAAGGACCTCTCGGCGAGATGTGCCAGAAAGTAGATCCGGACATCAAGGTCACCGTTGAGGACAATCAGATCAAGTTCGAGCGCCCCACCGACCAGCCTCGTCACCGCAGCATGCACGGTCTCTACCGCGCCCTGGTGCACAACATGGTCGTTGGTGTGTCCGAAGGTTTCACTACCCAGCAGGAACTGGTCGGCGTGGGCTACCGCGTCTCCGTCCAGGGACAGCTTCTCACTTTCTCCCTCGGTTATTCCCACGAAATCCAGCTCATGCTTCCCGATGAGGTCAAGGCTGAGATTCCTGATGTCAGGAAGGGAGAAAATCCTCGTCTGGTCCTGAAGAGCTGCGACAAGCAGCTGGTCGGCCAGGTAGCAGCCAAAGTGCGTTCATTCCGCCGTCCGGAGCCGTACAAGGGCAAGGGTATCAAGTTCGTTGGAGAGCAGCTCCGTCGCAAGGCCGGCAAGACTGCATCCGCAAAATAAAAGGAGGATTGATTTATGGCACTCAATAGAATTGAAAGAAGAAGAAGGATCCACTACCGCATCCGCAAGCACGTCAACGGCACTGCAGAGCGTCCCCGTATGGTCGTTTTCCGCAGCAATAAGCAGATCTACGTGCAGGTCGTGGACGATCTCCAGGGAAAGACCCTCGTGGCTGCCGCTTCCAACGACAAGGAGCTCGCAGCGAAGACCAAGGGAATGTCCGGCATCGAGGCCGCGGCAGTGGTCGGCAAGGCCATCGCAGAGCGCGCCCTCGCCAAGGGTATCACCACCATCTCTTTCGACCGTGGCGGATATCTTTTCCACGGCAGGGTTAAAAGTTTGGCAGACGCAGCCCGTGAAGGCGGTCTCATTTTCTAATCTCTAAGACTATGGCAAATACAAACGTTAAAAGAGTAAAGACATCTGACCTTGAACTTAAGGACAGACTGGTTGCCATCCAGAGGGTTACCAAGGTGACCAAGGGTGGACGTCACTTCCGCTTCGCGGCTATCGTCGTCGTCGGCGATGAGAACGGAGTCGTTGGCTACGGTCTCGGAAAGGCAAATGAAGTCACTGCCGCTATCGCAAAGGGCGTGGAAGATGCAAAGAAGAATCTCGTGAAGATTCCCGTCATCAACACCACCATCCCCCACGAGCAGGAAGCCAAATTCGGTGGTTCCCGCGTGTTCATGAAGCCCGCAGCGCCCGGTACCGGTGTGAAGGCCGGTGGTGCTATGCGCGCCGTCTTCGAGTCCGCAGGTATCCAGAACGTCCTTGCAAAGTCCAAGGGCTCATCCAACCCTCACAACCTCGTGAAGGCAACCGTGAGCGCCCTGACCCAGATGAGGGACGCCTATACCGTGGCCGGTCTCCGTGGCATTGCTATGAACAAAGTTTTTAACGGCTAGGAGGACACGATTATGGCAAAGCTCAGAATTACACAGATTATCAGCAGCAACGGTGAGACCAGGCGCCAGAAGGACAACCTTCGCTGCCTCGGTATCCGCCGCATGCACCAGACCGTCGAGGTGGAGCAGAATCCCGTGACCATGGGAATGCTTTCCAAGATCGCCCATCTCGTCAAGTATGAAGTTATTGACTAAGGAGGACCGTGATTATGAAACTTGAGAATCTCGCACCTGCAACTGGTGCAACCAAAACAAGCAAAAGACTGGGTCGCGGTCAGGGTTCCGGCAAGGGCGGCACTGCCACCCGCGGTACCAAGGGCGCACAGGCCCGCGCCGGCTACGAGCACAAGATCGGCTTCGAAGGCGGTCAGATGCCTATCCAGCGTCGTCTCCCCAAGTTCGGATTCAAGAACCCCACCCGTGTCGAGTACAAGGCCGTCAATGTCGCTGACGTCGAGGCTCTTGCCGCCCGTCTCGGTGTGAAGGAGCTTGGCGTCGAGGATTTCAAGGCTGCCGGCCTCGCCGGTAAGAACGACCTCGTGAAGGTGCTCGGCAACGGTGAGATCACCGCAGCCGTCACCGTCACCGCCGACGCTTTCTCCAAATCCGCTGTTTCAAAAATCGAGGCTGCCGGTGGTAAGGCAGTCGTAAGCGAATAAAAGCAATGAAGAAGTTTATTGAGACAATCAAGAACATCTTCAAGATCGAGGAGCTTCGCAAGAGGATCGTCTACACCTGCATACTTGTGCTTATCTACAGGTTCGGGTGCTTCGTGGTTCTTCCCGGAATCGATCCTTCGATGCTTGCCCGCTTCCAGCAGAGCACTTCCGAGGGCCTGGTCGGCCTCCTGAACATGTTCTCCGGCGGCGCATTCGGCAACGCTTCGATCTTTGCACTGGGTGTGATGCCGTACATCTCGGCATCCATCGTCATCCAGCTCCTGGGTGTCTTCGTCCCCTACTTCCGCAAGATGCAGATGGAAGGCGAAAGCGGACGCAAGAAGATGAACCAGATGACCCGTTGGCTCACCATCGTGATCATCTGCATCCAGGGACCCGCCTATATGGCAGCTCTCCACGGCCAGATTCCCGGACAGGCCTTCGTGGCTGTCCAGCACCTCGGCTGGAGCAACTTCATGTTCAACCTTGTGTCCACCATCATCCTGATGGCCGGTTCAATGTTCGTCATGTGGCTCGGTGAGCGCATCACCGACCGCGGCATCGGCAACGGTATCTCCCTGATCATCATGATCGGTATCGTGGCCCGTCTGCCTTACGCAGTCGTCGCGGAAGTCGGTGCCAAGCTCAGCACCACCAACGGAGGCATGCTCCTTCTTATCGTCGAGTTCGTTATCTGGTTCTTCGTCATCATTGCGGCAATCGCCCTTGTGCAGGCAGTGCGCCGGGTTCCCGTGCAGTACGCCAAGAGAGTGGTCGGCAACCGTCAGTACGGTGGCGTCCGTCAGTACATCCCCCTGAAGATCAATGCTGCCGGCGTCATGCCTATCATCTTCGCACAGGCTCTCATGCTCTTCCCTCTGATTTTCTCCCGCTGGGATGCTACCAGAGGACTTGCCGCTACGCTCGGAAACTATACCGGATTCTGGTATAACTTCATTTTCTTCATCCTCGTTGTGATCTTCACCTATTTCTACACCGCCGTCACCGTGAATCCTCAGATGATGTCGGAAGACATGAAGCGCAACGGCGGATTCATCCCCGGTGTGAAACCCGGCAAGAAAACGATGGAGTATCTGGATACGGTGATGTCGAGAGTGACCCTCCCGGGATCCATTTTCCTCGGCATCATTTCTATTCTTCCTGCGATCGCGATCATCCTGGGCGTCAACAACTCATTCGGCAGCTTCTTCGGCGGTACCTCGCTGTTGATCCTCGTCGGTGTCGTGCTCGATACGCTCCAGCAGGTTGAAAGTTATTTGCTGATGCGCCACTACGACGGCCTCATGAAGACCGGTCGTCTGAGCGGGCGTTCAGGTATGTAGATCTTTGAAAGAACGAAGCAAGATGGTTAAGCCCAAGACCGAGGAAGAAATCGAACTGTTGCGCGAAAACGCCATTATCGTCTCCAGGACGCTGGCGGAAGTCGGCAGGCATGTCGCCCCTGGTGTGACCACCAAGGAGCTCAACAAGATCGCCGACGAGTTCATCCGCGACAACGGTGCCG
Organism: uncultured Bacteroidia bacterium; assembly: GCA_902782225.1. Taxonomy (GTDB): domain Bacteria; phylum Bacteroidota; class Bacteroidia; order Bacteroidales; family UBA932; genus Cryptobacteroides. The sequence goes on along the minus strand of CACZMF010000006.1, from coordinate 64,333 downwards.
TTCCCAGCTTCCTCGGCTACGAGGGCTTCCCCGCAGCGCTTTGCATGTCCGTCAACGACGTGGTCGTGCACGGTTTCCCCTCAGACTACGCTCTCAAGGAGGGCGATGTGGTCTCCGTGGACTGTGGCACGCTCTACAAGGGCTACAACGGTGATTCGGCATACACTTTCCCGGTCGGGGAAGTGGATGCCGAGACCCGCAGGCTCCTCGACGCGACCAAGGCATCCCTCTACAAGGGAATCGAAGCTGCTGTGGCGGGCAACCGGACCGGCGATATCGGATACGCGGTACAATCGTACGTGGAGGCGCTGGGTTTTTCAGTCGTTCGCGAACTGGAAGGCCACGGGCTCGGGCGTGAAATGCACGAGCAGCCCGGCGTGCCCAATTACGGGCGCAGGGGCAAGGGAACGCACCTCGTGGACGGAATGGTGATTTGCATCGAACCCATGATCAATGCGGGCGGGAAAAGTGTGTACCTCGACCGCAACGGTTGGGCGGTGCACACCTCCGACCATAAAAAATCGGCTCACTATGAGCTCACGGTTGTTGTCCGTAAGGGCCGTGCCGAGCAGCTGTCGACCTTCGATTTTATCGAGAAAGATCCCACGATCAATTTTTAAAGTGTTTTTTTAATGTCGAAACAGGTAGCTATAGAACAAGATGGAAAGGTCATCGAGACCCTTCCCAATGCGATGTTCAAAGTCGAACTTGAGAACGGTCACGTCCTGCTCTGCAACATTTCGGGCAAGATGCGCATGAACTTTATCCACATTCTTCTCGGCGACAGGGTACGGGTTGAAATTTCACCTTATGATTTGACCAAAGGCAGAATATCTTTCAGATACAAATAAAAAATTCACGATATGAAAGTCAAAACATCCATCAAAAAGCGCAGCGAGGATTGCAAGATAGTCCGCCGCAAGGGCCGTCTGTACGTGATCTGCAAGAAGAACCCCAAGTTCAAGATGCGTCAGGGATAATATTCAGTAACTAATTAAGTAAAGTATAATTATGGCACGTATAGCCGGTGTTGATTTACCTAACAACAAACAAGGAGAAATAGGTCTGACCTATATCTTCGGTATCGGCCGCAGCTCCGCCAGGAAGATTCTTGACAAGTGCGGTATCGATAGAACCATCAAAGTGGGTGACTGGAACGACGAACAGATTGCCAAGATCCGTACCGAGATCAACGAAGAGTACAAGATCGAGGGTGAGCTCCGCTCTTCTGTCCAGATGGACATCAAGCGTCTCATGGATATCGGTTGCTACCGTGGTATCCGTCACCGCGCAGGTCTCCCTGTCCGCGGACAGAGCACCAAGAACAACGCCCGCACCAGGAAGGGCAAGAAGAAGACCGTTGCCAACAAGAAGAAGGCGACCAAGTAATCAGATGAATTATGGCAAAGAAAACTACAACATCCAAAAGGGTTGTCAAGGTTGAAGCTTATGGCGAGGCCCATATTTCATCAACCTTCAACAACGTGATCGTTTCCCTTACCAACGCCCAGGGCCAGGTCATCAGCTGGGGCTCTGCCGGTAAGTGCGGTTTCAGAGGTTCCAAGAAGAACACTCCCTACGCTGCCCAGATGGCTGCAGAGGATGCTGCAAAGACAGCATACGATGCCGGCCTTCGCAGGGTCAAATGCTTCGTCAAGGGTCCGGGCCAGGGCCGTGAGTCCGCCGTCCGCACCATCAATAACGCAGGTATCATCGTGACTGAGATCGTCGACGTCACCCCGATGCCCCACAATGGATGCAGACCGAAAGGCCGTCGTAAGGTTTAATTTTTAAAATTCAGTTACTATGGCAAGATATACAGGTCCCAGCACCAAGATAGCCCGTAAGTTCGGTGAGCCCATTTTCGGCGCCGACAAATATTTCGAGAAGCGTAACTTCCCTCCGGGACAGCACGGTCTCGCCTCCAAGCGCAAGAAGCAGAAGGAGTACGGCACCCAGCTGAAGGAGAAGCAGAAGGTCAAGTATATGTACGGTGTGCTCGAGCGCCAGTTCCGCAACACCTACGAAAAGGCCGCACGTATGGCCGGACAGAAGGGTGAGAACCTCATTCTCCTCCTCGAGTCCCGTCTGGACAACGTGGTGTACCGTCTTGGTATCGCCCCCAGCCGTGCAGCTGCCCGCCAGCTTGTCTCCCACCACCACATCACCCTGAACGGCGAGGTCTGCAGCATTCCTTCCGCAACCGTGAAGGCCGGTGACACCGTGGCCGTGCGCGAGCGCTCCAAGAGCCTTGAGGTCATCCAGGCAAGCGTGGCTTCCGTGACCAAGTATTCCTGGCTCGAGTTCGACCAGAAGACACTTGTCGGCAAGTTCCTCAACCTCCCGACCCGCGCCGAGATACCCGAGACCATCAACGAGCAGCTTATCGTCGATCTCTACTCCAAGTAATAAAACACCTAATTGATATGGCAATCTTAGCATTTCAGAAACCGGACAAGGTGATCGTGCTCGAAAGCTCCGAGACCGTGGGACGTTTTGAGTTCCGCCCTCTCGAGCCCGGTTACGGTCAGACCATCGGCAACGCTCTTCGCCGCATTCTCCTGGCGTCTTTGGAGGGTTTTGCTATTTCACAGATCAAGATTGTCGGCGTCGACCAGGAATTCCAGACCATCCCCGGTGTCATCGAGGGCATGCAGGACATCATCCTCAACCTCAAGCAGGTGAGGTTCCGCAGAATGGTCGAATCCGTCGATTCCGAGACTGTGAACATTACCGTCAGCGGCAAGCATGAGTTTACCGCCGAGGACATCTCCAAAGGATTGTCTTCTTTCAAGGTGTTGAACCTGGAGCAGCATATCTGCAGTCTCGAGCCGTCCGTGAAGCTCGAAATCTCCCTGACCATCACCAAGGGCCGCGGCTTCGTGCCCGCCGAGGAAGGCCGTGAGGAGAACACGCCCATCGGCACCATCCCCGTGGATGCCATCTACACTCCTATCCGCAAGGTCAACTGGAGCGTGGACAACTGGCGTGTCGAGCAGAAGACCGACTACGAGAAGCTCACCCTCGAAGTGGAAACCGACGGCTCCATCAGCCCCGAAAACGCCCTCGAGGAAGCTGCCAATATCCTGATCTACCATTTCAGACTGTTCACCGATGACAAGAAGGTGACTCTGGAGAGCGCCGTCGAGGCCTCCAGCAACGAGCTGGACGAGGAGTCACTCCGCACCAGGCATCTCCTGATGTCCAAGCTTGCGGATGTCGGCCTTTCGGTGCGTGCTTTCAACTGCCTCAAGGCGGCTGAGATCGAGACCTTCGCTGATCTCGTTTCCTACACCCGTCCCGAGCTGATGAAGTTCCGCAACTTCGGCCGCAAGAGTCTCCACGAAATCGAGCTGCTCGTCGAAAAGATGAAGCTCGAGTTTGGAATGGATGTCACCAAGTATAATATCGAACCCAAGAAAAAAATCGAACAGTAGAGATGAGACACAATAAAGCTATCAATCATCTTGGACGTCAGAGCGGACACCGCAAGGCTATGCTCGCCAACATGGCTTCTTCCTTGATTCTCCACAAGCGCATCACCACCACCGTTGCAAAGGCCAAGGCCCTCCGCAGCTATGTGGAGCCGCTTATCACCAAATCCAAGGAGGATTCCACCCACTCACGTCGTGTCGTGTTCAGCTACCTGAAAGACAAGTACGCCGTTACCGAGCTCTTCCGTAACGTCGCTCCGAAGGTGGCAGACCGTCCGGGCGGATACACCCGCGTGCTCCACACCGGTTTCCGTCAGGGAGACGCCGCCGAGATGGCCCTGATCGAGCTCGTGGACTTCAACGAGGCCGCACTCGCAACAGCGCCCAAGGCCGAGAAGAAGGCTACCCGCCGCAGCCGCGCGAAGAAGGCCGAGGCTCCTGCAGCCGAGGCCCCCGCAGCCGAGGCCCCCGCACAGGAGGAGAAGGCTGAATAAGCACGGAGAAGAGACAGAGCCCCGACCAAGAAAAGGCCGGGGCTTTGCTTTTCTAAGATTTATGCTTATTTTAGCAGACTGAAATTTTAACCAATAAATTATGAATCCGCTATTCTATGCAGTCCCCTGTGCATCCGTCGTGGCCCTGCTCTTTGCATTCATCTTCTATCGTCAGATGAAGAAGCAGGACGAGGGGACCCCTACCATGCGTCAAATTGCGCAGTATGTGCGCGAAGGTGCCATGGCGTACCTCAAGCAGCAGTACAAGGTGGTCATCATCGTGTTCGCAATCATGGCAGTCTTCTTCGCTGTCCTCGCCTATGTGTTCAAAGTGCAGAACCCTTGGGTGCCGTTCGCTTTCCTGACGGGCGGTTTCTTCAGCGGACTTGCCGGTTTCATCGGCATGAAGACCGCGACCTTCGCGTCCGGCCGCACCGCCAATGCCGCCCGCAAGTCGCTCAACTCCGGCCTTAAGGTTGCGTTCCGCAGCGGCGCCGTGATGGGCCTCACCGTGGTGGGCCTCGGCCTCCTCGACATCGCCCTCTGGTACATCCTGCTCAATGCATTTATCGTCGAAGCCTCTGACGCACAGAAGCTTGTGGTCATCACCACCACCATGCTGACCTTCGGAATGGGTGCTTCCACGCAGGCCCTCTTCGCCCGTGTGGGCGGCGGTATCTACACCAAGGCCGCCGACGTGGGCGCCGACATCGTGGGCAAGGTCGAGAGCGACCTCCCCGAAGACGACCCCCGCAATCCCGCCACCATCGCCGACAACGTGGGCGACAACGTGGGCGACGTGGCCGGCATGGGCGCAGACCTCTATGAGAGCTACTGCGGCTCCATCCTTTCCACTATGGCCCTCGGTGCTTCCGCCTTCTACGCAGTCGGTCCCGAGATGCAGACGAAGGCCATCCTCGCCCCTATGCTCATCGCAGCCGTGGGCGTGGTGCTTTCCGTGATCAGCATCTTCACCGTGCGCACCAAGGAAGGCGCCGGCATGGCCCAGCTCCTCAAGAGCATGAGCTTCGGCACCAACATGGCCGCTATCCTGAGCGGCGTTGCGACCTTCGGCATCCTGGCCCTCGTGTTCGGCACCGCCAACAACGACTGGTGGCATTTCGCCTGCTCCGTGGTGGCTGGCCTGGTGGCCGGCGTCGTGATCGGCAAGGCGACCGAGTACTACACGTCGCATTCATATAAACCCACGCAGAAGCTTGCGGAGGCCTCCAAGACCGGTCCCGCGACCGTGATCATCAACGGTGTCGGCCTCGGAATGATTTCCACCGCCGTGCCCGTGATCGCCATCGTGTGCGCCATCGTGCTGGCCTACCTCTTCGCAATTGGCTTCGACGTGCAGAACATGATGACCGCCGCCAACCTGTCGAAGGGTCTCTACGGTGTGGCTATCGCCGCCGTGGGCATGCTCTCCACGCTTGGCATCACCCTCGCCACCGACGCCTACGGCCCCATCGCCGACAACGCCGGCGGCAACGCCCAGATGTCCGAGCTTGAGCCGGAAGTGCGCGAGCGCACCGACGTGCTCGACGCCCTTGGCAACACCACCGCCGCCACCGGCAAGGGCTTCGCCATCGGCTCCGCCGCACTGACCGCCCTCGCCCTGCTGGCTTCCTACATCGAAGAGATAAAGATAGCGCTGGAGCGCGCCGGAGCCATGGTTTCCGGTGTTGCCGGACAGGTGAAGGCCGCCGAAGCTTCGATCCTTGATATCCTCAACAACTACAACGTGTCCCTGATGAATCCGACTGTCCTGGCCGGTGTGTTCATCGGTTCCATGATGGCATTCCTGTTCTGCGGCCTCACCATGAACGCCGTGGGCCGTGCGGCCTCCAAGATGGTGGTCGAGGTGCGCCGTCAGTTCCGTGAGATCAAGGGCATCCTCACCGGAGAGGGCACTCCCGACTACAAGCGCTGCGTGGAAATCTCCACCAAGGCCGCCCAGCACGAGATGCTCGGACCGTCGCTGCTCGCCATCATCGTGCCCATAGTCGTGGGCCTGGTGCTCGGCGTCGCCGGCGTGCTCGGCCTGCTCATCGGCGGACTCGGCGCGGGCTTCGTGCTGGCAGTGTTCATGTCCAACTCTGGCGGTGCCTGGGACAACGCGAAGAAGTTTGTCGAGGAAGGCCACTTCGGGGGCAAGAACTCCGAGTGCCACCACGCCACCGTGGTCGGCGACACCGTCGGCGATCCCTTCAAGGACACCTCCGGCCCTTCGCTGAACATCCTCATCAAGCTCATGAGCATGGTCAGCATCGTTATGGCAGGCCTGACCGCAGGCTTCCACCTGCTGTAGCTACAGCAGGTGAAAGCCTATTATCCCCCTGCACCCCCAGGGGACGGGGGGCGTTCCCCCCGAGACCCCCTGACCAGGCCTCTGGCCTGAAAGCGGCCACAGCAGGCGAAAGCCCCTTATCCCCCTGCACCAGGTTGTTGTCATTCTGAGCGCAGCGAAGAATATAAACGATGGAGGTGTCCCCAAAACAGGGACACCTCCATCATTTATGCCGGTTTTTGACAGAGGTGTCCCATGCGCAGGGACACCTCGATCAGTTATTTCTTGACGAACTCGACGCGGCGGTTCTTGGCGCGGCCTTCGTCGGTGGAGTTGTCGGCGACGGGGACCTTGGAGCCCTTGCCGACGGCGCTCAGGCGGCCGGAGTCGATGCCCTGCGCGACCAGTGCGGCGACGACTGCCTCGGCGCGCTTCTGGCTGAGGGGATCGTTGACCTTGTCGGAGCCGGTGTTGTCGCAATGGCCCTGGACCTCGAAGTTCAGCTCGGGATGCTCAGCCATCAGCTTCGCGATGCGGGCGATTTCCGTCATTGACTCAGGCTTTAGGGTTGCCTTTCCGGTCTCGAAGGTGATGCCGTAGGAAACAATCCTGCCGTCGCTGGAGAGCCTGTCATACAGAGGCACGGCGCCCTTTGCGATGCGGACGTTGGAGACGCAGCTGTATTTGTAGGTTCCTGTGTGCTTGATCCAGAAGCTCCTGGGAGCCAGGGCGATAGGGATATTGATGACTCTCTGGCCATTGATGTAGCCCTTGAATGCACGCTTGTTGAAGGAGAAGGCGAAATGGTTCCAGTCTCCCTCCTTCAAAGGATTGTCCTTGGGGCTGTAGTCCGAATAATCCGGGTTGAGGCCCAAGTCTTTCTGCCCGTCGACGTTGTTTTCCTTGTCGGGCTTCATCAGCCACCAGTATATAGTGCTGCTGCCGTCCGGCCGGTAATAGAAATTGACTTCACCGCATTCTCCGTCATTCCAATCCACTTGTTCGGGGTTTAAGAATGTAATGATAGTGTTATGGCCTTCGCCGTCTTCGTAACGGTCGAGATAGAGGTCGAATTCCAGCGTGAACACATCGGGAAGGAAGGTGCGGGCCTCCTTCATCAGCGGAATGACGATTCCGTATCCGTCATCGGTAAAGGCTATGACCTTGCGGCCCTGGATGGTAGCAACCTCGGCATAACCTTCAATAAGGTCCCAGCGGGAGGGGAATTCTCCGAGTTTCTCTCCGGCGAAATCGTCATCAAAGAAAATCTCGTCGCCAGGCACGAAGTCGCTTTTGGCATAAGCGTTTTCAAGGTTCTGCTTCTGGGCTGCAGGGGCCTCCTGGCCGTCGGCCGCAGGCCTCGGGGTGCCGCATTCGGAACAGAATTTACCGGTGTTGCCTTCGTGGCCGCATTCGGGATTGGGACATGTCCAGGTCTCCTGGGCGAAAGCCGACGCGCAGGAAAGCGCGATAGCGGCTATGAGTGAAAGTACTTTTTTCATTGTGCTCGATTTTTGCAATTTCTACAAAGATAAAAAAATGCAGACAATAATCATACCATAGGAACTTTTCTTATATTTGTCAAAACCGATTGAAAAATGAGACACATACTCACACTCGCAGCCTGCCTGCTCCTCTGCGCGGGCCTCGGCGCCCAGGAGGAGCACCTCCGCTTCAACGGCATCCCTCTGGACGGGCCGGTTGAGGCATTCACGGCCGCCCTTGAGGGTTTCACGGTCCTGGGCTCAAACGACGCCGGCGTCATCCTCCAGGGCACGCTCTACGGCCGTTCCTGCAAACTGCTGGTGAAGAGCCTGCCGGGGAGCGGCATCGTGTATGGCGTGGATGCGTCGCTGCCCATCCGTAACGACTGGTCGGTCTGCAAGGGCGACTATCTTGCGCTGCAGAAGGAACTTAGCGCCATCTACGGCCGCCCCAAGAAAATCGAAAAGTTCGACCATCCTTTCCGCGAGGGCGACCGCTGCGAGCTGCGGCACCTCAACATGGGCCTCTGCAAGTGGCTCTCCGACTACATGACGCCCGAAGGGTCCGTGTCGCTGCGCATCCAGCCGGTTATAGTGAACAACGGCCAGGTGGTGGTGTCGTTCGAAGACAGGCAGAACGCCGCCCTGCTCAACTGAGTCCGCCATGAATATCTTCCAGCTGTTCAAGAACATACGGCCGTTCGTGCGGCCCTACCGCCTGCTGGTGCTGATCACGCTCATCCTCACGCTGGTGGGCTCCGTGATGCAGCAGGTCAATGCCATCGTGCTGGACCGCACCGTGGACGCCATCAACGCCCTGATAGGCACCGACTTCACCTGGAGCCAGGCCGCCCGGATCATGATCATCATCTCCTCCGTGCTGCTTGGCAAGGAAATTCTGTCGGCCCTCATCACCTTCGCGCAGAACTACTTCGGCGAGCGGATGCGCATCTTCGTGTCCCGCGACCTGTCGCAAAGCGTCATCGAAAAGGTGCTCACATTCCGCATGGCCTACTTCTGCGCCGACGAGAACGCCACCGGCCGCGTGCAGGCGCGTATCGACCAGGGAGTCAGCAGCATATCGCGCACGGTCCAGAACTTCTTCATCGACCTCCTGCCCCTGTTCACCAGCGCCCTCCTCGCCCTGATCCTGATGTTCGCGGCCAACGTCTATGTTGGCCTTGTGGCGCTCGGAATAGTGCCAATATACTTCTGGATCACCTACCGTCAGGCCAGGCGCCTGAAGGGATGGCGCCGCGAGATGCGCTCCCACCTGGAGACCAAGAGCCAGGGCATCAAGAACATCATCGACTCCATCAACGTGATCAAGAGTTTCAACCGGGAGGAGATAGAGGCCGGCAAGCAGCTGGACATCCAGAACCGCGTGACTGCCAATCAGATGAAGACGCGCCGCGTGAGCTTCTACTACACCGGCCTGAAGAGTTTCGTCAAGCAGGTGGGCACGGTGCTCGTGATCATCCTGACGGCCTACCTGGTGCTTATCCAGTACCCCGGGATGTCGATAGGAAAGATCATGTACCACGTGATGCTCTTCACCAACGTGATAGCCCCCATCACCCAGCTCCAGCGCATCTTCGACGACGTCAACGACGCCCTGATCTACGCCGAGGGCTTCTTCGGCATCCTGCAGTCCGACTCCGAGGTGGAGCAGAGCGGCAGCTACCGGCCTGAGACCATACGCGGCGAGTTCGAGCTCAAGGGCGTGGACTTCACCTACCCCAACGGCAACCAGGCGCTCTACGACGTCGACATGACCATCCACCCCGGCAAGATCACCGCCCTCGTGGGCCTCTCCGGAGCCGGAAAGAGCACCATCGTGAACCTGCTGGATAAGTTCTACTCGCCCCAGAAGGGGACCATCACCCTGGACGGCGTGGACCTTGCCGAATACGACACCAAGTACCTCCGCGACCACATAGGCCTGGTGCTCCAGAAGAACCACATCTTCGACGGCACCATTGAGGAGAACATACTCTACGGCAAGCCCGGCGCCACCCATGAGGAAGTGGTCGAGGCGGCGAAGAAATCCTACATCTACGACCAGATAATGGCCCTTCCCAAGCAGTTCGAAAACAAGGCCTCCGACCTCTCCGGCGGCCAGCAGCAGCGTATCGCCATTGCCCGCATGTTCCTGAAGAACCCTCCGGTCATCTTCCTGGACGAGCCCACGGCAAGCCTGGATGCGGTGGCCACCGAGCAGATCAAGAACAGCATCGAAGCCATCAAGAAAGACCGCACCGTCATCATCATCTCCCACAACATCTCCCAGATAATCGACAGCGAGATGGTCTATGCCCTGCGCAGCGGCCGCGTGGAGCAGTCCGGCGACCCGGACGAAATCTACCGCAAGGGCGGCATCTACAAAGACATCATCGATGCATCCGCCCGCAGCCTGAACATAGAAAAAATTGCCAAAACCATAAGCAGCAACGACCAATGAAAAAGACACTTATCATTCTTGCGGCGGCGCTTTTCCTTCTCCCTGCCGTGCCTGCGCAGGCGGGCAAGATCGTCACCGACAGCCTTTTCAGCGCAGTGCTCTCCACCAGTGTCAAGTACAACGTATATCTTCCCGACGGCTATGCGGAATCCAGCCGCACCTATCCCGTGGTGTACCTGCTCCACGGGCTCTACGGCAACTACGACGACTGGCGCATGCGCGGCCACATGCGTGGCGTAGCCGACGAGCTGATAGCATCCGGCGAAGCCGTGCCGATGATAATCATCATGCCGAATGCCGGCGATGCCGACGTCCACAATGTCCAGAACGGCTATTTCAACGTCAAGGACTGGGCCTACGAAGATTTCTTCTTCAAGGAATTCATGCCCGCAGTCGAGGCCAAGTACCACGCCGTCGGCGACAAGGGCCACCGGGCCATAATGGGCCTCTCGATGGGAGGAGGCGGCAGCACCGTCTATGCCCAGAGGCACCCTGACCTCTTCTCCAGTTGCTACGCGATGAGCGCCTGGATGGACAACAAAAGCGACAACGTGAAGAAGCCCGACGCCCCCGAGGACAAGCTCTACATCGTCGGGGAATCGGTCTGCGAACACTCCACGCTGGATTTCCTGGACCGCGCCGACGCCGCCACGCTGGACAAGCTGCGCACGGTCAAGTGGATGGTTGACTGCGGCGACGACGACTTCCTGCTGGTCCTCAACGAGCAGTTCCACCAGAAGATGAGAAAGTCCCGCGTGCCCTGCGAATTCCGCGTGCGCAACGGCGGCCACACCTGGGAATACTGGCATCAGGCGCTCCGCCTGGCGCTGCCTTTCGCCTCCCGCAACTTCGACAAATAGATGAGGCACCTGCCCCTGTCCTTCCTGTTCCTTCTTGCCGCCTGCTCTGCGGGCGCGCCTGCGCCGTGCGGCCCGGTGCCGTCCGCCGCCCAGATGGAGTGGCAGAGGATGGAGGTGAACATGTTCTGCCATTTCGGCCCCAACACCTTCAGCGGCCTGGAATGGGGGCTAGGCACCGAGCCGGAAGACCTCTTCGCACCGACGGCCCTGGACTGCCGCCAGTGGGCCCGTACGGCCGCTGCAGCCGGCATGAAGGGCATCATAATCACCGCCAAGCACCACGACGGATTCTGCCTCTGGCCCAACCCGGAAAGCACCCACACCGTGGCCTCCAGCCCCTGGCGGGACGGGCGCGGCGACGTGCTCCGTGAGCTTTCGGACGCCTGCCGTGAATATGGGCTGAAGTTCGGGGTGTACATATCCCCCTGGGACCGTTTCGACCCCGATTACGGCAGCCCTGCCTACAATGAAAAATACGCCCGCACGCTGCGCAGCGTCCACGACGGCCGCTACGGACCCGTGTTCGAACAATGGTTCGACGGGGCCTGCGGCGAAGGCCCTGACGGCAGGCGGCAGGAGTACGACTGGCCCCTGTTCCACAGGACCGTGCGTGAGCTCAGCCCCGGCGCCGTGATGTTCAGCGACGTGGGGCCCGGATGCCGCTGGGTGGGCAACGAGCGCGGCTCGGCAGGGGAGACCAACTGGAGCACCCTGAGCCCCGATGGCTTCGAGCCCGGTCTCGGTGCGCCCCCCGTGGACACCCTTCAGTGCGGCAATAAATACGGCAGCGCGTGGATCCCGGCGGAGACCGACGTGTCGCTGCGCCCCGGCTGGTTCTGGCGCCCCGGCGAGGAGCCGAAGAGCGTGGACGAGCTGATGCGCATCTACCTGGAAAGCGTGGGCCGCAACTCGCTGCTGCTTCTCAATGTGCCCCCGGACACACGCGGCCGCATCCCGGAAGCCGACTCCCTGCGGCTGATGGAGTGGAAGGCGCGCATCGACCGGGAATTCTCGGACAACCTGGCCTCCGGCGCCTCCGTGGGCGGCACGAAAGCCCGTGCCCGCCGCTTCCGTGGGAGCAATCTGGTGGACGGCGACTTCGACACTTTCTGGGCTCCGGCGGACGGCGAACTAACGCCCGTCCTTGAGCTGACCCTGCCCGCGGAGGCCCATTTCGATCGCCTCGTGCTGCAGGAGTATATCCCTCTGGGCCAGAGGGTTGCGGCCTTTGCTGTCGACGCCCGCCCGTCATCCGGGGAGTGGCAGGAAATAGCTTCGGGCACGACTATTGGATACAAAAGGATACTCAGTTTCCCGCCGCAGAGCGCGGAAGCAATACGAATCAGGATCACCTCCTCGAAGGCCTGCCCTGTGCTGAGCGAGGTGGCGCTTTATAACAGTCAATAATGAAACGTACCACAATCATTGCGGCCCTCGTGCTGCTCGCGGCCTTTCCCGCCTTTGCTGGCGACTACGCCCGCCTCTACAACGCCCTTCCCGTCCCCATCTCCGAGCCCGCCGCTCCTTCGATTCCCGACCTGACGGTGTCCATCCTCGACTTCGGGGGCGTTGGCGACGGCGTCACGCTCAACACCGAAGCCTTCCGCAAGGCGATTGCCTCCCTTGACAAGCGCGGCGGCGGCCACCTGGTGGTGCCTGCCGGCATCTGGCTCACCGGCCCGATCTCGCTAAAGAACCGCATCGACCTGCATCTGGAGCGTAACGCCATGCTGCTGCTCACCCCGGACAAGGCGCAGCACCTGCGCGACGACGGCAAGACGGCCCCCGGAATCTCCGCCAGCAAGCGTGAGGACATAAGCATCACCGGCGAGGGCACCATCGACGGCAACGGCGAGTGGTGGCGGGCCGTGAAGCGCGGCAAGGTCAGCGACGTGGAGTGGAAGGACTACCACCTGATGGGCGGCACCGACGCCGAAGAGGGCGCCCTGTGGTACCCGTTCAATCTCAAGCACTTCGGCAACATCGCCGAGGGCTACCGGGAGCAGGAGAAGATGCGTGTGCACCTGATCCGCTTCACCGATTGCAGGCGCGTGCTCGTCAAGGGCGTGACCATCCAGAACTCCCCGCGCTTCCACCTGGTGCCGCAGCGCTGCTCCGACGTGATCATCGACGGAGTCACGGTGCGTTGCCCCTGGAACGCGCAGAACGGCGACGGCATCGACTTGATGCAGTCCAGGGACGTGCTGGTGACGGGCTGCACTGTGGACGTGGGCGACGACGGCATCTGCCTTAAGGCGGGCGGCGGGCAGGCGGCCCTGAAAGCGGGCGCCACCGAGCGCGTGCTCATCTGCGGCAACACCGTGTATCACGCCCACGGCGGCTTCGTGATCGGGTCTGAGTTCTCCGGCGGCATACGCGACGTGGTGGTGCATGGCAACACTTTCTCCGGCACCGACACCGGCCTTCGCTTCAAGAGCGCTCCCGGACGCGGCGGGAAGACGGAGCGCGTGCGCATCAGCGACGTGATTATGAGCGACATACGCGACCAGGCGGTGGTGTTCGAGACCACCTACACCAACGTGCAGGTGGGGGAGAAGGGCTCCCGCGAGGAGACGGACCAGTTCGTCCCGGAGTTCTGCGACATCACGATCGAGCGCGTGGTCTGCCGCGATGCGCGCATAGCCCTGCAGGCTCACGGCACGCCCGCGATGATCCACGACGTGGTGCTGCGCGACTGCACCTTCTTCTGGACCGGCGCCGAAAGTGACTTCTCGGCCCCCGGCCTTCTGACGCTCGAGAATGTGAAGCTGCTAAGTTATTAGTCTAGCGCCACTTGTCTTCGGCGGCGGCCCGGCTTTCCTCGAAGCGCATCAGTGCGAGGACGCTGAGGGCGGCGACGGCATAGACGTCGTTCATTGCGGCTTCAGGCAGGGCCTGGAGCTCCGCGACCGTCTTGGGAAGGGCCTGGAAGGTGTAGCTCTGTATGTGGGTCTGCGCCGCCCGCACCTGCGCCTCCACTTATTCCTTCTTCTTGTTGATCGCAGCTGTCGTGACCGCCTTTGAGATCAAACCTCCGAGGTTCATCCTTCCTCTCCCCAATCCGCTGATATAATCCAATACTTTCTTGTCCATATAGTTAATTTTTAAACAATAGTCATATAATAATCACATAAAAAAGTATTGATTATCAATTATTTAGAGATAATTTAAAAGGCTTAGTCACATAATGGTCACATAAGATCAAACCCAAAATGGAACATATCTAGCGTATTTCTTAGAAGAGGCAGTAGCGTCGTCTAATTTGATATATTTGGCGGCTATGGTATCTGAAATAATACGCGATGCTATTGAATAATTCTCGTCTTTGATATTGAGCCGTCCTCTAAAACTCTCGTTGGTCATCTTTTTCCCCGAAAGATACTCTAAACAGCAGTGTTGATAGCAGGCCCTTCGTTTATCTTCTTTGTTCATCTGGCGAAGAGTCATTGGCGCGAACATAATCACTTTGGTAAACAACTCATCACGCTGGAAATCAGGTGCAGGAAGTTGGTATATCTCGCACTGAAGAAGTGCCCGGTCAATTCCACTTCCTCGTTCTTCACAGATATTCATCCTTCTCATCAGCGAGGCAAGTTTTTCATTCCTGCTAATTGGAGCATGGTCAATAAAGCGAAAAACATCAATCAAAGGTTTGCCTGGATTTGTGATTTCCATGCGATTTGAAAAGACCTCTATCATCGTAGAAGAACCTCCTATGGAGAAGTCTTGATGTATAAGAGCATTAGCCACAAACTCACGAATAGCAATAGGCGGGTACATTGGGATTTCCTTACGAAGTGCTTTTCCAATCTCTTCGTTTACCGGAAGATTGGCACTTATATAGTCAACAAGCCCTTCAAAACCAACAGCGTAGCCTTTCCAGTTGACTTGCTCTCTGATTGCATTAATTCTATCATTCTCTTTGTAGAATATAACCCTCACGGCTTTCCTCGCCAACAATTCGAATCTCTTTAAATCATTTGCGAAAAGAATGGCCCCAAGATTCGTGATGTCAAAACACGATTGCCTTCTTACGATTAACTGCTCCTCGACCAACTTGTCAATGATGGCAGTCTTTGAGTCAGGGAATGGCAGATGTAATAGACTGAAAATCTTGGCGTAATCCAGAAGTTCCAAAACTTCATCATCAGATACTGCAGACATAGCAATCTTTGTCTCAAATGAGCTGTGCTGGGTATTCTGCCATATTTTTCTTTCGCGCTCGGGGAAATCAGCAAGTTTCTTCTTATATGTTCCCACACGAATATACGCCAGCCCCTTGAACTTGACAGGGGTGTTACCGGCAGAATCTACCATCATAATGACAACTCTTCCCTCCTGGAGAGTAATCTCTTGAAATGAGAAATCAATACGAGGAGTCAGGTTATGCGCAATCCAATTCTCTAATTCCTCATTACCATATTTCGCTGTCTTAGGATTGAACTTAGTCCCGATAATCTGATGAGTATTATCATCCAATCCCCAGGCCATATAGCCCCGAGACTGTCCCATATATGCTGCACCATTTGCTAATGCGGAGACATATTCCCCAATAGACTCAGGGTCTTCATTATTATGCTTAATCTCAACCCACTCACATTCTGTTGGCGAAGCCTGAATGTCTCTGATAATGGCCATTATTTCTTTTTCGTCCATATCGCGATGTGTCTTTCTTACAAAGTTACAGTTATTTTCTCTCCATACAAACTGAACGCGACGATATCATCCCCGCTGGCTATAATTAAACGTTTCCTTGAGCCATGAATGAAGCCTTGCGGAGGAGAGCTCATCTCCGATCTTGGCCCGTATGCTGCTGTTCAGGTGGTATATGTCACCCCGATTCAGAAGGTCAGACAATTCTTTCGAAGAATAACCGGACACATACATGGAGCACATTCCGACTTCCTCTGGAGAAAGTTTGTGCTTGACCAATTCGGAAACGAACTTCGGGTAGGTCAGTGCATATATCATTCCGACCGATCGCAGCATTGCCTTTCTGTCCTCATCCATTTTTTCAAGTCCCTTGCGCCCGGCTTGCACAGGCATGATTCTCTTTTTGGTGATGTATGGCTCAAGGGCATAAAGGCGGTCACTGAGAACCTCTTTCATGGCCCCATCTTCGCTTTGGGTCAGTTTCGCGATGAAGTCATATTCTTCTTTCGCCTCCTTCAGTGCAGCGCGATACCTCACCATCCGGACTGTGCCATACCCGGCCAGCCCCGCCATCAGGACCACCAGCAGCGCCAGCCATGATTTGATATAGGTATCCCTTTGTTTATCCAGTTCTGTCTTGTGTCTCTCTTCGAGGAAACGGACATCGTTCTTAAAGACTTCAATGCTAATTCGTTCCACTGCGGCTTGATGCTTATAAAAACCCTGTAGTGCTTTGTTCGCATCACCAAGTTTCTCATATAGTTCTGACCACGTAGAGTAATACATAATATCATCGTAGTCATTTCCCCTTTCCTTGCATAAAGAAAACTCTTGCTCGGCACTTTCAAGGTCATTCAATTCCAAAAAGGCATCGGCAGCCAATAGATGGTCATAGGCTACTTTGTCTGAAACACACCTTTGCAAGTAGTTGTTGAAGAGAGCAGCCACCGTGTCCTTTGACGGCGATTCAGAAACGAGATATGAACGCAGTTTGGTTTTGTAGAAGTTTGACGAACGCTGCAGTGTTTTTCCCCTCATCCACCGACATAGAGAATCCAATTCGACCTCGGCTTTCTGTTTTTCCCCTTCCAAATAATAATACGAAGCAAGGTCAAGACAATTGCGGAAATAGAACTCGGGGTTATCAATCGTGGATGAGACCTCTTTCGCCTTAAGCATTTCAAGGTAACCTTCTTTTCTTGCAAATTGATGTTGGAACACCCTTGCTTTTGCGCAGTATAATCGAACTTCCTCTTCCTTGGAAACAGTATCTGATAGCAAATCCTCCGCTTTTATATATGCGTCAAGTGCTTTCTCATATTCCTTAGCATTTTCAAACACCCGTCCTTGATAATAGAAAGCAAGGAAACGATGCCGTTTATCGCCGTGCTTGGAGTAATAATTAACGGCGGGAGCTATGATTGAGTCAGACTGAAGGTCGATGTAATTCTTGTCCAGCGCCATTGAAAGTAGCAATGCGTACAAACCTTTCTCCTGGGCTCCCGACAGGGACTCATCATCTATATCAGACAGTCTTGTCAATGCCTCTTTCGGCTCGTCCTGAATAATCTCCTCAATGCCTTTCATTTCAGAAAGAATCGGAGTAACAGGATGGCATGCGAGACTTATGACAAGCAGGGCGAGAATAGCTTTTGGTGGTCTCATTGTTTATACAAACATAACACAATAGCAGATGCAAGGTAATAAAAAAATAGAGATTTAGGGCATAATTACATGAGTGTAAGAAACGATAATCATAACCGGCCTATTATCAAATATATACAATCTATACTTCAGAAACTAATTTACGCAAAACTGGAAGAATCGCCGTATCTTTGCAGTGTTGAAACATGGATGTCAGTTGTACTGGAGACGGAAAAACCATATATTTGTAATGATTATGAAAACACATTTAATAATCTTTGCATTTGCATTGTTTGCAATAACAGCCTGTTCAAGCCGCATTGAGATGACTGGCGAAGAAGGGGCACGAATTACTATTCACGCATCCCTTGAGGGAGCTACGGGCACAAAAACAATCGTTCAAGAAGGCGCTCTTCAAGTATATTGGGAACCAAATGAAGAGATTAAGGTGTTCCTGAAAGGGAGATCAAGTCGTTTTGTGTCTATAAATACAGACCTCGCTTCTTCGACTGATTTTGAGGGTAATATTGTTGGTGTTGTTATTGGCTCGGAAGAAGGTGCCGGCACCAACAGTATTCTTTGGGGGTTGTATCCATATTGGTCAAGCGCCACTTGCGATGGCTCCTCTGTGACAACGTTGCTTCCTGCTTCACAAATCGGACGGGCCGGGTCTTTTGCGCGGAATACACATATTACGCTCGCATGTTCCGAAGGGTTCAACCTCTCTTTCTATAATGTCTGCGGTGGTCTTCGCTTTTCTCTGACGCAAGAAGGCATTAAGAAAGTGTCCTTCCAGGCCAACAACAAAACAGCCATCGCCGGAAAGATCAAGATGACATTTGAAGATGGGCGGCCTGTTGTCGGGGCAGTTTCTGAAGGCAGGTCCCTGATTACTCTAACAGCTCCGGATGGGGAGGCGTTTCAGACGGGCAGGTGGTATTATATGGAAATGATCCCCGGACAGTTGGCGGGAGGATTTACAATGGTGTTCTACAAGGATAATACTTCTGCAACGATATCAACAGGCAAAACTGTCGCAATAAAGCGCGGCGTTTACGGGTCCTTATCTGATGTGGATAAAGACTTGTTGTTTAAAGATACTCCAAATAGTGGGAAATCATTCATCTCCTTCGCTGACCCGATTGCGAAAAGCGCTTGCGTTGAAAGGTTTGACGTCAATGGAGATTGCGAGGTGTCATTTGAGGAAGCCGCAGCGGTCACAAGCCTAAGTGGTCTGTTTGCTGACTGGAATACAGTCACAAGGTTTGATGAAATCAAGTATTTTACAGGCGTGTCTTCCACGGTAGGAGTGTTTGAGGGCTTGAGTAACCTTGAGAGCATAATTATACCGGACAATATAACGGAATTAGGTTCATTTGAGCGTTGTTCGTCATTGAAAACCGTAGTCCTGCCATCCAAAATAACAACTCTTCCGAAATGGTGTTTTGTCGGTTGCTCCAGCCTGACAAGTATTGACCTGCCGTCCGGTATAACATCTATTCCGTTCGGCTGCTTTGCAGATTGCAAACAGTTGTCAACGATTAACTGGCCGGCTAATGTAGAGTTTATTGATACTTATGCTTTTTTAAAGTGTGGCTTTGAGGGGAACAATTATTCTTTGACGTTACCTTCCAGCGTCACTAAAATTGGCCGGGATGCTTTTTATGGCCTTCGCCACCTTATTCTTCCGGCCCCGAACGTTGTGTCAATAGATGAATCCGCATTCAGTATTTCCTATACCTTCTTGTATGTTCCTGCCGAGTTGGTGGATTCATATAAAACAAGCCCGAACTGGAGCGTTTATGCGGAAAGGATAAGGCCTATTGAAGACTATCCCGCAGACTTAACAGTTGGCGGAATAGTCGGCGAAGCTGTGGACCTTGGACTATCGGTGAAATGGGCAAGTTGGAATGTAGGAGCGTCTTCGCCAGAGGGTTTGGGAGCATATTTTGCCTGGGGCGAGACAGAGCAGAAGTGGGACTATAGTGAAAAGACATATAAATGGTGTAACGGAAGTTTATATACTTCATTGTCAAAATACAACACTGACAGCTACTATGGAACGGTTGATGATAAAACAGAATTGTATCCAGAAGATGATGCTGCGACGGCCCACTGGGGCGGATCCTGGAGAATGCCAACAAAGAAGGAGTTGAATGAAATACAGAGCAACTGCGCATGGGAACCAACATCATTGAATGGCGTTGAAGGTTTCAAAGTTTTCGGCAAAAAGGAAGGGTACACGGACAAATGGATATTCCTTCCAAAGGCCGGAAACCGTTTTGGTATTGACCTTAGTTATGTTGGCGTTGATGGCCATTATGCATCTGCTTCGCTTTCGGGTAGCATGGAGGTGCTTCATATTCGCTTTCATATGAATGAAAGGATAAATGGTTTGCATTTTCGTGACAGAGGCTTTTCGGTCCGCCCTGTAACTGAGTAAGCGAGGGTCACTATTAAAAAAGAAGCATACAAATACGCCATCTAAATGAGCAAAATATACATCTATCACAATGAAAAAGATAGTTCCAATAATATCACTTATCTGTTTCTTTTTAGTTTCATGTACTGATTCCTGGAGAATTGAGCAAAATGCCAAGACGCTAGCTGGTTCTGTCACGTCTATCAATTCTTATCACGCAGAAGGGCTTTTTGATGGAGAATCTTTTGGGGATCAATTTACAATCTTCAATTGTATCCAGAAATCGAATAACAGTCTTCAATTCACGTTATTGCAGAATAGTGGAACTCTAGCCAAGAATACTGATGTAGCAGGAATCGCTACATCAGAGATTATGCTTTCAGGTAGTGTTGGAGATGTTTTATTTGATTCGATTGTTGAGGTTACCGTTAACGCAACAAAATATAAAGGACGCGCCTCCGGATGGATTCAAAGCGATGTCCCGACCAAAACTACGCCTGCGCAGTATAATCTTAAATGTGAAATTACTCTTCAGTGGGTAGATAGTGCAGATAAATCTCATACTCTAATTATCAATAGAGTATTCTTTTAATTAATCAGATAGAAGTGGATTGACAATAGCGGTCATGGCGGTTCAAGCGTTTTTATCATGAAAGCTCATGCTTTATCCGCTGCTTTTCTTTGCTGCAGTTTATTGCTATTTGGCGTTTCGTGTTCGGATGAAACAGTGACGTTATCTCCGATGACGGAAGAGTTGGTCGCAAAGTATATTGAGGCACATCAAGATTTAACAAAAGAAGATGATTTATTATTCTTGAGAAGTTTCCAAGGCCCCACCAGGATATATTTATCAATTTGGTGGGATGGGGCGACTCATTATGGTGATGAGTTATGGCCTTTTTCTCCAGATGATTATGTTGGAAAAACAAGAGTGAAAGACAAAGAAGTTCTGGTATTTGGACCAGTCAAAACAATGTTCTATGAAAGCAATGTTAGTCACCCAAGGAAGTTAAAAAAGTTAGGCTGTTATGAATACGATCCGGCCAGCTGGAATATTGTCTTTCGCCCGGACACGACATATTCTTCAATTCACACGTGGAAAGTAACCGAGATCAATAGTGATAATAGTATTGATGATATAAGCTCAATAGTATTAAGATACTATCCAGAGTCGAGCCGAGAAGAATACTATCTGAACGATGAAGATTTTTTACTTAGAGGCACATTTGCTCTTGGCGAAGCAGCCTTTGAGACTATACTGAGACGGCTAATTGTGAAGTATCAATTCACGGGATTGATAGGCGTTGTTCTGCGGATTTCACGAAATGGCACTGTGTCCATAGACAGAGTTGGACAAGAACTCCCACTGGCTGATCAATACATAAAAGCAAAAAAAATAACTGAAGAAATCTGTAAATACAAATTCGAGCCAGCCACATTTCGTGGTGTAAAAGTCAATTCTTTTTATTGGTTCGTGATTGATAATGAAATTCAGGAGTAGTGAGGCGCTATATGTTCACGTTGATTTCGTTGATGAAGATGAAGGCGTAAAGATAACCAAAAGACTCTTAATATGAATGGCAACGGTAGAAATAAGATTAAAAGCATATTGTTATTGCTTGGGCTTTGTGCTTCCGGTTTGGTTGTTTTGTTTTGTCTGTATGTTTGCGGTTACTTCTTTTATGTTGTGTGGAACCTGGGGGATTCAGCAATCGATAGGGACGTCCGCATGTATGAATTAGATGGAATGGTTTTGAAAAGAGTGAACAAAGACGGTCATATTGATTTGTATTTTATAGAAGACAATGAGGAGGTAGATAAAGTATCAGTAGGATACAAGGACCTGTCTTCTTGGCTTTTGACAAGAGTTTACTTTCAGAATGGGACTGTTTTGGTTGCTGGAGATAAAATAACAAGGCCATTGCTTTACAAAAGAAAAGCAAAACGGATATTCACGGTAAGTGAAGAACAAAAACGGCAGAAGTATGAATCTATATTGAATGTTTGGACACTAGAAGATTCTCTTATGAAACAAGGGCGCTATTTTTACCTTGAAAACGTGCCGCCGTCCAAGGAAGATTCTATATATAACCGAGACACGTTGTATCCAACCAAGGTGAAGATGACTGTCCTTGGAAAGGATGGAAGCGTAAAATACACGAATTATGAATAGGACATCTTTTTTGCTCTATTTCTAAATACTTGACAATAGTCAAAGTATAATGAAAATGATGGAAAGAAATATTAAACATAGTGGTTGGGTAACCTTTTCTTTGGTAGTCGCTTCAGTGGCTTTGCTCATAGATTTGGTTTGGTGTGTGACTATGATGCTTGGAGAAGGAGCAAAGTTTGTCATTTTTATAATAAGCGCCTTCTCAATTATAGTTATCCTTCCTGTCTTCATCCTTGATTTTGCGGGTTTTATTTCGTCTTTTTCCTCAAAAGATCCAAGAAAAAACCTGTTGAAGGGACTCTCCGGAGCGGGAATAGGCTTGTTGGTTATATCTGGCTTTCTGCTGATTAATGGTCGTGTTGATGTGGAAAAGCTGGAAAAGAACTATTGCATACATTCTTCGGAGATTGAGCAGGCCATAGATTATACCCTGTCTTGCCTGGAGGAAGGAATGGGGTTGGATATTGAGTTCAAAGATAATGGCAGTGTGGAATTATTCCACATTGGGAAAGAGGGTAACTGGGTTAGTACTTGGAATCCTTCAAGAGATAAAGTCGATTCGCTTTCGGCGGAAATTGGTCTCAATCGAGAAAAACTTAATGCTATTCGCGACCGGCTTTTTAAGGCAAAGTGCCACTCCATAAGTATAGTCAAAAAGGATGGAACATACAATGTGGCAACTTTGATGTTCAGGCGAGATCTGGCGTCTGCCTATTACTATGACATCCATAAAGATGCAATGACGGAAGCCGAAATGGAAGCGGTAGATGCTGAGGACTGTTCAAGAATAGCGTTTAATCCTCACGTTTGTTTTGTTTACGGTGGTCCGGCATTTGGGAGTATTGCTTTCCCGGGTAAGCAAAAGTATTTGGAAGAACGGCACGGAAAGCAATAAACCCAAGCTCCGCAACCTGGGCGGCTTATGCCCGGATTGCGGAGACGGGATTATCACAGAAAAACCGTAGTCAGTCTAGCGCCACTTGTCTTCGGCGGCGGGGATGCGGATGTCGCCGAGGTACTGGATCTCCACCATAAACCACTGTCCCGTGCTGGGCTTCATACGGAGCCGTATGGGGCGGGGGTTGTCGGCGCCTCCGGAATGCATATAGAGGGTGGCCCAGCCTTCGTTTTCAAAAGAATACGGATTGGAACTCACCTGGATCCGGAAGGGCTGAGCCGGGCTGTAGTTGTTGGCGGGCGTGGCGCCTTCGAAGAAGGAACGGACCTTGTAGAATTTGCCGTCCATGAAGCGGTCGGAAATCTGCTGAAGCTCGGTGGGAGACATGTCGTCTGGGCCCTTCAGGAAGTTGAGCATTTCCACGGCGTCAGCCCGGCTTTCCTCGAAGCGCATCAGGGCGAGGACGCTCAGGGCGGCGACGGCATAGACGTCGTTCATGGCCGCCTCCGGCAGGGCCTGGAGCTCCGCGACCGTCTTGGGGAGGGTCTGGAAGGTGTAGGTCTGCGTGTGGGTCTGCGCCTGCGCCTGTGCGTGCACCTGCGCCTTGGTCCTGTTGATGGCATCGGTCACCCCTGCTTTCTGCAGCAGGCTTCCCAGATTCAGTTTTCCACTTCCCAGGCTCTTTCCGATCCCGGAGAAAAAGTCTAAAATTTTCTTTTCCATATAATTGATGATTAAATATTTACTGTGATTTCGTCGATGAAAATGAAGGCGGGGTAGCCGGCGCCGGGGTGCCATTCCGGGATGGTGCCGAAGTTGCGGGCGCGGACCATCACGTAGCGGGCGCGGCGGCCGACGGGCGTACTGCATTCCCAGGTCTGTATCTTCATATCGCGCTCCGCGACGGGGGTGGGGATGGTGGCGACGGACGTCCAGTCGGAGCCGTCTGTGGAGACCAGGAACTCCACGTCCTTCGGCATCCAGATCCAGGAACGGGCGTCCTGCAGGAAGCCGGCGGAGGCGGTTTCGATGAGTTTTTCTTCCCTCAGGTCCACCACGGCCTCGAAGTCGGTGCCCTGGTAGCCCTGCCAGCCTCCGGTGCGCCAGTTCACGCTGCCACGGCGGTCGTCGATAAGGCCTCTCGGGCCGCCGGCGGTGTACTGCCCGCTGCAGCGGGAATGGATGTCGATGTCCCTGTCGCTGAATGCTT
Source organism: uncultured Bacteroidia bacterium (assembly GCA_902782225.1). Taxonomy (GTDB): domain Bacteria; phylum Bacteroidota; class Bacteroidia; order Bacteroidales; family UBA932; genus Cryptobacteroides. The sequence continues at coordinate 40,307 of CACZMF010000006.1, read as the reverse complement.
TATGCAGCTGGCAGCGTGTGGTGAAACTGCGTTTGCAGTCCCTTTCGGCGTAGGCCTCGAGGATGCATCCGTGCTTGACTATGATCTTTGCTCCGCTGCTGTACGGACGGAATTCCTTCATTCCCGCCACTCTCCAGAACAGCTGGCCCTCGCCGCCTATCCTGACCGTGAGCGAGTCCGTGAAGATGTCGCTGTCCGATATGAAGTACGGGTTTGTGATTATTGCCGCCGTTGGATTTTGGGGGAGTCTGAGGGGTTCGCCCCTCAGTCCCCTGGGGGTGCAGGGGGATTGTATGTCATCCTGTATGCCCAGACCTGGGCATACAGGATATCGGCCGAGGGAGGCTAGGACATACCACGCCGACATCTGGCCGCAGTCGTCGTTGCCGCACAGGCCGTCGGGGGCGGAGCTGTAGAGGGTCTCCAGGATGCGGTCCACGGTGGCCTGCGCCTTGTCGGGGCGTCCGACGGCGTTGTAGAGGAAGGGGATGTGGTGGCTGGGTTCGTTGCCGTGGGCGTACTGGCCGATGCAGCCGGTGATGTCGGCCTGGGTGCGGCCGGTGGTGCCTTCAGGGGCGGAGAAAAGGCCGTCGAGCCGGGCCTCGAATGCTTCCGGGCCGCCGAGGGCCTCGATGAGCCCGGGGATGTCCTGCGGCACGAAGAAGCTGTACTGCCATGAGTTGGCTTCGGTGTAGTTGTTGTTGACCTCGCGGGGGTCGAAGGGGGAGTACCAGCGGCCGTTCAGACGGGCCCGCATGAAGCCGGTCTCCGGGTCGAGGACGTTGCGCCAGTACTGGGCGGACTCCATATATTTCTGGTAATCAGCGGTTTTGCCAAGATGCTTCGCCACCTGCGCCACACACCAGTCGTCGTAGGCGAACTCCAGGGTCTTGGACACGCTCTCGTGTTCGTCGTCCGCAAGCACGAGGCCGTTGCGGCGGAAGCTTTCCATGCCGTACTCTGGGCGCAGGGAGCTCGCTACCATGGCTTCGTAGGCCTTTTCCACGTCGAAGCCGCCCAGTCCGCGCGCCACTGCGTCGGCGATCACCGGGGCGGAGTTGTAGCCTATCATGCAGTCGGTTTCCCAGCCGGAGAGCTCCCAGACGGGGAGTTTGCCGTTCTCTTCGTAAACCGAAATCATGGAGCGGATGAAGTCCACGCTGCGTTCCGGCTGGATTTCGAAGAGCAGCGGATGCTCGCCGCGGAAGGTGTCCCAGGTGCTGAACACGGTGTAGCGCTCCCAGCCTTCGGCCTTGTGGATCTTGCCGTCCATACCGCGGTAGCGGCCGTCGGCGTCGGAGTAGAGCGACGGGTGGATGCCGGTGTGGTAGAGGGCTGTGTAGAAGCGTTTTTGGTGTTCGGTGTCGCTGTAGGGGCACTTCAGCAGGCCCAGGTAGGAGTTCCATTCGCGGGCGGCCTTCCTGCGGGCGGCCTTGAACGAACAGGGGTATTCGGATTTCAGGTTGGCCTTTGCGCCTTCTTCGGAGACGCTGGAGATGGCGGCGCGGAGGGTCACCTTGCTGCGGTCGAAGGTGAGCGTCGCCTTGCGGCCGCCGTCCGTGAGCGCGCAACTGGCTTTGGATGAGAACTTTATGTAGAAATAGACGTGCTGGCCGCGCGCCCAGCTGCTCGAGACGCGGCAGCCGCTGATCCAGTCGGGGCCGTGGTGGATGACGAAACTGTCGAGCGGGTCGCGGTGGCGCAGGTCCAGCGTCAGGACGGCTTTGGTGCCGCCTCGGAAGGAGTATTCGTGGATTCCGGTGCGTCTTCCTGCGGTCATCCGGGCCAGCACCTTCTCTGAGCCGCGCTCCAGCAGGACTTCGTAGTAGCCCGGTTCCGCCTTCTCATTGGCGTGGGAGAAGGACCAGGGGCCGCTGCCGGGGGTTATGAGCACATCGCACCAGTCGTCGCAGCCGGTGCCGGAGAGGTGGGTGTGGCTGAAGCCGTAGATCAGGCTGTCGGAGTAGTGGTAGCCGCTGCAGCCGTCCCAGTCGCCGGCCTTCGGGCGCGTGTCGGGGCTGAGCTGCACCATGCCGAACGGCACGCATGCTCCGGGGAAAGTGTGGCCGTGGGCGTCGGTGCCCACGAACGGATTGACGAACGGCGTCAGGACGGCGAGTGCCGCCGCAAATGTGGTCAGGAAGCTAAGCATATCGCTGGTAAAGTTAGGAAATAATCGGAATAACGGCAAGCCGCCGGCCACTTCGCCGCTCGGACCGTTTTCCGTATCTCCCTGTGTGTCAGCAATAAATGAATCTCCTGTGCGCCAAACGGAGCACAGGAGATTGTGTTGGGTCCTGATTTACAGGGGTTTAGGAATAACGCTTAGTTGTAGTATACTGAACTGTTCGGTATGTTGGAGGCTATGTCCTCGAGGACGCGCCAGGCGTAGTAGGTGCTGTAGCGGTCGCTCGGCTGGAAGCGGAGCCTCGTGAATCCGGTTGAGAGTACCGACTCGCGCCAGTAGGCGGTGATTGTGACCTTGACCGTGCCGAAGAGGCTGCGGGTGATGTCGAATTCCATCCTGAACTGATTGTGAGTCATAGGGTTGGTCCAGTCGAAAGGAGTCGGTATGAACGCGACTTCAGTCTTGAGCCAGTTGTAGTTGTTGCCGTAGGAGGCGATGGTGTAGTAGCGGGCGTCCAGCAGGGTTGCGATGTAGTCGTAGGCTTCAGCCTTGCTGCTGAAGAGGGTGTTGACCACTATGCTGTTGGAGTTGGTACGCTCATAGACCTGAGGCCTGGTGTACACTATCACCGGAGGCAGCGAAGGACGCCTGCCGTGCTCCACGTGGCCGCCCTGAGGAGGCCTGTTGCCGGCGCCGTGGTTCACCGAGCCGTTGTGGTTCATCGAACCGCCGTTGCCGTGGCTGCCGGCGTTGCCGTGGTTGCTGCCGTTGTGGACGGCTCCACCGTTGTTGTGGACGGCTCCACCGTTATTGTGGATCGCGCTGCCGTTGTTGTGGACGGCTCCACCGTTATTGTGGATCGCGCTGCCGTTGTTGTGGACGGCTCCACCGTTGTTGTGGATAGCGCTGCCGTTGTTGTGGCCGCTCACGTTGCCGTGGTTGCTGCTGCTGTTCACTTTGCCGGAGTTGCCGCCGTTGAGGACGGAGCCGCCGTTGTGGCTGCTGGAAGAACCGTTGTTCATCGAGCCGCCGGAAGGCCTGCGGGCGCCGTCGTTGTTGGCTGAGCCGCCATGGCTGCCGGAGTTGCCGTTTCGGTTGCTGCCGCTGCTGGCGGAGCCGGAGTTGCCGTTGCGGTTGCTGCCGCTGTTGACGGAACCGGAGTTGCCGTTGCTGCCGCTATTGACGGAGCCGGAGCTGTTGCCGAAGCTGCTGCCTCCGTTCACGGAGCCGGAGCTGATGCCGGCGTCGCGGACCTTGCGGTCGGTGGCGTTTTGGTTGCTGATGTTGGTAGGTCTCTGGACCTTGTCAACCTTTGTCTGCTGCCTTTCCACTTTGTTCTCCTGACGGTTTGCAGCGTCGGAGCCATTGCGGCGGGAAGGCTGCTGTGCGCTTGCAGACATTGCTACGAATGCCAGTGCGAGGAGCGCCGAGAGAAGTTTGATGTTCGTTTTCATAAGGCAGTAATTTTAAATGGTTTGTCTGAACTATGGCAAAGCCCGTGCCAAAAACTGGGTGCGGCCCTTGGTGCGGCCCAGGGTGCGCCCTGAAGGGGTGTTGCCGCGTCGGGAAATAAAGCCTCAAGGTGTGATTTGTAACTCCTTGTAAATAAGGATGTAATAAATCTCCTATGCGCCGTTTGGAGCACAGGAGTTTGTGCTATTGGCTGAAATAGAGTGGGTTACGAATAACGGCCCGTCGGCCAGGTTCCAGTCCGTCTGCCATGTTCCAGCCCGTCGGCCAGGGGGGCGACAGCGGCCACTGTCCCGGAATATTCGGCCAAGTGGCGCAGGTCCCCGGCATTCCTGGCGCAGGTCCCCAGGTTGTCTGGCGCAGGTCCGAAAAAAAGTTGGGGACCTGCGCCGTTGGAAAGCGTGGGCGATAGATTGGCGGAGCAGGACTCTAAGAGAAAAACAGACTTGCTCCGCTTGGCCGGGGGACCTGCGCTGGAAGAAGGGTGGACCTGCTCCGGAAGAAGGGCGGACCTGCGCCGGAAGAAGGGGGACCTGCGCCACCAGCAGAAGGCACCTGCTCTGGAAGAAGGGGGACCTGCGCCGGAAGAGGGGGTGACCTGCGCCACAGCCCAGGACTGTGGGTTTAGCCGGAGGATCCGGTGGAGGTGTCCGGAATTCTGGGACACCTCAGTCAAAAATGCGGGGTTTCCGGTGGAGGTGTCCTGGATTTGGGGACACCTCCTACACCAGTTCGGTGATGAGTTCGAGCCAGGTGGCGTCGGTGTCATCGAAGGTGCCGGGGAATGTGCTGTCGATGTCCAGTACAGCAGTGATGTTGCCGCTTCCCTTGCCGCTTCCGTTGCTGCATCCGGCACTGTAATTGGCGTCCTCGGCCTCGCCGCTTCCGTTGCTGCATCCGGCACTGTAATTGGCGTCCTCGGCCTTGCCGCTTCCGCTGCTGCAGCCGGCACCGTGGTTGGCGCCGGCACCCTCGCTGCTCCTGGCCTCATAGCTTCTGTTGCCGGCGTCCTCGGCCTCGCCGCTTCCGTTGCTGCAGCCGGCACCGTGGTTGGCGCCGGCACCCTCGCTGCTCCCGGCCTCACAGCTTCTGTTGCCGGCGCCCTCGGCCTCGCCGCTTCCGCTGCCCTCGCCGCTCCCTCTTCCCTCGCAGTTTCCGCTGCCTTTGCCCCTCACCGGGACGACGATCTCGGAGCGGGACTCGGAGCTGCAGGCGATGTGGCCGGGGAAGTCCTCGACGTCGGGTACGACCAGGGTGCGGCCCTGTGCCCAGGCGCTGCCGCAGACGCCGCGGCCGCGGGCTATGCGGAAGCAGGCCGGCGGCCCCTGGAAGGGCCCGAGCACCAGCTCATCGCCCGACACATTGTAGAATCCCGTCCAGAAGAACCCCATCCTTTCCTGGAGCAGGGCGGCCGTCTGGGCCTGCCGCGCGATCGGGTCGGGCTCGTCTCCCAGCAGCAGCTCAAGGTCTTGATACAGACGAAGATACTTGAATGCTTTCAAGGGCAGGTGGCAATAGCCGGAGGTGTTCTTTCCGAGGTAGTCGCGGTGCCGCTCCTCGGCCGGCCAGAAGCGCTGCAGGGGTAGCAGTTCCGTGACGGGATACTCTCCGAGCCGCTGCTCCTGCCGGGCGAATTCGGCCTCGATTGCCGCCCGGTCCGAAGGGTCGTCGTAGAAGACGCCGGTGCGGTAGCGCGTGCCTTCGTCGTGGCCCTGCCTGTTCAGCGAAAGGGGATCGATGCTGGCGAAGAACAGCCGCACCAGCTTCGGCAGGCTGACCCTGGACGGGTCGTAGATGACTTCCACGGTTTCGGCGTGCCCGGTGGCGTCGGTGTAGACCTGCTCGTAGGACGGGGAATCGACGGTCCCGCCGGCGTAGCCGGGCATGGTGGAGAGCACCCCGTCCACTCCCTTGAAGAAATGTTCGACTCCCCAGAAGCAGCCGCCTGCAAAATATATCTTCCTGTAACTCATTGTGTAAGCGTTTACGCCCGCCGCGAGCGGACAATTGTGTAAGCATTTTCGCCCGCTGCGGGCAGGCAATTATTATAGTCGTAAATATATGTATTTTTCTAAAAAAACATTATATTTGAATTTGGAAACTAATAACTATTCCAACAATATTTATGAAAAAACAACTATTCCTTATCCTGCTTGCAGTCCTGCCGCTGCTTGCCGGGCCGTCGTTCGGCGCACTGGCCCAGCAGAGCCGCATCAAGGTGCAGGGCCGCGTGACCGACAGCAAAGGAGAAGCTCTTCCGGGCGCAATGGTCATCGTGGACGGCACCCAGAACGGTGCAATGACCGACGCGGAAGGACGCTATTCCCTGAGCAACGTCTCCCCTAAAGCGACCATCACCGCCAGCCTGATGGGCTATGAAGACCAGACCACAAGGGTGGACGGCCGCACCACCGTGGACTTCTCCCTCAAGGACGACGCCCTCGTCCTCGACGAAGCCGTGGCTATCGGCTACGGTACGCAGTCCAAGATCACCCTCACCGGCTCCGTGACCTCCACTTCCGGCGAGGAACTTGTGAAGAACTCTTCAGTCAACCTCTCCCAGGGTCTTGCCGGCCGTATGTCCGGCGTCATCGTCAACAACCGTTCCGGTGAGCCCGGACGCGACGATGCCGTGATGTACATCCGCGGCCGCTCCACCCTCGGCAACAACTCCCCGCTCATCATCATCGACGGCGTGCCCGGACGTGGCGACGAATTCTCCCGCCTCACCGGTGAGGAAATCGAGAGCATCAACGTGCTGAAGGATGCATCCGCAGCCATCTACGGTGCCCGTTCCGCCAACGGCGTCATCCTCGTCACCACCAAGCGCGGCCGCACCGACGGCACCCCGACCGTGACCTTCACCTACGACTACGGTATGCAGTCGCCGACCCGCCTCCTGAAGATGGCCGACGCAGTGCAGTTCGCCAAAGCCTACAACGCAGCGCGCGCAATCACCGGCGCATCCCCGATCTACACCCAGGAGCAGATCCAGCACTACATCGACCAGGACGACCCCATCAACTACCCCAACACCGACTGGTTCAAGGAAATCATCAAGCCCTTCTCCTCCCAGCACAAATACGGAGTGAGCCTGCAGGGCGGTGCCGGCAAGGTCAGCTACTTCGTGCAGTTCAACGGCCAGTACCAGGACGGTATCTACGTCAAGTCCGCTACGAACTACAACCAGTACAACGTCCGCTCCAACATCGACATCCAGGTGACCAACGACTTCAAGCTCGGCGTCGACCTGAACGTCCGCCAGCAGCACAAGAACTACTCGGCCTACCCGTCGGACTCCTACGGTATCTTCTACATCACCACCCGCCGCTACGCTTCCAGCGCGCCGTACTATCCCAACGGCTACATCCGTAGCGGCTCCAACCCCGCAGCCCTGGTGCAGGACCTGACCGGTTATGACCGCACCACCTACAACACCATCAACACCACATTCCGCGGCAACTACGACCTCCACGCCATCACCAAGGGACTCTCCGTCAACGCAGTGCTGGCCTACGACGTCCACAACAACTTCAACAAGAACTGGTCGAAGAACTGGCCGTGCTACTCCTACGACGAGATCACCGAGACCTACCGCGAAAGGGACAGCGGCGTGTTCACGACCCCGACCCTCAACGAGAGCCAGAACAACTACCACACCATCACCGTCAATGCCAACATCAACTACGACCGCACTTTCGGTGACCACCACGTGAGCGCCCTCGCCGGTATGGAGCAGAGCCAGTTCCGCCGCGACCGCTTCAACGCCAACATCGAGAAATACGACTCCGACATCCTTGACCAGTTCTTCGCCGGCAACGCCGACAAGTCCTTCTACAAAATCGGAGGCTACGCAGCCGAGACCGCCCGCCGCTCCTTCTTCGCCCGTGCCGGCTACGACTACAAGAGCAAGTACATGATCCAGGCCCTCGTGCGCTGGGACGGTTCCGAGAACTTCCCCGCCGACAAGCGCTGGGGCGTGTTCCCCGGAGTGTCCGTGGGCTGGCGTATTTCCGAAGAGCCGTTCATCAAGAACAACGTGCCCTGGCTGACCAACCTCAAGCTCCGCGCTTCCTACGGCGAACAGGGTAACGACCAGGTGGATGCATTCCAGTACCTGGCCACCTACGCCTACACCACCAGCACCTCCTACCGTGCCCTCTACGACGGCAAGGAAGTCAACTTCATCCTTCCCGACGGCGTGCCCAACGCCAACATCACCTGGGAAGTGGCCCGCACCTGGAACCTTGGTCTGGACGGTAACATCAACCACGGCCTCCTCGGATGGGAACTCGAATTCTTCCACACCCGCCGAAGCAACATCCTCTGCACCCGCAACGCCTCCGTGCCGTACTACACCGGCCTCACCGGCAACCTGCCCGACGAGAACATCGGTATCGTGTCCAACAAGGGTGTCGAGCTCCAGCTCACCCATGAGAACAAGGCCCTCGGCGGCGACCTCCGCTACCGCGTGGCCGGCAACATCATGTACGCGAAGAACACCATCGAGTACATGGATGAGACCCCCTACGACGAGAAACACCAGTACATGAACAGGACCGGCCACCCCATGGGAGCCAGCCTGATCTACCAGGTGGAGGGTATCAACCGCACCAACGAAGACCTTGAGAAGCATCTCCAGATGGCCGGCGCAGGTCTCGGTGACTTCTACTTCAAGGATCTCGACGAAAACGGCATAATCGACTCCCAGGACCGCCTCCGCTGCGACCTGACCGCAGTGCCCCAGATAGTCTTCGGTCTCAACAGCGAGCTCCAGTGGAAGAACTTCGACCTCTCCATCCTCCTCCAGGGCCAGGGCCGTGCGCGCTACTACTACGCACCTCTTACCGACCCCGTGTCCGGCAACATCGAGGCGGATGCCGCAGTCAACGCCTGGACGCTTGACAATCCCGACACCGACCACCCGCGTATCGCCTCCAACATCGGCAACGGCGGCGTGTACCGTACTTCCTACTACTACCGCAATGCGGCCTTCCTGCGTCTGAAGAACGTCGAACTTGGCTACACCCTGCCCGGCAACGTGTTCGGCTACCAGATCGGCATCAAGAACATCCGCTTCTACGCTGCAGGCTACAACCTTCTGACCTTCTCCGAACTCAAGACCATCGACCCTGAGACCAGCGACGAAGGCTACCAGACCTATCCCCAGGTCAAGATCTTCAACTTCGGTGTCAAAGTAACCTTCTAATCCGAACCTGATATGAAAAAGATATTCTCTATTCTTGCATTTGCCGCAGTCCTGACTGCCTGCAACGACGGGTTCCTGGACAAGAAACCCCTTGACAAGCTTTCCGAAGAGGCCGTGTTCAACAGCGACGCCCTCGCCGAGAGCTACGTCAACGCCATCTACACCGTGATGCCCGACCCGTTCACGGAGGGCAACATCGGCTGTATCTCCGATGAGGGTTTCTTCCGCTACGGCGGCACCTCCACCCGCTACATCGCCGACGGCTCCATGACGCCGAGCTCCATCATCCCCATGGATGAGGGCGGTCCGGCCCACAACACCCGTACCACCTTCCTCAACATCTGGAACCGTGCCTACGAATACATCTACCGCCTGAACTACTTCATCCGCTACGTCGAGGAAAAGGGCTCCGCCATGTCGGAATCCACCAAGTCGCGCCTGCTCGGCGAGTCTTACTTCCTCCGCGCCTGGGCCTACACCAACCTCATAGAACGCTACGGCGGCGTGGTGAAGGTGGACAAGCCCCACGATGATATCGGCGCCGATTTCGCTGAGGAGCGTGCCCCGTTCGACGAATGCGTGACCTTCATCAACGAGGACCTCGACAAGGCCTATGAACTCCTCCCCGACAAGGGCGGTGCGGCTCTCGGACGCGTCCACAAAGACTGCGTGCTCGCTCTCCGCTGCCGTATGACCCTCATCGTGGCGTCCCCTCTGTTCAACGACCCGACTCATCCCGAGGGAGGCATCTTCCGCGGAGCCTATTCAGAGAAGAAATGGGAAGACGCATATGCGGCTGCTAAGGCCATATGCGACCGTGCCGACGTGGACGGAGTCTACCAGCTTGACGACACCTATGACGGCTTCTGGCGCGACATCAACTCTCCCGAGGTCATCTGGGCCAAGTACTTCGTACAGAGCAGTAACCAGCCCCACAAGGCCCAGCTGCTCTACTCCCTGATGGACTTCGGCGGCGGCGGCTGGGAGAGCTTCAACCCCACCCAGGCTATGTGGCTCGACTACGAGATGGCCAACGGCAAGAAGATTTTCGAAGAAGGCTCCGGCTACGATCCCGCCATCCCGTTCAAGGGCCGCGATCCCCGCTTCTCCCACTGCATCATCTATCCGAGGAAAATCTACAAGTGGACGGACAAGGAAGGCAAGCCCCGCGAGGATCCCCTCCAGCTCTACCTGCTCTTCGAAAAAGACCAGAAAGTGGGCGATTACGTGACCACCGGCACCCGTGCCGACTTTGCCAAAGGCAAGCCCGACTGGCTGCCCTCCAAGAAAGCCAGCGACCAGATCCACATCACCAACACCGGCGGCAGCGGCCTGACCAAGTGGTACATGCCCGACAAATACATCTCCGACTCCATGATTGGCAACGTGATGTATCCATGGTTCCGCATGGGCGAGATGTACCTCAACCTCGCAGAGGCTGCCTGGCATCTGGGTAAATTCGATGTGTGCCGCGAGTATATCAACAAGGTGCGCAGCCGTGAAGACGTGAAGATGCCGCCCGTGACCGAGTCCGGCGACGACCTCTGGGACCGCCTGGTCAACGAGCGCCGTATCGAGCTCGCCTTCGAGGCCTTCCGTTACTTCGACACCCGCCGCCTCAAGATTGCGGTCGGCTATGAGAACGTGCCCTTCGCCGGCACCCGCACCATGCTGCTGACCGGCGGCGCAAAGCCCGACACCATGTACCGCTGCGTCCAGCCGTTCGACCTCAGCAACAAGGATCTCAACTACTACTGGGCCAACACCAGCGAGCGCACCTCCTACATCGATTCCAACCGTGGCAACGACGTGCTCTACCTCGTCGACTATGAATGGAAGGGCAAGACCTACAGGGTCGACTACGGCGAGTGCTGCCTGACGATCTCCCCGACACAGAAGTGGTTCCCCAACAAGAACCGCGTCCGCCCCACCGGCGTGATCAAGTGCTCCAACAAGCCCGGCCTCGAGAATCCCGAGGACTATCCGAACTACCTGATGCCTATTCCCCAGACGGAAATCGACAAGACCAAGGGACGCATAGTCCAGAACCCCGGCTACATTTACTAAAATGAAACTGCATCCAGTACTGGCAGCGTTTTCGATCCTTCTCCTCTGCGGCCTCGGCGGCTGCAGGGGAGACGGCTTGAAAATGAACTACAACGCAGCCGACATATCCACGACGCCCGACGAGCACACGATGCTGGCCGGATTCGCGGCCCGCAACGAGCTTTCGGACGGACTGCACATGCCCCTGAACACCCACTGCCTCGTCATCGACAGCGGTGCGGACAAGGTGTGCATCATTTCCAACGACCTGATGGAAATTTCCCCCGACCTTTCCCTGGAATGGCGCAAGGAAATCTCCGAAAAGAGCGGGCTTCCGCTGGACCGCATCTTCATGCACTGCATCCACACCCATTCGGCCCCCCGCAACGGCGGATGGCGCTGCGAGCCGGGCGGAAGCAACTACACGCATAAGGAGCGGCTCCACAAGGTGCTTGTGGACAATGCGGTGAAGACCATCACCGACGAGGCCGCCTTCCGTCCCTTCCGTATGGAGGTGGGCAAGGCGCAGACGAGCATCAACGCCAACCGCTGCGAGAAGGAGACAGGCCCCGTGGACCGCGACGTCTATGTGGCCCGCTTCCTGGATGAGGGCGGCAAGCCCGTGGTGTCGGTGGTCAACCTTGCGTGCCACCCCGTGTGCATGGGGCCCAGGAGCCTGCTGGTGTCGTCCGACTATCCCGGCGTCTGCGGCAAGATACTACGCGGGGCCTGGGGCGGCGACGTGTTCCAGCTCACAGGCGCTGCCGGCAACATGGACCCGGCGCGCGGCTGCAAGATGGCCGACTACGCAGAGGAATGCGGCGCCTGTCTTGCCGACTCCCTGCTGAAGGTCAAGTTCGAGCCAGTGAAGGAAAGCGGCGTGTTCAAGGTGGTCAACGACACCGTGTCGCTCCCGTTCCGCATCGCCGAAGTGACCCCGGAGGCCATCATCGAGCATGCCGAAGAAATTTCGAAGTGGGACAAGACCGTCTCCGCCACCTGGAAGGACGACGTCGCCGGCTGGAAGGACCAGATGCTGGAGCGCTACGCCCAGGGCAAGGTCCACAACACCCTCGACTTCACGATGGGTGCCGTGAACATACGCGGTATCGTGTTCTTCTTCACCCAGGGCGAGCCCTTCTGCGAGTACCAGATGGAAGCCAGGAAGAAATTCCCCGGCCGCACCGTGTTTTTCGCCGGCTACACCAACGGCCAGAATTCATACCTCCCGTCCGCCCACGCCTACGAATACCGCAAAGGCTACGAGTATGAAATCGACCAGATGCACGTATATATAAAGGCTCCCTATCCGCTCTCGGAGACAATGCCAGGGGCTTTCGCCGGAGCCATTGAAAAGACAATAACCAAGGCACTATGATTCTTTCCCTTCTGCTTGCAACCCTCCTCACCGTGGGCGCGTCCGTTTCACAGCCCCCGAGGTATGACATAGTTCCCACCCCCAAGAGCCTGACCCCCGCCGAAGGCGTGTTCACTATAGGCAAGACCAGCGGCATAAAGGTCGAAGATCCGGCATTCAGCGAGATTGCCGAAGACTTCACCTCCACCGTGAAGGCCTCCACGGGCTTCAGTCTCACCGGCCCCGGCCCCGCCATCGTGCTGCGCAAGGCCGGCGGATTCGCCAAGGAAGCCTACAGGCTCACGGTGCAGCCGTCCGGCGTGCTCATTGAGGCGAGCGAGGTGCCGGGGGCGTTCTATGGCCTCCAGACCCTCCTGCAGCTGCTTCCCGCCGAGATTTTCTCCGACACTCCGGTGCGGAAAGTCAAATGGCAGGCGCCCTGCTGCACTATCGAGGACGAGCCGGAATTCGCCTACCGCGGCTTCCTTTTCGACTGCGGCCGCTACTTTTTCCCGAAGGAGGAGGTGATGAAGTTCATCGACCTGATGGCGATGCACAAGCAGAACATGTTCCACTGGCACCTGACCGAAGACCAGGGCTGGCGCATCCAGATCGACAAGTATCCCCGCCTGACCGAAATCGGCTCCTGGCGCAAGGAGACTGCCTTCCACAGCTGGATAGGCAACGGCATCCCCCACGGGGGCTACTACACAAAGGACGACATCCGCGAGGTGGTGGAATATGCCCGCAGGCGCTGCGTGACCGTGATTCCCGAAGTGGAGATCCCCGGCCACAGCACTGCCGCCATCGCCGCCTACCCCGAGCTCAGCTGCTTCCCGGAGCGCAGCTACGAGGTGGAGACCCGCTGGGGCATATGGAAGAACCTCTACGCCCCCACGGCCAAGACCTTCCAGTTCCTCGAGGACGTGTTCATGGAGCTCTTCGAACTCTTCCCGTCGCCCCTCTACCACATCGGCGGCGACGAGGCCCCGAAGGACGTGTACATCGAGAGCCAGTACTGCCAGGACCTGATGAAGGTGCTGGGACTCAAGAACGTGGAAGAGCTGCAGACCTTCTTCGTGAAGCGTATCGGCGACTTCCTCAGGGAGCACGGCAAGACCTGCATCGGCTGGGATGAAATCCTGGACGGCGGCGCGCTGGAAGACCCTATCGCGATGTCCTACAGGGGGCACGCTCCTGCGGCGCGCGGCATTCGCCGCGGCATACGCGTGGTGCTGACCCCCAACCGCTGGTGCTACCTGGACAACCACCAGGACGACCAGCCCGATGACCTGGCGCAGGAGGTCTTTATGCCCCTGAAGAAGGTCTACAACTACTACCCGGCCGTGGATTCCATCCCCGACCTGAGCAAGAAGTACATCATCGGCTACGAGACCTGCCTCTGGACCGAATACATTCCCGACAACAAGACGGCCGAATGGTTCGCCTTCCCGCGTAACGTGGCTGCCTCCGAGGTGGCGTGGACCAGCCGTCCCAACAAGGACTGGGAGAGCTTCCGCATGCGTATGCCGAAGATACTCAAGCGCCTGGACATGAAGCACATAGGCTACTGTCCGGTCTACTACGACGTGATCTTCGACTACGACCGCCGCCTCCCGTTCCCCAAGCCGATGAACCTCGAGCTCGACTATCCCGAGGGTACAGTCCACTACACCCTCGACGGCTCCGAGCCCACGCTCCAGAGCCCCGCCTACGACGGCACCCCGTTTATGGTCGGCAAGGACGACGTGATCAAGGCCCGCGCCTTCGGCCGCGACGGCAAGCCACTCGGCAATATTACCGAAAAACGTTTCTTCAGCAGTTATGACAAGAAATAACTAATGATACTTAAGAAATACATATTTGTCGCTGCTGTGCTGCTGCTTGCCGTGGCCTGTACGGCGAAGCAGGAGCTGCGGGAGCCGCAGGTCGTGCCGCAGCCCGCGTCGTTGCAGCGCACCGAAGGCAGCTTCAGGATCGACCGTAAGGTGCCGGTCTATGTGGACATTGCCGACAGCGCCATCCTTCGCACCGTCGGCTTCCTCAATGAGCGCCTGCAGAAAGCAGCCGGCTTCAGTCTTAAGGTCATCTCCAACGACGATCCCCTGCACCACAGGGATGAAGGCGCCATCCTCGTGCTCGACGCCGGCCTTATGAAGGAGGCCTACAACCTGGACGTGACGCCCAAGGGCATCGTGATCGAATACGGCAGCGGCGCAGGCGTGTTCTACGCCATACAGACCCTCTTCCAGCTGCTTCCGGAGGCCATTTTCGCCGAGAGCGTGCAGCGCGGAGTGCGCTGGGAAGTGCCCTGCTGCAGCATCGAAGACAGTCCCCGTTTCCCTTATCGCGGCATGCATCTGGATTGCTGCCTCCATTTCTTCGACATCCCCTTCCTCAAGCGCTACATCGACCTGATGGCTCTCCACAAGGTCAACCGTTTCCACTGGCACCTCACCGAAGACCAGGGCTGGCGCATCGAGATCAAGAAATACCCCCTGCTCACCGAAAAGGGCCAGTGGCGCAAGGAGACCGTGGTCGGCTCGCTCTATTCCGGTATCTACGACGGCAAGCCCCACGGCGGCTTCTACACCCAGGAAGAGGCGCGCGACCTTATAAAATATGCCGCCGAGCGCTACGTGACCATCATTCCGGAGATCGAGATCCCCGGCCACTCGCTCGCCGCCATATCCTGCTATCCCGAGCTCAGCTGCGGCCTCGAAGACCATTATGAGACCGCCACAAGATGGGGCATTTTCAAGCAGGTGTACTGCCCCAAGGAGGAGACTTTCAAGTTCCTCGAAGACGTATTCGATGAAATCATAGAGCTCTTCCCCTCCGAACTCATCCACATCGGAGGCGACGAATGCCCCAAGGCCAGCTGGAAGAAGTGCCCGCACTGCCAGGCACTCATCAGGAAGCTTGGCCTCAAAGACGAATACGAGCTCCAGAGCTGGTTCATCCAGCGCATGGAGAAATACATCAACGCCAAGGGCCGCCAGATCATCGGCTGGGACGAAATCCTCGAAGGAGGCCTCGCCCCGAACGCCAAGGTGATGTCGTGGCTCGGCGAAGAAGGCGGCATCAAGGCCGCCCAGCAGCACCACGAGGTGGTGATGTCGCCCTATCCCAAGTACTACCTCGACTACTGGCAGGGCGACCCGGACAGCGAGCCGCTGGCAATGGGTGGCCCGACCCTGCTGCGCACCATGTATGAATACGAACCCGTGCCCGCGGTGCTGACGCCCGAGGAGCGCAGGTATATTATAGGTGTCGAGGGCTGCGTGTGGACTGAATATATGCCCACCCCGGCCCGCGTGGAATATATGGCCTGGCCGCGTATGTGCGCAATCGCCGAAGCCGGCTGGACCAGGGCGCCCAAAGACTGGGAGGGCTTCACAAGCCGCCTCGAGACGCATCTGGGCCGCCTGGACCGCCTCGGCGTGGGCTACTGCCGCAACTTCTGGAACCCCTTCATCGATTTCCATAAGGACACGGAGTACAGCAAGGTGGTCACCATGAGCATCGATGCTCCCGGGGCCGAGATCCGCTACACCCTGGACGGCAGCGCCCCCACCGCGGCCTCCCTGCTCTACGAAGAGCCCTTCGCGGTGAACCGCCAGCAGCGCGTGACCGCCGCCGCCTTCCGCAACGGTAGAATGATAGGTGATATTAAGTATAAAGACTTTTAAAAATGAGTGTAAGATTAACTGAACAGCCGTCGTTGTACGACCATCTTGAGACCAAATCCGTAGCGGAACTGCTGCGTGACATCAACACCGAAGACAAGAAAGTGCCCCTCGCCATCGAGGCCGTGCTTCCTGACATAGAAAAACTCTGCACCGCCATCGAGCACCAGCTCCGCGCAGGCGGCCGCTTCTTCTGGCTCGGCGCCGGCACCGGCGGCAAACTCGGCGTGCTCGACGTGCTCGAGGTGCCCAACACCTACGGCGTGGATCCCGAATGCTGGCAGGCCGTGCTTGCCGGCGGCGTGGAGAACCTCGTGCTCGACCTCGAAGAGGCCGAAGACGACGTCGACGAGGGCTGGATTACGCTTCGCGACAAGCACCACATCACCCCCAAGGACATCGTGGTGGGCATCTCCGCCAGCGGCAACACCCCCTACGTGATGGCCGCCATGAAGGCCTGCAAGGAGCACGGCATCCCCTGCGGAAGCATCTGCAACAACCCCGGGTCCCCCATCTCTCAGTATGTGGACTACCCGATTGAGATAGTGATGGGCCCCGAATTCATCACCGGCAGCACCCGCATGAAGTCCGGCACGTCCCAGAAACTCATGTGCGACATGATCAGCACCACCATCATGGTGCGCCTGGGCCGCGTGCAGGGCAACCGCATGGTCTGCGCCAACCTCATCAACAACAAGGTAATCGACCGCCTCACCCGCACGATGGTGGAGCGCAACCCCCAGCTCAGCTATGAGTTCTGCGAAGAAGTCATCAAGAAGACCGGCGGCCTCGTGAAGGCGGAAGAGTACCTCAAAGCTCAAGGCAAGTTATGAAACTGATCCGTATCCTGATTCCCGCCCTCTGTGGCCTCGCCGCCTGCGACCCCGTTCCGCAGGTCGACCCCACGGAGGCATTCAAGGGCCTGGTGATCAATGAAGTGGCAGCCCACGAGAATTCCGACGGCTTTGACACGTGGGTGGAGATACTCAACACCACCGACAAGTCCATAGCCCTCGACGGCCTGTCGTTCTTCATCACCGACTCCTACTTCAAGGGCCAAAAGATCGGCGACCTTTCCGGCAGCCTGGCGGCAGGGGAGCGCAAGGTCATCTCCTCTTCCGACCGCGGCCTCAAGACCGGCATCTCTTCAGCCGATCCCTTCACCCTGGTGCTCGGTCCCGCCGCCGACAAGCCGGTCGATTCATTCGAACGCGGCGAAGATGCCAAGCCCCTGGGGGCGTTTGCGAGCTACCAGAGGCTGCCCGACGGCACTGGCGCACTGCGCAAGCTCACCTATTCCAGCCCCGGCCGCGAGAACGTGGTGTTCGACCTCTCCAAGACCAGGCCTACAGCCGTGTGGGCATGGGGATCCCACCTCAGCGACCTGATTTCCGACAACGGCGCCAAGATGCGCGAGATGAAGGACAAGGGCTATGACCACATCCTCATGAACTACGCCGGCTTCCACAACAAGAACTACCGCCAGCAGGCGATCAAGTTCATCCAGATAGCCGACGAAATCGGGCTCGCCGTCCACGTGTGGCTGCAGTGCTTCTACGACGGCGGCTGGATCAGCCCCATCGACGACGACAAGAAGGCCTATAAGGAAGAAGTCTACGAGCGCATACGCAACGAAGCTACCGATTATCTCGAGGAATGGGGTGTCAAGGGCGTCCATCTCGACTACATCCGCTTCGGCGGCACCGCCTCCAAGCACAACTGGGGCGTCGGCGAGAACGCCGTCAATTCGGTCAACGCCGTGAACCGCTGCTGCCGCGAGATTCGCGAGATCTGCGACGGATTCGACGAGGGTCTCGTCACTTCCGCCGCCCTGATGCCGGAGCCCAACTCCAGCTCCGCCTACGGCCAGAAGCCTGCCGAGATGGCGAAATACATCCACATCCTTATGCCTATGATCTACCGCTACGGATCCTACAACTTCAGCGACAAGTCGTTCAAGGAGCGATCCGACTACTACGCCGAGCAGGCGAAGATAGGCGGCGGAGTGTCCTGGTCCGGCATCCAGACCTACGACGCGGCGACCCACGGCATGACTGCCGAAGCAATGCGCAAGGACATAGACCTGATGGCCGAAACCAAGGCCTCGGGAATCGTGCTCTTCCGCTACCAGCTCGGCACTTTCCCGGACATCAACGACTTATGGAACTAACATATATTTAACACTTTATCAACCATTCAAAATTCATTTTTATGAAAAAATTCCGTTTATTCTTACTGACCGTAGCGGCCCTGTCGCTTGCGTTCACGGCCTGCCAGCCCAAGGAGGAAGAGGGCCCTGTCGATGAGAACAGCATCGGCAAATTCCCCGTCTCCCAGATTGTGGATGCGGCAGCAGCTGCCTTCAGTGAATGGGAATCCAGTGAGGCCTTCCCTACGACCTTCAAGGTCGGCGAAAAGGACTTCACGGTCCCCCAGTTCCAGTATGCCATCTGCAGCGCACTGGTGAACCTCAATGCCGGCAAGAAAGAAGACATCGAAGTGATGTCCTACAAGCCGGCCGACCATCCCGAAAGGGACAGCTACGACAAGGAAGAGATCGCGATGGCGGGCGGCCCCAAGAACGGGGACGAAACCGAAGACCTCGTGAACATCGCCACCCGTATGCTCTCCCGCATGAAGGATGACCTCAAGGTCCCCAACCAGACCAACTTCACCCGCAACGGCTCCGCCATCGCCTTCTCGACCGACCGCGCCACCATCGTGATCAGCCGTGCCCTGAAGGAGTACAAGGCCGGCGGCTCGCTCCCTGCGAGCATCTCCGCCAACTACAAGGGCGCTTCCAACACCCTCAAGGCCTTCGCCAAGGAGTTCGTCAAGTATCTCGACGTCTGGCAGAAGACTGTGGGTACCGTCGACGCCGACGGCTCGCACTGCACCGCAAACAACACCGCCTGGGAGAACGTCCACTTCATCCCCATCGAGTACTCCGGCGGCTACAAGGACGGCACCATGTACAGCGAGTACTACCAGCCCTACTACCATGTGAACCTTGACGGCCACGAGTACACTGCAGCCGAGTGCTGGAGCATCGCAGCCCAGGGTATCATGGACCTCGTGACCAAGGAAGGCTCCAGCCTCCTCCAGCCCACCCGTAACCCGTTCATCCACACCATGGGCAACGGTAAGTCTCTCAACGAGCCTTATCCTACTCCTGCCGAGTATGCTACAGTGACCGGCTTCAACGCCTATCCCTGGTATGAGAACACCGAGGGCGGCGTGAAGAAGATCATAAACTTCTCCGAAACCAATCCTTGTACTGTAGAGTTCCTCTGCCATGAACTTGGCTGGTACCTGACCCGTTGCACCCAGTTCGACACTCCGGCCATCGGCAACTTCCAGGAGTTCGGTGCAGATGACGCCAAGATCAATTTCGGCAGCTATGAGGGTATCATCTCCGCAATGCGTACCTTCCTCATCATGGCCCGCTTCTACGAGTACCTGCTCGCCAACAACATCGAGGACAATGTGTGGGATGCCATGAAGGACGTCCACCTCAACTACGACCTCTACGGCGTCGACATGCCCGACATCGAACTCAAGACAAAGCAGCTCGACTTCGACTGCATAGAGTCCACGAAGGAAGCCAAGTTCTCCGCCAAGAAGGCATGGACCGCCACCGCATCCGACAGCTGGATCACCGTTGACCAGCTCTCCGGCGAACCCGGCGACGTCACCCTCAAGATCACCGTTGCCGAGAACACCGGCGACGCCCGTGAAGGCAAGGTCATCGTCAAGGGCGGCAACGTCACCGAAGGCCTTGAAATCGTCATCACCCAGGTCAAGTACACCGCTCCGGTGCAGGCTACCATCAAGGAATTCGCCGAGCAGTACGTCGGTATCATCGACGTCTGGTCGCAGCACGTGGGCAATATCAACCGCCTCTCCAACTGGGAGCTTGCAAAGGAGGGAGATAATGATGTGGTCGAAAACGTCCACTATGTCCCCAACGACTGGACCATCGTCGTGGGCGGCAAGACCTACAACATCGCCGACATGCTCGAGACCGCTCTCCGTTCCTACCTGCTGCTCCGCGGCTGGGACGGCAATGAGACGGAGCTTAACGGCTTCGGCAAGATCCCGACAGCAACTCCCGTCGACATCAACGCCATCGTGCCCAAGACCCACGACTACTCCTTCGGCTCACCTCTTATCGAGAGCAGCAACGGCGGATACCTTGTCAAGCTCGAAGGCGACAAGGAAATCCACTGCGTGGTGGATCCCGTCATCCTCGACAACTGGGCCCAGCGCTCCATCAACTTCAACCACGGCAAGAACATCACCAACTTCTGCACCTATCCTCGTGCCGACCACAACATCACCAACTACCAGGGATGCTTCAGTTCCGGCCGTGCCCTCCTGACCTATGCATACTTCTTCAAGTACATGCTCGATAACAATCTCGAAAAGGCTGACGCCATCCCCGGCGACACTCCTATCCATTCCGAGCTCTTCGGTAACGAGGAAGGCAGCCAGATCGAGGAAGAGGCTACCCTGGCCGACTTCGCCAAGGAATTCGTGAAGGGTCTCCAGGTGTGGGAGAACACCGTCGGCACAGTCGATGCAGACGGCACGCACTGCACCGACAACGGCACTGCATGGCAGAATGTCCACTTCATCCCCATCGTCGGCAACCCTGCCGGAGATTACTACAAGGTGCCCGGCAACCAGTATGATCCCAAGTGGGCCGGCAAGATCTGGAAGCTCCACGTGAAGGGCAAGGAGTACAGCTCCAGCCAGGCATGGGAAATCGCTATCCGCGGTCTGCTGAACATGTGTACCGCCGAAGGCGAGGCATTCCTTGACGGAATGACCGACCGCAACAAGGCCTACACTGTCCAGGACGGCATCGCCATGTCCAAGGCTCCCATTTCCGAAACCAGCAAGGACAACCAGTGGGGCAAGTTCCCTTGGTATGAAAGCGACAATTTCGTCAAGAACCATGGCCTCGAGGTCGTGGACGTCGACCTCAGCTTCATGCTCAAGGTCGGTGCATGGCACGTGGTCCGTTCCTTCATCAAGGTGGGCAGCAACAACCCTCTCGGAATGATAGGCAACTACCAGGAATTCGGCACCTCTTCCGGTACCCTGAACCTCGACGGCTATGTGGGATACATTTCCCCTATGCGTGAGCTCCTTATCCTCATGCGAATCTACAAGTACCTGCTTGACAACGGTATCGACGACAAGGTGGTCACCGGACTCAACGGCGTGAAATTCGATGTGGATCTCTACGGTCAGAGCTCTGCAGCGGCAGAGCCCACCATCGAGGACTTCGCCAAGGAATACGTGAAGATTCTCGACATCTGGGAGAAGACCACCGGCACCATCGACTACGTGAAGAAGAGCGACACCGAGTCAATCGATGCCGCATCCCAGACTCTCGTGGAGAACGCCCACTATGTGCCTATGGCCACGACCATCAAGGTCGGTGACGCCACCCTGAACACCGCCGACATGCTTGAGCTTGCTCTCCGCAGCTTCCTCCTGCTCCGCGGCTTCGACGGCAACGAGACCGAGCTGAACGGCTTCGGCAAGATCCCTGCCGCCACTCCCGCGTCCATGAAGGACAAACTGCCCGCAACCCACAAGTACTATTTCGGCAGCCTGCCTTATGCAGAGCCTTCCAACGGAGGCTACCTCTGCAAGAAGGTCGGCGACACCAAGCTCTACCGCAAGGTTGAGATGCGCGTCCTGGACAACTGGGCACAGCGTTCCGTGAACTTCCAGCACGGCCAGTCCATCACCAACATGTGCACATATCCCCGTGATCCCATCAGCGACTATGAGGGCTGCTTCAGTTCCATGCGCGCTCTGATCACCTATGCACACTTCTTCAAGTACGTACTGGACCACAACCTCGAGAAGGCTGACGCTCTCGGAGCCGAGCTGGAAATCCGTTCCGAACTCTTCGGAGTCGAGGGTGGAGAGCCTGAAGCCGGCACGGCAGTTTTTGAGGATGATTTCGAATGGATCAAGCCTTGGGCCGATGAGACCAATTCTCCGGATGATGTAGGCACCGACAAGGTGGGCTCCTCGCCCAATGTTTTCACCAACGAGAAGACCGCCACTTTCCTGACTGAAATGCAGAACCGTGGATATGGATATATCTGGGGATGGAAGGATCAGGCTTGGTCCGACGGCACCCCGGATGAAGCAAACAAACAGACTTTGTATCTGAACAAGTATTACCTCAAATTTGGTAAGACTTCATACAGCTCAGGCATTATTCTTCCCGCCCTTAAGTCTCTCACTGCTGCAAAGGATGTCGAGCTTACCTTCGACTGGTGCTGGTGCAAGACCGGTTCTGACAATCCGGACATTATGACCCTTACCGTGGTTGTGAGCGGTGGTGGCACTATTGAAGCTACCGGCACCGAGACCAGTGGGGAAATAGAGTCGGCACAGCCCACTACGAAGCCTACCAAACTAGAGTGGCAGCACGCTTCCGTGAAGATCAAGGGGGCGACCGCATCGACCCGTATCACGATTCGTCCCACCAACAATGATCCTGATGTCTCCAATAGTGCACGTCATCAGAATCGCTGGTATCTCGACAACATCGTCGTGAAATAGTTTATCTGGATACTCTTTTGGCAGCAGGGACCTGACCGTCCCTGCTGCTCCCAATTTAAACCATTGATTATGAAGAAATTTGCATTTATCCTGCTGGCCTGTGCAAGCCTTATTGCCGCCTGCGCCTGCCAGCCCAAGCAGAATCCGGACCAGCCGGAAGACAAGCCGGACGACACTCCCAAGGAGTTCGTGGCCAAACGCTATAACGGATTCTTCGTCGAAGAACTGGCCAAGGCCTACGAGACCTTCGTGGAGAAAGACGAACTTCCCGCATCTGTCAACGTGGAAGGCATACTCTATGGCAAGGGTCAGTATATGGCGGCCGCCTGCGCCCTCCTGCGCAAGATCCAGGAAGATCCCGAACACTGGGAGGACGAGGAGGTCGACGTGCCGGTCAGGATGACCTGGGGCAGCGCCGAAGGCAACAACACCTTCGAGCAGGACTCCATTTCCATCGAAGCCCTCACCTGGGCGGCCGACAAGGCCCTCGCCTACGGCATCAAGAACGGTTCGATGCCCAACTATGTGTCGTTCGGCACCATCACCTGCCCTTCCCGCGGAGCGGACAGCACCTTCACCTACACCTACGACACCCCCTTCAAGGACCAGGTCAAGTACATAGGCAATTTCATCTCCCGCGACTACGGCGCCGCCCTGTGCCGTGCTTTCCACTATTACAAGCACAACCTTAAGTTCCCCGGCAAGGTCTGCACCTGGGGCTCCGACTACCTCCGCAAGGTCACCAACTGCGACATCGATGATCCCGTGGTCATAGCCGCAAAGGACGCCGCCCTGTCGAAACTTCCCGAGAATGCCACCGACCTGCAGAAGGCCAAGGCCATCTTCGAATACGCCCGCGACGAGTGGGAGTGGGAGGACTACGCCAACACCCACAAAGGCTCCGTGAAGACCATCCAGGCCAAGGGCGGCAACTGCTGCGACCTCACCCACGCCACTCTCGCGATGTGCCGCGCAGCCGGCATCCCAGCCCGCTATATGCACGGCCAGTGCTACTTCAGCTCCGGCGTGATAGGCCACGTCATCCCTGAAATCTGGGCCGGCGGCCGCTGGTGGGTCAGCGACCCGTCCAACAACAGCGCCACCATGGGCCATCCTACCTGGAAAGGCATGAACAAGTTCAACGGCCGCTACAAGACTCTTCCTTTCTGATACCCTAACCCCGTCTCCTTATGAAAAAATACATAGTAATTGCACTGGCCATGCTGGCCCTTGCATCCTGCAAAAAGGCCGAAGAGCCCAATTTCAACGGCATCTGGCTCTGGTCCAAGTTTATGCCCGAGGTCAACCTCGACACCCTTGCCGCCAAGGACATCAAGAACATCATCCTCCACGAAGTGTCTTTCGAGCGCCACGGAGTCGACTCTACCCTGGATTTCGTGAGCGAAGCCCACAAGCGCGGCATGAAAGTCCACATCTGGTTCCAGGCCTTCTACAAGGAGGGCAAATGGATCAATCCCGTGAAGGATTCCCTCAACTGCTACGACCAGGAGTACTTCGACGAGGTAATCGAGCGTGCAGTGAAATACGTGGGCTACGGCGTGGACGGCATCCACCTGGACTACATCCGCTTCGGCGGCACGGCCCACAAGCACAATCCTTCCGAGGAAATCACCGCCACCGGCTGCGTGACCGAGTTCTGCCGCCAGATTTCCGCCGCCACCAAGGCCGCCAATCCGGATATCATCCTTTCGGCAGCCCTGATGCCCGAGCCTGACAGCGAGTACTACTACGGCCAGGATCCCGCCCAGATGGGCCAGTACATCGACATCCTGATGCCGATGATCTACTTCCACTGCGACTCCTACCGCAAGGGCGGCAGGCCCTGGGCGCAGATGGTCGCCGACCATTTCGCCACCAAGGGCGCTCCCGCCAAGGTCTGGGCCGGCCTCACCACCTACTACGACACCGACTCCACCAAGGTCGTCCCGATGGACGCCGAGAGCATCCTCAAAGACTGCCGTATGTTCATCGACTCCACCAAGGCCGAAGGCGTCGTCCTCTTCCGCTACGGCCTCGGCGACCTCCCGGACCTCCACCAGCTCAAGAAATAATTTTATTTTTTTACAATAATTTTTTTACAATAAAAATATAAAGCTTATATTTGCGGCAGACAAGGCAGTTGTATGGCAAATAAAGGCACCAGACCAGCGAATCCGTTTTTTACCGGAATCATCATTCCGGACCGCTATTTCTGTGATAGAGAGCAAGAAACAAAGACGATAATAGATCTGATAGAAAACGGAAACAATGTAGTGCTGAAAGCCCAGAGAAGAATAGGGAAATCCAGCCTGGTGCACCATATTTTCAATCAAAAAAGGGTTCAAGAAGACTATAACACCCTCTATATTGACCTCTTTGGAACCAAAAATTACAACGATTTCCATATAGCTTTCCAAAACAAGCTCATCAACGCCCCTTTTGCCCGCACAGCCAAAATCAAAAGGAATTTTGAGCAAATCCTGAAGGACATCAATGTATCCCTGGGATCATACGACCCGGCAACCGGACAGGTATCCCTTCCAAGCATAGGGACCACACCGGCCCAGATGCCCAGGATTCCGCTCGAAGAACTGTTCGGCTTTTTGGAAACCACAAAAAAGAAGAATTTAATAGTATTCGACGAGTTTCAGCAGATAGAGTATTACCCGGAGCGGATGGCGGCGATACTACGCTCGCATATCCAGCAAATGAACAACACAAAGTTCATCTTTTCCGGCAGCTCCAAACACATGCTGAACATGATGTTCATGAACCACAACAAGCCGTTCTATAAAAGTTCATCAAACATCGACCTCGACATTCTCGACTACAACAAATATGAAAGTTTCGTTTCGGGATGCTTCGAAGAATACGGAAAATCAATTGCTCCCGAGGCGATACGCTTTGTCTATGACCTGTTCCTGGGGGAAACAGCCCCTATGCAGGAAACTATGAATCACGTATTCGGGAAAGCGGGCAGGAAAGCCTCGGCCGGAATTCCGGAAATAAAAGAATCGGTCGCGGCCATTCTCGAATCCAAAGACGAATCATTCCGGACCCTTCTCAACGGAATCGAAAAGGAAAAGACGAGAAACACCCTGTATTGTATCGCCGCCCAAGGCATTGCGTCAAATCTCACGTCCTCCAGAATAATGAAGGACTATGCCTTGGACAATGCATCCAGCGTCCAGAATGCATTGATTTCCCTGCAAGACGACAACAACCCGATAGTACGTAAACTGACCAAAGGAACATATATCATTGATGACCGCATGTTCGAACTATGGATAGCGAGGGAAGGCAATTACCTCGACATCAAGTTTGAGACGGCTAGCGACAGGCACCAGAGGCAGAGAGCCCTGGAGCGTCCCTCCTTTCAACCTACGGCACCAAAAAGTTAACTCAATAATTATGATACTGATAGCAGACAGCGGGGCCACGAAGACCGAATGGGGATGCGTATCGAAAGACGGCATGACCAGGATCGGCTTCTACAGCCAGGGCTACAACCCCAACTACATCACCGGCACCCAGATAGTTGCCGACATACGCGCCAACCTTCCGGCCGGCCTCGACCCCACCCTCGTGGATGAAATCTACTTCTACGGAGCCGGAGTCACCCCCCTCCAGTACCCCTTCATGGAGAAAACACTCCGGGAAGTGTTCACCAAGGCCGGCAAGGTGTTCATTGCAATGGACACCCTCGCCTCCTGCCGGGCCCTGCTCCAGACCGAGCCCGGCTTTGCCGCCATCCTCGGCACCGGAGCCAATTCCTGCCTCTACGACGGCTGCAACGAAGGCCTCAACGTGGACAGCTGCGGCTTCATCCTAGGCGACGAGGGCTCCGGCGGCAACCTCGGCAAGCGTATGATCACCGACTACATACGCCGCAATATGCCCCCGAAAGTCTATGAACTCGTGGGCAAGGAACTGGGCCGCAACAACGACGAGCTGCTGGATGTCATCTACACGAAGCCCTTCCCCAACCGCTTCTGCGCCCAGTACGCCAAGTTCATCAACGAGCATCTGGACTTCGACCCCTACTTCCCGAACCTCGTCACCGACGCCTTCCGCCAGTTCTTCAAGCTCATAGTCACCCATTACCCCGACTATCAGAAATACACCTTCAACGCCGTCGGCTCCGTGGCCTACTACTTCAAGCCCCTCCTGCAACCCGTCGTTGAAGAATTCGGCATGAAGATGGGCAACATCCTCATCGCCCCCATGGAAGGCCTCATCAAGTATCATCTGAATGCATAAATCGGAAAATGGGTAAGAACAAGTACATAATTCCCCTGGCGTTTATAGGGATGATGTTTTTCACCGTAGGGTTTGCTACGGGTATCAACGGGTATTTCGTGCCGTTTCTGGAGAATAACCTGAACCTGAGTTCGGCGCAGAGCTACCTGGTCATAGCGGCGACCTTTCTCGCGTTCCTGGTGTTCAGTTTCCCGGCCTCCAGCATCATTGCGAAGATAGGCTACAAGAAGACCATGTCGCTCTCGTTCTTCATGTTCGCGGCGGCATTCGCCCTCTTTATCCCGGCGGCCCGCCTGGAGAGCTTCCCGCTCTATCTTCTGGCCTGCTTTATCAGCGGCACGGCCAACACCGTGCTGCAGGCCGCCATCAACCCCTACGTGACCATCCTGGGGCCCATAGATTCTGCCGCCCGGCGCATCAGCATCATGGGCATCTGCAACTCCTGCGCCCTCGCGCTGCCGTCGGTGTTCATTGCCGCCGTGACGCGCAAGCCCATCGAGGCCGTGGGCCTGGTGGACCTGGACAAGCCGCTCATCATCATCATCGCCGTGGTGGTGATCCTGGGCATCGTGACCATTTTCGCTCCGCTGGAGGAAATCAAGGCCGAAGGAGAGGAGAACCCCGAAGACTGCCCCTACGCCGCCGGCAAGAAGAACATCTGGCAGTTCCCGCACCTTGTGCTCGGGGCGCTCGCGCTCTTCGTGTATGTGGGCGTGGAGAATCTCGCCCTGCTGACGGTGCTCGACTACGCCCAGGGCCTCGGGCTCCCGAATCCGGAGAGCTACACCATATGGCCCGGCATCGGCATGGCGGCCGGCTACGTCATCGGCATCCTGTGCATCCCGAAGGTCATTTCGCAGGTCAAGGCCCTCCGCATCTGCACCTGGGTGGCCGTGATCGATTCGCTGCTCATCGTGCTCACTCCTCCGCAGGTTTCGGTGTGGTGCGTGGCGCTGCTGAGCTTCGCCTGCTCGCTGATGTATCCCGCCATCTGGCCCCTTGCAATCGTGGACCTGGGCAAATTCACCAAGAAGGGCTCCTCGCTGCTGGTGGCCTCCATCGGCGGCGGCGCCCTCATCCCTCTGCTCTTCGGCGCATTGAAGGACTGGCTGGGAATGCAGAACGCCTACTGGATCTGCCTGCCCTTCTACCTGCTGATAATGTTCTACGCCTACTACGGCTATAAGATACGCAAATGAAACGGCTGTGGATCATAGCGGCCGCCCTGCTGCTGGGCGCCGACCTGCTTGCCTGCACGACTGCCGTCGTGTCGGCGGGAGCGAGCGCATCCGGGCGCCCCATGCTATGGAAGCAGCGCGACGCCTCCGATCCCTACAACCGTATCGTGCACGTAAAAGACGGCGTCCAGATTGCCTACACGGCACTTTTCCCGACCTCGGACAGCCTCTGCACCCTCGCCTACGCCGGCATCAACGTCGCAGGCTTCGGGGTGATGAACAACCTTTCCTACAACCTGCGCCCCGATTCGCTGGGCTTCGACACCAAGGCCGGCCCGCTGATGGCCCTGGCCCTGGGATGCTGCCGCACGGTGGACGATTTCGAGCGGCTGCTCCGCGAAAAGGAGCGCCCTATGCTGCTCAGCACCAATTTCGGCGTCGTGGATGCCGAGGGCGGAGCGGCATATTTCGAGGTGTCGGACTACGACTACACCCGCTTCGACGTGGAGCCGGGCGGCTATCTTTTCCGCACCAACTATTCGCTCACCGGCGAGGAGGACCGCGGCCGCGGCTTTGCCCGCTATGAGACCATGGCCTCCCTGATGGCGGCCCGGAAAACCTTCGATCCCGAGTTCTTCTTCCGCGTGGGACGCAGCTATCTCAACGGCGGCGACGATGCCCTGAGCGGGGTCTACAGGGGCTGGCTGAACGAACATGACTTCATCCCCCGCAGCACCACCACGGCCTGCGTGGTCATCGAGGCCCCCGGGGCAGGAGATGCCCCCGACAGCGGCCTGATGTGGTGCGCGCCCGGCTACACGCCCTGCTGCTACGCCATCCCCGTGTGGGTTGCGGCAGGGGAGAACATTCCCCGGTGCCTGACCGGCACGGCCGAGGCCAACCGCCTTGCCGCGGCGCTCTACCTGAGCGTCCATTCCGACAAGGACGAAATCAAGAAAGTCGATATCGCCTCGCTCCGGAGGGTCCTGCGCAGCGTCCGCAGGGCTGAGGGGCGGGAGTTCCGCAAGGGGCGCCGCCTGGACCGCAGGATGCGCCGCTCCGGCTATGACGGGCCCGCCGTGGAGCGCTTCAACCGCAGGTCAGACAACCGCTTCAAACACTATAAACACAGATTCGCCTTATGACGTTCACTCCCTGGACCCTTCTTGTCGATGCCGGTATCGTGTCGCTCCTGCTGCTTCTCGGGAAGCTGCTGAGGTCCAAGGTGCGCCTTATCCAGCGCTTCTTCATCCCGCCCAGCCTGCTGGCCGGCCTGTTCGGCCTGGTCCTGGGCCCGGAGGTGCTCGGCTGGCTGCCGCTTTCGGATAAGCTCGGCACCTATGCCGGAATACTCATTGCGCTGGTGTTCAGCTGCATACCCATCACTTCCGGGGGCGGGCGCAAGGCCGACGGCGGTGCTCGCATCGGCCGGATGTGGGCCTACTCTCAGGCCGGTATGCTGCTTCAGTGGGCCTTTGGCGGCGCGCTCGGACTCTGGGTGCTCAGCCGTATCTGGCCTGTGGACGGATCCTTCGGCCTGTCGATGCCGGCCGGCTTCTGCGGAGGCCACGGCACTGCTGCGGCAATAGGGGAGTCCTTCTCATCCTACGGCGTCGAGGAAATGCAGTCTCTCGCGATGACAGCCGCCACGGTGGGCATCATCGCTTCCGTGGTCATAGGAATGTGGCTTATATCCTGGGGTGCGGCGCGCGGCAAGACGCAGTATATCTGTGCGTTCGAGAACCTCTCGCCGGAGCTGCGGACGGGCATCCTGCCGCCGGACAAGCGGGTGAGCATGGGCAAGGCTTCCTTCTCCGCCATCTCGCTGGATTCGATGACTTTCAATTTCGCGGTGGTGGCGATGATCGCGCTCGGCGGCTACGGCCTTGCGAAGCTGATCTCGCTGATCTGGCCGGCGCTGATGCTGCCGGTGTTCAGCTGCGCCTTCATCGTGGGCATACTCGTGCGCTGGATCCTTGTGCGGGCTAAGGCGGACGAACATATTTCGAAGCCCATCGTGGGGCACCTAAGCGGTGCTTTCACTGATTATCTGGTGGCCTTCGGAGTGGCTTCCATCAAGCTGGAGATAGTGGGGAAGTTCGTGGTGCCGTTGCTGATCCTGCTGGCCGTGGGACTGCTCGTGACGCTGTTCTACGTGTTCTGGGTGGGCAGCCGCATCCACAGGACGGCGCCCTTCGAGAAGTCGATCTTCACCTGGGGCTGGTTCACGGGCACGATGGCTATGGGCATCGCGCTCCTGCGCATCACGGATCCGGATTCGAAGAGCGGCTGCCTGGATGATTATGCGTTTGCGTATTTGTATATCGCGCCGGTGGAGATTGCGTTGGTGAGTCTTTCGCCGCTGGCGTTTTGCAATGGTTTTGGGTGGTTGTTTGTGTCGGTGTGCTTCGCCGCCGGCGCAGGCATCCTCTTGTTCAGCATCTTCAAGGGCTGGCTCGCCAAGGCCGCCAAGTAGTTATGAAAAAGATTGTCACAATATTGGTTGCGGCGCTGGTGGTGGGCGCTGCGGCGCCGGGGGCGATGGCCGCGCGGAAGAAACCCGTGCGCTCGTCGCCGGCGGCGGGACTGCAGTATCTGGACCGGAACTTCGCCGTGTTTGACGCGCTGCAGAAGCGCATCTGGAACTACGCCGAGACGGCCTACACCGAAGAGCGCAGCGCTGAAGAGCTCGCCTCCTTCCTGGAAAGCCGCGGCTTCAAGGTGGAGCGCGGCGTGGCCGGCATCCCGACCGCGTTCGTGGCCAGCTACGGCAGCGGCTCGCCCGTCATCGGCATGATGGCCGAGTACGACGCCCTTGCTGGCATGTCGCAGGACACCGTGCCTTACCGGAAGCCGCTCGTGCCCGGGGCCAACGGCCACGGTTGCGGCCACAACCTGCTCGGCACCGGCTCTGTGGCCGGGGCTGCCGCGGCGGCTGAATGGCTCGCCGGCGGGCGCCAGGGCACGATAAAGCTCTTCGGCTGCCCGGCTGAAGAAGGCGGCGGAGGCAAGGCCTATATGATGCGTGCCGGAGTCTTCGACGGCCTCGACGCCATGCTGGACTGGCACCCCGACACCCGCAACACCGTAAACAAGCAGAGCGGCCTCGCCAACGTGCAGGTGCTCTTCACCTTCATCGGCCGTGCTTCGCACGCCTCCGGAGCCCCCGACGAGGGCCGCTCCGCGCTCGATGCCGTGGAGGCCTTCGACTACATGATAAACCTGATGCGCGAGCACGTCCCGCAGACGAGCCGCATCCACTACGTCATCACCGACGGGGGCAAGGCTCCCAACGTGGTGCCCGACAGGGCCAGCGTCAAATACTACTTCCGCAGCCCGTCGAGGGAAGTGGTCCGTGACCTGCTGGAGCGTGCTATCGCTGCCGCTCGAGGCGCTGCGATGGGCACCGGCACCACGATGGACTACGAACTGGTGTCCGGCAACTACGAGCGCCTGCCCAACGAGGAGATGGCGGCTCTGGTGGGCCGCAGCCTGGAGGCGGTGGGCGGCATCAAACTGGACGGCCGCGAGATGGAATTCGCACGCGCCGTGGCCGCTGAATCAGGCGTGGACGCCGCTTTGATCGACCGGCTTTCCGTGGTGGTGCCTCCGGCCGACGAGGGCTACGAAGCCTATGTGTCCAGCGACGTCGGAAATGTGACCTGGGCGGTGCCTACGGGCAGTTTCCGCTACGCCTGCTTCACTCCCGGCGGGGTGGGTCACAGCTGGCAGCAGGTGGCGAGCGGCGGCACCACAATTGGCACGAAAGGTGCCCTGGGAGCGGCCCGGGTGCTGTTCCTTTCCGCATATGAACTCTACACCCGGCCCGATGTGCTTGCTGCCGTGCGCAAGGAGTTTGAGGAGCGCCGCGGCCCGGATTTCCGTTTCGAACCCCTGATGGGGAGCCGCAGGCCGCCTTTCGAGGCTCCGGCCAGCCTCTCGCCCGCTATGCCGGACGCTGCACTTTTCGCTTCCGAGGTCGCAGTCTCTCCCGTGGAGATTCCCGATATGCAACGCAAGGCCCTGCTTGAAGCAGGCGGCAGCGAGCGTGCTGACACCCTTGGCCTGGACGTGTTCCTGCCCGCCTCCGGCATCACTGACCAGGGCTCTTCCGGCCGCTGCTGGTATTTCTCCACGGCGAACGTGCTGCGCGGCGGGCTACGCTTCTCCACGGTCTATGGCTATTTCTACGACATGCTGGAGAAGGCCAACCTCTTCCTCGTGGGCGTGTGGGACCACCGCAAGGAGGCTCTTGACAGCCGCTGGAACGAGGCCGCTTTCCGGCGCCCGACCTGGGACGGCGGACATTTTATGAATGCCCTCTATCTTATTGAAAAATACGGCATTGTGCCGGAAGAAGCTATGCCCGGCACGCCCACTTCCGTGGCTTCCAGCCCCCTGCTGCAGCAGCTTCGTGCGCTGCTTCGCTGCTACGGGCTGCGCATGCGCGAGAGCTCCGACCCGGAGGCCGTGCGCGCAGAGGCCCTCGCCGAAGCGTGGAAGGTGCTGGCTATGACCCTGGGGGTGCCCCCGGCCTCGTTCGAGTACGGCGGGCGCCGCTGGACCCCGGCCGGATTCCGGGATTCGCTTGGCCTCGGCGGGCTTTCGGAGCGTTACGTGATGCTGATGAACGACCCCACGAGGCCGTACGGCAGGATGTATCGCGTGCAGGGCTCCAGGAGCGCTGCGGACGCGCCCGAGTGGGTGTTCCTGAACCTTCCGGCCGAGGCGCTCGAGCAGATAGGGCAGGCGTCGCTGAAGGGCGGCGACAAGTTCTACTTCACCGTGGACACCTACCAGCAGGCCCTTGCCGACGAAGGCATCTACGATACCCGCCTTGCCATAGAGGGCGCGCGCGATGGAGGCCCCTGGCATATGGACAAGCGGGAGCAGTTCCTGAGCCGCAACGTGAGTTCAGCCCATGCTATGGCGATGTGCGGGGTGGAGACAGCTCCTGACGGCTCCGTGGTGCGCTGGGTCTCCGAAAACAGCTTCGGCCTCGGACGCGGGCAGGACGGCTACGTCCAGATGCAGGGGGAGTGGTGGAGGACCTACGTGTTCCGTATGGCCGTGGATAAGAAATACTTGAGCGAGGAGCAGCTGCGCCTCTGCCTCGGCACGCCAGAAGTGATACCTTACTGGAACCTTTATTAGAATGTTCGAATCCTTCATATCCACCGTCAACGACATCGTGTGGAGCCCCGCCCTGGTGGTGCTCCTGGTCGGTGCCGGCCTGTATTTCACCGTGCGCACGCGCTTCGTGCAGCTGCGGCGTTTCGGGTTGATGGTGCGCTCGCTGTTCGCTCCCGCCCATAAGGAGGAGGACGGCAGCAAGAAGGGGATTTCGTCGTTCGAGGCGTTCTGCGTGGCCCTTTCCGGGCGCGTGGGCACGGGGAACATCGTGGGCGTGGCCACAGCTATCGCCCTGGGCGGTCCCGGTGCCGTGT
Organism: uncultured Bacteroidia bacterium; assembly: GCA_902782225.1. Classification (GTDB taxonomy): domain Bacteria; phylum Bacteroidota; class Bacteroidia; order Bacteroidales; family UBA932; genus Cryptobacteroides. Next base: position 6,929 of record CACZMF010000006.1, on the reverse strand, counting down.
TCTGGATGTGGATAATCGCTTTCTTCGGGGCCTCGACTGCCTTCGTGGAATCCACGCTGGCGCAGTTGTTCAAGTTCCACCATTCCACCGGCTACCGCGGCGGGCCTTCGTGCTACATCGAAAAGGGGCTGAAGTGCAAGTGGCTTGCGGTGCTGTTTTCGGTGCTGTCTCTGGTGGGTTACGGCCTGCTGCTGAGCCCAGTGCAGTCCAACGGCCTCACGGCGGCGCTCGGCAACGCTTTCAGTCTCCCGCCTCTTGCCTGCGGCCTGGGGCTGGCATTCATTCTCGGGCTGGTGATCATTGGGGGCATCAAAAGCATTTCGCGGGTGGCTTCGATCGTGACGCCGTTCATGGCGCTGGGCTACATCGTGATCACGATCATTGTGGTGGCGAGCCATATCGAGGTTGTGCCCGCCGTGCTTAAGTCCATAGTCACCAATGCCTTCGGTATACATCCGCTGGTGGGGGGCATACTCGGTTCCACCATCATGATGGGCGTGAAGCGGGGAATCTTTTCCAACGAGGCGGGCCAGGGCAGCGGGGCCATCGTGTCGGCGTCGGCATCGGTGTCGCATCCGGCCAGGCAGGGGCTCGCACAGGCGTTTTCGGTCTATGTGGACACGCTCCTTATATGCACCGCCACGGCCCTGATGATACTCTGCTCCGGCAACTACAACGTGCTGGATGCCAGGACCGGGGAGGTGCTTGTGGCCAACGCGCCCGAGCTGGGGGCCAATTATGTGGGCTACACGCAGGCGGCCGTGGATTCGGTGCTTTCGGGCTTCGGGAGCTCGTTCGTGGGGATAGCGCTGCTGTTTTTCTCGTTCACCACGATAATGGCTTATTATTTCTACGGTGAGTCGAGCATCATCTACCTGTTCTCCGGGAAGGGGCGTTCGGCGAAGGGGGAGAAGCTGGTGATCTGGGCCTATCGTTTTGCGCTGATCGGCATGGTGGTGTTCGGCTCGCTGAAGGAGGCGGGCGTCATCTGGCAGATGGGCGACATAGGGGTCGGGCTGGTGGCCTGGATCAATGTGGTGGCCCTTATCATCCTTTGTCCGCTTGCTGTCCAGGCTTTGAAGGAATATGAAAAAAAGTAAGTTGTTGAGGCTGCGGTGGGCGCTGGTGCTTGCCGTGGCGGCAGTGTCGTTTGGCGGGATTTACCCCGCTTATGGTCAGTCCAGGGCGCGTTCCGAATCGCGGCGTCCGGATCCGGCGGCCCACCATATCAGGCCGTCGCTCAGCCGGCCTGCGGTCAGCCCCTACCAGGGGTGCCGCAACTACGGGAAGAGCATCGCCGTGTTCGGGGGTTCGCTCTCCGTGCGCCCGGAATCGGATGCGGCAAAGCAGATCTGGGCCGACCTTCTCGGAGCCGAGGTCACTACCTACGGTGTGGGCGGCGCCGGGTTTGCGCTGAGCAAGGGCTATTCGCTTCAGCGCCAGGTGGATACGGCCGGAGTCCACGACGTCTATGTGCTGTGGGCTTCGACCAACGACTTCACGGGAGGCAAGGAATGCGGCAGCTGGCGCGACTACACCGAGCTCGACGGCTACGATGCTTCGCGTCTCGACACCCAGTGCGGCGGCATCAACTACTGCATCAGGAAGCTGCGCGAGAAGAACCCGGATGCCGAAATCTATTTTTTCACTTCCCTGAGGTTTTTCAGCCGCGATTCCGGATATAATCCCTTCTCGGAAGATGCCAACAAGACGGGCAGGACCTTCGCCCAGTACGTCCAGGCCCAGATCGAGTGCTGCCGCTACCACGCCGTGCCCGTGCTGGACCAGTTCAGTCTCCAAGGGGTCGATATCAGCAACTATGAGGCTTTCTACCAGAAAGACAAGCTCCACATGACCGCCGAGGGCTACCGCCGCATCGGTCCGCTGCAGGCTGCCTTCCTGGCTGGTGGCAAATAGTTTGGTAGTTAAAAAATAATCACTATATTTGCAGTCCCGTTTGACAAAGCGTGGTGTGATTGGAGAGGTGGGTGAGTGGCTGAAACCACCGGTTTGCTAAACCGACGTACGGGTCATTCCGTACCACGAGTTCGAATCTCGTCCTCTCCGCGATAATGCCTTACAGAGCACTCTGTAAGGCATTATTCGTAAATAGTGTATCAAAAAGTGTACCGGTTTTTCAAATTTGAGGCGCTGTTCCTCCATACAACTCCGCATAGCTGTTTTAGACTCTCGGCCATTTAAAAGCGGAACGTAACTTGTGCGGCTATATTTGGTCCACCATAGCCTACGACCCCACCGATACCGATTGATTTGTTAAGATAGTATGTTGCTCCAATGTAAGCGCCTGCACGGAATAAACCAGCGCCCGTTGTATAGCCCATATACGTGTAATTGTAACGGTGATATCCAAGAATCAGTTTTGTATAAAGGTCTAACTGATCTAACACGGCCCAGTGGAAAGCCGCCTCAGGGCCAACAAAAAAATGGGTCCCTCCTGAAAAACCAACAGTCCCATATACACCACCAGACAGAGACATTCCACTACCGAAATTCGCGAATGTGTATTCTCCATCCACAGCAAGGGAGAGGCCCCATGTTCCAAAGCCGACACCCAAATTTGCAGCGATTGTGCCAGCTGGACGATCTGCAAGAAAACCGTTGGTCTGTGTTGAGTACACTGTTTCCGCCTGATTCTCCTTGGTAGTTGTGGACTGACCAGAAGAAACAATACCCTGTGCAGTCGCAGTATAAGCTGCAAGAATGCTTATTGAAAGCATTGTTACAATCTTTTTCATAAAACATCAATAATTAATCTGTTAATTGTTAACTTGTGAGGATTGCAGGTTGGCCATAGCTTTATCAATCTCGTCTGTCATTTGTTTATGAGAATACTTACTCCCATCCAGATGAAGCAAATAGTACGTAGTTCGGGAACTTCTATATTCCCGCTCATAAACAGAGATCAATTTCCACCCAAAGGTCGCCAAATAGTTGATTGCCCCTATGACGTTATCAAACTTGATCATTTCTCCTTTTTGGTTAAACAGCTTGAAAGTCTGTGTCATAGGATTAGGAGTATTAATACCCCAGTTAATACATACTGACCTGGCATTTAAGATGGAGATTTCATATACCTCAAGGTAGTATGACTTTTCGCTCCCAAGTTGAGTGTTTTGTGCGTAGCTTAACGAACATACAAAAAGCGACGCGATAATGATTGGTAGATATTTTTTCATATAGTATAAATGATTGGTTGGTTAATGAGCGACTAATCAGCTATCGATTCACACATAATGGCGTTTGGCGACAAACAAAAGCGCAACCTATGTCATAATACTCATTTTTCTTTTCTTTAATTGAAGACGTAGAATATGCTACACTAGTCAAAGGGTAGCATCCCGAAACACCATCTCCATCTCTGAAAACCATAGTAGTCCCAACATCGGCAACATGAACAATAGCATATGGCGTCGGCTCCGCAGATTTTCCTGTTATTGTAAAACCATACTGGAAACCATCTATGTAAGTCCCGTTTACTGCACCGGAAAGGATTATGTCTGCCGTATAGGTTTGCGAAAAAGAATACAACTCATAATTCTCATCATATGCATATCCGGTTCCCTGTCCTTGGCCATTAACGTACACACTAAACTGATTCCCAAAGCCTCCAAGATGACCGATTCCCGATGTCCTCTCAAGGCCATTGCTATTTATGATTTCAACGTTAATGGTCATATTATCATTATCCTGGCCAGAGAAACTAATATATACGGGAGAAAGCTCCAGGCCTGGATAATAATACGGCCATGTGCCATATTGATAAATAAGGGGAGACACATAGTATTCTCCTTCTATCGTTGGAGGATAATATCCGCGATTTATTTGTATTTGATTACTCAAAGAGAGAGTAAATTTGGACGGAATCATTGGAGGAACGATATAAGTCATCCAAGCATCACTAAAATAGTCAATAATAGGAACACAGTGCAGTTCTGCATAAGGTTCAGAGGGATCTCTTTTATACCTCATTACCGAAAAAGCCTCTGCGATGGATTTGCCCTCGGCGAGATTTGCGAAGAAATCCGCAAATGCTTTTGGGCCAACTGAATTCTCGTTATCATATCCTAGAAAAAAATCTGCACCTTTGTTAATAAATGCTTCAGCCAAAGAGCTATTACCCTCTAATGAATGGCAAGCTGCACTGAAAACAATGTGAGGTGTACCTTCAGTGAACCCACGACTGTTAATACTGTTTATATATAAGTCTGATACAGCAAGATACCATGCTCTGTAGACCTTGCCGCCCCTCGTTTCAGAAACATAGGCGGGCATAATGTATGCATTTCCTTTTTCTGCTAATTTATTCTCGGCCTCTGAATACTTATTCATCCAGTTCTCAAGCCCCAGCTCCTCAGAAGTAAGAATCCAATGAAGGCCGTTGTCATAGCTACCGTGGGTTAATAAGATAACAGAATCATAGTTGTACATTCCGGAACTAATCCATTCCAGTGACGGCTGAACAACAGAGCATTCAATCCCATATAATTGCAAGATTGACACCAACGCGAAAGCTGTGTTAGAATGGTAGATATAACCAAGATCTTCGTTATTAAACAGTTGATTCCCAATGCAGACACTATAATGATTGTTTCTTGACTCACTCCCTTTTGTTTGTGTTTTAGTAAATTGCGCAGATAGCTCAGATAATTTATTCTTTAGGTCATCATCAACTTCAAAGTCATACTCTGGCTGATAAATATATGCGACTTTCCCCCAGTCTTTTACATCAACATATAGCGCATTCCCAGAAATGTATGCATCCTTGACACCATTGATTCTCTTTATTTCTTTCAAGTACTCTTTCAGTTCATCGGTTGAAGAGCATTTCTCGAAATAGTGCTGTGTTTCAGATGCAATTACTTCTGCTTTCTTATTCAATTTATCTCTTTGTCGTTGAAAATAGTCTGGGTTATTCTTATTGCAACCAACAATAAAGGAAAGTAATACAAGTAGAATCGGTAAATGTCGGCGCGAAAAAAATGGGAGTCGCTTAAGGTTGAGACTTATCACAGATGTAGTTATGTTCAATTACTCCGCGCTCCTACGAAGCCCAATAAACAACAAAAGTGTGGAGCTTCTTTCGCTTATCCGTAAGAAGGTTGTGGTAAGACCTGGTCCCAGATAAACTACTTGATACTCCACACTCGGCCAGATATGGAGTATCGACCCGAAGAACAGGGCCAGTTGCATATTCTGAGCACGAGCGGAATGCATCTTCGTTATCCTCGGGACATGAAAACTACCACATTTTCTTACAAGGACACGCGAAAACACTTTCGCTAATATGTCTGCCACGCAGAGCGTGACAAACAAAAGTAGTGATTAATTAACAGAAAACAAAGAGTCAAGCTATCTTTCTGCGAGGATGAATTTCGCCGCTTCCTCGGCTTTGGCCGCAGCCCAGACAATCATTCGGTTATCATTCTTGAGAGCCTTCAACCACGACTGGATGTAAGCCGCGGAATTCCGGAATGCTTTCTCTGATTCTATCCCTATACGGTTGCAGATCATCGCGCTGCCTATCTCGGCGACGAGCTCCTCGCGGGAGTAGTCCTTGTCCCCGAATCGGGTGATGTGGCTGTCGGTTTTGCGATTGCAGCGAGCTTCGTGCATAGTAGAGTGGGTGAACTCGTGGAATGCCGTGGAGTAGTATTCCTCTGGGATTTGGTACTGGGATAGCATTGGCACGACGACCATGTCCTGAGACGGGGAGTAAAAGGCGCTGCCAGACTCCCGGTCGCAGATGAATCGCAAGGTCTGCTCCCGCGAGAGATAGGAGCTGATTACGTTTTCCGCTGCTTCGATTGGCTTGAGACCAGGATTTTGAGATACGGCCTCCAGCTTGCTCTCGAGACCCTCGGTATCGTCAAGATGGAAAACGTTGTACCACCTAAGGATGAAACGGAACTTGCGTTCAGCCTCGTCTGCCTCAGCGTCAGCAACCTCTTCCTCCAGAGGCTTGTAGTAGACGCAGAATCTTGATTTGGCACCCTTCCGGACATGACCCCCCAGAGCCTGTATCTGGTTCCAAGTAATCCATTCGCCGGGGCGTCCAAGCAGGAACTGGTTGAGCACCGAGTACGCTTTTCGGGTTGTATAGCTGATAGCCATTGCGCTTCCACCGGCCCAGGGCTGGTGCCAGGGGATGATGCCTTGCTGCATCTGTTCTATAATTCGGTCGGTGACCATCTGATAAACGTTGTGTGACATATGCTGATTTATTGAGATTGTGGAACTATCTTGATAAAAGGAAGGGGCGCCCTGAGAGTCGGACGCCCCCGAGGGGCGAGATCCGGAAGCTATGCGGCTTCCTCGGCCTCCTCTTCAAGAGGGTCGCAAGAGACCACGACCAGGTCGTTGGGTTCGTAGGTGATGCCGTCCTTCTTGTTGACGGTGCGCTTCATGTAGCCAGTTACTATTACCGGAGTGCCTTTGGTGAGAAGAGCCTCGGGGATGTTGACATCCTTTGAACCGTTCTTGGGGAACATCACTGCGTCGAGGAAAAGGGCAGGTTCTCCTTTGGAGAAGTTGTGGGCGATGGTGAATCGTGCTACCTTGCCATTCTTAGATTCGAAGATGCGGGCGTTAGCTGTGAGACGGCCGGAGAGAGCGAAAGTGTTGATTGATTTCATAACTTTGATTTTTTAGGGGTTAAACTGAATTTCTGATACTGCGTCACAGATGCGGACATCCCGATTCCAAAAATTTTAGGAGAAATTACCGCAGCATCGCGAGGATGAATTTCTTCGGTAAATCCGTCAGGTAGCGCTCTTGCCCCTGCAAGAGCAGCGTATTTTGGACAAAGGAACCGAATAGATTGTGTCCAAGGAAGATGATGCCCAGGATAATCTGAAGGATGGAGGACAGCATGCGGGTTCCGCTGTTGGGCAGGAAAGCCTGCGTCTTGA
>CACZMF010000005.1 GCA_902782225.1 uncultured Bacteroidia bacterium | reverse complement strand
TGCAGCATGGGGCGGAATGATGTCTTTCAGCTGTGACAAGGTATAAACCTTGCCTCCGCTTTCGATCGTTCCATCCTTCCGGATGTTCAGGACTACGGGAGAAGGGGTTTTCGATGACGTCCGAACCATGAAAACGACGGGCTGGATGAATGACATTTCGACGGGTTTCCCGTCTTTCATGGCCGGTGTCCATTCGGGAGACTTCGCGATCTGCTGGGCGACGATTCCGTCCAGCTGTTCGGAAACGCTCCAAAGAATGGTAATGTCTTTGACTTTTCCGTCGGTTCCGACCGTGAACTTCGCCAGGACCGTACCGTCATCGGTCTTGGCCTCGTCCGGATAGACGAGGCGGGTGTTCAGCCACCGGCTGAAAACCTCCCGGCAAACCGCCTCCGTGTCCATGTCCGGATTCTTGATGGACGGCAGAGGATCTTTCTCCAGCGATTTGTGGTGCCGGGGGGCCTCCGGGCCGCCATAGCCGATGACCACTATTTCGGAAAGATAGCCCTGGGGCTTTTCATCGGAAACGTTTTTTTCACTATCTTTGTCCACGGGGACATAGACAGTCCTTGCCTGCAGGCCGATGGCCAGGCAGACGAGCGGGAGCAGCCAGAGCGCCCGCAGCCCTCTCGCGAGAGGGGATCTGGATTTTGACATCATAGTAATACGATTTTTAAGGATACTGTGATTAAAGCTGTTAGCAACTGAGTAGCCGCTCTTGCTGACAGCTTTTCTTATGAGCAGATATTGGTATTCCCGGAGGTTTGCGCCGGCACGGAGCACGGCGTCGTCGGCCTCGTACTCGTGGAGTTCCTTGAGGTCCGCGCGGAGCATCCAGATGGCGGGATTGAACCATTGGAGGGCCGAGAGGACATCGACCAGGAGTATTTCGATGGAGTGCCCATAAGCGATGTGCGCCTTTTCGTGGGCAAGGATGGATTCGTGCGGGATCTCCCAGTCTTTCCGGGACAGGACGATAGATTTCATCCAGCTGAACGGGTCGATGTCCCGCTCGGTGACGAGAATCCGGCAGCCGTCTTCTTTTCGGACCGGTTCGCCCTGACGGATGATGCGGAGGATGGACAGGATGGAGATGAGCACCCGGCCGAGGACGAAAGCCACTCCTGCCCAGAACAGGATGGTAAGCGCAACGTGCCACCAGGGCTCGGAGACCTGAACCAGCGGGGCCAGTTCCTGTTCCGGCAGTTCGGCGACCATGGCGGGTTCCGTCACGAGGGGCGCTGCCATCTCCATCGGCTTATGGATGGTAATGATGCACAGCGGCAGCAGAAACGAGAGCACAGCCGTTCCTACCAGCACTGCCCGGTTGAGCCGGTGGAACGTCTCCTTTTTCAAAAGGAAACGATAGAACAGGTAGAACACCAGAAGCGCAAGCGCTACCTTAGCATCATATATGAGGAATTCCATCATTTCTGTTCACCTTTTTCAACCAGATCGATGAGTTCCTTCAGCTCTTCGATTGAGATCTTCTCCTCCTTCACCAGGGCTGATACGGCACTCAGGTAGGAATTGTCGAAATACTTGTCGATGAGGCCGATGAGCGACCGCTGCTTGTACTCCTCTTTCGTTACCTTGGCGAAGTACTGGTAGGTTGGACCATAAGACTTATGGTCGATGAAGCCTTCTTCCTGAAGCGTCCGCACCTGGGTGCTCAGGGTGGAGAAATGCGGCCGGGGCTCCGGATACAACTCCCGTAACTCCCTCACAAACAGCGGCCCCTTCTCCCAGAAGTGGTTCATGATAATCTCTTCTTTTTTGGTTAGGCGTTTCATAGGCGCAGTTACTTTTCTGCAAATATAACTAAACTTTTTAACTATGCAACTATTTCGATTTAATTTCTCATTTATTTTTAGTAAATCATCTTTTCTGATATCGCTGTCCGTTATTTCGTATTTGTAGCAGGTGCCCCACCCCCGCTACAAAAAGGCTCCGCGGCATTCTGCCCGGAGCCTTTTTATATAAAACGGCGGTCTGTTGCACCCGGCCCGGCGGGGCCTCAGAGCAACCTGGGGTTACTCTGAGACCGGGCGGACGGAATAGCCGTATTTGCGAGGGCCGATCGTCCTGTAGACTCCGCCTTCTTCGAAATAAACGAACCACGCGTAAGCTGGATTATCCGGATCGATGTTCGACGACCAGTAGCCGCAGTTGACACCGGGATCGAGGACGAACTCATCTTCCATGTGACCGGTGGCGGGAAGGAAGATGGAGCTGTTCTTGGTTCCTTCCACGATATATCCGGCCACGCCGGTTCCTTCATAACTGACTGTCCATGTCCAGGTGCAGTAGTCCCTCAGTTCCGTCCATTCTGCGTCCGTGGGCATGCGCCAGCCGCCTTTCCATTTGTCCTGGGCAACGTCATCCTCAGGCAGCAGCATGGTATTTCCGTCAACGTTCCCGCAAGAGGGGTCGGTATTATACTTGGACAGATGTTCATCAGCGTCCCAGTCGCCGTTCCCCCACTTGTAGGTGGACCATGTGTATTCGTTCTTGGTCTCCGTCTCTCCCCATGAGAAGTAGTCTCCGAATTGCTCTGGCTTTGTAGCGCCCACATTGCAGGAAGCCCACTTGAGGCCGGATGGCAGACCGAGATCCACCGCCTTCGGGCCCTCCTTTTCTTTCACGGTGACCACGCAGCTTGTGCTCTCGCCGTTGGAGGCATAGGCTATGATGGTGGCGGTGCCTGGGTTCCTGGCGGTGATAATGCCTTGATAATTGGGGAGGGCAACATCTAAGCGATCGGATACCCAGCTGACATTCTTTGCCGTAGCATTCGACGGGCTGACTGTTGCCGTCAGCTGGTACGTATCATCAACAGTCAACTCCAGTGTCTTTTTATCCAAAGAAATTGATGACACGGGGATGAATTCGCCATAAACAGGGCGAACGACGTATCCTAAGCTGCGGCTAGAGTGACTATCGGTTACAACAGAATTATAATCAAAACCTATATAGCCATTATACGCTCTGGTGTGCTCATTGAGGGATGAAGTCCAGTAATGACCAGTAATTGCTGCAAATTCATGGTCAGCGCCGCGCCAGCTGCCTGTTAAGGGAAGGAAAATACTGTTGCCATTGGGGCCGGTGAAAAGGGCTCCGGTGACGCCATTTTGTCTTGTCCTGATCCATGTGCATTTTTCATTTAATTCTGTCCACTCTGCTTTTGTCGGCATTCGCCAACTATCCCCCCACTTCACATGTGCTGCATCGTCCTCAAGGTCAAGTACTGTCTTGTTGTCCCATGAACCGGCCCCACCCCAGTAAATAGATAATTTAGCATTAGGTGATGTAACGTACTTGTTCAATGTTACATCGCCTACCGAGTCCGGGTCGCCACCTACCCAGAACTTATAAGTACTCCAATTGTACACACCCTTCGTCTCTGTCTCGCCCCAGGCGAAGAAGTCGCCGGACTCTTCCGGCTTGGTGGCGCCAACGTTGAAGGTGGCCCACTTGACACTGAGGCCGAGGTCAACGTACTCGGGATTAACGGCCTTTGGCGTAACCGTTACCTCGCAGCTTGCACTCACTCCGCTGGACCCGTAGGCCGTGATGGTGGCCGTACCGGGGGCTACGGCGGTGACAAGGCCGTCCTGATCTACCTTGGCGATGGATTCATCGCTGGAAGCCCAGTGTATATCTTTGGCAGTGGCGTTGGAGGGGCTGACCGTGGCCGTCAACTGTTGCTTGTCTCCGGCGTTCAGCTCCAATGAAGTCTTGTCCAGGGAAATTGACTTAACGGGGATAAACTCGCCGTAGACGGGACGGACCGACCGCCCGTAGTAGCGGGTGAGGTAGCCCCTGCCGACATAACCGGAAGAGAAGTCGACGAAGTACGCGAAGTTCGGGTAGTCCGTATTGAGGGACGAGGACCAGTAGTAGCCGTCGGACCCCGCACGGGCAAGGTCCACGTCGTAGCGGTAGCCTGCGGCGGGAAGGAAGATGGACTTGCCGTTGGGGCCCGTGACGAGTCTTCCGTTTACTCCGTTCTGGGTTGTCCAGGTCCAGGTACATTTGTATATTAATTCATCACACTCTTCCAACGTCGGCATCCTCCAACTTCCGCCCCAATTCACGTGGGCCGCGTCATCCTCAGGGTCGAGAACGATCTTGTTGTCCACCGTTCCGTAACTGGAATTGAAGTTGTATTTAGTTAGTGTATTCCAAGTTCCATTACTCAACTTGTACGTTGTAACCGCATAATTGGACTTCGGGGGGCGGGGACGTCGGAGGGGCTGATCACGGTCACCGCGCAGGTGGCGGTGAAGCCGCCGTCGACGGTCTTGACCGTCACGGTCGTGGTGCCCACGGAAACCGCGGTCACGGTGCCGTCCTTGGCAACTGTGGCAACGCCCTGGTCGGAGGAAGTCCATCTCAGTTTGGGATTCTTGATGTCGGCAGGTTCGACCGTGGCGCTAAGCTGCCTTGTGCTGCCTACGACCATCGTGAGGGCCCCGCGGTCGAGGCTCACGCCTTTGACGCTCTTGGGCACGTATTTGCCGAGGACAGGGCGGATGGACATCCCATAACTGCGAGAAGCAACCCAATAACCTGCTATAGCCTCATCACTTGACGCCATCATAATCAACGCTTTTTCCTTTTTTAATGACAATTCAGAAATCCAGTAATACCCTGCATCATTACCCACCTGCCACTTTCCATCCATATACCCGGCTGCAGGAAGGAAAATGGATGCACCTTCGTAGCCTGATTTCTTGCTTGTGACCTCATAGCCGTAGCTCCCTTCCTTATATGTCCAGGTCCATTTGAATTTGCTTTCGTCCAAGAGCTCCCACCAGTCTTTTTCCGTGGGAGTGTGCCACTCCCCGCCCCATTCCTGACGGGCGACGTCGTCTTTGTAGTTGTCGTCGGCAAAAGACTTGAGGCCGTCGGTATCATTGTATTTGGTCATGTGATCCTCCGTGCCGTCGCACCATTTGTACGTTGCCCAGCTGTAGTCTTTCTTGGGCTCCAGCTCGCCCCAGGCGTAGTAGTTGCCCGGTTCCCAGGGGTTTTCGGCCCCGAGGTTGGTATCGGCGAACTTGTTGCCGGAATCAAGGCCCAGGTCCACGTAGCCGTGGCCGTTGTATTCGTTCTTGGGGTACAGCGGGAAGTAGCCGGAGTTCACGGCGAGGGAGGCCCCGTCGCTGATAAATAGGGCGGCGCTGACGCCGAGTTTCTTGCTTGCGAACTCCTTCGCCAGGCTCTCGCCGTCGGTGAGGATGGTCAGGATGCCGTCATTCGCCTCCATCTCGTAGATGGGGAGGGTGGCGAGGTCTCCCGCTGCGGCTTTAGTGAGGGTGTATGCCGCGCTCAGCTTGAAGCACTTGTTGTCGAGGTAAAGAAGACCCTCGGCGGCGCTTCCGGGCTCCACCTTGAAGCGGATGGTGAAGAGGCCGGTGCCGGCCTTCACGGCGCCGTCGCTGTAGTCGGGGATTGCCGCTATCGAGGCCACGAGGCCATCGCCCCTGCGGAGCTCGAACTTGGTGCCGTTCTGGAGGGTGAGGTAGACATAGTCATCGTCCCAGGTGATGTCCTTGAAGAAGGAGTCGCCGTCCTCGCCGGTGGCTTTGCCGAGCTTTGTCCAGGTCTTGCCTTCGTCGGTGGAGACGTACCAGTAACCGCCGTCGATCTTGAGCTGCGGCGTCGTGCCGGGGGCGCCGGAGACGGGGAGCATGTTGCCTGAGGCGTCGAGCAGCCACTCGTCGTCCAGTGTCCAATAATAGACGCCCTGATGGCGTGCCACCCCTATCACGGGGCTCTTGCCCTTGCTGACTGTGGCCGTCTTGCCGTTGCTGAATGATATAATCCAGGTGTCGTCGGTCTCGGAGACGGAAGTGATCTGGATGCCGTTCTTCTGGGCGTTCACGATTTCCCAAAGGCCGGCGATGTTGGTGTTGACCTTCTCTTCCAGGGCGGAGAGGCGGCTCTTGATGCCGGAGAGTTCGCTCTGGATCTCGCTGTCGTCGAACTTCATGCAGGCCGCGGCTGCTGCCACGGTGACCGCCAGGGCCAGGAGAATCCGGGCAATAATGGATTTGGCTTTCATATCGTTTGTGCTTTCATTATTATTCTCAATTGCTACTTGCCGTAGACCGGGCGGACTGAATATCCCTTGCAACGGTCGTTATCGCGAAGGAAAATGCCTCCGCCGTCTTTTTCGTCCACGAAGAAGAGCGAACACGCCTGCCACGGGTCAGCAGACCGGGTCGAGGACCAGTAATAACCGATGGTGCCGTCGTCTGCGGGATTGCTGATTTTTTCTTCATCTCTAAAGCCGGCGGCGGGGAGGAAAATGTAGTTGCCGGTGGTGTAGCTGGTGACCGTGTATCCCGGGACGCCTTTTATCGCCGTGCAAGTCCAGATGCACTTGCTTGGGTTCAGAAGCTCTTCCCAGTCGGCGCGCGTGGGCGTGCGCCAGCCGTCTCCCATCACCGCGCGTGCGGGGTCGTCGTCGTCGGTGAGGGTGGTGAGGCCGTCGACTGTGGTGCCGGACGAATAGCTGTCGTTGTATTTGTTGAGGGAATCGTAGCCTCCGTAGCACCAGCGGTAGCTCATCCAGTAGTAACCGTATTCCTTGCCCGGCTTCCAGAGGGCGCTTGCGCTATAGGCATAGCCGTCCTGGTAGTACGGCTCCGTCTCGCCCCAGGCGAAGTAGTCGCCGAATTCTTCGGGCCTGGTGGCTCCGACGTTGCAGGAGGCCCACTTGAGGCCGGACGGCAGGCCGAGGTCGACGGCCTGCACGCCCTCCTTCACGGTGACCGTGCAGTTTGCGCTCACGCCGCTGGAGCCGTAGGCCGTGATGGTGGCCGTGCCGGGAGCAACGGCGGTGACAAAGCCATCCCCATCTACCTTGGCGATGGATTCATCGCTGGATTCCCATTCGACATCCTTTGCAGTGGCGTTGGAAGGGCTGACCGTGGCAGTCAACTGCTGCTTATCTCCGGCGTTCAGCTCCAGTGAAGTCTTGTCCAGGGAAATTGACTTAACGGGGATAAACTCGCCGTAGACTGGACGGACCGATAGCCCGTACCAGCGGTAGTAGCTGCGCCTGAAGACATTGCCGGAATAGAAGTAGACGAACCACGCGCTGGCCGGGTCGACCGTATCGAGGGACGAAGACCAGTAGTAGCCGTCGGACCCCGCACGGACAAGGTCCGCATCGTAGCGGTAGCCTGCGGCGGGAAGGAAGATACTCTTCCCGTTGGGCCCCGTTAACTTACCTCCCTTCACTCCATTTTCGGTTGTCCATGTCCAAGTGCAGTTGTTTATTAGCTCATCACACTCTTCATCCGTCGGCATTCGCCAACTACCGCCCCAATTCACGTGAGCTGCGTCGTCCTCGGGGTCGAGCACGGTCTTGTTATCGACCGTTCCGTAACTGGAATTGGTTACGTACTTCGAGAATAGACAGTTATAATCCGTACCCAACTTAAACTTATAGTTCAGCAAACTATATTCCTTCTTCGGCTCCGTCTCGCCCCAGGCGAAGTAGTCGCCGTAGTCCTCGGGCGAAATGGCGCCGACGGGGGCGGGGACGTCGGAGGGGCTGATCACGGTCACCGCGCAGGTGGCGGTGAAGCCGCCGTCGACGGTCTTGACCGTCACGGTCGTGGTGCCCACGGAGACTGCGGTCACGGTGCCGTCTTTGGCGACCGTAGCCACGCCGGAGTTGCCGGAAGACCAGGTTACCTTGGGATTGTCGGCATTATCCGGCTCAAGACGTACGTTAAGGTGCCTTGACATTCCAACCGTAAGCGTCAGGGAACCGGGAACGATGCTCACGCCTTTGATGCTCTTTGCCTCATATTTACCGATGACCGGGCGTATGGCCATGCCTAAGTGGCGCTCTTCGGATCCGACGCCGTAGATGGTCGAAGACGTGTAGAAGTTGGCGGCTTGTCTGTGATCCTTGGAACTCAGGGATGAAGACCAGTAGCGCCCCACAGTTTTGCCGGACTGTTGGATGCCGTCCCGGAAACCGGTGATGGGGAGGAAGATGGACTTGCCTTCGTGGCCGGGCATCTTGCTCGTGACTTCATAGCCGTAAGTTCCGCTATTGATGGTCCAGGTCCATTTGAATTTGCTTGCGTCCATCAGTTCCCTCCAGTCTTCGTCTGTGGGGGTGCGCCACTCGCCGCCCCACTCCTGGCGGACCACATCGTCGTTGTAGGCGTCGTCCGCGAAAGACTTGAGGCCGTCTGTCTTGTTGTATTTGGTTATGTTATCCTCCGTGCCGTCGCACCATTGGTATGTGCTCCAGTCGTAAGTGTCTTTCGGCTTGAGCTCGCCCCAGGCGTAGTAGTTGCCCGGCTCCCAGGGATTCCCGGCACCGAGGTTGGTGTCGGCGAACTTGGTGCCGGAGTCAAGGCCCAGGTCCACGTAGCCGTGGCCGTTGTATTCGTTCTTCGGATACAGGGGGAAGTAGCCGCTGCTCACGGCGAGCGAGGCCCCGTCGCTGATGAATAGGGCGGCGCTCACGCCCATCTTGTTACTCGTGAACTCGGGGGCCAGATCCTCGCCGGTGGTGGTGATGGTGAGGATGCCGTCTTCTACGTCGCGCTTGTGGACGGGGAGGGTGATGAGCTCGCCTTCGGCGGCCTTGGTCTGGGTGTATGCGGCGCTCAGTTTGAAGCACTTGGCATCGAGGTGCAGAAGGTCTTTGGCCGCGCTTTCGGGCTCCACCTTGAAGCGTATCGTGAAGAGGCCGGTGCCGGCTTTGACTGAGCCGTCGCTATAGTCGGGGATGGCGGCTATCGATGCCACGAGTCCGGCCCCGCGGAGGAGCTTGATTTTTGTGCCGTTGCTGAGGGTCAGGTAGACGTAGTCGTCGTCCCAGGTGACGTCCTTGAAGAAGGCGTCGCCGTCTTCGCCGGTGGCCTTGCCGAGCTTTGTCCAGGTCTTGCCGCCGTCGGTGGAGACGTACCAGTCGCCGCCCTCGATCTTGAGCTGGGGCGACTGGCCCGGGGTGCCGGAGACGGGGAGTTTCTTGCCGCCGGAGTCGAGCATCCACTGGCCGTGGAGGGTCCAGTAGTAGATGCCGTCGGTGTCCTGCCTGACGCCCACCACGGGGGTGCTGCCTGCGCCGCCCTTGCTGAGCGTGGCGGTCTTGCCGTTGTTGAATATTATGATCCAGGCATCGTCGGTCTCACCTATAGAGCTGATCGTGATGCTGTTTTTCAGGGCATTCACAATCTCCCACAGACCTGCGATGTCGGTGTTGGCCTTCTGCTCCAGGGCGGAGAGGCGGCTCTTGATGTCGGACAGTTCGCTCTGGATCCCGCTGTCGTCGAACTTGACGCAGGCAGCCGCTGCCGCCGCGATTGCAAGGGCCAGGAGAATCCGGGCCACAAAGGACTTTGCTTTCATATCTTCATAGTTGGATATCCACAAATACTACTGATGCGATAAATTTTGGTTTAAAAGTTTAATTCAAGTTCATTGACATTTTGGTTTTGAGTGAGTGGGGCTGGAACATCCAGCAGTTCGCATAGGTCGGTCTTGGTAAGGAGCGATGCTCCTACCACCTTCGAGACTTCGGTGATGGTCAGCGGACTTTTGAGCGCGGCTTTCACCCAGGCTAGTAGCAGATAGGAACTGATTGCGACCCAAAGATGGACCTTGACAGCGTTCTCGGAGTAGCCCCAGAGGGCTTTGATGGTCAGGTTTCCCTTGATCCATTTGAAGAACGTCTCTATCTGCCACCGGTTGCGGTAGATGTTGGCGATGACAAGCGGTCCGAGTTCAAAGTTGTTGGTCAGGAAGGTAATAACTTCTTCTTTCTCAGCATCATAGAACTCAATTAGACGCAGGTCTTCCGGATACTTCTTCTCGCTGACATAGCCGGCAAGGTGAACGGTTCGGTCTCCAACGATACCTACAAGGTCATTGATGTTGTAGTTGGTGTCAACCACCTCGTACTTCATCGTATTCTTTGCCCTTGTAACGAAGTAGGTTTGGTTAACATGCATCCGATAGAGAGCTTCGAAGTCCACATATGCTTTGTCCATCGTGTAAATGGCCCATTTGTACGGCTCATACACATCCAGGAAATTGCTGTCGTGATACCTGCTATCCGTGACATAGATGGTATCCGGTATGCTTCCTCGTAAGTCCAAGACTGTGTGCATCTTAACGCCGCCTTTCGAGTACTTGCCAAGAGCCCATTCAGCCAGTTTGATACTGCAAGGGATGGTCGTGGAGTCAATCGCGAAGATCTCCCAGCCAGGCAGATACACGTCGGGAATGTTTTCCTTCGCGTACATCGGACGGACTTTACAGATGAGCCACATACCAAGTTCCTCGAAGATCCGATAGTCCCTGACCTCGTTTGCCTTGGATAAGGACGAAGGGTCAACAACCGTTGGGATACCAAGGTGATAGGCAGCCTTCTTGATTGACCTTAGAACTAACGTAATGTCTTTCAGAGACTTGCATCCGGCCAGCTGGCCAAACATAAGATGAAGACAGTGACTGTAGCTGGTGAGGTTCTTTGCGTGGAAGTCCCCGTTGTACTTTTCAACGGCAGCTTCGAAGACCCACCTGGGGAAGTATGTCATCACTTGGGAGAAGACATATTTGCCTTTGTTCATAATCTGCGGCTTTTAGCAGCCACAAATTTAGCCAAACGCTCACTTCAAATCGTAAAATGTCAAAGAGCTCTTTAAATAATTTGTAGTTAAGGACTTGCAACGACGTCGAATCGATTTATCGCATCGGAAAGCGATTCAAATCGTGAACAAGCCAAAACGTTAGTAAAATATTAAATATTAATAAGTTATATGAACAACGCGTTAAATTAACGCATCACTAGTAATCCACAAAAATAAGAAAATATCGCCAAGAATCCGTATATTTGCGTAGTAATACTTTTATTGATATGAAAAGAATCATTATTATTCTCTCGGCAGTGGTCCTGGCCCTTGGCCTGAGCAGCTGCAACAGCAAGATCGAAAACCCCACCGCACGCAATTTCATAGGCACCTGGGACCTCATCTCCACGGACGTCGTGGCCACGGACGGGACCGTGACCAGCACCCCCTGCAAGTCGCTCGATTATCTGGTGATCGAAGAAAACACCATCTCCTTCTACGAGAGCGACAAGATCTCGAAGCACGGCAAGTTCGCCGTCAAGGACAAGGTGATCTTCTTCGAAGGCAACGCCTATTTCGAGGTGGAATCCCTCACCCGCAACGAAATGGTGCTGAACCAGAGCGGATTCGGTCTCCTCGTGAAGGAGTACAGGTTCCACTACAAGAGGCGCTAAGGCGCTCATTGATAACTGGTAGGACTTCCTACTGCGTCCAGAGATCCGTGATCGAAGGGAAGGTGCCAAGCTGGTAGCGGAAGAGGACGATTCCAGAGGCACGGGTCCCGGCAATAAGATCGATATCACTGCGAAGGGCTTCAGCACTGAGGCCCTTCTCTTGTGCGTCGTAGGTCTGGATGCCGGACCAGGACATGCCTCCGTGGGTGGCGGCCTGGTCGGCGTAGTAGTTGGAGCGGCTCTTGAAGGTGGCGTCGCTGAAGTTGTAGGAGCCGTAGCGGTAGATCATCGGCATCAGGATGTCGATGTACTGGCTCATCTGGGCGGGATTCTGGCCATATGAGGACTCGCTGCCCGGCTCCGGCATGAGCGCGGCGGAGGTGACGATGCCTTCGTCGAAACTGTCGCAGACCTCGCGTATCTCGCGGCAGCAGCGGTTCACGGCGTTGACTGAATTCACTTCCGAGGTCCAGTTGTGCTTGGATGCGGTGCCGGCGAAACGGATGTAGTCGAGGTGGACGCCCTTGACGCCCCAGTCCTCAAGGTAGGCGCGTGCGTTGTTGCGTATGCTCGCGTAGACCTCCTCCTTGAAGCACTTGTTGGTGTCGTCGATGGGGCTGATCCAGCCGCCGTCGTAGAAGCACTGGATCCAGACGTGGACGGTGATTCCAAGCTCGCCGGCCAGCTTCATGAATTTGATTGCGTTCTGGCGGTAGCTGCTGGTCGAGAAGCCGGAGAAATTCATCAGGATGTGGTCGTAGCCCTTGTCCTTGAGCTCGCGCATCTTGGCGCCGTTGCTGGCCACCAGGCTGCTCAGGTGCGAGCCCCATGCCCACACTGCCGTGTGCCTGGTCTTCGAAATGTCGAAGATCTCATTTTCGCTGCCGGGGCTCGAATAGGTGAGACGTTTCCATTCTCCGGTGCCGTCCGGGATCCTCTGGTAGCTGGCGAACATGCCAAGGGACGGGGTGCCGCTGCCGTGGACGTAGGAGTCGGTGGGATTTGTCGCTTCCTGGCCGAGCACCAGCGTGAACGTGGAGTTGGATGCGAAGGCAGTGGAGAGGCTGCCGTCGGCGGTGGACAGGACTTTGCGGGCTCCGGCGGCGAGGTTGCCGGAAAGGTCGGCGATCTTCTGGCCGGAGAGGAAGAGCGACAGGCCGCCCAGGGCAATCTGCCTGTCCGTAGTGTTGACTATTTCCACCCAGCTGTCGAAGCCGCTGGACTCAGCGTGTGCGGCCACTTCGTTGATAACTATCCCCTGGAAGAATTCATCGGGATCCGGCTCGCGGGCCTCCCAGGAAGAGACCCGGGAGTTGATGTTCTTCAGGGTGCCGAATGTGCTTCGCCTGACGGTCTGGGGGTTGCTGCTGACCACGACGCCCTGCTGCGTGGCTGTCTTCAGTGTGACGGTTATGCCGCTTTCAAGAGCGCCGGGAAGCAGTGAGGCGTAGTAGTAGGCGCCCGGCTCGAACGTGCCGCCGTCGGGGGCCCGCAGCACGACTTCCGTCCTGGCATCGAGCACTTCTTCGATCTGCGGCCGGCCGGATTCGCCGAACTTGACCCGCACCTTGCCGGCCAGGGCCTCTCCGCCGTTCCCCTTGATGGTGAAGGACTTGACGTCGCTTCTGGTCACGAAGAACTTCACTCCTCCGCACACGTTCCAGAAGGGCAGTTTGAGACTCTTTGCAGTGGCGATGGCAGGGAAGGCGTTGTCGGAGAAATTGCCTTCCGATCCGGTCTGCACGGCGGGCACGACCAGGGTCACGCCCGAGCCGTCGCATTCGTTGGCCGATGAATAAGGGTAGACGGCCCAGTAGCTCTTGCCCGTGCCGGTCATCTGGATGGAGCCGGTGAAAGATGTTGTCTCGGCGATTATATCGTTTTTCGATATGAACTTACCGCCTCCGCCTGTGCCGCTGCCGTAGAACACGCTCACTTCCTCGGCCGGGTTCCACCAGACGGCGCCGTTGTCGAGCTTCACGGTCTTGGTGTCGGGCGCGACGGCTTCACGAGTGGCCGTGAAGACCAGCTCCGTGGCAGCCCCGGAGGCCCCTTCGGCTCCGTCGGCATCAGGCGCGACTGCCGGCCCCTCTATGGCGGTGCAGCCTGCCAGCGCCGCAATCGCTATGGCGAAAAAGTGGAAACGTGTGGTCATATTCATATATTTACGGGCAATCGCAAATATATGAAAAAAACTGCAATTAGTGCCAGTCGGTGTGGAAGAAGGTGCCTGCGTTTATCTTATCCGCCAGCCCGCCCCGTGTCAGGTCTGCCATCCGGCCTCGGGACCTGCTACGAAAAGGCCACAAAACGTGCCAGGTCCTACCACTGAAAAGCAGACCTGCAAGAGTGCCCCTCCGGATTATCTCAAATGACATAAAGATGAGCTGATAACACGATTATTTGCTATATTTGTATTCATAGTGAACTATATAAAGATGAAAGGTAGAATATTAATTCCAGCCCTCTTTCTGGCCGTGTTTTCACTTGGAATCGGTATCCCTGCTTCCGGGCAGGAAGTCCGTGTGGCCTGCGAACTGCGGTACAGGCCGGACGGCAAGTTCAAGATCCTGCAACTTACGGATACTCACTACGTTTCCGGAGACTCCCGTTCCGAGCGGGCCCTGGCCAACGTCATCCGGATGCTGGATGAGGAGAAGCCCGACTTCGTGATACACACCGGAGACATAGTATTCGGGGCCCCCGCCGGCCAGTCAGCCAAGGAGCTGCTGCAGCCTCTCGTGGATCGCAAAATCCCATTTGCCGTGGCCCTTGGCAACCACGACAGCGATTTCGACCTCTCCAGGACGGAAATCTTCTCTCTGATCCATAGCATACCCGGCAACGTCAACACTCCCGACGACCTGGGCATCAGCGGCTGCTCCAATGATATCCTCACACTGTCGGGCCCTGCCGGTGTAGAACGAGTGTTCTATCTGATAGACAGCGGCAACCGTGACTATCTCGCCGGTATCAAGAGCTGGGGGTATGTCCACTACGACCAGGTTGAATGGTACAGGAAGGCTAGCCGGGCTCTGGCGGAACAGAACGGAGGCAAGCCTGTGCCCGCGATTGTCTTTCAGCACATTCCCGTGCCGGAGTATAGCCAGGCGCTGTACGATTCCGGCAAAAAGGCGCGGTTTATGGTCGGCAACCTGGGAGAAGAGCCGGCCGTGCCGGATTTCAACTCCGGCGAATACACTGCAATGAGGGAGATGGGGGACGTGCAGGCAATGGTGGCCGGCCACGACCACAACAACGATTTCGTGCTGTTGTGGCAGGGGTTCTACTTCATCTATGGACGTTTCAGCGGATGCAGCACAGTATATAACGACCTCAAACCAAACGGAGCGCGTGTGTTTGAATTCACGGCAGGAGACCCTGGCTTCCGCACCTGGGTGCGACTGTCGGACGGAAGGGTGGAACAAACTCTGTACCTCTATCCAGGCAGGAAGAATCTTTCCACGGATTAATTCGGTTTGCGCGTGGACTCAATACTTCATCCCGACGTTCTGCATTATGAAGGAGTAGATGTCGGCCTGCTCCTCGAGGGCTTTGGACAGGGGCTTGCCGCCGCCGTGGCCGGCCTTGGTGTCGATGCGGATGATGGCGGGATTGGGCCCTGCGTTGCATTCCTGGAGGGTCGCGGCGAACTTGAAGGAGTGCGCCGGCACGACGCGGTCGTCGTGGTCGGCGGTGGTGACGAGTGTCGCGGGATAGGACACGCCGGGCTTCAGGTTATGAAGCGGCGAGTAGCCGAGCAGGTACTCGAACATCTCCTTGCTGTCCTCGCTGGTGCCATAGTCGGGCGCCCAGTTCCATCCGATGGTGAACTTGTGGTAGCGGAGCATATCCATCACGCCGACCTGCGGAACCGCCACGGCAAACAAGTCGGGGCGCTGGGTCATGCAGGCGCCGACCAGCAGGCCGCCGTTGGAGCCGCCCACGATGGCGAGCTTCGACGCCCTGGTGTATCCTTGGGCAATCAGCCACTCGGCCGCAGCGATGAAGTCGTCGAACACGTTCTGCTTCTGCATCCTGGTGCCGGCGATGTGCCAGGCCTCGCCGTACTCGCTGCCGCCGCGCAGGTTGACCTGGGCGTAGATGCCGCCGGCCTCGAGCCAGGGGATGCGCGAGCTGGAGAAAGAAGGGGGCAGGGCGATGTTGAAGCCGCCGTAGCCGTAGAGGTAGACGGGATTCGTGCCGTCGAGTTCCAGGCCTTTGCGGTAGGTCAGGAACATCGGGATGCGGGTGCCGTCTTTCGAGGGGAAGAACACCTGGATGCTTTCAAATTCCGACGGGTCGAAAGCCACGGCGGGCTGCTTGTAGAGCTTGCTCTCAAGTGTCTGCGGATCAAAGGAATAGATGGTGCCCGGGGAGGTGAACGACGAGAACGTCATATAGCACCAGTCCTCCCCTTTGCGGCCGTTGAAGCCGGCGCTGCCCACTCCCGGCAGGGTGATTTCCCGGCGGCCGGAGCCGTCCCTGGCGCAGATATAGGCATGGGTGGAGGCGTCCTGCGAATAGCTCAGGATCATCTTGTCGGAGACGAAATCCACCGATTCAAGCACGCAGCCGGATTCGGGCACGAGCTCCTTCCAGTTGGCGCGCTGGGGCTTGCGGACATCGGCCACCATCAGGCGGTTCATCGGGGCGCCGTAGTTGGTGAAGATGTAGATCAGGTCTCCGTCGGTTTCCACCGGGTAGCACTGGCTCTTCATGTCCGGAGTCATCTGCACGAAGCCGCCGCCACGACGGAAGTCCATGACGTAGAGGTTGTTGCCCACGTCGGCTCCGTCTTCGCTCATGAAGGCCATCGTCTCCTCGTCGTTGGTGCTGAGCGTGTAGAAACGCAGGGGCTCTGCGGGATTCGAGAAGAAGAGTTCATCCTCGCTCTGGGGCGTGCCGAGGCGGTGGTAGTAGATTTTGTGGACCTCGTTCTTGCCTGAGAATTCGGAGCTTTCCGGGGCGTCGTAGGCGCTGTAGTAGAAGCCGTCGCCGCGCCATGCGGCACCGGAGAACTTGGCCCATTCGATGTGGTCGGAAAGCAATGTTTTGGTCTGCATGTCAAGCACATAGAACTCCTGCCAGTCGCTTCCGCTACGGGATATGCTGTAGGCGAGGTAGCGGCAGTCGCGGCTGAAATAGGTGCCCTTGAGGGCCACCGTGCCGTCGTCGCTCAGGGTGTTGGGATCCAGCAGCACGCGCGGCTCGCCGTCCGGAGAGTCCATCTCATAGAGGACGCTCTGGTTCTGGAGCCCGTCGTTCTTGTAGAAGTACCATTTGCCGTTGCGGCCGCGGGTGGGTGCGCCGACCTTCTCGTAGTCGGCGAGTTCGGTCAGGCGCTTAAGGATTCTGCCCCTGAAGGGAATCTTGTCAAGGTACCGGGAGCTGTACTTGTTCTGGGCCTCGACCCAGGCGGCGGTCTCTTCCGACCTGTCGTCCTCGAGCCAGCGGTAGGGGTCGGCCACGGTGGTGCCGAAATATTCGTCGGTGACCGCTTCCTTGCGGGTCTGAGGAAGCTGCGGGGCGCACGATGCGATTATTGCCGCACCCATTGCGATGGTTATAAGGCGTTTCATATGCCTGCTACTGGATCTCGAAGAGATTCAGGAAGCCGGTCATCATGAAGACGTGCCGGATGTCGTCGGTGATGTTGCGCACGATGACCTTGCCGCCTTTCGCTGCTGCCGCCTTGCGTATCGTGAGGAAAATACGAAGGCCGGAACTGGATATGTAGCTGAGCTCCTTGCACTCGAGGATGATGGTCTTTCCTGCGTCTGCAAGCACGGGTTCGATGGCCTGGGAGGCCTCTACGGAAGCCGGGGTGTCGAGCCGTCCGATGAATTCCACGATGATGTTTGAGTCTTGTTTGTTGATTTTAACTTCCATTTTCTTGCTTCTTATATTTTCTTGGTCATTGACAGATGGTTCTTTCCGTTTTCGCGGTTGTAGGTGACGGAATCCATAATCTTTCGCACCAGGTGGATGCCGAGCCCGCCTATCTTGCGGTCTTCCACTCCAAGGCTGGTGTCTGCCTCGGGCGCTGCGGTAGGATCAAATTCCATACCACTGTCCGAAATGGTGAATTCCAGCATATCCGGGCTGATATAGGCTTCCACGTCTATGTCCCCTTCGGTGCCTTTCGGGTAGGCGTAGAGCATAACGTTGGTGACGGCCTCCTCCATGGCCAGGTTGAGGCTCATGCTGAGCGAACTGTCGAGCCCGGCCTTTTCGGCGATGCTGTCTATGAAGGCGGAGAGGCGGGGGATCTGCTGGATGTCGTTGTGGAGGGTCAGATGGCGCTCCAGGCCCTCGGGGACCTTGTCGTTGAGGTAGTGGATGGACAGCATGGTGATGTCGTCGCTCGGTTCGGCGTCTCCGACGAAGGCCGCCACGGCCTCTTCCATTGCCTTGAGGTGCTCGATGGAGCTCCTCCGGCTCGAGAGCACGTCGGACAGGCGCTGCTCGCCGAACTGCTCGTGCGCTGAGTTCTCCGCTTCGGTCACGCCGTCCGTGTAGAGGAAGAGGGCGTCGTCGTAGCAGAGATAGCGCTCCTGTCCCTTGAATTCCATATCGGATATGATGCCGAGCGGAAGGTTTGAGAAGATAGGCAGGGAGCGCTTGTCGGTGGTCAGGATGAGCGGGGCGTTGTGGCCTGCGTTGCAGTAGCGGAGGTGGCCGTCGGTCAGGTCGAGCACGCCGCAGAAGAAGGTCACGAACATGTTGCTCTCGTTCATGTCGGAGAGCGATTCGTTCATGTCGGAAACTATGCGCTCGGGCCTGTCTTCGTGGGCTGCTATGTTGCGGAATATGCTCCTGGTCACAGCCATCACGAGGGCTGCCGGCACGCCCTTGCCGGAGACGTCGCCTATGCAGAAGAACAGTTTTTCGTCACGGATGAACAGGTCGTAGAGGTCGCCGCCGACCTCCTTCGCTGGTACGATAATGCCGCATATATCCAGGTCGTGCCTTTCCGGGAAAGGAGGGAAAGTCTTGGGAATCATGGACATCTGAATGCCGCGGGCGATCTGGAGCTCATTCTCTATCCTCTCTTTCTTGTCGGCTATCTCCTTGTATTTCATCTGGTTCTTGGCGACTGCGCGGAGAATCAGGATGAGCATCACGATGCCAAGTATCTGGAGCAGCTTGACGAAGGCGCCTATACGCCTGATGCTGCCGTAGATCTCGGAATCGGGGATGAAAATGGAAATGGACCAGCCCGTGCGTTCCACGGGGGCGAAGAAGGCGTGGTATCTCTTACCCTTCTGCTTGAATTCTATCTGGCCGGAGCGTCCGCTCATCATCGAGCGTCCCAGCTTGTTTATGGTGGTTGTGTCTTCGGCCTTTGCTGCCATTTCCATAAACGTGCGCTGCATCACGAGGCTCTCGGCCGGGCAGACCATCAGCTGGCCTTCACGGCTGATCACCAGGTTGAAGGCGTTGGGATACACTTCTATGCCTCCCACGAGTTCCGTCAGCCAGTCGAGCGAGATGTCTGCGGTCAGCACAGCCGCCGCCTGTCCCTTGCGGTCGAAGATGGGCACCGAATAGGTGGTCATCAGCATTTCGCCGCCGCCTTCATCGACGTAAGGCTCTGACCAGTAGCCTTTTCCAAGGCGCAGGGGCTCGGTGAACCAGCTCTGGGAAGGGTAGTCGTACTCGGGGGTCGCAAGCGATTTGAAGCACAGTGTGTCTATTCCCGGGACTTTGTGGCAGTAGGGGGAGAACAGAGGGCGACGCTTGCTGTAGCCCGGTACCATGGCCACGGTGGAGCCGGCGACCACCGGATTATCGGTGACGATGCGCCGCGTTACGGAAGGAAGGCTGTCCGGGAAATCCAGGCACCACTGGGCAATCCATATGCTGTTGCGGACCGCCGCTTCGGCCTGGTCCACGACGTCCAGTATCTTCAGCTGGGTGGCTTCCATCTCGCTCTCAGCCCTCAGCCTGGCTTCCTCCTTGATTCCTTTCTGGGAGAAGTAGAACTGAATGATGGAGGTCGCTTCCAGAGTCAGCGCGGCGATGAGGATAAGCATCAGGCCGCCCCTGGCGAAATCCCTTATGGAGGAATTTCCAAGTGCTTCTTTCATTTTCATAACAGTGAACTCAGGCCCTCCCGCAACTCGGGCATAGGGCATTTGGTGTCGCGCTCCACGATAAGGGTCTTGAGCCCGGCATAGGGACGGATTTCTTCTTCGATGTCGCGGATGGTCCGGTCGGCTCCGAAGTAGGCGTGGGCAAAGCACTGCCAGAACTTGATGGCGGTGGGCTTGGGCATGTGGAATGCTTCCTGGATGAATTCTTCCTTGCTCAGGCAGCAGCACAGATAGACCATTCCGGTGTCGAAGAGCTTGTAGCCGTAGCAGAAGTCGCCCAGGTCGATGAAGTAGCGCTGGTCACCGACGAATATCACGTTGCCGAACTGCAGGTCGCCGTGGATGGCGGTGTCGGTGTCGGGGGCGTCGGCGATGAAACGGCCTATCCTGTCTTTCTGCACGGGGGTGAAGAAGGGATTCTCTTCCAGCAGGCGGTAGTAGCGTTCCTTGACGTTTTCGAATTCATTGGTATCCACGTGGATACGGTGCAGCTCGGTGCAGCACCGGGCGAATTCTTCGGCATACTGCTGGATTTTTTCGGGGTTGTCCGCAACTGCGCGCGCGTAGGACTTTTTCCCCAGGATGCGGTGGAAGCGTATGCCGTAGCGGCCGTCCGGAGTGACCACGTATTCGCCCGGCTCCGGGGTGGGGATGCCGAGGTCATAGACCTTCCGGGCGAGCAGCATTTCGTCGAGCGGCTGCTGTATCTTGCCGGGGAAGTAGAGTTTGAGCATCACGGAAGGGTCGTCGCGATGGTCGTAGCTTTCTCCGTTGGCTCCTCCGCCGGAGAGGACGTAATCGTCCATGTTGATGGGGATTGCTTTCATGCTATTTACTGAATACCTGATTGATGAGCCGCTCGAATTCGCGGAATGCAAATGTGTCCTCCAGTTCGCGGAGGGAGTCCGCCAGGCCTCTGTAGTGCCACTCGTGGTCTTTGGGGTCCTTGGCGTGGAATATCTTCCAGAGCCCGTCGCCTTGCAGGGCATAGTCCCTTGCTATGGCCCTCATGTTGGAAAGCTTGTCTCCGAGGGCCACGATCTTGGCGTCGTGCGGGGCCCTGGCGAGCCTTTCGATGGCGGCGCGCTTGCGGCTGTGCCAGCTGTCCTCCTCGCTGACGCCCTCCTCGAAGGTGTCGCTTTCGGCGGCCACCAGGGATGCGATCCTGTCGCCGAATTCGGCACGTATGTCCTCTTCCGTGCAGGGGGTGTCTTCGACCACGTCGTGGAGTGCGGCCGCGGCCAGCAGCTCCTGGTCGGCGGTCATTGTGGACACGATTTCCATCGCCTCCATGGGATGGACTATATAGGGAAAGCCTTTGCCGCGCCTCTCGGTGCCGGCGTGGGCTTTGACCGCAAACACGATGGCCCGGTCAAGAAGGGAGGTGTCGAGGGGGTTGTTTGCCATAAGTTATTGATTCATAAAAGGTAGATCCTGCGCCTGCTCCACCAGGAAGGCGGCTATGGATTCGTTGCTCTCCGAAGGGCCGTTGAGGGCGTCGAACATCAGTTTGATGCCGGCCCTGCCGCCGCCGCGCTTCAGGATGAAGGCGATGCAGAGGTTCTGCGGACCTATGGATGAAGAGATGATGTCGAGGTCGGTCAGGCCAATCTGGTAGCAGGCAATCTGGTAGGCGCCTTCGGAATATTCCTTGATGATTCTGGTGATGTCGCCGAGGGTATTGCAGCCCATTGCCTTGAACACCGGCATGAAGTTCATCAGGGGGACGTCCTGGATCTCGGCCTGGTTGACGGAGGCTATCCTGCGGTTGAGCTGGTTGAAGGGATGCAGGCCCAGGAAACTGCGGAAGGTGTCGCCGTCCAGGGGCACTTCATCGAGGTTGCCGGAGGCCACGAGGGCCTGCACCTTGCGGCGGTAGTCCGTGAGTTCGCTGCGGATCAGGCTGAACTGCTCGTCCACCAGTTCCAGCATGCCGGCAAGGCGGCTGAGATTGCGCAGGTACCTCTTCGGCACCTCCACGCCGCTCTTGTAGCCGGTGTCGTGGTTCATATTGGCCCAGGCGTGCTGCAGGACGGTGCGCATCTGGATCTCGAAGCGGTAGGGGAAATCCGGGCGCGAGCAGATATAGTGGAGGGAGAGGTAGCCGAAACTGTCGATTTCGTGGACTTTTCGCTTGTCCACGCTGTTCTCCCAGTCCACGGTGAAGAGTCTCTCTACGGCGGAGGCCACCTTGTCCACGTCGTCGATGTAGAAGGTGATGATGCGCAGGCCTATGATGTCGGTGATGTCGGCGAGGGTCTTGTATTTCTGGCCTTTGAGCTCGAGTTTGCCGGCCAGCGACGACTCGGTCTTGACCCTCGATTCGAGGCCGGCAAGGAGGAGGCCGGCCTCGTCGAAGGTGGATTTAAGGCTGGAGAGAATCTCTTCCTTGACCTCAAGGAAGCGGGGCAGGTTTTCCCTGTACTCGTCCAGTATGGCTTCGCAGTGGAGGTCCATTTTATTTACGGTAACGCATTTCGAATAGACCGTCCTGGCCCTGGACCAGGAAGCGGCCGCATTTGTATTCGGCGAGGTCTTCAAGTTCGCCGGTGGTGCCGAGGCTCATGTCCAGCACCTCCACGGGGCGGCGCTTCCCCAGGTCCCAGACAAAAAGGTAGCTGGGGTATTCGGGGGTGCCGAGGCCTGTGGGCATCATCAGGCGGCCCTTGGAAACGCAGAGTCCCTGGCCTATGGTGGCGTACCTCAGGCCGTAGTCCTCGACGCAGTAGGTCTCGATGACGTCGTCTTTGGTGAACACCACGTCGCCTTCGGAAATCTTGGGCAGGCGGAACTTGATGATGCGGTGCCTGTTGTTCTCGACGTCCTTGTCGAAGGTGGTGTTGCCGAAGCCGTAGAGGCATTTGTTCTTCCTGTCCACGACCCACTGGAGGGCGTAGCCGAACAGTGCGTCCACATCCTCGAAATGGATGGTCTGCACCAGCGAAGAACCCTGGAAATCAGGATTCACCCTTTCCACGAAGAGCACGTCCTTGCGCCCTTTGTAGGGCTTCTTGTGGCACTGGCTCACATAGATGACGGGCATAGGGTCGGCCTTGTCGAACTTTTCCACGCCGAAGGAGCACACGTTGGAGTGGTTCACGTCGTCGTGGGTTGCGAGCTTGAAGCCGCCCAGTTTCTCCAGGGCGTCCTTGCCGTCGTATTTCCACACGGTGGCGATGCCGGTGTGCTGGAGGCTGACGACGAAATTCTTGTAGCAGTCCATTCCCTGATAGTTGGCTTTCTCGAAGCGGGTGATGTGCCGGTTGGAGAAAGTGTCGGTGGAGAGGGGTACGGACACAAAGCCCTTGTTCTGGGCGGAAAGCGTTGCTGCCAGACAAAGTCCGGCAGCAAGCATAAACATTTTGATATTCACCATATTAGTGCTGAATAGCCATTAAGCGTATATACTTCAGTACGGTGTCGCACCAGACCTCGTCGCCGGGGAGCTGGTAGCGGCAGTTGCCCTTGGGGTCGGGGGTGAAGATGGTCTCGCCCCTGGGGGTGAGCTCCACCCATCCGCGCTCGGACAGGGTGTAGATGTCGTCACCTTCCACGGCGTTGATGACTGCGAGGGGATCCCACATCTTCTGGCCGGTGTCGCACTGCAGATATTCATAGACCCACTTGATGGGGTGGCATTCGGTCCACCAGATATCGGAAATGACCTGGTCGTCGGGGTAGCGGAGCGGGTCGCCCACTTCGCCGGGGGAGAAGATCATGTCCAGTTCCTTCGGCCAGAGTTCGAAGAACTTGAGCGAGAAATCGATGGCCTGGGTGAAGTTGTAGTCGGGCTCGACCGCTTCTCCGAACACGCCGCCCATCAGGTAGATGTTCTTGACCTTCTTACGCACGAGCTCCACGCCGTTGAGCGGGGAAAGCTCATCCGGCACGGACTGCAGGAGGTGGGCAAGGGAGGTCACGAAGCCCACGGAGGCGATGGTCACGCTGCCGTCGGGCTGCTCGGCGAGAATCTTGCGGTAGAGCTTGTAGGCCTCGGGATACTCTCCGGGAGCCTTGTAGGTCTGCTTGAAAAGGAGCTGTGCATCCTCGTCGCGGGCGTAGGCCACGTTGTGGTAGGGGATGAACACCTTGGGGTCCTTGATGCCGCGGCGCTCCAGACCCACGGGAATCTGCGGATAGCCGTAGAAGTTTGCAGCGCTTCATGTCCATGTAGCGGTAGAGCATCATCAGGGCGAAGAGGTCGTCGGTGCTGGAGCCCATGTCGCAGTCGAAGATGATGCGGCATTCCTTCTGCTCGTAGTTGGACTTGACGTTTATCTGCTTGCCTGCGTCATAGACGGTGTGCTGGCCGTTTTCACGGGCGAAGGCGAGGGCGGCTGCAAGGCTGTCTTCGGGGAAGCAGCGGGTGCTGTCGAAGTAGTATTTGCCAGTCTCGGGATCGCGCCATCCGCCCACGAGATTGTTGTGGGCGCGGGCGTGCTTGACCACTCCGGGGATGCTTTTCTTGTCGAAGCTGTTCTGGGTGGCGGCATAGGACACCATAAGGCCCTTCTGGGGCTGCCTCATGGTGGTGAGGTCGAGGGTGAATCCGTCGGGGAACATCTGTCCCATCGCCCAGATGGCGTTGTAGAGCTCCTTGTCGGAGAGCTTGACGTCCTGGGCCGAAGCAGCTGCGCAGAGGCCGAGCACCAGGATAACGGAGAAGAATTTCTTCATATCAGTTTAGATAACAGGTTTACACTCTCTGGCCGTAGCTGCGGTCCGTGGTGTTGACGGTGATCTTCTCGCCGGTCTCGATGAAGAGGGGAACCATGATCTTGGCTCCGGTCTCGAGGGTGACTTCCTTGAGGGCGGAGGAGGATGCGGTGTTGCCCTTCACTGCGGGCTCGCTGTAGGTGACTTCGAGGGTCACGTAGGTGGGGAGTTCGCAGGTGAGGCACTTCTCCTCGCCGACTACGAACATCATTTCCACGTGCTGTCCTTCCTTCATGAGGTCGGCGTTCTCGACGACGTCTTTCGGGAGAAGGATCTGCTCATAGGTCTCTTCGTGCATGAAGTTGAATCCGTCTTCCTCGGCATAGAGGAACTGGTAGGGACGGCGCTCCACTTCGATGGTTTCGATCTTTGCACCTGCGGTGAAAGTGTTTTCGAGGATTCGTCCGTTCTCCAGGTTGCGGAGTTTGGTCTTCACGAAAGCGGGGCCTTTGCCGGGCTTGACGTGCTGGAACCACACGATCATACAGGGTTTGTCGTTGAATTTCAGATAAAGACCGTTTTTAAAATCTGCTGTTGTTGCCATATTGATAATGTGTTATAATGTTTCTACAATTCGCAAATATAACAATTTGCTGCATTTCTTGCAAATTATGAAGACGTTCCCGGAATGGCGGCGGCGACCTTCTCCAGGAGCCAGCGGGGAGTGGAGGTGGCGCCGCAGACGCCGGCGCTCCCGGCTCCCTCGAACCATTCCGGCCGCAGTTCCTCGGGGGCGCCGATATGGTAGCTGCGTGGATTGACGGCCTTGCACCACTGGTAAAGGACCTTGCCGTTGGAGCTGGAACTTCCTGATACAAAGATGATTACGTCGTGGCTTGCGGCAAAGGAGGCAAGCTCCCTGTGACGCGACGCTACCTGGGCGCAGATGCTGTTGTGGACGGTGACCGGGCCTGACATAAGGCTCCGGAGCCTTGCTTCCAGTTCGGCATAAGCTTCCGGGCTCATCGTGGTCTGGGAGAACAGTTCCACCGGGGCCGAAGTGTCGATGCGGCCGCCGGATACAAGCGCCGCCATCTGCTCCGGGCCCTCCACCACAAGTGCCTTGCCGCCGGTCTGGCCGACCAGCCCGAGCACTTCCGGGTGCCCCACTTTCCCGAAGATGAGCACCTGCGCACGGAGCGATGCCTCGCGTATCCGCGCCTGAAGTTTCAGCACCACGGGGCAGGTGCAGTCGATTACGCGCAAGCCATTGTCGGCAAGCGTCTTATAAGTCGTGGGAGGCTCGCCGTGGGCACGGATCAGGACTGTGTCGCCTTCGTTGAGGGCCTCCAGCCCGTCGTGCTCCACCATCCCGAGTCCTTCGCCGGAGAGGCGGGAGAGCTCCGCTTCGTTGTGGACTATGGCGCCCAGCGACCAGAGCCTGCCGCCGCCCTCCGAGAGGAACTTCTCGGCGGTCGAAATGGCGCGGATGACCCCGCCGCAGAATCCGGAGTGGGCGTCCGTCTCGACGCGTATCATAGGATGCCGAACTTGCCCTGGATGAGGCCCTGCACCCATGCGAGCTCCTCTTCGAAACTCATGTCGGAATTGTCCAGCTCGAAGGCGTCTTCGGCCCGGCGCAGGGGCGCGGTCTCGCGGTGGGAGTCGATGTAGTCGCGCTCGCGCAGGTTCTTGACCACTTCCTCCAGAAGCGGGCTTTCGCCCTTGGCCACCAGCTCGTCGTAGCGCCTCCTGGCGCGCACTTCCTCGCTTGCAGTCATGAATATTTTAAGCTGGGCGTCCGGGAATACGGCGGTGCCGATGTCGCGGCCGTCCATGACGATGCGGCCCTTGCGGCCGAATTCGTGGAGCTTTTCGTCCACCCACTCGCGCACGTAGGGCACGGCGGCAATAGGGCTCACCTGGCCGCTCACCTCCATAGAGCGTATCTGCTGCTCGATGCAGCGGGGCCCCATGCAGAGCCGTCCGTCGGCCCCGAAATGCAGGTCGAGCCCCTGCAGGGCCTCCTTCAGGGCGGGACTCACGACGTGGACGCGGTTGATGAGCGACTCCTCCTGGGCGAACAGGGTCACGCCCCGGTAGAGGGCGCCGGAATCGAGGTACAGGAATCCGAATCTGGCTGCGATTTTCTTTGCCAGCGTACTTTTGCCGGTGGAAGAATAACCGTCTATGGCAATAATAATGTCAGGAATAATCATATCAGCACAAATGTAGAAAAAAATACCGATATTTGTGGTATGAAGATTCTTATTATTGACGATGAGCGGTCGATCCGCAACTCGATGAAGGAGATACTCTCCGACGAAGGCTACATTGTTGAAACCGCCGAAAACGGCTCCGACGGCCTTGCGATGGCCGCAAAGACCCACTACGACGTCATATTCTGCGACATCAAGATGCCCGGAATGGACGGCATGGAGGTGCTGGACAAACTGACGGAAGAAGGCAGTGAGGCCGCCGTCGTGATGATATCCGGCCACGGCGACATCGACACCGCCGTGGAGTGCATCAAGAAAGGCGCTTTCGACTTCATCCAGAAGCCGCTGGACCTCAACCGCATACTGATCACCGTCAAGAACGCCACCGACAAATCGAAACTCGTCACCCAGACCCGCATGTTGAAGAAGAAGGTCTACGGCGGCGAACGTATGGTGGGCGAGTCCCCGGCCATCGGGCACATACGCGAGATCATCGAAAAAGTGGCCCCCACGCCCGCCAGGGTGCTGATCACCGGAGGCAACGGCTCCGGCAAGGAGCTGGTGGCAAGGAGCCTGCATGAGCTCAGCGACCGCGCCTCCCAGCCCTATATCGAAGTGAACTGCGCGGCCATCCCTTCCGAACTGATCGAGAGCGAGCTGTTCGGTCACGAAAAAGGCTCGTTCACCTCTGCCATCAAGCAGCACAAGGGCAAGTTCGAGCAGGCCGACGGCGGCACCCTCTTCCTCGACGAAATCGGCGACATGTCGCTGGCGGCGCAGGCCAAGGTGCTCCGCGTGCTGCAGGAAAACAAGCTCTCCCGCGTGGGCAGCGACACCGACATAAAGGTTGACGTGCGCGTCATCGCGGCGACCAACAAAGATCTCCGCGCCGAGATCGAAAAGGGCAACTTCCGGGAAGACCTCTACCACCGTATCAGCGTGATAGTCATCAAGGTGCCCAGCCTGGACGAAAGGAAGAGCGACATCCCCCTGCTGGTCGATTACTTCGTGGACCGCATCTGCACCGAGACCGCGATGCCCCGCAAGACCTTCTCCGACGAGGCTGTCAAGCTCCTGCAGGAGCGAAGCTGGAAAGGCAACATCAGGGAGCTTCGCAACGTGGTGGAGCGCCTGCTTATCCTTGGCGACAGCACCATAACCGCCGCCAATGTAAGGGATTACGTCTTGTAGCTACCGGGCCCTGACGAGGTCGAACCAGGCTTCCGGGGTATTGATGTCGCCCTTGCTCCAGCAGCTGCCGAACCAGTAGGTCAGGGTTTCTCCGGATTTGACAGTTTTCACGCAGAGGCCGTGGGTGCCCTTGCGGCTGAGCCGCACGTCATCGGCGCCGGGCATGACCACAGCGATGCCTATCCTGCCCTCTTCGGGCTCGGCGTGGGTGTCGGAGGCCTTTTCCCACAGGGCATACCTGCCGGGGCAATCCAGCAACTCCTCTTCCACAGTCTCCTTCTTGGGATGCCGGAACGCGCCGGCGGCGATCTGAAGGGTGTCGCCCGGCGCCCCGGAGAAGACGTAAGTATCCTCACACTTAAGGAAATAGGTGCCCGGCGTGACGGTGATCTTCTTGTCAAGGGAAACGGTGATTCCGTCCGCTTCCCAGGCAGGGTAGTGCAGCACGAAAACGGCCTTGCGAGGCGTGCTCTGAAGCACTTCATAGCTCCGGTAGTTGGTGGCGGGGTAGCAGAGCCGGTCTCCGATGAGGGGGGCGGACGCGCCGCCGCCAAGGCTCACCCCGACCTGGTAGCAGTCCTTGCCGCCGTGGTCGCGGTGGTAGTAGCCCCTCTCGCCGGCGACCACCTTCCCATACCACTCGTTTGCAACGAGTTTTCCGGGCAGTTTCACCCAGACGTCAATGCCGGGGGAGGTGGGGTTGCCCTCCAGGGCCTTGCCGTAGATGCGGCCGGCCACAAGCTCGTTTTCGAACACGAAATCGTCGGAGCGCTCGGGCACGTAGCGGGCCAGGACGCGGGCCTGCCGGGGCGTCCCGCATGAAGCGGAAGCAAGAAGCAGGACGGCGGCCAAAGCGCGCGCTAAGCTGCTGATTTTCATAAATTCTTGTATCTTATGAGGGCCTCGAGGAAGTAGTAGTCGCCGTAGGTCAGGGGAATGTCCACTCCGGACCAGGCGTGGAGGTTCGTGACTCCGTGCTTTAGCAGGAAGTCGCCGTTCTCTCCCTCTTCCGCAAGGTATTCGGGGGAAGCGAGGGTGCGGAGTATCTTCTCGGCCGTCTTGAGGTAGAGGCCGTCCGGATCGCCGTAGGTGCTGAGCTCGATGAGGGCGGAAGCGATGATGGCGCCGGCCGAGGAATCCCTCAGCACCGGGTCGCCCTCCTTCCACTTGAATTTTTTAGGGCTCGGGGCGCCTTTGGCGTCCATTCCGAAGGGATGGGCGGTGCCGGGAGCGTTGAAGTCCCATTCCGGGACGCCGTCTTCGGGGAGCAGCGGAATGATGAACGACGCTATGCCCCGGGCCTGCTTCAGATATGTGGAATCGCCCGATTCGCGGTACATCATCGTGTAGCCGTAGAGGCCCCAGGCCTGCCCGCGGGACCATGCGGAATCGTCGCAGAAGCCCTGCGAGGTCTGCTTTTTCAGCACGGCGCCGGTCGCCTCGTCGTAGGCCACCACGTGCCAGGTGCTGAAGTCCTCGCGGAAGTGGTTCTTCATCGTGGTGTTGGCGTGGGTCTTCGCTATGCTGGAGTAGCTCTCGTCGCCGGTCAGGCGGGAAGCCGCCATCAGCAGCTCCAGGTTCATCATGTTGTCGATGATGACGGGGTAGTCCCAGCGCTTGCCCGGGTCCCAGCTGCGGGTGCAGCCCACCACCGGGTTGAAGCGTGTGCTGAATTTGGCCGCCGCGGCGCGCACCACCTCGAGATACTCGGGCCTGCCGGTGAGGCGGTAGCCGTTGCCGAAGCTGCAGTTCACCTGGAAGCCGATGTCGTGGTGGGTGTACATAGACACGATGCTGTCCAGCTTTTCGGTCTGCCTTTCGGCCATCTTGAGGAACTTCGCGTCCCCGGAGTATTCATAGACAAGCCAGAGGCTGCCGGGGAAGAAGCCGCTTGTCCATCCGTTCAGCTTTCCGTCCTTGATCTCGCCGTTCTCGAAGGTCACG
The DNA here is from genome assembly GCA_902782225.1 of uncultured Bacteroidia bacterium. Lineage (GTDB taxonomy): Bacteria > Bacteroidota > Bacteroidia > Bacteroidales > UBA932 > Cryptobacteroides. The sequence continues at coordinate 279,923 of CACZMF010000005.1, read as the reverse complement.
GGCATCTTGTTCTCCGGAAGGCGGGCGTCGAGGGCCGTGAACTGGGCCTCGGCACGGGCAAATACGCGTTCCGTGAGCTTGGACATAGGCTCGGGGGATGGGCAGGAAGAGGCCGCAAGAAGAAGGGCGGCAAGCAGGAATGTTTTCATCGGGTCGTTCTTTTTCGCAAATATAGCAAATTTGTTCACGTCACTCGATTATTTTGTCTATATTTGTAAAACAAAGGTAATAATGACAGCGCTAATTCAGTAATTATGAAGCATTTTACATACATGCTCGCCGCCCTTCTGCTTGCAGCGTCCTGCAGCAGTGCGGATCCTGTCCGGGACCTTCTGCTTGCGCGCACGGCCAATCTTTCGGCTCCCGAAGAAGTCACCTACGACGCCCCGAATTCTTCGGCCACGGTGCTTGCCGTGTATTGGGATGCGACCACGGCCCTGGAAAACGGCGCCGTGGAGTTCCACATCGACGTGGCCACGGACGAATTCTTCTTCAGCGGCGACGGCGGCACCCTGATCACCCGGGAACTCCCGGTGAGCTCCAGCCCCAACGATGCGATCATGATCACCGGGCTCACTTCCGGCCAGTCCTATTTCATCAGGGTTGCGGCGGTGTATCCCGGGCCTTCCAGGTCCGAGTGGGCATATCTCAACGGCGCTGACGGCAAGCCGGTGGCAGTAATCCCCGGAAAAGGCCTGGTAGAATAGATTATGCGTTTCTGGCCCGGCTTGCTCCTCTGTCTCCTCACCGTTTCCTGCGGCGGGGAGAATGTGCTTTCGGAGCCTTCCGGCAGCGAAGGGCCGGACATGAGCCGTGCCATCGTGAGCGCCGCGGGCGGCAGGGAACGCGCAGTGGTGCGCTGGGAAGGACTTCCGGCGGAAATCACCTCCCTTGCGCTGACCCTCGATCCCGCACGGGGCGCCGTGGCCATTCCGGCAGGCGGCGGCCAGGGAGAATATGAGCTTGACAATCTGGAAGAAAGGTCCTACGACTGCCCGCTCTTCGGGCTGTGCGGCGACGGCTCGACCGTGGACATGGGGAGGCTGCCCATCACCGTCTATGGCTCCCGCTACGAATCCGGCCTTCCCGGGGGAGGGGAGCTGTCGCACATCTTCAGCGGGGCGCGTGCGGTGCTCTGCCTGAAGGAGTTGAACCACTACAGCTACTTCGGCTACCAGATTGAGTACACTTCCGTCAGCGGCGGGCGCAAGTCGCTGCTTGTGGGCCGTGAAAAGGCGGGCTCCGTGAGTCTTGCCGACGTCGGCTCCGCGATTTCGGTCCGGCCCGTCTTCAAGCCCGAGCCCTCCATGGAAGACCTCTTCTACGGGCCGGCGTTCGAAATTGAGCCCGGCTCTGCCGGGGTGGACCTGCCGCTCAACGAGACCGTGCCCGGCTACCGCGGCATCTGGTTCGACCTCGGCCAGGCATCCTCCTACGGCTCCAAGTACTCCGGCGGCCTGGGCACCTACACCATGAAGCACATCCCGATGGCCATTTATTCGCCCGTCGCGGACAAGACCTTCTTCGTGTTCGGCGGCACTCCGGCCGACAACCAGAAATACCTTCTCTGCATGGTGGGTTGTTACGACCACGCCACCGGCATGCTCCAGAAGCCGAGAATCGTCATGGACAAGGGCGTCCTGGGCGTGTCCGACCCCCACGACGACCCGACCATCCAGATCGACCGGGACGGCTTCATCTGGGTGTTCGTGGCCGGCCGCTCCAACAAGCGCAACGGGGTCCGCTACCGCAGCCGCCTGCCCTACGACATTACTTCTTTTGAGTACATCAACGAAGACATAATGGCCTACCCGCAGGTGATGTACCACCCCGACAAGGGCTTCTTCCTCTTCTACACCCGCTACGACGGCACCCGCCAGCTCTTCTGGCGCACCAGTCCCGACGGCGTGGACTGGACTGACTACAAGCAGCTTGCGAGCATCAAGGAGGGTAGCGAGAAAAACTCCGGCCACTACCAGATAAGCAATATCTGCGGCACGAAGCTCTGCACTGCCTTCAACCGCCACATCAACGGCAACGTGGACACCCGCACCAACATCTACTACCTCCAGTCCACCGACTGGGGGCAGAGCTGGACCACGGCGGACGGCGCACCCGTGAAGGTGCCCGTGACGGACCGATATTCCAACTGCCTCGTGCGCGACTACCAGAGCACCGAAGAGACCCACAACTGCTACATAAAGGACCTCAATTTCGATGCTGCCGGCAATCCCATAATCCTCTATGTGACAAGCCGCAACCACACCACCGGCCCGGAAGGCGGCACCCGCCTCTGGCACGTCATCCACTGGACCGGCAGCACCTGGGACGAGAGCACCATCACCACATCCACGCACTGCTACGATTCCGGCAGCCTCTGGGTGGAGGGCGGCGACTGGGTGGTCATCGCGCCGACCAACCCCGGCCCGCAGTACTGGGGCGCAGGCGGCGAAGTGGTGCGCTGGAGAAGCTCCGACCAGGGCCGCAGCTGGATCAAGGAGGCTGAACTCACCTCCGGAAGCACCAACAACCAGACCTACATGCGCCGTCCCTGGCACGCCCACGACGGATTCTACTGCTTCTGGGCGGACGGCAATCCCGACAAGATCAGCCGTTCATACCTGTATTTCTGCACCAAGGACGGCACGGTGTACCGTATGCCTTACGATATGGATTCCGAATGGGCCAAACCTGAAAGATTATGATGAGACGTCTGTTTATTTTTGCGGCCGCGGCCGTGATGATGTTTTCCTGCAAGCCCGAGGGCGGGGGCAACGTAATACCCAAGCCCGACGACGGTGGGGATCAGCTTCCCGAGAACCTGACGAACCTTACTGTCTACGGAAAGGTGCTGGACGAGAACGGCCAGCCCTACCCGGGCGTGGTGATGACCGACGGCTACAACTTCACCGAGACCGACGCCGAGGGCTTCTACCGTTTCGAGAAGTACCGCTATGCCTCGTTCGTCCAGTGTTCCCTCCCTCCGGAGGCGGTCGTGAGCACCGGCGGCACCTACAAGCTCCCGGACAACCACTACAAGCGCCTGAGCTCCCTGACGAAAGAATATAATTTCACCCTGCGCCGCCAGCAGCCTGAAAAGCGTTTCCGCATCCTTGCGCTCGGCGACCCGCAGGTCCACAACGCCTCGCAGGTGGCGCGCTACCGCCAGACCGCGGTCAATGACATAAGGCAGTACGTGGTCAACGCCGAAAAGATACCCACCTACGGCATCACCCTCGGCGACAACGTGGGCGACGCCTGGGAGTTCTTCCCCGACATCGCCGGCACCTACGGGGATATGTCGATGCCCGTGTTCGCGACCATAGGCAACCACGACCACGAGTTTCCCACGGACAACGATGCCGCGTCCAGGAAGAAGTACGAAGCCGTTTTCGGCCCGTCGAATTTCTCCTTCAACCGCGGCGACGTGCATATCGTCATCTTCGACAACGTGCTCCACGGGGCAAAGGCCAGCAGCGACTATGTCCAGGGCTACGAGGCCTGGCAGCTGGAGTGGCTGAAGAAGGACCTGAGCTTCGTGCCCAAGAGCAAGAGCATCCTGCTCTCCGTGCATATCCCTCTGACGGACAGTGAGATACTGAATCTCATCTCGCAATACGCCTCCGCCCTCGTGATCTGCGGCCACACCCACAAGGTCGAAAACACCTACGACAAGACCGTGGGCGGGAAGAAGATCACGATCACCGCCGCAGGATCCACCGGCGCGCCCTGGAAAGGCCTCATCCTCTCCGACGGCTGCCAGAGGGGCTATAAAGTCTATGAATACGACGGGACCTCGGTAAAGCGCGAGGTCTACAAGAGCATACAGTACGAGGAGCCCTTCCAGATGCGCCTGTTCCGCACCACCGATTTCCCGTCCTTCACTTCCGCCAACGGCAACATATTCGCCTTCCCGTATTTCGGAGGCGACTATATCGCCGTCAACGTGTTCAACTACAAGCCCGGATGGAAGGTGGTGCTGAAGGAAAACGGAGCCGTGACCTCTTCCAACCCCGTCCCTTCATATTCCTTCGACGTCTGGGCCAAGCTGTTCATGTACAACTACCACAAAGTCGATTCCGACGTGGGCAAGAACCACCACATGCTGTATTTCAAGGTGAAGGATCCCAAATCAGACATCAGCGTGGAGGTCACCGACGAGTTCGGCGCCACCTTCTCCGGCGGTACATTCACCACAACCCAGGATATTCCGGATTATGATAATTAATAACCTTATATGAAATTACTGTTCAAACTATTACTGGCAGCCATGGCGGTCGTTTCAGCCGCCTGGGCCGGCTTCGCCCAGACAGGGCGCATCACGGTGTCCGGCACCGTGGTGGATGATGCCGGCCCGGTGGTGGGAGCGACGGTCATGGTGAAAGGGCAGCCTGCCCTGGGCGGGCAGGTCACGGGCCAGGACGGAAGCTTCGTCATCAGCATAGCCCCGGGCCAGACCCTCCAGGTGTCGTGCCTTGGCTACAAGCCTGCCGAAAAGACCTTCCGCCAGGCCGGCGACTGGTATGTCGTCCTGGAAGAGGACGCCGTGATGCTGGACGAGGTCATAGCCGTGGGCTACGGCGTGCAGAAAAAGGAAAGCGTCGTGGGCTCCATTTCCCAGGTCACCAGCGAAGCCCTCGTGAATTCCGGCACCACCAACATCACCAACGCCATCGCGGGCAAGCTGGCTGGCGTCATGACCTACCAGAGCAGCGGCCAGCCGGGCAACAACGACGCCACCATCTTCATCCGCGGCCTGAGCAGCTGGAACGGATCGGGGCCTCTGGTGATGGTGGACGGCATCGAGCGTTCGTTCTCCGAACTCGATCCCAACGAAGTCCACTCCATCTCGGTCCTGAAGGACGCTTCGGCTACGGCGGTCTTCGGTGCCAAGGGCGCCAACGGCGTGATCCTCGTGACCACGAAGACCGGCGTCAAGGGCGCGCCAAAGATGAAGCTCAGCGTCGATTACGGCGTGTCCAATCCGGAGAAGCTTCCGGCCTTCATCGATGCCGGCACTATAGCCGAGATGGCCAACGTGGCCCGCCGCAACGAGCAGTCGTTCAGCGCATTGTTCTCGGATGCGCAGATCAATGCCTGGCGCAACGGCACCGACCCGCTGCGCTATCCGTCCAACGACTGGTTCCGCGACCTGCTCAATAATTTCGGGCAGGATATGAACGCGAATTTCAATATCAGCGGCGGCAGCGACAAGGTGAAGTATTTCGTGTCCGTGGGCTACACCCATGAAGGTTCCATCGTCAAGCAGGTCAACAACTGGAGCGGCACCACCTTCAACTACAACAGGGTGAACTTCCGCTCCAACCTGGATTTCCAGTTCACCCCCACGACCCTGCTGAGCGTGAAGTTCGGCGGCAACACCGGCGTGGTGCAGAATCCGAACAACGCATCCGTAGCGGGCCTCTTCACGCAGATGTACAACGCGTCGCCGATGATGTTCCCTGCGTATTTCCCGGAATCAGCCCTGGAGCGCATACCCGACCTTGACTATCCGGAAGCCAGGGGCTCGCGCCTGTCCGACAACAACGGCGCCTACACCTCGAATCCCTACACCACCCTCGCTTCCGGCGACTTCGTGCAGACCACGACCTCCAAACTCAACACCGACGTGATCCTCAAGCAGGACCTTGATTTCATCACCAAGGGCCTGTCCGCCAGGGCGATGGTGTCGCTGACCACTTCTTATTCGAAGTATTCCCAGCAGGGCAACCAGTCCTATCCGACCTACCGCATCGATTGGGACGCCTATGAGATCGGGGCGAATCCCTGGGTGTCTTCCCAGGCCTCCAGCTACGTGTATGTGGAGCCGCCCATCACCATCAGCCACAGCGGCGCAGCGAGGAGCACTTCCATGGTGTTCTACTGGGAAGCGTCCCTCAACTACGCACGCAAGTTCAAGAAAGCCCACAATGTCACGGCCATGGCCCTCTTCAACCAGCGGGAGTCCAACTCCGGCGCCAGTTTCCCCCACAGGGGACAGGGCGTGGTGGGCCGCGTGACCTATGATTATAAAGGTAAATACCTGTTCGAAGGCAACATAGGCGTGACGGGCTCGGAGCAGTTCGCCCCTTCCTACCGCTACGGCGTGTTCCCTTCGCTGGCCGTGGGTTACTTCGTCTCGAAGGAGAAGTTCTGGAAGAAGGCGATGCCCTGGTGGAGCACGATGAAGCTGCGCTATTCCGACGGTTACGTGGGCAGCGACAAGGCCTCCGACAACTGGCTCTACTACTCCAGCTACATCAAGAGCAGCGGCAACATCATCGAGATGAAGTCCGCCAACGTCAGCGCCCGCTGGGAGACCGCCCACAAGCGCGACCTCGGCGTGGAGATGGGATGGCTCAAGGACGCCCTCACCTTCAACATCGACTTCTACGATGAGTACCGCTACGACATGCTCGTGACTCCGCAGGACGTCACTCCATTCGTGGGCATCGCCTACAAGGACGTCAACACCGGCAAGCTGAAGAAGCACGGCATCGACTTCGAACTGAAGTGGCGCAAGACCACCGCCCGGAAGTTCTACTACGAGATAGGAGCTATGCTCGGCATCAACGAGAACCGTATCCTGGACTACGACGATCCGCCCTATACCCCTGACTACCAGAAGGTTGCTGGCAAGGCCTACCAGTCCCAGGCCAACGGCATGACCTCCATCGACAGCGGCTACTACAACACCGTCGATGAAATCCACGGCTACCCTTCGACCCTGACCAACTGGACCAACATGTACACGGGCACCTACAAGCTGCTGGATTTCACCGGAGACGGATTGATTACCTCCACCGACCTCCACGCCATCCTGGGCAGCGCCTACGCCCCCGTGACTTATTCGTTCAATCTCGGCCTGGGCTACAAGGGCCTGAGCTTCAACATGCTGTGGTATGGCAACGCCGGCAAGTACATCGACTTCAACCGAGGCTACGAGAAGGAATTCATCAAGGCCGACCTGACGGTCCACAAGGCCCAGCTCGACTACTGGACCCCGACCCGCAGGAACGCATCCCACAGCAACCTCGCCTTCAACGACGCCTATTATTCCAGTTTCGGAGGCACGGGCACCAACGGCTTCAACATGGCCCTCCTGGACCACACCTGGAGGCGCTCCGACTACCTGACCCTCAAGGAACTCTACCTCTCCTACAAGTTCGACGGCCCGACCATCAACAAGATTCTCGGACTGCGCGGCCTCTCGGTCACCGCCACGGCCAACAACTTGTTCACTTTCACCGACCTCGTGGAGGGCGACCCGCAGCGCACCTCGCTCGCTGCCAGTTACTACCCCCTGATGAGGACCTTCAAACTTGGTGTCAAACTGGATTTCTAAAAGGAAAGCGTTATGAAAAAGATATCAAGATTCTTCCTTGCCCTGGCGATGGCCGCAAGCCTTTCCGGCTGCCACTACCTCGACGTCGATTCCGAACTGGGCCTGACCGAAGAGGACGTGTTCAACACCACCAAGAATTTCAAGGCATATTTCAATACAATCTTCTCTGACGGAGCCAGTTACACCTTCCGCAACATCCACTGCGGCTACCCTATATTCATCGACTGGAACCGCTACCGTTTCACCTGGGCCTGCGTGACCGACGCAGCCGACGCCGGACGCTATATCCGCAGCCAGTATGAACTCAAGGCCTGCAACATGACCGACGGCGTGCTGGAGAGCTTCTCCTTCTGCCCGCTGAAGAGCCTTTCTGACGGCGACGTGGACCTGAAGACAGGCGCCGACAAGCCCATCGCCTATGCGATGTTCAACATCATACGCATAGCCAACCGTTCGCTGGAGAACATGGACAAGCTGACCAACGCCACGGAAGGGGAGAAGCTCGACCTCACGGGCCAGGCCTACTTCGTGCGCGGCTACGCCCATTTCGTGCTCTGCAACTGGTTCGGAGGCATGCCCTACCTCGACCACGCCCTCACCGGCGAGGATCAGTGGGACCTGCCCCGCGAGAGCGCCAGGACCACCTACGAAAAGGCGGCGGCCGACCTCTACACCGCTTATGAATACCTGAAGAAGGCCGGCAAGATGCGCCGCGACGCGCTTCCGGGCCAGAGCGGCCACCTCACGAGCTCCGAGCTCAACCTCCCGAGCGGCTGCTGCTGCCTGGCGTTCAGGGCCCGCGCCCTGCTCTATGCGGCTAGCCCCCTGGCCAACGAGACCGGCGATCCCGAAGCCTGGCGTGCCGCCGCCGAGGCCTGCGCTGACGCCTTGAAGGCCGCTGAGGAATGGCAGTACGAGCTGCTTCCGCTGTCCAACTACAGCGACAATTTCTACGGCCAGATGTCCACGAACGAGACCCTCTTCGGCTACTACCACAAGTCCAAGATCAACATCAGCAACTGGTCGGCCTACCTGAGCTACCCCCAGTGCTATTCCTCCACCGCATCGGGCACCTGCCCCACCCAGAACTTCGTGGACAAGTTCGAGACCCGCGACGGCTATCCTCTCAACACCGAGGAAGACAGGGCAAGGGCCACTGCCGCCGGCAGCTACAAGGAGCAGAACATGTATGCCAACCGCGATCCCAGGCTCGACATCTGCATAGTCAGGGACGGCTCCACCACTCCCTACGTGACCGGGGTCATCAACATATACTACGACCCCGCCACCAAGTCGTTCCCCACCACGCAGATATCCGGCGTCAGCCAGCAGTTCTCCCAGACCAAGGGCTGGGGCGGCGACGATTCCGCCACCAAGGCCTACACCAACACGGGCTACTACTGCAACAAGTTCTGGCGCGGGGCCCGCGGCGACAAGGATGCCAGCCACTACCACCTGGATCCTCTCTTCCGCATGGCCGAGCTCTACCTGGACTATGCCGAGGCCGTCAATGAATATGCCGGTCCCGGGGGCACCGCAGGCGGTTATCCCATGACTGCCGTCGAAGCCGTGAACGTGGTCCGCTCCAGGGCCGCCATGCCAGGCGTCCGGAGCGAGTTCACCTCCGACAAGGAAGCCTTCCGGGAGCGCGTGCGCAACGAGCGCAACGTGGAGCTCGCCTACGAAGGCAACCACTACTATTTCGACATCCGCCGCTGGAAGACCGCACCCCAGACCATGACGCAGACGCTCTACGGCATGTGGGTCGAGTCCTGCCCCGTGGATGCCGCGCATCCGGTCGGCAGGGTCTATGAGCGCAGGCCCCTCCCCGCCAACCGCAACCTCAAGACCTGGAAGGACTGCATGTACTATCTCGCATTCCCCGACGCCCAGGCCAATACGATGAGAAATTTCGTCAACTGGCAAAAATGGCAATAGATATGAACAAGTCAAGATATATTTTACTGCCTCTCGCCCTGTTGGCGTCCGGTATCCTCCGAGCCCAGACGCAGGAGCCCGCCGACAGCGTGGTCTACCTGCCGTGGAACACCTCGGCGTCCCGCTGGAACACCGCATCCCACGTGATTCCGGTGTCCCTGCAGAATGCGGAGAAGTCCCCCGTCTACGACCTCAGGAACAAGCTCACCGGCCTTATCCCCGGCGTCGAGGTCCGGGAGGACTGCGGCGAAATCATGCCGGGCAGCAACATGAGCAGTCCCAACATCAACGCCAACACGGTGCAGCTGCAGTCCCATGGCTACAGCGGCCTGGTGCTCATCGTGGATGATATCATGGTGCCCTTCAACCAGTACCAGTTCGACTACAACCAGTTCGAATCGGTGACTATACTTTCCGGCGCCACCGCAAAGGCCCTCTACGGCCCGCGTGCGAGCATAGGCGCCGTCTATGTGACCACGAAGAAGGGCTCCTGGAACAAGCCGCTCAGCATCCACGCCGACGTGCGTGCCGGCTTCGATTTCGTGGACCGCCAGCCCGAATGGGTGGACGCCTACGAATACGCCGTGCTCAACAACGAGGCGCGCGCCGCTGACGGCTACCCCGTGCTCTACGACAACGAGGCGCTTGCCGGCTACGCCAAAGGCGACCCGTTCAGCCGCAAGTACCCGGCCGTGGACTACCGCAGCTTCATGCTCCGGAAGATGAAGACCAACCAGAACTTCCTCTTCGACGTGTCCGGCGGTTCCAACATCATCAAATATAATGTGTCCGTCAACGGCTACCGCAGCGACGACATCTTCAACGCGGGTCCGGTCAACGACTACAACAAGCTCAGCGTGTCCTCCGCAATCACGGCCAGGATAGGCCAGTGGATCACCGGCACGGTGACCTTCAACGGCATGACGGCGTTCCGCCGGGGCAATACCGGAGCCATCGCGGGCTTCCGTTCCATACCCGCCAACGCTTTCCCCATCGCCGTGGGCATTTCCACCAACGACTCCGAACTGGAGGGCGTCTCGGCCGGCAACACCATCTACGCCGTGTCCCGCGCCTACACCGGCAACCCCTACGCCCAGCTTGTGGACGGCGGATTCAACACCATACGCTTCCGCGGAGGCATGTTCACCGCGGCCATTGATTTCGATATGGGCTGGCTGCTCAAAGGCCTGAAGAGCCGCACGGTGCTGGACTTCGACAACGAATACTACCAGAGGGTGGGCAAGAGCAACGACTACATCGCCTACTACTGGAGCCGTGAGACCGATATTGCTGAAATATCCTCCCACGTGGGCACCAAGCAGGCCAGCAAGAGCTCGCAGGCCACCTTCACCTTCAACAACCTGAATTTCTACGAGCGTCTGAGCTGGGACTGGGCTTCCGGCGGCCACAAGCTCTCCACCGGCGCGCTGTTCTACCTGACCGACTGCAGCCACTCCAACAACACCTACTACGAGCGCCAGGCCTACGCCGTGGCGAATGCGAACTACTCCTACAAGGGCCGTTACTTCGCCGAGATAGTGGGACAGTACGCTGGCTCCGGCAGGTTCGTGACCGCCAACAGGTACGCATTCTTCCCCTCGGCGGCCATAGGCTGGCTGGCGAGCGAGGAGGAGTTCCTGAAGGGAGCTTCATGGCTCGACAAGCTGAAAGTCAGCGTGGATGTGGGTAATATCGCAGACTACGATGTCTACGGCTCCAAGTATCTCTACCGGGCCGCATACGTCAGCGATTCGGGCAATCTTTTCGGTCCCGCCACCGCATACCAGTGGTTCGGATCCGACAAGAGGACTTCGCAGACCACCACGATCAGCCGCCTTGCCAACCATTCCCTGACCTGGCCGACCATCTTCCAGGCCGACCTGAAGGTGGATGCCAGGCTCTTCGGCTGCCTCGACCTCGGAGTCAACCTCTACCGGCTCCGCCACAAGGGCCTGGTCACCGACACCTCCGCCGAGTTCGCCGGCATGACCGGCCTTAGCAACATCGCCGTCTACAGCAACTACAACGAGAACCTTTCCATGGGCTTCGACTTCATGGCAAGGTACAGCAGGACGGCAGGGGACTGGTACTTCAGCGCCATGGCCGACCTGATGTCGTGGTCCAACTACTACGCCAAGTATGCCAACGACTTCTATGTCTATGACTGGCAGCGCATTACCGGCACCCGTTCGGGCTCCTACCGAGGCTTCGAGTGCATAGGCAAGTTCCAAAGCGAGGAGGAAATAGCCTCCAGCCCCCTCTACAATCCCGACACCCGCGTGGGCGACCTCAAGTACAAAGACCTCAACGATGACGGGAAGATAGACGACAACGACAAGAAGATAGTAGGCGACACGTCTCCCCGGTTCCGCTACAGCGTCAATTTCGACCTGCGCTACAAGAACTGGAGCCTCTTCGTGGTGGGCACCGGAGCCGCCGGCTTCGATGTGCCGCTGACCAACGAGTTCTTCTGGAACGGATGGGGCGACGGCAACTACTCCGCTTTCGTGCGCGACAATATCGGCGGGGATTATCCCCGGCTCGGCTACGACAAGTCTTCCAACAACTTCGTGGCTTCCGACTTCTGGCTCAGGGACGGCTCGTACTTCAAGATCCAGACGGTCGAGCTGGCCTACACCCTGGTGCCGAAGAATCCCAAGGCCCTGAAGCGGGTCAAGTTCTCGCTGCGCGGAGCCAACCTGCTGACTCTCACCGGAATCAAGTACGTCGATCCCGAAAACCACAATTCCGGAGTCTCGACCTATCCTCTCTACAGGACGGTCGCGGCCGGCGTGAAGATGGAATTCTAAAATGACTGCAGTTATGAAAAGGAATATTTTAATCGCACTTTCGGCCTTCTTCGCAGTTTGCGGCTGCAGTTTCCTCGAGCCGTTCCCCGACGGCTCCTACAACGAGGACAACTACTCGGAATACCCGACCATTATCCGCGGTTTCATCGACAAGGCCTACAATCTCAGGCCCAGTTCATACTACACCACCGAATTCATAGGCCTGGACTCCTGCACGGACGACATGCTCTACCGCGACAAGGCTGCCGGCAACCGCCAGTTTGCTATCGGCAACGCGCAGATGACCAGCAACCCGCTGTCCGGCGTGTGGACGAGAGACTACGAGGCCATCTACTACGTGAATCTCTTCCTCAAGGACGATATCGGCAGGAAGACCCGCTATCTGGTGGATCCCGGTTCCAACGAGGTGCTCCAGAAGTGCCTCCAGGGCGACGCCTTCGGCCTCAGGGCATGGTACGGCTTCAACCTGCTGGAGTTCTGGGGCGGTGTGGGCACCGACGGCTCCCTGCTGGGTGTCTATATTCCCACCGAGCCCGTCGCCGCTGAGAATTTCGACAACAAGGCCCTGGTGCGCCCGTCCTACGACGAAAGCGTGAAGCAGATACTTGCCGACTGCGATTCGGCCCTCAAGTACCTGCCCCCGGCAAACCGCGACCAGTACCTCCAGGGTGAGGCGTTCCATGTGACCGGCGCCATACGCTACCGCGCCCTCGACGCCGTGTCGATAAAGGCCCTCAAGGCCAGGGTGCTCCTGACCTGGGCAAGCCCGGCTTTCAATCCCGCCGGCGACAAGACCCGCTGGGAGAAGGCGGCGCGCGCGGCCAAGGAAGTCATCGATTTCAAGCTCAGGAGCGAAGCGGGCGGCCTTGACCCGAGAGGCAGCTTCATGTGGACCAACCCCAATGCCGCAGAAATCATTTTCCTCGGCAACATCGTACAGAACGCCACCTACGAGACCAATTTCTATCCCCTGGGCTTCGGCGGCAGTGCCAACATAGTGCCTTCCCAGGAGCTTGTGGACGCCTTCCCCATGGCCAACGGCTATCCCATCACGGATCCGGCTTCCGGCTACAACAAGTCCAGGCCCTACGAAGGCAGGGACCCCCGTTTCTACGCCTCCATCTTCTATGACGGCTGCACCGTCATAAGGAACCAGTCGCCCTACACGCTGATGTACACATTCGAGATCGCCGACGGCGGCAAGGACGCTCCGGGCGGCCTCAGGACTTCGCCTTCGGGCTACTATGTGAAGAAATACGTCTCCCTGGGCTGGAACCCCAACGACGTTTCCGTCCAGACCGCCCAGCACAGCATCTTCTTCCTGCGCTGGACCCACATGTGCCTCGCATTCGCCGAGGCGGCCAACCAGGCGGCCGGCCCCAACACCCCCATCGACGGACTCACCGCAAAGGAGGCCCTCGCCTACATCCGCAGCCGCAAGGTCAACACCGGCACCCAGGATGAGAACGGAGTCGGCGCCGACGGCGATCCCTACCTCGAGGCCTGCGCGGCTTCCCGGTCCGCTTTCGACAAGCTGGTCAAGAACGAGTGGAGGATCGAGACCTGCTTCGAGGGCGTGCGCTTCAAGAACGTGCGCCGCTGGGCCACCGACGTGTCGGAAATCAATGTTCCGGTCAGCGGCGTGTCCATCGAGGGTGGACAATATACCTATAATGAAATCGAAAGGCGCAGCTTCCCGTCCCTCTGGATGCCCATACCCTACAGGGAAATGCGTCTCGCTCCCGGCCTGGTCCAGAACAAGGGCTGGGAAGATTGGAAATAAAATGCTGTGATTATGAAGATTTTAACACGCATGACACTTGCCCTCGCAGCCTGCGGCCTCCTGTCCGGCTGCTATGAGGACTATGTCAAGGACTACGACTATTCGACCATCTACTGCGCGTTCCAGTACGACCTGCGCACCTTCGTGGTGGGCGAGGGCCAGAAATTCGATTTCACGGTGGGGCTCGCCGGCGTGATGCAGAACGGCAGGGACAGGAAGGTGAGCGTGGAACTCGCTCCCGACCTGGTCACCGCCGACCTGCCCACCGCCCTCGGACTGACCGACTATTCCCCGTTCACCGCCTATGCGGGCATGTTGGGGCAGGGCAAGTTCGGCCAGCTCAGCCAGTCCTATGTGACCAATGAAGTCAAGGCCACCGGTGCGAAGGCGCTCGTCCCGCTTCCTGCCAGTCACTTCACCGTGTCGGGGCTCGGGGACATGTGCATCAAGGCCGGCAGACATACCGATGCCGTGACCATCACCGCCACCGACGTCTTCCTGGCCGATCCCGACGCCATAGTCCCGAAATATGCCCTGGCCTTCCGCATCACTTCGGCCGACGCCGACAAGCTTCCTCCGGAGAAGAGTTTCGAGGTCATCGCGGTCAAGTACGAATGCAAGTATTTCGGCTACTGGTACTACGGCGGCGAACGCAAGGTGGTGGACAACCTCACCGGCAAGGAAGTGTCGACGGATAGCTATCCTTTCTCCGTGCCCCAGGATGACGCGAAGATTTACACCCTCACCACGACCGGTCCCAACAGCGTGAAGACCAATAAGATAGGGCAGAGGAGCGGCTCCTTCGAACTGACTTTCGACGGAGAGAACGTCACGGCCACCTGCTCCGATCCCAAGGTCTCCGTGGGCTACTGCCACACCAACAACGCCAAGGCGATCCAGGACAGGGTCATCTACCTCAACTACTCCTACGACAACGGCGACGGCACGACTTCGGTCGTGAGCGACTACCTTACCTTCCGCAACCGCATACGCGACGGCATAAGCGAATGGCAGGATGAAAACCCGGAGAATTATGATTAAGCGACTTCCTGCAATCCTGATCCTGGCGCTCCTTTGCGCCCAGGCCATAGCACAGCCCCTGAACAACAGCAAACAGCCGGGCTACAAGGGAATTTGGTTCACCCTGGGCCAGGAATCGGCCTACGGCTACAAATATTCCGGAGGACTTGGCACCTACACCGTGAAGCACAACCCCATGGCGGTGTATGCCCCCGAGGTGGAGAAGACCTTCTTCGTGTACGGCGGCACCACGGCAGCCAAGGAGCGGCACTTGCTCTGCATGATAGGCTGCTTCGACCACAAGACCGGCATGGTGCAGATGCCCGTGTGCGTGTTCGACAAGGAAAAGGTCAACGACCCCCACGACAATCCGGCCCTGCAGATCGACAAGGACGGCTATCTCTGGGTGTTCGTGAGCGGCCGCTCCAAGAAACGCCCAGGTTTCATCTACCGCAGCGACAAGCCCTACGACATCAATTCCTTCACCCAGGTGCTCAAGCTGGAGATGACCTATCCCCAGCCTATGTATGACCCGCAGAAGGGCTTCCTGGTGGGCTACACCAAGTATACCGGCAAGCGTCAGCTTTACTGGATGACCTCAGCAGACGGCTCGGAGTGGGACCAGGGCCACCATCTTGCCGACATCAAATGTCCCGGCGACAAGCAGAGCGGCCACTACCAGGTCACCGGCCACGACCGTGCCCACGGCAAGATCGTGACCACTTTCAACCGCCACCTCAACGGAGACTGCGACACCCGCACCAACATCTACTACCTCCAGACCCTGGACTACGGCAAGACCTGGACCACCGCCGACGGGCAGGTCATCCCGACGCCCGTGACCGACCTGGACAGCCCCTGCCGCATCCTGGATGCCCAGAGCAAGGGACAGAACGTGTATATCAAGGATGTCAATTTCGATGCGGACGGCAATCCCGTCATACTCTACCTCACCAGCTACGGCCACCAGCCGGGCCCGGACCACGGCCCGAGGGATTTCTGGACCGCCAACTGGAACGGTAAGAAGTGGATTTTCAATCATATATGCCCCACCTGGCACGACTACGACAGCGGAAGTATCTGGGTGGATGGCAGGAACTGGACGGTCATTGTGCCTTCCGAGCCGGGCCCGCAGCTCTGGGGCACCGGCGGCGAGATCGCTGTCTGGAAGACCACCAACGCCGGCAAAAAATGGAAGAAAACCGCCATGCTCACGAAGGACAGTCCCTACAACCACGGCTACGTCCGCCGTCCCTTCGGCGGCACGGATCCCTTCTTCTGCTACTGGGCCGACGGCAATCCCGACCGCATCACCCCTTCCCGCATCTACTTCGCCGATTCCCGCGGCAACATATGGGTACTGCCCTATGACATGAAGCAGGAATGGGAAACCCCCGAATCATATAAAACTAAATAACAGCCTTATGAAAAAGTCATTATTGTTCATCATCAGCGCGCTGGCAGTCCTTGCTTCCTGCCAGCCCAAGGAGCCGGAGAAACCTGCCGATCCCACCCTTTCCGTGAAGCCGGAGAGCATCGTGATCGAGGCTATTGGCGGCTTCCAGACCATCAACGTTGAGGCCAACAATTCCTGGACGGCCGAGCTCACCAGCGGCACCGAATGGCTCACGATTTCTACATCTGCCTCCTCTTTCAGCGTGACCGCATCTGCCAATCCCACCCACCAGAACCGTATGGGTTCCGTGACCGTGAAGTCCGACAAGCTCTCCAAGGTCGTGTCAGTGACCCAGCTGGCGTCTCCCAACAACGATAGAATAATGGGGTCTCCCGGCAAAATGACCTTCGAGGCGGCCGGCGGAAGCCAGGATATCTCCATCGACGCCAACGTGCAGGTCACTGCTACCCCGAGCGAAAGCTGGATCAGCGTGACTCCTGGATCGGTGCAACCCGGTCAGTCAAAATTCACCGTCACGGTAGCTGAATACAAGGGCAGCACAATCCGCGAGGGCTCCGTCACTTTAGCTGGCGGCGACGCCCCGGAAATGTCTGTGATAGTGATTCAGAATCCTGCGGCATACATCACCGCAAATCCTGACACCATCTCCGCAGCTGCCGAGGGCGGCGAGTTCACCATTGCCGTGAGCGCCAACACCGACTGGAATGTCTCGTCGACTCCCGACTGGGTCACAGTGAGCCCTGCAGGAGGCCGCAACGCCGAGATCAAGGTCACCGTGGCTCCCAACTCCGTCAGTGAGGAACGTACCGGCGGCGTCGTCCTGTCGGGCGCTTCCGCCAGCTGCACCATCGGCATCGTGCAGGCAGCAAATGTGGCCACCGAGACCCTCCTTGCCGCCTGGCGCTGCGATGATGCTGAATATGTGGAGAGCCACAGCCCCGACTGGTCCACTGCCGGCGCCAACGACTACAGCAAGGGCACCGGAAAGGGTATCGCCCTGCCTGAAGACGGCGCTCCCGCCGGCACCCAGATCTCCTGGATCAGGAACAGCGGAATCGAATTCCCCCTGGTGTTCATCACCGCTGCCGAGGGCCATTATGCAGTCAAGTCCACCGCTGCAGATGACGGATTCCTCTTCTCCATCCCCGGCCAGAACCTCAAGAAGGGCCAGGTGATCATCCTCGACTGCGGTCTCGCATCGGGCGCCAACTCCCTCCCGAAGAACTGGGTGGCCAAGTTCAGGACGGCGGAATCCGCAGACTGGACCGTGGGCGAATGCTCCAACGCATACACGACGACAAGCGGCGTCACAGCCCATCTCCAGATGGCTAAGACCAAGGACTACACATCCCACTCCAGGTTTGTCGCCACCTACACCGTCCCTGAGGATGCAGCCGGCGCCACAATCCAGATATTCGTGTGCGCCGCCGACGGCGAGACCATCAAGGGTGCCACCTCATCGGGCTCCACCGTGCGTATGATCCCGCTCTACAACATCGACAACATTGCCGAGTTCCCGGGACCCCGCATCAGCATAAAATAAATTCTTTGAATATCTACCAAAACTGAATCTCCATAGTGACTCTGTGGAGATTCAGTTTTTTCTCGTAGTCAATCTGTTGCATTTTTCGCCTCCGGCTTCCTGGCGCAGGTCCTGGGCATTTATGGAGCAGGTCACCGGCTTTCCTGGCGCAGGTCCGTTTTTTTGTGGGGGACCTGCGCCGCAAATCTTTCCTCTGTGGCCTCTGGTGGCGCAAGTCCCCAACCTTTTTTCGGACCTGCGCCAAAAAGGAAGGGGACCTGCGCCAAGCAAGAATGGACCTGCGCCAAAAAGGAAGGGGGCCTGCGCCAAAAAGGATGGCGACTTGAGCCGGGTAGGTTGGGACCTGCATCGCCCCTTACCGCCCCTGCAACCGTCTTGGCCTTCCGGCTAAAAAAATCGAACGCCTACAAGCGTTCGATTTTCAGTTGCTGGATTTTGTAGGTGTTGTCCTTGCAGGACATAAAGATCGTGACGACGAATGTTTCGCCGCCGGCCTTGAGGTTGCCTAAGGCGTATTTCATATTGGCTCGGCCTGCGGTGTGGGTGATGTCGAAACTGCGGGGGGTGTAGGTGTCGAAGAAAGACTTGACGATCTGGCGGGCCTGGGCGCGGCTGGCGTCGCTTTCGCGCGCGAGGACCGCAATCTCCAGATTGTCGGAAAACCACGCGGAAAGGGCTTCCGAATTGCCTGCAGCAATGTATTTGCTGATCGGGACGAACACGTCGTCGCCGGAAGTCGGCACCTCTGTGGACGTCTTTCGCACCAACATGTTCTGAGCCAGGGCCATCTGCCCCGACAGCAGCAAAGCGAGAATCGCAATACGCAAATACTTCATACCGTCCGCTTTTCTTTGCAAATATTAAGCCAGTTTCTTATTTTTGCATCCGATGCATATAACGTTGCTGACTATGGGCAAGACCGACATCCGCTGGGTGGCCGACGGCCTGGAGATGTACCGCTCCAGGCTGGTGCACTACGCGCCTTTCTCGGTGCATGAACTGCCTGAGCTGAAGGGAGTCGGCGCCATGGACAGGGAGCAGATAAAGCAGCGGGAAGGGGAGTGCCTCCTCAAGGCGATCAGGCCCACGGACCATGTGGTGCTTCTCGACGAGCACGGCAGGGAATTCACCTCCGTGGAGTTCGCCCGCAGCCTTGACCGCCTGATGCAGCAGGGCCGCGACCTTGTCTTCGTGGTGGGCGGAGCATACGGATTCAGCCCCGGGATGTACTCCAGGGCCGATTCGAAACTCTCCCTCTCGAAGATGACCTGCTCCCATCAGCTTGTGAGAACGGTTTTTGCAGAGCAGCTTTATCGCGCATTCACGATTTTGCGCGGGGCTCCGTACCATAATGAATAGACGGCGCAACATAAGGGACCATATCTGGCTGGCACTGGCGGTGCTCAGCCTCGTGCTGATGGCGTTCGCCGTGGCCACGCCCCGCGCGGTAGGCGACACCGATTCCGCCGCCCGCAAGGTGGAGCGCCGCCTGTCGCGCCGCATGGCCCGCCTGGACTGGTATGTCCAGCATCCCCAGCAAAAGCTGCCGGAAGACATGGTCATATATGTGTATGAAGGAGACTCCCTGCTGTCGTGGCGCAACAAGTTTCCCCTCTACAACGACGACATCAGTTCGCGGGTGGTGGTGCAGAGGATTGCCAATCCGAAGGTGAACCTGCGTTCGCCCCTGAGCTACGTGACCGAGGAACCGGGCTTCCTGAACATCGGGCCCAACTGGTATATCGTGAAGATGCAGGAGACGGACGGAAGGAAGGTGATTTCCGGCCTTCTGGTCAGCTCCACGCTGGACAACGCCTCGTTCCGGGGCGTGAATCCGCAGCTGCACCTGGGTCGCCGTTTCTCCGTGCGGCCGCTGACCTTCAGCGGCGGCAGCCCCGTGTCCCTGGGCGGCAAGCCCGTGTTCAAGGTGCTGTATGACTCGCTGACCGGCGTGGTGGTGGCGAATGCCGTGCTGCTGTGGATCAGCCTTGCGCTCTTCCTTGCCGCCGCGGTGGCTTTCGTGTTCATGAGACGCACGCTGCGAAGGGCCCTTCTTTCCGTGGCCGGTATCCTTCTGGCCACGGCGGCCATGTATTTCTGGGGCCGCAGCGCGCAGTCGGAGTATGCCATCTTTTCACCTATGGTCTATGCGGGCGGCTCGCTGCTGTTCTCGCTTGGGGCGGTGCTGCTGCTCAACCTTGCGGTGCTGCTGTGCGTGACCGTGGTCTATCTTGTGCGGCGCAGCCTGTGGCAGGCGGTGTCCACGAAGAGGGCCGCCGTGCTGCTGTCGACCCTGGACGTGCTACTGCTGCTGACGCTGCTTGCCTACGTGCACCTGACGCTCAGCAGCATCATTTCGAATTCGAACATTTCGCTGGAGCTCTATAAGCTGGGCAGCCTGTCGGTGTATTCCTTCGTGGTGTATGCCTCGTTCCTTTCGGTGCTCGCCGTGGTGCCGATGATGCTGCAGATGCTCCAGCCGGCCTTCTCCCGCGTGCTGGGCAGGCGCATCGACTTCTTCTCCGGTCCGGCGCGCGTGGCGTATTCGCTGGTCACCGGCATCTACCTGGTGGTCGCTTTCGCGGTGCTCGGCTTCCAGAAGGAAGAGGGGCGCGTGGAGGTGTGGGCCGGAAAGCTTGCGGTGGACAGGGACATCACCCTCGAGCTGCAGCTGCTCAAGGTGGAGCGCCCTATCGCCGAGGATGCCGTGGTGTCCGCCCTCGCCTTCATCGACGGGGCAGAGGTCATCATACGCAACCGCATCATCGACCACTACCTGCTGGCAGAATCGGCGGACTACTCGATAAGCGTGCACATGGTGCGTCCCGGGGTGTCGTCGCCGCAGTCGATCTCGGCCTTCGAGCACCTGACATCCGAAGGCGTGCCGATTTCGGACGGCTCTTTCTTCCTCTGCTCGGGCACGCAGGAGGGCCCGGCCCGCTACGACGGCATATTCACCTATTTCCATCCTTCGGGCATGGTGGCGCACCTCGTGCTCGACGTGGAGCAGAAGAACCTGCCGGACGGCAAGGGCTACTCGCGCCTGCTGAGCCAGGTCTCGACCAACCGGCTCAACGTGCCGTCGGCCTACTCCTACTCCCGCTACCAGGGCAGGGACCTGCGCCTGTTCAAGGGCGAGTATCCATATTCCACGCGTATGGACGACTGGATGTACGATTCGGTCTATAAGGACCGCGTGTGCCACTACGTGCGCGACGGCTTCGTGCATTTCGTCAACGTGATCACGGACGACGAGGCGGTCATCATCTCCAGGCGCGAGATCGGCTTCTTCAGCTACGTGGTGGCGGCCGTGTTCGCCGCCCTGGTGATGTATCTCCTGCTGCTGGGCCTGAAGCCGAAGAGGCGCGGGCCGAGCTCCATGGAGCGCAATTACTTCCGCTCCTGGATGTCCTGGACGCTGATGCTGTCGCTTATCACGGCCATGGTGGTGATGGCCAGCGTGAGCGTGTTCTTCGTGTACCGGCGCAACGAAGCCAACCAGGTGGCCATCATGTCGGACCGCATCAACGCCATGCAGCTGCTCGCCCAGAACGGCCTGCGCGGCATGGATATACGCGACGTGCAGCATTCCTCCGAGCTCGTGGCCCTGATCCAGTCCGTCTCCGACAACACCGGCTCCGACATCAGCGTCTATTCCACCGACGGCCGTATCATAGTGAGCACCAATCCGGAAGCCCTCGACTACATGCTTCTCGGCTACCGCATCGACGAAGAGGCCCTGGACCAGATAATGCGCCTCAACAAACGCTACTGCATACGGAAGGAGACCCTCGGCTGGCGCCACTACCACACCATGTACATGCCGCTGATAGGCCCGGACGGCAGTATCGTGGCCATACTCAGCGCCCCGTACGTGGAGGAAAGCTACGACTTCGAGCGCGATGCCGTGACCCATTCCATGACCATCATCACGGTGTTTATCCTGCTGTTCCTGCTGGCCCGCCTGATGGAGTCGGCGGCGCTCGACAGGGTGTTCCGCCCCCTGAGCCTGATGGGACGCACCATGAGCCGAGCCGGACAGGGCGCCCTGGAGCATATCAGTTACGGACGCACGGATGAGATTTCCGCCCTTGTGGATGCCTACAACCGCATGGTGGACGAGCTGGGCGAGAGCACGCGCAAGCTGGCGCAGGCCGAGCGCGACAAGGCGTGGAACTCCATGGCCCGCCAGGTGGCCCACGAGATAAAGAACCCCCTGACGCCCATGAAGCTCCAGATACAGAGACTGATACGTCTCAAGCAGAAGGGCGACCCTTCCTGGGAGGAGAAGTTCGAAGCAGCCAGCAAGGTGCTTCTGGACCACATCGACGTGCTCACCGAGACTTCCAATGAATTCTCCACCCTGGCCAGGCTCTACACCGAGCCCCACACCCGCCTGGACCTCGACAGCATGCTGAAGGACGAGATATCGATGTTCGACAACAGGGACGACGTCCGCTTCACCTACATAGGCATGGAAGGGGCATCTGTCCTGGGGCCCAAACCCCAGCTGTCGCGCGTGTTCGTGAACCTTCTCGGCAACGCCGTGCAGGCCGTGGAGGGCCGGGAGGGGGCGGAAATCCTCGTCTCCTTGCGCAAATCGATGAGCGACGGCTACTACGACATAGTGGTGGAAGACAACGGCCCCGGCGTGTCGGAAGAAAACATCCCCAAGCTCTTCACCCCCAACTTCACCACCAAGAGCGGCGGCTCGGGCCTCGGCCTCGCCATCTCCCGCAGCGTGCTGGACAACTGCGGGGCCACCATAGACTATTCCCGCTCCTTCGCCCTCGGAGGCGCCTGTTTCACCATACATTATCCGGCAATATGAGACTTCGTCCCTTCGTCTTCCTGGCCATGCTGGCCATGCTTTCTTCCTGTGGCGGGCCGCAGCTGTCGGACCGTACCCGGAGCAATCTCGAGGAACTGGACGGCTACGTGGCTTCCCGTCCGGTGTATGAGACAAGGAAGAAAGGCCAGCTGGACGCTCTCCGAAAGCTTTTGCAGGCAAGTTCCGATCCTGTGCGGAGATACGATATCTCCAGGGACATGGCAAACGAGTACTTTGCCTACAGTTTCGATTCCTGCCAGTTCTACCTGAAGCAGTGCATCGAACTCGCCCGCGGCATGGACGACTTGGAAAGGCGGAACTCGGCAACCATTGCCCTCGGTCACCTGTATGCCAAGTCGGGGCATTTCATGGAAGCGTACAATTTTCTGTATGAGAAGATCGACGCCGGCGCCCTCACGGAAGGCCAGAAGGCGGACTATCTTTTCGCCCTGTATGATTTCAGCCGTGACCTTGCCGGAAATTCCGGCATGGCTGACCGCCTCTCCATCCCGGACAGGGACACCTACAGGCAGGAACTTTACTCCCTGTTGCCGGCCGATTCCGACATCTGCATGCGTATCCGGGTGGATGAACTGGTGCAGGACGGATGCCTCGCCTCGGCCGACAGCCTCTGCCGCATACTTGTGGCCCGCACCGACCCCAACACCCATCCTTACGCAATCTATGCCTTTGAAATGGCGGAGATCGCGGGACAAAGGGGCAGTGTGGAAGACCAGATAGAGTGGCTCGTCAAATCGGCCGAATGCGATATAATCAACTCCGTCAAGGACTACGCTTCGCTGACCATGGTGTCGCAGCATCTCGTCGAGGCCGATGTGGACCGGTCTTTCCGCTATCTGCGTATAGCTCAGGATGATGCGCTGGCCTACAACGCCAAGCTGCGCCCCTGGCAGATTTCCCAGTTCTTCATGGGGATAGAGGACTCCTATTCCGAGAGACAGTCCAGGGCCCGGAAGATAGCCGCGGCATCTTCCATACTGCTGGCCGTGCTGACGGCTGTCCTTTCCCTGCTCGCCATCTCCCTGGTGCGCCGTTCCCGCAAGCTGGCCCGCACCCAGGCAATGTTCGAGGAGAGCAACACCAAGCTTGCAATGGCCAATGCCGCCCTGAATGACCTGAATGCCAAGCTTTCCAGGGCGGACAGGGTGAAGGAGGAGTTCATCGTGGGCTTCCTCCATAAATTCTCCGAACAGATAGCGGGGCAGAGGGCGGAAGACAACCGCCTCCGCAATCTGCTCAAGCAGGGTAAATCTGCCGAACTGCTGCGCGAGCTGAACCTCTCCACCCGCTCCGAGAAGAGCCTGAAGGAGTATTACCGCACCTTCGACACCACTTTCCTCGGGCTTTATCCCGATTTCGTGGATCAGTTCAACTCGCTGCTGCGGGAAGACGCCAGGTTCAGCCCTAAGGACGGTACGCTTTGCACGGAGCTCAGGATTTTCGCCCTGATCCGGCTCGGCGTGGATGATTCCAAAGACATTGCGGAGATTCTGCACTATTCTCTCAGCACCATCTACAACTACAAGGTTTCCGTCAAGAATTCCTGCATCGGAGACCGCGACACATTTGAGAGCCGGGTGAAAAAGATAGGAAAGTAGTGAAAATAGCACTTTTTAGTTACTACTATTTTCACTATATGGCAAATCCTTAAAGTGTTTATTTTTAGCGTATTATCTTTTTTAATGCGCTACATTTCCATTATACTGTGCGCGATGTGTGCAAATGCAATCTAATTTTGCGCCAAAACCATTTCATTTTTTTAATAACCAAACATCGCACACAAAGCGTATGAAAAAAATTGCAACTCTGATTCTCGGATTGGTGATCTGCGCTGCGGTTTTCGCCCAGAACGCAAAGTTCAGCGGCGTGATCCGCGACAAAGCCAATCAGCCGGTCGTGGGTGCATTCGTCGTCCAGCAGGGTACCACCAACGGGACGATGACCGATGAGAACGGTGCATTCTCCATCAGCGTCCCCAGCGGCGCCGTCGTGG
Organism: uncultured Bacteroidia bacterium; assembly: GCA_902782225.1. GTDB lineage: Bacteria > Bacteroidota > Bacteroidia > Bacteroidales > UBA932 > Cryptobacteroides. The sequence goes on along the minus strand of CACZMF010000005.1, from coordinate 255,222 downwards.
AAGTGTCCTGCATCGGATATGAGCCCCGCACCATCACAGTCACAGGTGACCAGACAATCGACGTCGTCCTTGAGGACGATTCGGAAATGCTGGAAGAGACCGTGGTCATAGGCTACGGCGTCCAGAAAAAGTCCGTGGTCACGGCAGCTATCTCCAGCATTTCTTCAGACGACCTCAAGGCCACTCCCCAGACCCGCGTGGACAACGTCCTCCAGGGCCTGACTTCCGGCGTGGTCGTCACCCAGACCTCCGGCGCCCCCAATGCCGGTTCACAGGTCCGTATCCGTGGCGTCGGATCCATCAACAGTTCCGATCCCCTTTATATTATAGACGGAATGCCTTCGGGCGGCATAGACTACCTCAATCCCAACGACATCGAACGTATCGAGGTCCTCAAGGATGCCGCTTCCGGAGCAGTCTACGGGGCACGTGCAGCCAACGGCGTGGTGCTCATCACCACCAAGAAAGGCAGGAAGGGCGAGCCCACCGTCAGCTATGATTTCTCCTATGGCCTCCAGAACCCCTGGCGCAAGCCTGCCGTCCTGAACGCCACCGAGTACGCTGTCATCATGAACGAAGGCCGTCTCAATGCCGGCCAGGTGCCCACCTTCGACGATCCCTATTCCTTCGGTGCCGGCACCGACTGGGTGGATGCGATTTTCGACAAGAACGCTCCCGTGATGAAGCACGATCTCAATATAATGGGCGGCACGGACAAGGTGGATTACAGCATCTCTGCAGGCTACCTTTCCCGCAAGGGTACCATAGGCGGCACTTTCGACCGTTCCTACTATGACCGCTTCACCTACCATCAGAATGTGGGCTTCAACATTTTCGACCGCAGCCAGGACCGCAATTGGTTCAACAAGATGGACCTCCGCACCAACCTGTCCTATTCCCACATCTCCGATGCCGGAATAAGCAACAACTCCGAATTCGGATCACCCCTTGGCTCCGCGCTCGGAATGGCTCCCACCGAGCCCATCCTCGCCACGGAAGCCATGGAGGAATCCTACAAGACCCTCTATAAGGACGGCTATCCCTACATCCTCCGCGACAAGAACGGCCGCGCCTACACCATAGCCGACGGTGCGATCTACAACGAGCAGGCCAACCCTCTGGCCCAGCTCAGCCAGCCCGGCGGCAAGAACGGCACCGACAAGGTGATCGCCAACCTGGCTCTCGACGTGCATCTCTGGGACGGCCTCAAGTTCCGCTCCACGGCAAGCGCCGATCTCACCTACGTGACCAGCCACAGCTACAGCCTCCAGTACTTCCTGTCGTCCAAGAGCTTCAGCTACGACACCGTGACCGAGTCTTCGGTCTACGACAAGACCGGCAAGGAGTCTATCGTCAGCAAGACGAACTACGGCACCAGCGCTTCCCAGTCGATGAACCAGTATCTCACCTGGCAGGTCGAGAATCTGCTCACCTACGACAAGCAGTTCGGTCTGCACGGCATCAACGCAGTGCTCGGCAACACCATCTACCGTTCCACCAGTTCTTATCTGGGAGCGTCTTCCAAGGGCCTTCAGTACCCTTATGACGAATGGAAGATTTCCGTTGACAACACCTACGGCAAAACCGAAGACGGCGACCGCAACGGCTGGGGCCGCTGGAATTCCATTCCCTACAGCCTCCTGTCCTACTTCGGCCGTGTGTCCTACAACTACGACGAGCGCTATATGGCCGAGTTCACCGTTCGCCGTGACGCATCGAGCCGCTTCGGCGCAGACCACAAATGGGGCACCTTCCCGTCCTTCTCCCTGGGCTGGAACATCAAGAACGAACCCTTCATGAAGGGAGTTTCCCAGATTTCCACCCTCAAGCTACGCGGCTCCTGGGGCGTGAACGGTTCCGACAGCATAGGTGATTTCCGCTACGCGGTCTATGCCAACGGCGGCAACAACTACGTCTTCGGATCCGGAGCCAACGGCACCGAGTCCATCAACCAGGGCACCAAGCCTTCCGGCCTTTCCAATCCCGGAGTCATGTGGGAACAGTCCATCCAGACCGACCTCGGCCTCGACTACGGCATGTGGGGCAACAGGCTCACCGCCTCCGTCGACGTCTACAACAAGCTCACTTCCGGAATGCTCCATGAGATGCCGGTTCCCGGCTACGCGGGCGACTCCGCTCCCGTCGGAAACCTCTGCTCCATGGTCAACGGAGGCGTGGAACTGGACCTGAGCTACCGCGACCACGTGGGCGACTTCAACTACCACGTGAATGCCAACGCCACCTGGAACAAGAACCGCCTGACCGACCTCGGCATACGCAGCGCCAGCGGCGAGGAGCCCTATCTGAACGGCTCCAGCCACAAGATCGGCACGCTCACACGTGGTGTCGTGGGCCTTCCTTTCCCTTACTTCTACGGCTACCAGACCGCCGGCATTTTCCAGAATATGGAAGAGGTCAATTCCTATGTCAACGCCCAGGGGGCACTCCTCCAGCCCAAGGCGCAGCCCGGTGACGTGAAGTTCAAGGATATCGCCGGTGCATTCGACGAGAACCACAGGCCCATCCCCGACGGCAAGATCGACGACGCCGACCGCACCTACATCGGCAAGGGTATGCCCGACTGGACCTTCGGCCTCAACATCGGCTTCGAATTCAAGGGCTTCGATTTCAACATGTTCCTCCAGGGACAGCTCGGCGCCCAGGCATTCAATGTGACCCGCCGCACCGACCTCTACTACATCAATCTTCCCAAGTCCATCCTCAACCGCTGGACCGGCGAAGGCAGCACCAACAGGTATCCCCGCTTCGTGTTCGACTCCGCCAACGAGAACTACCGCGTGTCAGACCTCTGGGTCGAGGATGCTTCATTCCTGCGTGCCCGCAACATACAGCTGGGCTACACCCTCCCGCAGAAGATCACCAAAGTGGCTGCGATTTCCCGCCTGAGGCTCTTCGTCCAGGCCGAGAACGCCTTCACTCTCACCAAGTACACCGGATGCGATCCTGAAGTGACCGGCGGCAACGGCTTTGGCACTGAAGTCGGCATCGACCGCGGCGTCTATCCGCAGGCCCGTACTTTCACCTTCGGCGTCAATGTCAACTTCTAAACATCGGATGCAGATATGAAAAAGATATACACAGCGATCATCGCGATTGCAGCCCTTTGCGCAACATCCTGCTCTATCGACTTCGTGACCCCGGTCCACAATTCTTCAGAGCCCCTGGATGAATATTTCAGCACCGAAAACCGTATGTTCGAATCCCTCGTGGCTGCGTACGACCCCCTCGAGTGGTACGACTACTTCTATCAGTACAACGCGCTCTACCTCGTGAGCGACATCATGGGTGACGACCTCAACGCCGGCGGTTCCAACGAAGGTGACCAGCCGCCGCTCGTCAAGACCCATTTCTACACCCTCACCCCGACCGAGCAGCCCAACCAGATCTGGACGATCAGCTACTCCGGCATCAACCGTGCGAACACGGTGCTCCAGTACGTCGACAAGCTTCAGGGCCTGGACAAGGCCACCCGCGACCAGTGGGTGTCCGAGGCACTTGTGCTCCGCAGTTTTTACTACAACCAGCTCTGGAAATTCTGGGGGAACATTCCCTACTACGAGGACAATCTGAAGACCCCGTACTACACCGAGCAGAAGGGCCACGACGACGTGTATTCGGCCGTCATCGCCACCCTTGAGGAAGTGTTCAAGATGAACGCCCTTCCCATGAAGGCCCCGGTCGGAAACGAAGGCCGCGTGACCAAGGCCATGGCCTACATGCTCTATGCCGAGATGGTCATGTACCAGAACGACAATTCCCGCTATTCCAAGGCCCTGGACTACATGAAGGAAATCATCTCCTCCAACCAGTATTCCCTCGTGCCCGATTATGCAGGCATTTGGCTTGAATCCGGCGAGTGGGGACCCGAGTCCATCTGGGAAATCAACTTCATTTCCGAAGGCGCCACCCGCGACTGGGACCATCCGATCCAGACCGGAGGCCAGGTCACCGCAGTGCTCATGGGCATCCCCGGTGCCGCTTCTTCCAGCGGTTTCGTGGACGGATGGGGCTTCGGCTCTGTCAACGAATCGGCCTACAAGATGTATGACGAGAGCGATATCCGCAGGGACGGAGGCATACTCAACTGGTCCGACAAGCGCTCGGAATACACACCCCGCTGGGAGGACACCGGTTACTTCCTCCTCAAGTACATCGGCCGCACCGGCGGCAACCATGGCTACAAGGGCGATCCCAACATGAACCACGGCAACAACCACCGTGTCTACCGCTATGCCGAGACCCTGCTCAATGCCGCAGAGCTCGCCAACCGCACCGGCCAGGACGGTTCCGCATGGCTGAAGCAGGTGCGCGACCGCGCCCACAGCCAGGACACTGGCACTTCCCTCGACGACATCATCGAAGAGCGTCACAAGGAGTTCGTGGGCGAGGGCAAACGCTACTGGGACCTGGTCCGCACCGGACTCGCCGCCAGCGTGCTCAAAGCCTCCAACCATCCTTTCCGCCCCGCCGCTTCCAACTGGACCGAATCCAAGAAGTACTGGCCTATCCCCCAGGGCGAAATGGACAAGGATGACAAGCTCGTGCAGAACAACTATTAATAATCAAGGCAATGAAAAATATTTGGAAATATATCATCTCCGCCGCTCTCCTGGGCCTGTCTCTCGCGGCCTGCCGTCCGGTCTATCCCGAGATCGTGCCGTCCGCCGTGCCGTCCGCTTCCGATTTCGACGTGGTCATCGAGGTGGACCAGGCGAGCAACATGGCCACTTTCACCCTGAAGAACAAGGGTATGGTGCCCGTGTGGAATTTCGGTTCCGAACTGATCGACGGCAAGGCCTCCAAGGTCTATGCATACACCGGAAACGGCATCTCCCTGCGTTTCCGCGAGGCCGGCGAGCATCAGGTGGAAGTCAAGGCCTACAACTCCAACGGCCTGTCCGCCAGCTCCGTGCTCAAGACTTTCAAGTTTGAAAACACCTACCACGATCCCTTCGATGCATCTCCCTACGTGCGCGCCATCTCCGGCGGCTCCTCGCAGAACTGGATATGGAATTCAGCTGAATACGGCCACATTGCCTGCGGTCCCGTGGGCGATCCCAAGGGATGGTGGCAGTGCGACCCCAACGGGAAGGACGGCCTTCTCTACGACGACGTGATGACCTTCACCAATGACGGCAAGTACACCTACAATCCCGGTGACGGCCAGGCATACGCCAAGAAGGATGCCGAGTATCCCGCAGGCCACGCCCAGCTGGATGACGACTACCTGTTCCCCGCCGAACAGAAGACCACCGGCTACACTTTCAAGAACAGCTGGAACGATGCCGGAATCGAGGAGATCTTCCTCGTGCTCGATCCGGGCAGCATCCTGTCATACGTGGTCCACAAGTCCCTCGTCGAAAGCCCCCGCTATCAGGTGCTTGAGACCAAGACCAGCGCCATGAAGAAGAAGCTTCAGCTCATGGCCACGGCGAAGACTCCCGCCAATGCCGACGGCATTTCCTTCTATTATGAATTCGTGCCCGAGGGCTCCGTCGCCGGCAAGGAAGACCCCCTGTTCGGCAAGGAAAGCAAGACCTGGGTGCTCGACAACGAGGTGCAGGGCTATATGGGCTGCGGCTCCGGTGTCGGCAATCCCACCGAGTGGTGGAGCGCAGTGCCCCACGACAAGGACGCCTGGGGCGTGACCGACGACGAGATCACCTTCTTCAAGGATGGCAAATACGCCTTCAACCCCGGTCCCGACGGCCTGGTCTATGTCAACAAGGATTCCGGCTACCACGCTGAACTCTACTCCGGCGACGGCAACGACTACGACGCACCCGCCGAGGCCCAGACCTCCACATACACCCTCGGCTCGGACGCCGACGGCGACTACATCGAACTTCCTGCCGGCATACTCTTCAGCTACGTGCCCCATTCCGCCGTGCTCAAAGAGCCTACCCACCTGTATATCAAGGAACTCTCCGCCGAGCGTATGGTGCTCGCAGCCAAGTTCGACGGCATCGCCTGGCAGCTGATCTTCCGTCCCAAGGGAGGCGCTGACGAATCCAACCCTCTCTTCGGCCAGACCAGCAAGACTTGGGTTTACGACAATGAGACCCAGGGCTATATGGGCTGCGGCAGCAGTTTCGCAGCCGCCACCGAATGGTGGAGCGCAGTGCCTCACGACAAGGACGCCTGGGGCGTGAAGGATGATGAACTCACCTTCTTCGCCGACGGCAGATATGTCTTCGATCCGGGTGCCGACGGCGTGGTCTATGCCAACAAGGATTCAGGCTACCATGCCGAACTCTATTCCGGCGACGGCAACGACTACGACGCTCCCGCCGAAAGGCAGGAAGCCACCTATGTGCTTGACGAAGACGACATCGCTCCCTACATCGAGCTTCCCGCCGGCGTGCTCTTCGGCTACATCCCCAATGCGGGAGTCATTGACGATCAGCCCAACCGCCTGCATATCAAGGAAATGACAAGCGAGCGCCTGGTTCTCGTGGCCGTCTACGAGGGAATCTCATGGCAGATCATCCTCCGTCCGAAGGAGGGCCAGGGCGACGCTCCGGCCGATCCGGGCAGCGTGGACGAGGCGATTGTCGGCTCCTGGACCTGGGATCCCGACGTGAACGGCCACTTCGGCTGCGGCGAGACCCTCGCCAATCCTCTTGGATGGTGGTCCGGCGAAGCCCACTGCAAGGACAACGCCTCCATGTATGACGATGTGGTCACTTTCACGGCCGACGGCAAGTACACCATCGACCCGTCCGACGGAATGACATACATCAACAAGGACGTGACCGCCTACAACGACCGCAAGGTCGATTCTCCCTACGGCGACGACTTCCGTATCAAGACCGACAAGGCCACTTTCGACTACGAGCTGACATCCATAGGCGACTACGACGTGATCAAGCTTGCTCCTGGAGCAATCTTCTCCTATGTGCCCAACAACGCCTTCGTGGATGAGCCTTATCTCTACGTCAAGGAATACACCGCCGACAAGCTCGTGCTCATGAGCTTCACGGCCACGGGCAACAACGGCGGAAGCATTGCCTGGCAGTTTGTCCTCAAGAGAGTGAAGTAAATGACCGTCAAGTCTTTGAAACAAGGGTTGCTGCTCCTGGCAGCAGCAACCCTTCTTACAACGGCTTGCAACGGGAAGCCGGTGAATCCCGACAAGCCGTCGGGATCGCTGAGCTTCGACCCTGCCGCCGTCAGCGTCTCCTGCGAAGCGTGGGAAGGCGAGGTGGCCGTCACGGCCGACTGCGACTGGGGCGTCATCGTAGCGGACAAGGAGTGGTGCAGCGTGTTCCCTTCGGGAGGCATTTCGGGCACCACGAAGCTTAAGCTGACCATAAAGGAAAACCCCGGCGACAAGGACCGCACCACCGTGCTGACCTTCCGTTACGGCAGCGCCACAAAGGAGCTGGGCGTGACACAGGCCCTGAATCCCGCCGCCGTCAAGCCCCCGGTGGATCCCACGATCCGCGTGCCCGAGGGTTATGATCTCGACTGGAACGACGAGTTCGACCTTCCCGACGGCAGCATGCCCGACATGGCGAACTGGCGTTTCGAGAGCAAGCCCGCAGGATGGGTGAACAACGAACGGCAGACCTATGTCCCCGGCGCCCGCAACGGCGTGAAAACCGCTTTCGTGGAAGGCGGGGCGCTGAATATCCGTGCCGTCAGGGATGGCTCGGACGTCATCTCCGCCCGTATGTACTCCAAAAAATCGTGGACCTATGGCTACATGGAGGCGTCCATCAAGCTTCCGAAGGGAAAAGGCACCTGGCCCGCCTTCTGGATGATGCCGGACGACTTCAGCCGCGGCTGGCCGGGGTGCGGCGAAATTGACATCATGGAAGAGGTGGGATACCATCCCAACTACACATCGTCGTCCATCCACTGCAAGAAATACTACCACGCGATCGGGACCCAGAAGACTCACGAGCAGTACACTGCCGGTGCGGAAGACGATTTCCACGTGTACGCGCTGGAATGGACTCCGGATGCCCTCATGTTCTATGTGGACGGCAAAATGCATTTCACTTATGCCAACGACAAGACGGGCAGCGACGACACCTGGCCGTTCGACAAGAATTTCTATATCATTCTCAACCTTGCCTGGGGCGGTGACTGGGGCGGCAGCCAGGGCGTGGATGAAAACGCCCTCCCGTGCACCATGCAGGTTGATTACGTAAGAGTTTTCAAGAAAAAATGAGAATAACTGTAAAATCTACACTGCTCATCCTCGCGTCCGCACTGATGCTCCAGTCGTGCGGCGGCGGGCAGGTGTCCACTGTGGGCTCTGACCAGGAAACCGAAAAACGCATCGAAAGTATACTTTCACGCATGACCCTTGCCGAGAAGATAGGCCAGATGAACCAGGTTTCGGCCGGAGGCGACGTGGCATCCTATGCGGAGGCCCTGCGCAAGGGCCAGATCGGTTCCGTGCTCAACGAGGTGGATCCGGAGAAGGTCAACGAACTCCAGCGTATCTGCGTCGAGGAGTCCCGCCTTGGAATACCTCTTCTGGTGGCCCGTGACGTGATCCATGGCTTCCATACGGTGTTCCCCATACCGCTCGGGCTGGCGGCCACCTTCGACCCGGCACTCGTCGAACAGGGCGCCCGGGTGGCGGCCGTCGAGGCGAGCGCCCAGGGTGTGCGCTGGACTTTTTCTCCTATGCTCGACATTGCCCGAGACCCCAGGTGGGGGCGTATTGCGGAGGGCAGCGGCGAAGACACCTATCTCGACGCCAGGATGGCCGAGGCGATGGTGCACGGCTATCAGGGAAGGACTCCCGACTCCACGTCCGTGGCTGCCTGCATCAAGCATTTCGTGGGCTACGGAGCTGCCGAAGGAGGTCGTGACTACAACAGCACCTTCCTGACAGAAAGGCAGTTGCGCAATATCTACCTGCCTCCTTTCGAGGCGGCTGTCCGGGCCGGGGCACAGACTCTTATGACTTCGTTCAACGACAACGACGGAGTGCCCTCCACTGGCAACGCGTTCGTGCTCAGGGATGTGCTGCGCGACGAATGGGGCTTCGACGGACTCGTGGTCACCGACTGGAATTCCATGGGCGAAATGGTGTCCCACGGATTCGGCACCGACCGCAAGGACGTGGTGGCCAAGGCCTTGGCGGCGGGTGTGGACATGGATATGATGACCTTCGGTTTCATTTCCCACCTCGAAGACCTGGTGCGCTCCGGGGCCGTGAGCGAAAAGGCTATAGATAACGCCGTGCGCAATATCCTGCGTGTCAAGCTGTTGCTCGGGTTGTTCGAAAATCCCTACGTGGATGTGGAGGCTTCCCGAGCCGTCCAGTACGCTCCCGCGCACCTGGAGGCTGCCTGCAGGACGGCAGAGGCTTCGGCCGTGCTGCTCAAGAACGACAATGGCGTGCTTCCGCTCGATTCCGGAGAGGTGCGCCGTATCCTCGTGACCGGCCCGCTTGCCGACGCCCCCCACGACCAGCTCGGGACCTGGTCCTTCGACGGTGAGAAAGACCACACCGTCACGCCGCTGGCAGCCCTTCGCGAGCGCTTCCCCGGCAAGGTCGACTATGTGCCCGGACTGCGTTACAGCAGGGAGGAAAGGGAACGCTTCGACGATGTCGTGGCGGCAGCCCGCCGTGCCGACGTGGTGATCGCGTTCGTGGGCGAGGAGGCCATACTTTCGGGTGAGGCACACTGCCTTTCGAATCTCGACCTCATCGGCTCCCAGAGCGCTTTGCTGAAGGCTCTGAGGGCCTCCGGCAAGAGGGTTGTGGCCGTGGTGATGGCAGGGCGCCCCCTGACAATCGAGAGGGACCTTCCCAACTGCGACGCCCTCCTCTATTCGTTCCATCCCGGCACGATGGGCGGCCCCGCGCTTGCCCGTCTCATTTCCGGTGATGCCGTGCCTTCCGGAAAGACCCCTGTCACCTTCCTGCGTACGGTAGGACAGGTGCCCATGTACTACAACCACAACATGACGGGCCGTCCCTACAACAACGAGCGGCTCCTCAAGGACATCGAACTCGAAGCGGGACAGACTTCGCTCGGCAACACGTCCTATTATCTGGACAGCGGAGCGGCGCCCCTCTTCCCCTTCGGCTTCGGGCTCAGCTACACCGGTTTTGCTTACTCCGGAGCCAGGCTCGACAAGGACGCTTACTCCCCGTCCGACTCCCTGAGCATCAGCGTAACCCTTTCCAATACAGGAAAATACGACGGTGCGGAGGTGGTGCAGGTGTATGTCCGCGACCTCGTGGGCTCCGTGACCCGTCCCGTCAAAGAACTCAAATACTTTGAAAAAGTATGGCTCAAGGCCGGCGAAAGCCGTGAGCTGTCCTTCTCGATACCCGTCTCCGAACTCGCATTCTGGGGCCTTGACGGCCGGAAGAAAGTGGAAGCGGGAGACTTCCTTCTCTGGGTTGCAGGAGATAGTGCAACCGGGGAGCCCATACCATTCAAAGTACTGTAGATGAACCGTTTTCTGCCTTGGTTCATTGTTGTGTCGCTGGCCGTTCTCGCGCTTTCCTGCCGGGGCGGCCAGCCCGACACATTTGTGCCAAGCCTGAAATCGGTCACCGTGGTGGAGGAAGTGCTGGTGATCCCTGAATCCGGGACTGCAGAACTGCATTTCAAGGTTGCCGACCCGTTGTTCCGCTTTGCCGGCCTCCGGGACATCGTGCTCTCGCCCACGGCGGCTTCTGCCTCCGTGCCCTGCAGCGTGACCGCCGTGGCAGCCGATCCTGCGGCTCCGGAAGGGAGCTATGTGGCCACCCTGACGGATTCCGGATCCGGCACCGACTACAGCGTGGAGCTGCGTCTGGGCGTGCGTGAGAAGCCCGGTTCCGACGCCATTGTGCTGTCTGCGCCTTTCGTCGTCACCAACACCGGGGCGCGCCCCGGAATCTACGACACCGGCCTTCCGGTGGTGCAGATCGACACGAAAGCCGGTGCTCCGGTGCTGAACAAGGAAGACTGGGTTGCCGCTTCCATGAACATCGGCGGTAAGGATTATCCCTGCTCCATCCGCGGCCGCGGAAATTCCACCTGGAGCTGGCCCAAGAAGCCCTACGCCATCAAGCTCGACACGAAGGCGGAAGTGCTCGGAATGCCTGCCCACAAACGCTGGGTCCTGCTGGCCAACTTCATGGACCGTACGCTTATGCGCAATATCGTTTCGATGAAAGTGGCTTCGCTCACCTCCCTGGCCTGGACCCCTTCCTGCGTGAGCGTGGAGCTTGTCCTGAACGGGAAGCATCTTGGAAATTACCTTCTGGCGGAGCAGGTGAAGGTGGATCCCCGGCGGGTCGCGATCGACAGCGACTCCGGGTTCATCCTGGAACTGGATTTCCACTACGACAATGAAATCCAGTGGATAGACTACCGGGGCCACAGCGACATTTTCGGCAACGGAATTCCCTTCGGGATCAAGCACCCGGACGCGGACAAGATCACCCCGGAGAGGGTGCAGGAGATTAAAAAATACATTTCCGACGTCTCCGCCGTGCTCTACGGCGCCGGATTCGCCGACCCGGAGAACGGGTACCGCAAGTATCTGGACGTGGAGTCGTTCATAGACTACTGGCTAGTGTTCGAAGTCATGGGCAACCACGAGCTTGGCAATCCCGGCAGCGTGTACATGCATAAAGACAAGGGCGGAAAGCTTGTCGCCGGTCCCTGCTGGGATTTCGACTGGGGTATATTGTCCTACAAAACCTCGCCTAAGGCGCGTACGGGCCTCATAAACGCCAAGGCCATCTGGTATGAGAGGCTGATGGCGGATCCTGCGTTCCGCAGCGCCGTCAGGGCCCGTTTCGAGCAGCTGCTGCCCTCTTTCCGGGAAATCCCCGAATTCATGGAAGAGACGGAAAGGCGCCTGCAGAAATCGGCTGCGGTCAATTTCGAGATGTGGGACCCGTCGGGCGATGCTTCCGCCAACAACGGTTCCATAGTGAACGGCGATGAGAATATGTCTTTCCACGCTGCCTGCGTCCTGCTCCGGGATATTTTCGAAGAGCGCTTGGAAGTGATACGAAAATCTTTGTAATTTTGTAGTATGCATATACATTTTGCCTGCCAGCTGCTGCTCCTTGCCCTGATGTCCTCGTGCAGGGCCGGCGTGCCCGACACTCCCGGTGAGCCGGGAGGCAGCACCGAACCCGGCCAGGATGCGGTGGCCACGGTCTACACCACGGATACCTCCGGCTCGCTGATGAAGGAGTCGTCCATACGCCTTGCGCCTTCCGATGCCGCTCATTTCTATAAGGTGGAACTCACGGGGGAATCTTTCCAGAGTGTGGACGGATTCGGATTTGCCATAACCCAGGCAAGTTGCTACAACCTGCTGAAAATGAGTGCGGAAGACCGTTCGGCCTTCCTTCGCGAGATCTTCTGCCGCAAGAAGGGGCTCGGCTCTTCGCTCATACGCGTGTGCATAGGCGGCTCCGACTTTTCGCTGGATGAATTCACCTGCTGCGACACTCCGGGGATCGAGCATTTCGCCATACATCCGAGCGACGTCCAGTATCTTTTCCCGGTGCTCGACGAGATTATGCGCATCAATCCCGACGTGAAGATAATCGGCTCTCCGTGGAGCTGCCCCAGGTGGATGAAAATCACCGAGAACGGTGGCGCTGCCTACGATAAGTGGACGGGCGGCAGGCTGAATCCCAAGTACTATGAGGACTATGCCGGCTATTTCGTGCGATGGATACTGGCGATGGAGCAGCAGGGCTATCATATCCATGCCGTGACTCTCCAGAACGAACCTCTCAACAGGGGCAATTCTATGTCGCTGTACATGTCCTGGCAGGATCAGCGCGATTTCATAAAGCAGGGGATAGGACCTGCGTTCAGGGCCGCCGGGCTCACCACCAAGGTGCTTGTGTTCGACCACAACTACAACTACGACAACATCGCCGGTCAGAAAGACTACCCGGTCCATATCTTCGAGGATCCCGAGGCTTCCGCATACGTGGCGGGCTCGGCGTGGCACAACTACGGGGGCAACGTGGCCGTGCTCGACGGCATCCACGACTCCTGGCCGGATAAGGAAATCTATTTCACCGAAGCTTCGATAGGGCAGTGGAACTACACTTTCGCCGGCTGCCTGATCAACGACTTCAGGGACATTTTCCTCGGCACGCTCGGCCGCTGGGGCAAGGGTGTGACCCTGTGGAACCTGATGCTGGACGACAAAGGCCGGCCCAACCGTCCGGGAGGGTGCACCACATGCTTCGGAGGCGTGGAGATTTCCTCGTCTGACTATTCCCTCAAGGGCATCACCCGCAATTCGCACTACTACAACATCGCCCATTGCTCGAAGGTGCTGCAGCCCGGAGCCGTGCGCCTCGGCACCAAGGGCCATGAGGCCGAGGGCCTCACCTACCAGTGGTACCGCAATCCGGACGGCTCCTATGCACTTCTGCTGCTTAACGAAGGCTCGGCGGACGCCCTGGTGAATTTTGTCACCGGCAAGCATTCCTTGGCCTGCAGGGTGCCTCCCAGGGCCATCCAGTCGGTGGTCTGGACAGATTGATATTCATTTCTTTCGATGCGCTGGAAAATTCCGTAAAATTTGATTACCTTTGTAGTATATTTTACGGATAATGAAAATCTCTGAGGCCATATTCGCAGGAAGCAGCACGCGGGTTTCGCAAAAGCCGAAGAGAAAACTGCCGGAATTCGCCTTCATAGGCCGCTCCAACGTGGGCAAGTCATCCCTCATCAATATGCTGACCGGCAACGGCCGGCTCGCGATGACTTCCTCCACCCCCGGCAAGACCAAAGTAGTCAACCATTTCCTCATCAACGACAGCTGGTACCTGGTGGACCTGCCGGGCTACGGCTATGCCAAGCTCCCGGACAGGATGCGCCGGGAACTGGTCGAAACGATACGGGATTATATCCACAATTCCGAGGAAATGGCAGTCCTTTTCGTCCTTGTGGACAGCCGCCACGACATCCCGGCCATAGACGTGGATTTCCTCTCGGAGCTGGGAGAGAACGGCATCCCTTGTGCAATCATATTCACCAAGACCGACAAGCAGGGCCCCGTGGCCCTTCAGCGCCAGATAGAGAAAGATTGCGAGATCCTGTCCGGCACCTGGTCTGAGCTTCCCCCGATGTTCCGCACCAGCTCCGCCTCCGGAGCGGGACGCGATGAATTGCTGGACTACATAGACTCAATCCTTAAAAGCATCAAATAATATGATCCACACACATCGATTGGAATTGTTTGCCTGCAGGGCTTCCCGGAATTTCGCCTGTAAGGTCATCGACAATTTGAACGGTAACAACAGGCCCGACGAGGTGCCTATACATCTGGGAGATCTGCAGGTCACCCAGTTCAAGGACGGGGAGTTCCAGCCCTGCTTCGCTGAGAGCGTGCGCGGAGCCACCGTGTTCATCCTCCAGTCCACCTTCCCCCCGGCAGACAACCTTATGGAACTGCTGCTCACGATCGACGCCGCCAAGCGCGCCTCCGCCGACAAGGTGATCGCCGTGATTCCCTATTTCGGCTGGGCCCGCCAGGACCGCAAGGACAGGCCCCGCGTGGCCATAGGCGCCAAGCTCGCCGCCAACCTGCTGACCGCTGCCGGAGCCGACCGCGTCATGACATGCGACCTCCACGCCGACCAGATCCAGGGCTTCTTCGACATCCCAGTGGACCATGTCTATGCGAGCAAGGTCTTTATTCCCTGCATCAAGTCCCTTAACCTCAGCAACATAGCCATCGCGGCCCCCGATATGGGCGGAGCCAAGAGGGCCAATTCCTACGCCAAGTCCCTCGGCGGGGAGAAGCAGGACTGCGGAGTGATCATTTGCCACAAGACCCGTGAGCGGGCGAACGTGGTGTCCGAGATCAAGGCCATAGGCGACGTGGAAGGCAAGAACATATTCATAGTGGACGATATGATCGATACGGCCGGCACCCTGTGCAAGGCAGCCGACGTGCTCCGGGAGAAGGGCGCCGCCAGCGTGCGCTGCTGCGCCACGCACGGCATCCTTTCCGACGGTGCGCTCGAGCGTATCCATGAATCCGCCCTCGAAGAGGTGTACATCACCGACACCATTCCCCACCCGGAGCTCGAAGGCGACAGCAAGATCAAGATCGTGTCTATGGCGCCGGTGTTTGCCAGCATCATAAACAAGGTATATAACTACGAACCCATAAGCACCGATTTCGTGTATTGATATGGGTGCGACCATCATAGTGGCGGCTGCTGTCCTCGGCCTCGGGGTGCTCGGGATGTGTTTCAACATCCTTTTCCGGGGCAGGGATTTCCCCCATTATGACGTGGGTTCCAACGAAGAAATGCGCAAGCGCGGCATCCGCTGCTACAAGGACGAGGACGCCGCGCTGCACCAAACCGCCTGCGACGGAAACTATTCCGAAGCGTGCAAAGAATGTAAACTGTATGAGTCTCGTAGCGATAGTCGGACGTCCTAACGTCGGCAAATCCACCCTTTTCAACCGCCTGGTAGGTGCCAGGCAGGCAATCGTAGATGACACCGCCGGCGTCACCCGTGACCGGCATTACGGCCGCTGCGAGTGGTGCGGCAGGGAGTTCTCCGTGGTGGACACGGGCGGCTACACCAGCAACTCCGACGACGTGTTCGAAGCCGCCATACGTTCGCAGGTGCAGATAGCCATAGACGAGGCTGACGTGGTGCTGTTCATGGTCGAGGCCGCGACCGGCATCACCGACTACGACGCTGAGATCGCCGACGTGCTGCGCCGTTCCCGCAAGCCTGTGGTGCTCTGCGTCAACAAGGTGGATTCCGGCGCCAAGATGTACGACGCCTACGATTTCTATTCCCTGGGCCTCGGGGAGATCTACAGCATCTCGGCCGCGAACGGTTCCGGCACCGGCGACCTGCTGGACGCCGTGGTGGCGGTGCTGCCGGAGGAGACCGAGACCGAAGACCCTTACAAGGACCTTCCCCGCATCACGATAGTGGGCAAGCCCAATGTGGGCAAGTCTTCGCTCACCAACGCCCTGCTCGGGGTGGAACGCAATATCGTGACCCCGGTGGCCGGCACCACGCGCGACAGCATCGAGTCCCACTACAACAAGTTCGGCCACGAGTTCATGCTTGTGGACACCGCCGGCATACGCCGCAAGGCGAAGGTGTCCGAAGACCTGGAGTTCTATTCCGTGATGCGCTCCATCCGTGCCATCGAGCACTCCGACGTCTGCATCATGATGATAGACGCCACTTCCGGCATGGAGGCGCAGGACATGAACATCTTCTCGCTGATCCAGCGCAACCGCAAGGGCTGCGTGCTGGTGGTCAACAAGTGGGACCTCTTCATCAAGGACTCCAACACCCTGAAGGAGTACACCGCTGCGCTGCGCAGCCGCCTCGCCCCGTTTGACGACGTGCCCATAGTGTTCACATCCGTGGTGAAGATGCAGCGTATCCAGGATGTGCTGGACGCCGCCGCACAGGTGTGCGCCAATTATTCGCAGAAGATTCCGACGGCGCGGCTCAACGAGGTCATGCTGCCGCTGATAGAGGAGACGCCGCCTCCTGCATGGAAGGGCAAGTACGTGAAAGTCAAGTATGTGACCCAGCTGCCGACCCGCTTCCCGGCGTTCGCGTTCTTCTGTAATCTGCCGCAGTACATCAAGGAGCCCTACAAGCGTTTCCTGGAGAACCAGCTGCGCAAGAACTTCAGTCTGTCAGGCTGCCCGGTGCAGATATACTGCCGCCAGAAATAGTTGTTCTGTGGGGCGTTTCCTGAAATACACCAAGGTGATTATGACGGGCCTGCTGGGCTCGCTGATTGCCGCCGCATCCAACGGGACTGAGTACCTGCAGGGGCCCAACGGACGCCTCTGCTACGTGCTCCAGCTGCCGCGGAACTTCGATCCTGCGCGGGACAAGTGCCCTCTCGTCATCGTGATGCACGGGGTCATGGCCCACAAGGACGTGCCGCCGCTGCCCCGCATCGCCCGCAAGCTGATGCGCGAAGGGTTCGCGGTGCTCCGCTTCGACTTCAATGCCCAGGGCAAGAGTGATGGCGACGTGCTCAAGTGCACCATTCCCAGCGAGATAGCCGACGCCCGGGCGGTCTATGACTACGCCCGCTCCCTGCCGTTCGTCAGCAGTGTCGTGCTCCTGGCCCACTCCCAGGGCGGAGTCGTCGCCGGCATGCTCGCCGGGGAGCTGGCCGGGGAACCCGCCGGGGCGGAGGCCGGAGGGACGCCGACAGGGGAGCTCTCTGGCATGCTCGCCGGGGCGGAGACGGTAGGGACGCTGGCCGGGGAACCGGTTTTGGGGCCGGCAGGGGAGCCCTCGAATAAGGGAACCGCCCCTGACGCGCTGGTGCTGCTGGCTCCCGGCGCCGTGCTGAAGGACTATGCGCTGGAGGGCAGGTTCCTCGGCGTGGAGTGCGACCCGGTCGATCCCCCCGAATACGTGCATGTCTACTGGTACAAGTTCAGCCGTGACTACATCAAGACGGCCCAGACCCTTCCCATCTATGAGGTGTCGGCGCAGTACCAGGGCCCGGTGTGCCTGATCCACGGCGACGAGGACAAGATCGTGCCCCTGAAGTACAGCGAGCAGTACCGCGACATCTGGCAGGACTGCGAGTTCACGGTCATCCCCCGTGAAAACCACCTCTTCTCCCGCCACCCCTCCCGCCTCGACAGGCTCATCATCGACTACCTCCGCCGCCGCTTCCTCTCCGAGTAGTCCCGCCTCCTCCCCAGGTTGCCATCCGGGCCTCCCTGACCCGTCCCCTGGCCCGTCCCCTGACCCGTCCCCTGGCTACGTCGCAGCCCTTCGGCGCAGGTCCCCTTGTCCTCCGGCGCAGGTCCCTCGTCCGCACTCCCAAGTAGCCTCGCATCCTCCCTAAACAGCCCTCTGTCCCCAGGAATCGTCCCTCCGGCGCAGGTCCCTCGTCTTTCCGGCGCAGGTCTGTTTTCTTTAGTGGTACCTGCGCCGCGAATCTGCCGTGTACGCCACCCAGCGGCGCAAGTCCCCAACCCAAAAACTGACCTGCACCGCTTTTCCATGGTACCTGCGCCACTTCCCGGTGGGACCTGCGCCAGTCCCTGCTCTTTTTCCGGACCTGCGCCACTTCCCGGTGGTACCTGCACCGGCCCCTGCTCTTTGCCGGACCTGCGCCGCTTCCCGGTGGGACCTGATGTTCAAGGTCTGAAAAAAGGTGGGGGACCTTGAACACCAATATGCGTTCTGCGGGCCTCTATTGGTGTTTTGCGTTCAAGGTCCCGGCATTAAAAACAGACCTTGAACATCATGGCGAAATTCCTCTTGTCTGCCGCTTTTTCCCGGCGGCGGACCTTTTCGGCGCCGCTATCTTGTTAATCAGACAGCCGCTAACTTGTTAATCAGATAAAAGATATTTATATTTGTATGATGCGTGAAGGCGACTATCTGGAGCTGCATGAACTGCAGCAGATCATTAGGGAGGGCGTTGAGGATGCCGTTCCGGAGGAGATGTGGGTGCGGGCGGAGATAGCGTCGATCCAGCAGCGCGGGAACGGCCACTGCTACATGGAGCTGTGCCAGAGCGGGCCGTCGGGCCCCGTGGCGAAGGTCCGGGCGGTCATCTGGCGCTCGCAGGCCCCTGCCGTCCTGGGCAAGTTTGCCGCAGCGACTGGCTCCCCGCTCCAGCCGGGGGTATCGGTCATCTTCGAGGTCCGGGTCAACTACAGTGAACTCTACGGACTCACGCTCGTGGTCAGCGACGTGGATGTGGAGCACACCCTCGGCGAGGCGGAGCTCCGCCGTCGCGAGACCCTTGAACGCCTTGAGAAAGAGGGGCTTATCGATCTGCAGAAAGAGCTGGCCCTGCCCGATGTGCCGTATCGTCTGGCGGTGATTTCGGCCCCGGACGCGGCCGGCTACGGGGATTTCCGCCGCCACCTGCTCGAAAACGAGTACGGCTTCGCCTTCGACGTGCGCCTCTATCCCGCCACCATGCAGGGCGACGGCGCCCCCGAATCGATTATCGCTTCGCTCGACCGAGTCGCTGCTGCGCAGCAACCTACTATCTCTTTCGACGCCGTGCTGATCCTGCGCGGCGGGGGCTCGACGCTGGACCTGGCGTGCTTCGACGACTATGAGCTCTGCGCCGCCATCGCGCGCTTCCCGCTGCCGGTCTTCACCGCCATTGGCCACGACCGCGACACCCATATCGCCGACCTTGTGGCCTGCGAAGCCGTGAAGACCCCCACCGCCCTCGCCGACCTCTTCATCGACGCCGTGGCCCGGGAGGACGAGCGCATCCAGGACCTTTCGCACCGCCTCAGGATGGGCTTGCTGGCCTGCGTGAGCGCTTCCGAAGCGGCTCTGGACAAGAGCCTGCGCATAATTTCCCTCGCCATGTCCGGCAAGATTTCCGGCGGCGAACAGAAACTCTCGGAACTACAGTCCCGCATCCTCACATTCAACCCCCGCAAGCTCCTCGAGAGCGGCTACACCCTCGTGACCGACCCTTCGGGGAAGCTCCTCAGGAGCTCGAAGGGCCTCAAGTCCGGCGACCTGATCGACCTGCGCTTCCCGGACGGAACCGTAAACTGCACCGTAAATGGCTGAATTCGACTACAAAAAGGCAATGGCCGAACTTGAAGACATTGCCGCCCGCGTCTCCGACCCGGCAACGGGCCTGGACGACATAGACAAATACATCCAGCGCAGCGAAGAGCTCATCTCCGCCTGCCGCAAATACCTGCGCACAGCGCGCGAAAAAGTGGAAAACCTCGGAAAATGAAGAAGATATACCAAACCGACCCCTGGCTGGAGCCATGGAAAGGCGCGATTGACGCCAGACACGACCGCATCCTTGCGGACAAGCGGAAGCTCGCCGGCGACCGCCCGATTTCGGATGTGGCCAACAACCACCTCTACTACGGCCTCCACAAAGACAAGGACGGCTGGGTGATCCGCGAATGGGCGCCCAATGCCTCCAGGATCTACCTCATCGGCGATTTCAACAACTGGAAACGCACCCCGGACTACATTTTCAGCCCGGTGGGGCAGGGCAACTGGGAGCTCCGCCTCCCGGCGATGTTCCTCACCCACGGCGCCCTCTACAAACTCTGGATAGAGTGGCCCGGAGGCGGAGGTGAACGCATCCCCGCGTATGCCACTCGCGTGGTGCAGGACCCCGAGACCAAGGTGTTCTGCGCCCAGGTCTGGGATGCCGCCCCCTATGAATGGAAGCACCGCCGTCCGGGCCCGCGTCCGCACCCCCTCATCTATGAATGCCACATAGGCATGTCAGGCGAGGAGGAAAAGGTCGCAAGTTTCGACGACTTCCGAAAGACCGTCCTTCCGCGGGTGAAGCGTCTTGGCTACGACACCCTCCAGATAATGGCGCTCCAGGAGCATCCCTACTACGGCTCATTCGGCTACCAGGTGTCCAGTTTCTTCGCCCTGAGTTCCCGTTTCGGCACCCCCGAGGAGTTCAAGCGCCTCGTGGATGAAGCCCACGCCGCCGGCATCGCGGTGATCATGGACATAGTCCACTCCCACGCCGTTGGCAACGTGGCGGAAGGCCTGGGCTGCCTGGACGGCAGGGAAGACCTCTACTTCTATCCCGGCGACGCCGGCCACCACCCCGCCTGGGGCACCAGATGCTTCGACTACGGCAAGGACGAGGTCAAGTATT
Source organism: uncultured Bacteroidia bacterium (assembly GCA_902782225.1). GTDB lineage: Bacteria > Bacteroidota > Bacteroidia > Bacteroidales > UBA932 > Cryptobacteroides. Next base: position 234,594 of record CACZMF010000005.1, on the reverse strand, counting down.
TCCTGCTTTCCAACTGCAAATACTGGCTCGAGGAGTACCACCTGGACGGTTTCCGCTTCGACGGGGTGACGAGCATGCTCTACTGGAACCACGGCCTCGGCGCCGATTTCGGCGACTACGCCCTCTACTTCAACGAAGGAGTGGACGAGAACGCCGTCAGCTACCTGGGCCTTGCCAACATGCTCATCCACGAAGTCAATCCCAAGGCCCTGACCATAGCCGAAGACGTGAGCGGAATGGCCGGCCTGGCCGCCCCCTTCGCGGCCGGCGGCGTGGGCTTCGACTTCCGCATGGCCATGGGCATAGCGGACCACTGGATCAAATGGATCAAGGAACTCTCGGACGAGCAGTGGAGCCCCGGGGCAATCTGGTGGGAACTGACCAACAAGAGGGCCGACGAAAAGACCGTCAGCTATGCCGAATGCCACGACCAGGCGCTCGTGGGCGACAAGACCATAATTTTCCGCCTCATCGACAAGGAGATGTATTTCAGCATGCGGAAAGACCAGCAGAACGACCTGGTGGACAGGGGAGTGGCCTTGCACAAGCTGATACGTCTCGTCACCGCCTCGACCTGCGGAGGCGGCTACCTCGACTTCATGGGCAACGAATTCGGCCACCCCGAATGGATAGACTTCCCCAGGGAGGGGAACGGCTGGTCGTTCAAGCACGCCAGGCGCCTCTGGTCCATAGCCGACGACCCTGCCCTCCGCTACCACGGACTTGAGGAATTCGACGCCGTGATGGTGCATTTCCTCAAGAAGGAAAAGCTTCTCAAGGGCGCCCCGGAACTGCTGGTCGCCGACGAGGAGAAGAAAATATTGATTTTCCGTCGGGAAAACTGTATATTTGCGCTGAACTTCAACCCTCAGGGCTCTTTTGCCGACTACGGCTTCTCGGCTCCTGAAGGGGAGTTCGAGGGCGTGTTCAATTCGGACGAGCCCCGCTTCGGCGGTTTCGGGCGCCTCGCCCCCGGGGAACACCACACGGCACTTCCGCAGCGCAGTCCCAACGGCAACCAGTCCTATGACCACACCCTGTATCTGTACCTGCCCAGCAGGTGCGCTATCGTATTGAAAAAGCTATAACCGATATGGCATTCTTAAAATTCAACAAAAACGAACTGGTCAACCTGGCCTACTCGCTCAAGCGCGAGATCATTTCCGCCAACAAGACCGGAGCCTATTGCAACACGTCCATCGTGACCTGCAACACCCGCCGCTACCACGGCCTCCTTGCAGTGACCCTGGACCGATTCGGAGGCGACCGCTTCCTGCTGCTGTCCGCCCTCGACGAGAGCATCATCGTGAACGGCAAGCAGTTCAACCTCGGTATCCACTGCTACGGCGACATCTATGAGCCAAGGGGCCACAAATACGTCGTGGACTTCTCGGCCGACCCGGTGCCCCAGGTGACCTACCAGGTGGGAGAGGTGGTGCTGCGCAAGAGCCTCATCCTTTCCCCGGACAAGGACCAGATCCTGATCCGCTACGACCTGCTCCGGACCCCGGCGCCCGTGACCCTCATCCTCAAACCCTTCCTCGCGTTCCGCAACATCCACGCCCTGACCAGCCAGAACGACGCCGCCAACACTTCCTACACCGAAATTCCCGGTGGCGTGTCGTTCCGCATGTATCCCAATTTCCCGGACCTGCACCTGCAGCTCAGCGACAAGGATGCCGAATGGAAGTACATGCCCTGCTGGAACAACCGCATCACCTATTCGGACGAGTTCCGCCGCGGCTTCGACTGCACCGAGGACCTCTTCACCCCGGGCGTCTTCAACGCAAGGCTCGGCAAGGGCGGCTCCCTCGTGTTCTCCGCATCCCTCGAGCAGGAGGAGCCCGCAGGCCTGAAGCGCCGCTTCACTTCCTATGAGCGCCGCACGCCCGAGATTTCCGGCTATCGCGACCAGCTGGTCCGCTGCGCCGACAGCCTCATCACCCGCCACAACGGCGTGGAGATGATCAACGCCGGCCTTTCCTGGATGTACACCGGCCTGCTGCGCGAGACTCTCCAGGCCCTGCCCGGCCTCACCCTCCACGGCCTCCACAGCCCGGCCCACTTCGAGGAGATACTGGACAACCTCGTGGCCGAAGAGCAGGAGCGCCTCTTCCGCCGCACCACCCAGGTGGAAGCCCCGCTCTACCTGGCCTGCACCCTCCAGGCCTATCTGGACTACGGCGCCGACCCGAAGAAGGTATGGAAGAAATACGGCGTCATCATGAAGGACGTCATCGACAGCTACATGCCCGGATGCCGCAAGGAAGTGGCCATGCACCCGAACGGCCTGCTCTGGGCCCAGGTGGACGGCGTGGCCCTCACGTGGATGAACGCCTACATAGGCGGCAGGGCAGTGACCGAGCGCGCCGGCTACCAGGTGGAGACCAACGCATTCTGGTACAACGCCATCTGCTTCGCGCTCGAGATGGAGGGCGCCTACGGCCCCAAGGGCAGCGCCTTCGTGGCCAAGTGGAGCCAGCTCAAGGATATGATAAAGAACAACTTCATCTCCACCTTCTGGAACGAAGAAAGGGGCTGCCTCGCCGACTACGTGGACGGTTTCGGCCAGAATCTGGACGTCCGTCCCAACCAGCTCTACGCCGTCTGGGTGAAGAATTCCCCCGTGGAGGAAGAGATGGTGCCCTCGATCCTTAGGGTCATCGACGGCGAGCTCGTGACCTCCCGCGGCATACGCACCCTCTCGCCCCGCGACGTCAAGTACAAGGGCGTCTATGAGGGCTCGCAGCTCGAGCGCGACCTCGCCTACCACCAGGGCTGCACCCGCCCGTTCCTGCTCGAGCAGTACGTGGACGTGTCCCTGAGGGTGAAAGGTCCCGCATTCATAAAGAAGGCCGAGTGGCTCGTGGAGGGCTTCTGGGCCGACCTCAGCAAGCACGGTGTCGGAGCCTTCTCCGAACTCTACGACGGCGACCCGCCCCATGAGCCGCACGGAGCCATTTCTTCCGCGCTCAGCACGGCCGCGCTCCTGACCGTGGAATATCTGTTGGACAAGCAAAAGGAGGTATAGACCATGAGAGTTTTGATGTTCGGCTGGGAGTTTCCTCCCCATATTGCAGGCGGCCTCGGCACGGCCTGCGAGGGCATAGTCAAGGGTTTGGCCCACAACGGAGTCGAGACCCTGTTCGTGATGCCCAACGCCTCCGGCGACGAAGACCAGAGCGCCACGACCATCATCAACGCCAGCGACGTGGCTGTGCGCAACGTCTCCGAGACGGTCGAGGAGTTCATCAACAAGGTCAAGTTCGTCTATGTGGATTCAAACATAGTCCCTTATGTGGATCCGGAAGAATACTTCGACGCCATCGAGAAGATGAAGAAGGAAGGCGTCAAGGAGACCACGGTGGGCTTCGGCCAGAAGTTCAAGTTCTCCGGCAAGTACGGGGCCAACCTGATGGAAGAGGTGTCCCGCTACGCCCAGGTGGGCGGCACGATCGCCATGGAGCACATCGACGAGTTCGACGTCATCCACGCCCACGACTGGCTCACCTACCTTGCCGGCATAGCAGCCAAGGAGCTGACCGGCAAGCCGCTGGTGGTCCACGTCCACGCCACGTCCTACGACCGCGGCGACGAGAAGCACATCGACACCCGCGTGCTCGACATCGAGACCCGCGGCATGATGGCCGCCGACCGCGTTGTGACCGTGAGCGACCTCACGCGCGGCATCGTGATCAACAAATACGGCATCGACCCCTCCAAGGTCGTGACCGTCCACAACGCCGTCGATTTCAGCGGCCGCGAAGACATCAGCGTGGAGCGCGGCGTGCGCGACAAGGTCGTGACTTTCCTGGGCCGCATCACCTTCCAGAAGGGTCCCGAATACTTCATAGAAGCCGCCGCAAAGGTGCTCAAGCGCACCAAGAACGTGCGTTTCGTGATGGCCGGCAGCGGCGACATGATGAACCGCGCCATACGCCAGGTGGCCCGTCTGGGCATTTCCGACCGCTTCCACTTCACCGGCTTCCTCCGCGGAGCCGAAGTGCAGAAGATGTTTGCCCTTTCGGACGTCTATATCATGCCTTCCGTGTCCGAGCCCTTCGGCATCTCGCCGCTTGAGGCCATGCGCACGGGAGTGCCTTCAATCATCTCCCACCAGTCGGGTGCCGCAGAAGTGCTGAAGTACGCCCTGAAGGTGGATTTCTGGGATGTGGACGCGCTTGCCAACGACATCTACGCCCTCGTGTCCTATCCCGCCCTGACCTCCTTCGCCTCCAAGCAAGGCTTCGACGAGGTCAATGAACTCAAGTGGAACGGCGCCACCGCCAAATTGAAAAAAGTTTACGAATCACTGTTATGAAAAAGTCAATCTGCCTTTATTTCCAGGTCCATCAGCCCACAAGGCTCCGTCAGTACCGGTTCTTCGACATAGGGAAGGACTCCCACTACTACGACGACTACGCCAACCGCACCATCCTCAAGAGAGTGGCGCAGAAGTGCTATCTGCCGATGAATGAACTGCTTCTCGAGGCCATCACCAAGAGCAAGGGCAAGTTCAAGGTGGCTTTTTCGATCTCCGGCTCGGCGCTCGAGCAGTTCGACCGCTACGCCCCCGAGGTGTTGGACAGCTTCCGTAAGCTTGCAGCCACCGGCAAGGTGGAGTTCCTCTGCGAGACCTACTACCACTCGCTTGCCTCCCTGGCCGCCCCCGCCGAGTTCATCCACCAGGTGGAGAAGCACAAGAAGGCCGTCGAGGAATACCTCGGCGTCACTCCCGTGACCTTCCGCAACACCGAGCTCATCTATTCCGACGCCATCGCCCGCCAGGTCTATGACCTCGGATTCAAGACCATGCTCACGGAAGGCGCCCGCCACATCATGGGCTGGCAGAGTCCGGATTATATCTACACTGCCGAGTCCCAGCCCCGCCTGAAGCTCCTTCTCCGCAACTACCAGCTCAGCGACGACCTGGCCTTCCGCTTCTCCGAGCGCGGCTGGTCCGAGTGGCCCCTGACGGCCGAGAAGTTTACCGGATGGCTCAAGGAGGCTGACGGAGATATCGTGAACCTGTTCATGGACTACGAGACCTTCGGCGAGCACCAGAAGGCCGAGAGCGGCATACTCGATTTCATGCGCGCCCTGCCCGCGCAGGTGCTCTCGGACGGCGGGATGGAGTTCGTGACCCCCGCCCAGGCGGCGAAGAACATCAAGCCCGTGGCCTCCCTCAGTGTGCCGGATCCCATTTCCTGGGCCGACGAAGAGAGGGACCTCAGCGCGTGGCTCGGCAACGAACTGCAGCAGGATGCCTTCAACAAGCTGTATCGCCAGACCGAGAAGCTGGCCCTCATCGGCGATCCCGAGCTCTGGGCCGATTTCGGCCACCTGCAGGAGAGCGACCACCTGTATTATATGTGCACCAAGTTCTTCTCCGACGGTGAGATCCACAAGCGCTTCAGCCCTTACGAGACTCCCTACGAGGCGTTCATCAACTATATGAACGTACTCAGCGACTTCATCATCCGCATCAACGACGCCGGCTAAGCAACTGTCTGCTGCCATTGAATGATTAATTTTATATCCAGGAAACTTCAACTGTTTCCGGGATGCTGTATGGTGGTTCTACTTGGCTGCAAGATTTCACGATTACAATAACTAAAGGCTTGCCGCCTCTTTAAGACGAGAAGAGTTTATGAGATTAAGGATTGTATTTGTTCTCACCATTCTACTTTTATTGTCGTGCCAAAAAGTGGCTATAAACGATGACTTGCCATACTGCTATTTTAGTTTCAAAGAGAATGGAACTTTGATTGATTTCGCTAGCTTTAAATCTGAAAATGCTGTCTTCTCTTCAACGTGGCGGCATATTGGGTCTCAAAATGAGAATGAATTAGCAATATGGGATCAAAGTATGTCACAGTTTCATTATGCTACTACTAGAACTCCAACCAGAACATCTCAAATTGAACCCGAACTAGTGTGGGTAATTGATTCATATTATATCGAAGACGGAAAAAAATACTATTGCGATACCTCGCTGGTTAAGAAGAAAGAACAGTTTTCCGGGATTTATCTTGGATATAATGTCATTGGCAGTTCAGGCCTATGGACCCTTAACGATAAATATGTCTTATTGCGAGGAAATGATTTACTTTGGGGATGGATGTCTTTCTCAAGAAACACCGATAATACAGATATCATACTAAGGGTGTCATTTGAGGCGGATTATGTCAGTGGGAAAGAGCGAAAAGACACATTACGCTATCGTGATGGACGGATTGATTTTACGACAAAAATGGCAAATAAAATAATAGGCGGTGAAAGATTAAGATAATTTGTATGAAGATTAATGTTCTTTGGACATTTTTGCTGATTATGAGTTGTTGTTCTTGCGTAGAGAAAGAGGATGACAGCGACTTGTACTATCTCCATTACAGCTACAAGGTGAACGGCCAGGAATATGATGTTTATCAGGGACGTCCCGGGCGAGGCTGGGGGAATGGGTACTACAATTCCGGGGAATATTTTGGAGATGTTACCTTTACATGTCTTTCATATTGTGAAGATCGGGCGATTCCTCAAAAGTGGCATACGGATAAAAACATCATTATGTTTGAGTTTTTTTATAGGCTTGGCAATGGCTGGAGGTGGTTTGTCAACGCTCCGTACATTAATGATGGAGAAAAGAACTATTTCGATAAAACGCAGACCTACTTGAAGGAGCGGGACTATCAGTATCGTTATCAGCAAATATGGGATTTTACTCAGGATATGATGAGTGGTGATGATCGCGCCTCAATAGAATCCGGGTGGATGTCATTCACTCGTAAAGTGGATGATCCCAATATTATTCTCAGGGTTGAATTTGATGCGACGTTTGAGTCTAAATATCCACGGTTTGGAGAAAAGTTAGTCCAGGACACGACCTACAAATATCATATTTCTGATGGCCGCCTTGATTTCACGACGAAGATGGCAGGAAGAATTATTGGCGGGAAAAAATTGAGATAGCAAAAAAAAAAGTATCTTTGCACCCATTATGCAGAATAACAGATTTGACGTAGGTGATCCGGCGTGGAAGAGCGTGATGGTCACGCGGCATTTGCCGGAAGAACTTTCAGGGCTTGAGACCCTTTGCAAGAACCTTTGGTGGTGTTGGAACGAAGACGCCAAGCTTCTTTTCAAAACCATAGACTCAGATATTTGGCACAGCTCCGGCCACAATCCGATGGCGATATTGGACAAGGTCAGCCTCAAGCGCTACAACGAGCTGGCAAAAGACGTGTCTTTCCTGTCCAGCCTCCGCGCCGTGATGGACGACTTCAACCGCTATATGGAGTTGAAAAGCAAGCGCACGGAGCCTTCCGTGGCCTATTTCTGTATGGAATACGGCCTGGAGACCTCCCTCAAGATCTACTCCGGAGGCCTGGGCATCCTCGCCGGCGACTACCTCAAGGAGTCGTCCGACATGAATGTGAACATGGTGGCCGTGGGCCTGCTCTACCGCTATGGCTATTTCACCCAGCGCATCACTCCCCAGGGCAACCAGGTGGCCGAATACGACGCCCAGGACTTCCTGAAGATCCCTGCCGCTCCCGTGCTTGACGAGAACGGCAACTGGCGCACCGTGAAGATGTCCATGCCCGGCAGGGAAATGACCGCCCGCATCTGGAAGGTCGAGGTGGGCCGCACCGACCTCTACCTCCTCGACACCGATTTCGAGGCCAACCTCCCCGAAGACCGCCAGGTCACCCACCAGCTCTACGGCGGCGACTGGGAAAACCGCCTCAAGCAGGAAATCCTGCTCGGAATCGGCGGCGTGCGCGCCCTCCGTGAGCTCGGGCTCAATCCCACGATCTATCATCTCAACGAAGGACATGCCGCATTCGCCGGCCTCGAGAGACTCCGCGAGTATATGCAGGACCAGCACCTCGACTTCAACGAGTCCCTGGAGCTGATCCGTGCCAGCGGCCTGTTCACCACCCATACCCCTGTGCCCGCAGGCCACGACTCTTTCGACGAAGGCCTCCTCTCCAAGTATCTCGGCCACTATCCCGGCCGCTTCGGAATCGATTGGGACACAATGCTTTCGCTCGGAAAGATCCACCCCGACAACGCTTCCGAAAAGTTCAGCATGAGCGTGCTTGCCGCCAATTTGAGCCAGAACGTCAACGGCGTGTCGATGCTCCACGGCAAGGTGAGCCAGGACATCTTCAAGGATATGTACAAGGGCTACCTCCCCGAGGAGCTCCACATCAGCTACGTGACCAACGGCGTCCACTACGCCACCTGGGCCGCCCGCGACTGGAAAGCCGTCCACTATAAGGTGTTCGGCCCCGAATTCCGCACCGGCCACTACGACAAGAGCTGCTTCGACCGCATCTACAAGGTCCCCGACGACGAGATCTGGCAGGTCCGCAAGCGCCTCAAGGACGAATTGGTCAAGACCGTGACCGAGCGCATCTCCGATCCCACGCTCTGCAGCCACTACACCCCCACCCAGATAGTCAAGATCAACGAGATATTCCGTCCCGACGTGCTGACCATCGGCTTCGCCCGCCGCTTCGCCACCTACAAGCGCGCTACCCTTCTGTTCAGCGACCTCGACAGGCTCGACTCCATCGTGAACAACCCCGAGCACCCCGTGCAGTTCGTGTTCGCCGGCAAGGCGCACCCCGCCGACGGCGCCGGCCAGGACCTCATCAAGCAGATCATCGACATCTCCAAGGAAGACAGGTTCCTCGGCAAGATAGTGTTCGTGCCCGGATATGACATCCGCCTCGCCAAGAGGCTCGTCCAGGGCGTGGACGTGTGGCTCAACAACCCGACCCGTCCCCTCGAGGCATCCGGCACTTCCGGCGAGAAGGCCGCGATGAATGGCGTCATGCACTTCTCCGTGCTCGACGGCTGGTGGGTGGAAGGCTACCAGGAAGACGCCGGCTGGGCCCTGCCCCAGGAGCGCACCTACGAGGACCAGCACTACCAGAACGAGCTCGATGCGGCCACCATCTACGCCACCATCGAGAACGAGATCGCCCCGGCATACTACAACTTCAACGACCGCACCCACATCTCCAAGGAGTGGGTGGGCTACATCAAGAACACGATAGCCCGCGTGGCCAGCAATTTCACCACGAACCGTATGCTCACCGACTACTGCAACCAGTACTACATCCCGCAGGCGGCCCGCTACAACGAGATTGCCGAAAACGGCAATGCCGGCGCCCGCTACATCGCGGCCTGGAAGCAGCGCGTGCTTTCCGAATGGGACAACATACGCGTGGTGTCCTGCCAGCAGCCCGACGCCTCCTACGTGGTGTCGAAGCACGACCCCATCCACGGCGAGGTGATCCTCGACCTGGGCCGCCTGAAGCCCGAAGACATAGGCGTGGAGATGATTTTCGCCACCTCCGACTCGAAGGGCAACCTCCATATCCAGGAGATCAAGCAGTACGAGGTCATGGAATATGCCGACGGTATAGCTCGCTACGCCACTTCCGTGGAGCCCGACCGCACCGGCATGTATCAGGTCGGCATCCGCATGTATGCCAACAATCCTGCTCTGCCGCACCGCCAGGACTTCCCTCTGGTCAAATGGCTGTAGTAGCCACAGGCTTTTTCGACGGCGTTCATCCCGGGCACCGTCTTGTCATCGAGACTCTGCTTTCCGAGGCCCGCGCCAGAGGGGAGCAGAGTCTTGTGGTGACTTTCTGGCCGCATCCCCGGGCAGTCCTCCAGAGCGGCGCGGATTCGCTGCGCTACCTGACTTCCCGCGCTGAGCGCGTGGAGATGCTGAAGGCGCTGGGCGTGGACGCAGTGGAGACCATTCCGTTCTCCCGTGAGTTTGCAGCGCTCTCCGCAGAGCAATACCTCAGGATGCTGTGCCGCGACTACCAGTGCTCGGCGCTGGTGCTGGGCTACGACACACGCTTCGGCGTGGAGCAGGCCGGCCCGGAGAAGATAGCGGCGCTCGCCGCCGGGATGGGGCTGGACGCCGTGATCACGCCTCCGGTGTGCGTGGACGGCGCGCCCGTATCGTCCACGCGCATCCGCACGGCCCTCGAGGCCGGCGACGTGGCGCTCGCCTCCCGCCTCCTCGGCCGCCCCTACCGCCTCCACGGCGTCGTGGTGCCCGGCAACCGCCTCGGCCGCACCATAGGCTTCCCGACGGCCAACATCAAGCTCTACGAACCCCTGATGCTCGTCCCGCGCAACGGCGTGTATAAAACCGCCGTGTTCACGGCAAACGGTAGCTCCTACACCGGTATGACCAACATCGGCGTGCGGCCGACGGTCAGCGACCAGAAGGTGCTGACGATAGAGACGTATATATTCGATTTCGACGAAATGATCTACGGCCTCGACCTCACCGTCGATTTCATCTCCCGCATCCGCGACGAACGAAAGTTCGCCTCCCTTCAGGACCTCCGCCTCCAGCTCACCGCCGACGCCGCCCAGGTCTCCTCGATCTGAAAACGCGCCCTTGCCGTTTTTCGTAACTCTCTGATACTCAGCCCGTTTCTATTCTCCTGTGCTCCAAACGGCGCATAGGAGATACGGATGTGGTTGATTCACAGCGGGTTGCGAAAAACGGTCATTTCTTCTGGTAGAACTCTCCCAGGGGCAGGAAGCCGGCTGCGGCCGGGGCGGACTCGACGATCTCCACACGGGCGGTGGGACGGCCGATGGCGGCTCGTAGCACGTCCGTGACCTGGCGCGACACCACAGGGGCGAGCCACTCGAATTCGGCTATGCTCCGGGAGTCGATTTCTGCCTCCACCTCGGCCCTTATGGACTCTTTCATTTCCCGCGTGTAGGCATCTGCAAGGGCGTCCGATGCCGGGGCGACCGGGATTCCGAGTATGCTGCGGCCGTGCCAGGAGCGCGCCAGCTTCCAACTCAGCTGCTTCTTCGAGAACGAGAGCAGGCCGGGGTGGAAGTCGGAGAGCATCAGCGTGTCCCGCTGCTCGTCGTAGCGGAAGCGCACCTCTTCCAGCCGTATGCCGTATTCGGCGCAGATATCCGCCTTCAGGGCGCCGTTGAATTCGAGCCGGCGCTCCGGGTCTTCCCGCACGTAAGTGCGTGTGAACGAGGTGTCTATGTTGAGCACGGCAAGGTGCAGCACGGAGCTCAGGGACGTGACGTTGAGGGGGCTGGACGTGACTTCTTCCAGCTTGTGCTTCAGCTCGTTGACCTCGGATTCCAGCTCCAGGCGCCTCTCTTCGCTGCGCGACAGGTCTTCCTGCCCGCTCTTGATGAAGGCTTTCCACACGAGGAAGGCGAGAAAGACGGCGCCGATCAGTATCAGGCCGTATTTGAACGCCGCTTCCACGAAGAGCAGCCGCACCCCCAGGGCGATCAGCGCCAGGGCGACGCCGAGACTCAGCCAGAGTTTTTGTTTTACCCTCATAATACGCAAAGATAACGAAATTATTAGTAACTTTGCAAGCTATGCTTACATCGAAAGAAATACGGCAGAAGTTCCTCGACTTCTTCGCCTCCAAAGGACACACTATCGTGCCCTCCGCACCTATGGTCGTCAAGAACGACCCCACCCTCATGTTCACCAATGCCGGAATGAACCAGTTCAAGGACATCTTCCTCGGCAACAAGAGCACCGCGTTCAACCGCGCTGCCGATACCCAGAAGTGCCTCCGCGTGAGCGGCAAGCACAACGACCTCGAGGAGGTCGGCCACGACACCTACCACCACACGATGTTCGAGATGCTCGGCAACTGGAGTTTCGGCGACTACTTCAAGACCGAGGCCATCGACTGGGCATGGGAGCTTCTCACCGAAGTCTATAAGATAGACAAGAACCTCCTCTACGCCACCGTGTTCGAGGGCTCGGCCGAAGACGGCACCACCATGGACCAGGAAGCCAAGGAAGCCTGGCTCAAGCACCTCCCCGAAGACCACGTCCTGCTCGGCAACAAGCACGACAACTTCTGGGAAATGGGCGACACCGGCCCCTGTGGCCCCTGCTCCGAGGTCCACATCGACATCCGCAGCGCCGAAGAGAAGGCCGCAAGCGGCATCCCCGGCCGCGAGCTCGTCAACAAGTCCGACCCCCACGTGATCGAAATCTGGAACCTCGTGTTCATGCAGTTCCAGCGCTTCGCCGACGGCCACCTGGAGCCCCTTCCCGCCAAGAATATCGACACCGGAATGGGCTTCGAGCGCCTCTGCGCCGTGCTCCAGGGCAAGAACAGCAACTACGACTCCGACGTATTCACCGGCATGCTGGGCCGCATAGGTGAACTCAGCGGACACCGCTACGGCGAGAGCAAGGATGTGGACGTTGCGATGCGCGTCATCGCCGACCACATCCGCGCCATCTCCTTCTCCATAGCCGACGGCCAGCTCCCGAGCAACGTCAAGGCGGGCTACGTGATCCGCAGGATCCTCCGCCGTGCCGTGCGCTACGGCTACACCTTCCTGGGCCTCGGCGAGCCTTTCCTCTGCACCCTCGTGCAGCAGCTGGTGGACGATATGGGCGAGGCCTATCCCGAACTGCCCAGGCAGCAGAAACTTATCGAATCCGTCATCCGCGAGGAGGAAATGGCCTTCCTGCGCACCCTGGACCGCGGCATCAAGCTCCTGGACGACTGCATGGAGCGCAACGCCGGGAGCAAGCTCATCCCCGGCTCCGAGGCATTCAAGCTCTTCGACACCTACGGATTCCCCATCGACCTCACCGAACTCATCGCAGCCGAGCGCGGCTTCAAGGTGGATGAAGAAGGCTTCAAGGCCGAGCTCCAGCAGCAGAAAGACCGCGCCCGCAACGCCACATCCAACACCTTCGGCGACTGGACGGTCTATGCCGCGGGCGAAGACGTGGTGTTTGAAGGCTACGACGCAGTCGAGATCACCGGGGCCCGCCTCCTGAAGAGCCGCACCGTGGTGCAGAAGAACAAGGAGATGCTCCAGCTGGTCTTCGACCGCACCCCGTTCTATGGCGAAATGGGCGGCGAGATCGGCGACACCGGCACCATCACGGCCGCCGACGGCGAAATCATAAAGATACTCAACACCGTCAAGGAAAACGAGCTCACGATCCACATCGCGGAGCACCTTCCCGCCGACTGCACCGGTCCCTTCACCCTCACGGTGGACGCCGCCCGCAGGCAGAAGATCGCAAATAACCACAGCTGCACCCACCTTATGCACAGGGCCCTGCGCGAGATCCTCGGCACCCACGTGGAGCAGAAGGGTTCGTTCGTGTCCGACAAGGGCTTCCGCTTCGACTTCTCCCATTTCGAGAAGCTCAGCGACGAGCAGGTGGCGGCGGTCGAAAAGAGGGTCAACGAGCTCATACGCAGCAACTTCCCGCTCTCCGAAAAGCGCGACGCCACCATGGCCGAGGCCCAGAGCCTCGGCGCAATGGCCCTCTTCGGGGAGAAGTACGGCGACCGCGTGCGCGTGGTCAAGTTCGGCCCCAGCGTGGAGCTCTGCGGCGGCTGCCACACCAGCGCCACCGGCAACATAGGCCTCTTCAAGATAGTGTCCGAGTCCGCAATCGCAGCCGGAGTGCGCCGTATCGAGGCGGTGACCGGCGAAGAGGCGGAGCAGATGGTCTTCGGAATGCAGAACCTGCTGAAGACCGCACGCTCGTTCTTCAACAACGTTCCCGACCTCGCCGGAGCCATCCAGAAGATGATCGAAGACAACGCCACCTTCAAGAAGCAGGCGGAAGAATTCGCAAAGATGCAGGCCTCCGAGCTTGCCCGCCGCCTGAGCGCTATGGCCGAGGATGCGGGTGGTATGAAGCTCATCAGGATCACCCCTGCATTCCAGCTGAACGCCGATCCCGCGATGCTCCGCAATGCGGCGCTGGCCCTCCAGAAGCAGCTTTCGAACGCCGCCCTCGTGGCCGCCTACGAAGCCGCCGGCAAGCCCCAGCTGCTGCTGATGTATTCCGACGACCTCGTGGCCGCAGGCCGCAACGCCGGCAAGGACATACGCGAAGGCGCGAAGTTCATCCAGGGCGGCGGTGGCGGCCAGCCCGGCATCGCCACGGCAGGCGGCAAGGAAATTGCAGGCCTGAAGGATGCCCTCGAAGCCCTCGTCAAAGTGGCCACGGCAAAATAATCCCCACGCCGGATGAAGAAACTCGACCAGTTCACGCTCAAAGCTTTTATCGGACCTTTCGTCGCGATACTGCTGGTCGTGGTCTTCATCCTGATGATGCAGTTCCTCTGGCTCTACATCGACGAGCTCGTGGGCAAGGGCCTCGCCTTCGGGGTGATCATGGAGTTCATGATGTGGGGCGCCTGCACCATACTTCCCATGGCCCTTCCGCTCGCCGTGCTGCTGTCCTCGATGATGGTCATAGGCCAGATGGGCGAGAACAAGGAGCTGATGGCCATCAAGGCCGCAGGCATCTCTCTGGGCCGCCTGATCGCCCCTCTGATCGTGGCCGCCGCGCTCATCAGCGTGGGTGCCTTCTTCGTGGGCAACGACCTGGTGCCCAAGGCCTACAACGAGATCTTCACCCTGCGCGACGACATCACCCGCACCAAGGAAAGCATCAAGATTCCTTCCGGCACCTTCTATGAAGGCATCGAGGGCTATGTGCTGCGCGTGGAAGACCAGAACGACGAGACCGGCATGATGTACAAGGTGCAGGTCTATGACCACACCTCCCGCAGGGGCAACACCTCGATCATCATAGCCGACTCGGCGGTGCTGAAGATTTCCAAGGCGAAAGACTACCTGACCTTCAGTCTCTACAACGGTTCCAACTACCAGGAAACCAATGAGATGAGCTATCGCGACACATCCCTTGCGCTGAGCCGCGTGGACTTCGCCCGCGAGCAGCTCATCATCCCCCTGAAGAACTATTCCTTCGAGAAGTCGGACTCCGCCCGCTTCTCCGACCAGGCCAAGTCGATGCGCCTTGCGCAGCTAGTCCACCAGAAGGACTCCCTGGACCAGCACAACGCCGACGCCTTCGCCGGCCACTACACCAGGATGCGCACCCAGAGCACATTCAAGGAGCTGCCCCAGCTCGACACCGCCCGCCGCGGCGACCTCTCGACGATGTTCGAGTCGGACAAGATGTGGACCTGGGACAACTACCAGGACATTCGCGACGCCCTCGACAAGGCGTCTTCCGAGTGCGAGCGCATGTCCGGCGACGTGCTGAGCTACAACCACGACGTCTACCAGTCCACCTTCTACCTCCGCCGCACCGACGTGGAGCTATTCAAGAAATTCGCCCAGGCCCTCGCCTGCTTCATACTCTTCTTCATCGGAGCTCCCATCGGAGCCATGATCAAGAAAGGCGGCATAGGCATGAGCGCCATATTCTCGATGCTCTTCTTCGTGATCTATTGGATAGTCCAGATCACGGGCGAGAAAATGGCCAAGGACGGCACCTGGCTGGCTTTCCACGGTGTGTTCAGCCCTGCCTATGTGCTTGGCCCCATAGGGGCTTTCCTCACGTTCAAAGCCATCAAGGATGCCGAACTTTTCAATATGGACAACGTCAAATCCAACTGGAGGAAACTGCTCAGCAAGGTGACCGGTTTCTTCCGCAAGCCGCGTATCGTCTATATGGGCACGCCCGACTTTGCCGTGGGTCCTCTCGACGCCCTCGTGCGCAGGGGATTCAAGGTCGTGGGTGTGGTCACGGTGGCCGACAAGCCCAGCGGCCGCGGCCTCAAGATGAACGAAAGCGCCGTCAAGAAATACGCCGTGGAGCACGGCCTGCCGGTGCTTCAGCCCGTGAAACTCAAGGATCCCGGCTTCCTGGAGCAGCTCTCCGCGCTCAAGGCCGACATCTTCGTGGTGGTGGCGTTCCGCATGCTGCCCGAAGAAGTCTGGAGGATGCCCCGCCTGGGCACCTTCAACCTCCACGCCTCGCTCCTGCCGCAGTACAGGGGCGCCGCCCCCATCAACTGGGCCATTATCAACGGGGAGCGCCGCACCGGCGTGACCACCTTTATGATAGACCATAACATCGATACGGGAGGCATCATCCTGCGCGACGAATGCATCATAGAAGAGAGCGACAACGCCGGCACCCTCCACGACAAGCTCATGGAAATCGGCAGCCGCCTCGTGTGCGACACCGTGGACCTCATCATCCAGCACAACGTGGAGCTGCGTGTGCAGCGCTCGTTCATCCAGGGCTCCGAGGAGCTGCATCCCGCTCCCAAGCTGACGCGCGAGCTCTGCCACATCGACTGGACGCGCCCTGCCGGGGAGCTGCGCAACCTCGTGCGCGGCCTCTCGCCGTATCCTGCCGCCTACACCGAACTGGTGCCTGCGGAGGGCGAGCGCCTGCAGCTGAAAGTCTATGAAGCCGAGGTGATTGCGCTTCCCGAGGGCGGCGCGGCTCCCGGCACCATACTCTCCGACGGCAAATCATATCTTGCCGTGGCCGCCGCCGACGGCGCCCTTTCCATCCGTGACCTCCAGCTCGGAGGCAAGAAGCGCATGGATGTGAAGGCCTTCCTCCTTGGATTCCGTGAACCGCAGTCCTGGCACTGCGAATGAGCAGCCGGAAGGACATACTGCTCGGGCGGCTTCGCGACGGTGAGCCGCTTTCCCGCGGCGACGGTTTCCGTCTCACGCTGATGCTTGCCGTGCCGGCCATCCTGGCGCAGCTCTCCAGCGTGCTGATGCAGTATATCGATTCCGCGATGGTGGGGCGCCTGGGAGCCAATCCCGCCGCCTCCATCGGCCTGGTGGCGTCAAGCACCTGGATTTTCAACGGCTTCGCGATGGCCGTGATGACGGGATTCACCGTGCAGGTGGCCCATGCCTGCGGCGCCAAGGACTTCAAGCGGGCGCGCGCAATGCTGCGCCAGGGCATCTTCAGCGTGCTGGCTTTCAGCATCTTGCTGGGCCTGGCGGGAATAGGCATCTCAGGGCCCCTGCCCCGCTGGCTCGGAGGCACCGAAGCCATCAACGCCGACGCCTCCGCTTACTTCCGCATCTTCTCCGGCTTCCTGCCAATAGGTATGGCGGGCTACGCTGCAAGCGCCATGCTGCAGGCCAGCGGCAACATGAAGGTGCCGAGCATCATGTACGTGTGCATGTGCGCGCTTGACGTCGTTTTCAACTACATATTCATATATGTGCTGGGCCTTGGGGTCGAGGGCGCGGCGTGGGGTACGGGAGTCGCAGAGACGCTGACCAGCCTCTACTCGCTCTGGTATGTGACGCACCGCTCCACGGAGCTCCGGACGGTGGGGGAGAAGGGGCGCTTCATTCCGGAAGCCGCCACCCTGAAAAAGGCCTTCGGCATCACCGGACCGCTCTGGCTGCAGAACATCGTGATGCGCGGGGCCTACGTGATGAGCACGCTGATAGTGGCGCCGCTCGGTGCCGTGAGCATAGCCGCCAACTCCTTCGCCATCACGGCGGAAAGCTTCTGCTACATGCCCGGTTACGGCCTTGAGGAGGCCTCCACCACGCTGGTGGGGCAGAGCCTCGGAGCCGGCAGGCGCGACCTTGCGCGGCGCTTCGGATGGACCACGATAGGCATGGCCATGGTGATGATGTCGCTGCTGGCCGTGCTGATGTATGCGTTCGCCCTGCAGATGATGGGGATCATGTCCACCGACCCGGAGGTGGTGGCGCTGGGAGCCAGGGTGCTGCGCATAGAGGCGTTCGCCGAGGCCTTCTACGCCGCCGCCATAGTGGGCTTCGGAGTGTGCGCCGGCGCCGGCGAGACCCTGGTGCCGACCGTGCTGAATTTCGGAACGATGTGGATAGTGCGCATCGGTCTGGCACTGATTTTGACGCCCCTCTACGGCCTCGTGGGCTACTGGATTGCCATGTGTGCGGAGCTCAGCCTCAGGGGAATACTCTTCCTGGTGTACGTGCGGAGCGGAAAGTGGATGAGGAAGTGGCAATTCGTAAATAATTAGTAACTTTGTCCGAATGCGTCGTTTTGTGTATAACCCCGACACCCTCAGCTATGAGGAGCAGCGTCTTCCCCGGTGGCGCAGCGTGCTTGAGACCGCGGTTGCGGCGGTCTGCGCCGTGGCCGTGGTGGCTGCGTTCTGCTGGCTGTGGTTCGTGGTGCTCGGGAACGACCTGCCCAAGACGGCTATCCTGAAACGGCGCGTGGACCACTGGCAGGCACAGATGGGTGTGGTGCGCCACAAGCTGGACGTGTATGAGAACACGCTGTCCGGCATCGAGGCCAGGGACAACGAGGTGTACCGTTCGATTTTCGCCCTGGACGCTATAGCCGACACTGCCCGCAGGGACACTTCGCTAAGCGACATCCAGGCCCTCGACTACCGCCTGGACGCGGTCCGGAGGCGCATAGGTCTGCAGATGTCGGCCCTCGGCGAGGTGGCGCTCGTGGCAAAGAAGGCCGGCGACATGGTCAGCTGCATACCGGCCGTGCCGCCGCTGCTGCCCAAGGCGGGTTCGTACCACCTGTCGAGCCCCTTCGGGGTGCGCACCGACCCCGTGTATGGCGGCGCCGCACGCCACACCGGACAGGATTTTGCCACCAAACTGGGGAATCCGGTCTATGCCACCGGAGACGGGGTGGTGGAGAAAGTGGACTTCAAGTTCACCGGCTACGGCAACGAAGTGGTCATCGACCACGGCTTCGGCTACAAGACGCGCTACGCGCACCTGAACACCATCGACGTCGGGGTGGGGCAGAGCCTCCACCGGGGCGACAAGATAGGCGAGGTGGGCAAGTCCGGAAAATCCACCGGACCGCACCTCCACTACGAGGTCATCTACCGCGGCAACGCCGTCAATCCCATGAGTTTCATGGACATGGAGATGCCCGTGGACGAATACAGGGCCATGATAGGCAAACGCAAACTGGAAAACAGCACCGGCGCCCGTCCGTCCACGGCGGCGATGGGCGAAAGGCAGAAAAGGCAAGGCACCAATGGCAGACAATAAGTACACGCTGGACCAGCGCAACTTCGACATCCGCTCGGCCGGACGGGACATCTCCCGAGCCGTGTGGAGAGGCGTGAAGTTCGTGCTCACAGTGGTCTCCCTGACCATCGTGGGCTATGCCGTCTTCGCCCTCGTGTACAGCACCGACGAGGAAAAGAGGCTCAAGTCCGAAATCCTCAGCTACGAAGAGATGTATCCGTCCCTGCCTCCCAAGCTCTCCGAGATCGGCTCCGACCTGGAGCGCCTCTCCCGCAAGGACGACATAATCTACAAAGACATTTTCCACTCCGAGCCCCCTGCAGACGATCCCATGTCCACCCTGGGCATATTCTTCGGCAGCGACTCCATCCCGGATTCCAAACTGGTGTTCTACACCGCAGCCAAGGCCGACCGGCTGATGGCCCAGGCCGCCGAGGTGGACAGCCTCTTCCGGAGCATAGTCGGCTCGCTGAAGTCGGAAGGCTTCGTGATGCCGCCCATGTCCCTGCCCCTGGATTCCATCAGCTACACCCAGACCGGAGCCGGCACGGGCATCAAGATAAATCCTTTCTACACCACCAGCGCCCAGCACAACGGAGTGGACTTCATAGTGGCCCAGGGCACTCCCGTCCGGGCTTCCGGCGACGGGGTGGTGGGCTCCGTGCAGCACTCCCGCAAAGGCGACGGCAACACCGTCACTATCAAGCACAAAGGAGGCTACCGCACCTTCTATGCGCACCTCCAGGACATCAGGGTGGCCCCGGGCCAGAACGTACGCAAAGGGGCTGTCATCGCCACCGCCGGAATGTCGGGCAATTCCTACGCTCCGCACCTTCACTATGAAGTCCGTCGCGACTCCCTCGTGGTGGATCCTCTCGGATTCATATTCGCGTCCGTGAGCCCGGAGGAGTACGCCAACATGGTCTATGTGGCCAGAAACACCAAGCAAACAATGGATTAACGATATGGAAAAGCTATTCTACTCTATCGGCGAAGCCGCTGAAATCATCGGGGAATCGGTGTCCCTCGTGCGTTTCTGGACCAATTCCTGCCCCCAGCTGCTAAAGCCCAGGCGCAATGCCAAGGGCAACCGCCAGTATGACGCCTCCGACATCGAGACGCTCAAGCAGCTGCATTTCCTGGTCAAGGACAAGGGCCTGACCTTCGACGGCGCGGTGCGCCAGATCGCCGGCGAAAAAGCCAGCGTCAGCAAGTCCGTCAAGGCGCTCGACTCTCTAAAAGCGATTCGCGCGCAACTTATGGAAATCAAGAATTCCATATAAGAAAAATAATTCCTACCTTTGTCGTTCCCGAAAACAGATAATATAATATATGGCAACCACTACAAAGAAAACCAAGAAGATCGCCACTCCGATCGACGAGCGCGAGACTTTTGTCTCCCTGCAGAAGACTTTCGCAGACTCCGAGTCCAATACCGAGGAAAAACTGAAGATCCTTTATGATCTCCAGAACGCCGACAACGCCATCGAGAAGCTCGTCCAGCTTCGCGGTGAACTGCCTGCCGAAGTCGCCGCCCTCGAGGCCGACGTCGAGGCCTGCAATACCCGCATAGCAGACCTGGAGCGCGTCATCTCCCAGTACAACGACAACATCGTGGCGATGAACGAAGACATCGTCAGCCTCGACGCGGAGATAGAGAAATACCGCCAGCAGCTGGAGAAGATCTCCAACAGCCGCGAGTTCGACTCCATCAACAAGGAGCTCGAGAACCTCGGCATCCTCCGCAAGATCGACGAGAAGAAGATAGGCGAGTCCCGCGACGCCATCGCCGAAAACAAGGCCACCATCGAGCGCGTCAACGACAAGCTCGGCGTCCTCGATATCGACCTGGAAGCAAAGAAGGAAGAGCTCGCCCGCATCGTGGAGTCCACCGCCAAGGAGGAGAAAGTCCTCGTCAAGACCCGCGACGATCTCGCAGCCAAGCTCGACGAGCGCACCCTGAGCGCCTACAACCGTATCCGCGCCAGCGTCCACAACCACCTCGCAGTCGTGACCGTCTACAACGGCGACTCCTGCGGCGGCTGCTTCAACACTATCACTCCCCAGCGCCTCATCGACGTGGCTTCCGGAAAGAAGCTCGTCATCTGTGAGCACTGCGGCCGCATCATCGTTGCAACTCCCGACTCTGCAGAATAATGGCGGAGTCGACTTCCAAGACACGCAAGAGAGCCTCGCAGGCGAATCTTGACACGATAGGGCTTGAGATGGGAAATAAACCCCCTCAGGCTCTTGACGTTGAGGAAGCCGTGCTCGGAGCCATGCTCCTCGAGCCTTCCTGCGTGGACCAGGCCATGGAGGAACTGACCTCTTCCTGCTTCTACGACCAGAAGCACAGGATGATTTTCGAGGCCATGACCTCCCTCGTGCTGGACCACACATCCATCGATATCATCACCGTCAGCAACCGCCTCAAGGAACAGGGCAACCTCGAAACCGTTGGCGGTCCCGTGGCGCTTGCCGGCCTGTCCGAAAAGGTGGGCTCCGCGGCCCACATGGAGTATTACGTCAAGATACTCAAGCAGAAGACGATTCAGCGCGACCTGATAAGCGCCTCCTACGACATCCTGCGCGACGCCTACGACGAGTCAGTCAACGTGGACGACCTCATCGACAAGGCCCAGACCAAGGTCTATGATGCCATCCAGAGCAACGTGCGCAAGGAGGTCCAGGATATAGGCAGCATCATCAACGACGCGATGGGCGACATCCAGGAGCAGCAGAATTCCGAAGGCCTTAGCGGCGTGCCGTCCGGCTTCGTGAGCATAGACCGCATCACCAACGGCTGGCAGCGCTCCGACCTCATCATCCTCGCCGCCCGCCCGTCCGTGGGTAAGACCGCATTCGCGCTCAACCTTGCCCGCAACGCTGCCGTAGACCACCATATGCCCGTTGCGGTGTTCTCCCTGGAAATGTCTTCCAAGCAGCTTGTCAAGCGTCTGATGACCAGCGAGTCCGGCCTCAGCGCCGACAAGATCAAAGGCAGCATCAAGCTGGAGCCGCACGAGTGGGAGCAGCTGGAGTTCAAGCTCCGCAACCTCTCCAAGGCCCCGTTCTACATCGACGACACGCCCGGCATGCAGATCATGGAATTCCGCACCAAGGCTAAGAACCTCGTCAAGAACAAGGGCGTGCGCCTCATAGTGGTGGACTACCTGCAGCTGATGCAGGGCCCGCCCGAGCTGAAAGCCATGCGCGAGCAGGAAGTCGCCGCCATATCCCGCACGCTGAAGGCCACCGCCAAGGAACTGAACATCCCCATCATAGCCCTTTCCCAGCTGTCCCGCCAGGCCGTGACCCGTGCCGGCAGCAGCGGAAAGCCCCTCCTGAGCGACCTCCGCGAGTCCGGCTCCATCGAGCAGGATGCGGATATGGTCATATTCATCCACCGTCCCGACTATGTGGGCCTCAGCGACAACATAGAGGACAGGGAAAAGACCCAGATCATCATTGCCAAGCACCGTAACGGTGAGACCAAGGACATCGACATGATCTTCAAGAGCGAGCAGATCCGCTTCATGGAGATGGACGAGGCGTTGGACGCTTTCGCCACCCGCACTGTCGGTTCCCGTATGAACGACGACGCTCCCTTCGAGCCCGCGCCTTCCTACGGCGGTTTCGGCCCCAATACTGAATTCTGATGGAAGCAATCACCCACAAAGGGCGTATCGTTGCCATCGACCCGGAGATTACCACGATAGAGATAATCGCCGAGTCGGCCTGTGCGTCCTGCCACGCCAAGGGCCTGTGCAGCCTGGGCGATGAGAAAGTGAAGCAGGTGCTGGTGCGCACGGATGCCTGGCATCCCCGCAACGTCGGAGACGAAGTGGAGGTGGTGCTGAAGAAGGCAATGGGCTACAAGGCCGTCTTCATCGCCTACGGAATGCCCCTGGTGGTGCTTTTCGCGGCGCTGATGGTGCTCGGCGCCCTGGGCGTCGGAGAACTGTGGTCGGGACTTGGAGCCATCATCGCCGTGGCCGTGTGCTACCTGGTGATCTTCCTGTTCCGCAACAAGATAAGCAAAGAATATACATTTTATCTGAAATGAGTAATACGATCATCTGGACCATCGTCATCCTGACCGTGCTCGGACTCCTGCTTTCCCTGGTGCTCTTCTGGGTAGCCAGGAAATTCAGGGTCGAGGAGGACCCCAGGATAGACGAGATCGAGAAGACCCTGCCGGGGGCGAACTGCGGCGGCTGCGGCTTTGCCGGCTGCCGTGCCTTTGCAGATTCGGCCGTGAAAGCCGGTAATCTCGATGCAAACTATTGCCCCGTAGGCGGCAATGAAGTCATGAAGCAAGTAGCCGCCATCCTGGGCTGCGAAATCAAGGAAGCCGCTCCGCTGGTGGCCGTGGTGCGCTGCAACGGCAGCTGCGCCAACAGGCCCAGGACCAACGAGTACGACGGCGCCCGTTCCTGCAAGGTCAAGGCGGCGCTCTACGGCGGCGACACGGGCTGCCTCTACGGCTGCCTGGGCTGCGGCGACTGTGTGGCCGCCTGCCAGTTCGGCGCCCTGTCCATGGATCCCGCCACAGGCCTTCCCGTGGTGGACGAGAGCAAGTGCACAGCCTGCGGCAAGTGCGTCGCGGCCTGTCCGAAGCGGGTCATCGAACTTCGCAAGAAAGGCCCCCGCGGTATGCGCGTGTACGTGTCGTGCATCAACAAGGAGAAGGGCCCTGCGGCGCGCAAGGCGTGCTCGGCGGCCTGCATCGGCTGCGGCCTTTGCGCGAAGACCTGCCAGCATGACGCCATCACCGTCACGGACAACGTGGCCTACATCGATTTCGAGAAGTGCAAGCTCTGCCGTGAGTGCGAGGCCGTGTGCCCGACCGGCGCCATTCATGGCGTCGGCTTCCCAAAGGAGCTTGACAAGGAAGCCGTGAAGAAACGCATAGCTGAAAGAAAGGAGGTCAAAAATGGCTAAACTGACTTTTTCCATCGGTGGCATCCATCCCGCCGACAGCAAGATCGCCCGTGAGCGCAAGATCGAGGTCCTGCCCCTGCCCGACAGGGTGTATGTCTCCATGTTCCAGCACCTTGGAGCGATGGCCAAACCGGTCGTGGCCGTAGGCGACACCGTCAAGGCCGGCCAGATAATAGCGGAACCCGGCGGATTCATTTCCGCCTACATCCATTCTCCCGTCAGCGGTACCGTCCGCAGCATCGGCCCCCGCAAGGACCTTGCAGGCTTCATGCAGATGCACATCGAGATCGAGGTGCAGGGCGACGAGTGGGCCGAGGGCATCGACCTCACCCCCGAACTCGTCACCTCCATCCCGGAAGACCGCGACTTCATCCTCGACCGCATCAAGATGAACGGCGTGGTGGGCCTCGGAGGCGCTACCTTCCCCACGCACGTCAAGCTCAATCCGCCGCCCGGAAAGGTGGCTGAGTGCCTGATACTCAACGGCGCCGAGTGTGAGCCCTTCCTCACCAGCGATTTCCGCATCCTGCTGGAGCGCACCGACGAGATCGTCGTGGGAGCCGCCATCATGCAGAAGGTGCTCGGAGGCTGCCCCTGCGTGATCGGCATCGAAGAGAACAAGCCGGAGGCCATCGCCGCCGTGCGAGCTTCCGTGGCACGCCTGGCCTATCCAGGCATCCGTGTGGAGGTGCTGAAGAAGCGCTATCCGCAGGGCGGTGAGAAGCAGCTCATCGACGCCGTGATGCACCGCCAGGTGAAGTCCGGCGGCCTGCCCATCGACGTGGGCGCCGTGGTGCAGAACGTCGCCACCTCGCTTGCAGTCTATGAGGCCGTGCAGAAGAACAAGCCGCTGGTCACCAATGTGTTGACCGTCACCGGCGACGTGCTTCCGGCGGAGAAGCAGCACAACTACCTCTTCCGCATCGGCGTGCCCCTGTCGTTCATCGCGCAGTACGCCGGCGGAGTGCCCGAAGGCGCAGTCAAGATGGTGAGCGGCGGCCCTATGATGGGCAAGGCCATCGCCAACCTCGACGCCACCACCGTCAAGGGTTCCTCTTCCATCCTGTATCTCGGCAAAGGCACCGTCCGCAAGGCCGAGGGCCCCTGCATCCGTTGCGGCCGCTGCGCCGACGCCTGCCCTATGGGTCTCGAGCCTTTCCTGCTCAAGAGCCTCTACAAGGCCGGCGACCTCGCCGCGCTTGAGGAAAACGCTGCGCAGGACTGCATCGAATGCGGTTGCTGCCAGTACAGTTGCCCGTCCTACATCCCCCTGCTCGACAACATCCGCATGGCCAAGGGCCAGGTGATGGGCGTCATCAGGGCCAGAAACGCCAAAAAATAGCTTCTATGGATAAAGTGATAGTGTCCCCGTCGCCGCACGTCCATTCTCCTGCTTCGACCAACAGGATAATGCTGGACGTAGTGATTGCACTCATGCCGGCGATCATCGTTTCCATATTGTTCTACGGCTGGTCAGAGTTGCTTGTCCTGGCCGTCAGCGCCGTTGCCTGCGTGGGCCTCGAGTGGCTCATCGCGAAGTTCCTTATGAAGCGTCCTGAGCTGTTCAACGGCTCTTCGGCGCTCGTCACCGGCCTGCTGCTTGCGATGAACCTGCCTTGCAGCACTCCCTGGTGGGTGGTGGTCATCGGCGCCGTGGTTGCCATCGGCATTGCCAAGATGTCCTTCGGCGGCCTTGGGCAGAACATATTCAATCCGGCCATCACGGCACGTGTGTTCCTGCTCATCTCCTTCCCCGTGTATATGACCAGCTGGGCCATGCCGGACGGCTTCATCGGCTCCGTCGACGCAGTCTCCGGAGCCACGCCCCTCGGGCTCATCAAGGAAGGCCTCAAGAGCGGATCCACCATCCCTGAGATCCTTTCCGCCCACGGCCTCACAGCTTCCAC
This sequence comes from uncultured Bacteroidia bacterium, assembly GCA_902782225.1. GTDB lineage: Bacteria > Bacteroidota > Bacteroidia > Bacteroidales > UBA932 > Cryptobacteroides. The sequence goes on along the minus strand of CACZMF010000005.1, from coordinate 208,918 downwards.
CATCCTGCGCGACGTCGGCGGCTCCGCCGGCGAGATTTCGGCGATTGCGCTTCTTGCCGGCTTCTGCTACCTGCTCATCCGCAAGGTGGTCAAGCCCTGGATACCCCTCAGCATCCTCGGCACCATCGCGCTGACCGCTTTCATCTTCCACGCCATCGACCCTGCGCATTATACGGGAATCGGCTTCAACCTGCTCACCGGCGGCGTGCTCCTCGGTGCACTGTTCATGGCCACGGACTACGTGACTTCGCCTATGAGCAACTGGGGCGGCGTCATTTTCGGCGTCGGTATCGGATTGATTGTGATGATGATACGTTATTTCGGAGCATACCCTGAGGGTATGTCTTTCGCCATCCTTATCATGAACTGCTTCGTGCCGCTCATCAACAGGGCGTTCCACCAGAAAAAATACGGGAGGGCATAGTTATGGCAGCTAAATCGAATCTCAAGAACATGGCCCTGAGCCTTACGCTCGTGTGCCTCGTGTGCTCCGCGCTGCTGGGTGGCGTGTATGCCGTGACCGCCCAGCCTATTGCCGATGCGCAGGCAGCCAAGACCGCCGCTTCCATCGCCCGTGTGCTTCCCGAGTTCACCGTCGAGCCCGAGCAGAAGAGCGTTTCCGTCGAGGGCGCCGATTATACCTATTACTCCGTTCCCGGCTCCGGCATTGCGGTCATTTCGACCGTAGGCGGCTTCGGCGGCCCCCTGAGCCTTATGGTGGGCATCGACGAGGGCGGCTGCATCGTCAACACCGTCGTGCTCTCGCATTCCGAGACTCCCGGCCTCGGCGCCAAATGCGCCACGGAGGCTTCCTTCATCGACCAGTTCAAGGGCTGGGACCCCGCTGCAAAGGTTCTCGCCGTGCGCAAGGACGGGGGAGAGGTGGATGCCATCACGGCTTCCACCATCACCTCCAGGGCCTACAGCGCCGCGATCGCCAATGCATACAAAGTTTATCTTAATCTGAAGGGCAATGAGTAAGTTTGGATTGATTACCAAGGGCTTTCTCAAGGAGAACCCTACTTTCGTCCTCGTTCTGGGACTGTGCCCCACGCTCGCGACCACAACCTCCGCGATGAACGGCCTCGAGATGGGACTTGCCACCATGTTCGTCTTGATCCTGAGCAACATAGTCATTTCGCTGATCGCTCCTGTGGTTCCCGACAAGGTGCATATCCCGGTGTATATCGTGGTCATCGCGACCTTCGTCACGCTGCTGCAGCTGCTCATGCAGGCATATGTGCCCGACGTATATGAGACGCTCGGCCTGTTCATCCCGCTGATCGTCGTCAACTGTATAGTCCTTGGCCGCGCAGAGGCCTTCGCCAGCAAGAATTCCGTAGGGGATTCGGCCCTGGACGGCATCGGCATCGGACTCGGATTCACCGTTACGCTCACCATCATCGGCATCGTGCGTGAAATCCTGGGCAGCGGTTCCGTCTTCGGCTGGAGATTCATCACCGGCGACGGCATCCTCGCGTTCGTGATGGCACCCGGCGCCTTCCTTGTGCTGGGGTATCTTATGGTTTTGTTCAACAAGTTGGCTAAGAGGTAGATATGGAATATTTTCTGATAATTGTCTCGGCGATATTCGTCAATAATATCGTCCTCGCGCAGTTCCTTGGCATCTGCCCCTTCATGGGCGTTTCCAGCAAGCTGTCCACGGCTACGGGCATGTCCGGTGCGGTGGCGTTCGTCATCACGCTCGCAACCGTCGTCACTTTCCTTATCAACAAATACCTGCTGGTGCCTTTCGGGCTCGAGTTCCTGCAGACCATAGCGTTCATCCTGGTCATCGCCGCACTCGTGCAGATGGTCGAGATCGTGCTCAAGAAGATCAGCCCTTCGCTGTATCAGGCCCTTGGCATCTTCCTGCCGCTCATCACCACCAACTGCGCCGTGCTCGGCGTGGCTATCACGGTGGTCACTAAGGAGTTCACCTTCGGGGGTGCCGCCCATATGCTCAACCTTGCGCAGGCGGCCGTCTATGCACTGGCGACGTCTCTCGGCTACGGCCTTGCGATGATCCTGTTCGCGGGGCTCCGTGAGCAGCTGTCCCGCAGCGAGGTGCCCGCCGCGTTCAAGGGCCTGCCTATCGCCTTCATCACCGTGGGCATCATGGCAATGGCCTTCCTCGGCTTCTCAGGAATCGTATAATGTTTGCCGGCCCTGACCACTCAGAATCGTCGCTTCGCGACCCCTCCCTAAAGGGCCCCTCCCTCTTATGGAGCCGAGGGTGGCACAGATTCTGAGTGGTCAGAGCCGGCAAACGGTAACATATAAGATGAACAGGATAGGACAAGGATACGACGTACATCAGATACGGGAAGGGCTGCCGATGTGGCTCTGCGGGGTGCGGGTGCCTTCTTCCGTGGGCTTTGTGGCCCACTCGGACGGCGATGTGGCCATCCACGCGCTGTGCGACGCCCTGCTGGGCGCCCTCGCGCTGGGGGATATCGGGCACCACTTTCCCGACACGTCGGACGAGTTCGCGGGGATCGACAGCAAGATCCTGCTGCGCCGCGTGATGGAGCTCGTGCGCTCGAAGGGCTGGGACCTGGTCAATGCCGACATCACCATCGCGCTGCAGGCCCCCAAGATCGGTTTCCTTGTCCCGGAGATGCGCCGCTGCCTTGCGGAGGTGATGGGCGTGGATGTGGATTCGGTGAGCGTGAAGGCCACCACGACCGAGCGCCTGGGCTTCGTGGGAAGGGGAGAAGGATGTGAGGTATGGGCCGTTGTGCTGATTGAATTGAGATAGAAGGACTCGAACCCTCACTGACAGAGCCAGAATCTGTAGTGCTACCATTACACCATATCTCAATGGGACCGCAAAGATACAATTCTTTTGCTTAACTGCAAAATTTTTTTGCTCTGAATCAATAATTGTCCGATTTTGGGTATCTTTGCACATCAGACATAATCCACAATGAAAAAAGTAATCAACATCATCCTTGCCGCATCGCTCATGGCCATAATCGCCGGCTGCGGCAATAACCCCAATGGCGGGAAGACCACCGAAGCCGGATCCGAGGCCGAGGTCCAGGCCGATTCGCTCGTACAAGCTCAAAAGACAATGAAGACAATGGAAAAAATCGCTGCGATGCCCGAGGAGCCGGTATTCGATATCGTCACCAGCCTGGGCACAATCAAGGTCCGCCTCTATGCCGACACCCCCAAGCACCGTGAGAACTTCGCCAAGCTGGCTTTCGAGGGGTACTTTGACGGCCTCCAGTTCCACCGCATCATCAAGAACTTCATGATCCAGGGCGGCGACCCCCTGACCAAGGATCCCAACCGGGTGGCGGAATACGGCACCGGCGGCCCCGGCTACCAGATCGAGGCTGAAATCCGTCCTGAGCACCACCACAAGAAAGGCGCCCTTGCAGCCGCCCGCAAAGGCGACATCGCCAATCCTATGAAGGAGTCCAGCGGCTCCCAGTTCTATATCGTCCAGAGCGAGGAGGGCTGCCGCCACCTCGACGGCGAGTACACTATCTTCGGCGAGACCATCGACGGATTCGACGTCATCGACAACATCGCTGCCGTCCAGACCAACCCCCGCGGCCTCCCGGACAACCCGATTTTCATCTTTCAGGTAAAATATGACGAAGAATTGAACTAATCTGCAAAGTTTGGCACACCCTTTGCATTAGAATTTAACCGAATAGTTTTTTCATAGGTTAAATTTTAGGTTAGAATTGCAAGCACCCCGCGTCGAGAGATGCGGGGTGTGTTGTTGTGGTGTAGTTTTTGCTGGCCAATTGTTATATAGGACTCCATCGTAATAGTATTCTGGAGAAATGAAAAAATTGTATTCCATATTGGTCTTCTCTTGTCTTTGTATGATTATTCATGCGCAGATACCCAAGCATGGTGTTCTTAAGATTGAGTTGAGCCAGACAGACTATTCATATACTACTGATATAATCCGGAACGATTATTATCCGGAGTTTAACGTAAAACAGGATGATTATAAGTTTGTACATGAGGCGGACTCTTCATATATGGTTGGCGGGATTCCCATTCCGTTCCAGTTAATTAATGTAGAGCCTTCATTTCATGGCGGGGATCCTTCTGAGTTCTGTATTTGGCTTGGAAAGAAGATAGTTGACATACTCGGGAACAGGAAGAAGTATTCTTTTTGGCTTACTATTGATTTTGTTGTATCCAGTAATGGGTTAGTGAAGGATGTCTGTGTGAATCCTTATAAGTCTGACGAAGAACTGACATCTTTGGCTGAAAGTATATTAACAATTATCAAGGAATCTCCTAAATGGAGACCGGAAGGCCATTACTGGAAACGGTATTTTACTCCGTTTAGCTTACAAATCTCAGCAGATGATTATGTCAAAGGAAAAGGGATGCTCATCATTAGGCAGTACAGTTCCTTTTATTTCCATAGTTTGAGCAATCAAATGTGGTTAGATAGTCCTGAAAGGGCACAAAGTAAAGCTATTCCTGATTACCAGATAGCTTCCGACATAGTTATTGACGAGATAGCTCATCTGGAGGATGAATCTATCAATCTTAATCAGTGGATCAAGAGTAATATCCAGGATGTCACGGAAATGATAGGATTTGGAGATGGCGAATCAGAAATCGAACTTATCATATCTGCCAATGGATGGGTGTCTAAAGCAACTGTCATTAATTCCTATGACCAGTTATTGGGTGAACACCTGGCACATCAGTTATTGAAAAGTTGTCCACGATGGGTCCCGGCAAAAGTTGATGGTATCAGTGTACCATCAAAGGTGAGAGTGTCCTATTCCTGGCGGTTTTAACGACTACCAACAGGGAGGGCGCGTATGCCGAAGCCTATCCGGAAGCTTCCTTTATGATAGTTAACTCTTTAAACGTTGATAAGTTTCGCCCCTAATAGGGAGATATGCAAATCTCTTCCAATTTTTGGGTTAGAATTGCAAACGCCTCGCGTCGAGAGATGCGGGGTGTGTTGTTGTAGTCACTAATTGTGGTGTATCTTTATTTGTAATGCCCGAATGCTGATAGCACCAGAACTACCACAACATCGTCGTAAATCCTATATACCAGACGATGTTCCTGGGTAATCCTTCGGGAATATACTGAGCCGTCATAACCCTTCAAAGCTTCAACCTGACCGGTTCCTGTACGCGGGTGCTCTCGAAGTTCGTCCAGAAGTTTAGATAGTTTAGTTAAGGCATGGGGCGCTTTCTTCTGAAGTTCCTTCAAGTCCTTTCTGGCATCTTCTGAGAAAACAATGGTATACATATCAATCTTCACTTAACATCCTGCCGAGAAACTCCTCGGAACTCTCTCCTTCATTCATTCGATATACCTTTCCTGCTTCGTAATCGGCGATACCCTGACGAATCTTTGCCTCAAGAGTGGCAGCGTCAATAAGGGTATCGTCCGGCGAAACGGGAACAAGGCGGTAGCTGCCGTGAGCCCTTGAGGTAATCACGACATCATTTGTACGGGCCAGATTGAAGTACTTCCTCTGGTTGGCCCTGAACTCTCTGCTGCTTACTACAACCATATTTGATAATCTTTAGTGTTTGCAAATATATGCATTTTCAAAATAAGTACCAAAATGGTACACATTATTTGTTGCTTGAAGAATTATGGTTATCCGTCTTTTTTCTCGTTTTCAATGATGATTCTTTTGCAAAAGTTTCGTATATACTTCGCAAAACGATTTTTAATAAAACGGCAAGGGATTGATTTCTAGTGGGATACAGAAATCTCTTTCAATTATAGGTTAGAATTGCAAGCACCCCGCGTCGAGAGATGCGGGGTGTGTTGTTTTGGGGGCTGGCGCAGGTCCCAGGCGGGTTGGCTGGCCCGGAGCCTTCCCGTGTGCAAAACAGGCCTCCAGCGCCCCCGGCGGGCTGCCGATACCGGTCCACTCGCCTGTACCCCTATGTGCGAAAACGGCCGAATTTGCTTATCCCGGTCCACAGACCAGGCAGGGTATCGTCACTATCCGGGCAGATGGATTATTCGGTACTTTCTGCCTTGGCAGAGTCCTTGACCATCTGGACGGTCTTCATTGGATCGGTGTCCCCGTTCTCGCCGATGACCTTGCTCAAAACCCAGTGGTAGTAATGTGACGCGGTGGAATCTGTCCCAATCGTGACAATGTATGCCTGTTCGAACTCCCAGCCATGCTTGCTCATATAATTCATGGCGTCGACCATCGTATTGAAGGAAATGGCTTTTCCTTTTTCATCGACGAGCGCCTCGTTGGAAAACAGTTTCGACTCTTGACCAAAGTCGACTGAGATGTTGAATTTCTTCGTGAACAAACCCTGGACACCAATGAGTTCACAATAAATTTTCTCCTGGGCGTTTGCCGCAACGGCGACAAAAAGCGCAACGATAATTATGCTTTAGATGCGGCTCTGTAGGCTGACGGCGACATGCCGTAGGCCTCCTGAAAGAGCCTGTGGAAGGTGGATCGTGAGCTGAAGCCGGCATCTTCTCCCACGGCAAGCACAGAAAGGTCGTCCCGGCCTGCAAGGGCTTCGGCAGACCAGCGCAGGCGGAAGTGGTTGATAAACGCATTGAGGGTCCCGCCAAAACACTGCTTGACGGCATTTGAAATGTAGGTGCGGTTTGTCCCCAGTCTGGCGCACAATATATCCCGGTTGAGGTCGGCATCCTTGAAAAGCTCCTCTTCCTGCATCAATTTGATAAGACTGGCATAGAGTCTCTCCTCGGCCGTTTGCCCGGCTTCCGGGGCATGCACGATTGCCTCTTCGGCCTCCTCTTCAGCCTTGATGTGCTCCTGCGTGGCGGAAAAGAGAATCCTGTTCTTGCGCCGTAACTGCCTGTTGTAGACGAATATCGCCACCAGCAGAACAGCCATGACTGCGACGATGAGACCGAGCATGGTGTTCCTCTGACGGGACGCTTCGTTTTCCATCCTGAGCTCATCGAGTTCGAACTTCTTAGTGAGTTCGTTGAGTTGCCGGTGAGTATCCTGTATCCGTGCCGAGTCGCTCTCGGCCGAGTATAGTCGGTAATTGTCGACAGCCAGGTCCAAGTCCCCATTCTCCCGCTGGAAGTCGGCCAGGGAGAGACGGAACCGGGAGGCGTTGTTGAAATTGCGCGCCTTGAGGTTTCTGGAAATAAGCGTATCCAAGCATGCGTAAGCCTCTTTTCTGTTGCCGACGGCCTGCTCGTACTGAGCGATGGCGGTGAGCATGATTTCGTCCTGGGAAGGGTCGTTGAGCACTCCGGCATAATGAAGGAGGGTATCCTTCAGAGGGGCCGCCTCCTTCAGCCTGCCCGTCCTTTGCAGAAGTACGAAACGATACCTGGCCTGCTTGAAGTGATTTCCTGCATTGGCTCTGCCGGAGCGCGCTTCCATATCGGAGATGAGAATCGCCGTAGAGTCATTCATGGCAAGTCCGGCTTCCGGCTCCCCCAGATTCATTGCACAGGCCTGCAGGTTAAAGCCGGCCCTCAACGCCCGCCCGTTTTCACCTGCGGTTTTAAGCTCATTGAAGGCACGGCGGTAGTGGATTTCCGCCTCTGCAGGCTGCCTGGTATTGAGGTACAGCTGCCCGGTACAGAACTCGGCAACTGCGGTTCCAAGACGGCTGCGCCTTCCCTGGGCGACCTGAGACATTTCGTCGATGGTGGCAACGGCGTCGTCGTATCGGCCCCACATCTGCTGGCGGTCAAAGAGTGTAGCATAAGCGTCGAAGAGCTGTTTGTCGCTCCCATGCGTCTTGTGAAAATCCACGAGGTCACGCGCTGCCTGCAAAAAGCCGTCCTTGTCGTCAGCATAAAAGAGTTCCGCCATTTTTGCTCGCCGCAGCGAGTCTTCCTGCCGTGGATTGGGCTGAGCGGCAGCAATAAGTGAAATAAGAAAAACAACCAGTAGACGCATACAAAAGACAAAATTAATCATTTTTGTCAATTTGAGACATAGTTTTGCGGGGGTGGGACATCACTCCCGCTGTCTGTGAGTACCTTTGCGCCGGAAACAAACGAACACGCTATATGAAAGAAAAGTACATGACGCCCGCAGTGGAAATTGAACAGCAGTGGATGGAAGAAGCCATCCTGCAGGCCTCCGGAGACTTTCTCCGGGATGATTATGGATATTGGATAACTGACGAATGGGGGAACTAGCCATGAGAAAGTATTGGATTCTTATTGCGGCACTTGCCGCAGTCGCATGTGCAAAGCACGAAGTCGAAACCGCACCGGAAGGGAAGACCTGGACGGTGGAAGTCGATGCCCTGAAATGGGCTGAAGCCACAACGAAGGCATTATTTGAACACGATGGCTGGGAAGGTGGCGGAATTGTTGCCGGAACAAAGGCCCTGATCCTTGACAACGGTTATTTGTCGGCATACTGGAGCGGGACGGATAAGATAGAGGTGTATGACGTCAACGGGGACGGACACCGAGGAACACTCACCACGCCCGGCGGCGGCAGCATTTGCCGGTTCAGGGGGACGATATCGGGAACGGTCAATACGGGAGACAGGTTCACACTTTTGTATCCGGAAAAACCTGCCGGTTCCCGGGAGATGTATGCCGGGCAGAAAGGGACGCTGGAAGATATTGCCAAGCGCTACGATTTTGCGCTTGCGACCGTAGATGTGACGAGTGTCGATAATGCGAGTTCCAAGATCGTTCTTTCCGATGCCACTTTGGTCAGCCGGCAGAGCATTACCCTTTTCAGCTTCAACTACATGGGTTGCGAAACCAACAAGATTACAAGGCTCACGCTCACCTCCTGGAGCCTTGACAACCCAGTCACGGTGGTTCCTGACGCGCCCGGAACCGAGTTCTTCGTTGCCATCCCGGGGCAATACGGCGCTGATTTCGACCGCACCGGGAAGGTCAGGATTCCATACGATTTTGTGGCTGAAACGCAGGACGGAACGGTTTTTAGCGGCACCATGAAGGCGCTTCTTGCCGACGGCAGGTTTTACAAGGCATCCAAGACTTTGAAAAAATACGAGTCCCTCAAGCAGCCATTTACCATCGAGGCTCTGCAAGACGGCATCGTGACTATCCAGAATCCTCTCGGACGCACTTTTTACTATGGTTTTGATGGCGTGAACAATAGCGCAATCAATTCCAATATCGCAAGCGGAGACCCAATCAAGATTGAGGTGAAGGCCGGTGATAAACTGCTTCTGGGCGGAAAGCTTGCTCCGGGGAACAGGTATTATGGAACGAGGACGGAGAAGTATAATTCGTCAACAAACACCTATAACGCATATGATGCATTCACCCACATAAACTGCGACGCCCCGTTTTATCTGTACGGCAATCTTATGAGCCTCATAGATTTTGAGTATTTCGGGTCTCCGGATTCGGGCTTAAAAACTGCGGAAGACTATGCCTTTTACGGCATGTTCGAGGATGTGGGCAATATGCTTAACCATCCGGAGAAGGATATCGAGCTTCCGGCAACGACGGTGCGCAAAGGCTCTTATGCACTCATGTTCTATAACTGTACAAACCTCACACGAGCACCGGAGCTCCCTGCAACAACGCTTTCAGGCGGACCTTATGACCCTATGAGCGTCTTGGGACCTTACAACAGCATGTTCTACCAGTGCTACAGATTGGAAAAAGCTCCGTCCATCCTTCCGGCAACGAATGTCCCTGCTACCAGTTACTTCAGGATGTTCTCAGACTGCCGGGCCCTGGCGGCCGCCCCCGTTCTGCCCGCCGCAGCCCCCGGGAATGACGCATACCGCTTTATGTTCAGGGATTGTCGGAGCCTGAAACAGATTATCTGTTACGCCAAGGGTAACCTTGGAAGAAACAAAGCCACGCATTTCTGGGTGGAAGGCGTCCCCGCCGGCGGAACCTTTGTCTCCGATCCTTCGGTATCCTGGCCCAGTGGAGACCACGGCATCCCGGCCGGATGGAACGGATTTGTGGATCCCCTTACCATAGAGGCTGTTGAGAGCGGCGTCATTACCATCGCCAACCCGCAGGGGCTCTCCATTACCTGCGGAAAGGACATTCACATGGGTTCGGCAACCACATCCAGCAACAGTACAATCACCATTGACGTGTCTGCCGGTGAGAAGCTGCGCCTGTGGGGAGACAACCCTGTGTACGGTCACGAGTCAGCAGTCTATCTTTATACCCGGATTTCAGGCAGCGGGAAGTATAAAGTATCCGGCGACATCCGCAGCCTTGTTTCCAGCGGCGACTATGTGAACGTCCAGACGCTTTCGGACTATGCTTTTGTGCAATTATTCTCGCACGACACCAAACTGGTTTCGGCCAAGGATCTGGTCCTTGGGGCGAGCACGGTGGGCAATTCGTCATACATGAGTATGTTCGAGGGGTGCTCGCGAATGACATCGGCTCCGGCACTGCCTGCAAGGAACCTTGCCGAAAACTGCTATGCCAACATGTTTTCTGCAAGTGGTATTGCCCAGGCCCCGGTCCTTCCGGCGACCACCCTTGCGCCGTACTGCTACGGGGGCATGTTCCGCGAATGCGTAAGCCTCACCCAGGCTCCGGCGCTTCCTGCCTCTACGCTTGCCGAAGGCTGCTACATGAATATGTTCGACTACTGCACCTCACTTACCAAGGCTCCGGAACTGAAAGCAACCAGGCTGGTGCGGTTCTGCTATGCCTACATGTTCCGTGATTGCAGTTCACTGGGAGCCGTCACCTGCCTTGCCACCAATCCCGACTGGGCGTGGGACGCTGATGAGCCCGACTACGAAGCTCCCAATGCTGCTGCCATCATGGACTGGATGAGCGGAACCAATGCCACAGGTACCTTCACACGCGCTTCTGGCGTCAACTGGCCAAGAGGAGAGTACGGCGTCCCCGCAGGATGGACTATTACTCCATAGGGTGCTCCTGCTGGAAGAAAAATCATTCCAGTGGGAGCAAATAACGCCCTAAATGCTCCTGCTGGAAGCAAATATGTTCCAGCGGCAGCACCCGGCGGCATCTGGCAGCACCCGTGCCTCACAATATACTAATAATCAGCCCCAAAACCTGCCGTCTTGCAATTCCGCTCATAAACCTATATATTTGCTCTATGAAAAAATTGGCCTTTGCGCTCCTGTGCGTCCTGCTTCTGTCTGGAAAATGTGAGAAGAAAGCTATCGTCGATCTCCCGCCTCCCGGGAAACCGGCCCCTGAAGTCCAGGGCGATGATCCGGCCCCGGACAAGGGCTCGCTGAGGCTCGCCACCTACAACGTGGGCGTCTTCAGCAAGAGCGGGACCAATACCACCGGGATGGTGGCCGCAATGGTCAGGGAACTGGGCGTGAGCGCTTTGTCCATGAACGAACTGGACAGCTGCAACACCCGCCACAACGTGTTCCAGATCAAGCTCTTCGCCGAAGCGATGGGCGGCTGGGACTACACCTTCGCGCAGGCCCTGGACTACAAGGGCGGCGGCTACGGAATAGGCATTGCGTCGGACCCTTCGCTGCAGCTCCAAAAACGCTTCCGGCTCAAGCTGGACAGGGGGGACGGCTCCGAACAGCGGGCCCTCGCGGTGTGCGAATTCCGGGACTTCGTGTTCTGCTCCACCCACCTGGACCACAAGTCCAAGACTGCCCAGCTGGCCCAGGCCGCCGCGATAACCGACTGGATAAAAGCTACTTACGGCAACACAGACAAGCCCGTGTTCCTGTGCGGCGACTTCAATGCCCTGCCGACCAGCGAGACCATCTCCTATATGAAGCGGGAATGGACCATCCTTTCGCCGTTCGACTTCACCTATCCGGCAAGCCAGCCGGTCAAGTGCATCGACTACATCATGGTGTACCGCAACGCCTCGTCCCGGGTTGAACTGCTGGAGGCAGAGGTGCCCGTGGCGTTCAAGTCCGGCGACGTGAGGGTCGCTTCGGACCACCTTCCGGTGTATGTGGACGTGAAGCTCAAGTGAGCCCCATGGTGGGAAATCCTTGAAAAATGACTATATTTGCGATACACTGACCACTACCGGGAAATGAAGCAGGATTCGAAACTGATTCTGGCTATGTCTGAAGGGGACATGGGTGCTTTGGCGGAACTTTATAAACGCTATGCTCCCGGTGTGCGTAATTTCGTGACGGGCCTTATCAAGGACAAGGCGAAGGCGGAAGACATAGTCCAGAACATTTTCCTGCGCCTGATGTCGTCCAATCCTTCCTTCGAAAGCGTGGCTGCTTTCAGGAACTGGCTGTTCATTTGCGCCCGAAATGAGGTGGTCAGCACCCTGCGGTCCAAATGGGAAAGCCAGGTGGACAAGGTGCAGGTCCTCCCTGAGGGGGTGTCGGACGACATCCAGCCGGACGTCATGATGAATCTGCTGCACCCGGTCCTTGCAAAAATGCCCAGGAAAAGAGCTGAAGTGTTCAGGATGAGCAAGCTGAATGGCCTTTCCGACGAGGAAATTGCCGCCCGCATGGGCATTTCCGTCCGCACGGTAGAGAAACACCTCGAGCTTGCCAGGCGGGAGGTCTCCGTTTATCTGAGTTAATTTGTGGGACTGATTACGTATTTTGCGTCCTTCATGCGTTTATATAATGTGAAGGACAAAATTCGTGATTATTTTTTCGACCGCCTCTCCATGCGTGAGGAGGGAGAGGTGCAGAAAATCATCTGCGCCGATCAAGGGTCGCCGGAAATGGACGATTCCCTCCGGGACCTGTTCGAAGAGTGCCTCGATTCATCGGGACAGACCCCCCATCGTCATACCGTTTTCAGGAGGATACTTCCTTATGCCCTGGCGGCCGTGGCCGTGCTGGCGTCTGCGATTTTCCTTCCCGTCTCATACAAGGCCGGCCTGAATACGGGCGAAGAACGCATCGCCGCCATCGAATGGGTGGAGGTGAGCGTGCCTTTCGGCGAGAAGCGGGTGGTGTCGCTCGCCGACGGGACGACTCTCCACCTCAACTCCGGCAGCCGCCTGACCTATCCGGCCGTCTTTTCCGGTAGCAACCGCATCGTGTTCATGGACGGAGAAGCATATCTGGACGTGGCCAGGGATCCCGAACATCCTTTCGTCATCAAGTCCCCGGGCCTTGACATAAAGGTGCTCGGCACTTCGTTCAATTTCAAGAATTTTGCCCACGAACACACTGCTGAACTGCTTCTGCTGGAGGGCAGCGTGGAAGCCAACGTATCGAGGCAGGATGAGACAAGGATTGTCCGCCTGAAGCCGGGAGACAGGATGCTCTACAACCGGGAAAACGACAAACTCGATGTCTCGAGGTTCTCTCCCTCCGGCTTCAAGGCTTTCCATGAAGACAATTCGCTCCATTTCTTCGATATGGAGATGGCTGACATTGCGGCTGACCTTTCCCGCCGCTTCAACCGCGAAATCATCGTTCTGGATGAGGATCTGGCGTCAAGGCGCTACTTCTCCATCTTCACCAACAACGAGACCCTCGACCAGATCCTGTCCGTGATGAGCTCCGACGGGAAAATGCGCGTCCGCCACTCCGGGAAGACGATCTACCTGCAATCCAAATAAAAACATATACATATTTAATAACTGTTTAATGCTATGTTAACCAAATTCAGATTAGTCAAACCGCTTTTTCTGGTTTTCGCGACTCTGTTGCTCAGCGTCGTGGCGAACGCCCAGATCAACCTGTCTTTGAAGAATGTGAAGGTTAGCGACGCCATCACCGCACTGAACCGGAGCCAGGGATACTCTGTATCCGTCAATTCCGAAGACGTGGACCTCAACAAGGTGATCAGCGTCGATGTTACCGGAGCATCGATCTCTGACGTGCTGGACCGGATTTTCGCCGGACAGCAGGTGATTTACATCATTGACGGAAAGAGCATCTCCGTCAGCAAAGGAAAGCCAAAGGCCGAGCCCCAGCAGGTCACCGGCGTGGTGGTGGATGAGAACGGAGAGCCGCTGATGGGCGCCGGAATCCGCATCAAGGGCACGACGCTCGGATTCATCTCCGGGCCGGACGGAAGCTTCACGCTGACCAATGTCCAATACCCCGCAACCCTTATCGTCTCCTACATCGGCTACTCGGACCAGGAAGTCCCGGTCAGCGGCAACGAAGGCCACGTCAAGGTTGTCTTCAGTGATGCTATGAACCTGCTCGACGAAGTCGTCGTCGTGGGTTACGGTACCCAGAAGAAGGTCAACGTGACCGGTGCCGTGTCCGTCGTCGACGGCGCCACCCTGAACCAGCGCCCCGTGACCAACACTGCTATGGCCATCCAGGGAGCCGATCCTTCCATCATAGTCACGACCGGCAACGGTTCGATCGAAGCTTCGGAATACAGCATGTCCGTCCGAGGCAAGGTGTCCCTCAACTCCGGCAGCCCGCTGGTGCTGGTGGACGGCGTGGAGGGCAGCCTGACGCTGGTCAACCCCAACGACATCGAGAGTATCTCCGTGCTCAAGGACGCCTCCGCCTGCGCCATCTACGGTGCAAAGGCTTCCGCGGGCGTGATCCTGGTGAATACCAAGAGCGGTGTGGGCGAGGAAGGCAGGGCATCCATCAACTACAACGGACGCTACTCCATCTCCAGCAACACCACTTCGACGAACTTCATGACCACAGCCTACGACTACATCACGATGACCAACGCCTTCAACCAGGTCTTCCAGGGCAACGATGCCTGGACGTACTCGGATGAGCAGATCCAGATGATGTACGACCGCAGGAACGATGTCACCGAGAACCCTGCCCGTCCCTGGGTCATTCCCGACCAGACCCACACGAACACCTACCTGTACCTGGGCAACTTCGACTGGTATGGCTACCTGTTCAAGAGGACCCGTCCCGAGACGGAGCACAACGTCTCCATCAAGGGCGGCACCAAGAAGATGAACTACTATGTGAGCGGCCGCTACCTCTATCGCGAAGGTCTCTTCAACCAGGGAGCCGAGGATAAGGTCAACAACTTCTCGTTCCGCTCCAAGATAAATGCGGAAATCACTCCCTGGCTGCACTATTCCAGCAACCTGGCCTTCGAGCGCTCCAACTACAAATACGGTGGTTTCTGGGAGCAGGACGGACAGGCCGGCCTCGTGGAAGCCGGTATCCTCTGGAATACTACGCAGAATGTCGGCCCCTTCTACGTCCCCTTCAATCCCGACGGCACCGTGAACATCCAGCCGGGCTACATGTACGGAGCCACATCTCCGCTCTTCAGCGGCCGTGGCGGCGTGTGGACCAACGACGCCAACAGGAACGCCCGTATCAAGAACGCCCTCACCCTGACCAACCGCCTGACTTTCAATATCGTGAAGGGCCTCAAATTCGTGGTGGACTACACCTATCGCCGCAACGACAACGTGAATACATACCGCAGCCTTCCCACGCCCAACTGCTACGACAACGCCAACAAGCGTATGTATGTCGGCAACGGACTGACCGGAGGCTATTTCAGCAACGGCTCCGTGTATGACTTCTATCGCGAGGTCCGCTACTACCAGGACGGACACGTGGCCAACGGCTACTTCTCCTACGACGGCTCCTTCGGCAAGCACAATGTCGCCGCCACCCTGGGCGCCAACTTCGACGACTACCGTTCATCGAACATGACGGTGCATCAGAAAGGTTCGCTCAGCGAGTCGCTTTCCTACATCAACCTTGCCTCCGCGACGGAAATCTCCACCCTCAACGAGTCCAACAGCGCCTACCGTACCCTCGGCTTCTTCGGGCGCGTCAACTATAACTACGCGGAAAGATACCTGCTCGAGATTTCCGGACGTTATGACGGAACATCCCGCTTCCCCAAGAATCACCGCTGGGGCTTCTTCCCCTCGGCTTCCGTGGGCTGGCGTATCAGCGAGGAGCCTTTCTGGGCACCCCTGCATGATGTGTGGAACAAAGCCAAGGTCCGCCTGAGCTACGGTACCCTGGGCAACCAGCAGGTCAGCAACTACTACTATTTCGACACCATCACCCTTGCCAAGCTCGGCTACACCTTCAACGGGACCGATGCGGCGCAGCGCGCCACGATGTCTTCCCCCGTTTCCAGCGGCCTGACCTGGGAGACCGTGATTTCCTACAACGCCGGTCTGGACCTCGGATTCTTCAACGACCGCCTGAACATCACGGCCGACGCCTACATCCGTGACACCAAGGACATGCTCACCAAGTCGATGACGCTTCCCAACGTCTATGGCGAGAGCGCCCCGAAGGAGAACGCCGCCGACCTGCGCACTACCGGCTACGAGATCATGGCAAGCTGGCACGATGCCGTGAAGCTGGGCGGCAAGCCCCTGCGCTACGGCATCACCGCCACCCTGGGCGACAACATCACCAAGATCACCAAGTTCAACAACCCAACCAACCTGCTGACCGACAATTATGTGGGCAAGACCCTGGGAGAAATCTGGGGCTACCACGTGATAGGCCTGTTCGGATCCGACGAAGAGGCCGCCCAGTGGGCAGATGAGTACGACCTGAGTGTCGTCAACAAGGCCGAACTCGGCTGCAAGGCACCCTACAACAAGGTCCTCGCCGGTGATATGAAGTTCGAGAACCTGGACGGCGACAAGCACACGAAGGACGGAAAGAAGTCAATCGACACCGGCGCCAACACCCTGGACGATCCCGGCGACCGCCGCGTGATAGGAAACAGCCTGCCCCGTTACCGCTATTCATTGCAGAGCGACTTCTCCTGGAACGGAATCGACCTGAGCATCTTCTTCCAGGGCGTGGGCAAATGTGACTGGTATCCCGATGCCAACTGCGTCTACTTCTGGGGCCCTTATTCCTACAGAAGGCCCACGTTCATTCCGACCACCCTGCAGGCAAACTGCTGGACGGAAGAGAACACTTCCGGCTACTTCCCCCGCCAGCGTGCACAGCTCGTGAAGAACAGCGTCGTCAACGACCGCTACCTCCAGAACGCTGCCTACCTGCGCCTGAAGAACCTCACCATCGGCTACACCATTCCTTTCAAGACTTCATCCATACGGAAGTGCAGGCTCTATTTCAGCGGAGAAAACCTGTTCTATCTGTCTCCGATGAAGAAATACTGCAACACTGTGGATCCCGAAGTGGCGACGACCTCCGCATACGGCGACTGCTTGTATCCGTATGCCAAGACCTTCACCTTCGGCGTGGACATCACATTCTAATTACAGGAGGACAGAAATATGAAATGCATATTCAAAGTATTGACAGTATCGGCCGTCGTGCTCACCATGACTGCCTGCGAGGACTTTCTCACGAAAACTCCTGAGACCAGTCTCGCCCCTGAGAATTTCTTCTCTTCCGAGAAGGAACTGGAGCTGTGGACCAACTACGAATACTCCACCCTGCTGGACGACGCCACCTCATACTCCGAAATCAGGGGTGACGATTACATCGGACGCAGCCTGAGCGCCATACAGAAAGGCACCCGCACCAATGCGACCACCGGTCTCTGGTCCCAGGGCCATTGGGGCTACCTCCGCCATATCAACCAGTTCTTCGAGAACTGCTCCAACTGCAAGAACGAAGAGGTCCGCACCAAATTCGAAGGCGTGGAGCACTTCTTCCGGGCCCTGTTCTATTATCAGATGGTCCAGTACTACGGAGACGTCCCTTATTACGACAAGGTCGTGGGTTCCGCCGACGAGGAAGCACTCTTCAAGGCACGCGACTCCCGCGGTTATGTCATGAAGAAGGTCATCGAAGAACTGGACCTTGCTGCGATGAAACTGCCCGACAGCTGGCCTGACGGCTGTTTCCGCGTCAACAAATACGCAGCGATGGCATTCAAGTCCCGTGTAGCCCTGTTCGAGGGAACATTCCGCAAATACCACGGAGTGGCCGATGAGACCTACACCGAGGAGAACGGTTCCACCACGACACTCAGCTCCGAATGGTTCCTGCGCCAGGCCGCCGAGGCCGCCCAGAACGTGATTGCTTCCGGCAAGTACAGCCTCTACAATACCAGCGGCGACTCCCACTGGAAGGCCTATCGCGACTTCTTCCAGCTCGAAGACCTCAAGGGCAACCCCGAGGCTATTTTCGCCAAGCACTACGACGTCACCCTGGCCATACGCCACGGACTCCAGTTCGACTTGAAGAACGAAACCTACAGTGCTACGCGCCGTTTCGTCAACCACTATCTGTGTTCCGACGGCACGCCCATCCAGAACAGGAACGGCTGGGCCACCGAAGAATACTACGAGCAGTTCCAGCGCAGGGATCCCCGTATGGCTCAGACCCTGCACGGTCCCGGCCACTTCGGCTATCTGGATCCCGCTATGAAGGGCGCCGTGGAGACCACGGACTTCGCCCGTACGCTGAATGGCTACCGCATCATCAAGGGCGTATCCGACGGCAGCCATGAGAATGCCACCACCAGCACGACCGACTGGGCCTACATCCGCTATGCGGAAGTCCTGCTTAACTATGCGGAGGCCAACGCCGAGCTCGGAGAACTGACCCAGGCGATGATAGACAAATCCATCAAACTGATACGCGACCGTGCCGGAATGCCCAACCTGACGCTCCCCACCACTCCCGATCCGCTGATGGCCGAGTACTATCCCAACGCCAAGGGCACCATGCTTGCCTCCATCCTCGAGGTGCGCCGCGAGCGTGTGGTCGAACTCTTTGCGGAAGGTTTCCACATGTGGGATATGATACGCTGGAAAGAGGGAGCGCCCCTTACCGCCGCCGGCAACAAGTCTGCTGCCGCCTCCCCGCTGGATCCGGCTTCCCTCACCCCCGGATACAAGGGCATCTACATTCCTGCCCTCGGTGAATACGACACCGACCACGACGGCAAGAAAGACCTGCTCATCTACTCGGGCCAGATGCCTTCTGGCGTCAGCTCCAGCATCCCTGCCACCAACCGCATCCAGGTTGGCGCGAATTCTCTCACCCTGTCCGACGGCGACCACGGGTACATCACCCGTGATGCAGCGGAAGACTATGTGTGGAAAGACCGTGATTATCTGTATCCTGTCCCTCTCGGACAGATCCAGGCATACGATGGCAAGTTAACCCAAAACCCCGGTTGGGAGTAGTCTGTGAAGCGCATTCGCCTATTATTTGAAACGGTTCTCGTTTTCCTTGCCGTACTGCTTTTCTTTGAGGCGTGCGGCAAGGAAAAGGAATCCTCTGCCGGCCGCTTCGAGGTGTCCCCGTCCACATTGACGGCGGATGCCCCGGGAGGCCAGGTGGCATTCGAAGTGACAAGCACCGAAGACTGGATGGCCGTCGTGGACCAGTCCTGGGCCAAGTTGCTGACCGTCAAGGGGACCGGTTCCGAAAACCCGGTCACCGTCAGGATTTCCGTTTCGGAGAACACCTATGCCGAGCAGCGTTCGGCTACGGTCACCGTGAGCACGCTTGGCGGGAATAAAAAGACCGTCGGACTGATCCAGGCCGCCGGCAGCGGGGTGCCCTCGGTGAAGGGCATCTCCAGCGCCGAAGACCTCCTGGCCTTTGCGGCTGCCGTCAACAACGGCGGAGCCGTGAGTCCTTTTATGGTGGACGGGGTCGTGACGCTTCTCTGCGACATCGATGCCTCCTCCATCAAGGAGTGGATCCCCGTAGGGACGAAAGACAGCCCGCTGAGCGAGGATTTCGACGGCAAGGGACACGCCATCAAGAACATACGGTGGACAGTTGATACGGAAAAGTATCCCGACGCCGGCTTCATAGGATATGCCAGGAATGCAAGGATATCCAACCTCGTGTTCGGTTCCAAGGGAAGCGTCGTGACCTTCAGCGGCAAAGCCACCGGCACCATAGGCGGCATCGTGGGCAACGCTGTGGGAGTGACGCTTACGGGCGTGACCAACCAAGCGGCGCTCAGCGTTTCTTCCGGCAGCTCCACCCTGTGTATGGGCGGCATCTGCGGAAAAACCGATGTGGCCTCGCTGGTCGGCGACGCGGAGTCGAAAAAGAAGGCCTGCGTGAATGACGGCGATATATCCGCTTCATTCGCCTGCTTCAACGCCGGACTGGTGGGCTACAACGTAGGAAAGATCCTCTGCTGCACCAACAACGGAGCCGTCACGGGCGTTGCCTCGGCCGGCTTCGGCCCCGCCTGGGGCTGCGCCTACAATGCCGCCGCAGACAGGTTCACCGGCAATTTCGGCTACGGCACGGTCAATGGGCGGGCTTCCGTCCACTCCACCGCAGTGTATCCTGCCTCCGCCTATAATCTGGAGGAGAATACCGTGGACTGGACGCAGGACGACTACTACGACTGGACCGTGCTGGAAGAGAAACAGCTGCACGCCGGCGTGAAGTACAGCCACTGTTCATTCACCGGCATGCCCCGCCATATGCACGTGCTGCAGATCGACCTTGGGAATCCGGAAATCGAACTGACCACGGCCTATGCCAACGAACAGGTGCCCAATCCCAATGCCAACAAGAACAGCAACAACGGCAAGAATCTCCGTGAGACCTTGTCCGAAGTATGCTCCAGGAGGCGTTCGGAAGGCCAGAAGATCATCGCCGGCATCAACACCGGTTTCTTCGACTCCAACGACGGCATCTCCCGCGGCTACCACATCGAGGAGGGCGAACCCGTGTATATCAACAACCCTGCCGTCTTCAGTGCACTTGCCAACCACTCGTGGGCACTGACGGTGTTTACCGACGGCACGGCGTCCTGCGGCAAGAAGTCCCTGAAAGCGACTCTCGAGGCAGGAGGCAGTTCATACAGCATCTCTTCGGTGAACGACACCATCCTGCGCCACGCTTCCGCGACATATGCCGTCAATATGTACACCAGCCGCTACAAACAGGTCCCGCATCCTTCGAAGCCCTCCATCACCAATCCGCTTGCGAGGAATGTCCTGTATGTGGTGGCGAACTACAAGGATGGTCCCGTGAAGGTGAACACCGGCTGGGCCGAAGCTGTCGTGAAGGCCATGCATAACGGCACAGGGAACCCTCTGTCCGAAGTCCCGTATCTGTCTTCCGCGAAAGAAGTGGGCTTTGCCGTCAGCGGCTCCACCGCCCAGGCCCTCCTTTCTTCACTGAAGCCGGGAGACACGGTGCGGCTGAAGTTCGACATGTCCATCGAAGGGGAGACCAAGCCGATCTACACCCAGAACAGCAGCATGTACAGGCTGATGGAAAACGGCCAGGACGGCAGCAACACGCCTTCGACCGGGAACAATCTCTATACTACTTTCGACCCTATGACCTTCCCCGTGGTCAGCCAGGACCGCAAGACTGTCTGGCTTGTGGAAGTGGACGGGCGCCAGCCCGAATATTCCTACGGCCTGAAAGGATATGAGATGTTCCGCATCGCCAGGAAACTCGGCGGCTGGAACATGACCCGTTTCGATGGCGGCGGTTCCTCCTGCATGTGGGTGTATGACCCGTCGTCATCCTCCGGCAGGCTTGTCAATCGCGTCTGCGACTCCAAAGGCGAACGCAGTTGTCTCAACTATATGCTTGTAAGACTGAAATAATTAATAACAAAACCATATGAAATCGATTGCAAAACTGATCTGCGCATCATTCTTGGCATTGATGATGGCCTCTTCCTGTGCAAAGGAGGCCGAACAGCAGATTACCTTTTCTTCAGACCCGGCGGCCCTGAACGACGTGCCCTGCAAGAATCCGGGCGAGCAGGTCATCAACCTGACGACCAATGCAAACTGGATCGTCGTGACCCCCACCTGGGTCAAGGCCGACCCTATCTTCGGCAGCGGCAACGCCATCGTCAGTTTCACGGTGGAAAGCACGTTCATCAATGACAATACGGATGTCGCTCCGCGTTCCGGAGAGATAGTGTTCTCCGGCGGCGGCAAGTCCTACACGGTGCCCATCTCCCAGCTCGGCTACACCGTGCCCTTCGATCCGTCTGCAGGCATCGGAGGCATCCCGGACGTGGAAGAGTTCATGAAATTCGTCCAGGCCGTGAATGAGAATGACGGCATAAGCCGCTGGCAGAACGCTTCCAAGGAAGTGGAACTGCTCTCCGGGAGTGGACACCTATCGGCAATCCCGAGACCGTGAGCAACGGCAACTATTTAGGCTCCTACACCGGAACCGCCTTCAAGGGCGTGTTCAACGGCGGCGGCCATACCATCCGGGGCTTCAACCCCACCGTGAAAGTCCCTGCCAACGGCACCTTCGGCCTCTTCGGCGTGCTTGACGGCGCTACCGTCAAGGACCTGAACATCGAAACCGACCTCAAGATTTCCGCAGAGGGCCAGGCCGATGCCGGCGTCCTCGTGGGAACGGCCATTTCTTCCACGATTCAGAATGTGAAGGTCAGCGGAAAGATCACTTCCGCCGGTACCGGAGATTCTAAGCGCTTCGCCCTGAGCGGCCTTGCGGGCTTCGTGTTCAATACGGGCACGGCCACCAGTATCATCAAGGACTGCACGACCAGCCTCACCGTCAATGCCGATTGCGGCAGCAATACCGCCAACGGCGCTACCGGCACGATGTACGGCGGAATAGCCGGTTTCGTGACCACGGCCCAGGATGACTCGGCAAACAATATCGAGAACTGCGTCAACAACGGTGAAATCACCGCCAAGCTGGGACGCTGCTCCGGAATAGTCGCCACGGCCAACTACGGCGGCCACTTCCTCAACTGTACCAACAACGCCAACCAGATCAACACCATAGCCAACGGACGTATCGGCAACGTCGTGTCCGTTCTCTACAAGAATGCCGTGGCCGAGGGCCTGGTGAACAACGGAAACCTCACCACCACTGCTTCCGACACACACGCAGGAGCCATCGTAGGCTTCTTCAACGACGACAAGATCGTCATGAAGGGTGGCCAGAACAAGGGTACCGTGATCGCTGCTAATACCAATTATAGAGGTCTCATCGGTGCAAACGTCAGCAAGTTCGCATCCATCAGCGGCGTGACGGTCGGCGGCCGGCTCGGTGTATATAAGGAAGACGGCAACCACGAGATGATCGATGTGAATGCCGGAAACTTCACCGAATACATCGGTGCCGTGTCGGATGCCAACCGCGAGAAGATAACCGACCTGACCTGGGACGGCGCTCCGGCTCCGGGACCGGAACCGAGCGTCCAGGGAATCGGCTCGGCCGCAGACCTGAAGGAATTCGCCGAAATGGTGAAGACCGGAGGCGACGTGAGCAAGTTCCTCGTGGACGGCGTGCTGGTCCTCGGTGCTGACATCGACCTCGGCGGCGAGGCCTGGACGCCCATCGGAGTAGGTGCAGTGTCAAATGCCGGTGTCATCGCGGATGGCGTCGTTCCCTTTACGGGCGTTTTCGACGGCAAGGGACACACCGTCGACAACTTCAAGGTCAGCGTCCCCGCCGACGCTCCCGCAGGCTATGCGGCAGGTCTCTTCGGCATCCTCAACGGTGCGACGGTGAAGAACGTGGTCATCGGCCCCAAGGCTGTCTTCGAGGGGCAGAGCGCCGCGATGTCATTCATCGGAGGCGTGGCCGGATTTGCGCTCAACTCCACCGTGGAAGGCTGTACGAACAAGTCCACGATGAGCGTTACCGCCGTCACGGACCTCACCCGTGAATGCCTGGCCGGCATCGTCGGCGAGATGTACACGGCGGAAGGAGAATTCGCCAGCTATGTCAAGGACTGCGTCAACGAAGGCAAACTCAGCTCCAAGAACTCCGTCAACACCAACAACGGCGGCACCGGCGTCTCCGTGGCCGGCATCGTGGGCTTCTCCGACGGCAAGAACTTCAACTACATCCAGAACTGCACCAACAAGGCTGCTATTGCGGCAGAGGCCACCCGCCTCGCCGGCATCGTGGCTTCTGCAAATGCCAAGACCAAGGTCGAAGACTGCCTCAACGAGGGCAAGATTTCCGGACTTGACGTCAAGGCCAGCAACAGCCGCATCGGCGGCATCTGCTCCGCCGGCAGCACCGACGACGTGTTCACCCGCTGCATCAACCGTGGCGACGTGGTCTTCGACAAGGCGGGCGACACCGTCCACGGCTACGCCGCCGGCATCCTGGGCCAGGCCAACAACCCCATAACCATCGAAGCCTGCGAGAATTACGGAGCCGTCCTGTCCGACATGTTCAAGGCGGGCACCGTATATATGGGCGCCATCCTCGGCAATGCCAACAACAAGGCCGTGACCATCACGAACTGCAAGGTGGGCGGCAAGGTCGGTCCTCTGACTCCGGATGCTGATTTCCAGGTCGTCACCCTGGCCCCGGACAATTTCGACAAATACATCACCCTCGCCACCAGCAAAGCAGGCAACTGCAAATTCGAAGGCAATGTCTGCGGCAACTGACCTGATGGGTATAAAGCTTTTTCTGGCGAAAGCTGCCGCCGCTCTGTCGGCGGCAGCCTTTCTGCTGACAGGATGCACGGCCCCGGTGCCGGCCGCTTCGGAAACGAAAAAGGACAAAATGGCCTTTCTCCAGAACGAGTGCACCGTTTTCGAGGGGGAGGAAATATCCCTTCCCGTGCAGTATCAGGTCTTTGACAGAGGCGTTTATGTCAAGGCCGATTATGATTTTGTCACCAATCCGGGCGGAGTGGAGATACTATCTTCCGCCCCGGACGTGGCTTCCGTTGCCGCCGGCAAGGTGAAGGGTCTCAAGGAGGGGACGTCCACGCTGACGCTTTCCTCCGCGAAGATCAGCGCAAGCGGACGCCTGTCCGTGGTCGTGAAAAAGAACGAAAGCACGACCGCTTCTTTCAACCAGGACATCACGCAGCCTCTGACGGCCGATATGATAGCACTGCCGTTGGGACTCCAGACCGGAATGCAGAGTTTCGACATCGACAAAAGGGGACAGTTCTATATGTCCACGGAAGATGCCACGTCAATGCGTGTGTGCGCCCTGAACAAGGATGGTTCCAAGATAGGCGGAGACATGGTGCTGCCCAGCGGCGGCCACGGTGATGGTTTCAGCATCGAGTACGATGCCGACGACGTCTATTTCTGGACCAGCGGCACGATGGGAGACCACGCGGAAAACGGCGGATACTCCGGCGGCAAGGCCAATGGCCCGGACGTGCGCCTGGTCTGCCGTCACAAGTTCAAGGCCGGCGTCACCGAATATGCCGAAGAGTCCCTCGAGCAGTTCTATCTCAATGACAACGGAGCCCGCTTCGCCGACGTGGACACCGAGCACGACGTGATCGCCCTGTGGACCTATGAAAACGGCAGCGATTACATCTATGTGTACCGGCTGTCCGAGATACGAAATGCCAAGACGGTCACGGTGAAGGTCACCCGCACGTCCCACAATGAAGGGAAGAGCGTGACGGCCTACAATCTGAAAACCGTCAAGCCCCTGGCCAGTTTCCCATGGAAGCGCAAGGGCGTGACCACGGGGGAGACCAACGCCGGCGCGGTCCAGGGCCTGTGCGTGTATGACGACAAGATATATGTGACTTCCGGAGCCAAGAACGATGAAGCCACGCTGATGTCGGTCATGGATTTCAGCGGGAATATCCTTCAAAAGCTCGTCAAAGTGGGCGTGTCTGCCGACAAGCAGCAGCTCGTCAAGCTGAACCTGTCTTCGGACGGCACGTTCGAGCCCGAAGGAGTCCACATCCGCAAGGGCCGGATGTACCTTGGCTTCGTGGGTGATTATCCCACTTCCGGATCGAAGAAACACACGTGCATCATCAAACTGAAGGACTAAAGAATCAATCAACACTCAATACACAATGACACGAAGAAGCTATAAAACACCCGAGGCCGAGATGCTGGAAGTCGACCTCAGGGAGGTATTGCTCTATTCCGGCGTGAACAATATGGAAAACAATGATGTCTTCCTGGAAACACTTGACAACGACATCTATTAGGAGGGTACGATCATGAAGACAAGATACATCTTATTGGCCGTTTCGGCCCTCTGTGCTTTTTCCTGCACGTCGATAATTGAAAAGGAAATCCAGCCTCAGTCCGGAGAACGGGTCACCATCAAGGTGTCCACTTCTGAAAGCCTGGCCACGAAAGTGTCCATGTCGGAAGCAAGTGACAGGAAGGCCATGAACCTGGAATGGGAGGATGCCGACATCCTTTCCGTCAACGGGAACGAGTTCTCGGTGAGCAACATCATTAGTTCCCACGAGGCTGAATTCGACGGCCCGGCCCCGGGTGACGGCCCCTACACCATCATCTATCCCGGCAGTTATGCCGACGCCGCGGCTTTCAACGCCCGCAGTTATGCCTCCCAGGCCCAGAGCGGCAATTCTTCCACCGCGCACCTGGAGTATAACGCCATGCTTTCCGGCGTGAGCGAGTACCAGGAGCCCAAGTTCGACGCGGGCTGGGCTGCGGAAAATGGCGGAGCCCTGATCCAGAATGGTGTGGTGCAGCTGCGCCTGCAGTTGCCTGACGCCGTGACTGCGGTCAGTTCCGTGTCCCTGCTCGCTTCCCGCGATGTGTTCCCGACCACCAATGAGGGCGGAGTCAAAGTCTCCGGACAGACGCTTTCGATGGGCGGAGCCGCTCCGACAAACCACATCATCGAAGCTTATATGATGTTCTCTGCGGCCGGCGTGGCCTTCGAGGCGGGCGATGAACTCTCAGTTATCGTGGAGACCCCTGATGCCATGTATGTCCGTACGCTGCCCATGACCGCACAGACCTGGACCGGCGGCGGCCAGTACACCATCCAGTGCAAGGTGCAGACCGAGAACAGCTTCGAGATCAACAATGCCTCCGACCTGGAGACATTCCGCGACGGCGTGAACAGCGGCAGCCTCCTGTGGGCAAACTGCCGTGTGAGCCTGAAGGCAGACATCGACTGCTCCGGCCTGGGCTCCTGGACTCCCATCGGCGACGGAACCTTCCTTTCCGCCAATCCCTACACGGTTGCGGGGAACTCGTTCCGCGGAGTCTTCGACGGTGAAAACCATGTCCTGAAGAACCTCCAGATAAACGGCAGCCCTGTCGAGAATTCCCCTTACGGCTTCTTCGGCATCCTTGACGGCGCAACGGTCAAGAACCTCGTGTTCGGTGCCGCTTCCGGCGATCCGGGCTTCTTCAAGGTGACTCCTTCCGGCGTCATGGAGGCCGGTATCGTGGCCGGCCTTGCCCGCTGCTCCACAATCCAGAATGTCACCAACTACTCTCCCATGAGTATCCTGGAGAACACTTCTACAGGGGCCGCCTTCTTCGGAATGGTCGGTTATGCCATGGGCACGGTGGACGGCAAGACCCATCTGGACAACGTGGACAACTACGGAGAAGTGAACGCACACACCGGCAAAAACACCGCCAACGGTGGCGTAGGAATGCAGGTGGGCGGTATCGTCGGCTTCAGCAACACGACCAACACAGGTGTCCGGAACCTGATCGAGAACTGCGACAACCATGGCAACCTGACCACGTCCACCGGACGCGTCGCCGGTATCCTTGCCGCTGCCAACACCCGTACAGAACTCAAGGACTGCGTCAACCGCGGCAATATCCACAATACTTGCACCAATGCCCGTATTGCCGGCATCTGCGTGATTTTCGGCACCGACAGTTCCATGTCCGGCTGCTCCAATTACGGCACAGTCGTCGCCACCGACAGCGGCGCCAATGCCGGCGGCCTTGCCTGCCTGCTGAACAATGCCAACGTGACGGTGAGCGGTGGCGGCAACCACGGTCTCATCGTCTGCAACCATACAACCTACAGGGGCACCCTCATCGCCAATATCAATACCTTCGCCTCCGTCGACGGCCTTATTGCCGGCGGCGCTGTGGCCAACTACAACAAGGGTGAATATGAATACCCCGTCATATTGACCGATGCCAATTACATGAGTTATATCGGCATGATCAAATCCGGCAACGAGTCGAAGGTCACCAACATCACCTTCGAAGCATGGGACGGATATCCTGCCGGCAACGTGACCAGCATTTCCAACGCTGCACAGCTCCTGGATTTTGCGGCTGCCGTCAACGCAGGGACGTTCACCTCTGCCGACAAGGCTGTCCTGACTGCCGATATCGACTGCTCGTCCATCACTGACTGGACCCCGATCGGCAAAGGCGGCATGTCGACCTGGACCCATAACAGCCTGACCACGACCGGCGCATCATTCTCCGGAACATTCGACGGACAGGGACATTCCATCACCAACCTGGCCATGAACTTCGCCTCTTCGGGCAGTTACGCTGCATACGGATTCTTTGGCGTGATCGAAGACGGCGCCACGGTGAAGAACCTCACTTTTGCCAGCAGTTGTTCCATGAACGTGGCTGCTTCCTATGGTTCCAGTTTCGGCGTGCTGGCCGGTCTGGTGAAGGGCGCTACAATCCAGAATATCGACAACTACGCGCCCATTACCGGCGGTGGCACCAAGTCGCTGGGCAACAACAATGCCGCAGGCCGCACCATGGTGGGTGCAATCATCGGTGAAATACATCCCAACACGTTGGCTGCCAACATTGAAAAGCTCCACAACCATGCTGACATCGGCTCCTCTACGGCGGAATTCACCAGAGGAAACAATTCCGGCAATGGAGCAAACGGTTTCGAGGTGGGCGGCATCGCCGGCTTTGCCACGACCACTGCGGCATCCCTGCTTACCACCCTCACGGACTGCGTCAACGACGGTGACATCTACACGAATGCCGGCCGCAGTTCCGGTATCGTTCCCGCCGCCAACCGCTACACCAAACTGAAGGACTGCATCAACAACGGCGACGTGGTGTCTTCCGTCAGCGGAACTTTCCGCCTGGGCAACATAACCTGCATTGCAGGGGAAGGCAGCATACTTGACGGGTGCATCAACAACGGTGACCTCACCGCCCTGGGCAGTGTCTCGGTGGCCGGCGTCGTGTGCCTCGTCAATCACGCGACCGTGAAGATCAAGGACTGCGCCAGCCTTGGCGCCACAATCCTGGGCAAGAGTGTGAACACTGCCGGCGCCCAGACCTACAACGGAGTCCTGTTCGGTTTATGCGACAAAGCCGCTACATTCAGCGGATGCCGCGTAAGCGGAGTATTCGGCACGTCTGCCGACGACAAGGTCGCATTGACGGCGGAGAACTACTTCCAGTTCGTGGGCGAGCGCGGAACCAATTGCGGAGCATCCTGCAACACCACCAACATCACCTTCGCCCAATAGCATTAGGCAAAACAAACTATCTGATATGAAAAAGTATTTGTCACCTGAGGCTGCGATGCTGTTGTATAGAGAAGCACAGCCGCTGCTTGAAGCTTCCGGTAGTGACTACACCGGCGATATTTCCGATTTCGATCTGGTTGAAGATACCTGGGGTTGATTATGCGTGTGCGTAAATTCCGGTTTGCGTTTGCAGCCCTCCTGGCAGCATCTCTCCTTTCCCTGACTTGCTCCGGCGCGTCAGGGAAGGAGTTGAAGGTGCTGTATTGGAACATCCAGAACGGAATGTGGTCCGACCAGGCCGCAGGCTACGACAATTTCGTCGCTTACGTGAAAAGCCTGGATCCCGACATATGCGTCTGGTGTGAAGCGGAGTCCCGGTACCTGACGGACACCGGCAAAAAGATGCAGATGCCCGAAGACCAGTACCTTCCCTGGAACTGGGACGTGCTCGCTTCCCGTTACGGGCATCAATACACCCTGATTTGCGGAAAGCGGGACACATTCCCGCAGGTAATCACTTCAAAGTATCCCCTGAAGATCGTAAAGCGTATCACGGGCAACGGCGATGACGTCATCGTCGTGCACGGCGCCGGCTGGGCGAAGGTCGAACTTGGCAGGGGGCGCGAACTGAATATCGTCACCCTCCACACCTGGCCGCAGAGGTACGCCTACAAGGCGGAAGACCAGCAGGCGGATGCGGCTGAGAGGGGCGGGGACCGTTTCAGGGCCGTGGAAATGAAGTATATCTGCAATCAGACCGTCGGCATGGTGCCGGATGCGGATAAGCAGCTCTGGCTGATGTGCGGGGATTTCAATGCCATTTCCAGCGTGGACAACTTCCACTATGGGCTTGACCCTGCCGATCCGGCGTTCCTGGTCCACGACTATGTGCGGGCGAATACCCCGTACATCGACGTGATCGAGCGTCTGTATCCGGGAGAATTCAGGAAGAGCACCCTCTCCGGCCGTCGCATTGATATGGTCTATGTGACGCCGGCCCTGTTCGGCAAGGTTAAAAGCGCGGAGATACTGTATGACGGTTTTGCCGCTTCCGTGCGGGATCCCCGCGGGAAGGCGATCAATAATTTCTGCCACCCCTCGGACCATTATCCGGTGTTGGTGGTGTTCAAAATGAAGTAAATGAAGAAATACCTGATATTGCTTGCTTCGCTGGCTTGTCTTGCTGCCTGTGAATCCGAACCGGTGCCGGATGAAACCTGCGCCGCTCCGGTCAGGTCGTCGGTTCAGGCCTTCCTTCCCGGCCCGACCAGGACCTCTGTCGACGGAGTGAAGCTGTCGTGGAGCGAAGGAGACGAGATCGTGGTCAACGGAAGCCGTTCATACCCATTGACGGAAGCGGGCGCGAGCGCAAGTTTCGACTTTGCGGATAAGCTGGCCCTCCCGTACATGGCTGTGTATCCCGCATCCATGTGGAAAAGCGACACGCAGCTGGTCATTCCTGGCAGTTTCGATGCCTCCCTCACCCAGATTCCTTTGTGGGGATATGCTTCTTCAGGAAACAGGATAGGTTTTTCCGCCCTGACGGCTGTGTTCCGCGTTCCCCTGACCGGAAACGGGGAAGTCCTCAGGAAGGCCACTTTGACGGCGCTTGGCGGACAGGCCCTCAGCGGAACGTTCAGCATCGACTTTTCCAGCGGCAAGATCGCGCCTGTGGCTGGGAACAGCACCGTAGAGCTCAGCTGTGACGCCGCCCTCGGTCAGGAACCGCTTCTGCTGTACCTGCCCGTGCCGGAGGGGGACTACCCTGAGGGATTCCGTCTCGACCTGGAGGATGCCGACGGAAACAAAATGAGCCGTGATATCGGAGCACGCACCTGCGTGACTGGTCAGTTGCGCGCAATGCCCGCCCTGGCCTGGAAGACAGCTCCCGGAATCGCTACTGCAGCGGACTTCGCGGCATTTGCCGCAGCCGTCAACAGCGGCGCTTCCACGCAGCAGTGGGAGAACGCGGACGGAGTGGTGACCCTGCTTGGCGACATCGATTTCTCCGGCGTCACTTCCTGGACCCCGGTCGGCACAGGCGTAAGCACCTGGGCATCCAACACATTGACGGTCAGCGGCAATCCCTTCACGGGACACTTTGACGGCTGCGGCCATACTCTTAAGAATTTCGCTTTCACTTATGCCGCCGCCGGCTCCGAAATCACCAAGGAAAGTATGAAGTCTGTGCCTTGCGGCATCTTCGGCATCCTCGGTCCCGGCGCCGTAGTGGAGAATTTCGTGATCGACGGGAGTTGCTCTTTCCGCTTCAGCCCGTCGGTACGAAGCGATGCGGGAATTGTGGCGGGCCTCGTGAATGAAGCCACCGTGCGCAACATCACCAATCATGCATCCATGACCCTGGACAACCAGGCCGCGGACGACACGCGGGCCACGATGGCGATGCTGGGCTTTGCCTTCTCCGGGGAAGGGGACACGCTTGTCGAAGGCCTCGTCAACGAAGGGAAAGTATCGGCCTCGGCCGGTGCCAACGTCAAAAACGGCGCGACGGGTGTGCAGGTTGCCGGCATCCTTGGCTTCTCCACCAACGCCGCCGGCTCCAGCCGTATTGTCCATGTGTACCGCTGCACGAATTACGGTGAACTTCAAACTGCAGTCTGCCGCAGCGCCGGAATCGTTGCTGCATCCAACCGCTACACGCTTGTGGAATCCTGTGAGAATCACGGCGACAACCATAATGCCTTCCCTGTGTCCGGCGGCGGGCGCATAGCCAACATCACCTGTATCACCGGGGACGGTTCGGCGCTTGTGGCGTGTGTCAATTACGCCGACGTGATCTGCTCCACGAAGGCTCGTGCGGGCGGAATCGTGAGCCTGGTCAACAACAAGAACAACAGGTTCGAGAGGTGTGCGAACTACGGCCGCGTCATTACCGACGAGACGACCTACCGGGGCACCTTCTTCCAGCAGTGCAACCTTGCCGCCAGTTTCAGCGCGTGCATAGCCGCCGGCGACGTGGGAACCTACAATGGGGGCTCGTACCAGATGGTCGGCGTGAATGCGTCCAATTACTTCGATTATGTGGGTTCGCATAACACGTCCGCGACAAAGGTAACGCCCGACAACCTCATCTACGGCGAAAAGCCGGAGTGGACCGGAATCTCGGATGTGGATGACCTGCTGGCCTTTGCTAGTGCCGTCAACAGCGGCGCAAGCCTCGCCGCCTGGCAAAGCGGAGGGAAGGTCCAGATTCTGCGCGACATCGATGCCTCATCCATCCTGGAATGGGTGCCGATCGGCTCGGAACAGCATCCGCTGGACTGCGACGTAGACGGCCTTGGCCACTGCATCTATGGCGTCAATTGGCGGATAGATGCGGAAAAGTATCCGCACGCCGGCCTTTTCGGCAATGCGAACGGAGTGACCATCAGCAACCTTGTCTTCGGCGACAGGGACAGCCGTGTGGTCTTTTACGGCAATCCGGCCAAACTGCGTGCCGGCGGTATCGTGGGCTATGCCAAGGGCGTGACCATGCATTCCGTGACCAATAACGCCAGCCTTGGCGTCGAGGGCAGCAGCGCGCAGGGTAACGGGCTGATTATCGGCGGTCTTGCTGGCTATAATTCGCCTGAATCCACCATCGGCGGAGATGACGAAGCAGATGCCTGCACCAATAACGGCAACATCATCGTGCCGCTTGCCTGCCAGCAGGGCGGGCTTGCCGGCTACAGCACCGGCGTCATCAGCCACAGCGTCAACAACGGCGCAATCATAGGCCGCATCAACGGCAATTACGGTCCCGCCTGGGGCTGCTGCTACAACAAGACGGCGGCGTCATTCCACGGCAACAAGGGATTCGGACATGTGGGCGACTATGACACTTATGCCGACATGCCGGATCAGGCTCCCGAGTCCAACTTCTACAATGCCGTGCGTCAGGACTATGCCAGCTGCTTCACGCCCGAAGAGAACAGCGTGGACTGGACGGCCGACAGTTATTATGACTGGGAAGTGCTGGAAAGCCGTACGATTGCCGACGGGGCCTCCTACCGCCACTGCCGCTTCAAGAATGTTCCCAGGCATATGCACGTGCTGGAAATCGATCTGGCGAGCCCGTCGGTCGAAGTGACCACAGCCCTGGCGGATGATCTGATCCCCAACCCGAACGGGCGGGACAACGACCACCTGAATGCCGGATTCGTGCTTCGTGAGACCTTGTCCAGACTATGCACGCGCAAGAGAAATGAAGGCGACAACATCATTGCCGGCGTCAATATGGGATTCTTCGATTCTTATGCCGGCATCCTGCGCGGCTTCCATGTCGAGGACGGGGAACCTCTGTATATCAACAATCCGTCAGTGGTGACGAGTCTTTCCAACCACAGATGGGGCCTTACGGTCTTTGCGGACGGTTCCGCCTCCTGCGGCAAGAAGGCCTTCACCGGCACTTTGCGTCACGCGGGGACTGAATATCCCTACTATAGTGTCAACGATACCACGCTCAGGCATGCTTCGCCCACCGTGTCGCCCGTAAACCTTTATACCTCGCGCTACGTAAGGCTGCCGCATCCTTCGAACACCAAGCTGGTGAATCCTCTGGCTGCGGACGTGCTGTATGTAGTCTGCGAATACGATGACGGCCCCATGAAGGTGAACCGCGGCTATTACCAGGCCACGGTGCAGTCCATTCATGACGGCCGGAAGCAGCCGCTTTCGAGCCTGCCGTACATCACGAAGGCAAACCAGGTCGGCATCGCCCTTTCCGGGACGGTGGCCGACAGGTGGGCATCCTCCGTGAAGGTGGGCGATGTCATTGAATTTAAATGCGATATCTCGATAGACGATGACGCATCCAGGCCCATCGCCTCAATCGGATCTACAATGTATGAAATCATGAAAGACGGCAAGGACC
The DNA here is from genome assembly GCA_902782225.1 of uncultured Bacteroidia bacterium. GTDB lineage: Bacteria > Bacteroidota > Bacteroidia > Bacteroidales > UBA932 > Cryptobacteroides. Next base: position 175,104 of record CACZMF010000005.1, on the reverse strand, counting down.
GGACCTCTTCCATAGGTTCGACCTCCGCCCTTCATCTGCGTTACGATCCGATGACCTGGCCGGTTGTCAGCGAGGACGGCAAAAAACTGTGGCTGGTCCTCGTGGACGGCCGTCAGGGGTGGTACTCCATGGGCCTGAAAGCATATGAAATATACCGTATCTCGAAGAAACTTGGCGGCTCTTCCGCTACCCGCTTCGACGGCGGCGGATCCACCACCATGTGGCTGTGGGACCCTTCCTCCGGGAAAGGTTCCGTGGTCAACAGCATTTCCGACAGCAACGGCGAGAGAAGTTGTATGTCCTATTTGTTAATACGAGCAAAATAATATCAACATGAAAAATTCAGTTTTATCCATTTGCATTGTGGCCTTGTGCGCCGCCTTGTTGCCCGGTTGCACGCGGGAAAACCTGCAGCCGGACAGCAAGAATGTAATCAGCGCCTCCCTTCCGGAGCTCGAAAGCAAGACGGCCATCGACGGCGTCAAGGTGAGCTGGACGGCAGGCGACGCCATCGCCGTCAACGGCGTGACCTCGTCGCCCCTGACGGAGGGCTCTTCCGTGGGCCGCTTCTCATTCGGAGAAGTGGTGTCGACGCCGTATGAGGGAGTGTATCCTGCTTCCGTCTACAAGGATGCCAAGACCCTGACGCTGCCCTCCGAGCGAAGCGCTGATTCACAGACTGTCATATTGGGCGGCCGCTCCGAGACCGAGGGACAGATCCACTTCTCCCCGCTGACGGCAATGCTTAAGGTGACGGTGGCTGGCACCGCCGGGACCGTTGTGAAAAAGGTCGTGGTCGCCGGTCTCGGAGGCGAGCAGATCGCCGGGGACTTCACCATAGACTACTCGACCCTCAAGCTCACGGGCACTTCAAGCGCCGAGGCGGACAAGGCTCTCACCGTCAATTGCGAGGTCAGTCTTGCCCAGCCTCTGGAACTCTACCTGCCCGTTCCCGCCGGCGAGTATCCCCAGGGATTCAAGGTGACCGTGACGGACCAGAACGGAGAAATAATGACGCGCAACACCAGCGCCCGTACTCTCGAAGCCGGACAGTTGCGCGCAATGCCTGCGGTGACTTGGAAGGTGAACGGTATTGCGGACGCGGCTGATTTCGCCGCATTTGCCGCAGCCGTGAACTCCGGCGCCCCCACTCTCCAGTGGGAGAATGCAGAGGGCTGGGTGAACCTCCTTGCGGATATCGATTTTTCCGAAGTCTCGTCCTGGACGCCCGTGGGATTCGCCACCGCCCCTTGGAACAGCTATATTCCCGCAGTGACGGAAGGTCACGCCTTTACGGGCAAGTTCGACGGCAACGCCCATCACATCAAGAACCTGCACCTCGTCTGCGACGAGACGGTGACGGGCCGCCATTGGGGGCTCTTCGGCTGCTTGGGCGAGGGCGCAATTGTGCAGAATTTCGTCATTGAAGACAACTGTTCGCTGACAGTGAATTCTTCCGCTTCAATAAGCGCCGGAATGATTGCAGGCGTGCTCTATGACGCGGATGTGCGTGATGTCACAAGCTATGCTCCAATGACCTATAGCGGAAGTGCTACAGGTCTGATACATATGGCCCTCGTCGGAGGAATGTACGCCGAGAACCGCGGTTGTACCGTGGACAGCGTGCATAATTACGGCGCCATAAACGCGACGAACAGCGCCAACCTCAATGCAGGAGCGACCGGCGTCCACGTCGCCGGAATCGTGGGATTTATCAATGCCCCCACCGGCGGCTCTGTACGTAATACCGTTTCGTCCTGCAACAATTACGGCGACATGACCTCCCAGGCTGGACGTACCGGCGGCATCATCGCAGCCGCCAACAGCTGCACCGACATCATCGGCTGCGAGAACCGCGGCAACCAGCTCAATACGATGCCCAAGCCCGACGGCTCCCGTCTGGGCAATATCGTCTGCTACATTGCGAACAACTCCACGATGAGCTCCTGCAAGAACTACGGCAATCTGGTTTCCACCACTTCCGGCCGTTGCGGCGGCCTGCTTTCACTGCCCAGCAACGCCGGTCCTTTCACCGATTGCGAGAATTATGGCGAAATCATCACCGACAGCCAGTTCCGCGGCGTGTTCTTCGGCTATATAAATTCCGTCACGACCTGGGAAGGCGGTGTGGCCGGCGGAAAGGTGGGCAAGTACAACAACGGCAACTACGAATACGATCTTTACCCGGAATCGGGCAAGGTTGCCTATCTTGGCACGACTAACTCCACCGGTGCCGGCGGGCATTTCAACAATATAACTTATCTGATCCAGACAGGCGAGGAGCAGCCGGATCCCGACCTGAACGCCGAAGCCGATTTCAGGATCTTCTTCATAGGCAACAGTTTCACCAAGGACGCCGTAGAGCATCTCCCCGGCATCCTGAAAGCTGCCGGACTCGACAAGATACAGCTTGTGCATATGTACTACGGCGGCAGGACCATTCCCGAATACAACAGCGGCTGGGCAAGCTCCTCGGATTACCATTGCTACCTTTGCAATCCCGGCCAGACTTCCTGGACCGACATCACGGGCAAGAGCCTTTCACAGGTGGCCATAAGCGCAAAATTCGATATCGTGACCATCCAGGAACACACCGGAAGGCTGCTGGCCTGGGGATGGACCACCGATGAGAAGGCGGCTGTCAGCGGGCTTGTGCAGAAAGTGAAGGAGGCGCAGTCGTCGATCGGCGCTTCCCCGAAGCTGTATTACATCCTCTCGCAGGCCTATCACGACCTGTCGAAGGCGCAGAACGTCTCGAAGCCTTTTACCAACACAAGCGAAATGTGGTCTGTCATTTCCGCGCAGGCACGCTCGGTGATGAATGAATGCTCCTTCGACGGCATCATTTCCACGGGCGCCATGCTCCAGAACCTGCGTACATCGGGCCTGAACAACGATATGGGCCTGACCCGTGACGGATATCACATGGACTACGGACTTGCTCGCTATGGTGCCTCCTGCACGGTCTTCGAGACTATTATCGGCCCCTTCAACGGGAATGTCACCATGGATGCGAACAGTTTCCGCTACAGTTCCACCGCGGCAGGCACGACGGCAGTTACCGATGAAAACGCTCCCATAGCTCTCAAGGCCGCCCGTTATGCCATCGCCAAACCCTACGAAGTGACTGACATGCAGGGTGAAGGCGGCTCCGGATCCGGCGGACAACCAGAAGAGCAGGAGAACATCAGAATCGGCACCGCTGCCGAATTCGCGGCTTTCGCTTCGCGTGTCAACGATGGGGACCAGGCGGCCGCAAAGGCCAATGTCACCCTGACATCCGACATCGATTTCTCCGGCCTGGACTCCTGGACCCCCGTGGGCTATGCTACGAGTTCCGGGAACGGCAACAACGCGTCCGCCGCACAGGGCCCTGTGTTCAGCGGCGTGTTCGACGGTGCCGGCCATATCCTCAGGAACTTCAAATACACGGTCGATGTTTCCGACGGCAGGACCTGGGGCCTCTTCGGATATGTGTACAAGGCCACGTTGAAGAATTTCACTGTCGAGGCTGACATGACCTTCTCGGCAAGCGGTACCGCAGATGCTGCAATCGTTGCAGGCACCGCCAACAGCAGCACGATCGAGAATGTGCAGGTCACCGGAAAGGTCACTTCTCCCGGAGCGTCGGTGAGCGGCAAGCGCTTCGCCATCGGCGGCATCGCCGGCTTTGCCTTCAGCACCGTCAGCGCGGACTGCATCATCGAAGACTGCACGGTCACTGCCACGGTCGAAGCCGACGGTGGTTCCAACCTGGCAAACGGCGCCACCGGCGCTATGTACGGAGGAATCGCCGGATTCTGCACGAACGCCAAGAACGACTCCAGGGTCCGCATAACGAACTGCGTGAACAACGGCACGATGACGGTCAAGCTGGGCCGCTGCTCGGGCATTGCCGCAACGGCAAACTACGGCACCATAATCAAGGGCTGCACCAACAATGCTTCACAGTTCAATACCGTCGCGAACGGACGTGCCGGCCAGATTGTCTGCAACCTGAGCGTCAATTCCGGAGTCATCGACTGCCAGAACAACGGAGACATCACGACGACGGACCCCAAGACCACGACCGGAGGACTTATCGCTCTGATGGGCGACAAGACCTGCTATCTGGAAGGAGGGGACCGCGTTGCCAACACGGCCACCATCATTTCCGGTTTCGATCCCAGTACCGACGCTAGCAACCGTCGTTTCAGCGGCCTGATCTGCGCCAATTTCAGCGCGATCGACCACGTTTCCAACGTCAAGGTGGGCGGATCGCTCGGCGTATATAATGCCGGCGGCAGCCCCGAAATGTTCGAAATCAACGATGAGAACTTCATGACGTACGTGGGGGTGATCAATTCCAGCTACACCAGCAAGGTCACCGGCCTGAGTTACGTCAAGTAGCGGTACTTCATAATGCAGGCACCCCGCGTCTGCAGATGCGGGGTGTTTTGTTTTCCGGTGGCGACGGATGATGAGCTGACGCCGGGTCCTTTGTTTTTTGCTTCTAAATGTTTATCTTGCAAAGATAAAACAAGAGAGGTATGGCTAACAAAGTGTCATCATTCCTGAGGTCTCTCCTGAATATGTCCGATTTTATGGACCTGGAAGGGGCAGGCGCCTCCATACGCAAGAACATCTATTTCCGCGGGCCCAACGTATTCATTCTGGTCTGCGCGATAATCATAGCCTCCGTGGGTCTGAACGTGAACTCCATCCCGGTGATAATCGGCGCGATGCTCATTTCCCCGGTCATGGGGCCCATACTCGGCTTCGGCTTCAGCCTCGGCGTTTATGACCGCCACCTCCTCCGGGAATCGCTCCGCAATTTCGGGGTCATGGTGGCCGTGAGCATCCTGGCGTCGACGGTCTTCTTCCTGCTCAGCCCGCTGAACATGGAGCACCCCACCGAACTGCTCGCCAGGACCAACCCGACCGTGTATGACGTGCTAGTGGCCCTGTTCGGCGGCTTTGCCGGCATACTCGAGAATTCCCGCAAGGAGCGCGGCACGGTGCTGTCCGGCGTGGCCATCGCCACTGCGCTCATGCCCCCGCTCTGCACGATAGGCTACGGACTATCCATCCTCAACTGGACCTACATCCTTGGCGCCGCCTACCTCTTCCTTATCAACAGCGTCTTCATCGCCATAGCCACCTTCGTCGGAGTCAAGTACCTCGGCTATCCTTCGGTCAGCGCCGAGCCCGGCCAGCGCAGAAACCTCACGAGCAGGGCAGTGGCCCTCGTGCTGCTCCTCATGATAGTGCCGAGCGTCTTTTCGGCAATCGACATCGTCAAGGACAGCAACTTCAGGATCCATGCATCCCGCTTTGTGGAGGCCAACAAATCCATCGGCAAGGGCTTCATCTACGACTACGAAGTCAGCACTTCTTCCGACCCTTCCACCGTCACGGTGTACCTTGCCGGGGAGCAGCTGACAGGGGAGGAGAGGGAGAGGATCTACACATCCGCGGCCGAGCACGGCCTTTTCCGCGAGCAGGTAATCCTCAGGGATGACGCTTCCACGCAGAGAGACAAGACTCCCGACTCGGAGGTCATCAAAAGCGTCCTGGAGCATTCCGACAAGCAGATTCAGGCGCTGCGTGACTCGATAGCTATCCTGAACGCCAAGATTTCTTTATATCGTCAGCTCGGAGCCGACACACTTCTCACAAAATAGTATTATATTTGTTTTCTAAGACGTAACTAATAGAACCCCTATGCTTGATTTTCTGAAGATGAGCCAGCCGGCGGCGAACAAGGTTCCCGCAGATAAGGTGCAGAGCACGTACAAGCGCCAGCGGATGCAGACGTTCCTCACTGCAACCATCGGATATGCGTTGTATTACGTGTGCCGCCTCTCCATGGGCGTGATGAAGCAGCCCCTGATCGATTCCGGACTCCTGACCGCCACGCAGCTCGGCGTGATCGGCGCCTGCCTCTACTGGGCGTATGCCGGAGGCAAGCTGGTCAACGGTTTCCTTGCCGACGGCTCGAACATCAAGAGGTTTATGGCCACCGGCCTTGTGGTTTCCGTGACGATGAACTTCATCATGGGAATCCTTGGCGTGACGGCCCTCAACGGCGCGCTTCCTTCAGCGGCGCTCTTCATCTGCTTCGCCATTTTCTGGGCGATCAACGGATGGGCGCAGTCGATGGGCGCTCCGCCTGCAATCATATCCCTGACCCGATGGTTCCCGCTCAAGGTCCGCGGCACCTACTACGGATTCTTCAGCGCCTCGCATAATATCGGCGAAGGCCTTTCATTCATCTTCGTGGGCAGCCTGGTGGCCGCCGCCGGGTGGAAGTGGGGCTTCTTCGGAGCCGCCCTTGCAGGCCTGCTCGGAATAGTGATCATCCTGCTGTGGCTGCACGACAGCACCGACAGCAAGGGCCTCCCTCCGATCGAGGTGCTTTCCGGCGAAATGAGCCAGGAGGAGTATGATGTCAAGCACGCTGAAATGCTGAAAAATGCCGCCGACGAAAGGGCGGCGCAGCGTGCGGAGACCAAGCGCATGCAGAAAGCCGTGATCAAGAATCCCGGAGTGTGGATCCTGGCCCTTTCCAGCGCATTTATGTATATGAGCCGCTACGCCATCAACGAATGGGGCACGATATTCCTCCAGGAGACCAAGGGCTACGACCTTGCCGGAGCTGCCGCAATCATAGGCATCAACCCCATCTTCGGTATCATAGGCACCGTGTGCGGCGGATGGCTCTCCGACGTGGTGTTCAAGGGCGACCGCAAGTACCCTGCATTCGTGGCCGGTATCCTCGAAGCTATAGCTCTGGCCATCTTCCTCTTCGGCGGACCTGCAAAGTGGCTCAACATCCTGGCAATGGTGCTGTTCGGAATCGCCATCGGAGTGCTCATCGCGTTCATCGGCGGGCTTATGGCCATCGACCTGGTGCCGCGCCAGGCCACGGGAGCGGCCCTCGGCATCGTGGGCATGGCTTCCTATGCCGCCGCAGGTCTCCAGAACGTGGTGTCCGGCCTCCTGCTGGACAACAACATCGTCACCAACGCCGCCGGCGCCCAGGTGCACGACTTCACCTACGTGAGCTGGTTCTGGCTCGCGGCAGCCGTGATATCCTTCCTGCTCCCGGTGCTGAACTGGAAGCGCAAGCAGCAGGTCATTTAAGGAAAATAGGCTGGCCAGCGGCCAGCCTATTTTATTGAATCAAGAGGCTGCGGGGATCAGAACTGGTAGTTGATACCGATTCCCAGCCAGAGACCTGCGTCGAGGGGCTTGTAGAAGCACTTGGCAAGTTCCACGGACACGATGAAATTCTGGTTCATCGCAATCTTGAGACCTGCACCTGCGCTGTAGACGAAATCGCCCACCTTGGAAGAGTCATAGAGCTGGCTCAGAGGCATATAGGTGTCGACAGTCAGGGTCTTTGCCTTCTCGAGTTCCGCTGCGCGGTATGCCTTGGTGATGATACCTGCGTCGAAGAAAGGATTGACTGCAATGTAGAAGAACTGGTTGAAGAGCTTGAAGTTCACGATCTTCACACGGAGTTCGGTGTTGGCCCAGGCGAAACCTTCGGCGAGTATCCTGTTCTCACGCAGACCGCGGATGGTGTTGGAAGAACCGAAGCCTTCGGAAATCATGTTGCGCTGCACGAGCAGGGGATTGTTCTGGATCATATACAGGGGGGTCTCTCCTGCGATGGTCTGCTGCCAGGCGAGGCGGTATGCAAAGACGGGATCGCCTGCAGGGATGTGGATGGGGATGTCGATGTAGTGGCGGAAATAGACGCAGGCCTTGAGATAGCGCTGGTTGATCACGTTGCCGTTGAGGTAGGCCTCTGCCCAGATGCCCCTGTTGGGAGCAGCTTCGATGTCGCGGGTGTCGAACACGAGGCCGGCATTGAGCTCGAGGGCGGTGCCGCCGTTCTTCTCGTTGTCTTTGATGAGCCCGAGCTTCTGGTAATCCCTGTAGAGGGTGTTGTCTTTGTTGTAGTAGAATTTATCCTTGGAGCCTTCCTTCGGGTAGCCGGTGTCGCGCATGTCGCCGAGGGTCCAGTTCCAGAAATTGACTCCGGCAGCCCAGTTGAGGTGGTCGGTGATGCGGCCCTGCACGTTGGCGAGGATTCGCAGCATCTGGCGGCTCATGCCGAAGTAGTTGATATCCGTGGTCTTGTTGGTCCAGTAGGTGTCATAGGGCTGGGGAAGGTTGGCAAGGGATGCGCCGCCGTTGTAGCCCCAGAAGCTGTAGAGAGGATCGTTCACGTAGGTCGCGGAAGCATTGAGGCGCATTCCGGGGATGAGGTACTTGGAGTCGTAGGCAAGGTAGAAACGGGAACGCTGGCTGTGGGTGAAGTAGGAAGCCTCCCAGCTGATTTTGTGGAGGGGATCGGGGTAGGTGCTGCCGTCGCCGTAGTAATAGACGTCACCGAAGGCGCCGGCCTGGAAGCCGTTGTCGACGGAATATGTTGCGGTGGGCAGGATACCGAAGGACCAGCCGGTCTTCATTTCCTTCTCCTTTTCCTTTTCCTGCGCGGAAACCTGGAGCGACGCTCCAACTGCAAATACGGCAAGAGCCGTGAGTATTAGTCTTTTCATGTCAGTTAATTTGAGGCTTATAAAGTGTGCAAATGTAGCAATAATATTCGGAATAACCTATTGTTTGCGGCGGCGCAGGTAGTATTCGTGGACCAGGCTCCTGTAGCCGAGGGCTTTCAGGGCGGAATAGCGCACGCGGTAGTTCGCCTTCGTGTGCCTGCCGGTGCCCAGGTAGCGGATGTAGCGCTGGAGGTAATTGTCTATCTCCCGCAGCCCGTCCGTGCGGTTGATCACCGGGAAGAACCATCTCGACCAGGTGAGCGCCCCGGGGTCGTCGTCTTCGAAGAATTTGTCGTTGAAAATGCGGATCAGGCCCTTCATCGCGGCTTCCGGCTCCAGAGCGTTGCGGACGCGCCAGCGCTCCAGCGCCCTCGCCGCCCTGCGTATCTTCCCCTTCATCTTGGTGCGGGTGGCCTGCGAAATGTCGATGGCGCCGCCCCGGCAGCTGAAGCCAAGGAATTCGAAGGCCTCGTCCGGAGCGTAAATCCTTTCCTTCGAAGGGTTTAGCTCAAGCTCATATCGTTCCAGGAAAGCCAGCAGCTCCGCTTTATATGACTCCAGCGTCTCCCTGTCGGGGGCGAAGAGGATGATGTCGTCGGAGTAGCGGGCGTAGATCACGCCTTCGAGGGCAAAGTGGCGGTCCACTTCGCTCAGGTAGACGTCGGCGAGGAAGGGGGCCGTCGGGGTGCCGGCCATCACGCCCCTTCGGCACCGCACCGTCTCTCCGTCAGCCAGGGCCCGCCCGTCGGTGAGCATGCGTTCGAAGAAGCCGTAGAGTCCGGGATCGTCGGCAAGCAGCCCCCGGAGCATTGGGAGCAGGATTGGTATGGAGATGGAGTTGAAGTAGTCGTGGATGTCGAGCTTGTAGGCCCACATGCGCCTGCCGTGCAGGAGCTTAAGTATGGAAAAGATGGCGTCGCTGGCCTTGAGCCCCCGCCGGAAAGAGTAGCAGTTGGGCGAAAAGAAGCCGTCGTAGCGGTAGAGCAGGTGGGATAGCAGCTTGAGCACGCGGGTGTCGTCTTCCCCGTAGCTGTAGACCGTGCGCTTTTTGCCGGTGCCCATCTTGTTGACGAGTTTGCGCTCCGGTATGCCGGGGCCGCTGCCGTCTATAAATGCCCGGGCGGCAGGAAGATACTCCCTTCCGGCCACATAGGCGTCGGCGTTTTCGAAAGCGGGCCAGTTGAAACGCCCTTTCACGAGGCGGTGGGCAAGGAAATCTTCCCACGCCGCCTGGCTCTCAAGCTGTTCCAGGATTCCGCCCATAAGCAAAAAGGAAAAAGGGGAAAGAATTTGAATCGGCAAAATTGCCGTTCACGGGATGTGTACCCGGTCCGGCCGCCTGCAAGGCACAATTATGGCCCGGGCTGCATCCAGGGCAGGCGCAAGAAGACTTGCATCCCCTTTTTCCGAAGAGTCGTTAAAGGAATTTCCTGATCCTTTCCACCACGTAGCCGCGCTCGTTGGGCATCTGGGTGTAGAAGTTGATGTAGGGGAGCCCGGCCTTTTTGGCGTACATCCTGGAAATCAGGTACTTCACGTTGGAGTAGTGGCTGTGGCCGGAGCCGAGCATCACCACTGCCCTGGGGATCCCTCCCTGGGAGAGCACAAAACTGTAGGGCTTGCCCCATTCGGCACGGTAGACCTGTGTCGGGCGGGTCTTGTAGAGCTTGAACTCATCTGCCGCAGGGCCGGCGATGTCGGTCACGGGCACTTCTTCGCGTATGCCGTAGCCTATGCATTCGGACTGGATTATTTCCCGGAAATATGCCTTCCATTCCGCTGCCGACCTTTCCACTGTCTGGGCGGGAGCATATTGGCGGGGTGGCGTCTGGGCCGGTGTGGCGTTGGCTGTGCCGGGCGCCTGGTTCTGCACGAAACTGGTGACGGCGTCTTTGACCTGCTCCAGGGTTTTCCCTGCCACCGAGTTGAGAAGAGTCTTGAAAAGTCCCATAATCAAATTGTTGTTGATGCCGTAAAAATACAATTTTTTTGATAATAATGCATATTAAATGTTATCTTTGCCATGATATGAAAAAGATGGTTCTTTTTATCCTGGTGCTGCTTCCCCTCGGCATTTCCGCCCAGAACAAGCACCATTTCGAGGCCGGGCTCGGATACGCCCTGCCCGCTGAACTACTCGCAGGGAGCCTCCCCACCACGGAGAACAATTCAGTCTGTCTGTACGGCGAGTATCGCTACCAGTTCACCAAGTCCTTCTCCGCCGGCCTGAACTACAGTTTCGTGCCCGACCACAAAGGGCTGCCCCCTGTGATAGATGCAGACAATCCCACGCCGACCTATGCGATAAAAACCCGCTACCACGGTGTCAACGCCGTGGCTGAATACAAGTTTGCGACTTCCGGCCCCCTGGCCTTCTTCGTCGGGCTCGGCGGGGGAGCCCAATACCGTCACTCCGCTTTCTACAAGTACGTGGAGCCGCCGCTCAAGTGGGATGATGCTGAACTCAAGCTGTACAGTGACCCGGCCCGTATATGGAGCGCCGATGTCTTCGTGCGTGTGGGCCTCGAGATCTATGACCACCTGCGCATAACGGCGGGCCATCTCCATGACCTGCACTATCCTATATCGGCTGTTTCGTCCGGAGCTCCGTACTATTATTTTTCGATAGGCTGGTCGTTCTGACCGTTTAGATTATGCGTAAATTATTCTGCCTGGCGGCGCTTCTGTTCGCTTCCCTGGGGCTTGGGGCCCAGAGTATCCATTCCATCGACGTGGGTGTGGGACTCGGGGAAGACGGCACCCTCTACATAACCCAACTCTGGGATGTGACGGTGGTCAAGGGCACGGAATGGTATGTGCCCGTCGAGAACCTCGATGCTGCCGATGTGACCGGTCTGCGTGTGTTCGAGAACGGTGTGGAGTTCGCAAACGACGGCCGTTCCTGGGATGTGGATCGCAGCAGGGAAGAGAAGGCCGGCCGCTGCGGCATAGTGGACAAGGGCCGCAAGGGAGTGGAACTGTGCTGGGGGCAGGGGGATTACGGGCGCCACGTGTGGAAAGTCCAGTTCTCCGTGCGCGGAGTCGTCACCTCCCTGAAAGACTACGACGCCTTCAACTTCATGTTTATCAACACGGAACTCCCCGTCCCGGTCGAGAAGGCTTCGATTATTTTCAAAAAGGTCTCAGGGTTGCCTTTGGACAAGGAAAACACCCGCTTCTGGTTTTTCGGATGCTCGGGCGAGTCCAGGATGCAGGAGGATGGCAGCATTTATTTCGAAACGGACCTTCCCATTTACTCCGAGAACAGCGTGATAGCTATGATGCGCTTCGAAAAGGGTGTTTTCGCTCCCGAGAGGAGCCGGGACATCAAGTTCGAGAAGATGCAGAAGAAGGCTTTCAAGGGCAGCGACTACAAGAGTGGCAAGGGCGCCGGGGACTTTATGGACAAGATTTGGCAATTCCTGGGGCTGCTGTTCATCGGAGTCATAGGCCTGGGCATAGTCGCCTTCATATTTATGCTTCTCAGGGATTTGGCCCTCAGGATCGTGGGCCGCGTCTGGTCTCCCAAGACCTTCGGAAGTTCGAAACCCTCCGGATGGCAGCGTGAGCCGCCGTTTGAAGGCAGTATCCCCAAAGCGTCAGCCCTCCTGTTCAGCGGCGGCCGGCTTATGCTCACCGAAATCCATTCCGAACGGGCCGTGGGAGCATATTTCCTGAAGTGGATCAGGGACGGAATCGTGAAGCCGGTTTCCGGGACCGGAGGGGCTTCTATAAGCCTGGAGTTCCCTTCAGAAGCGCCTGAGTTTGCCGACAACTGCGAGAAATCGCTTTTCAATATGGCACTCGAAGCTGCGGGCGAAAACAGGATTCTGGAGCCGGATGAATTCAACAAATGGTCGAAGGAGCACTACACAAGGGTGCTGAACTGGCCGGAGACCGTTGTGGACGCAGGCAAGGCCGCCCTGCAGCCGTATGCCGTGAAAAAGGGCACCTTGGAGCTAAACGAAGAGGGGCGGTCACAGGCTGTGAAGTTGCTGCAGTTCAAGAACTTCCTTTCTGATTTCACCCTTTCCGGCGAGCGTTCCGCCCCCGAAGTCAGCTTATGGGGTGAGTATCTTGTCTTCGCCCAGCTGTTCGGGATTGCCGACAAGGTGCAGAAGGGACTTGCCGATCTTTATCCCAACGAGTATGCCATGTTCAGCGAGTCCTATGGAATGGGAGACCAGCAGATGCGCGGATTCCTGAGCACCTGGTCCTCGATCGGCCATTCCATAGAGAAAGTCGCAAGCGAGGCCAAGATATCGGCTGAAAGCTCGTCAAGCTCCGGCTCGAGCGGCGGTTTTGGCGGTCATTCATCCTTCGGCGGAGGCGGTGGCTTCTCCGGCGGCGGCCACGGCGGCGGCAGCAGATAAGATCAGATGTAAACTATGAATATACGTAAATTATTGATTCTGGCTGGTTTGGCCGGCCTTGCATTCTCCTGTGTCCCTAAGGAGGACCCGCTGCCGGCTCCGGACGACGGCACCCTGCTGCTCGCGGAAGATGGCAAGTCGTCATATTCCCTGGTCTATTCCTCTTCGAAGACCAATGCCGAGGGCTTAAATGCCTTCTTCAAAGACAAGGCCGGCGTCAGCCTTCCGCTGGTGTCCGACTCGTCGGCGCCTTCCGACTTCGAAATCATCGTGGGGCAGTGCTCGCGGCCCGAGAGCGCAGAGGTCCAGAAAGACCTGGAGGGCACTTTCGGCTACAGCGCCCGCGTGGTTGGCCGCAAGCTTGTCATCGCCGCTTCCGATGTCACCTGGGCGGCTTTTGCCCTCCGCGCCGTTGTCAAGGAAATAAAAAACAGCTGCATCGACGGCCGCAAAATCGCTGTCCCAAAGGACTTTAAGGTGCAGCAGTTGATGGACGACCCGCAGATGATCGCAAGGCTCATACGCCAGGGCTATGATTTCTCTCTCTCTCCGGTCCTCGTGCTCACCCACCCTCCCATGGAGGACATCTATGTGGCCCAGGGCGCCGCATCGGACGGCGAATTCTTCTATTTCGTGCTGAGGAATTCGGGCGACACCAAGGCGCAGGTATATAAGTACCGCATCAAGACCAAGACCCTCGTGGCTGAGTCCAGAGTTTTCAATGGAGGCCACTGCAACGACTTGACCTACGACGCAGGCCGGAAACAGCTGATACTGGCCCACGGCCAGAGCCAGGGCCAGATTCTGACCCCGATCGATGCCGCCACCCTTGAGGTGCTGCCCGACATCCACATTCCGGTGGGCAGCGGAGCCATCACCTACAACGCTTCCCGCGACTGCTACGCCATAAGCCAGGGAGGAAGCACTTTCTACGTGACGGATTCCGGCTTCAAGGTCACCCTGAATACCACCCGCACCGACAAGACCGGCTACACCGCCCAGGGTATGGGCAGCGACGACAGCTATGTCTATTTCCCGATGAGCAAGAGTAAGACGGACAATGTGCTGGTCGTCTATGACTGGAAGGGCAAGTTCGTCACCACCTTGAAAATCAATCTCGCCGTGGAATCCGAATCCATGTTCTATGCTGCCGGACGCTACTACGTGGCGTTCTACAGCGGCTCCAAGGTGGGCATGGAATTATACGAGATCAAGCCGGTGCACTACTATACCTACGTAAAGTAGCGCTCAGTCCAGCATGGCGGCTATGCTGCCGTAGTATTTCTTGGAGATGGGAATCCCGTCTTCGCGCTCGATCCCGAGGTCTGCGAAGAACATCCCCGATGAATCCTTGCGTATGGATTTTACGTGCTTGGGATTCACGATGAAGCATCTGTGAGCCCGGGCGAATCCCGCCTGTTCGCAGAGCGGCTCCAGGTTTTTCAGGGTGTTGCGCAGCTGGAAACGCTTTTCAATGCCGTTCTCGAGATAGTGGACCACTATATAATTCTCGTTTGATTCGATAAACAGCACGGAGGATGCTTCGGTGATGAATTTCAGCTGGTGCCTGTTGTCGTAGAATTTCAGCCTCATGCCGTCTTCGACGGGCTCTGCTTTGTAGTTCTCGGTTGCAACGGCGAAAAGGGTCAGCACAAGATAGGGGACTATCGACACCGATCCTATGGAGGAGATGCAGCCGCCGAACCAGCTGAACCACCCGCCTCCTCCCTGGTCCATCAGCACGAGGTACAGGCCCGTGAATGCACTGCACACAAGTATTTCCCCGATACACCAGATGCTGAACCGGTAGAGGTCCAGGTTGAGGTGCTTGCGAAGGAGCCAGAAAAGCACTCGCGAAAGCAGCATCACAAGCAGAATGATGGCAAAGCAGATGATTATGTTGAAAGTGTACAAATTGCCTATCGTGGACGTGCCTTCCCCGGCCCTCATCAGGCGGCACAGAGCGGCCGGTTCATACAGGAATACGCTGATCAGAAAACAGGCCGGAATAGCCAGCGCGAACACGAAGTTCGGGAAAAACCGGGTCAGGGACTTTGGAAACTTCTTCATTTCGTCACAAATTTTGGTGTGACAAAAATAGTAATAATATTTTTTCGTCACAAAAAATAAGGGGTTTTGTCACAAAAACATGCTTTTCGTCACAAAAATAAGCTTTTCGTGGCAAATGTTTCCATGCCTCTTGCACGTGTGGTACTTTTGCAATGCCAAACAGAAACAAAACGATAATGACTATCCCTGAATGGACACGGCTTGAGAATTCAGCCATCATATATCCCTCCTGCCAGACCCGGAAGTACGCAGCGGTCTACAGAATGTCACTCACCCTTTCGTCCGACGTGATACCCTCCCGACTCGACGATGCGCTCAAGGCGGTCATGCACCGATTCCCGAGCTTCCGCTTCACGGTCCGCAAGGGCCTGTTCTGGTGGTTCCTCCGCCGCCTCGAGAACGATCCGGCCGTCAGCGCCCCCTCCGGACTTGAGATATTCGATCCCAAAGACAATGCGGGCTATATGTTCAAGCTCTCCTGCAGCGGATGCAGGGTCAACCTTGACGTGTTCCACGCCCTGACCGACGGCACCGGCGCAATGACTTTCCTGCTCAGCGTCGTGGCCGAGTACATCAGGATGACTACCGGGACGTCCATTTCTTATGGAAAATGGGTATACGACCCCGCAGAGGAGCCCACCGAAGGCGAGATGGAAGACGGATTCGACCAGTTCTCCGGCACCAAGGGTTCGCTGGACAGCGAAAAGAGTGCATATCACGTGAAAGGACGTGCCGAGCGGGCAGGAGTGCTCAATTCCCTGGGCGTCTCCGTGCCCGAAGACCAGCTGCTCTCGAAGGCCCGCGAACTCGGCTGCACCGTCACCGAGCTCGTCAGCGCCCTCATGCTCTACTCCCTGCAGGAGGTCCGCGCTGCCGATACTTCCCGCAGGAAGAGCCCGCACCTCCGCATGGAGGTCCCTGTGAACCTCCGTCCCATATTTGGAAGCAAGACACTGAGGAACTTCTCATCATATGTCTATCTTGGCATCGACGTGACCAACGGCGACCTCAGCCTCGAAGATACTCTCCGTGAAGTCAAGTGCCAGAAGAACCTTTATATGCAGCGCGGACGCCTGACAAAGCGCATCGCTGCCAACGTGGCACTCGAAGACAGTCTCGCAATCAGATGCATTCCTCTCTTCATCAAGCGTCCGGTGATCAACATCATCAACCATCTGAAGGGCGACAACTACAGCACCTACACGTTCTCCAACCTTGGCAGAATCGAGCTTCCCGAAGAAATGCGGGAGTATGTCAAGGACATTCATTTCATCCTCGGCCGTACCCGCCAGAGATTCGGCTCATGCGCCTGCGTGAGCTATGGCGGGCGCCTTAACCTCGACTTCTCCAGAAAGATAGCCGGGGATGAATTTGAACGTGTGTTCGTGAAGAACCTTCGCGGCCTCGGGATCTGGGCCACCGTTTCCGTGCCGTCGGAACCGCTCCGCCCCGAGCACGGGAAAAATGTGCCCTCAAAGGCCGTGTTCAGCGGAAAAGGCTTGGTCCCTAAGTTCTTACTTTCTTTTTAATTTACTATATTTGCAACCTGTATTAGAGGATGCAAATGGATACTTGGGGAAAATTCTGCGGATTTATGCTCAAGACGCTGGGTTGGACGAAAGTCAACGACTCCGTCGAAGAAGACAAGTGTATCTTGCTCGGTGTGCCGCACACCAGCGTTTGGGATTTCTTGATTTCCTATCTCTACTACCGCTCCTGCGGAGAGAAGGCCAAGTGCATGGTGAAGAAGGAGTTCTTCTTCCCTCCGGTGGGCTGGCTGCTCCGTGCCATGGGCGGCATTCCCGTGGACCGCAGCAACCCCACCAACCTGCTCCGCAGCGTGATCAAGGAGATGGAGGCCCCCGGCCGTTTCCACCTTGCAATAGCCCCCGAGGGCACCCGCAAGCCCGTGAAAAACTGGAAAACCGGATTCCATCTGATTGCCCGCGCCACGGGGATTCCTGTGTATCTCGGATTCTTCGACTGGGGCACCAAGCGTATCGGCAGGGGAGAGAAGGTGGAACTGACCGACGACGCCCGCGCTGACATGAAACGTATCCAGGAAATCTATGAGAATATGCATCTGACCGGCAAGCATCCGGAAAAGTATATAACACATTAGAATGAGACACACTTTCCAATCTCTTTCCGACGTCCTGAACTATTGCTCCGCGAAGTACGCCAGACGCACGGCGTTCTCGTTGATTGACGGCTCACAGTCATATACTTATGCCTCTTTCAGTGAAACCTGCCTCCGCATTTCGCGGGAACTTTCGAACTTCGGCATCAATGCCGGCGACAAGGTGGCCATACTTTCGCAGAACTCGCCCAACTGGCCCGTCGCCCTGTTCTCCGTGACCGCTTTCGGCCGCATCGCCGTGCCCATGCTCACGGAACTGACGGTCAACGAAATCACCAACATACTTGTGCATTCCGATTCGAAGGCGCTCTTCGTGAGCCGGCGCCTGCTGCCGAAAGTCCCCGAAGACATACTCGCCAAAATGCACATCGTCATCTGCACGGACGACCTTTCCGTCATCCGGGCCGAAGACACCGCCTACACCTGCGACGGCTACATTTCCAGCCCGCTGCCCGACGACCTTGCGTGCATCATCTACACCTCCGGCACCACCGGCGCCGCCAAGGGCGTGATGCTCACCCACAAGAACTTCTGCGCCAACATCTACGCGTCCTGGGTGGCCGCTCCCGCCTACCGCCGTGACGTGTTCCTGTCCATACTGCCGCTGGCCCACACCTACGAGATGAGCGTGGGCATGCTCTACCCCTTCTCGGTGGGCGCCCGCGTGTGCTACATCAACCGTCCCCCCACTCCTTCGGTGCTGATTCCCGCCCTGAAGCAGATACGCCCCACGATGATGCTTTCGGTGCCCCTGGTCATCGAAAAGATCTACCGTTCCAGCATCGTGCCGACCATCCAGAAGAGCAAGTACCTGACATGGCTCCAGAAAGTGAGCCCGTCGCTTCTCTGCCTGCTGGTGGGAATGAAGCTCAAGAAGACCTTCGGCGGCCGCATCCATTTCTTCGGCATCGGCGGAGCCAAACTGGACGCGGAGGTGGAGCAGTTCCTGGGCAAGGCAAAGTTCCCGTATGCAATTGGTTACGGCCTCACCGAGACCGCCCCGCTCATCTGCAATGCCAACCCGCACCAGACCCATCTCGGCACCACCGGCATCGCCGCCGCAGGCGTGCAGATACGCCTCGAGAACAAGAATCCCGAGACCGGCGAGGGCGAAATCGTGGTCAAGGGCGACAACGTGATGCGCGGCTACTACAAAGACTACAACCGCACCCTCCAGGTGCTTTCCCCCGACGGCTGGTTCCACACCGGCGACCTTGCCACCGTGGACAAGCGCGGCCGCTATTCCATCAAGGGCCGCATCGGCTCCGTCATACTCGGGCCTTCGGGCGAGAACATCTACCCGGAAGAAATCGAGAACGTGATCAACAATATCTCCGACGTGTGCGAATCGCTGGTGGTGGAGCGCGACGGGCACCTTATAGCTCTCGTCCACTTCAACGACAACGTGCTCGACTGGGACTATGAGAACCAGGACCGCTTCATTGCAGACCTGGAGCGCCGCAAGCAGGAGATCCTCGAATTCGTGAATTCCCACGTCAACAGGAACAGCCGCATCAAGGAAGTGGAGGTGGAGAAGCAGCCTTTCGTGAAGACTGCCACAATGAAAATCAAGCGCTTCCTCTACAAGGACAACAAGAATGAAAACGATAAATAATAAGGAATACGGCGGCGAGAGGCCGCTTTATTGCGAACATGGCCTCCGTCTTGAGGGCGTCACCATCCACGCCGGCGAATCGGCTCTCAAGGAGACCGCCGACATCGAGGCGGCCGGATGCCGTTTCGAGGGCAAATACCCGTTCTGGTGCTGCAAGGGCTTCACCGTGAAGGACTGCCTGTTCACCGAAGGCGCGCGCGCTGCGCTCTGGTACAGCAGCGGCCTGCTGATGGAAGACACCCTCGTCGAAGCGCCGAAGATGTTCCGTGAGATGCGGGACCTCAAGCTCCGCCGCGTGCGCATACCCAATGCCGCCGAGACGCTGTGGGGCTGCCATGACGTAGACCTCGAAGACGTGGAGGTGGAGAAGGGAGATTATCTCTTCATGCACTCGTCAGGCATCAAGATCAAGGGCCTCAGGCTCCAGGGCAATTATTCCTTCCAGTACTGCAAGGATGTGGAAATCCACGATTCCGTGCTGAACACCAAAGACGCTTTCTGGGAGACCGAAAACGTGACTGTCTATAATTCCGTGATCGACGGGGAATACCTTGGCTGGTATTCCAGGAACCTCCGCCTCGTGGACTGCCGCATAGGCGGCACGCAGCCGCTTTGCTATGCCGACGGCCTGGAACTCGTGAACTGCACTTTCGAGCCGGACGCCGACCTGGCTTTCGAGTATTCGGAGGTGTATGCCGACATCAACGGCGCCGTCACTTCCGTGAAGAATCCCCGTACCGGCCGAATCGTCGCCGGTTCCTACGGAGAAATCATCCTGGACGCCAATATCAAGGCGCCGGCCGACTGCGAAATCAAGACCCGTTAGCGATATGGCAGGCGGATTCGATACCATAGTGCCCCGCCGGGGAACGAACTGCGTGAAGTGGGACCTCGTGCCCGAAGGCGTGCTGCCTATGTGGGTGGCGGACATGGATTTTGCCATTGCTCCTTTTATCGCCAAGGCTGTCCGGGAGCGCGCCCAGCACCCTGTGTTCGGCTACACTGCCGTGCCCGCATCTTACTATGAATCAGTCTGCAACTGGTTTGCGACGCGCCACGGCTGGCGCCCCGACCCTTCGTGGATAATCTATTGTCCCGGGGTTGTCCCCGCCATTTCCGCCTGCGTGAGCGCATTCACTGTCCCGGGCGACAAGGTGATCCTCATGAGCCCGGTCTACAACTGCTTCTTCTCTTCCGTTCGGAACTACAAGTGCGAGATACTTGACGTGCCTCTGCTCACGGTGGAGCAGGACGGCGTGCCGCACTATGAGATTGATTTCGAGGGGCTTGAGCGCGCCGCCAGTGATCCTCGCGCAAAGGTGATGCTCATCTGCTCGCCCCACAATCCGGCCGGCCGCGTGTGGAGCCGGGAGGAGCTGGAACGCGTCGGGCGAATATGCCTCGAGCACGGCGTCGTGCCCGTGTGCGATGAGATCCATTGCGAGTTCACCATGCCGGGCGTGGAGTTCGTGCCCTTCGCTTCCGTGGCTCCGGAGTTCGAGCGCGCCTGCGTGACCCTGTGCTCGCCGAGCAAGGCGTTCAATATCGCCGGCCTGCAGATTTCCAACATCATCTGTGCCGATCCGGAGATCCGGGCGCGTGTGGATAAAGCCGTGAACGTGAATGAGATATGCGATGTCAACCCCTTCGGGGTGGTGGCGCTGCAGGCGGCCTACACCGATGAGGGCTGGCAGTGGCTCCGGGAGCTGAACGCCTACATCTACGGCAACTACAGCAAGCTCTGCTGGCGTGTGGCCTCCGACCTCCCCGGTTTCAAGCTCTACCGCCTCGAGGGCACCTATCTCGCCTGGCTGGACTGCAAAGTGCTTGGGATTCCGTCGGTTGAGATCGAGAAGAGCCTCGTGGAAGTGGAGAAAGTCCGCATCAGCAACGGCTCGATGTACGGCCAGGACGGCTTCATCCGCATCAACATGGCCTGCCCCTCCGTCCTGTTCGACGACGGCCTCGACCGCCTCGTCTCCGGCCTCCGCCGCCTCTCCGCCGGCTAGGATCCGGTCCCTACCGCCTCGTCTCCGGTCCCAGTCGCCGCCTCGTCTCCGGCCTCCGCCGCCTCGTCTCCGGCCCCAGCCGCCTCGTCTCCGGCGCCAGCCGCCTCGCCTCCGGCCTCCGCCGCCTCGCCGCCGGCTAGGCTCCGGTCCCTACCGCCTCGTCTCCGTCCTCCGCCGCCTCGCCGCCAGCCCCAGCCGCTTCGTCTCCGGTCCCAGTCGCCTCGCCGCCGGCCGGTAGCGTCCCCGCTCACTGTGGCGCAGGTCCCCCAGTTGTTGGGCGCAGGACCCGGGGCATCCCGGTGCAAGTCCGAAAAAGAAGTGGGGTCCCGCGCCGCGAATCGTGCTTCTGTAGCCTCTGGTGGCGCAGGTCCCCAACAAAAAAACTGACCTGCACCGCTTGGCCGGAGGACCTGCACCGCTTGGCCGGGGGACCTGCACCGCTTGGCCGGGGGACCTGCACCGCTTGGCCGGAGGACCTGCACCAGCCTATTGGAAGACCTGCGCCGTCAGGAGAGAAGACCTGCGCCGTCAGGAGAGGGGACCTGCGCCATGGAGCGAAGCGACTAAGCCACCGCCCCGAGGGCGGGGGTTTGGGGGTGGGGTAACGTAGTAGTGCGTAGCACCCCAAAGAAAAAGCAGGCCTTGGAAGCCTGCTTTCTTTGGGGTGCGATGTGGGGCTCGAACCCACGACACCCAGAACCACAATCTGGTGCTCTACCAACTGAACTAATCGCACCGTGTTAGAGACTGCAAAGATACGAATCTTTTTCTTTCCTGCAAATAATTATACCCCTAATTCGGCGACAATCCTGTCGAAATGTGCAAACTCCTTGAGTATCCACACCACGTAGCGTATGTCCACGTTGACGCTGCGGTTGTAGTCCGGAGTGAACAGGACCTCCGAGGCGAGGGACTCCTTGTTGCCGTCGAAAAGCAGGCCGATGATCTCGCCGCGGCTGTTGAGGACGGGGGAGCCGGAATTGCCGCCGGTGCTGTCGTTGTTGGTGATGAAATTGATCTTCATCTTGGGCGATGCGGCCTTTAGGGCGCTTTGCAACGCAGCCGGCAGGCAGAAATCGTAGGAATCCGGGTCGTGCTTTTCCAGCAGGCCGGCCACGGTGCTGTAGTAGTCGCAGTGGATGGCGTCGCGCGGGGAGAGACTGCACACCTTGCCGTAGTTGACCCGCATGGTGGAATTCGCGTCGGGGTAGGGCTTCACCTTGCCCGCCTCCTGCATGGCGTGGAGCGCATGGGTGTAGTCCCGAGTCAGGGCGCTGATGTCCGGAGTGCCCTGGATTTCCGCCAGCACCTTGTTGTACTTGACTATCCGCTCGTCTTCGAAGAAGCGCACCAGCGGGTCGTCGGCGTGGGCGTCCAGGAATGCCTTCATATCGGCCTTCGGATCGAGGTACAGGGCAATCTGAGCCGGATCGCTCATCCAGCTGCCGTCCCACAGGAATGCACACATGGCGTCGTAGTCCTTGCCGAACTTCGCCTTGAGCTCGGTCTGCCAGGGGCCAAGCATGGGGTCGGAAACGTGCTCATAGAAGGTCTCCAGGCTGTAGCGGAAGAGCTCGCGCTCCACCCGCAGGTCGGTCTGGTCGTAGTTGCGCTGCGTGGACCTGCGTATGCCGGGGACCTTGTCGTCCGAGTAGCGGGCGGCCAGCATAGCCGTCCTGGAAGCGACGGGCTCCAGCTGGGTGCCGCGTATCACGCACTCGCGGAAATAGTGGTAGTCCGAGTAGGCCTCGGCCACCCGGGAATACCTGTCGCGCAGGGCCCCCACAGGGTCGCCCCACTTCTGCCGGCGCGCCGGATCTGCGTCCAGCCAGGCGTTCAGCCCTTCCTCTGCCTGCCTCTTGTGCCCGGCTGCGTCGAAACGTTTATAGCACTGAAGCTCACCAAGATACAGCTCCTGGGCATTGGAGAGGCCGAAGAAGTGGTTGGAATACTTGCGGCGGATTTCGGGATCGCGGTCCATCCACTTGGAGATGATGTCCATCTGGGCACCGCGAATGCTGGTCTGGATGGGAAGCTGCACGCTTGTCAGGTAGTCCACCTTGGCCGAAGAGGAGTAGCGGTCGGTGCTGCCCGGGAAGCCTATGATGGTGGTCCTGGTGCCTTCCCGGTAGCCGTTCTTCGACAGTTTCAGATACTTTTCGGCCCTCAGGGGCACGTTCTCGGGAGAGTACGGCGCGCAGGAGCCGTCAGGGGCGGTGTAGATGCGCAGAAGCGCGAAATCACCCTTGTGCTGCGGCCACTCCCAGTTGTCGACATCGCCTCCGAACGCTCCGATTCGCGAAGGCGGTGCGCCTACCAGACGGATGTCCTTATATTCTTGATACAGTGAGATATAATACTTGTCGCCGCGCCAGGCGGAGCTCAGGATTGCTTCGTATCCCGTCTTTTCCTTGTAGCGCCTTTCCATGATTCCGCCGAGCTTGCGCATCATCATCAGGCCGGGCTTGATGCGGCCGCTGTCGATAAGTTCCTGCACCTCGGCCGTGACATCGACCGTGCCCTTCAGGAACTGCACGCTGCGGCCCTTGATGGGAATCTCCTCCTCGCGGGTCCTCGCCCAGAAGCCGTCCTCCAGGAAATTGTGCTCCTTGTCGCTCAGGGCGAACACGTCCCCATAGGCGACGTGGTGGTTGGTAATCACCAGTCCCTCAGGGGAAACCAGGCTTCCGGTGCCCATGAAGTCGATGGCCACGACGCAGTCGCAAAGCTCGCGGGTGCGCTTGTCCACCTTGTCGGTCATCCACATGCCTTCGTCGGCAAAAGCGGTCGTACAGACTGCTGAAATCAGGAAAAGAGAGAAAATAATACGTTTCATATCCGTAAATATAGCACACTTTTTTGAAAAAATACTTACCTTGCAATCTAAAACGTCAGAAGTGTCATCCGTCATCAGACATATAGCAGTGCTTGCATGCCTGCTGCTGTCGGCGCAGGTCCTCGCCCAGACCTACACCGTCAAAGGCACCGTCACCGACAAGGCCACCGGTGAGCCGGTCGAATTCGCCACCGTCGTGCTGGAGGCTTCCGAGCAGTGGGCTGTGGCCGATGCGCAGGGCCGCTTCACCATCCCCAACGTGAAGGTCCGGAAGACCGTGCTGACCGCCGCCTGCCTCGGCTATGTGGACTACTCCCTGGAAATCACCATAGAAAAGGACATCGACAAGCTGAGCATCAAGATGACGCAGGACAACCTGGCGATCGAGAAGGCGGTCGTGACGGCGAAGGAAAACGAAAGCGCGGCCACCACCTCCCGCACCATCGACAAGGCGGCCCTCGAGCATATGCAGGTGATGAACGTGACCGACATCTCGAGCCTGCTGCCGGGCGGCGCCACTTCCTCCGCTTCGCTCACTTCCGAGCAGCAGTTCAACATCAGGGCCGGTTCCGGCGAAAGCGGCAACTCTTCCTTCGGCACCGCCGTGGAAGTGGACGGCGTGCGCCTTTCCAACAACGCCACCTATACGGATTTCCGCCTCTACGGCGTCAAGGGCGTGCCCACCAACAACATAGCCTCCGCGAACGTGGAGTCCGTAGAAGTGATTTCGGGCGTGCCCTCAGTGGAATACGGCGACATGTCCTCCGGCGTGGTGAAAATCAACACCAAGAAAGGCAAGACCCCCTGGTCCGTGACCATGTCCACCAGCCCGCGCACCAAGCAGTTCTCCGTGAGCAAGGGTTTCGGCCTGGGCCACACTGGGAGCGGCGCCTCACGCGGCGTGCTGAACACCAGCCTGGAATACACCCGCTCGATTTCCGAGCAGATGTCGCCCTACACATCCTACCTGCGCCGGCAGCTGTCCCTGACCTACAGCAACACCATTGCGTCCGGGCCCTTCCAGGCCAGGCCCCTGCGCCTGACCGCCGGCGTGACCGGCAACCTCGGCGGCCTGGACAACTCCGCAGACCCCGACAAGTTCTCGGAAGCCTATATCAAGCAGCGCGACAACGCCCTGAGGGCCAGTTTCAATGCCGCCTGGCTGCTGAGTCTCAGCTGGATCACCAACATCGAATTCAACGCTTCCGCATCGCTCGGCGACAAGCTCTCCCGGGAGAACAAACTTTTCCACGAAAGCGTCGCCCTGACAGCAATGCACGCCAGGGAGAGGGGCTACTACATGTCGGAGCCCTACAGCGAGGGCGGCCCCAACAGTGCCGTGATGATCGCCCCCGGCAGCTGGTACAACGTCATGGCCGTGGACGACCGCCCCGTGACTACGAAACTCACCCTGAAGGCCAACTGGGCCCACAATTTCGGAAAGGTCAGCAACAAGGTGAAGTTAGGCGCCGACTGGAACTACGACCACAACCTCGGCATAGGAGCATATTCGGAAGACCTCCCCAAAGCGCCCTCGTTCAGGGAGTACCGCTATTGCGACAACCCGGCCATGAACAACATAGGCATCTACCTGGAAGACAACCTGATGGTGCCGGTGGGGCAGGGGCGCGTCAACCTGATCGCCGGCCTTCGTGAAGACATCACCTCCGTGTCCGGTTCCGCCTATGGCACCACTTCCAGCCTTTCTCCGCGCTTCAACGTCAAGTACACGGTGCTGGATCCCAAGATGCGCCGCAACAACCTGCTGCGCGAACTGGCCTTCAGGGGCAGCTGGGGCGTGGCGGTGAAGCAGCCGTCGTTCTCCATCCTCTATCCTGTGCCCGGCTACCTGGACGTGAATACCTTCACTTCCACTGCTTCCGCCGACAACACCGTCTATCGTGCCTACTACGTCCGTCCCCATGCCATCGAATACAATCCTGCCCTCCGCTGGCAGAAGAACCACCAGGCTGAATTCGGAGTGGACACCGACCTTGGCGGCAACAAGATTTCGCTTGTGGCCTACTACACCCGAGCCCTGGACATATATAAGCATGTGACTGACTATGAGCGCCTGAGCTATGCCTACACGGCAGTGTCCGACGTGCAGGGACTCCCGATTCCGGCATCCGACAGGATCTACTCCCTGGATCCGTCCACGGGCCTTGTCACGGTGTCAGACAGGACCGGGAAACTGCCCGCGATCGAGGCGGCCCACTCCGTCCGCAAGCAGTTCCTCAGCACCACATCGGAAACCAACCAGAACAGCCCGCTGGACCGCTTCGGCCTTGAATGGGTGGTGGTTTTCAAGGAAATACGTCCCATCCACACGACCATACGGGTGGACGGAAACTTCTATTCCTACCGCAGTTTCAACACCGACATCGACGCCGACTGCCCCAGCACGACCGTGGGCAAGGACGGCCAGCCATATAAGTATGTGGGCTATTATTTCGGAGGCTACAGCATAGCCAACGGCAAGGAGAGCAGGACCATAAAGAACAACATCACGCTCACCACCCACATCCCCCAGGTCAGGATGATAATCACGATGAAGCTGGAATCCAGCCTGTTGAGCTATTCCCGCAGCCTGAGCGAAAGGCCGGGAGGCAGGCGCTCCTACAGGATACCCAACCGTTCCGATTTCCTGTCGTACGACGAAAATGCCTCCATCTACGAAGGCGAGGGCTTCACCGTGATGTTCCCGGACTACTATACTTCGTTCGACAATCCGGAGCCGGTGCCCTTCCTGGAAAAACTCAAATGGGCGAAGACCAACGACCTCGACCTTTTCCAGGACCTCACGAAACTGGTGGTCACGTCCAACTACCTCTACAACTTCAACAAAGAATACCTTTCTCCCTACTTCAGCGCCAATTTCAGCGTGACCAAGGAGATAGGCGACATCGCTTCCGTGTCGTTCTACGCCAACAATTTCTTCAACAACATGGGGCAGGTGTGGAACACGAAAAACAACACCTACGAATCCCTGGGCCGATATATACCACGCTTCTACTACGGACTCACAGTCAGACTCAAATTTTAAATATTATACATTATGAAAAGGTTAGTTTATTTGTTCTCCGCCGTCCTGGCAATCGCACTGATTGCAGGCTGCAAACCCAAGATCGTTGCCGTGGACATCACCGTCCAGCTCTTTTCTGAAAACTCGCCCCTCGCAGTCGAGGGCATTCCCGTGACCCTGGCCGACGCCGCCGGCGCCACCACTTTCACCGCCAATACCGATGCGGCCGGTGCTGCAAAGTTCACCGTGAATCCCGGAAGCTATGTGGCTTCCTGCACCTTCAAGAACGTGGAAGACGGCCTCCGCGTGGTCTATAACGGCTCCAATTCAGCCATCCTCGTGGCCGAGCAGACCGAAGGAAGCTTCAAGCTGGAGCTTTCCAAGGTCCAGTCCCAGCAGCTCATCATCAAGGAGCTCTATTGCGGCGGCTGCCCCAAGGACGACGGCAGCGGTGCATATTCCAATGACGGTTACATCATCGTCTACAACAACTCCGAGTTCGAGGCCGACGCTTCCGACCTGGTGTTCGGCAACCTGAATCCCTACAACGGCCACGCCACCAACAAGTACTATGGCACCGACAACAAGCTCGTCTATGAATCCGACAACTGGGTTCCTGCCGGCGGCGCAGTCTGGTACTTCAAGAACCCGGTGAAGATTCCCGCCTACTCCCAGATCGTGATTGCGGTCTTCGGCGCCATCGACCACACCGCCACCGTGAAGGCTTCCGTGGACCTGTCCAAGGCCGACTATTACTGGATGTCCAACAGCGAGATCCCTGCCTACACCAACAAGAAGTATGCAGTGGCAGAGACCATCCCCGCCAGCCACTATCTTTCCGGCATAGCCATCAACATGGGCAACGCCTGGGTGCTCTCCAACACCGCCCCCGCCCTCTATATGGGCAAGATGCCGAAAGCCCAGCTCGAGCAGCTCTGCAACGACACCGAGAAGTTCGACCAGACTGCCGGCACCGGCAACGTGAACTGGGCCGTCAAGTTCCCCAAGGCCAACGTGATCGGCGCCCTGGAGGTGTTCCAGTCCACCAAACTCGAGACCAGCAACCTGCGTTTCCCTGCAAGCCTCAACACCGGCTATGCATCCCTGACCAACCAGAAGGGCTACACTATCTACAGGAACGTGGATAAGGAAGCCACCGAGGCCCTTCCCGAGAACGAGGGCAAGATCGTCTACAACTACGCAGGCGGCACCCAGGATGTGAACGGCAGCACCGATCCTTCCGGCATCGACGCCGAGGCCTCCATCGCGGCCGGCGCCCACATCATCTATCTCCAGACCAACGACTCAGGCAAGGACTTCCACCAGAGGAGTGTCTCTTCCCTGAAGAAATAATCCCGGCGATGAGATTCCGTGTCATACTGGCATCCCTCTGCCTCCTGGCCCTGCCCTTTGCTGCAGGCGGCCAGGAGGCGGCGGAGTGCCGTGATTTCCGTTTCACTGCGGACACCAACCCTTTCCTGTCCCTGTCCAATCCGGCTGCGCTTTCAGCCTTTGACGGACATATATCCATGGTGGGGCTGGACTTCCGCAAGGATAACGGCGGCCTGATATCGCTCACGGAATCCGCAGACAGCTACAAGGCCGTCGCCGGCACGGAGTCCTATTTCCGTATTTCGGACAGGATCGCCTTTCACGGGCGCCTTGCATGGTCGTATTTCAGCGGCGCCGGGATGGGAGCGCAGATCCTTATGGATCCGCTCTTCAACCCCGTGAATTTCCTCGAGAGCGACGAGGCGACCACGGGCACCAAGAACCGTGAAGACTATTCCCTGCTCGGCGCAATGTCCTATAAATTAAGCAACAAGTGGGCCCTTGGCTGCGAGATGGATTACTCCTCCGCCGACCAGACAAAGGTCAAAGATCCGCGCTTCTCCAACGTGTGGATGGACCTGGACCTGAAGGCAGGGGCCAGTTTCAGGCCGGAAGACAACGTGATGTTCGGGGCGTCCCTCATCTACAGGAGCACCCTGGAGCAGATACGCGGAGGCATCTACGGCACCACGGACAAGCAGTACTTCATCCTTGCCGACAAAGGAGGCTTCTGGGGCACTCTTGCCGAGCTGTCCGGCGATTATGATTATGTGCCCGTGACCGAATTCAGGCCCATGAAGAACGATTTCCTCGGCCTCTCCTTCCAGGCGCTCACGGGGTCGTGGACCAATGAAGCCGAAGTGCTCTACAGGATGGGCTATTACGGCAAGAAGGCATCCAGCTCCGCCACCTATTTCGAATTCTCCGGCCTTCGCGCCTGCTACCGCGGCGGCTTCCAGACCCGCTCCGGGGAGGATATCCACAAGGCTTCCCTGAAGCTGGATTATGAGCTGCTGGGCAACGACGAGAATGTGTTCCGCTACGTGACTCCGTCCGGCCAGAACACCAGGGTGGAGTATTCCGGCCAGAATCATATTTTCGACCGCCACCTGGCTTCCGCATCCCTTTCCTACGTGTGGCACAAGGGCGTGGACGGCTACCTGCCGGAATTCAGTCTGGGTGCGTCCGTAAGCGGCCAGGCCCGTTTTCAGACCACTGTGCTGTATCCCTTCTACCGTAACGCCGACTGCGTCACCCTCGATGCCGGAGTCTTTGCCGGCCGCAACATACGCAAGGGCGCTTCCGTCTTCTCGCTGGGAGGGAGGCTCGGTTTCCGCTGCGGCTTCGGCACGCCGAAAGACGACGGGGCCTATGCCACCACTTCCGGCAGCACCCTCCGGAGCTTCGACAACTACCTGTTCCGCCAGTTCGAGTACGACACCGCCCCTGCTGCCGGTGCCGGGCTCTCATTTGCCTACACCCGTATCATATCGGACAAGTTCGCCCCCTACGTGAAAGTGTCCGACACCTTCTCGGCACTGCTTGCCGTGCCGCAGTACCTTTCCGGCCGCATCCGCAACGTCGCGATGATCACCCTCGGCCTGTCATTCTGAGCGCAGCGAAGAATCTATATCGATGAAACGTTTCTTAGCCATATCTGCCGCCGTGATGATGTCCCTGGCGGCTGCTGCGCAGGCGATACCTGCGGATCCGGCGTTCCGTGTGGGGCGGCTGGACAACGGCATGACCTATTACATCTGCCACAATGAGCTCCCGGCGGGCTGCGCCGATTTCTACATTGCCCATAACGTAGGCGCCCTCCAGGAGGAAGACAACCAGAACGGCCTGGCCCATTTTCTCGAGCATATGGCCTTCAACGGCACCAGGCACTATCCGGCCAAGGGCCTGCTCGAATTCCTGGCGAGGGACGGCGTGCGCTTCGGTTATAACGTGAATGCCTACACGTCCAGGACCGAGACGGTCTACAACATCTCCTCAGTGCCCCTGGTGCGTGATTCTTTCATAGATTCCGTGCTGCTGGTGCTCCACGACTGGTCCTGCGACATTTCCTGCGAGCAGAAGGCCCTGGACGACGAGAGGGGAGTCATCAGCGAGGAGTGGCGCCTGCGCGACAGCGACACGCGCTACGCTATGATGCAGCAGCAGAATGCTCTGATCTACAAGGGCTCCAAGCAGACCGAGCGCTCGGTCCTCGGCACGCTGGATATAATCAACGGCTTCAGGAGGGACGAGATTCTGGACTTCTACCACAAATGGTACCGCCCCGACCTGCAGGCCATTATCGTGGTCGGCGATTTCGACGTGGACGAGATGGAATCCCGCGTCAGGGCTAAGTTCCGGGATATCCCCGCAAGGGTCGATCCGGAGCCCAAGGTCCGCTACCTGCCCCCGAAGCTCACGGAACCGCTCACGGAAGATATGACCGACGGCCGCATCAAGTACAATGCCCTGAAAATCATCTACAAGCAGCCTTACCCAGACTGGGATGCCCGTGCCACCGAAGACTGCATACGCGATGCCCTGAGCCGCCAGGTCGTCTCCGCCGTGCTCGGCGAACGCCTTCGCCGGCTTAGCCAGCAGAAGGCCAGCCCTGCCCGGTCTGCCGTGGTGGTGACCAGCGGGTATGAGCCCGATTTCTACGTGACCCTGTTCACCGTCACGCCGAAGGGCAAGGAACGCATCGCCGAGTGCCTGGAGTTCACTCACAGGGAGATACGGCGCCTGCTGGAATTCGGCATCAGCGCCGGAGAACTGGAAGCGGCCAGGCTCTATGTGTCCCAGCGCATGCGCCTCGACCGCGAAATGAGCCGGGACGAAGTGAAGAGCGAGGAACTCGTCAAAGTGGCCCTCGAGCATTTCCTGCGCAATCATCCCCTGGTCGGTCCGGTGGAATCCAGGGACATACGCCGCCGCTTGCTTTCAGAAATCAGCCTGGAGAGCATAAAGGATTATCCGGCAAAGTTGTTCTCGGAAAGCGAAGTGATATATTCCACCTGCTACAACAATGTGGAGGAGCCCGGCATCGCCCCGTCCCCGGACGAGGTGCGCTCCATAATCGCCAGGGTGGATTCCGAACGTCTCGAGCCCTTTTTTGCCGAGCAGCCCAAGCTTGACCTTTCGGTCGATGCCGTCCCCGGCAGCATAGTGAAAAAGCGCCTGGACAAGCGCCTTGGCGGCTTCGAGGAGTGGACTCTCTCCAACGGGGCCAGGGTGTACTACAGGCATGTCGCTCCCACCAAGTCCAGCGACCATCTGGTGGTTTCGTGGCATTTCGACACCGGCTACCGCAGCTATCCGGCCGGCCGTGTCGATGCTTTCCGCCAGGCTGCGGCCCACAACAACCGCACCCTCGGCTTCCGCGGGCTCGACCGCGTGGAGCTGCGGAACTGTCCGGAACTTGCCGGGGTGAGCATAATCACCCACACGCTCCAGCAGTATGCATCCATCGACCTCGCCGCCTCCCGCGGAAAGGAGGAGACTGCCTTCAAGACCGGCTATCTGATGCTGTCGGAGCCTTTCTTCGGCAAGGAAAGCCGTCTGGAGAGGGCAAAGGAAGACTATCTGAAGCGCCTTTCCCGGAAGAAGGGCCCTCGCACCCTCTTTGAGGAAAAGTACGAACGTCAGGTCTATGGCAACCATCCCTGGCTCCAGCCGGTCGATTCCGCCGCCATAGAGGCCGTGGATATGGACCTTCTGAAGGAGGCCCAGGCGAGGGAGTTCGGCGATTTCGGACACATGAAACTGTTTGTCACCAGCGACCTGGACCGCTCCGACATAGAAGCCTTGGTCTGCAGGTACGCAGCATCCCTGCACGGCGATTATCCATATAAGAAGTCAGGCACTCCTTTACCGAAGCCGGTCCTGAAGGGCTTCAACATGATCTCCGAGACCAACCCTCCGGAGTCGGAACCCGTTTCGAGTGTGGACTATACCTTCGTTTCGGGAATCAGGGCCAGCTCCCGCAACCTGCTGGTCTCCGCCTTTCTCGACTACATTGTCTCAGCGCGTTACATTGCGCTCATACGTGAGGAGCGGGGCGGTACCTACCACGTAGGGTATTCGACGGACGTGCCCGACAATCCGGCGCTGCCGTGGAAGGGGGTTGTGGCTTTCCAGACCCGCCCTGAGATGACCGATATGCTGCTGGACGACGTGGCCGGCGTGATGGCCGACATGGCGAAGAACGGCCCCACGGACGAAGAGATGGCCCTTGCCCGCAAGTACCTGAGGAAACGCCACGGCGAAGTGGAGCGGCGCGTCTCGATGTCGCTTCCCTCCCAGCATGACCGACTCATATATACGGTCCTGTGGGGAAGGGACTACGATTTCGACTACGACGCCGTGCTGGACGGCATCAGGGCCTCGGACGTCCGCTGCCTGGCCCGGAAGATGCGCTCCGGAGCCAATATAGTCAAAGTGTATACTGAAAAGTAGGGGCTATTTGGCCCACTCCCAGGAGTACAGGATCGATTCTACCTGGCGGAGGTACTGGCGTTTATCGTACTTGGGTGCATAGACGAAGGCCTCCGCCACTATTATGTCCTTGCCGTCTTTGGAGTAGAACGAGTGCGACACGAAGGGGCCGCCCATGTAGTCGTTCTCCACTTCCCAGAGGCCGCGCACCTGGGCGAAATCGCGTCCGCGGTAGCGAATGAACTCCAGCTGCGGCGGCATGTAGGTGCCGGTGGTCATCCAGGTGTTCTCGAACATTCCGGGCACGTTCTGCTTGAGGTATTCGTTGCGGCGGGAGATTATCTTGGCGAGGGTCAGTTCGTCGGCGGCTCCGGTGGATGGGTATTTGTAGATCAGGATGCCCTGCATCGTGTACTGCTTCTCGTCGGCTATCCATCCGAAATCGGAGGTTATTTTCTTGAGTTTGTAGCCCATGGGGAAGTGGGGCGAGCCGCCGAACACTTCCGATACTTTGGGGGCAATCTCGCGCTCCTCGTAGCGTATGGAATTGCGTATCACGCGGTCGCGCTCCGCCTGCTCGATGAAGCTCACGATGGTGGCTCCGTTGTCGGCAATGAGCTGCGCCGCACGCTCGGAATCGGGAGCGTTCACCTGCACGAGGCACTGGGGCGCCGCCCAAACGTCCTGGCGATAGCGCACCGAGCAGCTGTCCAGCTGCGGGTTGAGGGCGAAATACACGATGTTGCGGTGCACCTTGAAAAGGTCGCCGAATCCTCCCGGCGGCACGTTCACAAGGGAGTACAGGGGCTCTTTCTGGGCCAGGTAGGGGCAGTCGCAGGCCAGAAGGTCGCGCACCCTGGTGCCCAGGTTGCCTTCCCAGTCGGTCTTTTCGATGACCACGATTATCTCGCCCGCCTTCCCGCTCACGTTTGGAAGCAGCGCTTTGGTGTTTTTGCAGGAGGCGAGGGCCAGCAGGGCCATCATCGCCAGAAATATCTTT
Source organism: uncultured Bacteroidia bacterium (assembly GCA_902782225.1). Taxonomy (GTDB): domain Bacteria; phylum Bacteroidota; class Bacteroidia; order Bacteroidales; family UBA932; genus Cryptobacteroides. The sequence continues at coordinate 141,718 of CACZMF010000005.1, read as the reverse complement.
TTCATATCCGTCAATGTATTAATCTTCCAATGTCGTTGCCGAACGCCAGCACCATCAGGGCCAGCAGGAGCACCATCCCTATCATCTGCGTGACCACCAGGAAGCGGTCGGAGGGCTTGCGCCCGGTCAGCATCTCGAACAGGGTGATCAGTATGTGGCCGCCGTCCAGGGCCGGTATGGGCAGCAGGTTCATGATGCCGAGCATCACGGAGAGCAGAGCCAGGATGTTGAGGAAACGGAACCAGTCCCAGACGGACGGGAACACCTGGCCTATGGCTATGAAACTGCCCACCGATTTGTAGGCTCCGGTGGACGGACGGAACAGCAGTCCGAGGTCACGTACGTAGCCGCTCATCGTCTCCCCGGTCAGCCGCAGGCCGGCGGGAATGGCTTCCAGCACGCTGTACTGGCGCCTTTCGATCTGCGGCAGGCGCAGATAGACTCCGATCTGCCCGAGACTGTCCACCTGCACCGGCACTTCGAAGCTGTCTTCCCCGCGGAGCACGGACGCCGTGACCGTGCGGCCCTTGTAGTCGGCAAGCACTACGCGCGCGTCCTGGATGAATGAGACCTCCCGGCCTTCGAACGCGGTCACGCGGTCTCCCTGCTGAAGCCCGCAGGAGGCGTTGCCCGAATCGAAACGCATCGAATCCACCACGAAGGGCACTGCCAGGTCGAACATTCCGGCGCTGTTGAGCACCTCGCCTATGTAGGCGTGGTCGATGTAGAGATCCAGGGTGTCGGTGCCGCGAAGGATCCGGGCCGAACGCACGTCGCGCCTGGCCAGGTCTGCCTGCAGCATGCCGAAGTTCTGCGGCTCGTAGCCGTCGAAGCTGATGATGTGGTCGCCGAGCCTGAATCCCATTTCCTGCGCCAGCTCGTTCGGGGCGATCTGCGCATCCTCGTTGCTGATGTAGGCCTCGCCCCAGATGCCGGCGATGACTATGTACACCAGCACGGCGAAGATGAAATTGTTCACCACGCCGCCTGCCATCACGAAGAGCCGCTGCCAGGCGGGCTTGCTGCGGAATTCCCATTTCTCGGGCTCGTGCTTCATCTGCTCGAGGTCCATCGACTCGTCGATCATGCCGGCGATCTTGCAATAGCCCCCGAAAGGCACCCAGCCGATGCCGAATTCGGTCCCGCCCCAGTGCCACCTGGCAAGGGCTTTGCCGCCGGCGTCGAAGAACAGGTAGAACTTGTCCACCTTTATTCCGAACAGGCGGGCCCACAGGAAATGCCCCAGCTCGTGCACTATGATGAGCACGGAGAGGGCAAGTATGACCTGAAGCGTCTTAACTAATACAACCATCGGCTATCTTTGCTACTTCTGCGTTGGTCTCGAAAATATCGTCGAGCGAAGGGTTTGCAGCAAAATTCAAGCCAGCAAGACATTTTTCGTTGATACGGGAGATATCGTAGAATCCGATCTGTCCTTTCAGGTAGGCGGCCACGGCCACTTCGTTGGCGGCATTCAGGGCGCAGGGGGCGTTCCCGCCGCGTTCTATGGCCTCGAAAGCGAGCCGCAGGTTGGGGAAGCGGCCCAGGTCCGGGGCTTCGAAATTGAGGCTGCCGAGCTGCGCGAAATCCAGTTTGCGGTTGCCCACGGTGATGCGGGCGGGAAAGGACAGGGCGAAGCCTATGGGCTCGCGCATGTCCGGGCAGCCGAGCTGGGCGATGACGGCGCCGTCGGTGAATTCCACCATGGAATGGATGATGGATTCGGGGTGCACCACCACGTTGATGCATTTCGGGTCCACGTCGAAGAGCCACCGGGCCTCGATGACTTCGAATCCCTTGTTCATCATCGTGGCGGAGTCTATCGTGACCTTGGCTCCCATGTCCCAGTTGGGGTGCTTCAGGGCGTCCGAGGCCTTTGCGGCCGCAATCCTGCTGCGCTCCCAGGTGCGGAACGGGCCGCCGGATGCAGTGAGGTGGATTCTTTCCACTGTGTTGCCCTGGGCGCCGAGCAGGCACTGGAAGATGGCCGAGTGCTCGGAGTCCACGGGAAGGATCACGGCGCCATGTTCGCGCATCGTGGCGGTGACCAGTGCGCCGGCGGCGACGAGGGTCTCCTTGTTGGCGAGGGCCACGATCTTGCCCGCCTCGAGTGCGGCGAGGGTGGGACGCAGGCCGCTGAAGCCCACCATTGCGCCGACCACGATGTCCACGCCTTCGCCCCGGACCAGCGAGCAGAGGCTGTCTACGCCGGTCCAGACTTTGGAGTCACTGTCCTTGAGGGCCTCCGAAAGGGCTTCGTAGCGGGCCTCGTTGCAGATAACCACGTTGTTGACGTCGAATTCCCTGGCCTGGGCGGCAAGCAGTCCGGCGTTGTTGCCCGCTGAAATCATCTCCACCTCGAAAAGGTCGCGGTGCTGGCGCACCACGTCGAGGGTCTGTGTGCCTATGGATCCTGTGGATCCGAGGATGGCTATTCTTCTTTTCTTCATTTTGCTAATGAATCGGCTGCTTCCTTTGCCAGCAGAAGGCTGTCTATGTTGATGGTGGTGTCGCCGGCGAGCACGCGGGAAAGGTTGCCGGAATAGAGTTTCCACCGCATGAGGGCGCTTTCCAGCGAGTCTATCTTGATGGCGTTCTCCACGGCCACCCTGCGGAAATGGGCGTCGGGATAGCCGGGGATGGTGGTGCGAAGCGGCGTCAGCGCGATCAGCGCATACAGGCCGCCGAGCACGACCACGAACACCGTAACCACCGTCAGGATGAAGCCCAGGCGGCTGAAACGGTAGGTGCGGACCATTTTGTGGCTCTCATCCTCCACCACGCTGATCCGATATACTTTGTTCAGATTGTTTTTCCCCATAAAAAGTTTTATTTTTGCAAACTATGGACAGAATCCTCGGAATTGACTACGGCAGTGCGCGTGTGGGGCTGGCTCAAAGCGACCCGCTCGGCATCTTCGCATCCCCTCTGGAGACTGTGCCATCTGCAAAGATAATAGATTATCTTCAAAAATACGCTCGCACCGAGACTATCTGCAAGTTCGTCGTGGGTTATCCCCTGAACCTCGACGGCAGGCCGGCTTCGGCTGCACCCGACGTGGATGCCTTCCTGAAGCGTCTCCAGAAGGCTTTCCCGTCCGTGCCGGTGGCCCTTGAAGACGAGCGTTTCACCTCCGTGCTCGCCCATAAGGCGATGATTGACGGAGGCATGAAGAAGAGCGACCGCCGCGACAAGAATTCAGTGGACAAGATCAGCGCGGCGATCATACTGCAAGCTTATTTGGACAAGAAGAAATGATACAGCCGATTTACCTTTACGGCTCCGAGGTGCTCCGCGAAAGGGCTGCCGAAGCCGATCTGAGCAAGAAAGAAGAACTGACCGCGCTCATCGCCGACCTCAAGGACACGCTCAAGCGCTCCGAGGGCTGCGGGCTCGCAGCGCCCCAGATCGGGGTGAGCCTGAGGGTGATCATCGTGGACGGAGACGAAATGGAGGAGGTGTATCCCTATCTCAAGGGCTTCAAGCGCACCCTGATCAATCCGGTGGTGCTTGAGGAGAGCCAGGAGCAGTGCGAATACGAGGAAGGCTGCCTGAGCGTGCCCGGCGTGTACTGCAACGTCCGCCGCCCGGTCAGCATGAAGGTGCGTTACTACGACGAGGAGTTCAAGGAGCGCACGGAAGTATTCGACAAATTCGGCTGCCGTATGGTCCAGCACGAGATGTCCCATCTGGACGGGGTGCTCTTCACCGACCTGGTCGCCCCCATCCGCCGCAAGATGATTGCGAAGAAACTCCTCAACATCTCCCACGGCAAAGTCGCCACGCGCTACAATTCAAAGATAAAGTAGTGCTGCATAGTTAACTGATTAGTATTCAGTGTTATAAACAATTCAGGGGGTGTCAAAACAACACCCCCTGAAAAGCATAATCAGCTATTTGTCAGCACTTTGACTTTGCCTGCCATATCTATTCTCCGTCGCTGTGGGCGGCATAGGTGACGTTGATGGTGCCGGTGTTGGCAGGGCAGAGCCATTTCGCCTCGTCTGCGGCGGCAGCCTTGGTGGTGCCGTTCACGGTCACTTCATCGCAGAGGGTGGCGGTGAGGGTGATGGAGTTGACTCCGGCCACTGCGCCGGCGATGGAGCCGGACACGATTCCGAAGTTGGAGCCGGTCGCGGAAGTAGCCCTGCCGATCTTGCCGTAGAGGCCGCCGGCGGCGTTGTTGGGCTTGCCGGTGTTGTTGGCAATGGCGCCATAGTTCTTGTTGTCGCTCAGTGTGGCGCTCATCGTCACCTTAGGGTCGTCGTCGAGACCCATAATGCCTCCGGCATAGGAGAACGGAGTGGAAGCATTGGTGTTGTATGCCGTCACGGCTCCGTAGTTGGAATTGCCCGTGATGGGCAGGGTGTTGATAGGCTGTCCGATGATACCGCCCACTCCGAAACGGCCTTCATAGGCGGGGACAGTATTGATACTGGCTGTAACTATGCCGCGGTTGATGCAGTCCTTGAGTTCCCAAGTGCATCCTGAAGTAGTGCCCTCGGAGAAGCCAGCGATGCCGCCAACTGCCTGCCAGTTAGTTAGTTCTGCGTTGTCCGGGGTCGTGACTTCGACCTTGCCGGTGTTGGTGCATGAACGGACGGAGCTGGAATTGGCCGTGCCCACGATGCCGCCGACACGGTTGACCTGTTTGCGGTCGGAGAACACTTTGCCGTTGTTGGTACAGGACTCTATGACGCTGTTCTTGTATATATGTCCGGCAATACCGCCGATGGCGATATATGACCCGACAGTCGTGGCTTCGCCCTGGATGTACTCGACGTCTCCGTCATTAGTGCAGTTCTTGATTTCGGTGCTAGCCACCAGGTAGCCGGCTATTCCGCCCATACGGACCACGGCGCTGCCCTGGTTGGTGTTGGTGCTCACCTTGCCGGTGTTGGAACTGCCCACGATGCTGTAGCCGGCGCCGCCTGCAAGATATGCCGCTATGCCGCCTATGCAGATGTTGTTGTTCTTGGCTGCAGCCGCATCGTCGACGATGCGCTCGATGTTGCCTTCGTTGGTGCAATTGGTGATCTCCAATTTGCCCTTGCCGTTGAGCAGGCCAACTATTCCGCCGATGGAATTGATATTCCTGTGGGTGGCCGTGAGGTTTGCGAAATTCTTGCAGCCGTTAAGGCTTATCGTGCCTTCATTGGCGGCAGGAGAGTTGCCGATGATGCCGCCGAGATAGGCACTGCTGGCGAAGGTGGCAGGGTTGAAGGTGATGGTCGCGGTGCCTCCGTTGATGCAGTCGGTGAGGGTGCAGCCGGTATTTGAACGGCCTATGATGCCGCCGGCCTTGCACTCGCCGTCGCAGGTGCTGGAGATGGCGCCTTCGTTGATGCATCGGGTCAGTATGGAGTTGCCTGATTCAGCGATGATTCCAGCAATTGCCATCGCACAGGATCCCTCGGCCTCGGCCGAAATATTTCCGGAGTTGGAGCAGTCGGTGAGGGTGGAGCCCGCCGTCTTGTCGTAGGTGAGGATGCCCGCGATGTACTGCGTCATAAGGTTCTTAGAAGTCACGTTGCCTTTGTTCTGGACGTAACTCATCGTCACTGCAGCATCCGCCCAGCCAACGATTCCGCCAAGGGAACCTGCCGCTATGGGGGCTTCTGCATTGTTGACAACATCTCCGAGATTGGCGCAGTCGGAGAGGCTCGCAGCACCTGCAACTATACCGACAAGGCCGCCGACGCGGGTCTTGCTGGTCGAAGTGGCGGCAATGCTAACAGGCACGAAACTGGTCACGTACTCAAGCGATGAGCCCTCGGCGAGTCGGGTCACGAGGCCGGCGTAACGCCAGCCGGACTCAGCGGTGTCTTCGGGGTTGTTCTGCTCGATGCGGCTCACTCCGTCGTAGAGGCTGCCGTCGGAACTTCCGAAGGTGACGTCCTTCAGGGTGCCGGTCAGGGTATTGATGAAGCAGGCGTTGGCATTGCGGCTCACGTTGAGGTTGTAGAGCTTGTGGCCCTGTCCGTCGAAGGTCCCTGTGAAATCCTTGGGCACCCAGGGCTCGTTCTCCATGTCGATGTCGGCGCCGATGAGCACGACTTCTTCAGTGCTGCCCACCCTTCCGGCGTTCCAGTCGAAGAGTTCGGCCATGGTCTTGATTTCGGTCTTCGTGGGAAGTGCGTCGAGCGAACCGGGGTCGATGCCCTTGCAGCGCTCGAAAGTCACGGGGTTCGAAGCTCCCTTGAATCCGACGGACGGACCTTTCTTGACGGAGATGGAGAAACTTCCGGCAGGGGTGGTGCCGGGAAGCACTGCCACATAGTACGTTCCGGCGGGGAAAATGCCGTCGGCGTGGGTCAGGATGATGTCTCCCGAAGGTTTGAGGGGCTGGGCCAGGGTGCCGTCAGCGGCCACCTTGGCTTCGCCCGCAAGGGCCTGGCCGCTGATGGTGATCTCGCGGACGTTCTTTGCGGCAAAGCTGATTTTCAGCAGGCCGCAGACCTGCTTGAATGCCAGTGCACTGCCTTTGGTGCCGGAAGCCACCGACACGAGAGCCTTGGGATCGGCGAAGGCGCCGGATGGGATGGTCTGCTCGGAAGGGACGGTCACGTTGAGCTTGTCGCCGTCCAGGTCGAAGCCGGCATCGGCGGGATACACGGCATACAGGGTGCCGGAGCCGTCGGTGATTTCTCCCTCGAAGACGGCTGAATTGCCGTGATTGGAGTCGGCCTTCATGGAGAAGACGTTCTTCGAGACACCGTCAAACACTGCGATCTTGTCTTCGTCCTGCCATTTGATGGTGGACTTTTCGTCGGCAAAATCGAGCAGTACCTTTGTGAGTTCTTCACCGGTTGCGGTGAAGGAGGCGTAGACCTTCTCTCCGGAAGGAACTACCTGGGGTTCAGCGATTTCCTTGTTACAGGACAGGGCCGCCACGGTGGCGAGGACGGCAAGGATGAAAAGTCTTGTCTGTTTCATAACTGCTCCTCCTACCATGTAAGGTCTGTGAAATTGTTGTCGAATTCTTCGAGTGAAGAATCGGCCTCGGCGGGGCTGGCAGCAAGGGCAAGAAGATACATTGCATCCAGTTCCGCGATTTCGGGTTTGACGTAAAGCATATGCATATATTAAGTTATTAGTAGTCTGTATGTATAAATACAACCATCGGCCTGGAAACACCCAAAGGATAAGGGGATAATGGTAAGTGTGTTTTACATTGGGTGTTTTAGTCCATATAGTTGTAATATACACAGTTGCGATTATCTTTAAAGCCAAAGAATATGAAGAGTAAACATTTAACCACACCTGCCGCCGCAGACGAGGCGAAATGGCTCTGCCCGTCAAACACGGGAACAATCACCCCGACATACGTTGCCCACAGCGCGAGTGAATAGGAAATATATAGGAAAATGGCAAGCAAAGTTAATGCGTTGAATGATAGCTGATTATGCTTTTCAGGGGGTGTTGTTTTGACACCCCCTGAATGGCTTAGGGGATTGATAATCAAGCGATTGATTTTGCGCCCACCAATCCTTTCCTCTTATATTCTATCTCGTTTTTTCATTATCTTTGCAATATCAACAATAGCCGCACAGAATGAAACTGCATAGCCTTCTATTGATTTGTATGAGCGTCCCGGTGCTGTTCTCCTGCACCCGGGATGCTGATGTCGACGCCGCTGGCCAGCCGCAGGCGCCCGGTTCAGGCTCCAGCATGGAAATCACCCTCTCCGCTTCGGGCGAGACTCCGGAGGCAAAGGCCACCCTGGAGTTCCCTTCGGTGCTATGGGAGGATAGTGACGAGATCGCGGTTTTCGACGGCTATGCAAAGAATATCTTCTCCATCCCCTCCGGAAGCAACAACGGCAAGTCCGCCTCATTCCGGGGAGAGGTCCACTCAGGGGCAACTGAGCTCTACGCCGCCAGCCCCGCTTCGGCGGGGCTTGGCTGCGCAGGAGGGCTGGTAACCGTGGAGTTACCTTCCGTGCAGAGGATAGGCGCCGGGCGGAGCATTGCGCCGGAGGCCCTTCTGTGCGTGGCCAAAGCCGAAGGCGGCACGCTGCAGTTCCGCAACGTGGTTGCTCTATTTCGCGTGACAATCAGCCGCTCCGACATAACTGCCGTATTGCTGCGAGGCACCAACCTTTCGGGCACTGCAGTGGTTGCTCCCGACGGCACAATCAGCGATGTCACCGCCGCCACCGACCAGGTGCAGCTCGTCCCCGAAGGGGAGACCTTCACCCCAGGGACCTACTATGCGGCAGTGTTTCCCGGCTCCACCCCGGCGGGCGCATTTTCCGTCTCGCTGGTGCGCTCCGACGCCCTTTCCGGCACGCGCACCGCATCCGGGCAGGCCGTCTTCGAACGCAACAAGGGCCTTGATGCCGGAGCTTTCGAATCCTCCCTGAGCTGGGAGAAGCTCATACTCACAAAGCAGCAGCTCTTTGCCTGGAACGCCCGGCGCAGCGCCACCGATGCATCCGACGTCGTGCGCCTCGGCGCCGACATCGACATGCAGATGGATCCCTGGACACCTAAGGACTTTGCCGGCTCTTTCGACGGCCAGGGCCACCGGCTCTGCGGCATGAGCGTCAGCGGCGGGTCCGGCGCCGGCTTTTTCAGCGCCCTCACCGGTTCCGCTGTGCTCCGGAACACGGTGTTCGGCAGCGCCGACGGCAGCAGCTACGACGGCATCAGTTCGATTAACGCGTCCGGAAGCAGCTGCAGCTATGCCGGAGTCGTGGGAGAGGTGAACGGCAGCGCCAGGGTGGTGGATGTGGTCAATTACGCCAAGGTCGCCGTGACTGAAGCGTGCACTTGCCAGACCACCGCCGGCGGCGTCGTGGGCAGCTGGAACAGCACCGCGGCGTGCTCGGGCCTGGTGAACTATGGCATGGTGCGCAATTACGCAAGCACGGCTGCGCAGGAAAGCAGCTACCTTGGCGGCGTGGTCGGGGCCCTGGGCTCCAGAATCACCCTGTCCGGCTGCCACAACCACGGCCCGGTGTCCACCACCAATCCCGGCGTCTGCGCAGTCGGCGGCGTGGTCGGATACGACGGCAACGGATCCACCATCAAGAGCTGCACCAACGGCGCCCAGGTCTCGCACGATGCCTCCGCTGCCCTTGCGGCAGAGTCTGCCGCAGCAGGCATAATCGCCTATGCCAAAGGCGCTTCCGGGAAGGTCGGAAGCGTCAGCGGCTGCACCAATGAAGGCCGCATCACGGCTTCCTGCGGCGGCAAGAACTTCCGCCTCGCCGGCGTGAGCGGCTACACCCAGTACTGCAACGTATCCAATTGCACCAACAAGGCTGAAGTGAGCTTCTCCGGCACCACCACCTCCGGCGGCTTCCTGGCGATCGGCGGCGTCGTGGCCCACACCTACAACGCCTGCGTTGTGAGCGGTTGCCGCAACGAAGGCGCGGTGCAGTCCAACCGCCGGCAGGTCAACCGTATAGGCGGCATCATAGGGAACATCAACGCCGGAATCGTCCGGGACTGCACCAACGCCGGGCCGGTGACGCTTGACATCTCATCCGTGGAGCTTGGCAACTGGGAAGGAGCCGGCGGCATTGCCGGTTTCTCCGAAGGCACGTCGTCGGCTGTGGAACTGTCGGGCTGCGTCAACGAGGAGAGCGGCGCCGTGACGGCCCTTGTCTGCACCAACGGCCGCAGTGATTATATGCGCTGCTGCGCCGGCGGCATCCTCGGCATGCCCTACACTACGATGTCGCTTACAGGCAACGTGAACAGGGCGCCGGTGACGATGCGCAACACCCATTCATCCGCTCCCTACGCCTACGTGGGCGGCATTGTCGGCCAGGACACTGGGGCTGCTTCCGCCAGCACGGTGACCGGCAACATCAACTACGGCTCCGTCAGCAGCGTGTCCGGGAAGTCCGGTTTTTCCGGCGCTGGCGGCATTTTCGGAAGCGTGACCATGGCCTCGTCCGTCATAGGCAACCGCAACTACGGCCCGGTGTCGGGCGCGGTGGCCGGCGCCGTGGCGGGAATCAACTCCCTATCGTTCGGTGCCGTGGTGTGCGATGCAGTCACGGTGAACGGGAAGACGTATGGAAATGCCTCCGACAAGGCGGCGTGGGCCTGCCCTTCATCCACCGGGACGATAAGCCTGACCGTCACTCCCCACTCCGATCCGGAGCAGGATCCGTCCGCCCCGTCCGGCCCTGCGCCGCTGGATCCCGGCAACAAGGTCATAGCCCACAGGGGCGGCGCCACCGAATGCGGCTACCCCGACAACTCCAGGGCGGCCCTGCGTTATGCCATGGATCTTGGCTGCTACGGCAGCGAATGCGACATCTACTGGACCAAGGACAACAAGGTGATCGTGGCCCACGCCGACAGCAATGACAATGTGAACGGGATGCACCCCTGGGAGAACACCGCAGCCGACATAATCGCGGCCAAGCGCCTGTCCAACTATGAGCGTATCCCCACCCTGGAGGAGTACATCGACATCGTGATGGAAGAGGGCAGCAAGACCAAGCTGATTCTGGATATCAAGATGATAGACACTCCGTCACTGGACTATGAACACCCTGCCAAGGCGGCCCTTAGGGCCATCGAAATCGTGCAGGAGAAGAATGCGCAGAACTTCGTGGAGTTCATCTGCACAAGCTACGAGCAGGTCATGTCGCAGATAGCGGCCCCGATGAAGGCGGCCGGCCTGCAGTGCGGCTGGATGAACGGCGGGTTGAACGCCGCCAATTTCAAGAAGAAGGGCTACACCGACTGGGCCAACCTCAACACCCGCGAACACTTCAAGCTCGGGAGCGGGGAAGACAAGGGTACCGGCTACCGCACCATCACCGAATACAAGAATGCGGGCCTGCAGCTGAGCGTGTTCCACATCGACAAAAGGTCCGGCAACAGCAGCGCCGTCTACACGGACGACACGGTGAATGAATACCTCAGCGAGTATGCGTATCTGCGCTGCATAACCACCAACTATCCCGCCTGGCTGCTCCAAAAGACCAAAGATTTGTAAATTTTTGCTATATTTGGCAAATTTACAGATCTATTATGGGAGCTTTTCACGCATATGATATTCGCGGAATCTACAATGTGGATTTCGACAAGGAGACAGCCTACAAGGTGGGTTATTTCCTTCCTGAACTTCTCAAGGCCGACAAGGTGCTGGTGGGCCGCGACTGCCGCCTCTCCGGACAGGAGATCCACGATTATCTGATCAAGGGCATCACAGATGCCGGCGCAGATGTGGACGACATCGGCTACAGCAGCACCCCGCTGGTGTATTTCGGCACCGCAAACTATGGCTACAAAGCCTCCGTGCAGATCACGGCCAGCCACAATCCCCGCGAGTACAACGGCATGAAGGTCAGCCGCGAGAACGCCCTTCCCGTGGGCTTCGACACGGGCCTCGGCCAGATCAAGCAGTGGATAGACGAGGGCAAGCCGACCCCCGTGGCCGCAAAGCGTGGGACGGTCAAGAAGATAGACATCAAGCCCGACTACCTGGAGTTCCTCCGCAAATACAAGGGCGACTATTCCAATCTCAAAATTGCGTTCGACCTCTCCAACGGCATGAGCACCCTCTTCGCGAAGGAAATCTACAAGGGCGAGGACGCCAGCTTCCTTTTCGACGAAATGGACGGCAGTTTCCCCAACCATGAGCCCAACCCGCTCATTCCCAAGAACGTGGAGCCTCTAAAGCAGCTTGTCGCAAAGACCGGCGCCGACATCGGCGTCATCTACGACGGCGATGCCGACCGCGTGATGTTCGTCGACGACAAGGCCCGTTTCGTGGCCCCCGACCTCATCATAGCCCTGATGGCATACTACTTCTGCGACGAGAGGGGAGAGAAGAATCCAAGGGTGCTGCAGGAAATCCGCAGTTCAAAAGCCGTGGGAGAATTCCTCGCCGGCTATGGCGCAGAGATGCACACATGGAGGGTGGGACGCGCATTCGCCGCTCCCAAGCTCCGCGAAATCGACGGCCTCTGGGGCGGAGAGCTTGCAGGCCACTACTATTTCAAGGATTTCTTCTACTCCGACAGCGGCATGCTTGCCTCCATCATAGTGCTCCGCATCGTGTCCGCCCTCAAGAAGAAGGGCCTCACGCTGAGCGGCGAGATCGACAAGCTCACCCGCTACCGCAACTCCGGCGAAATCAACTTCAGGGTTGAGGACAAGAAGGGCGCTATGGACGCCGTACGCGACCATTTCTTCGCCCAGGCAAAGCCTGATGCATTCATGGACTTCGACGGCTACCGCGCCGAGTATCCCGACTGGTGGTTCAATATCCGCCCGTCCAACACCGAGCCTTACCTGCGTTTCATCTGCGAAGCGACCACCGACGAGGTGCTGAACCGGAAGATAGCCGAAGTGCAGGAAATCATAGAGACGCGTTTCGGAGGGACGAGGGCCTGATGGGACGAAGCGTTGTACTGATAATCTTAAGCCTTTTCCTCTGCCTGGGCGCCCGTGCCCAGCAGGACACCATTGCCGTGCAGGTGGACACACTCGACAGGCCTGCAGACATAGGCTCCGGCCTGCCTTTCTTCGCCAAGGGCCACGGCGCTCCGGTGGACACGCTGGACGTAGGCGACGGCCGCATCCAGATAGTCCTGAAAGACGACAACACCTGGTATTTCATTAAGAACGTCTCCGCCCTCGCGGAGAGCGACCTCTTCACCGAATGCTGGCGCGAGCACATCGTGAACCCCTATGTGAACACGCCGCTCGACAGCATCCCCTACAGGGTGACCGTGTGCCTCGTGGATTCGGTGAGCCGTTTCGTCTGCCCGCATAAGGGAAAGGTCTTTTCGAAGTTCGGCCTCAGGCGCGGACGCAGGCACACCGGATGCGATGTCCCGTATCCCACCGGCACCCCGGTCTATTGCGCCTTCGACGGCAGGGTGCGCCTTGCCGAGCGCCACAAGGGCTATGGCAATCTCGTGATCGTGCGCCACGAAAACGGCCTTGAGACTTTCTACGGGCACCTTTCCCGTATCGACGTGGCTGTGGGCCAGTGGGTCCACGCCGGCGACCTTCTGGGCCTGGGCGGCTCCACCGGGCGCTCCAGCGGTCCGCACCTGCATTTCGAGACCCGCCTGCAGGGCCATGCCTTCGACCCTGAATGGATAGTGGATTTCGAGAACGGCACCCTGCGTAAGAACGTTTTCGTGCTCAAGCGCAGCTACCTGTCGCCATACAACAAGTACGTGCCCGACTCCATAGACGAGGAGGAGGAAATCTACATGACTGACGAGCAGATACGTGCCGAGGAAGAGCGCATCGCCAAGGAGCGTGCTGCCATGAAATACCACACCATCCGTTCCGGCGACACCCTGTCCGGAATCGCAGTCAGGTATGGCACCACCGTGTCGAAGATATGCAGCCTCAACAGCGGGCTCAAGCCCACGACGATCCTCAGCATAGGACGGAAAATACGGGTGAAATAGAAATGAAGAAACTCTACATCGAGACCTACGGCTGCCAGATGAACGTGGCGGACACCGAGGTCATTTTCTCCCTGCTCGGGAAACACGGCTATGAGCGCACCGAGGATATGGCGCAGGCGGACGTGATTATGGCGAACACCTGCTCGGTGCGGGACAACGCCGAGCAGCGCATCCTGGGCCGCATCGAAGTGTTCAACGTGCAGAAGCGCAGCCGTCCGGATGTGCTCGTGGGCATACTTGGCTGCATGGCCGAGCGCCTGAAGGAGGAGTTGCTGAAGACCGGGAAGGTGGATATAGTGGCAGGCCCCGACGCCTACCGATCCCTTCCCGTGCTGCTGCAGAATGCCGCTCCCGGCAGCCCGCAGATCAATGTGCAGCTGTCCAGGGAGGAGACTTATGCCGACATCGATCCGGTGCGTATCGACCGCAACGGCGTGTCGGCGTTCATTTCCATAATGCGCGGCTGCAATAATGTGTGTTCCTACTGTGTGGTGCCCTACACCCGCGGGGCCGAGAGGAGCAGGGATTTCCATTCCATAGTCCGCGAGGCCTGCCTCTGCCTGGAAAAGGGCTACAAGGAAGTCACGCTGCTGGGCCAGAACGTGGATTCCTACAGCTATGAGGGCTGCAATTTCGCCGGCCTTCTGAAGATGGTGGCCGAAAGCTGCCCCGGCCTTCGCCTTCGCTTCTCCACGTCCAACCCCCAGGACATTTCCGACGAGGTGCTGGAGGTCATGGCCTCCCACGACAATATCTGCCACCACATCCATCTTCCCGTGCAGTCCGGCTCGGACCGCATGCTGGAGAAGATGCGCCGGCGCTACACCCGCGCCTGGTATCTGGACAGGGTGGCCGCAATCCGCCGCTACATGCCGGACTGCGCCATTTCCACGGACGTGATTGCCGGTTTCTGCTCTGAGACCGAGGAAGACCATCGCGACACCCTTTCGATTTTCAGGGAGGTGGGCTTCGACGCGGCTTTCATGTTCTACTATTCCGAGCGTCCCGGCACCCTTGCCGCCAGGAAGTATCCCGACGACGTGCCCCAGGAGGTGAAGAACCGCCGCCTGGAAGAAATCATAGCCCTGCAGAACACCCTTTCGCTCGAGAGCAACAGGCGCGATGTAGGGAAGACCTTCAGGGTGCTCGTGGAGGGGCCTTCGAAGCGCAATCCTGCCGAACTGTGCGGCCGGGCCGGCAACAACAAGATGTGCATATGGCCCGATACAGAGCATCGGGCCGGGGATTTCGTGGATGTGGAGGTGCTGGACTGCACCCAGGCGACGCTCTTCTGCCGCCTGGCCCCTACCGGGCGTTAGGCCTGGAGTTTCCGCGCTGCTTTTTCATTGCCGGCGGTATGTCCTGGCCGCTGCGGCCGTTGCCGGGAGTGCCCTTGTAGCTGTCCGGTCTGCCGCCGCGGTCATAGCCGTTGCCGTGGTTGTGCGGCCCGCGGTGGGACTGGAGTGATTCTCCCGCCGACTTGAGTGAAGACAGGGCGCCGGGAAGCCTCTTGACGCCTGGAATCGTCATCTGGCGGAAAGGCCGCTCTTCCTTCAGGCCCCTGAAATCATCGGCATCCCAGCGGCGCCTGGAGCGCTTTTCGTTGTTGTATTTGTCGGGAGTGCGTGCGAGCAGGGCGATTCCGAGCGACTCGAACACATAGATGCCGTCGGCTGCGAAATCCAGCGCCGGGGCTACTCCGAGCGTGCGCAGGAAGCGGCCGTCTTCTTCATACAGGTTGAGGACGATAACGAAATAGGAGTCGGTGTTGAACAGGTCGTCCAGGGTGCACTTGGGGTCCCTTCTCACGGATTCGAGGCTCAGCCACATCGTGCGGGCGTTATTGGGCCCCCAGTAGATTTCCTCCAGGCCTTTGATTTCGTAGCTGGGTTCGTCGAACTTGTCTATGACGGGGCAGACCAGACGGTCGGAAAGCTCGATGTTGAGTCCTGCGTCGGAAGAGATTGTCTTGCAGTTGACCACCTGGCCCATACCGAAGGGCTGGCGGAAAAGCGGAAGGCGCATCGCATCGTCCAGCACGCGCATGGAGCGCAGGTCCGGAGCCGGGCGCTCCTGCCTGCCGGTGATGCCGAGGTTCTCGCCCTCTATGATCTCGATGTAGCGGTCTGCCGCATTCAGGGGATTGTACATCCTGTCAAGTTCATAGGAACGCAGGCCGAGGCCGGTCAGCACGTCGTCGTGGTTGATTATGCGGTAGTCGTTGAGTTCCAGGGAGAAGGTGGGAATGGCGGGGCAGTTGAGCTCGCGCATGGCCATCCAGAGGCCGTTTCCTTCTGCGTTGTAGACCACGCCTTCGGCGCATTCCGCTTCGAACCAGCCCCATCTGGACACGTCGCCTACAGGGGTGCCGTCGCTCTCGCAGAGCACCGCCTTGACGGTGTAGTACTGTCCGGAGTTGGGTTCGAGCATGGAGCCCGGATGCTGACCGTCATCAATCACCGGCTCGAATCGCACGAAGCGGTCGTAGCCCCAGTCGATGCGCAGGTCGCTGCAACTTGCACCTTTGCTTCGCCAGTCGCTGCTGATCCTGGCCTCTTTCAGGTTGTTGCGGTGGAACCTGTGGCCCACGGGCC
This sequence comes from uncultured Bacteroidia bacterium, assembly GCA_902782225.1. Taxonomy (GTDB): domain Bacteria; phylum Bacteroidota; class Bacteroidia; order Bacteroidales; family UBA932; genus Cryptobacteroides. The sequence continues at coordinate 125,722 of CACZMF010000005.1, read as the reverse complement.
CGACGTGCCATGCGGCTGCGCGCACCGGGTCGCCGGCGGGGTCATAGGGGAAGACATAGCCCTGGAGGGGGAATTCTTCGGTTTTCTGCATCCGGGAGTCCCAGACCTCGCGCACGAAGTCGGAGGTCAGCACTTCATAGCCCCCGTAGCGGCTGGAGATGGCGAGGTTGTTGAACGGCAGGAGAGTCTCTCCGTCGCTGCTGATGATGCCCTTGAGGCCGTTCCAGGCCGAACGTGCGGTGCCCCGTCCGTTGTAGAACGAAGGCGACGAAGTGAACTGAGGCTCGAAAATCTCGTTGCCCTGCATGTCGTACAGGCCCCACATCGGCTTCATGCCCACGCGGGGGATTTCCACATCGCGCTCAGCCGCAATCAGGGATTCGCTTCGGAGCACGCTGACTGCGACGCACTCGGGAGGCATGACCAGACGGCCTGCCTGGTCGGCGAGGCCGTGGCGGCGCACCTTGCCGTTCTTCACCGTGACTTCGCAGAGTCCGGATTTGTCGTACTTGCCGATATTGTCGTACTGGGGCTGGAGCACCCAGTTGCCGGCCGGGTCGATGAGACCTTTGAGCCCGCCTTTTTCGACTACTGCGTAGCCGTTGTTGAAACGCTTGGCGGCCTCGAAGCTGGGAGGGATGACCCAGTTCTTGCTTTTGTCCTGGTAGCCGAAGAGTTTACTTTCCTTGTCCTTGACAGGTTTGAGGTCCTGTGCGCCAGCTGCCGTGGCAAGGCAGAGGAGTGCGGCGATGATTGAGAGACTGCGAAGTTTCATATTGCTGGATTATTCTTGATTGTCGGGTAGTATTATGACGAGCGTGCCGACTCCGACATGCCCTTTGAGGTCTTTGATGTCTTCGTTCCTGAGGCGTATGCAGCCTTCGGTGGCCCGGGAGCCTATGGATTCTGGGAGATGGGTGCCGTGGATGCCGATGTCGCGGTAGCCGGGCACGTCAAGCCGCAGGAACCAGGGGCCGTAGGCATCGCGCACGGGGCCTTTGCCGTCGCCGAAGTCGTGGCTCAGGCCGCGGGCGTTGAGCACCTGGTTGATGCGGAAGCAGCCCTCCGGGGTCTTCCGGTCGCCCTTGCGGGTCTTGGTGCCGTAGTTGGTCCCGCAGGCAATTGGGTAGCACTTAATCAGCGTGCTGTCCGCCGCCATAAGGCTGAGGGTCAGGGCCTGCTTGTCCACCACGACAAACGGTCTCCCCTCATGAATTCCCGGCTGCAAGCCAAGCAGGCACGAGAGTAGGATGATCAGTAGCTTCATACCTGCAAATATACACTTTTTCATCATATATATGCATTCCGGAGGTACATCTTGTATTGAAGGCGGAAACAAAGATTAAAAAAATGTTTGGCGGTATCGAATTAATTTTATACCTTTGCAATCCCTATTACGCATAGTCGTGTAGGAATTGAGTTTGGTGGGTTCGTATAACGGCTAGTACTCAGGATTTTCATTCCTGCAATAGGAGTTCGATTCTCCTACCCACTACCAAATATTAAAAAATAATACAATGGCAAATACAGCTTCAGCTAAGAAAGCCGATCGCCAGAGCGAGAGGCACCGCCTGCATAACAGGTATTATGCACGCACCACAAGAAACGCTATCCGCGACATCCGCAACACCACCGACAAGGCCGAGGCCGAAAAGAACGCCCCCAAGGTGTACGCGATGATCGACAAGCTCGCAAAGATCGGAGTCATCCACAAGAACAAGGCCTCCAATCTCAAGAGCGGCATCCAGGTTTACATCAACAAGCTTGCTTAAAACTCCCTGACAGACGCGTTCCCGACGCGTCTGATTTTTCACCAGCGGGATGTAGCGCAGTTGGCTAGCGTACCACGTTCGGGACGTGGGGGTCGTCCGTTCGAGTCGGATCATCCCGACAAAAAGAGCACTCAATTGAGTGCTCTTTTTGTCGGGATACCCGGCTACTATCCCCCTGCACCCCCAGGGGACTGAGGGGCGGTCCCCACATATTTTTCGGACTCGCGCCAGAGACGCTGAGGACCTGCGCCAGACAACCGGGGGACCCGCGCCAGAGACGCCGAGGACCAGCGCCACAAGGCTGCCGTTCCGCTTATTCCCAGCACACGAAGACAATGTCAGCGTTCCCACGTCGTCCTCACGGAGGGTTTTGCGGCCACTCAGCCTATTCCGAGCGTGCGAAAACAACGTCAGTACCCCCACATCGTCCTCACGAATGATTCCCACAAGGGCAGCCGCAACCTCCTCGCCACCCACGGCCGGCTGGCGGCAAAGGTGTCGGCAAAGGTGTCGGGGAAGGGGTGGTAGCGGGAAGTGTGGTCAAGCCGGAGCAGACTCTCCTTCGGCGAGAAATGCAACCTTGCCTTCGGCGTGATCAGCAGCCGGGCGATATTGTACCTCCGGTGGTCGAGTATTTTACCGGAAGTTCTCTGCTGGAGGTGTCCTGGATTCAGGGGGACCACAGCCAGAAATTAGGGGTTTCCGCTGGAGGTGTCCTGGATTCTGGGACACCTCCGTCATAACCACGGGGTTACGGCAAACGGTCGGGGAGGGGGTGGAAAGACTGATTGTCTTCACCCACAACCGGATTGCGGCAAGACGCTTAAACTAGAGGTGAGCAGAAAACCGATGAATCAAGGCGTTTTTTTGTTCACCTCCCCCTCAAATCAGCCTCCTGGAAGTCAAAACAGGGAGAGGTGTACATACAGAACGACCAGGATGAAGGGTTTCTGTTCACCTGTCGGGCCGCCTGAGATTCTTTTTGTCGCTATTTCGGCATGGCCAGTTTATACACGACGGGCTTGCCCTGGCCGCGCTTGATGCTGGTGTTGGTGTTGACGTAGATCCAGCCGTCGCGTATGGCGAGGTCTTCCATCTCGTAGGGGATCTCCTCGTCGAGGTTGTATTTAGCGCAGATCGTGCCGGAGTCGGTGTCGTAGACGCGGATGCGCGACGGGCGGCCCACCGGGTCGATCACCCCGACTCCGAAACAATAGAAAATCTTGCCGTCCAGCATGCACCCCGCCTGTGTGAACCAGGTTTCGTATGGGAAAATGACCTGCTTGACCAGATCGTCAACCGTCAGAATTACCTCCGATCCTTCCGACAGGGCGGGGATCCTGAACTGGTAGGCGATGTAGAAGTTGTCTTCTGCGCGGAGAGTCACCGCGGGCGTCGTGCGCTGGTGTGCGGAAAAAACCCAGAGGGCCTTTCGCTCGCGGTCGATCAGCCAGCTCGGCGCCCCGAAGATGGGTTCGTAGCCCTTTTCGGCAAAGCAGCTGATATCCAGCTTGATAGTCTGCACCAGCTCGGAGCTGAACGTCTTCCCGCAGCGCTTGATGCTCTCCACGAAGCAGGTCCACTCGATGTCGCTCCCCACCTTGCCGTTGGAAATGTAGAGCAGCGGGAACGATGCGCCGCGTTTCTTCTCTATGCCGAACTCGGCGTTGTTGGCGTGGTTGTCCTTGCAGGACGAGGCCAGCTCGAACTCTCCTATAGGCACCGGGTTCGCCTTTTTGAAATCATACACGTTCACGTGGCCTCCGTCTTCCAGCGAGAAAAGGAACCGGCCGCTTATGTCCATGCCCTGCTGGGGCCTCTTGCGTCCTTCCTTCACGATGAACTCGCTGCACTCGGGGTTCAGCTGCAGGCCCCCGAACGCCTGTGCGGCAGCCGAAAAGCAGGCGGCCAGCAGTACCAGACTAACGATTGACTTTTTCATCCAATATTCTGTAAACGACGTAAATGCTTATGATCAAAATAATTGCGCCGATAAACGAGAGCACCGTGCCTTTGACGGCCACGGCCTTCGGCTCGCCCGCGGCAAGGAGCCCCGCAAGCAGAAGCGCAATGACTCCGACAGTGATGCAGAAACAGTTGAGGGCCAGGTGCGAATAGCGCTTCGTGGCAGCTTTGACGGCCGGCCCCGGCTCCACGTCTGCGGCCGGATCGACCACTGCCTCCAGAGAGTCGTGCCCGGAACTCGTAATCCCCCGGAAGCGGCACCACAGCTCCATCGCGCCCAGGATAAGCACCGGAATCACGCAGCCCGACACCGACTCCAGCAGGCTCGGACTCACAAGCTCCGCCGGGATTGTGAAGCGCGCGGTAAAACCTATTGCCCAGCTGGCCAGCATCGCCGCCACCAGCCGGTTGCCGTTCAGCCTGCGCGAAAACAGGCCCCAGATGGACGGAATATACAGCGGGCACAGCACCATCGTCAGGATCAGCACAACTACTTTCTCGGCACCTCCGGCGAGCGGCACCAGCATCGCGATGCCTATGATCACGAGCCCGAAAACCAGTGTGAACACGCGCCCGACGCGGATCCTGCGCCGCTCCGAAGAGTCCGCGTTGCCCTTCCAGTGCCCCCAGATTTCATAGGTGAACACGTTTGCATACACGTTCAGTGTGCCGGACACGTTGCTCAGCGTGGCCGAAAGCATCGCCGCAAGCATCATCCCGACCATTCCTCCCATCAGCACGGTCCTGCTCATATTCACGTAGGCGCTTTCGCCCAGCCGCGTCATCATTTCCGGATCCACGTCCATTCCGGGCCCCGGCACCAGCGTGCGGTAAATCATTGTGGGAAGGTACCATATGAGCGGCGTGACCAGGTAAAGCACCCCGATGAGGGCGGTGCTCCTGCGGGCGTCCCTGACCGTGGGCACGCTGATGTAGCGCTGTACGAACGGCCAGTCGCCGCCTATCATCGCCACGTGGAGGCACATCCACAGCACCAGCCACAGCCACCCGTAGGTCGGCGAGGTGGGGGAGAAGAAGCCCGGAATCGCGCTTGCCTTCTCGATGAAGCTGCCCACGCCGCCGGTAGCGTGGAACGACAGCGGCACCATGAACACGACCACCGACAGCAGCACGCCGAACTGGATGAAATCCGTCATCAACACGGCCAGGAAGCCGCCCGCCACGGTGTACGCGAGCGTGATGCCCCCCAGGAACGCCAGGGCCCACCAGATGCTGAGGCAGCCCGGAGCGGAATCCCCCGGCAGCCCAGTGGACGCGAACACGCTGCCTTCGGGCACCTGGATGAGGGCGCACGTGACCACGGCCACGGCATAAAGTGCCACCGCGGTATGCACCCCGCGCCCGACTATGCCGGCAACGGTGTAGAAGCGCACTGTCCCGTGGCCGAAGCGCACGGTCAGGTATTCCCCAGGAGACTTGATGCGAAGACGGCGCCAGCGCCCTGCTATCCAGCGGCTTACGATAAGGGATGCGATGCCGAGGCATATTGCCGTCATCACGGCCACAAGCCCCGATTTGTAGGCCACTCCGCCCCAGACCACGAAGGTGCTGGCGGAGAATATGGTCATATATGAGGACACGCCGGAAAGCCACCAGGAGGAGTTGCGTCCTGCGATGAACATATCTTCGGAATTCTTGATCCTGCGGCTCACGAGCAGGCTCACGGCCACCAGGCCGACGAAATAGAACAGCAGTACTGCCAGGTCGAGGGAACCCATAGGCGCCTATCTCATTTTCTTGCCGAAAGGCTTCGGGCGCTCCACGGTCTGTATGTATTCCTGCCCGAAGCTGTCGGTGACCTTGACCACTACGGTACTGTTAGGCGATGATGCCTTGGCCCAGAAATAGTGGGGCTTATATCCAGGTTCGTTGTATTTGGACGGCCAGCGGCTCTTGGAATTGTCGTCCCAGGCGGCCTTCGGCAGGTAGTAGTCGATGGTGAACTGCGGATTCTCGGCCTTCTTGTGCTTCACGGGCAGTTCTACGCCATTTTCGGTGACGCTTATCTTCCATTTGCTCTCCCATGCCCAGACGTTGATCAGCAGCATGTTGTCTTCGATCTGGTCGTAGCGGGTGCGCTTGTCGTAGTGCTTCAGCATGGCCTGCACGGCTCCGTCGTTGTTGTAGTAGTCGCGCACGGCATTCATGTCGAACACGCGGAACTGCTGCCCTGCGCCGTCGTCGATGGACACGAAGTACCACTGCATCCTGTCCCTTTCGAACGGGAACACCTCGAAGCCGGCGGGGCCGCCGTCGGGGGCGAGGGTGAGGCCGCCGTGCGCCGCCGGCTGCCACCAGCAGCCGCAGACTCCGGAAATGTTGTGTTCCACTATGTTGGAGATATTGGGATAGGTGGATGTGTCGTCGGAACCGTAGCAGAGCATATTCTGATGGGAATGCCCGGAGATGAAGTGCACGTCGGGGAAACCTTTCAGCAGGGCTGTGAACTCGTTGAAGAGTTCCTCCTCTCCGCCGCCGGCGCACTGGAGGTGGTGGTTGATGGCGTTTCCGGTGAATCCTCCCTTGTAGCGCATAATGGGGCAGTGGAACGCCACTATCAGCGGGGCGTCCTTGTCCTTGACGGTGGCCAGGTCCTTCTTCATCCATTCCAGCTGGTCGGCGGTGAAGTAGTGGTCGTGGTCGCGCTTGCCGGTGATGCCTTCGTAGCTGTCTATACGGCCTTCGCTGTTGCGGTAGACTATGTTGTCAAGGACTATGTAGTGCTCGCGTCCGAGATTGAATGAGTAGTGGGTGGGGCCCATTGTGCGGCGGTAGCGTTCGGCGGCATTGAAATCGACGTCGCCTTCGCGTGCTGTGCCGCCGTCGTTGTCGTGGTTGCCCATGACGTGGAACATGGGCACAGGGAACTTGCAGTCAGCCAGCGTCTTGGGAAAGCACTCGATGGAGTATCCGTACTCATACCAGTAGCGGTCATAGACGCTGTCGCCGCAGTTGAGGCAGTACACCGGCCCGCGGGGCTTCGCCTTTTCGACTTCCTCGCGGAAGCGGGGCATGAAGACCTCCTTGAACTGGAGCATGTCGTCGAACAGGTTGGCCAGGTGGATGTCGGAAATGGCTATCAGGGTGTAGTTGGTGTTGTCCACGCCGGTCAGCGTGAAATCGTGGCGCTCGGCCGTGCCTTCAGGCCCGGTGAGCCGCTGCCAGAATGCCGGCATTCCGTCGGTGGTCTCGACTTCCGTGCAGCTGGGTATGCTCACGAACACGCTGCCCTCGCGCTTGGCCGATTTCAGGTAGTAGAAGCCCTTTTTGTCGGTGGTGGCAAGTTCGGCGCCGTCCGAGACCACGACGCCCTGCATGGGCGTACCGTCTTTCAGCACCTGGCCCCAGACGGTGCAGCCCTTCGGCAGCTTCTGTCTGGCTTCCGTAGCCGGCGCGATGGCCATTGCCAGCAGCAGTATGATGATAATCCTTTTCATGTGTGGCGCGTAATTTCTTGTGTGTCAATCATATATTGATTTTGCCTGCATCATTTTCCGCGCGGGCAGATTGTGCAAGTGGCTGCGGCTCAGGGGGTTGGGCGCCACCGAGGACGGCGCCGATCTTGCGCAGGCGGGCGGTCAGGGATGCGATGTCGACGTCGGAGACGCTCCTGCTGCCGGCGGCGGCGAGGGCGGCGGCGACTCCTGCTGCCTGGCCGGTGCCCATGCAGGAGGCCTGCACGCGCAGCGAGGCGAATGCCGTCTTGTCGGCGCTGATGCAGCGGCCGGCGACGAGCAGGTTGCCGAAACCGGGGGAGTAGAGCGCCCGGTATGGCACGTAGGCCGGCGTCTTCAGGAAGGTGATGTTCTGCGAAGCGCCTTTGGCCACGTGGATGTCGATGGGATGGGCGCCGCGGGACACGGAGTCGGGGTAGTGGAAGGCGCTCACGTATTCCTGAGCCGTAATGGTGTGCGCTCCCTTGATGCGGCGGGTCTCACGCACGCCGGCCTGCACCGCAACGGCGCTGACGTAACTGTGCTTGAATTCTGGGAAGTGGTCACTGAGCACGCGCGCCATCAGGAACACCTGCTCTCGCAGTTCGCACTCGGCGCGGGTGAGGTCGGCGTTGTCGACGGCATTGCCGGCGGTGCGGGTCATATTGACCGTGACCACGCCTGGCTGCAGGGTGGTGCAGAACCACGGGCCGCCGAATTCGGGGATGCCCCATTCCTCCTTGTGGGCCAGCAGTTCGGCGCGTATCTCTTCGCACTGGCAGTTGACACCCTGGCGGTTGTGGTGAATTGCGGCCTGCATCCGGGGAGTGGAGGTGTCCACGCCGCCGAGCACGAAGTAGGACGACAGGGGCTGGAGCGGCTTGCCTTCGTCGGGCTGCATCGGCACGCCTGCCATATAGGCCAGGTCGCCGTCGCCCGTGCAGTCTATGTAAACCTTGGCTTCGATGGCCTCGGTGCCGTTTTTGTTGTTGATGATTATGGCCTCGATCCGCCCGTCGGAACTTGTCCGGACGCCGCTTAGAGAAGAGTGCAGATGGAGCGTGACCCCGGCTTCGAGGACCATGCGCTGGCAGCAAAGCTTGTAGAGCTCGGGCTCGAAGGCCACGTTGCCAAGGGGCTTCTCGATGAGCCCGCCGCCCATCTGCTGAAGGCGCTCGCAGAACTCCCAGGGGATGCCTCCTATGACCTTTTCGCCGTTGTAGGTGAAGACGCTCAGGGGGGCTACTATTCCGGCCGTCGCCATGCCGCCGAGAAAGCCGTAGCGCTCGACCAGGGCCGTGCGGGCTCCGCACCTTGCCGCTGCGATTGCAGCGATGAATCCGGCAGGGCCGCCGCCGCAGACCACCACGTCGTAGTTTGCGACAACGGGCACGCTGCTGTTGCAGGTTATCTTTTTCATAACTGCTACAAAAATATGAAATAATTGTTAAATTCGCAGTATGGTTGCACTCATAGTCTTTGCGATAATTTTTGCCATCCTGGGCATAGTCGGAAGTGTGGTTCCGGGCCTTCCGGGGCCTCCTCTGAGCTGGGTCGGCATGCTTCTGGCGTATTTCGCCGGCAGGGTGGGCGACAAGCCGGATCCTATGACTACCGCTTGCTTGCTCATCTGGCTTGCCGTGACCGTGATCGTGACTGTCCTGGACTATATAATCCCCGTGAAGACCACGCAGATGACGGGCGGCCACAAAGCGGCTTCGACCGGTGCGCTCATCGGTCTTGTCGTCGGAATGTTCATGACGCCGGTGGGCATGATCATGGGGTCCCTCATCGGCGCCTTCCTCGGCGAGCTCCTCGTCAACAACAAGGGTGTCTGGTCGGCATTTAAGGCCGGCGCAGGCGCTTTCCTCGGCTTCCTCCTCGGCACCGGCCTCAAGCTCATAACGGCCGGGGTAATGGCTTGGCTGGTAATTAAATACTCATTTCTATAGACATGGATAAAACAAATTCTCTGATGGTCCTCGCCACGCGTTTCGATTCGCTGGGCGACTGGACCGTGGAGCAGCAGTTTGTGCTGCAAATGGGATCCAGCTATCTCCTTGCCCACGGCCTGGGCGAGCCCCTGAAAAACGATCCCTCGACCCGCATAAACATCGAAAAAGACGGCCGCTACACCCTTTGGGTCCGCACTAAGAACTGGACGGCTTTCTGGTCCGAGGGCAAGACCCCCGGCATTTTCCAGGTCTGCCTGGACGGCAAGGCCGATCCTGCCGAGTTCGGCACCGGTTGCCCGGGGGCTACACGTCCCGAGCGCGCAGCGTGGTACTGGCAGAAGGGCGGTGAATACGAGCTCAAGGCAGGGGAGCACGAACTCTCCATCCACGACCTCACCGGCCTGGACGGCCGCTGCGACGCGGTTCTCCTGACCACTTCCGGCGAGGCTCCCGGCGCCGGGGTCGAAGCCTACAAGGCTCTCCGGACCGAGCTTCTGCCCGAGCCGGTGGTGGACAAGGGCGACTTTGACTTCGTCATCGTGGGGGCGGGAATGTCCGGCCTCTGCGCAGCCATCGCCGCCGCCCGCAACGGCTCCCGCGTGGCCCTGATCCAGGACCGCTATATCCTCGGCGGCAACAACAGCTCCGAGGTGCGCGTCGGCCTTGGAGGCCAGATCAATATGCCTCCCTATCCGTCTCTGGGCTACATACTTAACGAAATAGGCCCCGACCGATACGGCAACGCCCGCGGTGCCCACCACTACCAGGACTGGAAGAAGTGGGACGTCATCGCGGCCGAGCCCAACATCACGCTTTTCGCCGGCTACACCGTGGACAAGGTGGAGATGAAGGACGGCAGGATCGCCGCAGTGGAAGCCGTCGAGGCCACCAGGCAGGACCGCATCCGCATAGGCGGCTACGTGTTCTCCGACTGCACCGGCGACGCCCATCTTGCCGTGATGGCGGGTGCCCGCACGATGATGGGACGCGAGGCCCGCGAGGAATTCGGCGAGAGCCTTGCGCCCGAAAAGGCCGACGGCTACACGATGGGCGTGAGCATCGAATGGTACTGCGAAGACTGGAACACCCCCTGCAGCTTCCCGGACAGCCTCGACTGGGGCCTGAAACTCGACGAGGAGACCGTGGAGCCCGTCCATCGCGCCAACTGGTACTGGGAAGTGGGCATGAACGACGACCAGATAGCCGATGCCGAGAAGATACGTGACTACGGTATGTACGTGGCCTACAGCACCTTCTCCTATTGCAAGAACCGCCTTGCCAAGAAGGAGGACTGGGAGTGCACGCACCTGACCTGGGTCTCGCACGTCAGCGGCAAGCGCGAAAGCCGCCGCATAGTGGGAGACCTCATCCTGCGCGAACAGGACCTCACCCGCCCCATCCCCTATGAAGACGGCACCTGCACCACCACCTGGCGCATCGACCAGCACTATCCCGATCCGCGCAACGCCGGCAAGTATCCCGGTGCCGAGTGGATGTCGATAGGCAAGCTCACCCCCATCGACCCGTACGCCCTGCCGTACCGCTGCTTCTACAGCGCCGATGTGCCCAATATGTTCATGGCCGGCCGCGACATCAGCGTCACCCACATAGCCCTGGGCTCGGTGCGCGTGATGCGCACCTGCGCCATGATGGGCGAAGTGGTGGGTCTCGCCGCCAGCATTTGCGTGGCAAAGAAGCTCCTGCCCCGCGACATCTACAAGACCAACTTCGCCGATCTTGTGGCCCTGATGAAGAAGGGTGCCGGCCGCACCGACGTGCCCTATACCCAGTTCTATCACCAAGTTGACAGAACTGGGCATCAAGCTGAAGACCGATGAACGGTCTTCAGCTTGATACTATTATCCCCCTGCACCCCCAAGGGACGGGGGGCGTTCCCCCCGAAACCCCCTGAATCGGGCTGCGCCCGAAAGACGGTCTTCTGCTTAACACATCCAAACCATCTGCTCCAAGAATAATTTGTTGTATAATGAAAAGAATAATATGTTTGATGCTTGTGCTCATGGCCGGGGTGGCCGGCAGGGCGCAGAGTGACCCGGTTGCCGCACCGGGTGCGACAGTAGTCTGCGGCAATGCCCGTTTCACAGTCCTGACTGACCGCCTGGTACGTATGGAGTGGGCGGCGGACGGCAAGTTTGAAGACCGCGCAAGCCTTGCGGTCATCAACCGCAACCTGCCCGTGCCGTCTTTCAAGGCGGATCGCAAAGGGGACGGAGTCACCATCAAGACCTCCGGGCTGACCCTCTCCTACAAGGGCGGAAAGTTCGCCCCTGACAACCTGAGTGTCAGTTTCAAACTTGGCGGCAAGACCGTCACCTGGCATCCCGGCGACGCCGCGACCGGCAACCTTAAGGGCACCACCCGCACGCTCGACGGCTGCAAGGGCTTCGACCGCCTGAGCCACCGCGAAAAGGAACTTGAGGACGGAATCCTCTCCCGCGACGGCTGGGCAGTGATCGATGAAAGCTCCCGCCACCTCTTCGAAAAGGATTCCTCCGACTGGGGCGAGTGGGTCTGCGAAAGGCCGGAAGGGGAGTGTATCGACTGGTACATTTTCGCCTACGGGCACGACTACCTCGCAGCGCTGAATGACTTCACCAGGATTGCAGGCGTCATCCCCCTGCCTCCTAAGTACGTATTCGGCTACTGGTGGAGCCGTTACTGGATATACACCGACGATGAGATGCTTCAGCTTGCCGACGATATGCGCTCCCGCGACATTCCGGCGGACGTGTTCATCATCGACATGGACTGGCACGAGACCTGGAAGCCCCTGGACAAGCGCACCGGCCACGATGAATTCGACCAGCGCCGCGGCTGGACCGGCTACACCTGGGACCGTGACCTCATACCCGATCCCGAAGGGCTTCTAAGCGACCTCCACGCCAAAGGATTCAAGACCGCGCTGAACCTCCACCCCGCATCGGGAATCCGTCCCTATGAAGACTGCTACGAGCGTTTCGTTGCCGATTACCTCTCGCGTACGGACGATTACGACGGCCCTCAGGGCTACATTTATCCCGAAGGAGGCTACACGTTCAAGGGCAACAAGGAGCCGTCCGGCAAGCCCGGCTGGCGCGCGCCCGTGCCCTTCCGCCTCGACCAGCAGGCCTGGGCGGACGCATACTTCAATTCCGTGATCCGTCCCCTGGAGAAGCAGGGAGTGGATTTCTGGTGGCTCGACTGGCAGCAGTGGCGTGAAAGCAAGTATGTCAAGGACCTTTCCAACACCTTCTGGTGCAATTATGCTTTCTGGAACGATAAGCTTCGCCAGACCCGCTCCCAGGGCCTGCATGCCCCGCGTCCGCTCATTTACCACCGCTGGGGCGGACTGGGAAGCCACCGCTACCAGCTGGGCTTCTCCGGTGACACTTATTCAGAATGGTCGGTGCTGAAGTTCCTGCCGTACTTCACTTCCACTGCCTCCAACGTCGGTTACGGCTACTGGGGCCACGACATCGGAGGGCACCAGCAGGACAAGGCCAAAAGAGGCCCGCGCAATGCTGAACTCTACACCCGCTGGATGCAGTTCGGCGTGTTCACCCCCATTTTCAAGACGCACGCCACGCAGGATGCGAATCTGGACTGCCGTATATGGATATTCCCCGAATATTATGAGCACCTCAAGGCGGCCATCAGGCTGCGCTACGACCTGAGTCCCTACATCTACGACGCTGCGCACCAGGCCACGGAGACCGGAGTTTCCATGTGCCGGCCGCTATACTATTATTATCCGGAGCAGGAAGAGGCCTACAAATGGAACGAAGAGTACTTCTTCGGCGACAATATCCTGGCCACGGCCATCACCGAACCCTGCGGGGAGGACGGTGTGGCGGAACGTGACGTGTGGCTGCCCAAGGGCGAGTGGTACGACTGCGCCCACGGCGGACTGCTCCGCGGCGGCAAATTGTATAAGCTTAAGTACACCATTGACCAGAATCCCTGGTTCGTGCGTGCCGGTGCCGTGATTCCAATGGCTCCCGAAGGCATACGCAACCTGCAGGAACAGGAGAGCGGACTGCGCCTGATGGTTGTGCCCGGCAGCGCTCCATGCAGGATTGTGCATTATGAAGACGACGGCATTTCCCAGAGCTACGTCAGGGATTTCGCCACCACCCTCATTGAAAAGACCGTGGCCGGACGCAAGACCGTGCTGAAGATTGGCGCGCGTGAAGGCAGCTACGATGGGGCTCCCGCCGGCCGCTGCATCAGCGTCGTGCTGGAGGGGGTGAACAAGGCTCCTGCGGCAGTGCGCCTGAATGGCGCCGCCCTGCCTTCGGATGCCGTGTGCGTGGGCGGCGGCAAGGCCTTCGTCACGCTTCCCGAATCCCCGGCATCCCAGCCGCTCACCGTCGAAATTCAGATGTAAGCCTATGAAACTCAGCAATGGAGTAGAGATCCCCGCGATGGGATTCGGCACCTACAAGATGCCGCCTGAAGACACTAAGGACTCAGTGCTATGCGCGCTTCGCTGCGGCTGGAGGCATGTGGACACAGCTGCTTTCTACCGCAACGAAGCGGAAGTCGGGGCCGCAGTGCGCGAGTCCGGCGTTCCGAGGAAAGAGATATTCGTGACCACCAAACTCTGGAACTCCGAACGCGGCTACGACAGCACCCTGCGCGCTTTCGACCGTTCGATGGAAGCGCTCGGGCTGGACTACCTTGACCTGTATCTTATCCACTGGCCGGCGTCCCCCTTCTTCTACGACAATTGGAGGGAGATCAATGCCGGCACCTGGCGTGCGTTCGAGCGCCTGTATAAAGAGGGTCGCGTGCGCGCGATCGGACTCAGCAATTTCATGCCCAGGCACATAATGCCGCTGCTTGATGAAGCCGAAATAGCCCCTATGGTGGACCAGATCGAGTTCCATCCGGGCTGGATGCAGCGCGACTGCCTGGATTTCTGCCGGGAGCACGGGATGGCAGTGGAGGCGTGGGCACCCCTGATAAAGGGGGAGGCGCTTTCGCATCCGGTCATTGCCGGCATTGCCGGCCGCAGGGGAGTGACGCCGGCGCAGGTCGTGCTAGCGTGGGTGCTGGCCTGCGGGGTGATTCCGCTCTGCAAGTCCGTGACCCCGTCCAGGATAGTGGAAAATCTTGCGGCTGCCTCCATACGGCTGGATGCTGAGGAGACCGCCGCCATCAGTGCACTTGGTTTCGTGGGCGGAAGGTGCTATAATCCTGATTGTTGCAATTTTCTTTAATTTTTATTTGCAAATCTGAATTTTTGTCTTACCTTTGCAGTGTACTAATGAACTAATACACTGCAAAGGCAATGATAAAAATTCATGATTTAGCTTTCAGCTACGGCCAAAATGAGGTCCTGCGCAACATCACGATGGACCTCGAGCCCGGAAAGATCTACGGTCTTCTGGGCGAGAACGGAGTGGGCAAGACCACCTTGCTGACACTCCTTTGCGGACTCAAGAAAACCAAGTCGGGTACTATCCTGACCGATGGCCACGACCCCAGCAGGAGGGAGCCTTCCCTTCTCTGCGACCAGTACTACCTCCCCGATGAAGTGGCTCCCGTCAACGACAGGGCCCTTGGCTGGGCGAGGGCGTGCGGCGCTTTCTGGCCCGCTTTCTCCGTCGACAAATATGTGGCGCTCCTCAATGAATTCGAGGTGAATCCTGCCCAGAAGATGAACGCTATGTCTTCCGGACAGCTCAAGAAGACCTATATCGCCTTCGCCCTGGCTTCCGGTGTCAGGCACCTCTATCTTGACGAGCCCACCAACGGCCTCGACATTCCCTCGAAGGCACAGTTCCGCTCCGCACTGATGAAGCACACTGCGGAGGATGCCACCATCGTGATCTCCACCCATCAGGTCAGGGACCTGGAAAACATCATCGATCCCATCATAATCCTGGACAAGAGGGAAGTGCTTCTCAACGCGAGCCTGGAGCAGATCTCCAGCAAGCTCTTTTTCGACTATGGCACCGTGCTGAATCCCCGGAGCCTCTATTCGGAGCAGCTTCCCGGGGGTTTCATCCAGGTGTACCAGAACACGGAGGGAAGCGAAAGCAAGGTGAACATCGAAGCCCTGTTCAATACCGTCCATAAGCACAAAGAACTCGTCAAAAACATCTTCCGCCATGAATAACATATTCGATATCAAGCGTTTCGCAAACTATTTCGCCTATGACCTGCGCAGGGCCGGCAACAGCTACGGAATCAGCCTCCTGGTGCTGGGCCTGATGCCGGTGATACTCCTGGTCCTGCATATGCTGGGCTCCCTTTTCAGCAGCGGCAGCACATCCGCAGTCTCAGACCAGGCAAAGTTCACCGTGTTCTGCGTTGTGGTTTTTGTGACGGCGGTCTCTGCCGGGGTCAAGATCTACGGATCCGTCACCGACAAGCGTGCGGGCTCGGATTTCCTGATGCTTCCGGCGTCCACCGCTGAGAAATGGCTGTCCCTGTCTCTCATGGTGTGCATTGTGGTGCCGGCGGCATTGCTGGCGCTGACCCTGGGATCCGACGCCCTGCTCAGCTGGCTGTTTCCTGCCGCATACGGCAATGGGGCTATAGCCGGCTTCTGCGGAGATGCGCTGAACTTCACGGGCAATGATGACTTCTATATCAATATCCCGGCGATCCTGTTCCTCGGTTGGTGCGGATGCACCCTGACTTTCACCCTTGGCGGCTTGCTGTTCAAGAAGGCCAAGGTCGCAAAGACTTTCCTCTGCCTGTTTGCCATTGGGACCGTGCTCTCGTTGCTGGCTGTCCTTGTGGTGGGGAGCCTTGATGTCCAGCCTGAGCAACTTGGCCGGCTGGAGGATAGTTTCAATGATCCCGAGGTGGCGATCCGGACTCTGAACTGGATAGCCAACATATCCAACTTCATCACTTTGGGTGGATTGCTCGCCCTCATCTGGCTCCGCCTGCGCACCATCAAACACTAGCCGCTATGGAATTCGACAACAACAAACCTATATACATCCAGATTGCGGACAACATCTGCGACAGGATCCTGGCCGGTAGTTTCAAGCCCGGAGCCCGAATCCCGTCCGTGCGTGAGTGGGGAGCGGAGATAGGGGTCAACCCCAACACCGTGGCCCGCTCCTACGAGACTCTGACCGACCGCAAGGTCATCTACAACCAGCGCGGCATAGGCTTCTTCGTGTGCGATGATGCGATTGAATCGATCCAGGAAACCGAACGCCGCAAGTTCATCGAGGAAGAAGTGCCGCTGCTCCTGCAGCGTGCCTCCCTTCTCGGCGTCAACCTCAAAGATTACATTAAATAACCATCGATATGAAAAAGATCCAATTAGTTCTTGCGGCCGTGGCCCTGATCCTCCTGCCCTCCTGCCGCTTCGTCAAAGTCAACGGCACCACCTTGGTGAACGCCAGGGAAGGCGTGAAAATCGTGAAAGCCAGCGACACGATGGCCGTCAAAGACACCGTCGTGAGTCCTTTCAGCTCCATGAGCTGCAATGTTGCCTGCGATGTGGTCTACACTCCCGGCGACTGCTCAGTGAAGCTCAGCGGGCCGGACAATATTCTTCCTCTGATCAGCATCGTGAGCGAAGGTGGCCTTCTGAAGGTCAGAAAAGAAGACAAGGTCAAGTTCAACAGGGTTGAAAAACTCACCCTCACCGTTTCGTGCCCTCAGCTCGAATCCGTGAATTTCAACGGTGCCGTGGACTTCAGCGCCCCCGCCGGAATCGAAGCCCCCGCGTTCTCGGCCGAGGTGAACGGAGCCGCCGATATGGAAATCAAGGGGCTCAAGACAGGGGAGGCCACCATTAACGTGAACGGTGCCGCAGATGTAGAGATCGAAGGAATCGACTGCTCATCGCTGAAGATGGAAATCAACGGCGCCGGCGACATCGTGCTGTCCGGCCGTGCCGACAAGGCCGAGGCCTCCATCAACGGCGCCGGCGACATCGACGCCTCCCGCCTCGACTGCAAGGATTTCTCCTCCAGGGCCAATGGCCTGGGCAGCATCAAGAGGCCGAAGAACTGAAAAGGCCCAATCTTCGCCCCCGCTCTTTAATCAGCGTTCAAGGTCCTTTTTTGGCTTGGGGACCTTGAACGCTAATATGCATTCTCAGGCTTCTGTAGGCCCATTCTTATGGGCAAGGTCCCTAGGCTGAAATCAGACCTTGCCCACCAGACAGTCGAAATGCTGAACCTCTGGAGTGACTTCCGGAAGGTCATAGATTTTTTAGATACCAACCGTTCCTGGCTGGACTTATTTAATGGCGCTTATGCGCCTTTACCTTGACAAGCTTCGCTAACTCCACCCCAATGGAGATGCGAACAAATGCTGGTCGCGTTCTTCTTTTCATTTATATTATCATTAGTGGGTGTAAGAACGCCGGACCTCCTTGCTTCAGTACCTCCCCACCTCCCCTCAGTTTACGGGTCTAAAAAAACGGACGTCCATATAGAGGATAGGAGTCCGTTTCATTTATCCCACCAATGATGGCATAACATAAATGACTGACGCAAAGGTAAGCTTTTTTTCTTCTCCTCCAAGAGTTTCCTGAAAACTTTTTGTCAAAGAGGGGACTGTGGAATTCATTGAAATCAACCGTGAGTGGCTGATGAGGCGGATGCTTACAGTTGTTCAACGTTGATTTCGAATGTTTCTGGGTCAAACGAGAACACGCAGTGGTATGCCGTGCTGAGAACTTTGAACCCTGATAGCCCTGCCTCATATCCATAAAGAAGGAACAACGCAATGTCGGTTGGTGCTATGAGCGGACAGGTCCTGAGGTGTGAGTGAACAACAGATAGCACGGGAGAGCCGTCGTCCATCTTGAGTTGTGTCGGAATGTATGTCTTGTGGTAACGACGGAATCCCTTGATGTTTCCTTCAGAATCGCAGTCATACGAGAAGTCGCAACCAAAGGGTATGACACCATGTTGAGTGGTCCCCAGCATAAAGTACACTCTGTACAGGTCCTCGTCAATCGGAATGACTTCAGTATTAAATGTACATCCCTCTGGGCATGACGGCAAGTCCTCAACATCAAGCGTCCGAACAGCAAGGAGAACCTTCTCACGCACGTTAATCATTTCAATCTCCTCAGGGGAGAGGTCTCTGACAACACTCTTCCCAGATACTGTGCCTGTCTTGAGGTTGAACGATGCCTCAAACAACGCCTTGGTCTTTTCTTCGTTGAAAAACACGCCTTTCACAACATCCTCGTCCTCTTCATCGCCAACAGGAAACCAACCAGCAATCTCGTTAATTGTCGTCGGTTGGCTATCAGTCAAGACATCCTCCAGCACCCACGCGACTTTTTCGTGGAGGTAAAGTGCATACGCGTCAATTAGTATACTGTCGTTCGCGGCTTTCAGCACCTCTGCATCGGGTAGCGGGTCCGCATTCTGGGCGATGGCAGAAGGAGTGAAGACAAACCAAAGCAGAAGGAAAAATAAAAATCGTTTCATGATGGTGTCCTTTAACTGAAAACAAAGGTAACAAAAATCATGCTAACAAGTCCGTATCATACAGGTATGCAATGGGATTACTTCGAAAAATAAGCGAGATTTAAGCCTTTAGTTTCCTGCCCTGCATGCGGTCTGTGCCACTTTTTTGCAAGTCTAACCAGTCGGGAAATAGGTCCCCATGGCGGGGATTTGTAAGTTGTAAACTCCCTCTTTTTTATTTCTTAGGGAGAACTGGTTGGTTGAGCCAACCGTGCTTTACGATAGTTTTACCTGACTTTTGAAAAAAAATAAGGTTATCCAACCAAACAAATCAAACCACAGGACTATTTATAGGAAAACTACAACATATGGCAACAGCAAGTACAGCCTCTCAGTTACAGAGGCATCGACCTCAAGAAGTCAGAAAAGAAGACAAAGTCAAGTTCAACAAGAGTTGAAAAACTCACCCTCACCGTTTCGTGCCCGCAGCTCGAATCCGTGAATTTCAACGGTGCCGGCGACATCGACGCCTCCCGCCTCGACTGCAAGGATTTCTCCTCCAGGGCCAATGGCCTGGGCAGCATCAAGAGGCCGAAGAACTGACAAGGCCCATTCTTATGGGCAAGGTCTCCAACCTGAAATCAGACCTTGCCCACCAGATGGTCGAAATGCATATAGATACCAACCGTTCCTGGCTGGACTTATTTAATGGCGCGTGTGCGCCTTGACTCTGGCAAGCTTCGCAACCTCGACTCTAATGGAGATGCGAACAACCTTGCGTTCTGTTCTCTTATTCATATATCGGATTATTAGGGCGTAGAACAAACAGCTCGTGTTTCAAGTACCTCCCCTCGGTTAACTCTTAAACAAAAACAGACATCCATTTAGAGGCTAGATGTCTGTTCTCTTGGAGTTGCCCTAACTCCGATATAATCCTATTGCAAAGGTAGCCATTATTTCTTCTCCTCCAAGAGTTTCCTGAAAACTATTTTGTCAAAGAGGGGACCAACGTGCTACTGATATAAACGAAAGAAGCACCTACGTTTCCGTAAGTGCTTGTGTATCAGTTGCTCCCCTTCTAGGACTTGAACCTAGGACCCCCTGATTAACAGTCAGGTGCTCTAACCAACTGAGCTAAAGAGGAATATTTCAACCCGTCATTCCAAACGGGATTGCAAAGTTACGCCGTTTTTTCTTAAATGCAAATTTTTTCGTGATTTTTTTGTATCTTGGACTACAAATTCCTGGATTTGTCCGATTCGGGGATATTTGCTAAATTTGCCTTGTTATGGATGTGGAACTGCTTGCCCGGATGGTAGGAGACCTGATTCTCGACCACGATGCCCTGGACCTCCCCGGTTTGGGATGCTTCGTGGCCCAGGATATGCCTGCCTCCTTCTCCGACAGGGGCTATACGATCAATCCGCCCTACAGGCGCCTGTCCTTCACGGAAACAGTGCGCGGCGACAGCCTGCTGGCAGAGCTGTATGCCAGGGATAACGGCCGGTCGCCTGCTGAGGCCGCTGCGATAATAGGGGAGTTCCTTTCCGG
The DNA here is from genome assembly GCA_902782225.1 of uncultured Bacteroidia bacterium. Classification (GTDB taxonomy): domain Bacteria; phylum Bacteroidota; class Bacteroidia; order Bacteroidales; family UBA932; genus Cryptobacteroides. Next base: position 105,620 of record CACZMF010000005.1, on the reverse strand, counting down.
CCTTGCAGCGACGCTGCGGGAGGAAAAGGCCGTGGATCTCCCGGGTCTTGGCCGCCTTCGCGCCACCAGGGAGAATCACTTTTTCTTCGTGGCCGACGAGGATCTCGACATTTCTCCTGATGCCTGCGGGCTGGATCCGGTGTCGCTGAAGACCCACCGGGCCGTCACTTTGCCCGACGTCCCTGTGGCTCCCCCTGTTGCCGCCCCTGTTGCCGCCGCTCCTGACGAGAAATCGTCCGAAATCAGTCAGCCAGAGCCCGAAACTGCCGTTTCTGACGAAAATTCGGCAAAAATCAGTCAGCCGGCCGCTCAGGAGCCTGCCTCCGCCCCGGAAACGGCCTCCGCAGCCACCCCCGCTCCGGAAGCCACCACGACCGCTCCCACCCTCGCCCCGGCAAAGCCCCGGAGGCCGCTTCCGGCGGCTGCGCGCTGGGCTATTGGCGTCGCGGCCTCGGTGGCGCTCCTTCTCGGCGGCTTCGTGGCCTTGTCGCGCCTTGCGCCGGATTTCACGGACAAGCTTCTCTACACGGAAGAAGAACTCTCAATCATAAACGCTCCTGAAGATGGAACTGGTCTACCCGGTTAGCATAGCCCCTCTTGCGGCGGGCAACAAAGGCACCAGGGAGATGCTCCCGGTGGTCCAGCCCACGGGCACGGTCGTGGCCAGGGCCTCCCGCGCATCCTGCCACGCCGCAAAACTTCTCCACCCCGTGGTGCATCTTCATATCATCGACCGCTTCGGCCGCATCTACCTCCAGCACCGTTCCGCGAAGAAATCCATCTTCCCCCTTTATTGGGACACTGCCGTCGGCGGCCACGTCGGCTATGGGGAATACCTCAAGGAAGCCCTTTTCCGAGAGGCCGGCGAAGAGCTTGCCTTCTATGATTTCAATCCCGTGCCCCTGACCTCCTACGTGTGGGATTCGGCCGTCGAGCACGAGCTCGTCAGCGTCTATGCCGCCGTGGGCCACTTCGACCTTCGTCCCGACGGCGACGAGGTCATCGAAGGCCGCTGGTGGGAGGTCTCCGAAATAGAAGAATCCATGGGCAAGAGCATCCTCACACCCAATTTCGAATACGAATTCGGGATGATACGAAAAAGCCTGTTCTCACTCCTCTGAAATGGACAAACTCGCAAAATTCATACAGGACCAGTTGTCGGTGTGGCCTTTGGCCGCCGCCAATTTCCGCGCCCTGAAATCAATGCATATCCGCAGCGTCAAGGTGGGCGGACTGGACGCCAAGATTCAGTTCAACCCCTGCCGCATCGCATCCAGCACGGCTCAGACCGATGAGGCCAGCCTTGCCGCGCGTCCCTGCTTCCTGTGCGCGGAAAACCGCCCTCCGGAGCAGTTCCACATAAAGTTCGAGGGCCGAAAGGGCCGCCGCTACAATATCCAGGTGAATCCCTTTCCCATCTTCAACAAGCACCTGGTCATAGCCCGCGACCAGCACGTCCCGCAGGCCATATGGCACCACCTTCCGGATATGCTGGACTTTGCCTGGAACTACCTCGACTTCACCGCCTACTACAACGGCCCCCAGAGCGGCGCTTCCGCCCCCGACCACCTTCATTTCCAGGCGGTTCCCCGCGGCTCCCTCCCTCTGGAGACGGCCGTCGACGCCTTCCTGGACGAGCCCGGAGACCCCCTGTCCACGGTCAAGGACGCCAAACTCTACCACTACCCGCATTTCACCCGCGGCGTCTACTGCATCAAGGCCGACACCACCAAGTCGCTGGCCAAGGTGTTCTATCAGTTCCTCGACTGCTGCCCCGTGATGGACCCCGGCCTCGAGCCCAGGTTCAACCTCTATGCCTGGTTCAAGGAACAGAAGGAAGAATACCGCGTGATGGTGGTGCTCCGCAGCGCCCTCCGCTCCCACCACTACTACGCCGAGGGCGCCGACCATCTGACAATCAGCCCCGGAGCGGCCGAAATGGCGGGCGTGTTCGTGGCCCCCTGCGAGGAGGATTATGAGAAAGCCACCCCCGCCCAGCTCGAGGAAATGCTCGCCGAAACGAGCGTCAGCGCCGAGGATGAGCAGATGATACAGTCCCGCCTGACCCGCAGGCAGCCCGAAATCGAAGTAGGCATACTGTCCGCACCGGAAATCACTTTCGAAATCATTTCCGACGGCGCCGGTCCGCAGAAGGTGAGCGTCAAGGATGGCCGCATCAACTACAACGGCGCCCTCTACGACGAACTTTACTTCGATGCCGTGACCCGCTCCACGCTCTTTGCGGAGCCTTCATTCATATTATGCAACGTGCCGATAGGCATCGACTTCCACTGGCAGCGTGAGCAGGACCAGAAGTTTGCCGGCTCGCTGAAATTCATTGCCGAAGGCGACAGGGTCACGGCCATCAACCGCATAGGACTGGAGGACTACCTGCTCAGCGTCATCTCTTCGGAAATGCGCGCCAGCGCCTCCCTGGAGTTCCTGAAAGCCCACGCCGTAATCTCCCGCAGCTGGGCGCTTGCCCGTATCAGGGACAGGCGAAATCCGGAGCAGGCGGAATCCGCCGTGCCGCACCAGCGCTACGACGTGTGCGCCGACGACCACTGCCAGCGCTACCAGGGACTCACGCTTGCGGCAGGGGAGACCGTCCGCCAGGCCATAGACCAGACCTGGGGACAGGTGCTGCGCTACGAAGGCAAAATATGCGACACACGCTACTCCAAGTGCTGTGGAGGCAGGTCGGAGCTGTTCAGTACCTGCTGGGAAGACCGCGACTACCCCTACCTGCAGAGCGTCGAAGACCCTTATTGCGACTGCCACGACCCGGCAATTCTCTCCCAGGTGCTCAACGACTATGATCTCGAGACCGTGGATTTCCACGACTGGGAGCAGCGCTACACCCGGGAAGAACTCTCGGCGCTGGTCCGGGAGCGTACGGGCATCGATTTCGGCACTGTCCTGGACCTTGAGCCCGTAGAGCGCGGAGTCTCCGGACGCATCAAATACCTGCGGATCCGCGGCACCCTGCGCACTGAAGTGATAGGCAAGGAACTCGCCATCCGCAGGGCCCTCAGCAAGTCCCACCTCAAAAGCTCCGATTTCGAAGCCCGCTGGGAGGGCGACACCATGGTGCTCCGCGGCAAGGGCTGGGGCCACGGAGTGGGCCTGTGCCAGATCGGAGCCGCGGTGATGTCCACAAAGGGCTTCAACTACAAACAGATACTTGAATACTACTATAAAGGTGCAACAGTCGAAGAGTAAATCCCCCTGGCTCTGGATACCCACTCTCTATTTCGTCGAGGGTATCCCGTATTTCATAGTGAACACCATATCCCTGATAATGTTCAAGGATATGGGTATGGACAACGGCACGCTGTCGCTGCTGACCAGCCTCATCAGCCTTCCCTGGGTGGTGAAGCCCCTCTGGAGCCCGTTCGTGGACATATTCCGGAGCAAGCGCTGGTGGATAGTCACGATGCAGGTCCTGATGCTTGCCGCCATAGGACTGATAGCCGCGACCGTGCGCATGTCCACGTTCACCTTCACGCTGATCCTCTTTATCGTGGCCGCATTCGCATCCGCCACCCACGACATCGCCGCCGACGGATTCTACATGCTGGCCCTGGACAAGCGGCAGCAGTCCGCTTTCGTGGGCATACGCAGCACATTCTACCGTATCGCCTCCGTGTTCGGGCAGGGCGTGCTGGTGGTGATGGCCGGTATGCTGGAAAAGCGTCTCGGAGACATCCCCGCCGCGTGGTCGGTCACTATGATAGTTTCCGCGTCGATCCTTGCCCTGATGGCCCTCTACCACGCCTTCATCCTGCCCCGTCCGGCTGACGACCGTAATGCCGGCGAGGTGCGCACCGCCGCCGACGTGGTCCGTGAGTTCGGGGAAGCTTTCGCCTCGTTCTTCCGCAAGAAGGGGATATGGATTGCAATCGCGTTCATGTTGCTCTACCGGCTTCCGGAGGCATTTTCCGTGAAGATGCTCTTCCCCTTTTTCAGGGATCCCGTGGAGGCGGGCGGACTTGGCTTCACCACCGACATGTACGGAGTGGTGTTCGGCACCTTCGGGGTGATCGCCCTGCTTGCCGGCGGCATCCTCGGAGGCCTTGCGGCCGCCCGGCTCGGCCTGCGCAAGTGCCTGTGGCCCATGGCTTTGTCGCTGGCGCTCCCTTGCGCCGTGTACCTGTATATGAGCATAGCGCAGCCTGAGAGTCTCTGGACCGTGGGCGCCTGCGTGGTGTTCGACCAGTTCGGCTACGGCTTCGGCTTCTCGGCCTACATGCTCTATATGATGCACTTCTCGGAAGGCCCGATGAAGACGTCCCACTATGCAATCTGCACCGCCTTCATGGCGCTTTCAATGATGCTTCCCGGACTTGTGGCCGGATACTTGCAGGAAGCGCTCGGTTATGTTGGATTCTTTATACTCGTAATGTTATGTTGCCTCGCCACATTCTTCGTCACATTCTTTGCGCGGCGGCGCTTACCGTCGGAATAAGTCTTTCAGCCCAGGTCAAGCCGGGAATCGAAGTCCTGCGCGACCGCGGCTTCGAGGGCCTGCGCGGCAAGAGGGTTGGCCTGCTGACCAATCCCAGCGGCGTGGACAGCCAGCTCCGCTCCACTATCGACATACTCCGGGAGAACGTCAACCTTGTGGCCCTCTATGCGCCTGAGCACGGCGTGCGCGGCGACGTCTGGGCCGGCGGCAAGGTGGAATCCTCCCGGGATGCGGCGACCGGCCTGCCGGTGCACTCCCTCTACGGCGCCACCCGCCAGCCAACGCCCGAAATGCTCAAGGACGTGGACATCGTGGTCTATGACATACAGGACGTAGGCACCCGTTCATATACCTTCATCAGCTGCCTTGGCCTGCTGATGCGCACCTGCGCCACCGTGGGCGTGCAGGTGATGGTGCTCGACCGGCCCAATCCCCTCGGCGGCCTGAAAGTGGAAGGCAGCCTGGTGCGCGACGGTTTTTATTCCTACGTGAGCCAGTACCGCATCCCCTATGTGTACGGCCTCACCGTGGGCGAAATCGCAATGATGATCAACGAAGAGGGACTCAACCGGGGGCAGAAGGGCGACCAGCTGCCGCTCAAGTGCCAGCTCACCGTTGTGCCCATGGAGGGCTGGGAGCGCTGGATGACCTACGACAAGACCGGCCTCCCCTGGGTGATGCCGTCCCCCAACATCCCTTATCCGCGCAGTGCCATCTGTTATCCCTGCGCCGGCCTGGTGGGTGAATTCAACGACTACCTCAATATCGGCATAGGCTACACCATTCCTTTCGACGCCTTCGCCGCCGACTGGATAGACGCCGACCAGCTCAAGGCCCGCCTGGACAGCTACAAGGTGCCGGGAGTGGCCTGGAGGACGGTCCACTATACTCCTTTCTACGGCAGCTGCGCCAAAAAACTGGTCCACGGGGTGCAATATTATTTCACCGACTATGAAGCCGCACCTATGACCCTGATACAGTTCTACGTGATGCAGGCGGTCTATGAGCTCTACAAAAAGAACCCCTTCGAGCTGTCTGCCGGGCGGATAAATATGTTCAACAAAGTTTGTGGAACGGACTTTGTAAGTAAAGAATTCAGCAAGCGTTTCAAGGTCTCCGACATCCTTTCCTACTGGACTGCTGAAACCGAAGGCTTCAGAAGCTTGTCGAAGAAGTATTACTTATATTAAAACCACTGGCATATGAAACATCTGACTAGACTCGCAGCAATGATGACGGCAGCCGTCATTTTCGCTATCCCTCTTGTCGCACAGCCCCACTCCCGTGGCGGTGGCTCTAACCATTCCGGCGGTTCACATAGTTCCGGTTACACTCATTCTTCCGGCGGATCCCACCACAACTCCGGCGGTTTTCATAGTTCAGGCTCCACCTCCCACCGTTCGCCAAGTTTCGGCGGGTCGGTGAGCGGCAGCCACAGCCGTCCTTCCTCGGTTGGCCAGGAAAGGCCTTCCCGTCCTTCGGGCGGCAGCGTCAGGAATCACGGCAGCGGCCGTATCTCCGGCGGAAGCGCATCCGGCGGCAACCACAATTCCGGCGGCTCGTCAGTGCGTCCAGTTCGTCCTGCCGGCGGTTCATCGGCACGTCCTGCCGGTGGTTCATCGGCACGTCCTTCCGGCGGCAGCCATAATATGGGCGACGTCCGTAACCACGGCGGCCACGTTTCCGGCAGCGGTCACGTATCCGGCAGTGGTCACGTGACCGACGGAGCCCGCAGGCCCGGAGGCAGCGCCCACGCAGGCCCTGCCCATACCGCCCCTTCGCGCGGCCATATCGACGGCTCCCACAGCCCCCGCCACAACGGCAATTACAGCCACGTGGGCAGCCGCCGTCCCGCTCCCGGCCACAACCACGTGGCTCCCGCAGGCCACGTGCCCGGCAGGGTCAACGTGAATCCCCATCCCGGCCACAGGCCCGTCCACCGCGCTCCCGTGCACCGTGAGCTGAGGGGTACTCCGGCCTATTTCCACTCATATGGCCACCACCACTACGGCCACTACCTGCCGGCTCCTCCTCCCCGTTACGAGGTGCGCCACTACTGGGGTCGTGACTATTATTTCTATGACAATATCTGGTATCGCTACCACTCCGGCAGATACTGGGTGTGCCGTCCGCCTTTCGGCTACGTGTTCCACCCCCTTGCCGACGCGGTCTACACCGCCTGCCGATTTGCCTACTACTTCGATACCATCCACTACTACGACACCATCAACGACAACTACCGTACGATCCAGGAGCAGAACAGCACCATCGCTGCCAACAACGCCCTGATTGCCCAGCAGAACGCGAATATCGCCCTCAATGCGGCCCAGGCCAATGCATCCGGCACTCTCGCAACCTCCCTTGGGCTTGTGCAGAGCTACGCTGCAGCCGGTACGGAGTATTTCTACAACGACGGTGTGTTCTACGTCAAGGGTGCGGACGGGCAGTACACGGTGATTGTGCCTCCCGCAGGTGCACTCGTGGAATCCCTGCCCGACGACTACGAGACCCTCGAACTCCAGGGCGACACCTATTACAAAGTGGACGACACCATCTACCGCATGGTGGTGATCGACGGCAAGGCCTGCTTCGAGGTGCTCGGACAGCTTGCTTCATAATATGGCGGCGATAGGGATTTTCGATTCGGGCTCAGGAGGCCTGTCAGTTCTCAGGGAGATTCGGAAGATTCTCCCTGATGAACGTTATATATACTATTCGGACAATGCCCATTGTCCATATGGCGAGAAGTCCGCGTCCTATATCATAGAGCGCGGACGCGCCGTTACCGAGCTTTTGCTCTCCAAAGGCGCGGAGGCGGTCGTGGTGGCATGCAACACGGCCACGGCCGCAGCCATCGCGACGCTCCGCTCCGAGTATCCGGTGCCTTTCGTGGGCATGGAGCCCGCGGTCAAGCCCGCCGCCACCGGCACACGCAGCGGCGTGGTGGGCGTGCTTGCGACAGCCGGCACGCTGAAGGCTCCCAAGTATCTGAATACCAAGGAGCAGTATGCGGATGCGGTGAAGATAGAAGAGCGCGTCGGCCGTGGTTTTGTGGAGCTGGTTGAGGGGATGGAGCTCGACGGGCCGCACGCCGAAGCCGTGGTGCGGGAGAGTCTTGAGCCGCTTCTTGCGGCTGGAGCCGACACCATAGTGCTTGGCTGCACGCATTATCCCTTCCTTCTGCCTCTGATGCAGCGCATTGCACCCGAGGGCGTCCGCTTCATCGACCCGGCCCCTGCAGTGGCCCGGCATCTTGTGGATGTGCTGAATGACCACGGCATTGCCCTTTCAGACCCTGACCCCGGAGTGGAACTCCTCTCCTCCGGCAGCGATGCAACCTTGAAAAAATTGTTTAATCTGATATGAGAATTATTAAAATGATGCTGAATGTTTCGGCAGTGCTGCTGGTGGCGGGCTGCGGCGGAAAGAAGTCGGATTTCAAATATACCGTGGATCAGTTTGCAGACGTGAAGGTGATACGGTATCAGGTGCCGGGCTGGGATGGCCTGAGCCTCCAGCAGAAGGAATATGCCTACCATCTCGCCGAGGCGGCGAAGTGGGGGAGGGATATCCTGTGGGACCAGAATTGCGCCGGGAACCTCCAGCTCAGGCATGCCGTCGAAGATATACTCCGGAACTATGCAGGCGACCGCAAATGCAGTGAGTTCGAGGCATTTACCAATTATGCCAAGAGACTGTTCTTCAGCAATGGCATCCACCATCATTATGCCGAGGACAAGTTTTATCCCGAGTGCGAGGCCGGATATTTCGAAAAGCTTCTGGATGCTGTGGGCCGTTCCGATGAGGCCGGTTTCCTGATTCCCTATGCCTACGATCCGACCGTGTGCCCCCAGCGCCGGAGCACCTCGAAGGAGGGCGACATCGTGGAACTGTCTTCCGTCAATTTCTATGAAGGCGTCACCCGCGACGAGGTGGAGGCATACTATGCTTCCATCGAGGATCCCGCCGACAAGCACCCTGTGGCTTACGGCCTGAACACCAAGGTGGTGAAGGAAGATGGCGTGGTGGTCGAGAAACCCTGGAAAGTTGGCGGTATCTATGGCCCGGCCATCGAAAAGATCTGCGCCGAACTGGAACTTGCCCGCAAGGTTGCTGAGAACGACATCCAGAAGCGCGCCCTGGCCCTTCTGATCGATTACTACCGCAGCGGCGACCTCAGGAAGTGGGACGAATTCAATGTGGAGTGGGTCAAGGACACACTCGGCACCGTGGATTTCGTGAACGGCTTCGTGGAAGACTACAACGACCCCCTGGGCCGCAAGGGCTCCTGGGAGGGCCACGTGAACATCAAAGACGCAAAGGCATCCGAGCGTTCCGCCATCCTGAGCGCCAACGCCCAGTGGTTCGAGGACAATTCGCCGGTGGATCCGCGCTTCAAGAAGGCTAAGGTGAAGGGTATCAGCGCGAAGGTCATCAACGCCGTGTGCCTCGCCGGCGACTCTTATCCTGCCACTCCTATCGGCATCAATCTTCCCAATGCCGACTGGATACGCCGTGACCACGGCTCCAAGAGCGTGACCATTTCCAACATTTCCCGCGCTTATGAGTATTCCGCAGAGGAGTCTCCGGCCAATGTGCTGACTGAGTTTGCATGGGATGACGCTGAGATCGCGCGTTCGAAGAAATATGGTTCCTACGCTTCCGAGATACATACCGACCTGCACGAATGCCTCGGCCACGGCTCTGGCCAGTTGCTCAAGGGAGTGGCTGCGACGGCTATGGGTGAGTATTCATCCACGCTCGAGGAGGCGCGTGCCGACCTGTTCGGCCTCTATTATGCTGCCGACCCCAAGTTGGTGGAGCTTGGCATTATGCCTGATGCCGAGGCCTATAAGGCTGAGTACGACAGCTTTATACGCAACGGCTTGATGGTGCAGTTCAACCGCGTGGAGTTTGGCCGCAGCAATACCGAAGCCCATATGCAGGACCGTAAGCTGATTTCTGAATGGTGTTTCCAACAGGGTCAGGAGCAGGGTGTTATCGAGCGGCGCGAAAGGGACGGAAAGACGTTCTTCGTGATTTGCGATTATGAGGCCCTGCGCTCTCTCTTCGGAAAGCTTCTCGCTGAGATTCAGAGGATTAAGTCGACCGGCGATTATGAGGCTGGGAAGGCCCTGGTGGAGGAATATGCGGTGCAGATCGATCCCAAGCTCCATCGTGAGGTTATCGACCGCTATTCAGCCCTCGGCCTCAAGCCCTACGGCGGCTTCATCAATCCGGATATCGTCCCCGTGGAAAAGGGTGGCGTAATCACCGACTACGAAATCCGCTACACCGACGACTACCTCGGCCAGATGCTCTCCTACGGGGAGAAGTACGGGGTACTGTAGGGCCTTTCGCCGGACCGTCGCTGCCTTTGCTGCTCCCGCTGGCAAAGATTTCCTCCCAGGAGGAGCATTATCACCTGTTTTCGCTCCCGCTGGCATTATTATTCTTCCAGCGGTAGCAAATTGGAGGGTTTTACCTGTGTCTTATGGAGTAAGCGTCCGACAAAATATAAATTGGCGTTCAAGGTCCCCAAGCTAAAAACTGACCTTGAACGCTTATTTAAGCAGAACGGATACAAGTTTCTTACCATAGTCCTTATTCTCGTTCACATCTATATTATCAAACCAATCCATGACATTTATTGGTCGGCAACTAGACTTAGAATTACTGAACAACTAAGGATTTCGTGAACACAGTAGTGTAGGAGCTGCCAAACTGAGACCCTGCATATGATCCGGCTGTGATGAGAAGGTTCCAAGGTCCGAGAGTGATGCCGGCGGCAGTCACTATCGCGGTGGCGGGAACGTATGCCCAACCTCCGTCATAGCCGATGAGCAACAACTTGCCATAACCATAGGTAGAAGCATCCATGACAACCTGCTTTGCAGGAAAGGACATGGTAGCAGAGTTGGTCGCTGCGTCGAATGTAATCGTGCCTTGGAGGGCCTCGCCACCGTACCAAAGGTTGATGAGGGCAACGGTGGTATCGTCAATCTTCTTGAACTGGGCCTTGTAGAGATCTCCGTCCGGAACATCGTTATCGTAGTTCTGTGCAGTCCATGTGCCTTCAATATAAGTCCAATCGACGGTCATTTCTTCAACGCTTATCACGCAAGTTGCCGTTCCGTTACCATCAACAGCACTTGCTGTAATAGTTGCCGTTCCTGGGCTTAAAGCCTTCACTATACCAGTTTCATTAACTACAGCAACCTCTGTGTTGTCAGAAGACCACATAACACTTTTCTCTGCCGCATTGTTTGGAAGAACTGTAGCTGTCAATTGCTCTGAATAACCAACATATAAAGAGAGAGAAGTATTGCTAAGAGAGACTGCTCCCGGATGAATTCGGTCGCCGTATACGGGCCGAATTGAAAGTCCACCACATCGTTCTGTACCATTGTTTCCGATGACGTTGCGATAAGAAAAATTGAAGTAAACGGCACGATCATCAATGTGCCTATACGAAGACCAATAGTGGCCCACAGTGTACAAATCATTAAGCTTTACGCCATAACGGTAGCCTGCTGCTGGAAGAAAAATTCTTTTATTGCTATCACTTGCTTTGAGACTGTTAACTCTGAAGCCAGGTACATTATTATACGTGGTCCATATCCAGTCGCAGTTCTCCATCAGTTCTGTCCAATCCTCAGCCGTTGGCATCCGCCAGCCGTCGCCTAAGACTACACTTGCTGCATCATCATCAGGGTCAAGAATAGTCTTATTATCAACTGTGCCACAACTGGGCTTTGAGACATATTTGGAGAACGGGCCATACCAATCTGTGCCTAGCTCAAATACGTAAGACGGCCAAGAATAACCAAGCTCACACCCTGCTTTCCACACAGGGCTATCGGACTGGGCATGTCCAATCTCATAATATGGTTCCGTTTCCCCCCATGCAAAATAATCGCCATATTCCTCAGGCTTGGATGCTCCAATGTTGCATGTAGCCCATTTCAAGCCCGACGGAAGGCCGAGATCAACCCACTCTATTTTATTCCACTCATAGACCTTTGAATCGATGTTCTTCAGTATACCAAAGACCGAGCGTTTGATGCTCTGCGGGTTGCTGCTCATAACAGCGCCCACCTCTGCGGCAGTACTAAAAGTCATTGTAAAACCACTATCAAGAGCGGTCGGTAGCAGGGTTATATAATAGTACTTGCCAGCCTTGAAAGTGCCACCATCGGGAGCGTTTAGTGTTACTTCAGTTTTGCCATCAACGACTTCTACGACATCAGGTATCCCTTCAGCGTTAAGTGAAACGCGCACTTTTCCTGCCAGTACCTCTTGTCTGTTTCCTTTAAAGGAGACGGACTGTATATCTCCCCTTGAGACGAAGAACTTAACGCCACCGCAAATGTTCCAAAATGCGAGGGTCATAGAACTTGACTTTGCTACTGCAGGGAAAACATCTCCAGAGAAATTACCTTCAACACCTATCTGGACGTCGGGAATGACGGTAGTAATTGAGGAGCCGTCGCAGGAATTATCCTCGGAATAAGGATAAACCGCCCAGAAGTCCTTACCGGAACCAGCCATCTGCACGGATCCTTGCAGTTCGACAGTCTCAGCAATAGCGGTATTCATCGACACAAATTTGCTGCCTCCATCTGCTCCACTTCCGTAAAATACGCTGACCGCTTCAGCAGGATTCCACCAGACTGAACCATCATCGAGACGGAAAGAACGGGTACCCGGTTGAAGGCCTTCACGTGTGGCCATCAAGATAATCTCTTTCTCGGGGGAAGAAACGGATTCAGAAGACTCTATAATGTCACTGCAGGCAGCGTCAAGAATCGCCGCAGAAAATAAGACAACATACTTGAGTAAAGTTTTCATAAGTCAATTCTGTTATATAACCCAATCTTCTTCATTAATGCCTTCCAAGCCGCCGTCTACTGGGCTTTGACATAATAATCCCTGTAATGAACAGTTTGGCTCAAGAGCACACTCTGGTTGCAAATAAAGCCTTTTATTATTCATGGTTAATTATAACGCTCAATTAGATTATCTATAGGACAAGCCATAGCTTTATAAGTAATGCCGAATAGTATGTCTATTCTGCGATGTATTCAATTATTTATAAGCTCTTTAGACTTGTCAATAATCTGATCTTTATTACTTTTTTGTTTGCTATTGTAGCAGGAGAACTCTTTTTCAATTTGGCTAAGTGCATTACAAATAATACTAATTAGATTATTTCCTTTCACGTTGGATGCCCAACAGCAACCTTGTTCTTCCAAATTAACACCAAGAAAATCGTTGTACACATAAGCGGCGGCGTTAATTAGAGTGTCGTGTGTGTGTTCAGACCCGATACTATTCGCAATTGGTAGATATCCCCACTTAATGAGATACTCTTTAATCTTTTCTTTAGGATCAATTACTATGCACATAATTCCATGTATTATCACCCTGCCCCTCGGATGCTATTAAACAAAAGAAAAGTGTGGAGCATTCGTTTACCTGGATAGAGGCTCTGGTAAGCCCAAGAACAAATAAACGATACTCCACACCAATTATGGCGATGTGCACGGAACGGCACAAAGCACCACGCAAGGCGATGGGAGTGATCTGCTTATCCCTGTTCTTGATGAAATTTACCAGATTTCTATCCAAGGATCAAAGCGAAAACACTTTCATCATTATGTAATGTCCCAAAGGACAACCGCAAATATAATAAAAGTATTAAATAATCGCGCTCTAAATGGATATGTAATTAATTTGTCAATCCCCAAAAAGTTACTATCTTTGCATCAGATGAGCCCGCAAAGGCGCGATAACTTCAAGCCGTGGCGTCTATCTTGAGGCCGTACTTGTTACGGCTTCAATTTTTTTATTATAGTTCTAATTTGCTCAAGATCAAGGATGTCTTCATTCTCGACTACTATTGCTCGGCAATGATAAACGATATAGCATCTGAGAATCTTTCCTTGCTCAAAGTCCTTGCGACGCCATCGGATCATTTTGGATATAGTGTTGATCCTCAGTGGTTTACTATACATTCTATCATTTAAATCTATCACCACAACCTTACATCCTTGTTTGATTGCAGAGATAAACCCCCACTTGATTCCTTTCTCACTTTCTATTCCTTTTCTATCAGCAAGCAGGCCATCAATCTCATATTCTGGATTCTTTACGCCATATTCAAGGCGATGAGGCCTAATACGAATCATCGTGGTGAGGAAAGTACCGAGAATGACACAAGCAGCCAGAATATTCTTATGTACTTCTCTTTTATCGGCATCACAATGAATCAACAGTCTTTCCCCAAATGCTAAGTCTTGCAAATAGTCATTATTCTGCTCCCCATTACTGGCCTCGTTTGGCAAAACAAGTCTTTTCTTCATCAGTTTAAGCTAAAAAAGGCAACGCCGCCGGTGACGGACTCCCTGATTCTTGCCCTAAATAGATTACCAGATTCCTATCCAGAAACCTGGGAGCACTTTTGCGCCATTAGCTCCGGCAGGGCGTTGCCAACTATTAAGGTATCCTCTTTTAACGCACAAAGCGAGCCGGGCACGATATAACCTAACTCGCTTTGTGGACTCTGGGTACCACGGTGTACAAATTTGTAGCGTCTATAAAGACAATGCAAAGATAAGAGTTTTGCCGGAATAATCAAACAGCTACCGGAGGGTCAGCAGGAGGTGCTTGCGGCGGGCGGTGAGCTGGTGACCCGGGGACTGGAATGTTTTGCCGCTGAGGGTGACGGTGCCGAGGGGGGAGGTGCGGTAGCGGTCGAGGAGCTCGCAGAGCTTTGCGAAGGTCTCGGCGCTGAACGAGTAGTCTTCGATGGTGCGCCAGAGCACGTAGCGCCAGTGCTTAAGGGCGAGGAGCCCCGGGACGCTGATCTCCAGAATCGCCCCTGAGGCGGCCTCCGGGGCATGTTTCACGATGCGGGCTGCAGCTTCACGAAAATAATCATCAGCGATATCGTCCGTCTGGCGGATCCTTTCGATATCCTCCCCGAGAGTGCGGACAAACGAAGGATTGATCTCGGCGAACACCGGGAACACCCGGTTGCGGATCTTGTTCCTCTTGACCTCGCTCTCCGCATTCGTGCTGTCCTCCCGCCACTCGAAACCGTGCCGCTCCATCCATTCCCGAATCTCGTCCCTCGTCACTCCCAGCAACGGCCGTACAATGGAGCCGTGATCAGGAATACCCCGAAGGCCCTTGGTGCCGGTGCCGCGCAGCAGATTGAGTATCAGGGTCTCGGCATTGTCATTGGCGTTGTGGGCGGTGGCCACGGCATCGAAACCGTGCTCCCTGCACAGCTCCCGGAACCAGGCGTAGCGAAGCTCGCGGGCCGCCATCTCGATGGAAATGCCGTTCGCAGAAGCGTGGGCGGACGTGTCGAAACGCTTCACGAAGAGCGTCAGCCCGGCCTTCTCGCATTCCTCGCGCACGAATGCCTCGTCGCCGTCCGATTCGGCTCCCCGCAGGCGGAAATTGCAGTGGGCGACTGCCAAAGAAGCCCCCGGAAAAAGATCGGGGGCCCTGTGGAGCATATACATTGAATCAATGCCGCCGCTGACTGCGAGAAGCACTTTCATTATTTCAGATCCTTCTTGCCGAAAGCGAATGTGAAGTTGAACGCCAGGAAATCCTTGAACTGCACCTTGCTCTTCACGCCGTCAATTTCCACGATAGGATCGTAGAGCAGCCAGGTGCTCAGGCCGATCTTGAAGAACGAAGTGATCTGCCAGGCAATCTTGTTGTCCCAGTTCACGCGGTACTGCGTGAAAGGATGGTTGAGGTAGTCGGTAAACACGACCAGCTGGGTCTCGTAATTAAACTTGTCGTTGATCGAGAACTTGGCGTTCGCCTTGATCGAGGCACCGAACTGGAACAGGGCGGCGCTGTAGACCGGATCCACGGCGGCTGTGGCGGGAGTCACGGGCATGCCGTACTGCTTGCGGAGCACGGGCTCGGTGACGATGACCACGCTGCCGGTCAGGTGTGAAATGTTGAGGTTGAACCAGGGAGCCGGCGTCCACTCGGCACCGATTGCAAGATTGTTGTAGGCAGGCGAAAGGAAAGTGGATTTGATGCTGCCCTTTCTCCATTCCTCGAACATATGCTTCATTTCCTCCTTCATATGCTCGTCCATATGCTGCTTGTCTTCACCGGCGAAGGGATAATCGTAGTTGGAATACGAATCGGTGAACTGGGAGCGGAAATCGTAGCTTGCGGTCCAGTTCCAGGTCTCCTTTGCCGTCTTGTAGGAGAACTTGCTCTCGAAATAGATGCGGTCGTTGCTCTTCTGGAGCACGTACGACTTGTCTGCCGACCAGATGAAACCATATTGAAGCTGGAGACGGTTCTTCCAGTTCATGCGGTCTTTGGCGTAGTAGGCCTTGCCGTCGAAACCGGTGCTGAGCGTGATGTTGTTGAATCCGCCGGCTGCCCAGTTGAACAGGGAGGTCTGGTTCACGCCGATGTCGAACACGGTGGAGTACTGCCAGTATTTAGGCTTGGCTGCGGCAGCTTCGTCGGCCTTGGCGTCCACGAAGGCTGCGGCCGCCTCTGCGGCTGCTTTCTGGGCGTCGTCCTGGGCGAAGCCGGAGACGCTGAGGGCAAGAAGTCCTGTCAAAAGTATAAATTTCCTCATATCAATATGAAATAGCAAAAACAACGCGTGCCTTTGAAGGCTTCCCTGAATAGATGTCGCGGCCCTCTTCCTCGCAGACATAGCTGTCCACGGGGATGCAGCGGATAGTCGCCTTGGTCTGGTCCTTGATGGCCTGCTCGGTCTCGGTGGTGCCGTCCCAGTGGCATAACAGGAACTTGCCCTGCTGGATCTTCACCTTGAACTCCTCCCAGTCATCGCACTTTTCCACATTGGCGTCGCGGAAGGCGAGGGCCTTGTCGTAGATGTTCTTCTGGATGGCGTCCAGGAGGCCTTTGATATGCTCTGCGATGCCTTCCAGCTGCATGGTCTCCTTGGTGAGGGTGTCGCGGCGGGCCACTTCCACGGTGCCGGCGGCAAGGTCGCGGGCGCCCATCGCAAGACGCACGGGCACTCCCTTGAGCTCCCATTCCGCAAACTTGAAGCCGGGCCTCAGGGTGTCGCGGCCGTCTATCTTCACGCTCACTCCGAGGGCCTCCAGCTGGTCCTTAATCTTGTCGAGCTCCTGCATCACTGCGTTGAACTCGTCGTCGCCCTTGTAGATAGGCACCATCACCACCTGGATGGGGGCGAGGGCGGGAGGCAGCACGAGGCCGTTGTCATCGCCGTGCGCCATGATCAGCGCTCCCATCAGGCGGGTGCTCACGCCCCAGGAAGTTGCCCAGACATAGTCCATCTTGCCTTCCTTGTTGGTGAACTGCACGTCGAAGCTCTTGGCGAAATTCTGGCCGAGGAAGTGGGAGGTGCCGGCCTGGAGGGCCTTGCCGTCCTGCATCATGGCTTCGATCGTGAGGGTGTCGATGGCTCCCGCGAAACGCTCGTTGGGGCTCTTGTGGCCCACGATCACGGGCAGTGCCATGACTTCACGGGCGAAATCGGCATACACGTGCACCATCTCTTCCGCCTTGGCCTGCGCCTCCTCTGCGGTGGCGTGGGCCGTGTGGCCTTCCTGCCAGAGGAATTCGGCAGTGCGGAGGAAAAGGCGGGTGCGCATCTCCCAGCGCACGACGTTGCACCACTGGTTGCACAGCAGGGGAAGGTCGCGCCAGGAGGTGATCCAGTTCTTGTAGGTGTTCCAGATTATGGTTTCGGAAGTCGGACGCACGATGAGCTCTTCTTCCAGCTTTGCGGAAGGATCCACTACGATGCCGTTGCCGTCCGGGTCGTTCATCAGGCGGTGGTGCGTGACCACGGCGCATTCCTTGGCGAATCCGGCCACGTGCTCGGCTTCGCGGCTGAAGAAGGATTTGGGGATGAAGAGGGGAAAGTATGCGTTCTGGACTCCGGTTTTCTTGAATCTTGCGTCAAGCAGCGACTGCATTTTCTCCCAAATGGCGTAGCCATAGGGCTTTATGACCATACATCCGCGCACTGCGGACTGCTCGGCGAGATCCGCCTTCAGGGCCAGGTCGTTGTACCATTGGGAATAATTTTCGGCTCGTTTAGTAACCTCTTTTGCCATATTTAATTTTTTTTGTCAAATTTGCATTGTGCCGCCAGACGGCACGGATATTGTGACGCAAATATACAAACTTTTATTATAAAAGGAGGTAACATAATGAAACGGAGTCTGATCATTTTACTGCCCGCGCTTCTTGCGCTGGCATCTTGCGGGACTACCGCTCAATATGCTTCTCGGGAGCAGGAATACCCGGACGGCATCTACTACAGGCCCCAGCCCGTGGTGGAACTGCTATCTGAAGACGACTTCAGGGAGATGGCCGCCAGGAAGAATGCTTCCGACACATTGAAACTCGGCAGCAAGGGGACTGTCCAGAAGGATGACGACCCCTATTACAGCTATTACTACAGCCCCTTCCATTCTCCATTCTACGGCTATTACGGCTACTACAGCCCCTATTATGGTTATTATAGCCCCTACTGGAGCTACAGGGGGTATTACTCCTGGGCCGATCCCTGGTTCGATCCGTTCTGGGATCCCTGGTGGAGCTACGGCCACTACGGCTACTATGGCTACCGCAGCTATTATTCCCCCTACTACTATGGCTACAATTCCTACGCCTCCAGCGCATACCGCCAAGGCTATGCCAGCCCCGGCAACTATCTGACCGGAGGCAACAACTACCGCCGCTCCGGCTCGCTGGGAAGCAGCTCTTCCGCCTCTTCGCTGCGCAGTTCCGGCAGCAAAGGCCGCAGTTCGGGCTCGCATTCCGGTTCATCCAGCGGATACAGGCGTTCGGGCTCCACGAGCTCCAGCTCCAGTTCCGGCTACCGCAGCAGTTCGTCTGACTACTCACGCAGTTCTTCTTCAAGCAGTTACTCCAGAAGCAGCGGCAGCAGCTATTCGGGAGGCGGCTATTCCGGCGGCAGCAGCCACTCTGGCGGCGGCTATTCCGGTGGCAGCAGCGGTGGCGGCGGGCGCAGGTAATTTCTTAACCATTAATACTTTGCCATTATGAAACGAATCTTCATTTCCACGATCCTCATGCTTTCGCTCGCTTTCGCTGCGGGAGCTCAGAATATGTACGACGGCCACACAATGAGCCGCAACAACTACTATGGAACCGCCCGTTCCGTGGCCCTCGGCAACGCTGTGACGGCCCTGGGCGGCGACCTCGGCTCCGTGACATTCAACCCTGCCGGATCCGCCGTCAACAGCTACTGGCAGTTCACCGTGACGCCGGGCCTGCTGTTCTCCGGCGTGAAGACGGCATACGCTGCCGACGGCGTGAATTTCGCTGATCCCATCAAGGAGAACCACACCAAGTTCGTGATGCCCAACATCGGCCTGATGATGGTGTTCGAGACCTACGACAGCGACTGGCTCAACTGGGCGACGTTCGGAGTGGTGGCCAATACGACCAACAACTACCTCAGTTATTCCACCGCCCGCGGGACCAATTCCTCCACGTCCTACCTCGGGAACCTTGCCGCCGGAGCCGCCGGTGTCGCCCCCAATGATATGGGCCGCCTCCTGTGGACGGGCTACGACGCCAACCAGTTCGGCGAATACGGAGCTGAAGGATCAAACCGCTATGCCGGCTCCAACGAGCGCGTAAATGAAAGGGAGACCTACAGTTACGTGCCCGGCACCCTGGACCAGGCTTCCGCGCTCAATACCTATGGCTCCAAGACCGACATAGCCTGGAACTTTGCCTTCAACGTGCAGGACAGTTTCTACTTCGGCTTCAACCTTGGCACTCCGACGCTGAGATACAGCCGGCAGGAGGTCTTTTCCGAAAGCGCCCAGCAGCCTTCGGCCTTCCCCATAATCTTCACGTCCAAGGATAAGGACGGCACGGAGCTCAGGGAAGCCACCAATTACCTCAGTTCCACCAACGGCTACAGGTACAATGCTTCCGGCGTGGGTATCTACGGCCAGTTCGGCATTATCTACCTGCCCACCAAGAACCTCAGGCTGGGAGCTTCCTTCCAGAGCCCTACCCTGTATTCCATCAATGAGGAGTGGCGCTACACGGCGTCCACCTCTTTCGAGGACAGGAAGTTCAACGGCAGCGCGATGTCCTCTCTCGGCGAGGCGTCCTATTCCCTCCGTACTCCCTACATAGTCGATGCGGGCATCGCCTGGACCGCCCCCGGACTGGGACTCCTGAGCGTGGACTATGAAATGACGGACTACAGCGTGATCAAGTACTCCGATGCAGACAGGTATGGCTACCATCTGGACGACGGCTGGGCCCAGCTCAACCACGTGAACCGCACCTTCGGCGGCCTTTCGCATTCCCTGCGCGCCGGACTTGAGGTCAAGCCCATTCCCGAGCTTGCCCTGCGTGCCGGCTACAGTTTCGTGACCAGCCCCGAAAAGTACTGGCTTGACGAAAGGGGCACCGTCATCACTGCCGAGACCGTGGGCTTCAAGGGCGAGACGGACGTCTTCGACCAGAACCTGGTGTCGGGCCACTATTTCAAGGACCTGACCCACGCATTCTCTTTCGGTATCGGTTATTCTTCGCCCGGCTCGTTCTTTGCCGACCTTGCGGTGCGCACGACCAGTTATCCCGTGCAGAACTATGCTCCCTATTACTACGGGGCCTATGACGCCAAAGACAACGCCGGTCGTTCGCTGGGCGTGGGAGCTCCCCTCGAGACCATCAAACGCGGTGTGTGGGATGTGCTTGTGACCATAGGATGGAGGCTCTGATATGGAGATGACGGCAAAAGAACTGGCGGCCGCCCTCGGCGGCACAGTCGAGGGCGATCCCCAGGCCACTGTGAAGAGTTTCGCCAAGATTGAACATGGCAAAGCGGGGCAGTTATGCTTCTTTGCCAATCCCAAATACGAACAGTTCGTTTACACCAGCAAGGCGTCCGTCTTGCTGGTGAATTCTGATTTTGTGCCAAAGCAGCCCGTTGCTCCCACCCTGGTGCGGGTTCCGGATGCTTATTCCGCAGTTGCCCAACTGCTTAAGATCGTGGCCGACCGCAAGAAGAGTTTCCGCCGGCACCGCGGCCGCTGCCGCATCGCCTGCAGCGCGAAACTGGGCAGCCGCGTCTGGGTGGGCGATTTCGTGACTATAGGAAAGCACTGCCGGGTGGGCGACTGCACGCAGATCCACGACAATGTGACTATCGGCGAAGGCACGACCATAGGCCGCAACTGCATCATCTACCCCGGCGTGCACATTTTCCCGGGCATGGTGATAGGCGACAGGGTGATCCTGCACTCCGGATGCATTATCGGTGACGACGGTTTCGGCAATTCCAAGCAGCCGGACGGCAGCTGGCAGAAGATCGAGCACGTCGGCAACGTGGTCATAGGCAATGACGTGGAGATTGGCTCCAACACCACGGTGGACCGCGCTCCGATGGAATCCACCATCATAGAAGACGGCGTGCGTATCGACAACCTTTGCCAGATTGCCCACAACGTGGTGGTGGGGAAGAACACCGCCATGGCCGCCCAGTGCGGCGTGGCAGGATCCACGAAGATAGGCGAGGGCTGCATTTTCGGCGGCCAGGTGGGCGTGGTAGGGCACATCAATATTGCCCCGTTCACGACCGTCTGCGCCAAGTCTTCAGTCATCGGAAACGTGCGCAAGAGCGGCCAGACACTGTATGGCAATCCCGGCATCGACCACCAGACTTATCTCAAGGCATACGCCAAATTCAAACAGGCTGTGGACGATTGATTTGATTCCCGTCTAAATAATCCTTATCTTTGCATACTTTATGAATCAGTACACACTGAAATCGACATACAGTTTCGAAGGTAAGGGACTCCACACCGGAAAGCCTGCCAGGGTCTGCCTGAAGCCCGCTCCGGTGGATACCGGCGTAGTTTTTATCCGCACCGACCTGGGCGGCAGGGAGATTCCTGCTGTTGCCTCCAGCGTGGCCAGCACCCGCCGGAGCACGCTGCTGGAGAAGGACGGGGCGAAGGCCGGCACCGTGGAGCACGTGCTTTCGGCCCTGACCGGGCTGGGCGTGGACAACGCTTATATCGAGCTCGAAGGACCGGAAGTGCCTATCCTGGACGGCAGCGCCGCCCCTTATGTGCAAGCGATTGGGCAGGATGGCCTGCTGGAGCAGAACGCGCCCCGCAAGTGGGTGGAAATCAAGGAAGAAATCATAGTGCGTAACGAGCGCAACGGGGCCTGGGTGAAGATTACTCCCTCGGATGAACCTTCCTATGAAGTGACCATAGATTTTGCGGCGAAGGCAGTCGGACGGCAGACCGTGGCATTCGGCAAAGGCGTGGATTATGCCACGCAGGTGGCTCCGTGCCGCACTTTCTGCTTCCTGCGGGAAATCTGGCCGATGCTGCTTCTGGGCCTTGCCCGTGGCGGCGACGTCGAGAACGCAATCGTGATCGTGGACAAACCGGTGTCGCGCCTGCGCCTCAAACTTATGTCGAAAATGCTGGGCCAGCCGCTCCTGGATGTGACTCCGGAGGGCTACCTGAGCAACCTGACCCTGCGATTTCCCGATGAGTGCGGCCGCCACAAGCTGCTGGATATCATCGGCGACCTGCGCCTCTCGGGAGGTTTCCTGAAGGCACGCGTGGTGGCATACAAGTCCGGCCACTCGCTTAACACGAAAGCAGCAAAAGAAGTATTCAAGCAACTGTAAATATGGCTAATATTCATCCTCTTGCCTCCGTGCATCCCGGCGCCAGGCTCGCCGATTCCGTGGAAGTCGGCCCCTACGCTTTTATCGACGACAACGTGGAAATCGGTGAAGGCACCAAAATCCTTCCGCACGCAACCATCTTCTCCTACGTGAAGATAGGCCGCGACTGCAACGTCTTTCCGGGTGCGGTCGTGGGCGCAATACCACAGGACCTCAAGTTCGACGGCGAGATTACCTATGTCGAAATAGGCGACCGCGTGAACATACGCGAGTGCGCGACGATCAACCGTGGCACCCGGGCCAGCGGCAAGGGCGTGACCAGGGTGGGCAGCGACACGCTGATTATGTCCTACGTCCACGTGGCCCATGACTGCCGTGTCGGAAACCACTGCATCCTTGTCAGTTACGTGGGCATCGCCGGCGAGACGGACGTGGATGACTGGGCCATCATAGGCGGCGGCACCAAGGTGCACCAGTTCACCAAGATAGGCACCCACGCAATGGTCGGCGGCGGCACTGCCGTCAACAAGGACATCCCGCCTTATTCCATCTGCGGCCGCGTGCCCATCTGCTACGCCGGCGTGAACATCGTCGGCCTGCGCCGCAGGGGCTTCGACTCCGACGTGATCCGCACGATAAAGGATATCTACGACGTGCTTTATTACCAGGGCTACAACTTCTCCGACGCCATCGCAAGGGTGGAAGAAGGCTTCCCGCCGTCGGTGGAGAGGGACGTGATCCTGGATTTCATCCGCGGCTCCAAGCGCGGCATAGTGCGCGCCGGCGACGCCCGGGAGAAAGGCGCCATCGAGTAGTGACCCTGTCCACTGCCTGGTTCCCTCCGATTGAGTTCTTCGCCGTGCTGGCGGGGAACTCGACCGTTTATATGGAGGCGTGCGAGAGTTACCGTAAGCAGACCTGGCGCAACCGCTGCCGCATCCTGACGGAGGGCGGTCCCATGGACCTGCGCGTGCCGGTGCTCCACGACGGGACGCGGCTTATCCGGGACATACGCGTGGACTGGAGCACGCCGTGGCTCAGGCAGTGCGAGTATGCTATCGACACCGCCTACTACAGTTCGCCGTTTTTCGAGTACTACCGGGATGAACTATATGCGCTGCTGGATGCCCGCAGGGAGAGGCTCTGGGACATGAACATGGACATTATCGGCTTCTTCTGCCGCAAGATAGGCATCTCGCCGGAGATAGTCCCGACCGCTGATTTCGTGCGTGAAGTGGAAGGGGACCTCCGCAATTCGATAGATCCGAAAAAATCGTCCTCCTATGTGGGCAGGCCCTACTGGCAGGTCTTCCGGGATCGCTTCGGTTTCGTCCCGGGCCTTTCCGTCATGGATCTCCTGTACAACGAGGGTCCTGAGAGCCTGGCCTACTTAAAATGAGCCAGTTGCGAAGGCCGTTGAGGGAGTTGAGGAGGTAGAAGGAATACTTGACGATATAGATAAGGGCGTAGGATGAGCCCGGGTCGTTTTTCAGGCTGACGCTCCACATTGCGATGGAGAAGATGTTGACGCCTATCCAGAAAAACCACTGTTCCATATATGCCGTGCTCATCAGGAACTGCCCTATGATGTTGCACATCAGCGGAAGCACGTCGAGCACAACGGCGGTCTTGATGAAAGTGTCGGCTGCGGATTTGTCGAAACGGGCTATGATCAGGTAGGCAATGAATGAGCCGGCGAGGAAGACTCCAGCGGCAAGCAGGCGCTGCTTCCAGCCAAGCCGCCTGGCCTTGACACTGCCTTCGTCGTCGCTGCCGCGCTTGCGCCACTGGAAGAAACCCACGAACTGCATGGGCACGAAATAGACAAAATGCAGCACGGCGTTGCCGAGGCCGGAACTGCCGTTCTTCCAGTTCAGGAGGCACATGGCGCCGTAGATCGCCACGTCCAGCAGCCCGAACAGGAAGGTGATGATCTTGCCGTTTGCGGAGGCCACTGTCGCGGCCACGCCCATCAGGGACCCGAAGGCGGCAAAGAGCAGCAGCCAGCGCCCCTGGGGGTCGGCGGGGCCGAATTTCAGGGCCGTGGCGGCTACTGTGACCACGGTCATTCCCAGCAGGATGAAAACCGAGAAATACTTATTGAATTTGTTGTTGTCCACGGCACAAATATAGTTATTTATTTGGCGGTTTGCCATAGAATTACTATATTTGCAGACGTGTTGAAGATAGAGGCCGAAGGGCTTCTATTTTTTGTTATCCGGAACCGTATGCAAAGGAACGAATTTGAAGAAGTGGTGCTGAAGGCTGCGCAGGAGCGCGGCTGCACCGTGGTCGCCATTGATTTCAACGACGACGACAATGTGTTCGAAGTGACCCTCGACAAGCAGTCCGCCCCGGTGGAACTCGCTGACTGTGAGTATGTCCACAGGGCTGTCCTCGCGGCGTTCGACCGCAATATCGAAGATTATGCCCTGACCGTGGGCTCGCTCGGCATCGGTGCGGAAGAAGCAGATGAAATATTGAAAACTATAGAAGAATAATGGAAAAAGAAAAAGTAATCACCCTCATTGACGCCTTCAAGGACTTCAAGGAGGAGAAGAACATCGACCGTTCGGTGATGATGGGCGTGCTCAAGGACGTGTTCCTGACCCAGATCGCCAAGACATTCGGCAGCTCCGACAACTTCGACGTGATCGTGAACGTCGATAAAGGTACCTGCGAAATCTACCAGAACTTCGAAATCGTCGAAGAGGTGGAAAATCCCAACGCGGAAATGACCCTCGAGCAGGTGCAGGAACTCACCGGCGACGACGACTATGAAATCGGCGACTCCTACGCCAAGCTTTTCCCGCTCGCATCCTTCGGACGCCGCGGAATTCTCAATATACGCCAGAACCTCCAGGGCCGTATCATGGACATCGAGAAGGCCAACGTCTATAAGAAGTACTCCGAGAAAGTCGGTGAACTCTTCGTGGGCGAGGTCTATCAGACCTGGAGCAAGGAAGTCCTCATCCTCGACGAGGACGGCAATGAACTCCACATCCCCAAGGCCGAGCAGATTCCGGGCGAGCGCTTCAAGAAGAGCGAGTCCGTGCGCGCCATCATCAAGAGCGTGGAGATGCGCAACAATACCACTCCCTACATCACCCTGAGCCGCGTCAGCGACGAATTCCTCGAGAGACTCTTCGAGCAGGAAGTCCCCGAAATCGCCGACGGCCTGATCACCGTCAAGAAGGTGGTCCGCGTGCCCGGCGACCGCGCCAAGGTGGCTGTGGAGTCCTACGACGACCGTGTGGATCCCATCGGAGCCTGCATCGGCGTGAAGGGCAGCCGCATACTTGGAATCGTCCGCGAACTCCGCAACGAGAACATCGACGTGATTCCCTGGTCCAACAATCCCACCCTCCTCATCCAGAGGGCCCTTTCTCCCGGTATGGTGTCCAGCATCGACATGGGCCAGAGTCCCGAAGACAAGGTCAAGGTGTATATGCTTCCCGACGAGGTCAAGAAGGGCATCGGCCGCAACGGTGTCAACGTCCTGCTTGCCGGCAAGCTCATCGGCCGTGAGATCGAGGTCTGGAGGGAGCTCTCCAAGTCCGAGTTCGAAGAGGAGGAGGAAGACGTACTGCTCGACGATTTCGCCAACGAAATCGACGGCTGGGTTATCGACAAACTCAAGGGCATAGGCTGCGACACCGCCAAGAGCGTGCTCGCAATCGACCCTGAAGACATCGCCAAGCGCGCCGACCTCGACGACGAGACTGTCGAGGACGTTGTCCGGATACTTAAAGCAGAATTTGAAGACTAATGGCAGAAATCAGAATAACAAAACTCTTAAAGCAATTCAACATCGGTCTGAGCGACCTTGTGGAATTCCTCCGCAAGAAGGGGCTCGAGATCGATGAGAACCCGAACGCGAAGGTGTCGGACGAGTACCTCCCCGACCTCCAGAAGCAGTTCGGCAAGGATAAGGAAGCCCTCGAGCAGGCTGCGCTGGTCGATATCAAGGTGAAGGAAATCCTTGAAAAGACCAACAAGAAGCTCTCACGCGCCGAAGAGGAAGAAGAAGAGGAGGAGCTGACCATCAAGTCAAACACTTTCTTCAACACCCGCAAATCAGCCAAGGCCGAAGAGCCGGAAAAGCCCGCGGAGCCCGAAAAACCGGCGGAGCCCGAAAAGCCCGCAGAGCCGGAGAAACCGGCGGAGCCCGAGAAGCCCGTTGAGCCAGAGAAGCCTGCCGAGCCTGAAAAGCCTGTAGAACCGGAGAAGCCTGCCGAGCCCGAGAAGCCCGCAGAACCGGCCCAGGCTGCTGACGCATCGCCGTTCAAGGTGGTGGGCAAGGTTGACCTCAGCCAGTTTGACCGCAAGCCCGTGAAGCGCGAGCGCATCAGCAAGGGCGCCCGCAAGGTTGATGTTGCAAAGGCCGGTGCCACCATCGACCGCAACGCCCCTAAGAAGGATAAGCCCAAGAATGCACCTGCCCAGCCCGCACCGGGACAGGGCAAGCGCAAGCGCGACCGCGACCGCCTGAAGCCCGCGATGACCGAGGCCGAGCAGGAAGAAATGCAGAAAGAGATCCAGAAGCAGGTCAAGGAGACCTACGCCAGGATGAACGAGGGCAAGAAGAACAACTTCGGCGCCAAGTACCGCAAGGAGAAGCGCGAAGCCGCCGCCCAGCGCACCCAGGAGGAGCTTATGGAGGCCGCTGCAGAGAAGAAGGTGCTGAAAGTCACCGAATTCGTGACGGTCAACGACCTCGCAACCCTGATGAACAACACCCCTGTGGTGAAGGTCATCGGCGCCTGTATGAGCCTCGGACTCATGGTGTCCATCAACCAGAGACTCGATGCCGAGACGCTGGTGCTCGTGGCTGAGGAGTTCGGCTACAAGGTGGAGTTCGTGACCGCCGGGCTGACCGACGAAATCGCCTCCAACGAGCAGCCCGACCGTCCCGAGGACCTCAAGCCCCGTGAGCCTATCATCACCGTGATGGGCCACGTCGACCACGGTAAGACCTCGTTGCTCGACTATATCCGCAAGACCAACGTCATCGCCGGTGAGGCGGGCGGTATCACCCAGCACATCGGTGCCTACAGCGTGAAGCTGGAGGACGGCCGCAAGATCACCTTCCTCGACACTCCCGGTCACGAAGCGTTCACCGCCATGCGTGCCCGTGGTGCCCAGATGACCGACCTTGCTATTATCATCGTCGCAGCCGACGACGCCGTGATGCCCCAAACCATCGAGGCAATCAACCATGCCCAGGCCGCCAACGTGCCTATGGTGTTTGCAATCAATAAGATAGATAAGCCCGGCGCAGATCCCGAAAAGATTCGCCGCCAGCTTTCCGAAATGAATATCCTCGTCGAAGACTGGGGCGGCAAGTACCAGTGCCAGGAGATTTCGGCGAAGAAGGGCATCAACGTGGACAAGCTTCTCGAGAAGGTGCTTCTGGAGACCGACCTGCTCGAGCTCAAGGCGAACCCCAACAAGCTCGCCAGCGGCGCCGTGATAGAGTCCTCGCTGGACAAGGGCCGTGGCTACCTCGCCACCGTGCTGGTCCAGGACGGCACCCTCCACCAGGGCGACGTGGTGCTCTGCGGAAGCTTCTACGGAAGGATCAAGAGCATGTTCAACGAGCGCGGCCAGAAGGTTCAGGAGGCTGGCCCTTCGACTCCCGTGTCGGTGCTCGGCCTGAGCGGCGCTCCCGCTGCAGGCGAGAAGTTCAACGTGCTCACCGATGAGAAGGAGGCCAAGAGCATTGCCGCCAAGCGCGAGCAGCTCATCCGCATCCAGGGCATCAAGACCCAGAAGCATATGACCCTCGAAGAGATCGGCCGCCGTATCGCCATCGGCAACTTCAAGGAGCTCAACGTCATCGTCAAGGGCGATGTGGACGGCTCCGTGGAGGCCCTGTCCGATTCCCTCATCAAGCTCAGCACCGAGGAGGTGCGCGTCAACGTGATCCACAAGGCCGTGGGCGCTATCTCCGAATCCGATGTCCTGCTTGCAGAGGCTTCCGACGCCGTGATCGTGGGCTTCCAGGTGCGTCCTACTCCCGAGGCCCGCAAGAGCGCAGACCGGGAGGGAATCGAAATCCGCCTGTACTCCGTCATCTACGACTGTATCAACGAGGTCAAGGATGGTATCGAGGGTATGCTGGAGCCTGAGAAGAAGGAGGAAGTCATTGCTACCGCCGAGGTCAAGCAGATCTTCCGTATCAGCAAAGTGGGCACGATCGCCGGTTGTATCATGCGCGACGGCAAGATGATCCAGAAGTCCAAGGTGCGCCTCATCCGCGACGGTATCGTGATCTACACCGGCGAGCTCGGCTCCCTGCAGATCGGAAAGGATTCCGTCAAGGAGGTCCTTGCCGGCAAGGAATGCGGTATGAGCATCTCCGGCTACAACGACATCAAGGAGGGCGATATGATCGAGGCCTTCCAGATCGTCGAGATCAAGCGCACGCTCTAAGCTGCGTACAGCCAAAAGAGAGAGGCCGGCGTCACTGCCGGCCTCTCTCTTTCGCGTTCCGCGGAGGCGGAGGGATTCGAACCCCCGGAACGTTGCCGTTCAACAGTTTTCAAGACTGCCGCCATCGACCACTCGGCCACACCTCCGAAAAGGATTGCAAAGTTATATAAAATCCTGACTTATTCAAAAATAAATGAAAATTACTTCTGCATCAGCCCTTCCCGGGCTTCCCTGAGGATTGGTTCGCAGTAGGACACGAAGTCGGACCAGCGGTAGAATGACCCGTGGACCGGCTCGAGAGGGAAACGCATAGGGGATTCGTTGAGCAGAGGCAGGAAAATCAGATCGCCCCTGCGGTTGCGGAAAAACACCAGCTGGAGATTCGCGGCCATAGGAATACGGGACACATCCCATACTTTCCAGGCATCCGCGGGATCCTCGATCTCGGCATTCCAGCCGTCGAGCCTGAGCAGTGCAAACAGGGCCATCAGACATCCGTCGTGGCCGAAGCGCAGGCGCACAGTGACGCCTTCATCCATATCTTCTTTGGCGCGGTCGATAATGTCGCCGAGCACCGATTCCGAGAGGTAGCAGGCGCGGATGTTTCCTCCTGGCCAGCGGCTTTTGGACACGTAGAAACGATAGTTGTCAAGGCGTCCGAGCAGGCTGAGCTCTTCATCCGTGAAAGCATCCATCATGGCGTATCCATAGCCGCAGCCCGGCAGGTTCATCGCCACGTCACAGAAGTCCAGTTCGAAGTCCAGGGGGTTGCAGATGCCCTGCAGATATGCATAATCCGTGAACAGGCGGCAGCAGAACGGTTTAGGGTCGATGAGACCGGCTACATATTGCTCATAGGCGGGACGCCATAGCCCGGTGCCTTTCTTCCACTGTATGTCTTCCTCGGTGGCGCTTGGATTTTCCAGCGTGTGCTGGTTGATGCGCCCCATATAACTCCTTGAAGCATTGGCATGTATCTGTGCGCCGGGAGCTTCCGAGAGCACCGCCTGGGTGAAGTTCAGCATGGAGAGCATCGTCCGTTCCAGGTTGGTGGAATTGGCCTCGATGCTGGAAATGCGGCTGAAAAGGGACGGATATCGGCGGACCATGCGGGTGGCGATGCCTCGGTGCTGCTGCGCGCCAAGTCTCGTCAGCTCGCCTTCCCGCTTCTCAAGCGAAGGATAGAGCGCTGCAAGCATTTGCCACTGGTGCCGGCCCTCCGGAGTCAGTTTGCCGTCGGAAGCCCCCTTTTTCAGCACTGAGTACACATTGCCATACTGGCCAGGGTCCACTAGATAACGCGAACCGTGGCGCCCGTAGTGGCTGAGATACACCGGTTTATAGCCTGCCGGGGCTTTGGGCACATCGGCTAAAGACTCAGGATACAGGCGGCTGGTGCCCATGGCCCATTCACGCTGTTCAGCAGCAGGGTCGTCGTTGGCCCTGCTCTTGCCCGTGCCCGTGCAGCCGCAGCAGACGAACAGCAGGGCGGCCAGTATGCTAAGCAGCCGTCTTGTCATCCTTCTTCTTGTCGTCTGAAGCGAAGAAACGCCACTGGAAGAGCACCATGTAGAAAGCGCCGACGGTCACGCACGAGTCGGCGAAATTAAACACGGGGCTGAAGAAAACCACCTCGCCGGCGGCGTTGTGGATGATAGGGAAGTAGAACATATCCACAACCTTTCCGAACATCAGCGGGGCATAGTCCCAGATGATGCCGTAGAACAGGCTGTCGATGATGTTGCCGAAGGCTCCTGCCGTGATGAGAGTCAGGCCCACCAGGACCCCCGGAGGCACGTTGCCCTTCTTGTTCAGGGAAGAGATCCACCAGATGAGCGCACCGCAGAGCACGATACGGAACAGTGACAGGCAGAATTTGCCCACCGCGCCCCCGAACTTCATGCCGAAGGCCATGCCCTCGTTTTCCACGAAGCAAAGGCGGAACCAGTTCCCGATCACGGGAATCTGCTCTCCAAGAGTCATATTGGTCTTGACCAGATATTTGATAATCTGGTCGATGACCACGAGTGCCACACCAAGTATGATCAGCCTCGCACCTCTGGACACTTTCATTTGCGTCCGGACTTGGCGAGTTTTTCCTTGGCCTCAACAGTGAGGGTGGCGTGCGGAACAAGGCGCAGGCGCTCCTTGGGGATGAGTTTGCCTGTCTCGCGGCAAATGCCGTATGTCTTGTTCTCGATGCGCACAAGGGCGGCTTCCAGGTTCTGGATGAACTTGTACTGACGCTGGGCCAGCTGGCTTGCCTCTTCCTTGGAAAGCTGCGAAGCGCCGTCGTCCTCGACAGTCTTGAATGAGGGCGAAGTGTCTTCGATGTCGTTGGTGCCGTTGTGCATGATTACATAGCGGAGGGTTTCGTACTCCGCCCTGGCCTTGGCGAGCATCTTGTCGATGATCTCCTTGAATTCGGCCAGTTCCTCATCGGAATAGCGGGTCTTTGTTTCTTCTGCCATAATTATATTCGATTAAGGTTAATTCTGATTGATCCTTCTTCCCAAGCCACTTCGGCGGCTTCGGCAGGCGCTTCTTCCAGGGGCTTCAGCACCAGGGAAGAAGACAGTGTCTGGGCTGATACGTAGTCGCCCCAGGCCTCGATAGCCCTGGAAATTGCGTCGTAGGCGGAGCCGGCGGCATAGACAGTGGTGTCGATGCGGTCGGTCAGTTCGAAGCCGCTTTCCTTCCGCAGGTTCTGGATGGGGTGGATGAGCTCGCGGGCAGTGCCTTCAAGCACGAGCTCGGGAGTCTGCACGATGTCGAGAGCTACCGTCAGGGTGCCTTCGGTGGCGACGAGCCAGCCTGGCATGTCTTCCGAACTGACCTCGAAGTCGCCGGTACGCAGCACCACAGGTCCGGAAGGAAGTTCGAGCGTGTATTCTTCCGAGCGCTCGATTGCGGATATTTCTTCCTGGCCAAGGGAGCCGAAAGCGGCGGCGATTTCCTTCATCTGCTTGCCGTAGCTCTTTCCGAGCGTCCTGAAGTTGGGCTTGATCTTCTTTGTGATGATGCCGGTGGTGTCGTGGAGGAACTCCAGTTCCTTGACGTTCACTTCGGTGAGGAATATGTCGCGCACCTTTTCGATGTGGGCCTTGACTTCGTCGTCGAGCACGGGCACGAGCACCTTTGCGAGCGGCTTGCGCACGTTGATGCCGACTTTCTTGCGGAGGGCGAGCACCATCGAAGACGCCTTCTGGGCGAAGGACATGCTCTCCTCGAGCGCTTCGTCCACGAGGCTCATGTCGGCCTTGGGCATTGCCTCGAAGTGGACCGACTCGCTGCCGGGCACAAGGTCCAGCCAGAGCCTCTCCATGAAGAACGGGGCAATGGGGGCGCCGAGCAGCGCGACTCCCTTGAGGACCTCATAAAGCGTCTGGTAGCAGGCCAGCTTGTCGGCAGACATTCCGGAGCCCCAGAGGCGCTTCTTGTTGAGGCGGATGTACCAGTTGCTCAGGTCGTCGCAGACAAAATCCTGCACCAGACGGCCTGCAAGGGTGATATCATAGTCCTCGTAGGCGGCGATGGCGCGGCTGACGAGGGTGTTGAGCTTGCTGATGATCCAGCGGTCGAACAGCGGACGCTCCTTGTAGGGAACTGCCGTGGCCGCAGGGTCGAAATTGTCGAGGTTCGCATAGAGTGCAAACACGGAATAGGAGTTGTAGAGGGTGCCGAAGAACTTGCGGCGCACCTCTTCCACTCCCGCTTCGTCGAATTTCAGGTTGTCCCAGGGCTGGGCGTTGGTCATCATATACCAGCGCAGGGCGTCGGGGCCGTAGTTGTCCATCGCCTTGAACGGATCCACTGCGTTGCCGAGGCGCTTGCTCATCTTCTCTCCCTTCTTGTCCAGCACCAGGCCGTTGGAAATCACCCTCCTGAAAGCAGGGGTGCCGCTGACCATAGTGTGGATGGCGTGGAGGGTGTAGAACCAGCCGCGCGTCTGGTCCACGCCTTCGGCGATGAAGTCTGCCGTGCAGCCGAAATCGGCGCTCTGCAGGCCACGGAGGCCGGTCTGGGCGTAGGGCATGGCACCGGAATCGAACCAGACGTCGATGAGGTCGGTCTCCCTCTTCATCCTGCGTCCGGTCGGGGACACGAGGAATATCTCGTCCACGTAGGGACGGTGGAGGTCTATGCGGTCGTAGTTTTCCTTGCTCATGTCGGCGGGGTCGAAGCCGGCTTCGCGGAACGGGTTGGCGGGCATGAAGCCTGCGGCAACGGCCTTGTCTATCTGCTCATAGAGCTCGCGGACGCTGCCAATGCAGATCTCTTCCTTGCCGTCTTCGGTGCGCCAGATGGGCAGGGGAGTGCCCCAGTAGCGGCTGCGGCTGAGGTTCCAGTCCTGTATGTTCTCCAGCCACTTGCCGAAACGGCCGGTGCCGGTGGATTCGGGCTTCCAGGTGATGGTGTCGTTCAGGGCCATCATCTGTTCGCGCACGGCGGTGGTGCGGATGAACCAGCTGTCCAGGGGGTAGTAGAGGACGGGCTTGTCGGTGCGCCAGCAGTGGGGGTAGGTGTGGACGTGCTTTTCGATGCGGAACGCCTTGCCCTGGCCTTTGAGCATCACGCAGATATCGACATCGAGCGTGGGGGCGTCGGGGGCGAGGGACGGGTCGTAGGCGTTCTTGACGAAGCGGCCTGCGAACTCGGCGTAGGACGCATCCACGTGGCTGGCCATGTAGCCGGGATCGAGGTCTTCGAGACGGCAGAAGCGGCCCTTGGTGTCCACCTGGGCCTGCAGGTCGCCGTTCAGGTCTTTGACCTGCATGGCGGCAATGCCTGCGGCGCGGGCCACGCGTGCATCGTCGGCACCGAAAGTGGGCGCGATGTGCACGATGCCGGTGCCGTCTTCGGTGGTCACGTAGTCTCCGGGAATCACCCTGAAAGCGTCGCCGTCGGG
This sequence comes from uncultured Bacteroidia bacterium, assembly GCA_902782225.1. Lineage (GTDB taxonomy): Bacteria > Bacteroidota > Bacteroidia > Bacteroidales > UBA932 > Cryptobacteroides. The sequence continues at coordinate 72,107 of CACZMF010000005.1, read as the reverse complement.
ACGGAACCACGGAATCAGCTGCTCATAGCGCATACCCACCAGCTCGCTGCCCTTGACCGTGCCGGGAAGCACTTCGAAGGGCACTTTTTCGCTGAACCATGAGCCCACGAGGGCCTGGGCGAGGATGTAGGTGGCTGGGGCGCCGGTGTAGGGATTGGTGCTGCGCACCTTCACGTAGTCGATGTTCGGGCCCACGCAGAGAGCCGTGTTGGACGGCAGGGTCCACGGTGTGGTCGTCCAGGCGAGGAAATAGAGGTCTTCCTCTCCGACGACCTTGAACTGGGCGCAGCAGGTGGTGTCCTTGACGTCGCGGTAGCAGCCGGGCTGGTTGAGCTCATGGGTGCTGAGGCCGGTGCCGGCGGCGGGGCTGTAGGGCTGTATGGACTTGCCCTTGTAGAGCAGGCCCTTGCCGTAGATGTCTTTCAGCAGCCACCAGAGGGTCTCGATGTAGCGGTTGTCGTAGGTGATGTACGGGTCGTCCATATCCACCCAGTAGCCTATGCGCTCGGTGAGGTTGCGCCACTCTGCGGTGTATTTCATCACCTCGCGGCGGCAGGCGGCATTGTAGTCGGCGACGCTTATCTTGCTGCCTATGTCTTCCTTCGTGATGCCCAGCATCTTTTCGACGCCGAGCTCCACCGGCAGGCCGTGGGTGTCCCATCCTGCCCTGCGGCGCACCTTGAAGCCGCTCTGGGTCTTGTAGCGGCAGACGGCGTCCTTGATGCTGCGGGCCATCACGTGGTGGATTCCCGGCATGCCGTTTGCGCTGGGCGGGCCTTCAAAGAATATGAATTCAGGGGCTCCTTCACGCAACTTCAGGGATTCTCCGAACGCATCCATCTTCTTCCACCGCTCCAGAATCTCGTTTCCTGCGGCTACCAAATCCAGTCCTTTATACTCTTTGAATGTCATATTTTTTTGCTACTTTTGCAGTTAGGTAAATAATCCTGCAAATATAATAATTTTCGTACAGTTTTAGAAATGGCGACTATTGATATTATATTATTGGCGCTCTTTATCCCAGGCTTGATTCTCGGACTCGTGAAAGGCCTTGTGACCCAGGTGGTTTCGCTGGTGTCCGTCATTGTGGGAGTGATTGTTGCCGGGCGTTTCGCCCCCGACCTCACGGAGGTCGCCATGACGCAGTTCGGCACCCAGGAAACAGCGACGCACATAGTGTGCTTTATCGTTATTTTCCTTTTCTGTGCGCTTCTTATGGCGCTGGTGGGCCGCCTGATCACGAAACTCTTCAAGATCGCCACCCTCGGATGGCTCAACCGCCTGCTCGGCGCAGTGTTCGGCATATTCACCACGGCCCTGCTTCTCGGCCTGCTGATCTCTGTGTTCGAAGGGCTCAATTCCAGTTGGAACTTGATGGACACTGAAAAGATAGCCGAACTCAGGGTGTGGCCGATACTTCGGGACTTCGCGTCCGGTATTCTGCCCCAGCTCAAGGTTTTTGTCGGTCAATATCTGAATCCGGAAACTGCAGAATGTCTCCTCGTATAATCCTGATAGAGACTTCCACATCTCTGTGCTCTACGGCCCTCATCGAAGGGGACCGCATAACGGCGGTACGCAAAAGTGAAACTCCCAGGGCGCATGCATCAATGACGGCACCGTTTGTGGCCGATATGCTCTCGGAGAGGGGCCTTCGCGTCAGCGACTGCGATGCCGTGTGCCTCAGTATGGGTCCTGGGTCATATACCGGCCTTCGTGTGGGCTCGTCCACGGCCAAGGGCCTCTGCTTCGGCGGGGGTATCCCGCTACTTGCCGTCGGCACGCTCGATGTCCTCGCGGCGCAGGCTATCGCCGCCGGCCTTCCGGAGGGTTGCCGCTACATCATGCCCATGATCGACGCCCGCCGTATGGAGGTGTATACTGCCACCTATTCCGCTGCCGGAGAGAGACTTACTGAGGTCGCTCCAGTGGTGGTCGAGAGCTTCGGGGGTCTCCTCGGAAACGTCGCTTCGCGACCCCTCCCACTTCGTGGGCCCCTCCCTCTTATGGAGCCGAGGGTGGCTACAGTTTCCGAGGAGACCCCCGAAGCTCCCGGCAACGTGCTGTTCATCGGCGACGGGGTGGAGAAATGCCGCGAGATACTCTCTGGGGAAGGGAGATGGTTCAGGCAGGAGTGTCCTACCGCCGAGGCAATGCTGAAACCGGCGCTTGAAGAGTTCAGCGCCGGCCGTTTCCGCGACACCGCATACTTCGAGCCCTTCTATCTCAAGGATTTCGTCGCCACTGTGGGCAAAAAACTCTTCTGACGCTGCCTCAGGCTATTCCAGCTTCAGCCGTGCGGTGAGATATTCGCCGATACGGTCGAGCCAGGTGTAGCTGCCGGTACCCGGGGAGGCCGTGCGCTGGAAGCAGTGCGGGCGGGTGGCGAGGGTGTGGAGTTCGCTCTGGACGCCCATAGCGCGCATCTTTTCCCAGACTTTGACGGAATTCATCGAGGCCCAGACATCGGCGTCGCCGTGGATCAGGAGCATTGGGGCGGTGTCGAGGTCGAATGAGAATTCGGGCACGAGTACCGCAGAATCATCGTTACCTTTGGTGGTGTTGTGCTTGTCGATTCCGTCGGTGAGGGAGTAGGCCGGATAGATGCCTATTCCCCATTGCACATTGCAGGGCAGGTTGTCTGTCTTGTCTATCTTGTTGTAGGAATTGTGCCGGGACGAAGTCACGCCCATAAGCGTGAGATGCCCGCCCGCGGAGGATCCCATTATGCCGATCTTGTCGGGGTTCAGCCCCTTTCCGGCGGCCTCGCTCCTGACGATGCGTATGGTCCTCTGCAGGTCCTGCCAGGCGGTGGTGTGCTTGGCCAGCGGCGCTGCGGGGCGGGGGGTGCGGTATTTAAGCGTGACCACGGTTATGCCCATCGCATTGAGGTAGCGGCGCGCCGGAGCGACCTCGAAGCCGTCCGGATCGTTGTTCTTGTAGCTGCCGCCGGAGTAGATGATCTGTATGGCATCGGTCTTTCGGACGGCCGGGATGTGCCACTCAAGATAAGGGACACACTGTTCCGCCTGGAAGTCAGGAATCTTCCCTTCCGGCCACACGGGCTCCTTGCTGTAGAAGGCGCGTGCGGAGTCGGACTGGAAACGGTCGAGCAGGGCCACCTCCGGCTCCACGGGCCCGAGGAAGCCCATCTGGGTGAGGAATTCCAGCGCGCGGTCGAATCCGTAGGCGCCGTGCCCTTTGTCCGGGTAGAGGTGCAGTTCGGCAGGGACGCCCATCTTGCGCAACTTCCTGTACACCAGCGTGGATCCATTGGGAGAATACTTGTCCGCTCCGCCGTGGTGCAGGCTGATCGGGCAGGTCTTTTCATCAAACGGGAACACCTTCGACAGGCTCACGTCGGCGCCGTAACCCTGGCGGGAGGCGGGAATGCCAAGCTCGTCTGCATCCGAAGTCACGTAGGCGGGAGCATTCACTATGGCCACGTTGATGTGGCAGGGCAGGTCGTCGATTGCATCGACCCTGTCGTAGGTCACGGTTTGTGAACCGGAACTCAGCAGCAGGCTCAGGTGGCCTCCGGCCGACATCCCCACCACCCCTATCTTCTCGGGGTCGAAGCCTCGCCTGGCGGCCTGGCTGCGCACCTTGCGCACGGCCCTCTGGCCATCCTCCCAGGCGGTCATATAGTACGGCATACCTTCCGGGCGCGGAGTGCGGTAGACGAAGTTCACGCACTGTACTCCCTTGGCTGTCAGCTCTTTACGCCAGAGCGCTATAAGGTCCATATCGCAACAGTTCTTGTAGGAGCCTCCGGAAATCAGGATCATGCAGGTGCCGTTGGGATTGGCGGGCGCCTCGAACCATTCCAGATAAGGCTGTCGGTGCTTGGCGGGATTGAATCCTTCAGCCTTGGATTCCGATGTCATAGCGGCGATCTGGGTGTCGCTGGCGTTGGGCATTTTGTTTCTGGGCCAGATGAACTCCCTTTCCTGGGCGAGCAGTGCCAGGCTCAGGAACAAGCCCGCCACTATCAATATGTACCGTTTCATCTTCAAAAGTAAAAATGTGTTCCACAAATTTAATTATATTTGCAGTATTATGAAAAAATTCATCCTTATAGTTGTCACTACCCTGCTGATGGCTGCCGCAGCGGCTTTTGCGAGCGCTTGCGGAAAGACGCCCCAGGAAGAACCCATAGAAGAAGAGCCCGAAGAGCCTGCCACACCGGCAGCCAAACCGGTGGACGAATTCACTCTGTCGGTGATGTCGTTCAACGTGGCAGTGGACAACCGCCAGCCCGTCAACGGCTGGGACGACCGCAAGAAAGCCGTCATCAAGATGCTCACCGAGGCGCGCCCGATGGTGATCGGCTTCCAGGAGGCCCAGGCCCACGAAATCACTGATATGATCAGCGCCCACCCGGAATACTCCTGGTACGGCATCGGCCGCGACACCGGCAAGGTCCCTCCCACCACCACGAACTACTCCGCCGAAGAGGCGATGGCGGTGTTCTGGCTGCGTGATTCACTGCAAGTAATGGATAAGGGCACATTCTGGCTCTCAGCGACGCCCGACCAGCTGGGCAAGGGCTGGGACGCCGCCTACGCCCGCACCCTCACCTGGGTACACTTTATGCACAAGAAATCGAAACTCCAGTTCTTCGTTTTCAACACCCACCTCGACAACAAGGGCAAGACAGCCCGCAGCGAGTCGATGAAACTCATCGCGCAGAAAATGGAGGAACTCAACACCAGAAACCTGCCGGCATTCCTGATGGCCGACTTCAATACCGTGGCCAGCGACGCCATTTTCGCGCCCATTAAGGACAAGATGAAATCCACCCGCGACGTCGCTCCGGATTCCGACAAGACCAAATTCACTTTCAACAACTACACGGCTCCCAAGTCGCAGATAGACCACATCTTCTTCAGCGGAGAGCAGCTCACGGCCCTCACCTTCAAGGTGCTGGACGGAGACTACGGCAATAAATGGATAAGTGACCATTATCCGATAATGGCCACTTATCTCTATAAACGGTAAACGCTAGCCCGCGACGTATTTGGTGATCAGGCGCACCATCAGGTCGCCCAGGATCTCCACGTCGTATTCGCCTACGGTGGCTTCGAGATGCTCGCCGCCGATGCCGCTGTCGTCGGTCAGGAACACGTAGGTGCCTCCAGTGGTAATCGAGAACAGGCGCAGCATAAACTCGGTGCTCTTGTCCACGCCGCTGGATGCGACGGGGATGAGCTTTATGCCCTGGGCGGCATAGTATTCAACGGATTTGTGCAGGCTCTCTATCACGCCCTGCTGGTCGATGTGGGCCGGGGCGTCAAGAAGCATGAATGCCAGTTTGGTGCGGGCGCCGTTGTTCCAGGACAGTTTCTGGATGGAGTGCTCGAGGGCCGTATGGACGGCTTCGGGATAGTCGCCGCCACCGCCTGCTGACTGCTTTGAGATGAACTTCTTGGTGTCGTCCAGGTTATCGGAGAACTGCGACACGCGTGTGAGATAGTCATCCCCTTCGTCGCGATAGAACAGAGCCCCGGTGCGTAACTTGACCTGGAGGTTCTGGTTCCGGGCTTTGTTGATGATATCCACAAGATCGGCCTTCAGGTACTCGATCTCATCGCCCATCGATCCGGTGGCATCCACTATGAACAGGATGTCGGCGTCGTACTGGCTGGCGGTCTGGGTGGAATTGGTCTGGGTGTATTCGTTGAGTTTCACCTCATCGCCCCAGGCCGTGATTTCAGGGGATCCGGGCATTTCGGCGCCGTCGAGCGATATCGTGAGGCCGTTTGCATTATCATTGCCGTCAAACATTCCTACCCAGCAGTCGGCACGTCCGAAAACGTCCGTACGCGACATCCAGAGCGTCTTTCCCGCCTGCAGAAGGTGGACGGAGATTCCCGGAAGGGCCTTGCCGGAACCGTCGGTTACGCGCACCGCCACTCGCTGGCTGGTGTTGAATTTCCACTGATTGGTGAGCTCACGGTAGTTGACCCTCTGCTGGTTGTCGGGGTCCGACTGGTCGCCCTGTTCATTCTGTTCGTCCGGGGTATTGGTCATAAGTTTGCCCCAGAACAGCCAGTTGTCGAGGTCGTTCCATTCGCCGGCAGTGACTTTTCCGGCTTGTCCGCCCTGTCCGCCGCCATTATCTGACGAGTCACCCATTATGGCTCCGCCGTCAGCCTTTTCGGGGGCATATGGATAGTCGTCGAAGGAGAAGTCAGCTTTGCTGCAGGAACTGAATATCAGCGCAATAGCGCCGGCAATTGTGAATAAAGTCCTTTTCATTTCTTAAACCTTTACTTCTTAAATGCAGCAACACGCTAAATCTTGCATGCATCCATCAAGCGGGTTATTTCATTTTTGTCGAGATTCTGCCCGATGAACACTATTTTCTGCATCCTGTCGCCATAGACGGGGTCCCAGTCGCGGCGGAGCTGGGGGTCGCGTTCCATCTGCTGGCGGAGTTCGTATTCATCCATCGTGGCATACCAGAGGCCGGCGTCGCGCACCAGTTTCTGGCGGCCTGCCTGCTCGAAGAGGTAGCACTGATCGGGCTCGGAGGCGAAATAGCAAATGCCTTTGGCACGTATGATATTGGAAGGCCAGTGCTTGAAGATGAAGTTGTCGAACTTGTTGAGGTCCAGGGGCTCACGGCTGTAATAGACGAAGGTGTCTATGCCGTATTCCAGGGCTTCGCCTTCGGCTTCTTCCTCTTCGTCTTCGCCTTCGATGGCCGAAATCCAGGCGGCGGAAGTGGCCACGGTGTCGAAGTCGAACATTCCGGTGTAGATGATTTCATCGAGGTCAATGTCGCCGTAGTCGCACTGGAGCACTTTGGCGCCGGGATTGATGCCTTTGACGATGGCGCGCAGGCGGCCGAGTTCGTCGGGAGTGATTTCTGACGCTTTGTTGAGCAGGACAATGTTGCAGAACTCTATTTGTTCGATGAGCAGGCGCTCGAGGTCGTCGTCGTCGATGTCTTCCTTGCCGAGGGCGTCGCCGCCGGCGAATTCGTCCTTCATGCGGAGTGCGTCCACCACCGTGACTATGCAGTCCACGTAGGGTACGGCGCCACGAGTGTACTGGACTCCGAAAGAGGGCATGGTGCTGATGGTGTTGGCGATGGGAGCCGGTTCGCAGATGCCGCTGGCCTCGATGACTATGTAGTCGAAGGCCTTGGTGGCCGCGAGGTCGGCAATCTGGGCCACGAGGTCCATTTTCAGCGTGCAGCAGATGCAGCCGTTCTGCAGGGCCACCAGCGAGTCGTCGCCCTGACCCACCACGCCGCCTTTCTGGATCAGGCCGGCGTCTATGTTGACTTCGCCTATGTCGTTCACTATCACGGCGAAGCGTATTCCCTTACGGTTTGCGAGTATGCGGTTGAGGAGCGTGGTCTTTCCGCTCCCCAGATAGCCGGTCAGAAGCAGCACCGGCAGCTGTCTTGTTTCCATATTTATAGTCATAGCGACACAAAGATAATCAAATATAGCACCATTCGCAAAGGAAACGATATACTTGTTTGCACTACAACGAGCACACAGAGAGGAAAGGCAACCTAACCTATCTCTCCTGGGCCTGGGCGTGGCAGATGGTGAAATCCCACTTTCCAAGGTGCTGCCGCTGGAAGAATAATAATGCCAGCGGGAGCGAAATCGGGTGATAATGCTCCTCCTGGAAGGAAATCTTTGCCAGCGGGAGCAGCAGCCTCTGTTCCCGTTCCATCATGACATAGACGGATGCAGGTTCTATCAGTAATGTCAGGGGGTGTCGGGGGAACGCCCCCCGTCCCCTGGGGGTGCAGGGGGATAGTAGTAGTCATCCAGACACAAAAAAAGGAGCCATACGGCTCCTCGTGTCTGGATGACTGGACTTGAACCAGCGACCTCCTGGTCCCTAACCAGGTGCGCTACCAACTGCGCCACATCCAGAATTGGACTGCAAAAGTAGAAAATTTAATTGTTCCGTGCAAATCTTTTTTGCCAAATTTGTATATTTGGGCAAATGAAGAAGATTTTTCTGGCGATCCTGCTGGCTGCCGTGGCAGCCGCTTGCGGGGCTCCGGGTGCGCCCACTGCAGAAGAGCGCGCTGCTGAACTGATTGAGAGACTGAGTCTTGAGCAGAAAGCATCGCTGCTGATGCACGCTTCGGCGCCAATCCCCGAACTTGGAATACCCGCCTACAACTGGTGGAACGAGGCCCTGCACGGAGTGGGGCGGAACGGCAGCGCAACCGTGTTCCCGATGCCTATCGGGATGGCCGCTTCCTTCGACGAACATCTGCTCGAAGAGGTGTTCACCGCAGTCAGCGACGAGGCCCGGATCAAGAACCGGCAGGCCCGGGAAGCAGGCTTTGTGGGCAATTACCAAGGACTTACATTCTGGACTCCAAATATCAACATATTCCGCGACCCCCGATGGGGCAGGGGAATGGAGACATATGGCGAAGACCCCTTCCTCACAGCCAAACTTGGCGCTGCCGTGGTGCGCGGCCTGCAGGGCGACCCCGGTGCGGCCGTTCTCAAGACCCACGCCTGTGCCAAGCACTTCGCCGTGCATTCCGGCCCCGAATGGAACCGCCACAGTTTCGATGCGGAGGTCTCCGAGCGCGACCTTCGCGAAAGCTATCTTCCTGCATTCAAGGAACTTGTCACAAAAGCCGGCGTGCAGGAAGTGATGATAGCCTACAACCGATTCAGGGGCGTACCGTGCGGCGCCAACAAATACCTGGTGGATACTCTGCTGCGCGGAGAATGGGGCTACAAGGGAATAGTCACCTCCGACTGCTGGGCAGTCCACGACTTCTTCGTGGAAGGACGCCACGGCTATAGCCCCGATGCTCTGCATGCTGTGGCCGAGGCAGTTGCGAACGGCGTGGACATGGAATGCGGCGACTCCTACCGCCACATTACCGAGGCAGTCCGGGCGGGTCTGCTGAAGGAGGAAGACGTGGACCGCAGCCTCACAAGAGTGCTTGCCGCCAGGATACGGCTGGGAGAGCTGGACGGCATCGACCCCTGGTCTGGGCTGGACAGCGCCCTTGTGGAAGGGCCGTCCCACCGCCGCCTGTCCCTGCAGATGGCCAGGGAATCGCTGGTCCTGCTGCAGAACAAAGGCGGCGTCCTGCCGCTGAGGTCCGGCACAAACCTTGCCCTCATAGGCCCCAATGCCGATGACCGGCAGATGATGTGGGGCAACTACAATCCCGTGCCCGACAGCACGACGACCCTTCTGGACGCCCTTCGCAGAAGGTGCCCCGGCCTTAAATACCTCAGGGCTTGCGAGCCCGTGCTTCCGCCTGCCGACATCCCCTTCGTGCTGAAGGAACTCGAAGGGACGGACACTGTCATTTTCGCCGGCGGAATCAATCCGAGACTGGAAGGCGAGCAGATGACCGTGGACCTTCCCGGCTTCCGGGGCGGAGACCGCAGTTCCATAGAACTGCCTGACGCCCAGCGGCAACTGCTTCAGGCCATGCACAAAGCAGGCAAGACAATCATCCTTGTCAACTTCAGCGGCAGTGCTGTGGGCCTCGTCCCCGAGACCGAAAGCTGCAGCGGCATCCTTCAGGCCTGGTACCCGGGGCAGGAAGGCGGCACGGCCATTGCCGAAGTGCTTTTCGGAGACGTGGTCCCGTCCGGCAAACTGCCCGTGACTTTTTATAGAAACACGGAGCAACTTCCCGACTATGAGGACTATAGCATGAAGGGACGCAGTTATCGCTTCTTCGCCGGAGAGCCCTTGTACCCCTTCGGATACGGCCTGAGCTATACCACATTTTCCTATGGCAATGCAAGTGTAAGCGCCCGGAGAATAACCATTCCCGTCACGAACACCGGCACAAGGGACGGCACGGAGACCGTCCAGCTCTACGTCCGGCGTCCAGGCGACCCCGACGGCCCGCAGAAGAGCCTGCGCGGCTTCCGGAGGGTCGCCATCCCGGCCGGAAAGACTGTCAAGGTCACCTTCTCTCTGACGGATGAGACTTTCAGCTGGTGGTCCGATGATGAAGGGGATATGATACCATTGAAGGGCGAGTGGGAGCTGCTATACGGAGGCAGCTCGGACTCTCTTCAACGACGTACCATAGCGCGCACCAGGTCCCGGTAGGGGAAGCGGTACACGCAGGAGGAGGAGTCGGCGTTGCTCGGGCAGTAGAGCCAGCCGTCCCAAAAGTCGAGGTCTTCGGGCTCGCACGGCATCACGTCCGTGAAATCGAAAGCTCCCCACTTTCCGGCGTGCCTGGAGCCGGGAAGGCCGGCGTAGAACAGTTCACAAGGGTGCTTTTCCGTGCCGACTCCGCAGGGCAGGAACAGAATGCCGTCCTTGATGAATGCACCCTGCAGGATCGCGTTCTGCGGCCCGCGGGCGCCTTCCGGCAGCAGTTCGTCAAAGTTGAATTCCTCCACCACGTTGGAGTCGCGAAGAGAGACGAGGAACTTGTCCGAAGAGAACTCCGGGAACTGGAACCTCTTGAGCACTATGTGGTTGCCTTCTTTTTCGTTGCCCACGGTGTTGCCGTAGCACCAGATGTCCGAAGGGACATCGGGGTCGAAGATCCACAGGCGGGAATTCCACTGCGCCGGGTCATAATGCACCAGCTGCACCAGTTCGGAGCCGAAAGGAATGCCGGATTCGTCGGTCAGCAAACGTTCCACGAAGAGAAGGCGGCTGAGCGAATCAGTCTCCGGAAGGCCTATTTCCGACACAATTTTGCTCTTGCACTGCGAGACGTAGAGCAAGGGGAATTTGTCGGATGAATCGTAGCGGAAGGGACCGAAGAAAGCGATGTTGGCGTGGTTTTCTTTTCCGTAGGAACCGAGGGGAAAGTGGGCCACGGGCTCATTGATCCTCAGGTCGAACACATTGCACCATCCACGGTCTTCCAGACTGAAAAGATAGCCCTTGTCTATGGCGCATCCCTGCACGTTGCGCAGGTGCTCCAGCTCCGGAAAATCGCTGAAAGAGAACAGGAATTCAGGAGATGGGCGCTGCACCAGATGCGTGCAGCCGATGGCTGTCGCCAGCGAAAAGATGGCAGTCAGGAGTTTTCTCATAATGCTTCAATGACGCCCAGATTGATCTTGCGCAGCTTTTCTTCGTCCAGTTTCACCACTTCGCGGTCGTAGGTCATTATGCCGTTGACCTCTATTTCCACGTCCGTGATCTGGGTGTACACGGCGGACGAGCAGCCGTTGGCTATGAAGACCTTGATCATTTCGGCGAACTTGCCGTAGAGATCCAGCACCTGCTCTCCGTTTTCGAGCACCTTGCCGTAGCCCCAGTTGTTGTCTTTGTTCCACAGGTGGCCGCGTACCGGATAACCGAGCCCGCCGTACTCGCCGATGACGTTGATGAACTTCGATTCGAAAACGTTCATCGCCGGGCAGGCGTAGTGGTGGGTGTCGAGAATGTCGCCGGCAAAAGCGTAGTTGCCGCCGGAGGCCTCGTTGACAAGGCGGGTAGGATCCTGCTTGCGGGTGAACGCCACGACTTCCTTCGTGTCGAACTGCCCCCAGGCCTCGTTGAACGGCACCCACACCGTGATGCACTGGAAGCATTTCAGGGCGTCGATGATTTCGCCCCACTCCTTATAATAGTTGTCCTTCCATTCCCGGGGCACCTCGCAGTCGGTGCCGCCCAGGAGGCTGTCGTGCGCCCATTTGTTGGATTGCATAGCGGCGATTTCGGGCTTGCGCCAGACGTTGGTCTTGCTGCTGTGGTCGGCGATGCAGGGCATATCCTGCCACACGCTGACACCCAGCATGTCGCACCAGTAGTACCAGCGTGCCGGCTCCACCTTGATGTGCTTGCGTATCATGTTCCAGCCCCACTGCTTCACCTTCTCGATGTCGAAACGCAGGGCTTCGTCGGTCGGGGCGGTGTAGAGGCCGTCGGGCCACCATCCCTGGTCCAGCGGGCCGAAGAAGAAGGTGCGCTCTCCGTTGAGGCCTATGCGCTTGTAGGAGTTGACGTTACGGTCGGGCTGAGGGTCCCGGACGATGCCCACGCTGCGAAGGCAGGTGTAGCCTTCCACGCGGTCCACCGTCTTCCCGTCCTTTATAAGCGTGATGCAGAGGTCGTAGATTTCGGGGCTGTCGGGGCTCCAGAGCTTCGGGGCGTCGATTTTCATCTCGGTGCCGACTGCCATCGGGCCGCCGCCGTAGCTGAGTTCCACCCGCGCCTCGTCGTAGCTGCCATCGGCGTTCACCTCCACCTTCAGCGTGGAACTGGCCGCATCCCAGACAGGGTTGTACGACACGATGTGGGCCTGCGGGCACACGGGCTCCATCCACACCGTCTGCCATATGCCGGTCACGGGGGTGTACCATATGCCGTGGGTGTGCTCGATCTGCTTTCCGCGGGGCTGGAAGCCCTCGTCGGAGGCGTCCCAGACGCGCACGCGAAGAGTCTGCTTGCCGGACTTTTTCAGGGCCGGCGTGATGTTGAAGCAGAATGGAGCGTAGCCGCCGGTATGCTCACCGACCTTTGTGCCGTTGACCCAGACTTCCGCTTTCCAGTCCACGGCTCCGAAATGCAGGAGCACGTCGCGGCCCTTCCATCCGGAAGGCAGCTTGAAGCTGCGCTCATACCAGAGGGCGTTTGCCGAGCCCACGTGCCTCTGCACCCCGGAAAGGGAGCTTTCGGCGCAGAAGGGCACCAGGATCTGCCCCTCGGGCTTGCCGTAGGATGCATCTGCGGGAGTGATGGCATAATCCCACAGGCCGTTGAGGTTCATCCAGTCGGGGCGTACCATCTGCGGACGGGGGTATTCAGGCAGGGGGGCGGCGGGATTCACGTCCGCTGCCCATCGTGTCTTGATCAAATCTCCCTTCGGAGCCCATCCGAAGGCGCTTCCGGCGAGCATGACCGCTGCCAGGACTAATATCAGTCGCTTCATTTCCTATTTGTTTTTATTTCTCCGTGCGTAGGCGGGATCGAAAATCATATTGAGTTCCTTGGCAAGGCGGTAGCCGCCTTTGCGGAGTTGCGAGAGCATCAGGGGCTCCATTTCCCTGTACCAGTCCATGGTCAGTTTGTCGCCTTCCCTTACCTTGTGCGCCGGCCAGCAGCACCTCGCTACGTCGCGGCCCCAGTCGTAGGGGCCTCCCTTCGTGATGCCGGCCATGGTCTCCTTGTCTGCAGAATCGAGGATGTGCGCCATGTCGCCGAAGCTCCAGGGGTACTTGAAATCCAGCAACTGGCTGTCCCAGAGGGTGTGGTAGCGGATTTCCTCCTTGCGGAAGGTGACGTTGTAGTAGCCGATGGTCATGTCGTCCGGGTTGTAGCGTATGTGCTCAGGGCAATGCATGTCGCCCACGAAGTGGACCAGCAGGACCAGTTCCGTGAATGCCGTGGAATCGTCCAGGGCCTTGTAGTCCCGGAGGTCTTCTGCATATTTCTCTATGAAATGGATGCAGTTTTTGACGTATCTGCCGTTGTCGTTTATCCCCCTGAAGGGCTCGAAATCCATATTGGCCTCGAAGGTGTGGGGCAGGGTGTTGACTCTCGGTTCGCCTCCGGACGGGTCGAATCCCATGTCGACGAGCAGTTGGGCCTTGTAGTCGTCGGCGTAGGATGCGTAGCCGCTGATGGGCTCGCCGTGCATGATTTCCGCAATCTTTTTCTGTGTGGTCTTCGTCAGGTGCATCTCGGCGATGCGGGCGATGGTCGCGTGCCCTTTACGGCCCCAGCCGCCGGCTGCAAAGCAGCACAACAGCGTGAGGGCGAAGGCAAGCAAAAGTCTCTTACTCATACTTGTAGCAGATTCCCGGTTTGTCGAATTTCATCTTTGCGTCGACCTCGCGGACGTCGTCCTTGGCGTAGGTGATGGACCAGACGGGCATGGTCATCAGCTCCCAGAGGCGCTCGGCGGTCATAGGCTCGGCGAAACGCACCTGGATGCTTGGCAGCAGGTCCTTGTTGAGCTTAAGGTATGTTCCGATCACGCCTTCTTCCTTGGAAAGGTGGTTGCTCAGGAACGGAAGGGCGCGCTTGATGATGGGCTTCTCGTAGTTCTGGTCGGTGATTTCATAGATCCACTGGGGCTTGCCTTCATAGACTTCGGCCCGCTTGCGGACGACGGTGGTGTCGGCGGAAGGGTAGCGCCCGTTGTATTCTGCGCTGAAGGGATCGAACATCCTTTCCAGGTATTCGGCTATACCCATCTTGCCGCTGCCCTTTTCGAGGCGCACGAAAGTGAAGTCCACGGGAGTCTCCTTGACTCCGCCGCCGTGGATGGGCATTGCGAGCACTTTCTTTTCGACTATTTCCTTGTACCAGGCCTCGTCGAGCTCCTCCAAAGGATCGGAATAGACGCGCACGATAAGGGGACAGTCGTATTCGGACTCGACTCCGTAGACTTTCTTTCCGGACATGCGCATCTGCAGGCCGAGGTAGTTGAGGTCGGTCTTGTTGGGCATGTGCTCGGTGCGTATGGTCTGGATTTTCACTTCTTTGACTTCCTTGGGATCGGGGGAGTTCACCCTGAAGTGCGAGGGCTCGTAGATGTCTTCGAGGAGTTTCTCCTCGCTGGTCTTGGAAGGATCGTAGGTCAGGACCACGGTGTGGGAACCGGCATAGGTCTTTACGCCGTGGACGCCGCGCACGTTCTCCATCTTGCCCTTGAATGCCATGGAACTGCCGTAGCAGTGTACGCTGGTGAGGTTCTCGATACGCATCGTCTTGAGCTCCATACCTTCTTCGATGCCCCATTTTTCGTCTATCGTGGGCACTTCGAAGCGGCCTCCGAAGATGATTCCGAGGGCCGTGAGGACGACTGCTATTATTGCCGGCACGAAACGGCCGAACTTGCGTCCCATGGGCTTGGTCACCACTCCGAAGCTCAGGGCCTTGCCGGGGCAGGAAGCGATACATTCGCCGCAAAGGGTGCAGTCCACGTCCGTCACCACGCCGCCGCTGGCGGGGATGTCGATGTTGTAGGGACAGTTCTTGCGGCAGGAGTAGCAGCGGCGGTTGCAGTTGTCGTCATCGAATATGACGTGGAGCGCCTGCAGCTTGGGCTTGCGGTAGCAGATCTCGAGCACGTAGCCAAGCACGCAGAACGCAGCCAGCAGCACCCACCAGGGGATAGTGACGCCAAGCAGGCTGATGCCCCACCAGACGAGTCCCAGAAGCAGCAGGGGAAGCCAGAAGCGGAAGGTGTTGGCGGCGGCCCCGAGCGGGCAGATGTAGCGGCAGAAGAAGCGCTTGATGAAGAAGCCTCCCAGCACCACGACCACGATTGCGACTATGCTCATCCAGAGCACGATCTCACCCTTGAACCCGGTGGCTATTGCATAATAAGGGTCGAACTTGCGGCAGAGCAGCTCGCTGGCCGTCGCCGTGGAATAGAATACCCAGAAGAGCAGGCCATATTTAAGGACACGCAGGAATTTGTCCCCGAAGGAGCCGCTCTTGAATTCCAGGCCTCCGATGCCCATGCCCTGGCGGGCTTTGGTCAGCAGGTCTTCGACCGAGCCGATGGGGCAGAGGTAGGCGCAGAACAGCTTTCCGAACAGCACCACCGCGGCTGCGAGCAGTATGCCCATAAGGATCTGGGATGAACTCATGGAGCAGGGGAGGGAACCCCTGGTCACGTAGGTCGTCAGGGCCTCGAGACCGCCGAGCGGGCACCAGGCTTCAGGGTCTGACGGAGCGAGTTTGGGGAATACTTTGGCGGCGAGACCGCTCAGGAAGAAAATCAATGCGGCCAGGACGCCCCACTGCAGGACATACTTAGGCCAGTTCTTGCGAATAGTCGATTTCATAATACGCAAATGTAAGAAAAAGAAATCATTTGTTCAAATACAAATAATTGCCTAAATTTGCGCCCGCAAAATTGACAAAAGATATGTCCAACAGCAAATTTTCTGTAAAGTATTGTGTGCTTCTGCCTATCGTGCTGATAATCACAATCCTGCTATGGGCCCTCCCTACCTCGGTTTTCGGTATCGCGGACCTGACTCCGGTCCAGCAGCGCATGATTGCCATCTTCGTGTTTGCTGCGCTGATGTGGATGTTTGAAATCATTCCGAACTGGACCACTTCCCTTATCGTCATCGTGGTGATGCTGCTCACGGTATCCAACAAGGGCCTGGCCTTCCTCTGCAGTCCCGAGGCAGGCAGCCTGGTGGACTACAAGAGCATCATGGCTTCCTTCGCAGACCCCGTGGTCATGCTGTTCATGGGAGGCTTCGTGCTTGCCATCATCGCATCCAAGTACGGCATGGACGCCGTCATCGCAAAGGGCCTCCTCGGCCTGTTCGGCAAGAAGCCCAAGATGGTGCTTCTCGGGTTCCTCATCATCATCTCCATCTTCTCGATGTTCATGAGCAACACCGCCACCGCCGCCATGATGCTTGCGTTCCTGGCACCTGTGCTCAAGGCCCTTCCCGAAAATGAGACCGGCAAGGTCGGCCTTGCCCTCTCTATCCCGGTCGCGGCCAACCTCGGCGGTATCGGCACCCCTATCGGCACCCCTCCCAACGCCATCGCAATCGGCGCCCTCGAGAATGCAGGCTACCAGATAGGTTTCGCCACCTGGATGTCCAGGATGATTCCCTACGTGGTGGTGATGATCTTCATCGCCTGGCTGCTCCTCCAGCTCTTCTTCCCCTTCAAGTCGGACAAGATCGAGCTGAAGATCGAAGCCAAGTCCCACAAGTGGACCTGGAAGGACTACGTGGCCTGGATCACCTTCTTCGTGACCATCCTTCTCTGGGTCACCGAATCCATAACCGGTATCAATTCCAACATCGTAGCCCTCATACCTCTTGCGGTTTACACGTGCACTGGAGTGTTCGGCAAGGATGACATAAAGGAAATCAACTGGAGCGTGCTCTGGCTCGTCGCCGGCGGTTTCGCCCTCGGCACCGGACTCAACAAGACCGGCCTTGCGGCAGTGCTGATCAATGCCATACCGTTCAGCACCATGAACGTGGTGATCGTGATGGTCATTGCAGGCCTCATCTGCTACTTCCTTTCCAACTTCATCAGCAACTCCGCCACCGCAGCGCTTCTGGTACCTATCCTGGTGGTCGTCGGCACCGCCATGGCCGACCCTGCCGCCGCCAACAACGCGCAGTTCGTGGCTCTCGGCGGCATGAACGCAATGATTCCCTTCATCGCGGTCTGCGCCTCCATCGCCATGCTCTTCCCGATTTCCACGCCTCCGAACGCCATCGCTTCCTCGACCGGCCTGGTGAAAACCGCCGATATGACCAAGGTGGGCATCATAGTGGGCGTGATCGGCTTCGTGCTCGGCTATTTCCTTCTGACCTATATATTCCCTTTCCCTCAGGCATAACACTATGAAGAAATTGTTTATCATCGCGGCCGCCCTGCTTATCGGCGCAGGCGCCGCTGCACAGGAAACCGAAAAACCCGAATACGGCATCCAGCAGACCGGCTGGGCGAGCAAGCCCAAGGTCGGCGCCTATATCATCGGCGGCTACAAATACAGCGACAAGGAAGGTGCAAACGGCGGCCCCGGTTTCAACTGCAGGCTTATCCGTGCCTACGTGGACGGCAGCATTTTCAACCAGTTCAACTATCGTATACAGTTCCAGGCCAACGGTGAGAAACCGCACGTGAAGGATTTCTACGTGGAGTGGGCCAAGTACAAGTGGTTCTCCGTGAAGATTGGCCAGTTCAAGAGGGCATTCACCTTCGAGAACCCCATGAACCCCTGGGATGTGGGAGCAGGCGATTTCTCCTTCCTGGTGCAGAAAATGGCCGGTATGGGCGACCGCCTCGGCGAAGCCAACATGGGCGGCCGTGACCAGGGTATCCAGATCCAGGGCGACTTCCTGCCCGTCGGCCAGGATCAGCACAACCTCTTCCACTATCAGCTGGGCATCTGGAACGGCCAGGGCATCAATCTTGCCGACAAGGACCTTAAAAAAGACATCATCGGCACCATCCAGGTCCAGCCCGTCAAGGGCCTCAAGATAGGCGTGTTCGGATGGAAGGGCAACTGGATCGACGGCAATGGCGTGGACCTGAAGCGTGAGCGTGTCAGCGCCGGTCTTTCCTTCGACCGGAGCAACTGGACCGTGCGCGCGGAGTATGCCACCGCCATAGCCGGCGAAAAGGAGCAGAGCGGCGCGGCCGACGCCTTCTATGCCACCGTCGGTGTGCCCGTCTGCAACTGGTTCAAGGTGTATCTGAAGTGGGATGAGTTCCGTGCTGCTGCCACAAAGGAGACCAGCCACGACATGTATTCCTGCATCGCCAACTTCCGTCTCCACAAGAATCTCAACTTCCAGCTGGAATACCGCTACCACAACGACATGAACCTCCCTGTCCACAACTACAACGAGATCTGGTTCGAGACCTACATTCGCTTCTAAAAGAAAGAGTTTGAAAAAAAATCGCCGCCTTGTGTAAGACGGCGGTTTTTTTTGTGTATATTTGTTTACTATGGTTCCTTTCCTTAAACAGACTGCGCGGCACTACCTTGCTTCCGGCAGGGAAATAAGCAAGCTTTGCTTCGTGTTCCCCAGCAGGCGCGCCCTGCGCTTTTTCGAGCACTATCTCGGAGAAGAGATTGCCGCTTCCGGCACAGGGCCGGTCGTGAGCCCAAGGCTCTTCACGATGAATGACTTCTTCTATCACACGGTCGGCGCCCGCCCTTCGGACCGCACCAGGCTGCTGCTGGAGTTGTATGATGTCTATAAATCCCTGAATCCGGCTGCAGAACCCCTGGACGACTTCATCTTCTGGGGCGACACTCTGCTCGGAGATTTCGACGACATCGACAAATACCTGGTGAATCCTGACCACATTTTCGCCAACGTCTCCGACCTGAAGGAGATGCAGGATGACTGGTCCTGGCTCACCGATACCCAGCGCGAAGCCGTTCAGCGATTTACCCGCCACTTTCTTACCCCTGGCTCGGTCAAGGAAGGATTCCTCAGCATCTGGCGCATACTGCTGCCACTTTATAAGGAGTTTCGCAGCAAGTTGAGGGCAAAAGGCCTGTCCTACGAAGGGATGGTCTACCGCGAACTGGCCGAAAGGCTGGAGAGCGAAAGTGCGGCCGACCTGTGCGCCGCCCGTCATCCCGGCTCGGAACTCTTTGTGTTCGTGGGCCTCAATGCCCTGAACGAGTGTGAAAAAACGCTGTTGCGCAAGATGCACAATGCCCGCCTGTGCGAATTCTGCTGGGACTACCGTTCTGGCATGATAAAGGACAGGGACAACAAATCCTCCGTGTTCCTTGGCGCATTCACGAAGGAGTTCCCCAGCGCCTTCGAACTTGATCCCGAAGGCGTTCCGCAGACCTCTTTTCATCTTCTCAGCGTGCCCGGAGGCTTGGCGCAGGCGAAGCAGCTCCCGGAAATCCTCTCCCGCTGCACCCCTTCGCCCGCCATCGAGACCGCAGTGGTCCTGCCGGACGAGAAGATGCTCATTCCCGTGCTGAACTCCATCCCGCGGCACGTTGGGAAACTGAACGTGACAATGGGTTATCCCATTTCCGGCAGCCAGATGTGGTCGCTGCTCGGCGATCTGGCCGGCCTTCAGATGCACATCCGCGAACGTGACGGACAGCGTTTCTTCTACCACCGCCAGGTCTGGGCAGTGGCGTCCAATTCCATAGTGCGCACCGTGCTGTCGGAAGAAGGCTCGAAGGCGCTTGAAGCCTGCCGCAAGGACCGTCTGTACTACATCCCGGAGACAGCACTTAAATGCGATCCTGTGCTCGGAGTGCTCTTCCGGCCGGTCGTAACCAGCCCCGATGCAGACGCCTCACAGGTGGCCGCGATTTGCTGCTGGCTCCGTGATGTCCTGACCACAATTGCGCCTAAGCTGAAAGAAGTTCCCGGCATGCAGATGGAACTCGACTTCGCCAAGGTGTGCCATGAGCAGCTGTCCCGCCTGCTGGATTATGAGCTGCCGCTTATGCCCGCATCGTTTTTCCGCCTGCTTAACCAGCTCCTCGGCTCAGCGTCCGTGCCCTTTGAAGGTGAACCGCTCGAGGGTCTGCAGATAATGGGCCCGCTGGAGCTCAGGGCGATGGATTTCGACAACCTGGTCATCCTGAATTTCAACGAGGGAGTCTTCCCCCGCCGTTCCGTCAGCTCCTCGTTCATCCCTCCGGAGCTACGCCGCGGTTTCGGACTGCCCACCTATGAATACCAGGATGCCGTGTGGGCCTACTACTTCTACCGCTGCATCCAGCGGGCCTCCAACGTGTGGATGGTCTACGACTCCCGCACGGAGGGCCTGAAAGGCGGCGAGCCCAGCCGCTACCTGCATCAGCTGGAGATGCATTTCGGTGTGCCGGTAGAGCACTTTGAGGCCATCGCCCCGCTTGGAAAGGGAGCTGACCTGGACGAGATACCCAAGACCGCAGCTCACCTGGAAGTCCTGCATAATGCAAACCTGTCTGCCAGCGCAGTCCGGAGCTATCTGACCTGCCCCGTGAAGTTCTACTACTCGAAGGTAGAGGGCCTTGAAGCTGAAAAGGAGGTCAGCGAATCGCTGGATGCCGGAATGATAGGCAACGTGCTCCATAAGACCATGCAGGAGCTCTATCCTGTAGGTACCGTGCTTGACACCCGCTTCCTGGAAGGCTTGAAGAAGGACTGTAAACGTGTCCGCGCCCTTGTCGAAGGCTTTATCTGCAAGGAACTCAGGACCTTTGAGGTCTCGGGCCGTAACCTCGTGTATGCCGACGTTATCTGCAGTTACGTCGAAGCCATACTGAATGCCGACCTGAAAGCGGTAGAGAAGGGTGGCACTATCAAGATAATCGGAGTTGAGAAGTTCGAAAAGCTCAACATCGGAGGTTTCAACTTCGTGGGTTATATCGACCGCCTCGACAGTCCTGCCCCCGGCGAGCTGAGGGTGGTGGACTACAAGACCGGCCGCGTGGAACCTGCCGACCTGGATTTCGATGCCAAGACTGATAAAGTGCCCCAAATAGGACTCCAGTTGTACTTGTACAAACGTTTGATTGCTTATATGTCAGCCGGGAAGCCGGTCACGGGCGCAATCTATCAGCCGGCCAAGCTGATGAGCGAATCCCCGGTAATCCAGCATCCCCTGGACGATGAGTTCTGCTCCAGGATGGACGCCGAGCTCGATTCAGTGCTCTCGGATATTTCCGACTTGTCAGTGCCATGGAAGCGCACGGACGAGGTAAAAGACTGTAAATACTGTGATTTCAGAGCTATCTGCGGACGATGAACATTATTAAAGCAAGCGCGGGCTCCGGAAAAACCTACCGGTTGTCGCACACTTTCATAGACTACCTGCTCGCTTCCGACGATCCGGGCGCATACCGCCATCTGCTGGCAGTGACATTCACGAACAAGGCCACTGCAGAAATGAAGGCGCGCATACTCAAGGACCTCGCCGAGGCTGCGAAGACGGATCCCCGGGCTAAGCATTACCTGGTGAGCATACTCCACGACTATGGCGCCTTCGGCGTCAGCACTATAGACAAGTTCTTCCAGCAGACGCTCAGGTCTTTCGCCCGTGAGCTCGGACAGTTCTCCTCATATCAGGTCGAACTGGATAAGGAATCACTTGTCCGGGAGGCTATGGACAGGGTGCTCGATGGCGTGTCGAACGACAAGCCGGAGCTGGTGAAGTGGCTTAAAACCAACGCACTGGCCCAGCTGAGGAAGAGTGGCTATTTCCGTATGGACGACGGTCTTGTCGAGATGGGAAACCGGCTCAAGAGCGACGAATACCGTCAGCTCAAGGATGCAGCCGGCATTGAAGAACAGGAGGCCTTTTCCAAGCCTAGGCTTGAGGAAATACATAAATGCTGCTCCGGAATCATCAGTGATTTTGAAAAAGAGGCCGCCGCGCTTGGCTTCACGGCAGAAAAGGGCAAGCGCATATGGTATCCAACCACGAAAAAGGCTTTGGCTGACCCCAGGGCAAGTGAGCTTTTTGAAACTAAATACAGGGACTATGCAACGGCATATATCGTTGACAGCCAGCTCTACGGACTTGGCGTCGCGAGGGAATTCGAGGCCGAGTTCGAGGCCCTGCTGAAGGAGAAGAACGTGATGCCCCTGGACGAGTCCAACAGCCTGCTGAAAAAGATCATAGACGGCTCCGACGCGCCATTCGTCTATGAAAAGACCGGCACCCGCTACGCCCACTTCCTGCTGGACGAGTTCCAGGACACTTCCCGCCTGCAGTGGGACAATTTCCTGCCGCTGCTCAGAGATGCCGACGCTTCGGGAGACAACCTGATTGTGGGTGACGTGAAGCAGAGTATCTATCGCTGGCGCGATTCCGACTGGCGCCTGCTCGGGCAGGACGTGCAGAAGGAGTTTCCGGGGGCGGGCGTGGAGAACCCGGATGAGAATTGGCGCAGTGCGCGAGAGGTGGTGGACTTCAACAGCGGCTTCTTCCCATATGCCGCCGCTGCAGTGGGCCTGCAGGAAATGTATTCCAACGTGAAGCAGGTTGCCCGTGCGGATGAAGCTCAGGAAGGCTGTGTGCGCGTCACTTTCACTTCCGACCAGGTGCAGGCGGTGCTGGATTCCGTTGCCGACGTGCGCTCAAGGGGGGCGAAGCTGAGTGACATTGCCATCCTGGTGCGTGGAAAGAAAGAGGGCGCTGAACTTGCAGATGCGCTGATTTCCAACGGCATCAGCGTGATTTCCGACGATTCTCTGGACCTCAAGGGGGCCGTGACGGTGCGCCGCCTGGTGTCGCTTCTGAACTATTACGACAATCCGGAGAATACCGTCGGCAGCTGGCTTGCCCGCTCAATCGGAGTCGAGTTTCCGGACAATTACCACTCCCTGGTGGACTTCTGTGAGTGCCTCCTGCGTGAATTGCAGGAATATGACCCACGCACCTTCGAGGCGGAGAGTCTCTTCATAGGGGCATTCATGGACAGGCTGCAGGAGTGGACGGAGACCGGCGGGAACAACCTGCGGGCGTTCGTGCGCGCCTGGGATGAAGCCGACGAGATTTACATAGGCTCTCCGGAGAATTCGGATGCCGTCCGCATCATGACCATCCATAAGTCAAAGGGGCTTGAATTCCCTCATGTCATTTTCCCTTATGCCGACAAGGTGGGGCTTTTCAAGGGTGTCACGCGCTGGTGCAGGCTGGACGGCGGCGGCTCGGCACTGGGGCATGTCGCGGACGGAATATACCCCGTGGACCTCAGTGGCAGCACCGCACGCACGCTTTTCGCTCCTTATTATGAAGAGGAGCGCAAGATGCAGCTGGTCGATAATCTGAACATCTTCTACGTGGCGATGACCCGTGCATCAAAAAGCCTCCATGTAATAGCCAAAGAGCCGGCAAAGGGAAAGAAGCCGGCGCTGAAGGAGGGTAAGGCCGTCGACTGGTCCAATTTCTCGGAGATGCTCTATGCATGGTGCGGCGGCTTTGAGGAAATGACATATGGCACGCCCTACGACTTTGCCGCCATGGAGCGCAAGCCGCTGGAGTCGGGAAAGCCTTTTGCATCGGTGTGGAACTCCATCCCCCTGGGCGGGCGGCTCAAGGCATCACAGGATGCTTCCGACTATTTCGGCGAGGACGGCCACACCGGGGCCGAGGCTTCCGGGCGCCTTCGCGGCATTGAACTCCACGCAATGCTTTCCCAGGCTGATAAGCCGGAGGATCTTCCGCTTGATATGGACGCGGAATCGAGGAAACTGCTGGCGGAGCGCATGGAAGCGCATCCGGAGTGGTTCGCGGGTGCTTCCCGCGGACGTAACGAGGTGTCGGTGTTCGACGCCGACGGCACCCTCCACCGTCCCGACCGCGTGGTCGATATGCCCGACGGAAGCATAGCCGTCATCGACTATAAATTCGGAGCCGAGCGGAATTCCTATCTCCGCCAGGTCGCCGGCTACGTCAGGCTCTACCGGGACATGGGTTATCCCTCCGTCCGCGGCTACGTATGGTATGTTCCTGAAGATAAAGTTGTTGAAGTATGAAAGAATTCGAGATCACATGTCCGCTGACGAGGGAGCCGAGGCTCAAGGAAATCGAGGCGAAGGCCGGGGGGCTCCGGTGGGTGCTGAAAAAGCGCTCCGTCGATGCCCGGAAAGAACCGGTATGGCGCTACCAGTATGAGGCCTACGAGCCCGGTGAGGCTATTCCGGAGTATGTACAGAAGCCGTATAAGGATGTCCATGATGCGCCTGCCGTGCTGATTGTCGGTGCCGGTCCTGCCGGGATGTTCGCCGCACTCAAGTTGCTGACGTTGGGCCTGAAACCAATTGTGTTGGAGCGCGGCAAAGATGTCCACTCCCGCAAGTTCGACATGGCCCGCCTCTCCCGGGAGGGCATTGTGGATCCCGATTCCAACTACTGCTACGGCGAGGGTGGCGCCGGCGCGTTTTCGGACGGCAAGCTCTACACCCGATCCTCCAAGCGCGGCGACATAAGGGAAGTGCTTCACCAACTCGTTGCATTCGGTGCTTCTAAGGACATACTCATCGATGCCCATCCCCACATAGGCTCCGACAAACTGCCCACGGTGGTGGAAAACATACGCAAATGTGTCACAGAACACGGCGGCGAATACCATTTCGGCGCACGAGTGTGCTCTATAGAGGCGGGCGAAGGCGGCTGGACGGCCGTCTGTGCCGATTCCCGCCGTTTCAGCGGCCGAAAGATAATCCTTGCCACCGGGCACTCCGCCCGCGACGTATATGAGATGCTGCAGGGAAGCGGGGCCGGACTGGAAGCCAAGGGCTTTGCGCTCGGCGTACGGGTGGAGCATCCCCAGGAAAAGATCAACTTCCATCAGTACCACGGCCAGTGGAAACCCGGGGTGCCGGCGGCGGAGTATTCGTTCGTCGAGCAGGTCGACGGCCGCGGCGTCTTTTCCTTCTGCATGTGCCCGGGAGGCATATTGGTGCCGTCTTCGACCGAGCCCGGAACGGTGGTGCTGAACGGCATGTCCAACTCTGGACGCAGCGGCAAGTTCGCCAACGCCGGTGTGGTGGTGCAGATCGAGCCGGAGGATGTCAGGGGCGAGGGCCCTTTTAAGCTTATGGATTTCCAGCAGGAAGTCGAGAGGCGTATGTTCGACTGGTGCGAGCAGCAGCGCTGCAGCGGGCAGAAGGACATTCCGCAGAACCCTATGGCGGCGCCTGCCCAGCGAATGGAGGATTTCTGCCTCGGGCGCCTCAGCAAAAAGATGCCCCCGACATCATATTTCCCTGGAGTCATCAGCGCCCCGCTCCATGAGCTTCTGCCGCCAATCGTGGCCCAGAGGCTTCAGAAAGCCTTTCCTCGTGTGCGTATTAAAGGTTACTACACTAACGCTGCGCTGTTGCTGGGCGTGGAATCCAGGACTTCCTCGCCCGTACGCGTGCCCCGTGACCCGGAGACTCTCGAATGCCCGGCCCTGCCCGGCCTCTACCCCTGCGGGGAAGGTGCCGGCTACTCCGGCGGCATCGTCTCCAGCGCCATCGACGGCATACGATGTGCCCATAGCGCCGCCGCGGCTATCGGTGCCTGATATGCAAGATAATAACATGCACTGTATTTACATTATATGAAGCATCTTGCTATACTGTTTGCCCTTGTTATGTCTCTGCTTGTGGTGCCGTCGCAAGGCCTGTTGGCTCAAGACACAGATACGCTTGCGGTCGGTGGTAACAGCGGTGCCAGGGTGCGTGACAAGGACCAGGGCCTAGGTCTGACGAATGCCGGACGCTTGTTTTCTTACGCTGCAGCAGGAGGGTGTATTCTGATCGGTGCACTTGTTGCCCGCCATATGCTTTCTGATAAGTCAGGATATGATATTGATGGTAATTTGCGCATTGATTTAGGAGCTATACTTTTGAAGATTGCGGTGGAGACGGCTGGCTCTTTATCTTTAGCTTCAGGCATCACGGGGCTGACCATGTATGGGGCTGGTCGAGCGAAAATGAACAGTGATGATTACTGGGCAGATGCCCGTTTTAACGGGCCTTCACAAAGGAGATGGTCTTTAATCGTTGAACCGGATGTTTCATTTGGGATTAACAACACTTCTCTAACAGCACCTTCGATGGAACTTGGTCTGTGTATCACCGGAGGCTATCATTTCAATGAACACTGGTTTGTCGGAGCATCAGCTACTCCGTCCTGGGGCAGGTCTTTTCTCGGGTCTTTTTTTATGCCTATAGCTGCAAATGTCCGATACAGTATCCTTGACAGGATTTATACTCCCTATCTTGGTATTTCTCCAGGATATGATGTGATAGCAGGAACACCTTGCCTTTCAATGGATCTCGGATTAAGGATCCGCTTGGTCAAAGAATCTTCTCAGTCAATGTGGATTGCCTTGACTGGAGAAGTGCAAAGGGGATTCTACAACCAACAGACCTTTGCATTTGAACCGCATTACCGAGGGGGATTAAAACTTGGCTGGTCTTTCTGACCAGCTGTCAACCTCCAGCGCCATCGACGGCATACGATGCGCTTACAGTGCCGGAATGGCGATTTTGTAGTTTTTGTGGTCTTTGTTGGTGAGCTTGGAGTCCCGGAGCCATAGGTTGGCACGTTTCAGGTCGGCGTAGCTGACGCCGTATTTTTCTGCGAAATCCACCAGGCTCGGGATTGGCTCCGAAGTCGTAACTGTCTGCAGGGGAGCTATGTAGGGATAGCGTTCAGGGACGTTGAAGCCGAACGAAAACGGAGCTTCAAAGAGCATTTTGGCTACCAGTATGCGATATACGTATCGCGAGGTCTCTTCGGGGAGCCAGAGTTTGTCGAATGATTGCTGCCTCTGCTCCTCGATGCGGCGGGAGAGGCCTCCCGTGCCGCAGTTGTAGCTGGCGGCGACAAGGGCCCAGTCGTGGTAGCGGGCGTAGGCGCGGAGCAGGTATTTGCAAGCCGCTTCTGTCTCCTTTGCGATATGGAAGCGCTCATCCACCTCGGCGTCGACTTCGAGCCCGTACTCCTTTGCAGTGGCTTTCGTGAACTGCCAGAGGCCCGCGGCCCCAGCCACCGAGACGGCTTTCGGATCAAGGTTGCTTTCGATGACGCAGAGGTATTTGAGGTCTTCCGGCACGCCGTTGGCCTTCAGGATGGGGGAAATCTGCGCAAAGTAACGGGTGGAACGCTTCAGCATCAGCGTCGTGGTGGTCTGCATATAGGTGAACGCCATCAACTCCCTGTCCATCCTTTCGTACTTTTCGTAGGTGTCGAAGCGTATGGTGTCGCCACAGAAGACTACGAATTTCGGCACAGCCGGTGGCGTGGGATGCAAATCCTCCCCGCCCTTCTGGTACAGCCCCTGTCCAAGTGCCGACTGTGCAATCAACAGTGTCAATAATAGGACAAACTTTTTCATATCACACCACTGCATAAGAGTTCCGGGGCATCGTAAGGGTCGGACGGGTCGGGAAGGGCATAGAAAGCCGCGAACTGGCCGGGTGTGATGCATCGCTGGGGCTTGTCGAAAACGACGAAGAGCCCCTTTTCACGCATCAGGAGCACCGCGTCCTGGAGTTCCTGGCGGTAGCGGATACGGGCACGGCAGCGGCGGGTTTCGCCCACGGCCATCTCGAGAGCGGGCCGCATCCAGTGGATCTCATCCGGCGCTATGCGGAGCACGCGTCGCCAGAGCCCTTTGTGCTCTTCGCCCTCGCCAACGTAGATGCGGTTGGCCTCTATGTCGGTGGCAATCACGAAGATGGGATGGGCGTGCCCGCCGATGGCAAGCCCCTTGCGCTGGCCTATGGTGTAGAACTGCGCGCCTTCGTGGCGGCCGGCTATCTTGCCGAAGGGATTGTCTTTGAAGCGGGTCTTTTTGATATGATGCTTCCCGGAGCGGTAGGTCTCTGTCTCGAACTGTATGTCGCTGTAGTCCAGGGGAGTGGAAAGTTCAAGCAGGTCGGTGTCGCTCATCTCCCAGGGGGTGGCCCCGAAGCGGTCCAGCAGCTCGCTGTCGCGTTTGTATTTCTTGGATGCGTCGTACCATGGGCCGAATACCTCCACCACGTCGCCTTCCACGGACCTGAGCTTCTGCTGCAGGAACACCGGCAGGTCCACCTTGCCCACGAAGCATATGCCCTGCGAGTCCTTCTTGTCGGCGGACGGCAGGTCGGCCTCGGCTGCAAGGGCACGCACCTCGGATTTCAGCATCCCGCCGATGGGAAACAGGGCCCTCGAAAGCTGCTCCTGGCTCAGCTGGCAGAGGAAATAGCTCTGGTCTTTGCCGGGATCGATTCCTTCCAAGAGTTTCCAGCGCCGGACGCCGTCAGGGTCGGTCACCTCTTCCTTGCGGCAATAGTGGCCTGTCGCCACCATGTCCGCACCTAGCTCCCGGGCCTTTTTCAGGAAGGCGTCGAATTTGATCTCGCGGTTGCAGAGCACGTCGGGATTGGGGGTGCGGCCACGGGCGTATTCATCGAACATATAATCGACCACGCGCTGCCTGTATTCGCCGGAAAGGTCCACGAAGTAGAACGGGATGCCGATCTTGCGGGCCACGATTTCGGCCACGAACTTGTCTTCCTCCCATTCGCAGTCGCCGTGGAGCGTGCCCTCGGTGTCGTGCCAGTTCTGCATGAACATGGCAAACACATCGTAGCCCTGCCGCTTGAGCAACAGGGCTGCAACGCTGGAGTCCACGCCTCCGGAAAGACCGACGCAGACTTTCATCTCAGGTCGGTGACTACCCACTCCTTGCCGAGTTTGGAGCAGTCCGTGGTGAATTCCGACTTGCTTCCGGTGGGAGCGGAGGTTTTGATCCCTGTGAGCACGAAAGTCACCTTGACGCCCTGCGCAGGGTCTGAGTACACCCCGCTGGCCGTGCTTTCACCCACCACGAGGTCCTTTATCTTGTCGAGGTACTCGGTGGGGGCGGCGAGAAAGGCCTTGGTGCCGGGAGATTCTTCGATATAGACTTCCTTTGCGCTTTCATCGATGGTCCAGCGGGTCTTGCCGTCGCAGCGGTATTCGAGACCGTTGTCGGTGATGCGGTAGAAGTTGCCGTCGAGGAGCACGGTGCCGGTGTGCTTTACCGGCACCTTCTCCATCACGGTCATAGTGTATTCGAACGTGGCGCGCTTGCCTTCCAGCTTTTTGCGGAGGGCTGCCGCGCTGCTCTGCGCCCCTGCCATCTGGCACAGGGCTGCAAGCATCAGTATGAGTGCGAACCTTTTCATTTTACCAAAGTGTCCAACAGGCTCTGGAGGCTGCTGAGGTCGGGTATCAGGACCTGCCGGGGCTTTGCCCCGTCCTGCGGTCCCACCACTCCGGCGTTCTCCAGTTGTCCCATTACTCTGGCTGCTTTCGCAAATCCCATACCGAGACGCGTCTGAAGATACGAAGTCGATGCTTTCTGGGTGGTCACCACGAGCTCGGCCGCTTCACGGAAGCGCTCGTCAAGGTCGCCAAGGTCGCCACTGCCGCCACCGCCTTCACCATCTGCTTCGTCGGCTTCGGGCAGGTAGTACGGAGTGTTGTAGCTCTTGGCGTAGCCGCTCTGGCTGCTGATGGATTCGGTGATGTGGTCGATTTCCTCCCCGCTCACGTAGCCGCACTGGATACGTTCCGAGTCGATGCCGGCGGAGAATAGCATATCGCCTTTGCCTATCAGCTTCTCAGCTCCAGGGGCGTCGAGTATGGTCATGGAGTCCACCCTGGATGCGACGCGGAAGGCGATACGCATAGGGAAATTGCTCTTGATCAGGCCGGAAATCACGTCCACGGAAGGGCGCTGGGTGGCGAGGATCACGTGGATGCCTGCTGCACGGCCCTTCTGGGCAAGGCGGATGATGGAGCTTGTTATGCTCCGGCCTGCCGCCTTGGCTTCGGGACCGCCGCCGCTGGTCATCGTCAGGTCGGCGTATTCGTCCACGACCACGACGATGTAGGGCAGGAACCGATGGCCCTGGTCGCTGCGCAGGTGGTGCTGGCGGAACTTTTCGTTGTAGAGCGTGATCTTGTTCACGCCCGCCTTGGAAAGCAGTTCGTAGCGGTCGTCCATCTCGATGCACACGGAACGCAGTATCTTTTCGGCATCCTTCGGCTTCTTCACGATGGCGCTTGCCAGCTCGTCCTCCTCGCTTGCCGCCGTGGGGAGCACGGCGAGGTAGTGGTGCAGCAGCTGGGCATAGGCGGAGAATTCCACCATCTTCGGGTCGATGAACACGAATTTGAGTTCCGACGGGTGCCGGCTGTAGAGGAGAGAGCTCACTATTACGTTGAGGCCCACGGACTTGCCCTGCTTGGTGGCACCTGCAATCAGGAGGTGCGGCGCGTCGGCGAGGTCGAAGACCTTGACCTTCTGGGTGATGGTGTAGCCTATGGCCACGGGGAGCTCGGCCTTGCTGTTCCGGAATGCCTCGTCGTTGAGGAGGGCCCGCAGCGGCACTATGGACGCATAGTCGTTGGCCACTTCGATACCGACGGAATCCTCCAGCGTCACCACGCGCACGCCCTTGGCCCTCAGCGACATGGCTATGTCTTCCTGGAGCTTCTTAATGTCCGCTATCTTCACCCCGGGGGCGGGATAGACCTTGTAGAGGGTCACGGTGGGGCCGACTATGGCGGTCACGTCGTTGATCTGTATCTTGTAGTTGGCGAGCGCTGCACGTATCTTGTTGCGGTTGCGCACCAGTTCTTCGGTGGAGACGTCGCGGCGGTTGCTTTCGTGGGCCTCAAGCAGGTCAAGCGAAGGCGGGAAGCTGAATTTGGGCAGCCCGTCCGGCGGGTCGAGCCTGTTGTCTATGGGCTTGAGGGGCTTTTGAGGCTCTGCGTCGAGGGTGTCGTCCCGCTTGACCTTTATCGGGTCAAGGTCGGGGTTTGAATCCGGCTCGGGGTTGGGTTCGGGTTCGGGCTCGGGTTCAGGCTCGGGCTCAGGCTCGGGCTCAGGTTCGGGCTCAGGTTCCGGTTCTGGAACCAGGGGCTTCACTGCCGGCCTTGCCGGAATTTCCTGGATTTCAGGCTTTTCAGGATTTTCTGGCTTTTCCCTGCGGGTCCAGAGCCCGGCGAGCCAGAGATTGAAGCGGCTGGAGGTGAAGAACAGCCACAGGGCCACCAGCAGAAGGATTACGATTGCGGTCACGAACGGACCGAGCACCAGGATGCCGGCGTCCACGACGGCTGCTCCGCAGGCTCCGCCCAGGCCGCCACCGAAGGCATTTTCCAGCCCTGCCAGCTTGCCGATGAATGCAAGCAGCAGCGAGGCTACGAAGGCTCCGCTGAGGGTGAGCAGGACAGTCTTGATCAGGGACGCGCCCCATTTGCCGGTCAGCAGCCTGACGGCGATGGCAACGAGGATCACGAGCAGGGCGAAGCTGCCGAACCCCAGGAAATCGCAGACCAGGAACTTGCCGGTGCGGTAGCCCAGGGTGCCGCCGGCGTTGGCCACCGCCTCCCCGGGGACGAAACTCATATCCTGTTTCCAGTGGAGCAGGTAGGAAACTGTTGAAATCAAGATGAACAGGGCGAATGCAGCGGTGCACAGGCCGAGTATCTTCACGGCCGATGCGCGCTGGCTCTCATCCCAGTTCCTGATGATGGACGGCATTTTCATTTGCGCCTCCCCTTGTTGTTTTTACGGAATCCGCCGCGGTTCTTGCCCGTGTTACCTCCCACGTTGATGCTCATCCCGGGGCGGGAGAAGTTGGCGTCGTTGTTGATCTGGTGCAGGCGTATGCCCTCAGGCACCTTGAGCCTGTATTCAGAAAGCTTCTCGATGTCCTTGAAGATGGTCTCGTCCGACACGCTGTCCTTGTTCCAGATCAGGTACTGCTGGCGCATATAGATGGCGAGGGAACGTATCAGCTCGGTCTTGACCTCGCTGTCCGGCTCGTCCACCAGAAGGCCGATGATCTTTTCGATATTGCGTCCGTAGTGGGTGGCCTTGATCCGCTCGTCCTTCATGGGAATGGGCACAGGGCGTGTCTTGAGCTCTTCTTCTACCGGCGCAGGATAGGGGGAATCGACGTCGAGGTCGAATCCGGCAATCATATAAAGGTGGTCCCAGAGCTTGTGGTCGAAATTGTCCAGCTGGCGCACCTGGGGGTTCAGGAGTTCCATCACCTTGATGATGGCGCGGGCCTGCGCGGTACGCTTGTCCCTGTCCGGGATTTCCTTCAGCTTCTCCACCATCTTCAGCACGTTGCGGCCATATTCGGGCATTTGAAGTCTCTCTCTCTCAGTGTTGTAGTCCAGCCCGATGTTGTCTGTAGTCTCTTTCATATCTCAAATTAATATCTCAAAAGCAAATATAACTATTTTTATTATCTTTGTAATCCAATTGGATAACGAATATGATTAAATATTTCAAGGTCGCCGGACATTTTTTCAGCCTGTCCATGCCTGATACCTGTTCACTCTGGCCCCGGCTCACCCAGTATGAGCCGTTTGAGACCGGGGCCCCGGAAGGGAAATTGCTGTTCGGGATGGAACTCGTGCGTGACATGTTCGACGCTTCGGCGCCCCGTGAGCTGGTCTACGACGCTCCCACAGAAGACGGACAGACCGTGATACGCCTCTATCGCGAGGCTGACGGATGGTCTTTCGACATGTCCCCGGACAAGAGCATAGAGTGCAAGGCCCATCTCCGCACGTCGGCGGATTTTACCTCGGCGCGCCTTTATCTTGACAACCGCCGCGTATCCGACGCCCTCTTCGGGATCAACAACGCCATGATGCTCCTGTACGCATTCTGCAGCGCCCCGCTCGGGACTCTTGAAATGCACGCATCCATGACCGGCAACTCCGGCAAGGCCTACTTGTTCCTTGCGAAGAGCGGCACCGGCAAAAGCACCCACAGCAGCCTCTGGCTGGAGCATATCCCCGGGTCGGAACTGATGAACGACGACAATCCCATCGTCCGTGCTTGGCCCGACGGGAGGGTGATCGCATACGGTTCTCCCTGGAGCGGCAAGACCCCGTGCTACCGCAACGTGGAAGCCCCGGTGGGCGCATTCGTACGCATCCGCCGCAGTCCGGAGAACAAGATCACGGCGCTCGGCCTGCTTGAAGCATACGCCCTGCTCTATTCCTCCAGTTCCGGATTCAAGGCCGACAAGACCATTGCGGACGGGCTGCACGCCACACTCGAACAAATAGTCACGACCACGCCCTGCTACGTCCTGGACTGCCGTCCCGACGAAGAAGCGGCACGCGTCTGCGCTGCGGAGGTCCTGAAATGAACACCCACAAGGTAGTGCTCCCCAATGCCGTGATGCTCGGCGAGGTGACCCGTATGCTCGAAGAAGGGCATTCTGTGGTCATCATGACGAAGGGCAGCAGCATGTCTCCGTTCATACGCGGGGAGCGCGACAGCGTGGAACTGATCAAGCAGCAGAATGTTGCAGTTGGTGATATAGTGCTTTGCCAGCTCACCCCCGGGCATTATGTGCTCCATCGCGTCCACGCCATGAAAGACGACAAAGTGCTGCTCAAAGGCGACGGCAATCTTGACGCGACCGAGCGCTGCACCCTTGCCGACGTGTGCGGCACGGCAATTGCCATAATCCGCGGCAACTGCCGCCGCATCGACTGCACCAGCCCCGGCTTCAAGCGCCGCAGCCGCCGCTGGGTCTCGGCCCCCCGCCTCGTAAGACGCTATGCATTAGGAATATATAGACGAATCAAGATATTATGAAGACAATTCCCGGTTTTACTCTCCGTCCCCTTGGAAAGGAGTTTATCATCACGGCAGAAAGCATCAAGCAGATCAATTTCAACAAGATGATTTCGCTCAACGAGTCCGCAGCCTATCTGTGGAAATCCGTTGACGGAAAGGATTTCAACGCCGAGGACCTGGCGGACCTGCTTGTTGAGCGTTATGAAATAGACCGCGAGACCGCCCTGCGCGACTCCAAGGCCATTGCAGCCAAATGGCTTGAAGCCGGCATCGTGACTGAGTAAGATGCGGCCCTTCCGCGAATGTAACAGGGGATTGCTGGGTGTGTTGCGCACCCAGCGCGGCCCCGTGCTCCTCAGTGCCCTCATCGGCCTTGTGGGTGTCGTTGCCTCCCTGTCGTTCGTGTGGGTCTCGAAGAAAGTGGTCGATATCGCGACCGGCGCATCGCCGGGCGACCTGCAGTTCTGGGTGTTTACCCTTCTGGGCATCATGCTGGTGCAGGTGCTCTGCAGGGTGGGCGGCCGCTACTGGGAGGGCTTCATCGTGGTCCGGGCCCAGAATTCGCTGCGCCGCCGGGTGTTCCGCAACGTGATGTTCAGCACCTGGAGCGGCAAGGACAAGTTCCACAGCGGCGACACCGTGAGCCGTCTGGAAGAAGACATACGGGTGGTGGTGGATTTCATCTGCGTGAGCATCCCGGACATCTTCATCACCATCTCCCAGCTGGTAGCCGCATCCGTTTTCATTTTCCTGCTTTCTCCCGGACTCGCCTGGATACTGCTGCTGATCATGCCCGTGGCGGTGCTTTGCAGCCGCCTGTTCTTCAGGAAGTTGCGCTCGCTGACCAATGAAATCAGGGCAGGCGACGCGCGGGTCCAGGGACATATGCAGGAGAACACCCAGCGCCGCGTGCTGGTGCGTATGCTCGGCGCGACCGGGCGTGTGCTCGAGACTCTGGGCGGCCTGCAGGACTATGTCTATGGCAAGACCGTCACGCGTCTCAACTACAACGCCGTCTCCAGGGGTTTTATGCAGCTCGGCTTTGCGGCCGGCTACGCCCTGGTGTTCCTGTGGGGCGTCTATGGGCTCAAGGACCATACGATAGGTTATGGTACGATGGTGGCGTTTCTGCAGCTCGTAGGCCAGGTGCAGCGCCCGGTGGCCGGAATCGCCCAGCAGGTGCCCGCCTTCATCCGCGCACTTTCGTCCGAAGACCGTCTGCTGGACCTCGTGGAGGCGCCGCAGGAGGAAGAGGGGAGCGACATCGTGCTTTCCGGCGCTCCCGGGGTGCGTGTCGAAGACCTGACTTTTGCCTACGAGGGAGTGCGTGAACCTGTGGTGCGCGGGCTGAACTTCGATTTCAAGCCCGGCACGATGACGGCTATCGTTGGCTCCACCGGTGCCGGCAAATCCACCCTCGTCCGCGTGATCATGTCACTTCTGCCTCCGGATTCGGGGCGGGTGGTGCTGTATGAGGCGTCCGGCAGGGAAGTGCCCACGGGGGTGCTGACCCGCTGCAATTTTATGTATGTGCCCCAGGGCAACAGCCTTATGAGCGGAACAATACGGGAGAACCTGCTGCTGGCGCGTCCGGATGCATCGGAAGAAGACTTGAAGGAAGTGCTCCACATAGCGGCCGCGGATTTCGTCTATGAACTTCAGGACGGCCTGGACACCGTGTGTGCGGAAATCGGCGCCGGAATCAGCGAGGGGCAGGCGCAGCGTATCGCCATAGCGCGGGCCCTGCTGCGCCCGGGCGGAATACTGGTGCTGGATGAGGCGACCTCCGCCCTCGATGCCGACACCGAACTCGAGCTGCTCGAAAGGCTGGGGGCCAAGTACCGCGGCGTGAAGACCATTCTCTGCATCACGCACCGCCCCGCTGCGACAAGTTACGCCGACAGCGTCCTTCATCTGTAGTTCAGAACCCCTTTGACTTCCAGGGGCCGTCCGAGGTGATGAGGCAGGCCTCGATCCCTTCGTGGCTTTCGACCCATTCGCGGGCCTGCCCGAAGCCTATAACCATGAAAAAAGTGGCGAGCGCGTCGGCCTCGGTGGCGGTCGGAGCTATCACGGTGGCACTCAATAGGTTATGCTCCACCGGGCGGCCCGTGCGGGGGTCGATGGTGTGGGCGTATTTCCGGCCGTCCCGCACGTAGAATTTGCGGTAGTTGCCGGACGTGACCACTCCGTGGCCTTTTCCGTCGGAATGCCAGATTCCGGAGAGTTTTGCGCCCGGGGTATCGTTGCCGTCTTCGGGAGTGTCGATCCCTATGCTCCAGCCGTGGCCGTCGGGATTGAGCCCGTCGCAGTAGATTTCTCCTATGTCCACCAGCATATCCCGTACTCCCTTATCACGCAGGTAGAGGGCCACTTTGTCGCAGCTGTAGCCCTGGGCTATAGCATTGAAATTCAGCACTTCGCGCTTGCGGCAACGCTCCATGGCTCCAGCGATTGCCGAGTCTGACGGCAGGCTGTCGGAGGTGAAACCGAAGCCCCAGACGTCGAACAGCGGGCCGGCCGCCACATCGAATGCTCCGCCTGAGATTTCCCTGTAATGCTCGGAGATGGCTTCGAGTTCGCGGAACATGTCGTTCAGTTCCACATCTTCGCCCGCATTTCGCCGGCTCAGCAGGGACTTGCGGTTGTAACCCGACAGGGTGGTGTCGATTGCGGTGAGTATGTCGTCGATGCCTTGGGCAATCTCGGCCCGGCTTGCCTTGACGCCCCGGGCGTTGTATTTGACGCTGTAGGTGCCTCCCTGGGCGTAGCCCTGTATGATTTCATAGCGGGGAGAGCAGGCGCTGCATATTAGAAGCCCTGCTGCAAATAATATGAAGACTTTTGTTTTCACGGCAAAGTATTTGCACAAAGTTAGCGGAAATTCGCGTAAAATTGACCATATTTGCAGATTGTAACGAAAGAAATATGAAATTCCGTCCACGCAGCATATTTGTCATCGCCTCCATTGCGCTCGCCCTGTGCGCCTGCAAGAAGGAGGAAGAAACCAAGGAGTATATGAACGGCACGCTCCTGTTCAAAAACGACATTCCGCAATTCGTGAAGCCGGGCGAGAAGTTTCAGACAGAGGCTTCCGGAATCACGGCCCCCGATGGCACTCCCGTAGCGTATTATTTCAGCAGCACAGCCTCAAGCAGGCGTGACACTGTCCGGACCGCACCGTTCAAGTACACATTTACGGTTCCCGATACACTGGGCACATTTTCCCTTTCCTGCACGGCTTTCGCCGTGGAGTCGTCGTCCAAGTATTACGTGTCTTCCGCTTCCACGTCTTTCGTGGTCGTGGATGACAATCCGGACCCTGAATCCGGTTCGGTGACCGGATGGAAGGTGCGTACCGATGAAAGCATGGAGACTCTGTATGGCCGTGACTACTACGTGGTCGATGCTGGCGGCAGTATGTGGACACGCTACAACCTCTGCCGCGTCGACTACGACGCCTCGGGCAAGGCTGTCTTCGGCCGCCCGTTCGCTGGATGCAAGGCCATGCAGAATGTGCTGGGCGGCTTCTATACCTGGGAAGAAGCGCAGAAGGCCTGCCCCGGCGGCTGGCACCTGCCTTCCGAAGCCGAGTGGGTGGCGCTCCTGAAGGCTTCCGGCGCTCCGGACAGCCTGCAGCCCTTCGAAGATTCCCCCTGCGGGGCCGGCAAACTTATGGTGAATGCCAGTTTCAACGGTAACCTGATGTGGGACTACTACCGCGACGTGAAAATCACCGATGCATCGATCAGCCTCATGCCGGCAGGCTTTGCGCTGGTGGGGGTATCCGGATATGAGTTCACCGGTTTCGGGGATTTTGCGGTGGTCTGGACTTCGGACGAGTTCGACGGCAAGGGCGTGTACCGCTATATCAACGAGCAGAGCGACTGCGTCTATGTGGGCATGGCGGAGAAGACCCGCTTTGCGGCCAGCGTGCGTTGCGTGCGCTAGCGTTCCCAGTCTTTGTAGGGATATTTCAGCAGGCTTGAATTGTAGTAGCGGGGGTCTTCGGTGACTTCCTCGCCGAGCCACTGCGGCTTTTCGAACGTCTCATCGACGCTTCCGAGCTCGACTTCGGCAAAGATGAGGCCGTCGTTGTCGCCATGGAATTCGTCCACTTCGAAAACGTGGCCTTCGAAGGGCACTATGTGACGGGTCTTGTCGATGAAGCCTCCCTGGCATATGCCCATCAGGTCGATGGCGTCGGCGGCCGGGATCTCCTTTTCCCATTCGACCCGGCAACTCACGCCCCTTTGCAGCTGGGGGCCTTTTATGGTGAGCACGGCTTTTTCGTCGACCATGCGCAAGCGCACGGTGCGGCCGTTCTCATGGGCGATATAACCCTGGCGTATGCGGTGCGATTCTGTGACCTGGGGCCTGAAATCGCCGCAAATTTTGAATTTCCTTTCAATTTCTTTTGCCATAAACAGTAAATAAGCCATCTACAGGCCTGCAAATGTAGTTTTTTTTATTTTTTATTCCTATATTTCGCACTTTCGAGTTTGAGTTATGGAAGATCTTGAAAGGATTCAGAAGGCGGCGGACCATGTGTTCGACGTGATGGAAAAGCGGGTGAGCCGGGAGGACCTGCAGCGCATCAAGGATGCGTATGCCCTGGCTGAACTGGCGCACCGGGGGCAGAAGCGCAACACCGGCGAGCCCTACATCATCCATCCCATTGCAGTGGCCACCATCGCGGCCGAAGAGCTGGAACTGGATGCCAATACGGTGATCGCGGCTTTCCTCCATGATGTGGTTGAAGACACTGAATACACCCTGGATGATATCAGGGCCCGTTTCGGCGATGATGTCACTTTCCTCGTGGATGCCGTGACCAAGCGCAAGAAACACAATTACGAATACACCAAGCAGGTCGACAACTACCGCCAGATCCTCGAATCCGTCCACTACGATATCCGCGCCCTCCTCGTCAAACTCAGCGACCGTCTGCATAATATGCGTACCCTGGACAGTATGCGCCCCGACAAGCAGATGAAAATAGCAGGGGAGACGGATTTCTTCTATGCCCCGCTCGCCGGACGCCTCGGACTCTACCACGTGAAGACCGAACTCGAAAACCTTTCCTTCCGTTTCCGCTGCCCCAAGGAATACGAGATGATTGCCCGCCAGCTCGAAGAGGACCGCGAGCGCACCCTTCCCTCGCTCAATGAATTCACGGCGGAAATCGAAGAAATATTCAAGAACGTGGGCATTCCCGCCCGCACCCAGGTCCGCTACCGCAAGCCCTACAGCATCTGGAGGACCATGAGGGAAGAGGGCTGCGATTTCGCCCGCGTGGATTTCAAGCATTTCGTCCGCATAATCTACACTCCGATAACCAGTTTCGACCGTTCCCTCTCCAACGAGAAAGACACCAGCATCTTCATTTATTCCTGCCTTTCCAGCTATTTCCGCGAGCGCCCCGGGAGCGTGGTCAACTATATCGACAACCCCAAGGACAACGGTTACCAGAGTTTCCATGTGCAGCTGCTCAACCGCGCCGGCGCCTGGGAGGAGATGCACATCGCTTCGGAGCGCATGCACCGTAACGCCAAGCTGGGCTGCATAGTGGAGCGCGGCGAATCCTGGCTGGAGCGCTTCAAGACCGTGCTCCAGAACATCGCGGAGAGCGGTGACGGCTACAATTTCATGGACGGAGTCAGTTCCTCGCTCTATAATGAGGACATCCTGGCCTTCACCCCCGCCGGCAAGGGAATCATCCTTCCGAAAGGTGCCACTGCCCTGGATTTCGCTTTCGAAATCCACACCGAGATCGGGGAGCACGCGAAGTTTGCCCGCATCAACGGGGCCCTCAGTCCCATAAGGACCGAACTGAAGAGGGGCGACTGTGTGGAGATAGGCACCTCGGAGGACGTGTATCCGAAGCC
Organism: uncultured Bacteroidia bacterium; assembly: GCA_902782225.1. Taxonomy (GTDB): domain Bacteria; phylum Bacteroidota; class Bacteroidia; order Bacteroidales; family UBA932; genus Cryptobacteroides. Next base: position 32,702 of record CACZMF010000005.1, on the reverse strand, counting down.
GGAATGGCTCAACTATGCCAAGACCTACAAGGCCCGTCGCCGCGTCCACGACCTGATACGCCACGCCTATGGCTCAGACTTGAAGATTTGTGATATCTGCACGCCTCTTCCCGGAGAGGAGGTGATCGGCTTCAAGGGTCCGGACGGAGCGATCACCGTGCACAGCCGCCACTGCCCGGAGGTGATCAAACTTGCCTCCGAAAACGGCAACAGCCTGGTGTCCGTGGACTTCAAGCCCGATCCCGCCCGGCAGTACGGGGTGAAGATACGCATCGTGGCTATCGACCGCTACCATCTGCTGCGCGACATAATCGACTGCTTCGTGGAGCGCCAGCACCTTTCTATGACGAAACTCATGACGCACACCGAAGACGAAATCGTGGAGTGCATCATAGATTTCCCCGTCCATTCGGTAGACGAACTCCACCTGACGATGGAAAGCATCTCTGAGATTCCCGGAGTGGACGAGGTGCAGAGGGTCAAATAGAAGCGATAGTCTCAAGACAGAACTCCAGGGCCTGGACCATTGCTCCGCACGCCGACGCAAGCGCCTGCGGAGGGATTCCTGTGGCCTGCAGCAGGAGTGCGGCCATGGCGCTGATGATGACGAGCTCCGTCAGCGGCAGTGCTATCAGGTTGGTTATCAGGAAGTAGGGCGGGAAACTCCGAAAATGCACCCAGGCCGCCGGGGCGGTGAATGCCTGGCATGAGACGGACAGCGCCGCCGCTTTCCATATCTTGCGCACCGGGTCGGGACGGCCGCTTTCGGGGTACCAGGCTTCGAGCCGCGGATACAAAAGGGTGATTCCGAGCATCGCAAGGTAGGACAGCTGGAATCCTGCCGAGGATATAAGTCCAGGCCGGATTGTCAGCTGCAGCGTGAGTGCGGTGCACAGGGTCGCGATCGGGGATCGGCGGCGGCCGGGGGTATATCTTCCGGCTTCGTGGATCAGGATGAAAAGGAATGCGCGCACGATGGAGGGAGATGCGCCGGTGGCGATTGTGTAGAAACCGCAGAGCCCGGCGGTGAGAGTGCTGCGTATTATGCTGGCTGGCACTGAGTTGCCTATCGGGGCGAGCAGGCGCCGTATGCATAGGTATATGACGCCCAGGTGCAGCCCGGAAAGTGCGAGTATGTGGGAAGCGCCGCTTTTGCGGAACGCTGCGATGGTCTGGGGTGCAAGGGCGTCGCGCCGCCCTGTCAGCAGCGCCCTGACCAGCGCCCGGCAGTTTTCTCCGGTGAACGGTGTGCTGTCGATGAGCCGGCACAGGGAGTCCAGGGCAGGGGAGGCGGCGGGCTTTGCCGGGGGCGGCAGCAGGGCGGAGGTCGACCAGCACATTGCGCCGAGGCACAGGAACAGGGCCTGGAGAGCTCCGGAGCAGCGCCGCGGGGATAATATACTGAAAACTAAGAGTATAGCTACTGCCGCACTGGCGCTGAAGGCGCTTATACGGGGGGCGTCCAGCAGGGCTGCCGCGGCCACTCCGGCCGCAAAAGGGAAAGATAAAAGGACAATTCCGCTTATGTTTTTCATCGTTTGCAGTTTAAGCGCTGCAATTTAGCCAATATTTTTCGTAAATTTGCATCCGTTATGATAATACTAGTAATCAATTGTGGCAGCTCTTCCGTGAAGTATCAGCTTCTCGACATGAAGAGCGATGATGTCTATGACATCCTGGCCAAAGGTTTAGTGGAAAAAATCGGTCTTCCTGAAGGCACCATCACCCATCGTCCCACCGGCAAGGAGGGCTTCGTGCGTGACCTTCCCATTCCCGACCATAAAGTTGGTATGAAACTGGTGCTCGACGCCCTCGTCGATCCAGTGTACGGCGTGCTTTCTTCCTTCGATGACATCGAGGCGGTCGGCCACCGCATAGTCCAGGGTGCCGATTTCTTCAACGGCAGCGCCCTTGTGGACGAAGACGTGCTGAAGAAGATCGAAATCTGCTGTGATTTCGCTCCTCTCCATAATCCTGCGCACCTTCTCGGTATCCGCGCAGTCAGCGCCGTGCTTCCCGACGTCCCGCAGGTCGTGACCTTCGACACCGCGTTCCACCAGACCATGGAGCCGTATGCATATATGTACGCCCTGCCCTGGGAGTATTATGAGAAGTATCACGTCCGCCGCTACGGAGCGCACGGCACCAGCCATCAGTATGTTTCGCAGAGGGGCGCCAAGCTAGCGGGCCTCGACCTGGAGCACTCAAAGATAATCACCTGCCATATCGGCAACGGCAGCTCCGTGACTGCGATCAAGGACGGCAAGTGCGTGGACACTTCCATGGGATTCACCCCGCTTGAGGGCATGATCATGGGCACGCGCTGCGGCATTATCGACGCCAACATCATCCCGTATCTGATGAAGAAGGAGAACCTGACTCCCGACCAGATGACCGAGATCATGAACAAGAAGAGCGGTTTCCTGGGCCTGAGCGGAGTCAGTTCCGACGCCCGCGACATGAACACCCTCGCGCTTCAGGGCGACAAGAAGGCGAAGATAGTACTGAAGAAGCTGACCTTCGACATCGTGAAGCTCGTGGGCGGCTACATTGCCGAAATGAACGGCGTGGACCTTATCATCTTCACCGCCGGTATCGGTGAGCACAATCCCAGGCTGCGCCGCCGCGTGTGCGAGCAGCTCGGCTATATGGGCGTGAAGATCGATGCGGATGCGAACGAGAACGCCAAGACCGAGACCATCATCTCCGCTCCTGATTCGACCGTGAAGGTGGCCCTGATTCCGACGGACGAAGAACTCGTCATCGCCCGCGACACAATGAAGATAGTATCAACAATAGAAGAATAATTTATGATCAAGAATTTCAACGACGTATTCGAGACCCTCAAGGCCAAGGGCATCTGCAAGCGTATGGTGGTGGCCTGGGGTGTTGACGAGCATTCGATAGAGGCCGCCTACAAGGCCGCCGAAATGGGTTTTGTGCAGGTTACTCTGGTTGGCGATGCATCCAAGATTGCCGCTGTCTGCGCCGCATCCGGCCTGGATATGGGCAAGTTCACCGTGGTGGACAATCCCGTGGAAATCAAGGCCGTCGCTCAGGCTGTGCAAATGGTACACGACGGCGAGGGCGACGTGCTGATGAAGGGCCTTTGCTCCACCGACAAGTTCCTCCGTGCCATCCTGAACAAGGAGACCGGCCTCCTGCCTCCCAAGGGCCTGCTTTCCCATGTGAGCGTAGTAGAGAACCCCAATTACCCGAAGCTGATCTTCTTCAGCGACATGGCTGTAGTGCCCCTGCCGGACTTCCGCCAGAAGATTAAGATCTCGAATTTCCTCCTTGGTGTTGCGAAGTCTTTCGGCATCGAGAAGCCGAAGATTGCATTCGTCGCCGCTTCCGAGCAGATGCTCGATTCCATGCCTGCCTGCATCGAAGGCGCCATGCTCGCCAAGATGTGCGACCGCGGCCAGATTCCCGGATGCATCGGTGACGGTCCCCTGGCCCTCGACGTGTGCATTGATCCCGAGTCCGTGGAAATCAAGAAGCTCCGCAGCGAAGTTGCCGGCGACGCCGACTGCCTCCTGTTCCCGAACATCGAGTCCGCGAACGTGTTCTGGAAGACCAACAGCAAGCTCTGCAAGGGCGTCCGCCAGGCAGGTATGCTCGTCGGTACCACGGCTCCCTGTATCCTTGCGAGCCGCGCCGACAGCGTGGACACCAAGCTGAACTCCATTGCAGAAGCGGTGATGTTCGTCAGCAAATAGCCGTTATGCATACCAGAGAAGAAAAAGTAGCCGCCTTCGGGCGGCTGCTTGACGTAATGGACGCGCTGCGGGAAAAGTGCCCGTGGAACGCCGAGCAGACTATGGAGAGCATTCGCAGGCTCACCGAGGAAGAGGTGTATGAGCTGAGCGATGCCATTATGAAGGGTGAACCGTCCGCCGTCTGCAAGGAGATAGGCGACCTGCTTTACCATATGGTCTTTTATGCGCGCATCGGGCAGGAGAGCGGCGCTTTCGATATTGCGGACAGTCTGGACAAGGTCTGCGAAAAGATGATTTTCCGCCACCCCCACGTGTTCGGTCCCGATGCCGGCAAAGAAGTGAGCGCCAAGGAAATAGCCGACACCTGGGAACTCGTCAAGGCAAAGGAAAAAGGGGGCAACAAGACCGTGATGGAAGGCATCCCCGATGCTATGCCGGCCCTGCTGAAGGCCGTAGCAATGCAGGAAAAGGCCCGTGGCTGCGGCTTCGACTGGGAAAAGCGCGAGGACGTCTGGGCCAAGGTCTCCGAAGAGCTCTGCGAGGTCCGCGAGGCCTGCGGCGCGGAGTCCGGGAGTGGCTTGCAGGACCATCTGCGCCCACGCAGTGTGAGTGGGAGGGGCCCGCAAGCGTCAGCGCAGCGGGAGGGATGTAGCGAAGCGGAAGTCCTGCAAGCCACTCCCGGCGCAGCGGAGCAGGCCTCGCAGCCACGTTCTGAAGAGTCGGCACCGGGCTCCGCTCCGCAGGCCTCGCAGCCTGAGGCGACCCCGGAGCAGGCCTCGCAGCCTGAGGCGACCCCGGAGCAGAGGGAAGAATTCGGCGACCTGCTGTTCGCGGTGCTGAATGCGGCGCGTCTCTATGGAGTCGACCCGGAGGCCGCCCTCAGCGGGGCTTGCAGCAAGTTCCGCCGCCGCTTCAACCACGTCGAGGCCGGCATACGCGCCCAGGGCCGCACCCTTGCCGATGCCACCCTCGCCGAAATGGACGCCCTCTGGGACGACGCCAAGGCCAAAGGCCTGTAGCGGTCCCGGTGGCCTCCAACGGTCCTGGTGGTCTCTAACGGTCCCGGTGGCCGTTTTTCGTAACCATCTGATAATCAACAACAACTGTGTCTCCTATGCTCCAAAAGGCGCATAGGAGATGAGGAAGATATTGAGTGTCAGTACTTTACCGAAAACGGCCTTCAGCCTTTAGGCGAAGATATTTCGCTATTTGCTTCGGGTCGGCACCAATGCCTCTGTGGACATCGAAAAGCAAATCAACCCTTGCGTCCTCATCCATCAGGAAGACATCATGGACATCTTTAATTCGGAGATTCTGCTTTAGCCAGGTGCTTATTTCAGCATAGCAGGCATCGGAACGGCCAACGAATACTTCGTTGATGTCATATTCGCTTCCGGTGTTGTAGTGCATCGCACCAATCATATCGTCATAGCTATCAAAAAAGCTGGCGGCGGTTTCATAATCAATTACGGAATACGTACTTACTGCATAGTCGATCAATTGCTCGGCTTCTATTGCATCCAATCTGGACAGTAATCGTTTCATCTGCGTGTAAGACAGAGGGTGTTCCCGTCCGCGGGTGTCTTTTACTTCCGATATTGCCTTCTTCATTTCGCAAGATGCGTTTCTGACAACCAATGGCACAGAGAAAGGATGATTGTCTTTACCGTAAGCAAGAAAATTCCATCTATACTCTTCCGCAGTCTTGACCAGACGGCGCTCCACGGGGTTGTTGCCGATATAAACGATGTTGGTCCGGGCTTTCTTGGCACCGATTTTCATTGCACTGCCATAATGTCTCGTATCATAAAGAGGAGCGCCCCGCTTCATCTGCGGCGCCTGGCCATAGCGCGCATACCACATTGATGTGTCGCGCATAAATGATGCGAGATCACGGAATCGCTGGGCCACAACTCCGCTGTGGGTATGATCCGGCATTTGGCAAGAGGTAATGACATGAATGTCGTATCTGGGCGCAACAATACACATTATAGTGAAATACACCAGATAATCGATGTCATTGTAAAATAACAGGAAGCCATCTTGTGTTCTTTGATACAGATGGGCAAGAATTCCGGAAAGGAAATAACGTTTCTTACTTTTCATAGTCTTTCGTTTTGGTCCTCAAGTTTACGAAGAAAAAATGACATTCGGAAACGTTTTTAGCAACGCACTGATAATCAATAAAAACCGTATCTCCTATGCGCCGTTTGGAGCATAGGAGACACAGTTATGCCTGAGTGTCAGAGGGTTACGAAAAACGGAAGCTATTGATGCCGAATCCAGGCAAGGATGTCGGAGAGGACTTCTGGCGACATTGTTTCTTCGATGCGGGAGTACTCATTGCTCAACCCGGTGGTACAGTGCTGGAACAGGTGGTTCAGACCGGGATAGAGCCGGCAGTCGGCGGCTGGGCAGAGGGTGTCTATCTTGCTGAGGTTGAATTCAGGGATCACCTGGCTGTCTTTGTCGCCGTTAAGGGCAAGACACGGGCATTTCACCCCTGAAACATACGGAGCCGGGTCGAGAGTCAGGAAATATTCCATCCATACACTCTTCTGCTTCAGTAATTTACGCATAGAGGCCTTGGCGGCGATGCTGGCTATCTTCTTCGGCGCCCCCTGCAGTTCTGTCATTCTCTCAATCTGCCTGAAAAGAGTGCTGTCTCCACGGTCAGCCATCCCTGCGAGACTGACTATGAAATCGGGCGCGCCCTCTTCATCGGCGGCGAGCATAAAGGCGATGGTGCCGCCCTCGCTGTGCCCTATAACTCCGACCTTGTTAAAACCGCGCGCACGCAGGAGGCGCAGAGCTGCACGGGCGTCGTCGGCGAAATCCAGTGTCGTGGCTTCTTCGAACACGCCTCCGGAACCGCCGCAGCCGCGGTCGTCATACCTAAGGGACGCCACGCCGCCGCGTGCAAGAGCATCGGCGAGGACTGCGAACGGACGGTGTGCCATCAACTCTTCGTCCCTGTTCTGCTGGCCGCTGCCGCTCACGAGCACCACTGCGGTTGTTTCCTCCGGCCGGCTGAGCTCCGGGGACGATAGGGTGCCGGTGAGCTTTACTCCATCATGTTCAAAATCAACATCTTCCGTGCGGTACGGGAACGGCGGCTGCGGCGTCTGCGGACGGTTGCGGACAATGGGCCCGCGTCCCAATGCAAGGCGCTTCTTCAGGCCCAACTGTGAGAAGGTGCAAATGAGAGAATCACCATCCAGTTTTCCCTTTACGTTGCCGGGGATGCCCTGGAACTTCACTTTTATGGCATCCTCTCCGCTCAGCGTCAGGGTTGCAGGGAGGCCGTAGGCGCCCTGGTCGGGGGAGTCCATTGTGCAACTGTCTTCAAGATGCAGCACCAGTGCGAGGCCGAGGTCCTCTATTTCGCCGCTCCATGTGCCCTTCAGGGCCTCTGGGATAGCGCTTTGTTTATTCCCGTTGCAAGCTAAGATTCCTGATGATAAAGCCAGGATCGTAAAAATCCTTAAAAAATGATTCATAAAGTGTTTTTTGTAAGTCTCTGAGAATCAGCAATAACTGTGTCTCCTGTGCGCCGTTTGGAGCATAGGAGAATTGTTATGTGGTGATTATTAGCATGTTGGCAAAAACGGGCGGAGGGGATTATTCCGGGGAGGAGAAGAAACTGAAGTGGACGCGGCCGTAAGTGCGCTCCTTGACGAAGCGGGGGTGCCCGGAGAAGGAGTATTCACCGCCGTGCTCGAGGATAAAATAACAGTCGGGGTGGAGGATGCCGGCGCCGAGCACCTTGTCGGGGAGGGTGTCGATGCCTTCAAGGGCATAAGGGGGGTCGGCGAAGACAATGTCGAATCTTTCGTGGCAGATGGGCAGGAAGTCGAAGACGTTGGTATGGACGACCGTCACTTCGGGGAGGGCGAGGCGGGCGGCTTCGCGCTTGATGAAGGCGGCGTTGTCGCGAGCCATCTCCACGCACCAGACGTGTCCCGCGCCGCGGGAGGCGAATTCGAAGGAGACTGCGCCTGTGCCGCCGAAGAGGTCAAGCACTTTGAGGTCCTGGAATTCGTATTCGTTGTCCAGGATGTTGAACAGTCCTTCACGGGCGAAGTCGGTTGTCGGCCTTGCCTTGTAGCCCATCGGGGGGAATATCGTCTTGCCTTTGAGGCGTCCGCCAATTATTCTCATTTTTTATGCTGTCAGGCGCTCTCTACTGCTTTGAAGTAGCGGTACAGGGCCATTTCGTTCTCGGCCGACAGGGGATGGCGGAAGCGTATGGTTGTCACTTCCGGGTTGAGCTGAAGGGATTTCAGGGCCAGGAAGATAAAGTACTGGGCCGTGGTGAAATCCGGAGCTTTGTAGGAATTGGCCAGAAGGAGGCTGCGTCCCTGACCCACCGCCATTGAAAGCTCACCGTCGCGCCAGGAGCACAGCAGTTTGTTGTATTCACTGCAGGACGGCAGTTCGCGCAGGATGTCAAAAATCTCCGGCGGGGTATCTTCCCCACCGGAGACATTATATATCAACACGGCCCCGAACTGGGGAATCTGCCTGTAAAGTACCTTGTCGGATTCGGCCACGGGCGCAACCTCGGCGAGCGCATCACGCGCGGCTGCCGGATCGAAGAATCCTTCGGGTACCAGGGTGAACACTACTCCCAGTTGCCGGCGTTGTTGTTAGGTGCGGTCACGCTGCCGACCTGCAGGCCCTCGTACTTGTTCTGGTCCTTGCGGTCTGCGTCGAGGTTGATGCGGAGCTGGTTGTCCAGACCCTTGAGAAGGAGCTTGTAGGGCATCTTGGCCTCGAAGAGGGGCACGGGCACGCCGGAGACCATGTGGGTCTCTGCGGTCATGATCACGGGCTCACCTCCGGAGAACGGTATGAAACCGAGGGAATCGATGCAGAAATTGTCCCTGCGGAGGAAGAGCGTGTCCTTGACGGGAATCTGCGTCGCAACGGAGAACACGAGGTTCTTGTCTCCGGCTTCGTAGAGCTCGAGGAGCTTCTCGGGAGTGATCTTGCGGTTCGCCTTCTTGATCTTCTCGGTGTGGGCCCAGGAGATGGAGTCGTCGGCTGAGCCGATCTGCATCACGACGGACATTTTGCCGGTCTCATAGAAGTTCTTGAGGGAATCGATGGTCGAGACGAACTTGCCGTTGACACTCTTGTAGGCAACCTGGAGGGCGCGGATGTCTTTCAGGCGCTGGATGGCCACGGCTTCGCGTTTTTCTTTCTGCTTGTTGAAGTTGACGGGCTTCATAATGCTGCTGTAGATTGCGAACACGAGTCCGACGATTGCGAGGCAGAGGATGACCTCCAGAACGATCTTTAATGCTTTGTTCATTTTATGTATTCTTATTTGTTTCCAAAGTCGGACAAAGTTAAAAAAATGATTTATGAAATGCAATAATATTGTTAAATTTGCAACGTGAACTGTATAGAAAATGTCCATTTGCTGAGTCGGTGGATTGACGAATCGTCAGTCATCACCACCGTTTGCCACGTGCGTCCCGACGGGGATGCGGCCGGCAGCAGCATTGCCATGATCCAGTATCTCAAAGCCTGCAGGGGCAAGGATGCTGTGGCAGTTTTTCCCGACGCCCTGCCGGATACCTTGAAGTTCCTTCTGGAGGGATCTGATGCGCTTTTCGCCGATTCCGACCCTGAAGCCGCAGCCGCGAGGATCAAATCTTCCGATCTTCTGATCTGCCTGGACTTCAACACTTTGTGCCGTACGGAAGCGCTGGAGGAGACCATAAGGCAGTCCGGGGTCCGCAAGGTGCTCATCGACCACCACGAAGACCCGCGCACCGAAGAATTCGGGCTCTGCTTCAGCGAGACCGCCGTCTCATCGACCTGTGAACTCCTCTATGGCCTTCTGCTCCCGATGCCGGACATCAGCGGCAGCGCAGCCTCGCTCCCTGGGCTGGCGGCAGCGGCCCTCATGACCGGAATGACCACGGACACCAACAATTTCGCCAACTCCGTCCACCCCGGCACCCTCAAGATGGCGTCGGAGCTGCTGGAAGCGGGCGTGGACCGTGAATCCATAATCGACCATCTGTACCGCAGCGAGCGTCCCAACCGCCTTGAGGCCCAGGGGGATATGCTGTCGAACCGCATGCACCTGCTCCCCGGGGGAGTGGCCTGCACCGTGCTCGACGCTTCCTTCCTCGAGCGCCACTCCATGCGCGAAGGTGAGACCGAGGGCTTCGTGAATCTGCCCCTGACCGTCAAAGACATACGCCTTAGCGTGCTTGCCCGCGAGGACACAGACTTTTTCCGTGTGTCCGTGCGTTCCAAAAAAGGGATTTCCGCCCGCGCCCTGGCCCGTGACTTTTTCCACGGCGGCGGCCATGAACAGGCAGCCGGAGGCCGCATCTACATACCCGCCGACGTGGCTTCGGCCGATCAGGTGCAATCCTACATCGAGCGCATCTCGGCACGGTTCATGCAGGAAGACGCAAGCGCCGTAAAACAATGAAAATGAAGAAAACACTTATATACATCATCGCCGCCTGCTGCCTCTTCGGATGCGGTAAGGCGGTCACCACAAGCACCAGCGAGGCCTCCAAAAGATTCCTGGATGCCTGGGTGCACGTACAGAAGCAGAAGCATCCGGATTATCTCTGGAAGCAGACCTCTCTCGGCTCCTGGATCATGGAGGAGACCGACGGCCGCGGCGCGACGCTCACGGAATTCACCGATTCCCTGTACCTTAGGGTGAACTACACCTATTTCAACCTTGACGGAGAGATCACGAACACCACCTCTGCCAAGGTGTCCCAGCAGCTCGGCAACTACACCGAAAACAACTACTACGGTCCGCAGATCTGGTATGCTGGCAGCATCTATGCAGGCCTTGAGGAACTGGTCAAGGGAATGAAGCGCGGCGGCCGCCGCAAGGCTGTCATCCCCGGATGGCTCCAGACCAGCGAGCGTTGCAATTCCCTGGAAGAGTATATGGCGCTTCCGGACGACAAGATCGGCAATACACAGGTCTATGACGTTGAACTTGTGGACTTTTTCGAGGACGTGAATAACTGGGAGCTGGATTCCGTCAGCCGCTATCTCGTGCGCAATTTCCCCCGGCGTTTCGGCAAGGATCCCCTGAAGGCGAAGGCCGATTCGTCCGGAGCCCATGGTTTCTACTATATCCGTCAGGAGGAACCCCTGGAAAACAAGGAGCTCAGAGACACCACAGTGTATATCAACTACATAGGCCGCCTGCTCAACGGCACGGTCTTCGACACCAGCATACGCGACACCGCCATGTATCACGGCATCTACAGCAGCGGCCGCAGTTATGGCCCGGTGTCGATCAGCTTCGGAGGCGAATGGTCGGATTCCAAGATGGGGGCCGAAAGCAACAGCATCATATCCGGTTTTGCCCGCACGCTCTGGGCGATGCACCCGTTCGAAAAGGGCACAGGCGTATTCTATTCGCCGCTGGGGTATTCCTATAAAGGATCCGGTGGCATAATCCCTCCGTATTCACCCCTCCGCTTCGACATCGAACTGGTGGCTAACCCGAACTGATGATGGAGGGAAGCTCAGCCGCTCCGCTTGAACTCGGAACAGAAAAAATAGGCACTCTGTTGCGCAGGTACGCCGTCCCGGGCATCATAGCCCAGACGGCTGCTTCGTTGTATAACATGGTGGACAGCATCTACATCGGGCACATCCCCGATGTGGGCTCCTACGCAATCTCCGGCCTTGCCGTGACCTTCCCCCTGATGAACATCAGCATCGCCCTCGGCACACTCGTGGGCGTGGGCGCAATGACGCTGATTTCCATCCTGCTGGGGCAGAAGAACTACCAGGCGGCCGGGAAGGTGCTGTCCAATACCCTCACGCTCAATACCATAATCGGCATTCTTTTCACCGTGGTGGCCCTGGCTTTCCTGGATCCGATACTGTATTTCTTCGGGGCCAGTGAAAACACCCTGCCGTTCGCGCGGGACTATATGACCATCATCATCCTGGGCAATACTTTCGCCCACCTGATGCACGGATTCAACGGCATAATCCGTTGCTCGGGGCATCCCCGCACGGCGATGGGACTGACGCTTTTCACGGTGATTTCCAATGCGATACTGGATCCGGTGTTCATTTTTGGACTCGGTATGGGCATACGCGGCGCCGCCCTTGCCACGGTGCTTTGCCAGATTGCCGCCCTCGGCTACACGCTTTATTTCCTCGCCGACAAGCGCCGCTTCCTGCATTTCAGCAAGCCCGTTTTCAGGCTTGACGGCCCGGTGGCCAGGCAGTCGCTTGCGATCGGTGTCGGGCCGTTCCTGATGAATGTGGCCGCCAGCCTGGTGGCGCTTTTCGTGAACCAGCAGCTCCGCAAGTACGGCGGCGACCTTGCCATTGGCGCCTACGGTATCGTGAACCGTTTCACGATGCTGTTCATAATGATTTGCATGGGCTTCAACCAGGGCCTGCAGCCTATTGCGGGCTATAATTATGGGGCGCTCCAGTACCACAGGGTGCGTGAGGTTTTCGTGCTGACCGCCAAGTGGGAAGTGCTCGTGACCTCGCTGTGCTTCCTGGTGTCGATGCTCATTCCGGATGTCGCGGTGCGGATGTTCACAAATGATCCCGAGCTTGTGGCGCTCTCTTCGAAGGGTCTGAGGATAATGAACAGCGGTTTCGCCCTGGTGGGATTCGGGATGGTGTCATCCAACCTGTTCCAGTGCCTAGGGATGGTGCGCAAATCCATTTTCCTTTCGCTTTCGCGCCAGTTGCTCTTCCTGCTGCCGTTGATTTACACGCTTCCCCTTTGGATGCAGGAAAAGGGCGTCTGGATCAGTTTTCCCATATCCGACACTCTGAATATCATCGTGTCGGCCGTTATGATAGTCAGTCTCTTCAGAAAATTCAACCGCCTGCAGGACGGAGACGATTCCTCAGAACTGGGCGGAGCCGTATAACCTTATGGACAAGCATATTATCATCACAATCGGACGCCAGATCGGCAGCGGTGGCAAGAGCATAGCCTCATTGCTGGGAGAGCGTCTCGGAATACCCGTCTATGACAGTGAGCTCATCACCCGGGCGGCCCAGAAAAGCGGGCTGTCATCCGCCGTGTTCAAGGTTTCGGACGAAAAGCGGAGCTTCCTCGGGCTCGGCAACATTTTCGGCTCGGTGCGTTTCGGGGATTTCGGACGCAATATGCTGAACGACGGAGAGTTGTTCCGTATCCAGAGCGAGACCATAAGGGAAATTGCCGCTTCCGGAGATGCCATTTTCGTGGGACGCGCTTCCGATTATGTACTCAGGGACATGGACACTTTGGACGTGTTCCTTTTCGCTCCCCTGGAGATACGCTCCCGCGTTGTTGCCGCCCGTCGCGGAATATCTGAAAAGGAGGCGGCGGAGTATGTGACCAGGCAGGACAAGGCCCGCAGGGACTACTACAATCTCTTCACCCTCGGGGACAACTGGGGCGTGGCCTCCAACTACGACCTCTGCCTGGATTCATCCATCCTCGGCTATGAGGGAGCCGCCGACTATATCATAAGCTTCGGCCGCCAGGGCGGACGTATATGATTTTTCACTATATTTGTAGGATTAAAGTAAAAGAGTATGATAAACCAGGAACAGGTCAAGGATCTTGAAACCAGAGTGGAAAACCTGCGCAAGTATCTGAAAATAGACGAAAAGCGTGCGGAGGTCTCCGAGAAGGAATCCTTGAGCCAGGCTCCCGGTTTCTGGGACGATCCCAAATCGGCGGAAGTTTTTCTAAAGGGCCTGAATTCCGTGAAGGCCTGGGTCACCGCCTATGACCGTCTCCATTCGCAGCTTGAGGACCTTGGTGTGCTGCTCGAGCTCGACCCCGAAGGGGAGGATACCGATGCTGCATATGCGGATGCCCTCAAGGCCGTCGAAGACCTGGAATTCAAGAATATGCTCGGGGCCGAAGGAGACAACCTCGGCGCCGTGCTGACCATCAACTCCGGAGCCGGCGGCACCGAGGCCAACGATTGGAGCGCGATGTTGATGCGCATGTATGTCCGCTGGGGAGAGCGCAACGGCTACAAGATGACGACCACCGAGCTCATCGAAGGCGACGAAGCCGGCATAAAATCCTGCACCATACAGTTCGAAGGCGACTTCGCCTACGGCTACCTCAAGGCCGAATCCGGCGTCCACCGCCTTGTGCGCATTTCCCCGTTCAACGCCCAGGGCAAGCGCCAGACCACGTTCAGCAGTGTGTTCGTGTACCCGCTGGTCGATGACAGCATCAACATAGAAATCAGCCCGTCCGACATCGAATGGGATACTTTCCGCAGCGGCGGCCACGGCGGCCAGAATGTCAATAAGGTCGAAACCGGGGTGCGCGTGCGCCACATTCCCACGGGCATCACCGTCGAAAACACCGAGACACGTTCCCAGCAGGACAACCGCCAGAGGGCCCTGCTCATCCTGAAATCCCGCCTCTACGACATCGAACTAAAGAAGCGCCAGGAGAAGCAGGCCGAGCTCGAAGGGCAGAAGAAAAAGATAGAATGGGGCAGCCAGATACGCTCCTACGTGCTGCACCCCTACCGTATGGTCAAAGACCTGCGAACTGGCTACGAGACTGCCGACACCCAGGGCGTCCTGGACGGCGACCTCAACGCCTTCATGAAAGAATTCCTAATGAATCAATAAGATATGGCAGAATTCAAATATGCGCCGATGTTTCAGTTAGGCGCCGACACCACTGAGTACTATAAGATTCCCGGTTCCGAAAAACTCGTCAGGACTTCCAAGTTCGGAGGCCACTGCGGATGCGGAGGCAAAACCATCCTGGAAGTTTCCCCGGAGGCCCTCACGCTTGTGGCACAGCAAAGTTTCCATGACTGCCAGTTTATGCTGCGCCGCTCCCACAACGAGCAGGTGGCGGCCATTCTGGACGACCCTGAGGCCAGTGAGAACGACAAATACGTCGCCCTGCAGTTCCTGCGCAACGCCGAAACCGCGGTGAAAGGCGTCCTTCCTTTCTGCCAGGACACCGGCACCGCCATCATCCACGGCGAAAAAGGCCAGAGGGTATGGACTGATTTCGAAGACGAAGAGGCCCTCAGCCGCGGCGTGTTCAACACCTACACTCAGGAGAATCTCCGATACAGCCAGAACGCCCCGCTGAATATGTACGACGAGGTCAACACCAAGTGCAACCTCCCCGCCCAGATCGACATCGAGGCGGTTCAGGGCGACGAATACCGCTTCATAATGGTGGCCAAGGGCGGCGGCAGCGCCAACAAGACCTACTTCTACCCGATGACCAAAGCCACCATCCAGAACGAGGGGACCCTTCTTCCGTTCCTGGTGGAAAAGATGAAGAGCCTCGGCACGGCGGCATGTCCTCCCTACCATATCGCATTCGTTATCGGCGGCACTTCGGCGGAGAAGAACCTTCTGACCGTAAAACTCGCCAGTATCAAGTACTACGACAATCTGCCCACAACCGGAGACGAAACCGGCCGGGCATTCCGCGACATCGACCTTGAGCAGAAATTGCTTAAGGAGTCTGCCAGGATCGGCCTCGGCGCCCAGTTCGGAGGAAAGTACCTGGCCCACGACATCCGTGTGATCCGTCTGCCCCGCCACGGTGCCAGCTGCCCCATCGGTATGGGCGTGAGCTGCTCGGCAGACCGCAACATCAAGAGCAAGATCAACGCCGACGGCGTGTGGATCGAGAAGATGGACACAAATCCATCCGAACTCATTCCCGAAGAGTACCGCAGGCCGGGCGAAGGCGCGAAGGGCATAGAGATAGACCTTGACAAGGGTATCGACTTCGTCCGCTCCGAGCTCACCAAATACACCGTAGGCACCCGCGTGAACCTGAAGGGCACCATCATCGTGGCCCGCGACATTGCCCATGCCAAGCTGAAGGCGCGCCTGGATGCAGGCGAGGGGATGCCCTCTTACTTCAAAGACCATCCCATCCTCTATGCCGGCCCCGCCAAGACTCCGGAGGGATATCCCTGCGGCAGCATGGGCCCCACCACCGCCAACCGTATGGACCCGTATGTGGATGAATTCCAGGCCAATGGCGCATCGCTGGTGATGATCGCGAAGGGCAACCGCACCCAGGTTGTGACCGACGCCTGCAAAAAGCACGGCGGCTTCTACCTCGGCACCATCGGCGGCGTGGCGGCTGTGCTTTCGCAGAGCTGCATACGCAGCATCGAGTGCGTGGAATACCCCGAACTCGGCATGGAGGCCATCTGGAAGATCACCGTGGAGGACTTCCCGGCATTCATACTCGTGGACGACAAGGGCAACGATTTCTTCAAGAAACTCGGACTGTAATGGTTGAAATAATCCAAGTCAACATTTCCGGCGACGACAAGCCGGGCCTTACCGCGTCGTTGATGGGCGTTCTCGCCCGCTACGATGCGTTCGTGCTGGACATAGGCCAGTCCAACATCCATAAGTCATTGACCCTGGGCATAATGTTCCGCACCACCACGGAGCAGTCAGGCTTCATAATGAAAGACCTGCTCTTCGAAGCCTCCCGGCTCGGGGTGCAGATCCGTTTCACCCCTATCGATCGCGAGCAGTACGATGCATGGGTGGCCCGTCAGGGGCGTAACCGCTACATCGTGACCCTGCTCGGCAGGGAAGTCACTGCCGCCGAGATTGCCGAAGTGTCGGCGCTCATCACCCGCTACGGACTCAATATCGACGCCATCAAGCGTCTGACCGGCCGTATGCCTCTGGAGGGGCCTACGGGTAAATACTGCATAGAGCTGTCCATTCGCGGCCAGCTCAAGCCGGAGGAACGCCTGGCGTTCCAGCAGGAGCTTATGTCCCGTTCCGGTTCCGGCCTCGACATATCCTTCCAGAAAGACGATATCTACCGCCGTTCCCGCCGCCTCATCTGCTTTGATATGGACTCCACCCTGATCGGAACGGAGTGCATAGACGAGCTTGCGGAGCGGGCAGGTGTCGGAGCCGAGGTGAAGGCCATCACAGAGTCGGCGATGCGGGGCGAGATAGACTTCAAGGAGAGTTTCACCCGCCGCGTGGCTCTGCTCAAGGGCCTGGACGTCAGCGTGATGGAAGATATCGCCAGGAATATGCCCTTCAACGAGGGCCTTGAGCGCATGATGCGCATCCTGAAGATGGTCGGCTACAAGACAGCCATCCTGTCCGGAGGATTCACCTATTTCGGCAACTACCTGAAGCTCAAGTTCGGCTTCGACTACGTCTATGCCAATGAGCTTGAAGTCGAGGACGGCAAGCTGACCGGACGCTACCTCGGAGAGGTGGTGGACGGCAGGCGCAAGGCGGAGCTCCTGAAGTTCCTATGCCAGATGGAAGGTATCCACCAGGAACAGTCCGTAGCGGTCGGCGACGGCGCCAACGACCTGCCGATGCTCGGACTCGCCGGCCTGGGCATCGCCTACCATGCCAAACCCAAGGTCAAGGCTACCGCAGACCAGAACCTGTCCACGATAGGCCTGGACGGAATATTGTATTTCTTGGGATTAAAGGACTCCCAAATAGATCCTTAATTCTTTTTCCGATTGGAGCGATACTCGGCGGTGGCGGTGAAGAACACGTCGCCGCTGGAGTTGACCGCAGTCTCCACTGAATCCTGCACCACTCCGATGATGAAGCCTATGGCCACCGCCTGCATGGCCACGTCGTTCCCGATTCCGAAGAATGAGCACGCCATAGGTATCAGCAGCAGCGATCCGCCGGCCACTCCGGACGCCCCGCAGGCCCCGAGGGTGGCGATCACGCTGAGGAATAGCGCGGAAGCGAAGCTCACTTCGATGCCGAGGGTGTGGGCCACGGCGAGCGACATCACGGTGATGGTCACGGCGGCGCCGTTCATATTCACTGTGGCTCCCAGCGGGATGCTGACGGAGTAGAAGTCCTCCTCGATGCCGAGTTTCTCGCAGAGGGCCATGTTGATGGGTATGTTAGCCGCGGAAGAACGGGTGAAGAAGGCGTTGATGCCGCTTTCCTTGAGGCAGGTGAAGAGCAGCGGATAGGGATTGCGCCGCATAGCGATGAACGAAATCAACGGATTGAATATCAGCACGCTGGCGAGCATGCATCCGACCAGCAGGAGGAGCAGTTTGCCGTAGATGGTGAATATCTCCAGACCGCTTTCGGACACGGCGGAATAGACCAGGCCGAGGATTCCGAAGGGGGCGAACTGGATTATCCATTTGACGGCGAGCGTGATCACTTCCGAAATTTCGGACACGACCCTGATTGCTGTCTCGCTCCCTGTGATCTTCAGGGCGATGCCTATGATGATGGCCCAGAACAGTATGCCGATGTAGTTGGCTTCGGCGACCGCCTGAATCGGGTTCATGACCATTTTTGTGAGCAGGTTCCTGAACACGTCGGCAAGGCCTCCGGGCGCCGCCCCGCTTGCCGCGTCTTCAAGAGTGAGCGTGACGGGGAAGATAAAACTCCCTGCCACTGCCACTGCGGCTGCCACAAGAGTCGCCACCAGATACAGCACAACGACCGTGCGGAAGCGCGGTCCCAGGCCTCCGTGCGCCTTGGAAATCGACGACGCCACAAGAAATGCCACCAGCAGCGGCGCAATGGCCTTCAGGGCGCTGACGAATATGTGTCCGAGTATTCCTATGCCTGTCCACGCCGGCACGGCCAGGCCGAGCACGGCGCCTATGACAAGTCCGATGAGGATGCGCAGCACCAGGCTGGTATCCGTCCATTTCTTGAGTACAGAAGACAGTTTTCCCATATTTCAGGGCTAAAGGTAATCAAAATGCTTCAATTAAACACATGAATTAGCCGAAAATGGCTATATTAGCGGATGAAAAGTCCGTTTGGAGTGCGGGCGGTGGGACTCGAACCCACACGCACAGGGCACAAGATCCTAAGTCTTGCTTGTCTACCATTTCAACACGCCCGCAAGGGACTGCAAATATACAAAAAAAACGATTGATGGAGCAGGAATTACACTGGTATGCCGTAAAAACCCGCTGGAACCGCACCGTGCAGGTCTGCGATATGCTCGACCGCAAGGGGGTGGCATACTACACGCAGAGCGTCGTGCCTTCGTTCCTGTTCATCCACACCGATGCGGATACCGTCGAGCGTATACGGCACGATGAATGGGAGTGCGGTTTCAGCCGTATGTATGTATATTCGGACCCCTTGACGCACATACCTGTCGTGGTGCCGGACAAGGAGATGGAGGTCTTCCGTATCGTCACCTCCGCTATGCAGTCGGGCCTGACCGTACTGGAAAACGATCCTGCCACATACCAGACAGGCGACAAGGTGCGCGTCACTGACGGCCCGTTCAAGGGCGCCGAAGGCTATATCAAACGAATCAAGAAAGATCGCAAGCTCGTCGTGACCATATCCGGCGTGGTGGCGATCGCAACCACATACATACCTCCTGAACTACTCGAAAAGATATGAAAATCAAGCATCTGGCAGGATTGTCAGCCCTCCTGCCCCTGGCTGCCTGCTCGCAGAAGGCCAACCAGCCCAATATCGTTTTCTTCCTGGTGGACGACTTCGGATGGGTGGACAGCAGCGTGCAGTACGGGGATGAACTGTATCCCAACAACCTTCGCTTCAATACCCCTAACATGCAGCGCCTGAGCGAGCGTAGCACCGTGTTCGGCAATGCCTACGCCTGCGCGGTGTCCACGCCCACCCGCACCAGCATAATGACCGGAATGAATGCCGCCCACACCCGCATCACCAACTGGACGTCGGCGGTGCGCGACACTCCTTCTGATGCCACCGGAGGCGGTTTTTGGATGGCGGAGCACAGCGGAAGCGGGGATGCGCTGGCGGGTGACGTGCTGTCGCGGCCCGACTGGAACATCAACGGAATCAGCCCCGTTCCGGGCGTGCCGCATACCCAGTATGCCAGCTCCCTGGTGCAGTACCTCAAGGATGCGGGCTACTTCACCATCCATGTGGGCAAGGCCCACTGGGCGTCGGCCGGCACCCCGGGCGTGAACGCCTACAACCACGGCTTCTGCGTCAACATCGCCGGCACCATGGCCGGGATGCCCCGCGACTACAGCGGCCTGAAGAATTACGGCAACACCAAGGAGCGCTGGAACGATTTCGCAGTGCAGAACCTTGTGGAATACTACGGCACCGACACCCATCTGACCGACGCGCTGACCAGCGAAGCCCTCAAGGCGCTGGATTACCCGATCCGCCACAAGCAGCCCTTTTATTTGTATATGGCAAGCTACGCCACCCACACTCCCATACAGCCGGACGAACGCTTCGCCCAGAAGTACCGCGACGCCGGCATGGATGAGGGGCAGGCGGCCTATGCTTCTCTGGTCGAGGGAGTTGACGCCAGTCTTGGACGGCTGCTTCTCTTCCTTGACGAAAAGGGGATTGCGGACAATACGGTGATTATCTTCATGACCGACAACGGCGGCAATTCCGAAAACAAGCAGAAGGGCGGCATTCCGCACACCCAGAACAAGCCGCTTCGCGAGGGCAAGGGCTCGAACTACGAGGGAGGCATCCGCGTGCCTCTGATGATCTGCTACCCAGGCAGGACGAGAGTGGGGAGGTGCAGCGTGCCCGTGATCTGCGAGGATATGTTCCCCACGATACTGGACATTGCGGGAGTGCGCGGCTGGACGGCAGTGCAGGATGTCGACGGGGAGTCGCTGCTGCCGCTGGTCACCGGCACGGGCTCGGGCCCTTCGCCGGAGCGCCCGCTGGTGTTTCACTATCCCCATAAATGGAAGCCTTACGATCTGGAGGACATCGACTTCCTGAGTGCCGTGCGGGTAGGGGACTGGAAACTTGTGTACCGCATCAAGGAGGGAGCCCGTGCCTGCGATGAAAGGCTTTATCCCGACACCCGCGCCACTGCCCGTGCAGCCGCCCTTGAGCTCTACAACCTTAAGGACGACATAGGCGAGGAGCACAATGTGGCTGCGGAGCATCCGGAACTCGTGTCGGAGCTTGCCAAAGTCTTCTCCGACAAGATGCGCGCCTGGCACGGCGTCATGCCCATCGTCGTCTCCACCGGCAAACCGGCTCCGCTGCCGGATGAGATATAGTCAAAATATTACCATTATTGCTGAAAATTGACTAAATTTGCGCGGCAAAAAAGAATACCACTTAATTTTTTAAAGATATTATGAGAATTATTCAAGTTACAGGTAGGGAAATCCTCGATTCCAGAGGCAATCCCACAGTTGAGGTTGAGGTTATCCTCGAGTCCGGTATCAAAGGCGTAGCAGCAGTCCCGTCCGGCGCATCCACCGGTGAAAACGAAGCTCTCGAGCTTCGCGACGGCGACAAGAAGCGCTATCTCGGCAAGGGCGTGCTCAAGGCAGTCGCCAATGTCAACGACGTGATCGCTCCCGCCATCATCGGTATGTCCGCTCTCGAGCAGCGCGCCATCGACAAGACCATGATCGAGCTCGACGGCACCCCCACCAAGAGCAAGCTCGGCGCCAACGCCATCCTCGGCGTTTCGCTCGCAGTTGCCCACGCTGCTGCCAATTACCTCGACATCCCCCTGTACCGCTATATCGGCGGCACCAACACCTATGTCCTCCCCGTGCCTATGATGAACATCATCAACGGCGGTGCCCACTCCGACGCTCCCATCGCGTTCCAGGAATTCATGATCCGTCCCGTCGGCGCTTGCTGCGAGGCTGAGGCCGTGCGTATGGGCGCTGAGGTGTTCCATGCACTCAAGAAGGTCCTCAAGGACCGCGGCTGCAGCACCGCAGTAGGTGACGAAGGCGGTTTCGCTCCCGCTCTCAAGGGCATCAACGATGCTCTCGACTGCATCATCGAGGCCATCAAGGCCGCAGGTCTGGAGCCCGGCAAGGACATCACAATCGCAATGGACTGCGCTGCTTCCGAGTTCTGCTTCAAGGGCGAGGACGGCAAGTTCTACTACGACTACAAGCAGCTCAAGGACGGCAAGAAGAAGGATCCGCGCGGCCGCAGGCTCAGCACCGACCAGCAGATCAATTATCTCAAGCAGCTCATCACCAAGTACCCCATCGACTCCATCGAGGACGGTCTTTCCGAGGAAGACTGGGAAGGCTGGGTCAAGCTCACCAAGGCTATCGGCGACCGCTGCCAGCTCGTGGGTGACGACCTCTTCGTGACCAACGTGAAGTACCTCCAGAAGGGTATCGAAATGGGCGCCGGCAACAGCATCCTGATCAAGGTCAACCAGATCGGTTCCCTGACCGAGACCCTCGACGCCATCGAGATGGCCCACCGCCACGGCTACACCACCGTGACCAGCCACCGTTCCGGTGAGACTGAGGACACCACCATCGCCGACATCGCAGTTGCTACCAACAGCGGCCAGATTAAGACCGGCTCCCTCAGCCGCACCGATCGCATCTGCAAGTACAACCGCCTGATGAAGATCGAGATGGAACTCGGTGACACCTGCCAGTACGGCTACAAGAAGCTTCGCTAGTTTCGTCTAGAACGGCAATTTCCCCTGCTTCCCAGGGACTCAAACGCTCCCCCGACTGAAACAGTTGCGGGAGCGTTTTCCGTAAGTCCCTGACAATCAGCCGCAACTGCGTCTCCTGTGCGCCGTTTGGAGCACAGGAGAATTGTAGGGTGTTGATACTGAGGGAGTTGCGGAAAACGGCCGCTAGAGGTCGGTGACGTGGTGAAGCTTGGGGGAGGCGAACATCCCCTGCGGATTGGTGCCAGGGACGCCCTGCGGGACGCTCCGGCCGAGCTGACCGAAAAGCCAGGTCCAGTATTCGGGCATCTCGCCGGCCTTGTTCTTGAAATTCATGGGCGGGGCGTCGAAGATGTGGCGTCCGTCCTTGTCGAGGTAGCAGTCGTACACTATTTCGGTGCAGTAGTGCCGGCCGTTGCCGGGAAGGAAGTACAGGTCGTATTCCTCGCCCAGAAGGGCCTTGCACTGCTCCACGTGGCGGGCTGCGCCGCTGTCGTCTTTAAGGCGCATCACCTTGAAGGTCGCGCGTCCGCCGTTGTTGAGGGTGAAATCCTTGAACAGCGTGTCCAGCGGGTGGCGGTCCACTCCGTGGGCGAGAGTGGCGTCGATTACCCACACCGGGCCGGACTCGTCCACTTCCAGCACGGCAGTGTGGATATAGTTGATTTCGCCGCCCGTGGAAGTGGCCTCCGCAATGGCCCGCGACATATTCTCTGCATCATAGTCCATCGGAATCCCGACAAACAGCAGGTCTCCTGTCTGGATCCGCGGGCTTTCGGCCGTGCTGCGGCAGGAAAGGACCGACATCGCCGCTGCTGCCACAGTGAATGCGAATAATAATGCCTTTTTCATACTGCAAAGATAACTCTTTTTTCCTTTGTTTTGTCGCAAAAACACCATAAATTTGCGACAAATATGGATAGCGTAGAGAAAAAGATTGAGCGCATAGTGCGTGCCGGGGGAGAAGGCAAAGTGTATTTTCCTTCGGATTTCTTCGACTGCGGGTCGGAAAAAGCTGTCTCGAAGGCTCTGCAGAGGCTTGTAGCTTCAGAAGTGCTAATGAGGATGGAAAGAGGGTTGTATTGTTTCCCTACCATTGACCGGAAGTGGGGTATGGGCGTTTTACCGGCCGGCTCGGATAAAGTACTTGACGCGTATATCCGGAGGGATGGTTTCAGAATTGGACCTTGCCCCGGAGAAGCCCAGAATGCCCTCGGCCTGTCAGACCAGGTCGTGATGAACCCCGTTTATACGACAGACGGGCCGTCCCGCAAGATTTATTATCGAAAGAATGCCTGCCCGATAGTGCTCTACCACGTTTCTCCGAGAGTGTTCAACTATCGTTCGCATATAATAATGCTGACAGTAATTGCCCTTGAAGACATAGGCAAGGATTCTCTTTGGGAGTTCGAGCTGGACACTCTCAGGGCTATTTATTCCGACATCCCCTATATGGAGATTCGTGAAGACCTCAAGAATACGCCTTCCTGGATTAGAAACTTAATACTTGACTTTTATGGAAAACGAAAAAACAGTTAATTTCTGGCTCTCTTCCGATGACGAGAAGAGAGATGCTTACTTCAAGATCAAAGAGAAACTGAACGTAAGCCCCAAGGCGGCTGAAAAGGACTGGTGGGTGAGCCACGTGATTAAAGCAGTTTTCTCTCTTGATTGTGCTGAAGCCCTGACCTTCAAGGGCGGGACGTCGCTGAGCAAGGCCTGGGGCATCACACAGCGCTTCTCGGAAGATGTCGATATCTCTATCGACAAGTCTTTCTTCGGCCTTTCCGGAGACACCCGCTCTTCGCGGGACCGCATCCGTAAACTCTCCCGAAAGTATATCCAGGAGGTGGTCCGGGATGAGTTGCGCGGGCTTGTCTATGTGTATGGCGGCGACAAATATGAGGTCAATTTCAAGGTCAGGCAGGATTCGGATGCCGATCCTACCGTGCTCCTTGTCCCTTACTACAGCGTGCTTCCTGCCGATCCTTATATCAAGGAAGTGGTGAGAATAGAGTTCAGTTGCCGCAACCTGCGGGAGCCCCGGGAGCTTCGCAGCATCGTGCCCTTCGCCGCACAGTTGTCGCCTGTGATAGATTTCCCTGAGACTTTGGTCCCTACGGTTGTTCCCACCCGCACCTTTCTGGAAAAGGTCTTCCTGCTCCACGAAGAGTTCCAGAAAGACCACCCCCGCTCTCGCAGGATGTCCCGCCATCTCTATGACCTCTATAGCCTGGATGCCGCAGGCTACACCGACAAGGCGCTTGCCGACACGGATCTCTACCGCACTTTAGTCCGGCACCGGAGCGTGTTCAATGCTATCCGCGGAATCGACTATTCCGGCCATCAGCCGCAGAATCTCAGGATACTGCCGCCCGAGCCGCTTCTTCCCCAGTGGAAAGACGACTACCGTTCAATGCAGGAACAGTTCATCTACGGGCCCTCTCCCTCCTGGGATGAACTCGTGAAAGCTCTCCGTTCCATTGAGGACAGGCTTCACGGGATGGTTATTTGATTTATTGCTATATTTGTGACCTAATCACATTCTTATGAAAACTTGTTTCAGGGCATTCTGTGCTGCATTCGTACTACTTTCAGCTCTTTGCTGCGCCGGCAAGGCGGAGTTTGAGGACCTGCGACGGCAGGTTGCAGCCCTCGAGCAGAAGGTGGATAATATCAACAAGGAGATTGATGCCCTGAAGACATTGGTGATGCAAATCAAGCAGGGAGGGTATGTTACGGCGGTGCTGCCGGATGAGCGTGACGGGCGGATCTGTGGCTACACGCTGGCCTTCAACGACGGCAGGAGCGTGTATCTGCAGACGGGAGGTCAATCGGAAGTAGAGGCACCGCAGATCGGTGTGCGCCAGGCAGAAGACGGCAACTGGTACTGGACGGTGAACGGGGAGTGGCTGCTGGACACGGATGGCGGCAAGGTGCTCGCCTCCGCGGTGAGCCAGGAATCGGTGCAGATGAAGTTCGAAGGGGACAGCTGGTACATTTCCTACGACGGCGGCGCCAACTGGGAGAGGGTATCCACGAAGGGCTCTTCCTCAGGCTTGTCGTTCTCCAGCGTGGATACTTCAAATCCGGACTACGTTGTTATCACGCTAACCGACGGCACGCAGCTGCGGCTACCTACGTGGGAGGCCTTCGATGCTCTGCGGCAGCTGGTTAAGCAACTGAATATCAACCTGTCGTCGCTTTGTACGATTGTCTCTGCCCTGCAGGAAAACGACTATCTGGTGTCGATGACGCCGTTCGTTGAGGACGGTGAGCCGGTTGGCTGGCTGCTGAACTTTTCGAGGAGCGGACTGGTGGTGATTTATTCATCGGCGGGGGATTCGCCGCACCTGGGTGTGCGTCAGCATTCTGATGGCCTTTATTACTGGACGATAGACGGAGAGTGGCTGCTGGATGCAGAAGGGAAGATGGTCCGGGCACAGGGTTCCGACGGGAAGGACGCCACGGCTCCGAAATTGAAGATCGAGGGCGGCGACTGGTATGTTTCCTATGATGACGGCGAGACCTGGGAACGTTTGGGCCGGGCGTCGGGAGAGGATGGAGACAGTTTCTTCAGGGAAGTGGATGTGTCCAGCGATGAATTCGTGCGGCTGGTTCTTGCGGACGGAAGTTCGCTAAGGATACCGAAATATGTGCCTCTGGACATCGTGCTGGACCTTCCGAAGTATATGGTCTTGGGACAATACGAGGCCCTGAGGATTCCGTATGAAATTGTGGGGACCTACCATGATGACGTGAGTCTGGCGGTTTTCTACCAGGGCGGGATTTCTGCCGAATTGGTGCCTGATGAAAAGATTGTGTATGTCATCAACGAGAAAAACAGGGAGGGCACCCTCATCATTATGCTGAGCACCCCGAGCGGGGCCACGGTGATGAAGACTTTCCAGATAGAGAATCGTTACATGATGCTGGGGTATGAGTCTTTCCCTGGTTGGAGTTTATATTTGCCTGACAGCAGGGCAGTTATGAAAGTTGCACAGGCCGGGGGGCAGGTATTTATGAAGTGCGTAAGCAACACTCCTTTCGAGATTGATACATCTGAGGTACCATGGGTGTCGGTGACTAAGGGTTATTCGGGTCCGGACTCGGAGATATACCTGCAGGTGGAGTCCAATGGCGACGAGGCCCGCACCGGGAATCTGTACTTCACTTTTGATGAACCAGGATGGGCCGGCATCCGGGATTATGGTAATTTGGAGGTGAAGAGCCGGTATTATGTTCAGATTACCCAGGATGGCGCCAGCTCCGGAGGCGTTACGGCGGATGTGCTGGAGGCCGTGCCTGAGCATAAGGAGTATGAGTTGGAGATTGCGAGCACGGAAGAAAAACTGACCGTGAGGCCGGAGGACGATTGTTACTGGCTCACCTGCAGGGCCGAAAGAAAGACAGAAAAGCTTTGGACGCTGTTCGTGACTGTTTACGCAAATTCCGGAGCCGAAGAGAGAAGGGCGAATGTGCTCTTCTCTGCAGGAGGAGAAGAAAAGGTCGCCCTGGTGGTGAAACAGCAGAATTATAACCTCCAGGAGGAGAAAATGATCAAGATGCAGGTAGTGGCTTTGCCGGAGAACGATTATCTGGTATGGCTGCCGTTCACCGGGCAGTTGTCCTTAAGGGTCGACTGGGGCGATGGGTGCGTGTCCATTTTCGACAGGGGCATCAACAATTCCGAAAAGCCCTTCAAGCACAAGTATCAAGTCAGTGACGGCCAGGCGCGCTTCCTCATCAGTGCGTCGGGTAAAGTGCAAAGGATGAATTCAGGCCAGATATATGAATACGAGACCGTAGAGTCGGTGCTGCAATGGGGCGCCGATCTTGGGCTGGAATCAATGCAGAGCGCGTTCTACAGGTGCAGCACCCTTGTCAGCGTGGCTGAAGACAAGTATGAGGCATTCCGGGATGTGTCCTCTTTTGCTTCGGCATTCCATAGTTGCAAGAGCCTGCGGTATGTGCCTGTTACTCTGTTCGATGGAGCCTATACTGCCACCAATTTCGACAAGACCTTCCTGTTTGTGAATTCAGTGACCAGCGAGTCTCCCTACACCATTATTGATGGCCAGAAGATTCACCTCTATGACCGTCCTTATGGCCCATACCCTGCGGCTACCAACCACACGACCTGCTTCGCCGGTGGCCACTGGGCCGACCAGGAGGCCATCCATATGGCCGGGTGGGATTAAGGAGTTATTGCTTGGTACTATTCCTTTTGGGCCCTTTCTTTTTGCGAGGCTTGTAGCCATCTACAAGTGTGGAAGTGTGAACAGCATCTGTGTTTTCATTGGGCTCTGGGGAGTTTAAGAATCCTATGCTGACCGATGAATCAGGAAAAATGGTAAGGGCCGTCCCAATAAGATCAAATTGCAGAGCTCGCTCCAGTTTCGCCATGGTCTCCAACGTCATATTTGCATTGCCTTTCAGTATCGTCGAGACGTGTTGCTGGGTGCAATTCAGCGCCTCTGCCAGTTGCTTCTGTGTCCACCCAATCTCTTCCATCCGGCTCCTGACCCTAATGGCCACGGCATAGGAATACTTCATCCATAACCAGTTCTCTTTAAGGTAAAGTGCCTTGTTTATAAATTCTCCGCTTCGGGTGCCGTGGGCGGTTAAAAACTCTTTTGCGTTCATAATATAGTTGTTAAATCCTTTATACCCTCAACATCAACTACACCATTATCAATTAGATAGTTCCTAACTTGCTCCATCCTTAGGAGTTCGTTTAAGGTGTGCTGTCTGTCTTTCATTGCATAAGTCAGTTTAATTGCTCCTCCAGTTATTAAGAACACGCCATCATCCAATTTGATTGCATAGAGCCTTAGCCACGATGCATGGCCTGAATTCCAATCTCCTTTCGCTTTTTCTCTTGATAGCACCATTTCTGACATTCGATAGTTCTCTAACGGCCTAAATAGATTATTAAGACTGGCATCTGGATTTGCATCCAAAATAACGCAGGCCAGTGAGGTCGCATCAGATACGGTATCGAATATCGCTTTATCCACATTCGTGATTTTAAAGAACGTCTCAAGGTCGCTCAAGTTATTTGTGAAAAAAGCTCTGAGGTAGTCCGTGTCAATCCACTTGGAAAGTGTGCCAGATAAGATATCCACAGTATCTCCGTCATATCTTACTGCCCATAGTTTCCCATTTCCCAGTACATCATCAAATATCATTCTTCACTTTTTCCGCAAAGATATAATCAATTTTTAATTTGTACAAATTTTAAATAGATACTCAACAAAAAAAAATTACAGAGTACCGTTTCTAAAGAAACAAAGTACTCTGTAAAGCTATTGACGTCAAATCGGAGTCGCTTATCTCTCCAAAAATTGGGCATAAACCGATACAAAGGTATAAACTATTTTCAATTATTCCAAAACAAGCCGTGTCAGATCGAATCGTTTTCGGGGAAGTGGCATGGTGTTCACGGCCTTACAGGCTGATGGAATAAATCTCGGCTTTGCCGTCGGCGGAGAAGCTGACGCATAGGCGGTTGTGCCAGAAGAAAACGGCTTCGGGCTCGTAGAGGAGACCGTGGTCGTTGAACAAGATCTCGCGCTCAAGTGTGCCGGAGGCGATGTCGATGACGCGCAGCCAGGCCTCACGCTTCACGCCGACGACCTGGTAGAACTTGCCGTTCCTCATGCAGTAGGCCTGGTCGGTGACCGTTTTTCGTGGTATTTCGAAACGCCGGATGGGCTCGCCCATGCTGACGGTGCTGCCGTTTTTGTATGGCGGCAGGTCGAAGAGCAGGAATACCGTGCGCTCTTTGTCGGCGGAGTAGCCTTCAACCCACAGGTGCCGGCCGTCCTCGTCGGGAATGGCGTGAGGATAGAGTATGCCCAGGCTGTCCGGAGATGGCATCTGGATGGTCTGGGTGATGTCGAATTGGTAGTCACCGCCTTTTCTCCGTATGCGGTAGACGTGGATTTTGTAGTAGCTGTTGGGCGCGTAGTTCTCAGAGGCGTATAGCAGGGGGAATCGGTCGAGCAGGCATGCCTTGCGCCGGACGAAGGTGATGCTGGAATTGTGGAAGTTTTGGTTGAAGCCTAAGTATTTGAATGATATTGTCTTGCTACTTCCGAGGTCGGCTACGCTGGCGCCGTGGAAATCACCCTCTGGGTGCTGGTTCTGCGAATGGAACTGGAAATACAGGTCTCCAAAACAGTCCCCGTCGTTCGGATACCGCCGGTCTATCGTGCAGATGTGATTCGCCTCAAATGCCTGCGGCTGGGCGGAAGTCGCAACTGGCATCAAGGATATCAAAAGAATGACGAATTGGATAAAACGTTTCATTCCTCAAATGCAGGTCAAAAACTGGTGCCAACGATTCTGTTGGCGTATAATTTCCATCCTTTAGCAGATTTATAGGCATCCACGCTTTCGGAAGGCACATAAATCTTACAGTTTGAGCCGTCGAAGGTATATGGGTCGGTTGTATACTCCTGATCCCAGGAATCGAAAAATGATAATACAGGAGGTGTAGTTGCTTTAACTTCTATACGATTCAAAGATGTGCATCCCATAAAGCACGCGTGGCCTATGCGGTTAATGCTCTGAGGCAAAGAAATAGATGTAAGGGCAGAACAATTGCTAAAGCACTCTTCGCCGATTGATGTTAAACTATCCGGCAGAACGATTGATGAAAGTGAACTCTGACCTGCAAACAATCCATCTACGTACCAGTCTCCGCTAAGTTTGTAGATGTTAGATTGCAGACTCTTGCAATTGACAAAGAATTGCAATTCGTCAAAAGATGCGATAAGACCAACCCCTTCAAAGATACTCTCCATTGATGTCACAAAACCAGCTTCAATATAAGAGATTTCACCATCTTTGTCTTTATCCCATCTTTTGCAGGCCTGTTTGCATTTACTGTCAGTAAAAGAGATATTGCCTTCAGGATAATTACCCACAAGCAACTCACAGCTTGCAGACAGATTATCGACAGTGGCGGTAATTACAACCGGTCCCGGCGATATGCCTGTCACGATGCCATTAGAATCTACAGTGGCCACAGAAGGATCTCCAGACTCCCAATGTATCGTCTTGTAGGCTTGCCCATCAGGCTTAAGAGAGGGAATAAGAGCAAGATTATCTCCAACCCCTACACTGCCAACTTTTCGGTCCAAACTGAAGTATTCAACCTGAGACTGTCCGTCTTTGCAGCACCGTACTGATAATCTACTAAATTTTTCAAACAATCCATCTTGACCGCTAACACTACTATCGTAAAAGCTATGATAAATATAATACGAAGTACCATACTGTGAAAAATTACTATCGGATCCCATGCCCGCAGCCCAAAGGAATGCATCTCTAACATATCCCAAGGTTACGTCGGTATCTAAAAAGCCACCCGTAAAAGGATACCATGCATCAGGATTGCAGAGTGATTGTCCGAAAACCACACCGAATTCTCTCAGCCCATCACTAATCTTGGCATAGTTAGGGAAAGAGGAATAAGTCCAGGCTCCTATACCAGGCACATGCCATCCGGGTGGACACGGATCGTAGATTGTTTTCGCAGATGAATCCCACTTGTAAAACGAAGATCTGTCATCTGCAGACCAATTATTATAACTATGTTCACTGTCCCAATCGTTTGAATAATGACTTAATATAGGCGTTGTGGGATTTTTAACAGAATAATCAATGCTGCCACTACCGGCAACCATAAGATAACCTGAATCAGCATAATCGGGGCAAACTGGTTTGGGCCAGGTTATAGTTGCACTGGCAAGGGTTTCGGATGCTGGCGTTGTGGCGCTCCCCATAAACGGGTCTTTCCGCCCCCACTGGTAAAGCAGACCATAAGTTTTATAACCATCGTCGGGGGAAGAACTCAATGCACCAAGATTGCGGTCCATTAATACATATGAACTCTTAACATGCTTAACCTCTCCCAGTGTGTCAGTAAGCCAGATGTGCCAACTCCATAAAACCTTACCATCGGAACAAGCGCTGTCGCTGTAAGCGGCAATCAGGGCGTTGCCTTCGTGATAGGTATCGTTGGTCTCGAAACTAATAATCCCATCTGCATAAGAAACAACTGGCTTGATAAGGTCACCGATTTCGGGAGTTTCTTCTGAACCAAAAGTCTCCCACAACACCTTCACCCCTTTAATGCCCTCAATCGGAATAAAGCTATTACCTTTAGTCGCTTCAAATGAATATCTTCCAGGCTGTGATACGATGTAGCAGTTGGCAGTCCCATCATAGGAGAGGTTGGATCCGGAGAAGCAAACATCTTTATCGATCAATGACTTATTAACAAATACGCTCCTTCTGAAAGTCACTGGTTTGTTATAAACAAACGATCCCTCTCTTCCCGGTGAGGTGAAAGACACAGTAAACCCTTTTTCAAAAGTGGTCGGCAATAGTACGATATAATAATCCACGCCAGGCTCAAAATAACGGTTTTCCGGAATTAACGTTATTTCTTTTTGGCCTTCTAATAAGTTTGAGACCGGCACGCCATTATTAAATGACATGTTTATCTTACCGCATATATCTTCGTTGTTGTTGCCTCTGATTTTTATTGAGGTGATATCTCCTCGAGAAAGAGAAAATTTCAGTCCGCAACATACGTTGTAGAATGCTAGATGAAATGATTGCGACTTGGCAAGGGAGATGAACAAATTGTCGGAGAATGTGCCTGACGTTGCCACTTGTGATGAAGGTAGCTCAGAGGTGACAGAACTTCCATCGCATGAAGCTGTCGGATTATATGGATACACAGCCCAAAAACAGCAGTCCTCCATATCAACGTCATTTCCTCCCGTTATGACTCCTATCTTTCCTGTGAAATTGACAATCTTTACCGGCTCCGTGTTTTGAGCAGTGAAACAGGATCCCCCATTGTCCCCGTGTCCGTAAAACAGGCTGATTCTGTCACCCGGACTCCATAAAACAGATCCGTCCGAAGCGCGCTCTGTGCGTGTGTCAGGATCGCTATATGAAGCGGTAATGGTAATCTCTTCCAATGGTGTAACAACAGGTGCATCCACCATTTCGCGCGAGCAGGCCAGTAGGGCAAAGACAATGAAAAGAGTATTCAGTTTTCTCATTCTTCAGAGCTGTTGAGTAATCAAATAATCTAAGCAAATATAAATATTATTCTGAACACAATCTACATGCTTTAAGCCTTATTTGCCTATGCACCGCGGAAATGTAAAATGGCCCTAAATGAACAGGGTTTTAGCTTATGATTCTGCATATCTTTGAGAAATATAATAATTGTCAGATATGAAAAAGAAAAACTATCAAGACCCCAAGAGTGAAATTATCACTGAAGTTCTCTATGAAGTTATGATTTGCACATCTCCGGGACCGGGAGAGAATGAAGGGACTATCGACGATCCGCTTGACTAATCACGTATTATGAAATATATCAACACCTTGGCCCTGGCCGTCATAGTGGCGGTTGGGGCATCTTGTGCGCAATCAAGTCCTGAGTTTGCAAATAAGAACACTATTCCTTTCGATCCTGAGAAGCCTTTTGTTACTTCCGGTGTAAGAATCGGTACAGCAGCTGTTACTTCAAGAGGAATGAA
>CACZMF010000004.1 GCA_902782225.1 uncultured Bacteroidia bacterium | reverse complement strand
TCGTTTTTATTTGGGCTGGTCGAAAGGCCCAGGTCCATCGAGGGCGGGGAAGTTCCCCGCTTTTTTTAGTTTCCTCATTATGCATTCCACACTTCCTATGTCGTGTGCGTTAGGCGAAGCCTAAGACCTTAATTGCTACTGGCGTATCCTAGAAATTGGCAAAAAGAAACTTACAATTATTCTGAATCAAAGCTGCGTCCATATTTAATATTATGCTCGCCCTCGTCATGATAATCACTTGCTATCTTCCTCAATGTTTCTGCCAATCTAAACATTCCTGCCTCATCTGCCGCATTGGCCTTCTCTTTGTAGTTCCATACGTAGCCATACGACTCGGTACCACGCCAGTCTGCCAGATAGTCTCCGCCATTACCATTGCCATTACCATTACCATTACCATTACCATTACCACTGCCACTGCTCCTGCTGGCAAGGATTTCCTTCCAGGAGGAGCAATATCGCCCGTATTCGCTCCCGCTGGCAAGGTTTTTCCTGCTAATCGTGAAGGATTTTGCCTTTTTCCTTCCCGGGGATAGTTCAGAACATTATAGCTAGGGGAATCGCAGGCCCCCGGTGTCGGCACGGGCACGGTAGCTGGTAGCGGCGGTCGCCCGGCCCCCGATGTCGGCACGGGCACGGCCCATAGTGGTGGCAAGACCCTAGCCGCTTATACTACAGGAGGAAGAATAGCGCCACGCCTATAAGGCTGACAGCCAGGCCGATGATTTCCTTGAGACGTATCTTCTTTTTCTTGAAGATGAGCTCCGGGATGATAATCAGGGCAGGAGTCATCGCCATGATAGTCGAGGCGATGCCGGCGTTGGCGTAGCGCACGGCCATAAGTGAGAGCGAGACCCCCAGCGCCGGGCCGAACAGGGTGATGATCGATGCGTATTTCATGGCCACCGGGTCGCCGATCGCTTTTTTCAGCTTCCCCAAGCCGCCCGACAGCACCAGCATCACAAGGAAGCCCGCTCCGCCGATTATCGCCCTGAGCATCGTGGACGCAAAAGGCATCATCGTTTCCATGAGCGCAGGAGCATCTCCGGGAATGGCGGCCGAGTAGTGCTGCATGCCGATTTTGCTCAGCACCAGGCCGACTCCCTGTCCTATACCGGCCCCGATTCCAAGCAGGATTCCCTTCAGCGGAAGGTCCAGCCGGAAGTGATTGCCGGAATCGCGGCTAAGTATGGAAATAGCTATACCTGAAAGGGTTACAACCATTGCGAATATGGACTTCCAGCCGAGGGTCTCACCGAGCATGGCCCAGCTTGCCACCGCCGCCATCGGGGGCGCAAGAGTCATCAGCAGCTGTCCGAAGCGCGGACCGATGAAAGTATAGCAGTTGAACAGGCACCAGTCGCCGAACAGGTACCCGACCACGGCCGAGAGCCCCAGCCAGAGCCATGTCTTTCCGTCGGCGAAGACAGGATATGGGTGGCCGATCGTGATCCATAGCACCAGCCCGAGAAACAGGGTGGCGAGTACCAGCCTAAGCACATTGGTGACCATGGCGCCCACCCTGCGGCTTGCTTTGTCGGCAAACCAGGCAGTAACCGTCCATGAAAGTGCTACCAATAGCGAGATTATTTCTCCTAAATGACTCACAAGAAATCGTTTGCGGCTGCAAATATATCAAATAAAATCATATCTTAGTCTTGTTCCCCGGCATCGTCGTCCTGACTTTCGAATTGATGGACTACCACATCCATGTCACCTTACACGGATCAAGGTGCTGCCGCTGGAAGAATAATAACGCCAGCGGGAGCGAAAACGGGCGATATTGCTGCCGCTGGAAGAATAATAATGCCAGCGGGAGCGAAAACGGGCGATAATGCTGCCGCTGGAAGAGTAATAATGCCAGCGGGAGCGAAAACGGGCGATATTGCTGCCGCTGGAAGAATAATAATGCCAGCGGGAGCGAAAACGGGAGATATTGCTCCCCCTGGAAGGAAATCCTTGCCAGCGGGAGCAGTGGCAGTGGCGGGAGCAGCTCAGTGGCGGCAGGAGGCAGCTCAGCGGCGGCAGCTCAGCGGCGGCAGCTCAGAGGCGGCAGAAGGCAGCTCAGAGGCGGCAGAAGGCAGCTCAGAGGCGGCAGGCGGCGGCTCAGGGGCAGCGGCAGCAGCTCAGGGGCGTCGGCTCAGAGGCGGCAGGAGGCGTCGAGGATCTCGGCGAGGTCGCGGACGGGGCGGTCGCTGTAGCGGCGGAAGGTGGAGAGGCAGAGGGGGCAGGCGGTGGCGATGGCGTCGGCTCGGCTGGAGTACAGGTTCTCCAGCGACTTGCGAGTGATGACCTCCCGGTGGGCGAAATCGAGGGTGAGGCTGCCGAGCGACCCGCCGCAGCAGACGCTCTCCTCACGGTTCTTCTCCGCCTCGGCAATGCCGGCGGCCTGGCCCAGGAGTCTGCGCGGAGATTCATAGATACCGCACCCGCGCCCAAGCTCGCAAGGATCGTGGTAGACGTAGCAGATGTCGCTCTTCTCAAACCTGAGTCTCCCCTGCTGCACGAATTCATCGAAATAGTCGGCATAGCTTACCACCCTCACGCCCGGCAGGGCATAACGCTCCGAGAACATCTTATAACAGATGGGGCAGCTCAGCACAAGGGTGTCGGCGCCGCTGCCCAGAATGACCTCCTCGTTCTTGCGTATCAGCGAGATAGCCGCGTCGATGCGCCCGGCGGTAAGAAGCGGGCGGCCGCAGCAGAGTCCTTCCTCCCTGTCCAACCAGACATAGTCGGCACCGGCCTTGTCGAGAAGTGAGCACACCGCCTTCCCGACCGAGGGAGTGAGCCGCGTCATACACCCCGAGAAAAACGCTACCTTCGAAGCACCAGCAACACCAGCAGCGGCAGCACCAGCAGCACCAGCAGCACCAGCAGCGCCAGCAGCACCAGCAACACCAGCAGCACCAGCAGCGACACCGGCGCCACCGGCAGCACCAGCAACACCGGAAGCACCAGAAGCACCGGCAGCACCAGCAGCACCAGCAACGCCAGCAGCACCAGCAGCAGCACCGGCAGCACCGGCAGCACCAGTAGCACCGGCAGCACCGGAAAAAGCCGCAGAAGCGGCACGGGAGAGCGGCGCCGTGTCGATGGCGGCGAAGTCCGGGGTCAGGCCGTAGCGGCGGGCGGAGCGCTGAGCCACCCGCATCCTGGGCCCCTCGACCCCCACCTGGCAGACCGCCTCGCACTTGCCGCAAAGCAGGCACTTGTCGCTGATCTCCTCGATGCGCTTCTCGTTGCCGCGCCGGATCTGGCGGTTGAGATAGACCGTGCAGTCCTTGATATTGACCTTCTGCGCGCTCATCGGGCAGGCGTCGATGCACACGCCGCACCCCGGGCAACTCAGCACCTGCACCTTGGCAAAGCCCTTGCGCGGATGCCTGATGCGGAGCCCGGCGTTGCGCATGGGGATGAGCATCATCTCCGCCGGGATATGCATATACCTGGTGAACGGCAGCACCACCATAAACACGCCCAGGACAATGCTGTAGGCCCACCAGGTAGGCAGAAGGTTCAGGTCGTTACCCAGGAACTGCCGGAACACCCAGTTGGCCGGGATGGTGAGGAAGGAGCCGCCGCTGATGTGGGCCGTGAAGCTCTCGGCAAGCAGCCTGAGCGGGAAAATGGCCCAGAGCGAATAAAGTCCCACGCGGTCGAGCAGGCTGGGCCTCGTGGTGCGGCGCATGCCGAAGAAACGGGAACGTACGCGCTTGACGATCGCCAGGCCGATTCCGGTCAGTATCAGCAGGAGGAAAAAGTCCATCAGGAAGAAGAGCACCGCTCCCCCGATGGTGGACTCATTCTCCGCCACAAAGTAGTTGAAAAAGATGGGATAATAGAAAAGATGCACCCGCTCCGGGCAGTAGATAAAGACCTCCAGATGCCCCAGGAGTATGATCATGAACCAGCCGAACGCAATGGAAGAGTGCATAAAGCCCAGAAGCTTGTTACGCTTCCATAACTTGACGTGCAGCAGGCAGTTGCAGAAAATGTCCCATACATTCTTAAGGGCCGTGCGGGGAGTAATCAGCGACACCAGGAAACGGCGCCGGTCGTCTTTCGGCAACTGGTACAGGATACGGAATATGCCGAAAAAGCAGTATCCGAGCACGAACACCATTCCGATGAGGAACGGCAGCACGAACGGGTCGAATCCAGTGGCAAACCTCTCCCTCATACCTTCTCATAGATGCGGCACAGGCTCAGTATGAGGTGCCGCGTGTTTATGCCCCGGGGGCATACCATCGTGCATTTTCCGCACAACATACAGCAGGACAGCATCCTGCCCACGTCCTTGCCGCGCTGCAGATTCAGGATCACTTTCCTCACGCTCATCCCGGACCAGGGCCCGGCAGTGCAGGTGGATGTGCACGACCCGCAGGCCATGCACACGCGCACGCCCGGCTCCAGCGCCTCCAATCGGCGGTAGAGTGTCAGGTCCACCTTGTCCAGCTGCACCGACGAACTCTTCGACAGGCCGAATCCGAAATCAATCCCTTCCATTCAGATAATTGTATATGTCCAGAGCGGCGGCACGCGCCTCGGCCACGGTCTCGGGAACGGTCTTGGTGCCCGTACAGGCCCCGGCGAAGAAGATTCCCGGACGGTTGGACTCATTGATGCGGTAGATGTTGTCGCGGCTGCGCATGAAGCCGTCGGAATCCACGTCGGCGTGGACCATGCGTGCCAGCCCCTGCGTGTCGTCGTTGCAGAGCATGCCCGCCATCAGCACCAGCAGGTCGGCGTTCAGCTTCACGGGAGTGCCGGCAAGGGTGTCCTCCGCCTTCAGCACCACGTGGCCGTGGATGTCTTCCGAGACCTCCGAGACGCGCCCGCGGACGAAATGGATGCCGTGGTCGCGCTGCGCGGCGATGTAGAAATCTTCGTACTTCTTTCCGAAGAGCCGCAGGTCCATGTAGAAGCACCACACTTCCGCCGACGGGAACTTCTCCTTCATCTCGATGGCCTGCTTGATAGCCGTCATGCAGCACACCTTTGAGCACTGGGGATTGCCTGCCTTGAGGTCCCTGGAGCCGACGCAGTGGACAAAAGCCACACGGGCGGGGCTGTCGGGAATGCGGTCGTCCGGCGCGCCGCCGAACCATGCTTCAAGGTCGGAATTCGTGACCACGTGGTCATAGACGCCGTAGCCGTATTCCTCCTTCTTCGAAGCGTCGAACAGGCGGAAACCGGTGGAAATCAGCACGGCGCCGCACTGCAGGCTCATGCCGTTCGACAGCATTACGCTGTAGCCGGAGCCGAGGCGGTTCATATTGGCGACGCGCGTGCGGTAATAGACCGTGACCCCGTCGAGCCCGGCGGCCATCTGCTCCACCAGTTCCGGCGCGGACATCATATCCGGGAACAGTTTGTGCCAGCCGGCAACGTGGCCGCCAAGGTGGTCGGACTGCTCCACTATCACCGGCTCGCAGCCGAGCTGCAGCAGCCTGCGCGCGGCTTCCATTCCGGCAATGCCGCCTCCGATTACCAATACGTTTTTATTCTCCATAAATCAGCAGCATTTGAGGACCGTCGGCAGGCCCGGGCGAAGTATGTCTTTTTTATTGAGGCCCAGATATTTAGCGTCAGGATCGTAGTCCACGCCCATCTTGTCCAGAAGCGGCTCCACGGCCACCTGGTGCAACTGCAGGCCGAGGTCCCAGGGATCGTAGCCCAGCACCAGGCCGGCGAGCTCCTCGTAGGTGAGCACGGGGATTCCGTAGCCGCCGCGTCCGTAGGTCTTTCCCGTCTGCTCCGAAATCACGTACTGCCAGCGGTCCAGGAAGTAGGGGCAGCCGGGGCAGTTGGTGATGATGGCATCCGGGTGGTACGGCTCCATGGATTCGAACTTCTTGTGGGTGTTGGACACGCTGTAGCCGCGGTTGGCCTTCACCAGATACTGCCGGAAGCCGAAGCCGCAGCAGTGCCGGCGCTCGGGGTAGTCGATCACCTCTCCGCCCCACGATTCGACCATTCCGCTCAGCACGCAGGGGTACTCGGCGCCTCCTATCCCCTTGTGCGGGAACATTTTGGAGTAGTGGCAGCCGATGTGCTCCACTATGCGCAGAGGCTCACCGGTGCGGACATCGACGAGCCGGTGGACGGCACGCTCCCCTATTTCCGCGCGGAATTTGTGCACCAGGTCGCTGGCATGGGCCAGGTACTCGGGCTTTTCAAATTCGCGCCGGGTGGCCTTCCAGAGATTCTCGCGTATGCGGGCCTCGAGTTCGGGGTATTCCCGCCAGGTCTCGAGTATTTCGGTGTAGTTGCCAAAGGATGTGATGCAGCTGGTGACCAGGTTCTTGTAGCCGGCCTCCGTCATGAGGGCGAACTGGCGCGCCACTATGGTCATCGCGGTCTCCTGCGGGATGGTGTCGCTGTGGTAGGCGATCCCGCCGCAGGTGGTGTGGTGGGGTGATTCGTAGATGTCGTGCCCCAGAAGGTCACGGCAGATTTCAAGGAAGTACTTTTCCGACCCCGGGAAGAAACTCTGTCGTATGCAGCTGCGCACGTAGAACCAGCCGTCGGAGGGCAGTTCCTTCTGGTAGTCGGACCATATCTTTTGTTTGCCTTGGTAGATCATACGCTATTGT
This sequence comes from uncultured Bacteroidia bacterium, assembly GCA_902782225.1. Classification (GTDB taxonomy): domain Bacteria; phylum Bacteroidota; class Bacteroidia; order Bacteroidales; family UBA932; genus Cryptobacteroides. The sequence goes on along the minus strand of CACZMF010000004.1, from coordinate 179,484 downwards.
CCGTCGTTGAAATGGCCCGGGGAGCAATGGGTGAATGTGTATTCAGTGTATTCTTCCATCGTCATCCCCATCTGCTCCGCCTTCAGTTTCGAGTAATGCTCCACGAGCTGGAGGCGCTCCGTGCCGCCGGTCACGTCGTAGATTGCCTTGAGTTCGTCAAGGTCTTCCTGCGGAATCTTTCGGAGCGCCCCCGGGCCCTCCTTGCCGAAATTGGCGCCGAGGCGTTCGTAGACGTCTTTTTTATGTGCGAGCGCCCATTCGAAGACTGGGCCGGACTCGGGATGGTCGCGGTAGGTGAAGGTCTCGGGATGCACGCAGTAGCCGAGGTTGAGGACATTTCCGTTGAGCGCCTTGGTGAGCGGATAAATCTGGCGGCCCTTTTCGGACTCAGTGAAGAAGCCCAGGCGTATGCTCAGGTCGCGGAGGGCCATCACCACGAGGCCGGGGCCGTTTTTCCGGGGACAGCGGGTCACGCAGCTCATGCATTCGCCGCAGTACCAGATGGTTTCGCTCTTGAGCAGGGCTTCGATGGCGTCGTTGTCCCTGGTCTGGACTATGGAGACTATCTTCCGTGGGTCATATCGGTAGAACTCCGCCGCCGGGCACACCGCCGTGCAGGTGCCGCAGTTGATACAGGTATGGAAACCTTCCTTGAAGCGGTAGTCCTTATTCAGTTCCTCGAAATAATTCATAGACAACAAAAATAAGAAATACTTGGTAATTTTCAAAAGATTGACTATCTTTGCACCCCCTTAAAAAGGGCAAACACTTTATTAACAAATTATTATGATCAAACAGTACGAAACCGTTTTCATTGCAACTCCCGTTTTGTCTGACACCCAGATGAAGGAAGCGGTTGCCAAGTACACCGATCTCATCAAAGCCAACGGCGGCGAGGTCGTGTACGAAGAGGATTGGGGGCTCAAGCAGCTCGCGTACCCGATCCAGCACAAGACATCAGGTTTTTATTACCTGATCGAATTCAAGGCGGACCCTCAGTTCGTCGCTACTCTCGAGACCCAGTATCACCGTGACGAGCGTATCATCCGCTTCCTCACCGTGGCCCTGGACAAGAATTCCATCGCCTATGCCGAGCATCGTCGTCAGATGCGCGCCGGCAAGGCTGCAGCAAAGGCTGAAGAGGCTCCCGCAGAGCCCGTGGCAGAAGAAGAACCTGAAAATGTGGAGGAATAAGTCATGGCAGCTATCGAAAACAACGAAATCCGTTATCTGAACCCTCCTACCGTAGAGGTTCGCAAGAAGAAGTACTGCCGTTTCAAGAAGGCAGGCATCAAGTATGTGGATTACAAAGATCCCGAGTTCCTCAAGAAGTTCCTCAACGAGCAGGGCAAGATTCTCCCCCGCCGCATCACCGGTACTTCCCTCAAGTTCCAGCGCAAGGTCGCCCAGGCCGTGAAGCGCGCCCGCTCCCTTGCTCTTCTTCCTTACGTTACTGACCTCCTTAAATAATTGAAGCGCTATGAAGATCATACTTAAGAAAGATGTTGCCAATCTCGGCGATGCCGGAGAGGTGGTAGAAGTAAAGACCGGTTACGCTCTCAATTATCTGGTTCCACAGGGTTTCGCCGCCATCGGCACCCCCGCTGCCCTGAAGCAGCACGAGGAGACCATCCGCCAGAGGGCACACAAGGAAGCCAAGAATATCGCCGAGGCCGAGGCCAAGGCCGCCAAGATCTCCGCAGAGACCATCCAGGTCGCAGTGAAGGTCGGCGAGAACGAGAAGCTCTACGGCAGCGTCACTGCAGCCCAGGTTGCAGCTGCCCTCGTGGAGAAAGGCTTCGAGGTGGACAAGAAGAACGTCGAAGTTCCTGAGATCAAGGAGCTTGGTGAGTTCGAGGCCCGCGTCAAGTGCTACAAGGGTGTCTTCGCCAACGTGAAGATCAACGTTGTGGCAGAGTAATCCCCCACACAGACATCAAAAAAGCCGGACCTTCAATGGCCCGGCTTTTTTTTGTCATATCCGCTAGTTGCCGAGGGGGTAGGTGCCGTCGGAGATCATCTTCTTGACGGTGGCGAGGAAATTGGCGCAGGTCTTGGTGTATTCCTCGGGGTACTTGGCGTAGGAATTGGCGTGCACCGCACCGGGGGCGACCCACTTCTCCTTGTAGCCATAGATCTTAGCGTCGTAGTTCAGCTGAAGGTGGTCGAAAGGCACGAAGTCGTCGGCATCGCCGTGGATGAAGAGCATGGGCAGCACGCACTTGGCGAGCTGATTCATGGAAGAAGCCTCCCAGAATCCCCATCCAAAATTCTTCCTGGTCACGAGGCTGGCGCTCTGGAGCACATCCGGCGGGATGAAGGCGAAGCTCTGCTTGCGGTTGTTGTTGAACTGTTTCACCACGGATGCATAGCCGCAGTCCTCGATGAAGCACTTCACATATCCGGGCAACCGGTCGCCGCTGGTCATCATGACGGTCGCACCGCCCATGGACACGCCGTGGAGAACCATGAAATCATCTTTGAAAATCTCGTGGGCGATGGGGATCCATTTCTCTATGTCGAGGCGGTCGAGCCAGCCCATCTGTATCTCGTCACCCTCGGAATAACCGTGGTACTGCAGGTCGGGGAACAACACGTTGTAGTTGAACTGGTCGCGGTACATGCGGACCAGATACAGGAACACGAAGTGGTTGTCGCCGTAGCCGTGGATCACGATGGCGGTGCCTGCGGCTTCCTCGGGCCTCGCGGCGCTGACGTAGCAGGCATGAAGCTTCTTGCCGTCGTGGCTGGTGGTCCAGGTGTCCCGGAGGATGTCCTTGGCCTTGAGGCTGTCATACCAGGCGGTGCTGCCGGGCATCAGGGAGTCAGCCTTGTGGCGGGTACGCTCGATGTCGGCAACGCCGTGCACTTCCGGCTGGAGTGCGAACTTACTCATGAATTTACCCGCCATACAACTGTTGAGCGCAAAAGCTGACAGGCATATCAATGCAATGTTGATTAATTTCTTCATAAAACAGTTATTAGTTATAGTCGATTCTGCAAAGTTACAAAAAAACTAATCCTTGTACAAGCCTTCGCGCGAGAGCAGGTGGTCGAGGTTGGCCAATCCGTACAGGGCCACGGCCGTCGCAACGGCGGAATGCTCCATATACTCGGGGATGAGTTTGTTGTAGATGTCGTGCTCGGTGTGCCAGATCTCGCGGTAGTCGAAATTCATCCCCCTGGGATCGGTCTCGCGAAGGGAAATCGTCGGCACCCCGTTCATTGCAAAGTAGGCGTGGTCGCTGCCGCCGGCCCCTTTCGGACGCGGTCCGGCCGGGCCCTGACGCTTCTCCACGGTGAACGGAACCTCCGGATTATAGTCGGCCAGGGGCTTGCACACCCGCACGAAATCGTCGTACATCGCTTCGGGCACACTCACGGACGTGGCCATCAACGGGCCACCGTCGCGGTTGAAGTAATTGGAAATGGCGTCCATAGGCACGGTCTTGCTCTCCACGAAATACTTGGAACCCAGCAGGCCGAACTCCTCCGCCGTCCAGATGCAGAACAGGATGGTGCGGCGGGGCTTCGCTCCGGAGGCAGCAAGCAGGCGGGCGGCTTCCATGGTCACGGACACGCCGTTGCCGTCATCGACTGCGCCGGTGCCGTTGTCGTAGGAGTCCAGGTGCCCCCCGGCCATCACGTACTGTTTGGGATACTTGCTGCCGCGCATTATGCCTATGATGTTGTGGAAAGGCACGGGGCCGCGGTAGAAGTGGTTTCGGATGTCGAATTCCAGCTGGAAGAACTCACGCCGCCGGGCCTTTTCCTTTATCACTTTGAACTGAGCCTCGTCCAGGCAGATATCGCAGGCCTTGGGGAGATTCTCCATCGTGATGTCGAATGCGCCGGCGCGGTCGTACATAATCTGCAGGGGCACCTTGGCGGAACGGATGAATCCGAGCACCCCGGCCTCCACCATTTCCTTATAGAAAGGAGCGGTCACCTTTTCGTAGGGGACCGGCTTTCTGGCGGCCGAGTCGCGGTGCTCCCAGTTCCAGCGCATGATCTCCATGTTGCGGCGGTCGATTTCCTCATTGGCGGCGATGACTTCGGCACGCTTTGCCTCCGCCTTTTCGGTGCGGTCTATCGCCAGACCGTTCGATTCGGCGTCGAGCAGCACCCAGGCGCCCTTGAGCGCGCCCTTCATACGTTCCAGTTCGCGGCGGGAATGAGGCTCTATCAGCACAGGGCCGCTCTGACGGCCGTGGGTGCCGGCGGTGTAGGCGGGGGTGCCGAAATGGAGTATCATCCCGTCTTCGCTGAGCATACGGCCGCTCCAGGGGCCGCGGCCAAAGCCGACGGGGATGGTGCCCGCCTCCTGCACCAGCACCTCCAGGCCCCAGGATTCGAACTGCTCCTTGACCCAGGCTTCGGCCTGCGTGAGCGAAGATGAGCCCACGATGCGGCCGCCGATGACATTGGAAAGATGGTCTGCGTGCTGCATGGTGCGGTTGTCGGTGCGTCCGAGTTCGAGAATTTTTCCGACAACTTTGTCCTGGGCAAGAGCCCCGAAAGAGATGCAGACGGCCACCAGAGCCGTCAGCATCATTTGTAATTTGTTGTTCATAAACTACTTAGCAGGTATGTTCACAAGTACCTTCCGCAGGAAATCCCACACCTTCTGGACCGAAGGGATGTAGGCCCTTTCATCCGGGGAATGGGGGCTGAGGAGGGTCGGTCCCATCGAGACCATGTCCCAATGAGGGTAGGCGCCGGAAAGGATGCCGCACTCGAGGCCGGCGTGGATTGCCATTACCTGGGGCTCCTTGCCGAACATATCCTTATACACCTTTTTCATCACGGCGAGTATCTCGGAGGAAGCGTTCGGCGCCCAGCCGCTGTAGCCGCCGGTGAAGCGTATGCTGCATCCTGCAAGCTTGAACACGGATTCCATCCTGGAGGCGAGAGCCATCTTGGCGCTGTCCACCGAGCTGCGCATCAGGCACTTGACGAAGAACTTGCCGCGATATATCTGCACCATGGCGAGGTTGTTGGAAGTCTCCACCATTCCGGGCATAGCATCGCTCATACGCTCCACTCCGTCGGGGCAGGCTAGTATGGCACGCACAAAGCGGATGGCCGCTTCTTCCTCGACGTATTTGCAGTCCTGCGGGTCGCAGACTTCGCCGGGAGCGGGCTTGTAGGGCTCGAACACCACTTCGAGCTTGGGATCCGTCGCCGCGTACTCGGCCTTGAGCGCCTTTGCCACGCGCTTCACTGCGCGCTGCGCGGCGGCCAGCTTGTCCTTAGCCACATAGACGGTCGCAAATGCCTCGCGCGGAATGGCGTTGCGCAGGGTGCCGCCCTCGAGGTCGATCAGTTTCACGCCGCAGCGCTCGAGCAGGGGCAGCAGCACGCGGGCAATGAGGCGGTTGGCATTGGCGCGGCAGAGGATGATGTCCATGCCGGAGTGCCCGCCCTGGCAGCCCTTGACTGCAAGGCTGTAGCAGAGGGCCCTGCGGGGCTCGCGCTTGCGGGCGTAACGGGCGCTTGCAGTGGCGTCGAGGCCGCCTGCGCAGCCCACATACAACTCCCCTTCCGTCTCGGAATCCAGGTTGATGAGGATGTCGCCCTTGAGCACGCCCGGCTTGAGGGCCTGCGCTCCGGTCATGCCGGTCTCTTCATCGTAGGTCACCAGGATCTCGATGGGGCCGTGCTTGACATCAGGAGACTCGGCCACAGCCATTGCCAGGGCCACTCCGAGGCCGTTGTCGGCACCGAGAGTGGTGCCTTTGGCGCGAAGCCATTCGCCGTCAACCCAGGTCTCGATGGGATCCTTAAGGAAGTCGTGCGCCACATCGGCGTTCTTCTGGGGCACCATGTCCATATGGCCCTGGAGCACCACGGTCTTGAGCTTTTCGTAGCCGGGAGTTGCGGGTACGCGCATGATCACGTTGCCGGTCTCGTCGGTGAATGCCTCGATCTTATGCTGCTTCGCCCAGTCCAGAAGGAACTTGCGAATGATTTCTTCGTGCTTGGAAGGCCGCGGGCAGCGGGTGATGGAATAGAAATTATTCCATACGATCGAGGGTTGCAGATCTTTGATAGTCATAATATTAATAATTTATTTCGGAAATTTTTTCCATCTGTTGTGAGTCCACAGGTAATTCCAGGGCTGGGCCTCGATGTCCGCCTCCAGAAGTTTGTAGTAGCGGCGCATGATGTCGTCGGCTTCCATATCCGAAGCGGAGTCGCAGATCGGGATATACTCTATCTTATAATGTCCGCGGCTCTCCACCGGCATCCTCATATAGCAGACCGCCATCCCGAAGCGGCAGGCCAGGGAGGCGGCGCCCCGCATCGACTCGCATTCCCTGTGCATGAAATCGACCTTCAGGAAGTCCCTTGACTTGAAATAGGGATGCTGGTCTGTGATGAAATTGTATATCTTCTTTTCGTCCCTGTGCTCGAATACATAGCGCACAGCCTGGCGCGACTCCAGATAGCCCGGGAATCCTTTGGGATCGAGAAGCGCCGCGGTGCGGTTGTCGCGCATGATGGAATCCCAGAGGGGGCTGCTCTGCCTCAGATAGACGACACAGAAATTCTGCTCCGTGAAGCAGGAAGGCTTATCCGAATAATTATAAGAAGCGATACCTCCGATCAGTTCCCAGTTGCCGGCGTGGGACATAAGCACCATCACGCCCGGAGCCTTTTCGTAGAGGCCGTTCAGGACTTCCACGTTGCTGATTTCCACGAGGCGGGAGCGCCTCAGGCGCTTCGGCCCGCGGCTGGCACCGAACCACACCGTCTCGGCCAGCACGTCGCCAAGGTGCCTGTAGAACTGATTCTTGATCGTCCTGAGTTCCGCCGGACTCCTGTCGGGAAAACTCGCCGAAAGATTCTCCTCCACCACCTTCACCCGGTAGCGGAACACCTTCCCGGCAAGGAATGCGAGCAGGTGGGCGAAGCGGTAATGCAGCCACAGCGGCAACAGTCCCAGCACGCGCATCAGAGACTTGACCAAGAGTTTCTTCATCACCACAAATGTAACTAATTATCTTCTGAAAAGCAACGGCCCCGGACCGAACTGCCGCCCCTTGGGATTGTCAAGAAATTTTTGTTACTTTGCATTAATACGCATATACTAACTAATAAAGATACCATCCAATGTTCAAAGGTCAACCTAAAGGTCTGTTCGCCCTCGCTCTTGCCAACACCGGCGAGCGCTTCGGCTACTACACAATGCTGGCCATCTTCCTGCTCTTCCTGCAGGCAAAGTTCGGATTCTCCGCGGCAGCCGCCGGCCAGTTCTATGCAATTTTCCTTGCCGCCGTGTATTTCATGCCCGTCATCGGCGGATGGCTAGCCGACAAGATCGGCTTCGGCAAATGCGTCATCACGGGTGTCTGCGTCATGTTCACCGGCTACCTGTGCCTGGCGATTCCGACGGACGCTTTCGCCAACCGCGGCCTCGCCCTCGCCCTGATGATCGGAGCCCTGCTTCTCATCGCAGTGGGCACCGGCCTCTTCAAAGGCAACCTCCAGGTGCTCGTGGGCAATCTCTATGACGACCCGAAGTATGCCGCCAAGCGCGACTCCGCCTTCAGCCTCTTCTACATGGCCATCAACATAGGCGCAATGTTCGCCCCCACCGCAGCCACCGCCCTGACCAACAGCAACCTGGCAAAGGCCGGCCTCATCTACAAGGCCGACATCCCCGCCCTCGCCCATCAGTACCTGGGCGGCACGCTTGCCGATCCCGGCATACTCGAAGGCCTCAAGGCGGCGATGCCCGGCGCAAACGTGGCATCCATGGACCTCGGCACCTTCAGCCAGTACTACATCAACCAGCTCTCCACCGCCTACAACATGGGCTTCGCGGTGGCCTGCGTGTCCCTGATCGTATCGATTGCCATCTACCTGAGCTGCCGAAGCTGGTTCAAGCACGCCGACGTGAATGCCAAGCAGGCCCGGAGCGGCGAAGGCGCCCCCGTGGCAGAACTCACTCCCAAGCAGACCAAGGACCGCATCACCGCCCTCATCTTCGTGTTCGCAGTGGTCATCTTCTTCTGGATGGCGTTCCACCAGAACGGCTCCTCGCTGACCTACTTCGCCCGCGACTACACCCAGACCACCGTCAGCGGCCCGCTCAAGATAGGCTTCAACATCTGGGCCCTCGCCCTGATCGCCGTGTCGGTGTACACCCTGTTCAGCACCTTCCAGTCCGAAAGCTCCAGGGGCAAGTTAATCAGCGGCGTGGCCACGATACTCCTCTGGACCGGCGCCTACCTGCTCTACAACGGCATGGCCCCCGAAATCAGCATCCTGCCCCAGCAGTTCCAGCAGTTCAATCCCTTCTTCGTGGTGGCCCTGACGCCTATTTCAATGGCCATTTTCGCCGCCCTTGCAAATAAGGGCAAGGAGCCTTCGGCACCTAAGAAAATCGGTCTCGGCATGTTCGTGGCCGCCATCGGCTACCTCATCATGCTGGCTGCCTCCAAAGGCCAGCCGGCCCCTTCGGAGCTCGTCGCCGTGGGCGGTGTGTCCCCCGATCCCGTGGTGCCCACCTACCTCATCTCCACCTACCTGGTGCTGACCTTCGCCGAGCTTCTCCTTTCCCCGATGGGCATCTCCTTCGTGTCAAAGGTGGCCCCTCCCAAGTACAAGGGCCTCATGATGGGTCTGTGGTTCGCCGCCACCGCAGTGGGCAACTACCTCAGCTCCATCCCCTCCATGCTCTGGAACAACGTGCCACTCTGGGTCAACTGGACAGTGCTCATGGCACTCTGCGTCATCTCGGGCGTGATCATGTTCTCCTATCTGAAGAAACTTGAAGCTGCTACTGCATAACATGCGCAGACTTTTCGCCTTCGCGGCCGCGCTCCTTGTTGGAGCCGCTGCACTTGCTGCCGAGCTCCCTGACTCCCTGTATGTGGGGGGCAGGGACGGCCACGTGCAGGGCATCGCGCTCGACCGCGGAAAGGGCTACATGTATTTTTCTTTCACCTCTTCGTTCATCAAGACCGACCTGAGCGGCCGCATCGTCGGCACCATCAACCGCATCCAGGGGCACCTCGGCGCCATGACGCTCGGCCCTGACGGACGCGTCTATGCCTCCCTGGAGTGCAAGGACGACGAAATCGGCCAGGGCATCGCCAGGCGCCTCGGAGTCGGGAACCTGAGCCACGACCAGGCGGTGTTCTATGTGGCCATAATAGACGTGGACCGCATCAACCGCCTCGGGATGGACCCGGAGACTGACGGGGTGATGACTACCGTGTGCATACGAGAGGCCGTCAAGGACTACGCAGGCAGCACCTACGGCTGCACCGGCATCGACGGCATCACGTTCGCGCCCCTCGTCGGCTCCGGCAGCAAGAAGCCCTACCTCTACGTTGCCTACGGCATACGCGGCGACAATTCCCGCACCGACAACGACAACCAGGTCATCCTCTGCTATGACATCAGGAACTGGAAACGCCGCTACGAGACGCCGGTGGTGTTCGGCACCGTGCCGGACAACGGCCCGGCAAAGCCGCTCCACAAGTATTTCATCCACACCGGCAACACCACATGGGGCGTCCAGAACATGGCCTACGACGCCGCCACCGGCCGCATCTACCTTGCGGTCTACAAAGGCAAGAAGCCACAGTATCCCAACTATCCCCTGTTCAGCTTCGACGTGGCGCAGAAGCCCGTCAAAGCGTGTCCTCCGGGACTGAACGAAAAACAGGAAATGCTGCAGCTTTCCGCCGACGGCCTTCTGGACGAAGCCAGCGGAGTGCGCGGCTGGGACTTCAAATGGGGATCCACCGGCCTCTGTCCCCTGGGCGACGGCTTCTGGTATATTTCCGAGAACCACAAAGACAAAGCCTCCGGCATACAGAGCTGCACTGCAAGGCTTTACCGCTGGACTGGCGAAGGGTCGAAACCATTCGTAGTGAGTCAGTATGAAAAAACAGACAATTGAGCTGCTCCGCGCCTGGGCGGAGGAATACAACGATCCCCAGTACTTCGAGGAGGATCCCATCGCTTTCCCGCGCGAGTTCATGCAGCGCGGGGCAAGCCCTCAGGACATCGAGATAGCCGCCCTGTTCGCCTCCTTCCTTGCCTGGGGCAAGCGCGCCATGATCGTGCGTGACTGCACCCGTCTCTTCGACGAGATGGAATGGAAGCCGCTGGACTACGTGATGGCCGGTGCCTACAGGGACGACGACACTTCCCTGCACCGCACCATCAAGTGGAGTGAAATCGCGGCGATCTGCTCCCGCCTGCGCGAGTGGTTCACCTGGCACAAGAGTCTCGAAAGCCTGTCTGCCAAAGAGATACGCTCCATCATCTTCCGCCGCAAGGACGACCCTACCGCTCCGGATAAGAAGATCAACCTGATGCGCCGCTGGCTCGTGCGCAACGACGGAAAGGTGGACCTCGGACTCTGGAAGAAGACTTCCCCGGCGGATCTCATCCTGCCCCTGGACGTCCATGTGTACGGACAGGCGTCGGCCCTGGGCCTTATGCGCCGCAAGTCGAAGGACCTTAAAACTGCCGTCGAAATCACCGACCGCTTCCGTGAAATATGGCCCGATGATCCGACCCTGGGCGATTTCGCGCTGTTCGGTTACGGCGTGACACATTCCAAATAATGCCCAGGCTCATCATCCTCTCTGGCTGCAACGGCGCCGGAAAGACCACGGCGTCCTACACCTTTCTGCCCGAAATCCTGGACTGCCGCGATTTCGTCAATTCCGACGAGTTCGCAAAGAGCCTTTCGCCCTTCGACCCTTCGAGCGCTTCGGTGTCGGCGAGCCGCTATATGCTCATGCGTATCCAGTACCTGCTGGAGCATAACGCAGATTTCAGCATAGAGACCACGCTCGCCACGAGGTCGCTCGTCACTATCATCCGCAGGGCGAAGGAAAAGGACTACAAGGTCACGCTCATCTACCTGTGGCTCCAGTCGCCCGAACTGGCTCTCCAGCGGGTGCGGAACCGCGTGGCAAACGGCGGGCACAATATCCCTGAAGACGTGCTCCGCCGCCGCTACAGGATGGGTATCACCTACCTGTTCGATACCTATATTCCCCTGTGCGACAACTGGATGATCGCAGACAACACCCATCCGCCCTTCAGCGTGGTGGCCGAGGGCAACAAGGAGAGGACGCTCATCAAGGATGAGGAAAAATTCAAGAAGATCAGAAGCCTGATTGCCAATGAACAATAATATGGATCTGTTCGGCGTGGACTGCGCCGGACTGCGCAGCATCGTAGCCGAAGGACTCAAGGGAGGCCGCTGGTGCGACCTCTACTTCGAGCAGACCGTCTACAACGACCTGCTGCTTCGCGACGGCACTGTGGCCTCCGGAGGCTTCCACCTCGACTACGGCTGCGGCGTGCGAGTGCTGGACGGGGAGAAAACCGGATATGCTTATTCCGAATCCACCGATATGCCAGCCCTGCTGGATGCAGCCCGGGCTGCCGCCGCGATTGCCGGCAAGGGCGGCAGTTTCGGCAGTTCTGCCCCGCTGTGCCCGCCGGAAATCAACCGGGTGGAGTATGCCTGGGACAGCACTTCGAAGAAGGAGCTTGCCGCCTGGCTGGAGCGCCTCGAAGCGGCAATAAGGGCCCGTGAACCGAGGACAGTGAAGGTCATAGCCCTGCTGTCGTGGTCGCAAAGCGACATACTGATGTACAATTCGCTGGATTCGCTCACTTCCGACAGCCGCCCGCTCGGCAACGTGACCGTGACCGTCATATTCAGGGACGGCACCCGGACCGAGCAGCGCAATGTGTCCAGAAGCTACCGATGCGGCCGGGAGATGCTCTCCGGCGAGCTGCTGGAAGCCCTTGCAGACGAAGCGGTTGCCGGGCTGGACGACAGTTTCGCGGCCCGCCGTCCCAAGGGTGGACGCATGCCCGTGGTCATGGCCGCCGGCGCCTCCGGAATCCTGCTCCACGAAGCTATGGGGCACGCCTTCGAGGCCGACTTCAACCGTAAGGGCCAGTCCATATTCAGCGACAAGATGGGCCAACGCATCTGCAAGCGCGGCATCAACATAGTGGACGACGCCACCATTCCGGGCAACCGCGGCTCGCTGCGCATCGACGACGAGGGCGTGCTCGGGCAGAAAACCTATATGGTGGAGGACGGCGTGCTGACTTCCTACCTCCACGACCGCATCAGCGCCGAATGGTACGGAGTCGCCCCCACCGGCAACGGAAGGCGCGAATCGTTCCGCTACAACCCCATTCCCCGCATGCGCGCCACCTACATGGAAAGCGGCACCGACGGCACCCTGCAGGACCTGATAGGCTCCGTGCGCAAGGGCATCTTCGTGGACAAGTTCGCCAACGGCGAGGTGAAGATAGGCGAAGGCGACTTCACGTTCTACGTGAACCGCGGCTACCTGATTGAAAACGGCCGGCTCACCATGCCCGTGAAGGACATCAACATCATAGGCAACGGCCCGCAGGCGCTCGCCGACATCGAAGCGGTGGCCGGCGACCTGAAGATAGACGACGGCACCTGGACCTGCGGCAAGGAGCAGAGCGCTGCCGTGTCCTGCGGCATTCCGAGCGTACTGATTAAAAACCTGACAGTCGGAGGAGAATGATCACACAGAACGAAAGAAGCATCGCCCTCGCGTGCCTTGATTTCGCACGTGAGGCAGGGGCGCAGAAAGCCCGTATCACATTGAACAAGAACACGGAAGACCTCATCGCCACCTTGGACGGCGAGGTGGACAAAGTCACGCGCTGCGCCGACCGTTCGCTGAGCATCGCCCTATTCGTGGACGGCCGCTTCGGCACTTTCTCCGTGAACAAGATGGAGGCGGAAGCCCTGCGTGACTTCATTTTCAAGGCAGCCGACACCGTGCGTATGCTCGCCCCGGACGCCTGCCGCACGCTGCCGGATCCCGCCCGCTGCTGCACGTCGGCGGTCACGGGCACGGAAATGGACATCTACGACCCTTCGAGAGAGTCCGTCACGCCTTCGCAGCGGAGGGAAGCGGCGCTCGCGGCCGCCGTGGCAGGACGCCTGGCCGGCAAGGATCTGGACGCCTCCCTCGCCTGCGGCCACGAAGGTATGCGTCTCATTTCCGAGGAGGGTGAGTACAGCGATTCCGTGTTCGACACGCTGGTGGTGGACAGCCAGGGGCTGGAATGCATCCATAGCGAAACGTCCTTCGACTATGGGGTGGAGGTCACGGTGGAGGATGCCGAAGGCAACAAATACAGCGATTACTGGTGGACTTCTTCGCCCCGCCTGGCAGGATTCGACGCCTCGGACTGTGGCTTCGAGGCCATACGCCGCGCCTGCGCCCAGGCGGGTTCCGAGCCCGCGCCGAGCGGGAAGTACAACATGGTGGTGTCCAGGGACATGGCCTCCAGACTCGTCTCTCCCCTGCTGAACGCCCTCAACGGCTATTCGATACAGCAGGGCAACTCCTTCCTCGTGGGAAGCGAAGGCCGGCAGCTGTTTTCAGCCGGGCTCAGCATCGTGGACGAGCCCTGGCGCAAAGGCGAGGCCGGCTCCAAGCTCTTCGACGGAGAGGGCGTGGCGACCAGAGAGGCCCCGATAATCGAGGATGGCATCGTGCGCCGCTATTTCATAAACACTTATATGGCCGGCAAACTGGGCATCGCTCCGACCGTCGAGGACGCAATACGGCCGCGCGTGTGCCCCTGGCCGTCTCCCGGCCTTGACGCTGCCGCCCTGATGCGGCAATGCGGCGAGGGCATACTCGTGACCGACTTCAACGGCGGCAACTGCAATATGACCACGGGAGATTTTTCCTACGGGATTTCTGGCCAGATCTTCAAGGACGGCCGTATTGTCCGCCCGGTCAGCGAAATGCTCATCACCGGCAATTTCCTGGGCCTTTGGCAGCACCTGCTCGCCGCCGGCGACGACTACCGCCTCTGCGCCACCAAGCTCGTCGGCTCCCTGGCCTTCTCCGGAGTAGATTTCAGCGGATAGGGCACAAAAAAGGCACCGCTTTCGCAGTGCCTTGGTAGTGGGTAGGAGAATCGAACTCCTATTGCGAGATTGAGAATCTCGAGTACTAACCGTTATACGAACCCACCGGATTGGAGTGCAAAGATAGTGAAGAATTTTGATTCAGCAAATTTTTTTTTGCTTAATAATTATTATATTTGCTTGATACTAAAAACCAATATCTTATGAAGAAGTATTTTGCTGAGTGCCTTGGCACTTTTGTACTCACTTTCCTCGGCTGCGGAACGGCCATGATGCTGGGCTGCGGCACTCCTGCAGGAGTTGTCGGAACAGCAATCGCTTTCGGTCTTGCCGTTGTAGCGATGGCCTACACCATCGGCGGCATCAGCGGATGCCACATCAACCCTGCCATCACCCTCGGTGTTGCCCTCTCCGGACGCATGAGCTGGAAAGATGCCTGCGGCTACTGGTGCGGCCAGTTCATCGGCGGCATCATCGCCGGTGCCCTGCTCCTCTGTGTGGCCAATGTGACCGGTGCTCCCGGCGCAATGGGTGACCCTGCAGGCCTCGGAGCCAACGGCGTAGCCAACGCCGGCGGCGTGTGGGGTGCATGCCTCGTGGAAGTGATCGCCACATTCCTCTTCGTGCTCGTGGTGCTCGGCACGACCGATCCCAAGGTGGGTGCCGGCAACTTCGCCGGACTGGCCATCGGCCTGAGCCTCATCCTCGTGCATCTGGTGTGCATCAACCTCACCGGCACGTCCGTCAACCCCGCCCGCTCCTTCGGTCCCGCCCTCTTCGCAGGTGGCGACGCCCTGAAGGATGTGTGGGTGTTCATCTGCGCTCCGCTCGTGGGCGGCGCACTGAGTGCATGCTGCTGGAAGGCCCTCGCTCCGAAGGAGAAGTAGATTCTTCGCTTCGCAGGAGCGCTGGATGACAGCTTAGAAAAGTGCCGTGGAGACCGCCTCCGCGGCATTTTGCATTTCTGCCGGCACGCGGGGGAAGAAATCGAAGCCGGCGCGGGCCTCGATGGCGTCGATAGTGGTCGCAAAGGATTCGTCGGCATAGTTTGCGCCCGGATGTGCCTCATTGGTGAAAATGTAGGCACTGCCAATAGCGCCGGTGATCGAGCCGGAACTGTCGAAGCTGCACATCATCAGGCACTTGTAGAAATGGCTCGGCACCGCGACGGAGATGCCTTTGCTGGGAAGGCGCATCTCTTCACCCTCGAACAGCACTCCGGTGACAACGTAGAGGGTGTCGGACCCTGTGGGGGCTGCCGCTTTGACCTTCCCCTCCAGTGTGGACCACACGCCGCTGTTGAAACTGTTCTGCCACTGGGGCGCCTGGTTGGTCAGGTAGAAGGTCTGGGCATTCTGTCCGTCGGTCGTCTTGCGATAGTTGGAGGCCACGAAATGCCCCCTGCTGTAGCCCACAGCCTGTGCATTGTCGAGTCCGGTCTGCTGCCATTCAGCGGGGAATGCAGGGTCGTAGTCCCAGCTGTTGCTGCGGTCCACCCCTGTGTCGGCCCATGCCTCAGCGTGCATTGCGTGGGCGGTCCAGAGCGGGCAGTGCTTTTCGCCGTCAAAGAGTACGGTGTAGTTGCGCCTGCGCTCCTCGGAGATGGAGAAGGTGTGGGTTGCTATTCGCTGCATGGGATCGGCGGCGTCCCAATACCAGTAGATGTCGTCCCTGGAGTCGTTGTAGCCGCTTCCGGAGCCGGTGCCGAGAGCGACCGCGGGCACTTCGAGGCAGTCGAGCCATGTGGCGCCGGATGCCGTGCCGGTCTGGCGCTGGCGGCAGGTGGCAAGGTCGAGGCCGAAGGAGATCATGCCGGAGCGGCGGAAGGTCCTGTCGGACAGCTGGTAGGTGTAGCTTGCCTTGTCGGTCACGACCGTTATGCTGCCCCCATAGCGGCCGGGGGCCACAACCATGTACACGTCTGCAGCGTACTCGCGGGATGTCCCAAGGGATGGCGCCTCGCTGAGCGATGTCTGGACGGAAGTACTTGAAAGACCGGTGATTGCCAGGGTGCTTTCATCCGTGGCGCTGATGGCCGTGATGTCCTTGGTGAAGGCGCCGCTGATTGGGATGGCGGCGTTGAAGGTCACGCTGGAGATGACTTCGGAGGCATAGCGGGAGTCCGTGGAGAAGACCTGGAACTGAATCATTGCGCCGAGGTTCATCAGGTTCATTTCGCCAAGATAGGCGAAGTTGCCGCTCGCCAGCACGCCCTCCGGCACCACATAGCCTTCCGCTGCCATTGGCATAGCGTCGAAGTCGAAGCTGCCGCCGGCCTGATGCTGCACCGGGGGGATCTTCAGATGCGCCTCGGTCATGCTCTTGGTGCCGCTGTCATAAGGGTAGTATGCATAGACGGTCTCTCCGGCCGAAATGCCGCCGTACTTGTAGATCCTGAAAGTGGAAGGGGTGCCGGGCTGGATGTTGGAATATGAATGGGCACCGCCGGCGCCGACAGCAGTGCCAAGGCGGTCTCCTGCTTCCCAATGGCCGAATCTGCCCCTGGCATCCTCAGAAAGGATGGACTTTGTGTCCGGGGCGCCGATGGAACTGGCGTCCGGGGCGCCGATGGAACTCGTGTCCGGGGCGCCGATGGAACTCGTGTCCGGGGCGCCGATGGAACTCGTGTCCGGGGCGCCGATGGACATGACATACTCCCCCACCGGTTCCTCGGGAGCAAAATCCTTCGAACAAGCCGCCACGACCGCAAGTGCCACAAGTGCCGCCAATAGCCTGCTATATGCGGCCACTGGTCTCCTATATGCTGCCATAAGCCTCCTATATAAGCCCACCATCTTCATAATCAATGTATTCAGTGTGATCGTCGGGATTATAGCTGGAGGCGAGCACATGGGACGGAAGCCACAACAGGACCTCCGCCTCCGGCTGAATATAAACCACTTTACAGCTTGCCTTGCTCATTCTGTCCGAAATATAGCGATTATTTTACTAATTGGTGTCATCTTCCGTTGCCGCTGGAAGAAAAAGATAGCCAGCGGCAGCAGTTTGGGCCTGTTATGCTCCCGCTGGAAGGAAAAGACCGCCATCGGCAGCAGTTTGGGCCTGCCGTGCTCCCGCTGGATGAAAAAGACCGCCAGCGGCAGCAGTCTGGGCCTGCCGTGCTCTCGCTGGAAGAAAAAGACCGCCAGCGGCAGCAGTCTGTGCCGGCCGTGCTCTCGCTGGAAGAAAAAGACCGCCAGCGGAAGCAGTTTGGGCCTGCCGTGCTCCCGCTGGAAGGAAAAGACCGCCAGCGGCAGCAGTTTTGGCCTGCTGTGCTCCTGCTGGAAGAAAAAGAACGCCAGCGGGAGCTCAAAACGGGAAAAATAATTATTTTTGCAGGGAATGATAACGGGTATCCGTACCCACTTAAACTATGATAGTATGAAAAGAGAAATCAAAGTGTGGCTGGTCACCTCCGAGCATCTGGAGGACAGCCTGTGGTTCCGGGAGGAATCAGACTTCATTGTCGGGATGAACTATGTAGCAGTACAGGTCACCGTGTCTAAGGTCACAGTCCTGGCACACATCCTTATGTCCAATCACGTTCATTTTCTGATAGTCGGCACCAGGGAAGAAGCAGAGCATTTCATCAGTGGTTATAAAAGCCGGTATTCCAACTATTTACAACGCAAGTACGGGTTCCTGAAAACCCTCAAGGGCAATGATGTCGACATTCGTGAGATTCCTATGGACCCGGAAAGCATAGCTTGGGCGGCGGCTTATGTTGTCAACAACAGTGTAGCGGCCAACATATGCTCCTACCCTACCCAGTATCCTTGGGGATCCGGTGATGTCTATTTCAATTGCCAGCCTGTTCAAGGGCTTCCCCTGGCCAACATTTCAGACAGGGAGCGCATTCGTAGACTGAAAAGCAAGATTGTTCTCCCCGGAGAATGGCAGTTAAACGCTTCCGGCTATATTTCACCGAGCTTTTATGTGGATAAGAAATACATGGAAGAGGTGGTATTCACGTCCCCACGGAAAATGCACTACTATATTACGTATTCCTCAAAAGCCAGGATGCGTATGGAAATGTCTGAAGACAGTCTGCCTTCCTTCAGGGATCAGACCGTAATTGCAGCTATCCCCGATCTGTGCCGAAGTCTTTTCGGAAAAGCCGGTTTTCGCGAACTAAATGATACTCAAAAGGTTGAATTTCTGCGCCAACTACGGTATCGCTTTTCGTCCAATGTCAACCAACTCGCCAGGGTCACCGGTCTGAAATACGAAGAAGCCGCAAAACTGCTGGACCGGCCGGTCCAAAAGCTATAATCACACATACTGCTCCCGCTGGGCAGGAATGACTTCCAGCGGGAGCAAAAGAGCCTCCAGGTGATGCCGCTGGGCAGGAATGACTTCCAGCGGGAGCAAAAGAGTCTCCAGGTGACGCCGCTGGACAGGAATGACTTCCAGCGGGAGCAAGGGCCCTCCAGGTGACGCCGCTGGGCAGGAATGACTTCCAGCGGGAGCAAAAGAGCCTCCAGGTGACGCCGCTGGGCAGAAAAGACTTCCAGCGGGAGCAAAAGAGCCTCCTGATGACGCCGCTGGGCAGGAATGACTTCCAGCGGGAGCAAAAGAGCCTCCAGGTGATGCCGCTGGGCAGAAAAGACTTCCGGCGGGAGCAAAAGAGCCTCCGGATGACGCCGCTGGGCAAAAAAAACGTCCAGCGGGAGCAAAAGGACGGGGCAGGGATGGGGCTAATGGCCAGAGGCAAGGCTCAGGGCCGGGGGCGAGGGCCTGGGCCAGGAACAAGGGGCCAGGGGCCGGGGGCGAGGGCCTGGGCCAGGAACAAGGGGCCGGGGGCCGGGGCCGGGGCCAGGAACAAGGGGCCGGGGCCAGCCCATGCCCACACCCATGCCCACACCCACACCCACACCCACACCCAGCCCACGCCCACAAAAAAGCGGCCCGGATTCCTGGAACCCGGGCCGCTTGCCTATCTGTATCGCTGGAAGGATTACTTCTTGCGAGCCTTGTAACGCTGGTAGAACTGGTCCACACGGCCGGCGGTGTCGACGATCTTCATCTTGCCGGTGTAGAAGGGGTGAGAAGTGTTGGAAATCTCAAGCTTCACAAGAGGATACTCAACACCTTCGACAGTTATCGTCTCCTTTGTGTTGGCGCAACTGCGGGTGATGAATACATCTTCGTTGGACATATCCTTGAAAGCTACAAGTCGGTAGGTTTCGGGATGGATTCCTTGTTTCATAAAACTAGTTTTAAAAAATCGGCCGCAAAGATAATGATTTTTTGGGAATATGCAAACTATTCTTCGAGCCAGGTGCCGAGTTCGGCGTAGATCTTTTCGGCGATGAACTTCATGGCCTGGGATCCGGGATGGCAGCCGCCCAAGTCGCCGCTGTAGTCGTGCTTGGGCATATTGGGCTGCTTGCCCTTGTTGCTGAGGGTCGAAGGAGTGTAGCCGCCGAGGTCGTTGAAGCCGTTCACACGGAAGAGGTTGACGGTCTTTGCGCCATAGTGGTCGGCTATCTGGAGGACGGATTCCTCGATGCTCTGGCTGAGGTAGTCGCCGATGATGCACACCACCTTGCACTGTGGATAGCGCTCGCGGATCTGGCAGAGCAGTTTCACGTAGGCCTCGCAGAAGGTGCCGTCGGGCAGGGCGTTGATGGTGGAACGGGTCTTCGCGGCATCGGCCGTGGCGTAGATGGACTGCATTATGGAGGCGGAAGGAGCCGAGCCGCCGTAGATGTTGGACGCGTCGTTGCGTATGGCCACACCGGGAGCCAGCGGGTCGGCGTTGTGGGCCCAGTCGTTGGTGCCGCCATGGATGAGGATGATGTCGGGACGTCCGCAGCCGCCGCATTCAGCGAAGCGGGTGGTGAAGTCCTTCTTGAACCAGGCATTTGTCGCGGAGCCGTAGTGGGCCGCATAGTTGGCGTCGGTGGTGTTGGTCACAGTGGAGCCGGAGAAGGCGATATTGGTGTCGATCTCGCAGGACTTCAGGTAGTCGTGCGCCAGACGGTACCAGTAGGTCTCGTTGACCAGGGTCAGGGTGCCGTCGGTGGCGGGATAGTGCGCAGAGTAGCCGGAGGGGATCCATCCCTTGAAGGTGGAGATGGAGTCACCGATCACGCTCAGGCGCTTGGCGGCCTTCGGCTTCACGTTGGGATCTGCAGGCAGGCCTTCGATGGTGGGAAGTCCGTCGGAACCGGCAATCCATGTGGTGCCGCTGGCGGTGGCTTGCAGTTTGGCTAGGAGGGTGCCGTCGGAAAGCTGGGCGGTGGTGAGGGCCTGGTTGCCGCTTTCGGTGGTATTGCCTTCGGCGGGGCCGATCTGCTTCATCGCTTCATCCCAGAAGCAGTTGCGAACGGTCGTGGGCTGGGTGCAGCGGGCGTAGATTGCTCCGTAGAAGCATGTGCCGGATACATCCGTGACGCGCTCTCCCCTGTTGAGCACTACGGGAGGCGTGATGGTCGAATAGCAGTTCTCATACACGGTGGTGCCGGTGCAGTTCTGGTAGCCGCTGATGCCGCCGAGGGCGCCGCGGTTGCCCACGGAGATGGTCTGCACGAGCGAAGGGGCGGCATAGCAACCCTTGATGGTGGTCACGCTGCTGCCGTGGGTCCAGCCGCAGAGGCCGGTCACAAGCGAGTAGGAGTTGGAGCCGCCGTTGTTGCCGGTGGCGGTGACCTGTGCGCCTATGGAGGCACAGTTGGAGATCGTTATCGGTTTGGTGGCGCTGCTGACCTTGAGCGAACTGCTCAGGAAGCCGGTGTAGCCCACAACGGCGCCAACGGAATACTGTCCGCTGACCACGCCATAGCAGGCGCATTTGTCGATCACAAGCTCGGAAGTGGGCACTGCGGCGCCGACGATGCCGCCGACGAAGTATTTGTCGGAGCCCATCTTGCCGTAGCTGCCGAACACGCACTCTTCGACGCGGCCGCCCATCACCTGGCCGACGATGCCGCCGAGGATGTAGCCGACATTGGTCAGGTTGCCTTCGAAGGAGCAGTCCTTGATGAGGGTCTGGGCCCCTTCCGCCTTGCCCACGACGCCGCCGGCCCAGTGGTAGTAGACGTTGACCGTGCGGCCCATTGCCACGCGGCAGGACTCTACAGTGGAATCCTTGGCGTAGCCGACGATGCCGCCACTGAACTTGCCGTAGAAGGTGGCGTCGCCGTCGAGGGTACAGTTGCTGATGCGGGTCTTGTCCATCCAGCCCACGAGACCGCCGGAGAAGCCGGCATTCGCCTCGCCCACGGTCAGGCCGGACACATACTGGCGCACCTGGCCGCTGACGGTACAATTCTCTATCACTGAATTGCTTGCATAACCGATAAGGCCGCCGCAATAGACATATTTACCGTCCACGAAAGCATCCACGAGATTGAGGTTCCGGAGGCTCACGCCGTCGGCCTTTGCGATGAAGCCGGAGGGTTTGTTGGCTGCGGTGGCCGGTTTGAGGTTGGATACCGAGTGGCCGCCGCCGTCGTAACTGCCCTTGAACACACCGGACTCAGCGATAGGCTGGAATGCCTTACCGGCCATATCGATGTCGGCAGTCTGGACGTAGAATGATGACACAAATTCAGAAGCCTTGCTGCCGTTGGTGTAGATAGACAGGGAGTCAAGGTCACGGGGAGTCGCGATCTGGAAAGGATCGGCCTCGGTGCCCTGTCCGCCGGAGAAATGCCATATGGTGGACTTGATGTCCGCATCTTCGACCTTGATCACCAGGGTGTTGATCTTGTTGGGCTCGAAGTTGATTTCCTGGGCTATGGGGGCGGTGCGTGACACGGCAATGCTTTCGTCGTCGAGCGCGATTTCAGCCTTCAGGTTGCTGCCGGCCGCGAATTTGGTGGGGTTGAGTATCACGAAAGCACCGGTCTGGCCGTCTGCTGCCCAGTCGCTACCCTCGTATTTAACTCCCACGTAATCACGATTGTAGGAGCCCTCCCAGCCGGAGATGGTGCCCTTGGTCAGATCCACGATCACCCTGCCGGAAAGCACGGCGCCGGGCACCTGCAAAGACAGGCTCTTGATCTTCTTGCCGGAGAGTTTGGCTCCGCCCGTGGCATCCTGCACCACGAGGCGTGCTATTGCGAGCACTCGGCTGAAACGCAGCGGCTCGGCCTCCTTCAGGGCGCCGCCCGCTATCGTCAGGGATGTGCCCGGAGAGACCAGCAGGTCGGAATAAGGGTCGAAACTGCCGAGCTTCGGCACCAGCTGCTCGGCGGGAACTTCGAACCTGTAGTACTGGCCGGAACGGCTCACCTTCATGCGCCTCGGATAGAAAGCATAGATGGTGTGGGTGCCGTTGCCGAGCTTCACGGAGCCGCCGAAAAGCCCGCTCTCACCGTCTTCGGACTTGTTGCCGAAGCCGCAGTCGGCCGCATAATCGCCGTCCTGCAAGTACGTGACGGTCAGCGAGTCACCCTTCTGCCACTTGGGCACCCAGTTGGGAGCAGCATACTCGATGTAGGTGCGTGTCTGGGGCTGGGTAGCCGACAGGGTCAGGGAAATCGTGGGAACATTTGCGGAGGAGCCCCCCTCGGGGTCTTCCTTCTTGCAGGCCGTGGCTACTGCAGCTACAGCCAGGATTGCGACTAAAAACTTTTTCATCATTTAATACGGTATGGAGCGTCGTCGTAGAGCAGGAAACGCTTGGCCTTTCGTATCCATTTCTGTTCTTCGAGCTTGACGTGTTCTTGGACAATGTCGAAAGTGATGCCGCCGCGAAGGTATTCGCTGACCACCGGATCGTCGATGCGGTCCAGAAGGGCGGGGCTTATTTCGAAACGGGAGTCGCGGTCCGCCACCCAGCGCATCAGCTGGATGGTGTGGAGCAACGAGTGGTAGGGGGCGCCGGGCAGCAGGATGATCTGGTAGCCATGGCACACCTGCCCCGAGTACATGCCCCAGGCGGGCTGGAACGAACAGGGGCGCATCAGCACGCCCTGGGGGCTCGGCGGCACGGCGGCGTTGCTGAGGAAGGGCGCACCTATATATTCATAAGGACGCGGGGTGCCTATGCCCGGCGTCACTGAGGTTTCCGTCCACAGGGCGCCTCCGCTGTACATCTCGCAGCTGAAGAGCCCGGGAAGGTCGGGCGCCGGAGCAATCGCCCACGGCAGCAGGTCCCGGCCCGCATCCGAGCAGAGGGCTGAAATCACGTGGAGGGGGAAACGGGCGCCTATCTCGCTGCAGTAGAGGTTGCAGAGCTCCCCGAGCGTGAGGCCGTGGCGGTGCGCCACCTTCGGCGTCCAGGCGTCGGGCTCAAGCACGGGAATCGTGCCCTCGACCACCCGACCGGCGGGGTTGATGTGGTCCACGATATATATGGACGGCCCCTCTTCCATGCGGGCCCGGAAACTCAGGAGGCGAAGCACGTCCCTGGTGGGACCGAAATAGCGGGAGCCGCAGTCCTGGATTTCCACCACGACGGCATCAAGCCCTTCGAGCTCCTCGATGCTGAAATCGATGTGCCCTGCCTCCGGGGAGAATTCCGCACCGGCGGGGCTGAACACGCGCACGAGGTTTCCGCGCGCACGGAATATGTCTTCAAGGAAGGACTGGGAACTGCTGCTCCAGCTGCCCGGGGTGCAGAAGCACGCCACGCGGCCATTTAGCAGTCCCCTGTCGAGTTGCTCCGAAATGGGTGTGGTCCGGAAGCTAAACATTGCCTATTATCTTCCGGGCAAGCGCTATGACTTCCTGCGCGAGGGCCTCGGCCTCGGCTTCGGTCGGGGCTTCGGAGTAGATGCGTATGATGGGCTCAGTGTTGGAGCGGCGCAGGTGGACCCAGCGGCGGGTGGATTCGAAATCTATCTTCACGCCGTCGATGGTGTTCACTTTTTCGTCCTTGAAATGCTCCTTCATCGCCTCCAGGATGCGGTCTATCATCGCCTTGTCGCTGAGGTCGATGCGGTTCTTGGCTATGAAGTACTGCGGGAGCGTGGCCTTGTACTCGCTGACTTTCAAGCCGTTGTGGGCGAGCTTGCTGAGGAAGAGCGCCACGCCCACCATGGCATCGCGGCCGCAGTGGGATGCCGGGTAGATGACTCCCCCGTTGCCCTCGCCGCCGATCAGGGCGCCGACTTCGTGCATCTTGGTGGTCACGTTCACTTCGCCGACGGCGGATGCATAATAGGTGCCGCCGTGGGCCTCGGTGACGTCGCGCAGGGCACGGCTGGAGCTGAGGTTGGACACGGTGTTGAGTTTGCCGCTGCCCTTGCGGACGGCTTCGTCCAGCAGGTAATCGGCCACGGCCACGAGCGTGTACTCTTCCACGAAGGGTTCGCCGTTTTCGCAGATGAAGGCGAGGCGGTCCACGTCGGGATCCACGCTGATGCCCAGGTCGGCCTTCTTCCGCACCACGGTGGCGCTGAGTTCCGTCAGGTTGGCCGGCAGGGGTTCGGGGTTGTGGGCGAAGTCGCCGGTGGGATTGCCGTTGAGCGTTATGCACTTGACGCCCAGGCGCTTGAGAAGGCGGGGCATGATTATTCCTCCCACGGAGTTGATGGCGTCAAGGACGACGGTGAATCCGGCCTTGCGTATGGCTTCGGCATCGACTGCCTCGAGCGCAAGCACGGCGTCGATGTGTTCGTCTGTGAAGTCGTGGTCTTCGATGCAGCCGATTTCGTCCACGGGGGCGAAGTCGAAGTCGCCGCTTTCGGCGCAGTCGAGTATGGCCTGGCCCTGGACGGCCGTGAGGAACTCGCCGTGCTCGTTGAGGAGCTTGAGGGCATTCCACTGGCGGGGGTTGTGGCTGGCGGTGATGATGATGCCGCCGTCGGCCCCGGAGAAGGTCACTGCCAGTTCGGTGGTGGGGGTGCTGGCGAAACCGCAGCGCACCACGTCCACGCCGCAGGCAATCAGGGTGCCGCAGACCAGCTGCTCCACCATCTCGCCGCTGATGCGGGCGTCGCGGCCCACCACTACTTTGTAGCGGTCGCCGAAAGGCTGTTTGCGCTCACGCAGGCATTTGCAGTAGGCGTAGGTGAATTTGACTATGTCGACAGGGGTCAGGTTGTCTCCGGTGGCGCCTCCTATGGTGCCGCGAATGCCGGAAATTGATTTTATAAGTGCCATTCTTTTTTTGTCTATCGGACAAATTTAATGAATAATGTTTAACTTTACAACATGAAACAATACATCGAACAGAATAAGGAAAGGTTCTTCGAAGAGCTTTTCTCCCTGCTGCGGATTCCCTCCATCAGCGCCAAAGCCGACCACAAACCTGATATGTACGCCTGCGCCGAAAGGATTTCGGAGCTGCTCATGGAAGCGGGAGCCGACAGTGCAGGCCTCTGGGAAACTGGCGGCAATCCGGTGGTGTTCGGGCAGAAAATGACCGATCCGTCCCTTCCCACCGTGCTCATCTACGGCCACTACGACGTCCAGCCGCCGGAGCCCCTCGAGAAATGGCGCACCGACCCGTTCGAGCCTGTGCTCGGCCCTGATCCCGCCACGGGCGAGGATGCTATATGGGGCCGCGGCGCCAACGACGACAAGGGCCAGCTGTTCATGCACATAAAGGCATTCGAGTTCCTGGTGCGCAGCGGGCAGCTCAGGCACAACGTGAAATTCATGTTCGAGGGCGAGGAAGAAATCGGCAGTCCGTCCCTTCCCGCCTGGATCAAGGCCCACAGGAAAATGCTCGCGGCCGACATCTGCCTGGTCAGCGACACCACGATGATCAGCGAAAGCGTGCCTTCGATCAACTGCGGAATGCGGGGCCTGAGCTACCTCGAAGTGAAGGTCACAGGCCCCAACAAAGACCTGCACAGCGGCCACTACGGCGGCGCCGTGGCGAATCCCATCCAGGTGCTCAGCGAGATGATCGCCAAGCTCTTCGATGCCGACGGGCGTGTTGCGGTGCCGGGGTTCTACGACAAGGTGGTCGAGCTATCCAGGGCTGAGCGCAAGATGCTCGCCAGAGCTCCGTTCGACGAAAAGGAATACAAGGATTTCCTGGGCGTCCGCGAGCTGCGGGGCGAAAAGGGTTACACTCCCCTTGAGCGCACGGGCATCAGGCCATGCCTGGATGTGTGCGGCATCTGGGGCGGCTACACGGGGGAAGGCGCGAAGACCGTACTTCCGAGCGAAGCGCACGCTAAAATTTCGATGCGCCTGGTGCCAAACCAGCGCAGCGCAGAGATAACAAAATTGTTTGCAAAGCACTTCAAGTCACTGGCTCCCAAGAGCGTACGCGTCGAGGTGAAGCCCTGCGAAGGAGGCGACGGCTTCCTCATTCCCATCAGCAGCAGCGCCTACAAGGCAGCCAGCCGCGCCATCACTGAAGTCTATGGAATCGAGCCCGTTCCGTCCCGGGGCGGCGGCAGCATCGCCGTGCTCGCCGAAGTGCAGAAGATTCTGGGTATCGACCCGCTGCTGCTCGGCTTCGGCCTCGAGCGCGACACCATCCACTCCCCCAACGAGAGCTACCTCCTCAAGCAGTTCTTCAGGGGAATGGAGAGCATCGCTCTGTTCTATAAGTACTGGAACAAATAACCAAAATATACAGCTGATTATGAGAAAGACTCTTTTCTTTATCGCTGCGGCACTCGCTCTCGCATCCTGCCAGGAAGGCGCCCCGCAGTATGCCAACAGGGCCGAAGCAATTGCCGCCCAGATCCATGATCCACATTCCAAATACGTGGTCGTGACCTGCCACCGGGGCGACTGGCGCAATTTCCCAGAGAATTCCATTCCCGCCATCGAAAGCATCATCCGTATGGGCGCGGACATCATGGAGCTCGACCTCAAGATGACCAAGGATTCCGTGCTCGTGCTCAGCCACGACGGCACCGTGACCCGCTGCACCAACTTCAGCAGCGTGTTCAAGGGCGAGCCCGGCAAGAGCGCACGCGTGAGCGACCTTACCCTCGAAGAAATCAAGCGCCTGAGCCTCAAGCGGGCCCACAACGTCGCCATCGACACCCTTCATATGCCGACGCTCCGCGAGGCCCTCGCCTGCTGCAAGGACCGCATCTGCGTTAACGTGGACCAGGGATATGAGTTCTACGACGAAGTGCTTGCCATCACGGAGGAGCTCGGCGTGACCGACCAGATCCTCATCAAGGGCAAGAAGCCCATCGAGGTGGTCGCCGCCCACGAAGCAGCCTATGAGCACAATATGATGTATATGCCCATCGTGGACATCCAGAGGCCGAAGGGAATCGAGTTGTTCAATTCCTACCTCGAGCAGGGCGTCGTGCCCCTCGCCTACGAGGTGTGCTGGCAGACCAACGACGGCGCCTTCGAGGATGCCTGCAAAAAAATCCTCGACCAGGGTTCCAAGATCTGGGTGAACACCATCTGGGCAAGCCTCTGCGGCGGTTACGGCAACGATGACGACGCCGCCTACGTGGCAGCGGACCCGGGCGACGTGTATCAGCAGTACCTCGACAAGGGAGTCTCCATGATCCAGACCGACCGTCCCGAGCTCCTCATCGGCTGGCTGAAGTCGAAAGGCCGGCATACTCTGTAGGCGGGTATTCTACACAAGTGCTCCCGCTGGAATCATTTTTATCCCAGCGGGAGCAAAAAAAGGCGATAATGCTCCTCCTGGAAAGAAATCTTTGCCAGCGGCAGCAGTAAATGACAATGTTTCTGCCCGCTAAAGCTCGCGGAACTTTTCGCTGGAGATCTTCTTGTCCTTGATGGTGATGGTCTCCTTGATCTTGCCGAGGACCTTGTTGTCTTCCACCTGCTCGGAAAGGCGCTCCAGCTGGCGGCGGTCCTTCATGATGTTGGCCACGGCCTCGGTGATCATATCCTCAGGCACATTGCCGATGCCGTACATCGCATACTGATAGGTCACATAGGCCTTCGCAGCCTCGTAGAGGTCGTCGTGGGTCACGTCG
Source organism: uncultured Bacteroidia bacterium (assembly GCA_902782225.1). GTDB lineage: Bacteria > Bacteroidota > Bacteroidia > Bacteroidales > UBA932 > Cryptobacteroides. Next base: position 151,722 of record CACZMF010000004.1, on the reverse strand, counting down.
AAGCCGAAATCCTTCATCAGTTTGCCACGGACCAGCTGCCACTTGAAATCCTCGCAGAAGCCCGGGAAATCCTTCTCCACGTCTTCGGCAGTAATCTTGCCCTGGTTGGCTGCAATCAGCCAGCGCTTCAGGAATGCCTCGGGGAGCTGGATACCGGCCTTCGCCACGTAGAAATCGCGGATATCCTTGGTCAGGCGCCATTCGGCCTCCTGCTTGTGCTCTTCCTTGAGGCGCTCGGTCACATCCTTCTCGATTTCCTCGTCGGACTTCACCTCTTCCTTCTTCTCCTCGTAGTACTTCTTGATATTCTCTATCATGGAAGCCTTCTCCTTTGCGGAAGAAGTGATGGAATACTTGTTCACGGTGTCGGAAGCCTCCACACCGACCTTCACCTCGGGAGAGATGGCGGCGTCGAAAATGAAAGTGAAGGAATTGCCGTCCACCCATTCCACCTCCGGCTGCTTCTCGCTTCCGAGAGGCTCGCCCAGCAGATGGAGCTGGTTTTCGTTGATATAATTGTCCAGGGAAGTGGTGATGACTTCATTGACGGCATCCACGAGGACCTGCTCGCCGTAAACCCTCTTGATCAGGGATGCGGGCACCATACCCTTGCGGAATCCCTTGAATTCGGCGGTGCGCCTGCGCTCCGCCAGTCTTTTCCTGACTGCTTCTTCGTAATCTTCCGGCACAATCTCAAGGGTCAGCTCGAGATTGAGTTCATCAATTTGTTTTTTTGTAAGGTTCATAATTATTTTTTTGAAGTTAATATATTTCTCTTTGTGTGCGGGTAGGCCACGCGGCCGTGGTGCATCTGGGCTATGTAGTTCTTGATCGCCTCCTTCAGCAGGTTAAGCTCCTTGATGGATATGTCGGCATCGTTGAACTGTCCCTGGTCCATCTTGCCCTTCACGATTTTCTCCACGAAAGCGGAGTAAGCCTCGGGCGTGTGCTCGGTCAGGGTCCTGGAAGCGGCCTCGATGCTGTCGCAGAGCATAAGGATGATCTGCTCCTTTGTCGTGGGCGCGGGGCCGGGATACACGAAACGGCTGCGGTCTTCGGGACTGCCGCCCGCAGACAGATGCTTGCCCCAGAAATAGCCGGTCAGCGTGGTGCCGTGGTGGGTGCGGATGAAATCCACGACCACGGCGGGCAGACGGTGCGAACGGGCTGCCTCCACGCCGTCGGAAACGTGCTTGATTATGTCCTCGGCGCTCTGCTCGGGACTCAGGCCGCTATGGTATTTCTGGTCGTCGGGCTTGTTGAGGAGCGATTCGTTCTCAATGAAGCACATGGGATTGTTGAGCTTGCCTATGTCGTGGTAGAGCGCGCCCACACGCAGCAGAAGCGGATTGGCGTCGATTGCACGGGCTGCGGCGTCGGCCATGTTCATCACCTGCAGGGAATGCTGGAAGGTGCCGGGAGCCTTCTGCTCCAGCTCACGCAGCACGCGGTTGGAAGTGTCGGCAAGCTCGGCGAGCCTGGAATTCGACACCAGGTTGAAAATCTTCTCGAAAAGGTAGATGAGAGGATACATGAACACGGCGAGCAGCGCAGCCACGAGAAGGCGGAGCAGGTCGTTCAGGAAGATGCCTCCGTCGCCTCCCGTGAGCCTCAGGGCAATGTAGACCAGAGCCATGGAGGAAAAGTTCAGCAGTGCCAGGAGGAACTGCTTCCAGCCCTGCACAAGATGGCGCGAGCCGTAGATGGACACCATGCCGCCGGTGAGGAAAATCACGAACAGCGGGGCGCCCTGGTCGGCGTAGACCAGCAGGGGCAGCAGGGAAATGATATAGACGGGCACTATCACCCTGGCTCGCACGAAGGCCTGCAGGAACATGGCGCATAGCGTCAGCGGCGCCAGATACAGCAGGTTCTCATTGAAACGCACCATCAACATGATCAGGCCTGCGAACAGCGTGAACACGAAAACGATGTAGAAGTAGCGGGTATCCTCGAAGAAGCTCTTGCCGCTGAAAAGGATGGACAACGCCAGCAGCACGACCAGAATCAATGCCACCAGGATATTGCCCAGCAGATTGAGGTACACGGGCCCGGAACGGCCCACGCTGGCCTCATATTCGCGCTTGTAGGAGTCCAGTATACGGGCTATGTCGGCCGTGATGATCTCGCCCTTGGAGACTATCAGCTGACCGGCGGACACGAAGCCCTCGGTCGGGGAAATCGAACGCACGTTCTCATCGTTGACGGCATCGGTGATCTGCTCGTCATACTCAAGGTTGGGCACTATCAGCTGGGCCACGGATGAAGCCTGGAGCAGTGAATCGGCCGCCTGCAGCACGCCTGCCTTGCGGACTTCGGACAAGAGAGATTCACGGGCCGCCGACAGGCCGCTGACCTCGGCGGCGGGCACTTTCACGGCCCTTTTGTCTTTCTGGATGTAGATAACGCCGTTGCCTTCAGGCACCGAATCATCAGAAACCACACCCCGCTCCATGATGACGCCGAGGGCCTGCAGCACGGCAGGGCCGTACTCGCCGAGATCGAGGGAAGCGGCTTTGTGGATGGCGGAGCGCGTCGCTTCGTCGGAATACCTGTAGTACGGCACGCGCACACCTGATGCCTTGTCCATCTCCTCCATCATCTCCTCGGAGGTCTTCAGGATCGGAAAGTCGAACGGAGCGTAGAGAGTCTCATAATTCCAGGTGCCGCCTTTCTTGTAGTCATAGCCCAGCTTGGCCGCACGGGGTGCGGCAGCGGCAAGGAGAGCGGCAACGCCCAGAAGCGGAAGCAGCTTATTTAAACGGACTCGCAGTTTCACGTGCTATGTATTTGTAGGTCAATCTATCTGTCAGGCGCGGGAAGAGCCGGTGGGCCCAGACTGTGGCCTTGCCGAGTCCGGTCAGGATGACCTGGGACTTGCGGCGGGCGAGGCCGCGGGCCAGATGCCGCGCACATTCTTCGGCGCTCATCAGTTTGTCTTCGTCAAGGGGCGTCTCTCCCTGGGCGCTGCCGTCGGCTGTGAGGGCCGCATTGCGCACGTTGGAAGAGGTGTAGCCGGGAGCGAACACCAGCACGCCAAGCCCGTCTTTCAGGTGCTCTATGCGTATGGTGTCGAGGAACCCCCTGATGGCGTATTTTGAGGAGCTGTAGCCGGTGCGGGCGGGAAGGGCTGAATAGCCGGCGATGCTGATCACCCCGACGAGCTGCCCCTTGCGTTCAAGGAGATAGGGCAAGGCATACTTCGTGCAGTTGACCGTGCCCCAGAAATTGACATCCATCAGCTTGTGTATCACCTTGAGGTCCAGATCCTTGAACATGGCGCGCATAGACAGGCCGGCATTGTTGACAAGAATGTCGATGCCTCCGAATCGCTGCACGGTCTGCTCCACGAGCGCCTTGCATTCTTCTTCGGAACTGACGTCGCACTTGACGCAGAGCACCCTCTCCTGAGGCGCCACCGAAGGGGCCAGGGAGCAGAGCTTGTCGTATGAGCGGGCTGCCATCACCACCTTGGCGCCGAGGCTACCGAACAGCCTCGCGCTCGCCAGCCCGATGCCGCTGCTGGCACCGGTCACGATGATCACCTTGTCTTTAAAATATGACTCTTTCACAATTACTTGATGGTCATTTCAGCGATGTCGTCGCCGTCGTACTGACCGGCATCGAGCTTCGCCTTGATTTCCTTGAAGGCCTTCAGGGTGTACTCCACGTCTTCCATCGTGTGGGCGGCAGTGGAGACGATGCGGAAGATGATCATGCCCTTGGGGATCACCGGATAGATGACCATGGAGCAGAAAATCCTGTAATTCTCGCGGAGGTCCTTCGCCATCTTGGTGGCCTGGGCCACGCCGCCGAAAATATGCACGGGAGTGACGCAGGCCTGCGCTTCGCCTATGTCGAAGCCCTCCTTGCGGAAGCCGTCCTGGATGGCGTGGGTAATGGCCCAGCACTTGGCGCGCAGGGCGTCGCCTTCCGGGGAATCGATTATCTCCATACGCTTCATGTTGCCTATTACAAGAGGCATGGGAAGCGACTTGGCATACATCTGCGAACGCATGTTGGCACGCAGGTAGTTGATGATCTTGTGGGGACCGGCCACAAAGCCGCCTATGCTCGCCATGGATTTGGCGAAGGCGCCTATGTAGAGGTCGATATCATCCATGCAGCCCAGCTGCTCGGATGTGCCCCGGCCGTGCTCGCCAAGGAGTCCGAAACCGTGGGCGTCGTCGATGAGGATGCGGAAGCTGTATTTCTTCTTGAGGGCTGCTATCTGGTCCAGGATGCCGAGGGCGCCTGTCATGCCGAACACGCCTTCGGTGATCAGAAGCACTCCCCCGCCGTTCTCCTCGGCGGTCTTGCAGGCGCGGGCGAGGACTTTTTCGCAGTCAGCGATGTTGTTGTGGCGGTATTTGTATTTCTCGCCAATATGGAGGCGAATGCCGTCCAGGAGGCAGGCGTGGCATTCGGCGTCATAGACTATGACGTCGTGCCTGGCCGTCAGCGCGTCGATGGTGGACACGATGCCCTGGTAGCCGAAATTATAGAGGAAGGCGTCCTCCTTCTTCTCGAACCTGGCGAAGGTCTGCTCCAGCTGCTCGTGATAGCGGGTGTGACCGCTCATCATACGGGCTCCCATAGGGTATGCAAGGCCCCACTGCGCGGCCGCTTCGGCATCTGCCTTGCGGACGGCGGGGTGGTTTGCAAGTCCGAGATAGTTGTTCAGGCTCCAGTTGAGCACCGGGGTGCCGTTGAAAATCATGTGGGGGCCGAGTTCGCCCTCCAGGCGGGGATACATATAGTAGCCGAAGCCCTGCTCGAAATACTGTCCGATAGGGCCGCCGCTGTCCCGTTCTATACGGTCAAAGATATCTAACATAATTATGCGTCGATGTTGGCGTAGTGAGCGTTTTCTTCGATAAACTGGCGGCGGGGCGGCACGTCGTCACCCATCAGCATGGAGAAGGTGCGCTCAGCCTGGGCTGCGTTGTCGATGGTAATCTGGCGCAGGCGCCTCTTGGCGGGATTCATGGTGGTCTCCCAGAGCTGCTCCTCGCTCATTTCACCCAAACCTTTGTAGCGCTGGATGTTGTAGCCCTTGTCAGTGCCCTTGCCGAGTTTCTGGGCCGCTTCCTCGCGCTGATCCTCGGTCCAGCAGTATATCTCTTCCTTGCCCTTCCAGACTTTGTAGAGAGGAGGGGTGGCAAGATACACGTAACCGTTCTTGATGAGGTCGTACATATAGCGGAAGAAGAAGGTCAGGATGAGGCATGCGATGTGCGAACCGTCCACATCGGCATCGGTCATGATCACGACCTTGTGGTAGCGCAGCTTGCTGAGGTCCATGTGCTTCTCGCCGGTCTCGTCTTCCATCGCAACGGTCACGCCGAGGGCAGTGTAGATGTTGCGGATTTCTTCGGAATCGAAGGCGCGGTCGCCGGCGGCCTTTTCGACGTTGAGAATCTTACCGCGGAGAGGGAGGATAGCCTGGGTGCGGCGGTCGCGGCCCTGCTTGGCGGTGCCGCCTGCGGAATCACCCTCCACGAGGAAGAGTTCGCACCTCTCGGGATCCTTGTCGGAACAGTCGGCGAGCTTGCCGGGCATTCCGCCTCCGCCGAGCGGACTCTTGCGCTGCACCATTTCGCGGGCCTTGCGGGCTGCGGCGCGGGCGGTCGCGGCGAGCACTATCTTGTCGATGATGATCTTTGCGAACTTGGGATTCTCCTCGAGGTACAGGTCGAGAGCCGCCGCGGTGGCCTGGGAGACGGCCGAGGTGGCCTCGGGATTGCCGAGCTTGGTCTTGGTCTGGCCTTCGAACTGAGGCTCGGCCACCTTCACGGAGATGACGGCGGTCAGGCCCTCGCGGAAGTCCTCGGGAGCGAGGTCGCCCTTGAACTTGTCGAGGAGCTTGTTCTTCTCGGCATACTGCTTCAGGGAGCGGGAAAGGCCCATCTTGAAGCCTTGCAGGTGGGTGCCGCCTTCGATGGTGTTGATGTTGTTGACGTAGGAATATATCTTCTCGGAATAGCCGTTGTTGTACTGGAGGGCTATGTCGATGGGGATGATCTTGTCGGATGCGATGCAGACCGGCTGGGGGATTATGGTCTGGGCGCCGGCATCGAGATACTCGATGAACTCGCTGAGTCCGTTTTCGGAATAGAATGTGTCGGTGCGGAAAACCTTGCGGCCGGTGGCCTTGGATTCGCCGCTTTCGTCCTTGACGAATTCATCCACCAGTTCACGCTCGTCGGTGAGGGTGATCTTTATGCCCTTGTTGAGGAAGGCCAGCTCGCGGAGACGGGCGGCAAGGGTGTCGTACTTGTAGTGGGTGGTCTGGACGAAAATCTCGGGATCCGGGTGGAAAGTGATTATGGTTCCGGTGTCATCGGCCTCGCCTACCACCTCGACGGGAGTCGTGGGCTTGCCCTTGGAGTAGCGCTGCACGAAGACCTTGCCTTCGCGGTGGACTTCCGCGATCAGCAGGTCGGAAAGGGCGTTCACGCAGGAAACGCCGACGCCGTGCAGACCGCCGGATACCTTGTAGCTGGACTTGCTGAACTTGCCGCCGGCGTGGAGGACCGTGAGCACCACCTCGAGGGCGGAACGGTGCTCCTTCTCGTGCATGCCCGTGGGGATACCGCGGCCGTTGTCGGTCACGCGTATGGAATTGCCCTCCAGTATGCGCACGTCGATGGTGTCGCAGAAACCGCCCATGGCTTCGTCGATACTGTTGTCGACGACTTCATAGACCAGATGGTGGAGTCCGCGCTCGGATATGTCGCCTATGTACATCGAAGGGCGCTTGCGCACCGCCTCGAGGCCTTCAAGAACCTGGATACTGTTTGCGGAATACTGCTGTTCCGCCTGTTTCATCTCTTCCTGATCAATCATAATATCTTTATTCTCAGTAAATTGTTACAAACTAAACGCCGCGCCCACAATGATGGCGGGGCCGCACTCGCTCAGCATGGGGCTGATGCGTATGTCGTGGGCAAGCAGGTTGCTGCCGTTGAGCCAGAAGCTGAGCCTGCGGTTGAGCTTGTACTCGCCCCACACGCCCACGTCCACGAAGCCGGGAATCTTGGTCGTGATGTTGCCGAGCGTGGCGGTGCGGTTGGTGCTCATGTTCACGGACAAACCTGCGTAGATACGTTTTTTCCAATTGTAGCCGCCCTTGATGGTGCCGGTCACGGCAGCGGGCTTGAACACCCTGTCGGCCACTTCCCCGGGCACGTTGGCGTAGTGGAAGCTGCCGTCGAGGTTGAAGCGCTCGGAGGCCCAGGAAAGCAGGAGGTCGGCATGGAGCATATTGCAGTCCTGGAAGCCGAGCGTCTCCTCGCCCACGGGCCCTATGGCCCAGAAAGGAGCGTCCTTGAGGAACTTGTAGCCTCCCTTCAGCTCATACTGGAGGCCGAAATCGGCATGGCCGCGCACGCCGAGGAAAAGGTCTGCGACCTCACGCACCGGGCGCGGATCCCCGTAAGAAGAGGAATGATACCTGTGCACCCTGGTCTTGTAGTCCCAGTACTGCGTCAGATGGTCCTGCCCCACCGCCCCGGCGAAGACGTCGAGATAGTTGTGGAGAAGGTGCATGGACACGGTGATATCGGGGCAGATGGTGAAATGCCCGGTGTACCATCCGGCCCTGAAGCCGGCGTCGAAATCGGCGTTGCCCAGCTGGAACACGGCGTGCGGATGGATGTTCACGGCAGTGTAGAACAGATTGTAGCAGAACGCGATGTCGGCGCTGAGGTGGTAGTCGTCAAACAGGTAAGGAGTAATGGTGGCGTCCACGTTGACTTCGTTGTCGATCACGGGATCCACGCCGTTCAGCCAGTCGTGGACATAGCGGTACTTCGCTCCGGCGCTGAAACCGAAGGAGCCCGGCTTCTCGTAGCCCACGCGGGCAGAAAGGTACGGGGCGTGGCAGTTGTCGCGACGGAACACCTTGTGGCCGTTGTAGACGCCGTCATAACCGAATTCGGTGCGGAGCACGAAGTCGCCCAGGTTGAAACGGGCGTCGGCCCCTACCAGGGTGCGGAAATCCCAGCCCTTGTCGAGGGTCTTCTTGTCCAGCTGCAGGGTCAGGGGCGTGATGCGGCGGTAATTGCCGTAGTAGCCCTTCCCTGAAGCGAACACGTTCACGGCCATGCGTTTCTGGTCCACCGCCGCCCACACCACGTCGAGCTCCGGCTTGAGCACATAGCCAAGGCCGCCGCGAAGATACAGCTTTCGGCCGTCATAGACCTTGGGGTCCGGGGTGATGGTCACGGAGTAGGGAGAGAACTCGTACGAGCCCTTGTAGGGGGAATCGAAGACCGAGTAGTCGAAATGGTAGTCGAAGCGGAGGAGGGAATCCGGAATCCTCATCGCGGGTCCCTTCTTGGCCACGTCGTCGATACGCGTCTGGTATTCATTGGTCACCTGCACTTCCGGATTGAGGTTCTGGGCCCCTATTCCGAGGGGAAGCAGCATTGCCACGAGAAGTATAATGTTTCTTTTCATAATCGCGCACTAGTTGAGTTTGTAAAGTCTGGACTGCACGAGATCCTGGATGTCGTCGTCGGGACGCTCGGGCTCGTAGCCGTCGCGTATGCTCTCCAGGGTGGCCTTGGCCTGCTCGGTCTTGCCGAGCTGGATGAAGGTGTCGGCAAGGGTCAGGAAAGCGCGGGCGAGCCAGTAGTTCTGGCCTCCGGACTTGTCGGAAAAGTCGAAGACTCCGTTCTGGACGGCAGCATAGTCGGCCCTGTCGTAGGCATCCTGTATCACGATGTAGCGGGCCTCGGCACCTTCGCTGGTGGCGGGCTGGGCAGACAGGGTGCGGAAGAGCTGGAGGGCCTCGTCGCGGCGGCTCGTGGCCATATAGGACTTGGCCTTTATGTAGAGGGCTTCCCTCTTGAGTGCCTCGGAGACTCCCGCCTGGGCTGCCACCTCGCTTGCCGCATCGGCGGCATTGAAATAGGCCTTGGCCTTGTAGGCGGAACGCATCATGCCGCTGAGGCCCTCACTGCGGTTGGCGTCCATACGGGCGGTCTCGCGGAGACGCTTGTAGGCGTCGTAGGCCGTGGCGTAGTGCTCGAGGCTGTAGGAAAGTTCGGCAAGATGGAGGTTGGACACCTCTGCGAACGAGCCGGCGTCGGGAGCGTCGATGACGCGGGCGTAGTAGTCGCAGGCTTTCTCCTTGTTGCCGAGGGCGGCATAGGATTCAGCCAGGTAGAAGACTGCGTTGGTGGTATGGCTGCCGCCCGGATAGGTGTCGAGATATTTCTGCAGCGAGGAGGCGGCCTGGATGTAATTGCCGGACAGGAAGACCTGCTCTGCGGTGTTGAAGTAGAGTTCTTCCTTGTCGGCCTCGGACTTGCCGGCGGCCAGGTTGTTGTCCTCGATGTACTCAAGGTACTTCTCCGGCTGCTGGCGGGTCTGGTAGATGGACTCAATGGCGGCCAGGGCGTCTTCGGCATACTGGCTGCCGGGCATGAGCTTCACCACGTCCTTGTAGCACACGAGAGCCTGGTCGTAGTCGGAAGTGTTGCGGTTCACCATGCCCATGCCGATGAGGGCCTTTGCCTTGGTCTCGCGGTCGGGGGCGGTGTCGCGCAGTATCGTGAAGGCTTCCAGAGCCTTGCGGTAGTCGGAAATGTCCATGTTGGCCCGGCCGAGCTCATACATGCCTTCAGCATACATGGGCGTGTCGGGATCGGCGTGGAGCACGTAGGCCAGCACGTCGGCACGGGCATCCTTGTCGCCGGAAAGGCCGTATGAGAGCGCCAGCTGGCAATACGGATAGATATCCTCCTTGACGTCGATTTCCTTGATGGCGTTGCGGTAGGCCGCTATGGCGCCGGGATAGTTGCGGGCCGCAAAGTCGCAGTCGCCCCTGCGCACCACGGCATCCTTGCGGAAGGTCTTGTCGCCTTCGGAAAGATAGATGTCGAACCAGCGGGCGGCGGAAGCGTAATCCTTGTCGCGGAAATGGGAATAAGCCACGTTGTAGGAGAGTAAGTTGCCTTCCGGCTCGCCGTCGAGGGCGGAGAGGTTGTAGAGGTCGGCGTAGATATCGGCTGCCTCAGCGTAATTCTCGGACTGGTAGTTGGATTCAGCCTGCCAGTAGCGGGCCAGCTGTCCGAGGCGGTCGTGCTTCGGAAGATAGTAGGCGGCAGCGCGCAGGCAGGGAATCGCATCGCGCCAGGCGCCGTTGGAAATCAGCTGCTCGGCCCGGAGGTAGTAGGCCTTGATGTAGTTGTTGCGCTGGTCGGCGTCCAGTTCGTCGATCTTGTCGTAGGCCTCCACGGCGGCCGCATAGTCGCGGTTGTAGAGGGACGCAAGGGCCATATAGCCGTAGATTTCGTCGCCGCGCTTCGAGGTGTTGTAGAGGTCGATATAGCGGGCGAAGACGGAAGTGTCCTTGTTGAGGTCGAAGGCCAGCTTTGCGTAGTTGAAGAGCGCATCTTCCTGCATGACGGCGTTGGGGCCGGCTTCGGAGGCATCCTTGAAGGCGTTCATAGCGGCCACGTTGTTGCCTGTCTTCAGGTAGGCGTTGGCAAGCTGGTAGTTGGCGATCTGCCCGAGGGAGTCGGTGCGCTCGGTCATCTGCGTGTAGTTGGCGATGGCGCCCTTGTAGTCCTCGACGGCGTAGAGCACGGATCCGGCATAGAAATAATCGGCGCGGGTCATGTTCTCCTTCGAGGTTGCCGCGTAGTATTCCTTCGCCTTCTTTTTCTCGCCCTTCACCAGGTAGGACTCGGATATGATGCGGGCGAGGTGGGCCTGGCGTACGCCGGGCTCCCCTTCATAGAGCGCCACGCCCTCGTCCAGGACGTAGTCGTAGTCGTTCTGCATGAAGTGGCAGTCCACCAGGTAGAACGAGGACAGTTCCTTGAAGCGGGGGTCGGTGACCGACAGCTCGAACCACTTTTTCGCCTCCTCGAAATCCTTTTCGCAATAGCTCATGTAGCCGAGGGCATACCTTGACGGGGCCTTGTAGTCGGACATCGGAAGGGCCTCGACCTCGAAGAACCACGGACGGGCGTCTTCGTAGAGTCCCCTGCTGAAATCCGAGTAGCCTTTCTTGAAAGAGAGCTCCGGGTAATGAATTTCATCCAGATATTTCTTCTCGACATTGCCCAGGCGCCTGGAAGCCTCGTCGTAGGCACCCCGGTCGAAGAGCACCAGACCGTACTCGTAGTCGATGAGGTTCGATATGCTCGACTTACGCCAGATACGCTCATAATCAGCCAGCTTTTCTTCGTAACCGGGGCTTTGCATCTTTATCGCGCAGAGCAGGGCATAGCCGTCGGACATAGGGTCGCCCTGTATCTTGTCGAGCAGGTTCGCGGCCCTTTCGTACATGCCGTTGTTGTAGAGGTTGACCGCCTCACGGTAGATTGCCGTGCGCTCGTCCGGTGCCGCATAAATCGTCGCGGACAGCAAAATGGCGGCCATAAAAAGTCTCACTCGCATAAATTTACTGTTTTAACTTACAAATTTACTCAATTTAAGTTATATTTGCAGAGTTTAAGGCGAGATTTTTATGAAAAATGTCATATTTTTCAAAGACGCCGACATTTCCAACGGCGAAAACATAGTGGTCTACGGGGTCAACCTGGAAGTCAGGGACGGAGACCTGGTCTACATAGTGGGCAAAGTGGGCACCGGAAAGACTTCCATCATCCGCACGATAATAGCTGAAAACCGCCTTACGGCCGGCGAAGGAGAGGTCTGCGGCTTCGATCTCAGGAAGCTCCGCACCAAGGAAATCCCCCTGCTGCGCAGGCGCCTCGGAGTGGTCTTCCAGGACTTCCAGCTCCTGATGGACAGGAGCGTCGAGGCCAATCTGGAGTTCGTGCTGAAGTCCACCGGCTGGAAAGACAGGGAAGCTATGGACAAACGCATAGCCGAAGTGCTCGAGGCGGTCGGCATGCAGACCAAGGCCCACAAGATGCCCCACCAGCTTTCCGGCGGTGAGCAGCAGCGAATTGCAATCGCCCGCGCCATACTGAATTCCCCCGAAGTCATAATAGCGGACGAGCCGACCGGCAACCTCGACTCCGAGACTGCCGACGGCATACTCCGCCTGCTCCAGGGCATCAACAAGGAGCAGGGCACGGCCATCGTGATGGTGACGCACAACCGCAGCATCATCGACAAATACCCCGGCCGGGTGTTCGAAACGAAAAACGAAACTTGTACCGAAATATGAAAGAATTTGAACTCAAAGCTCAGAGCTGGCTGGACGGCGATTTCGACCAGGCCACCAAGATGCAGGTCCTTAAACTGCGCAACGAAGATCCCGCAGGATTCGAAGATGCATTCTACAAGAACCTCGAATTCGGCACCGGCGGCCTCCGCGGGATTATGGGTGTCGGCACCAACCGGATGAACAAGTACACGGTGGGAATGGCCACCCAGGGACTTGCCAACTACATCCTGAAAAATTGCTCCGGAGACGACCTTCGCGTCGTCATCTCCTACGACTCCCGCAACAACAGCAAGGAGTTCGCAAGGATAGCCGCCGACGTGCTCTCCGCCAACGGCATCCACGTTTTCATCTTCGACAACATCCGCCCCACTCCCGAAATGAGCTACGCGGTGCGCCTGAAAAAGGCGGTTGCCGGAATCATGATCACCGCTTCCCACAACCCCAAGGAGTACAACGGCTACAAGGTGTCCTGGTCCGACGGCGGCCAGGTGACCGCCCCCGTGGACAAGGCGATCGTGGACGAAGTGGCCAAAATCACCGATCCTTCGATGGTCAAGTTCGAGGCCGGCCTGCACTGCGGCGAAATTGAATCGATGGGCGCCGACGTGGACGAGCTCTATCTTCGCGACCTGCTGTCCCTCAGGCTCAGCCCCGAGGCGGTGGCGGCCCACAGCGACATCAAGATAGTCTACACGCCCCTCCACGGCTGCGGCGTGCGCCTTGTGCCCGAAATCCTCAGGCGCAGCGGCTTCACCAACATAATCCACGTGCCCGAGCAGGATATCTCCGACGGCAACTTCCCCACCGTCATCTCCCCCAACCCCGAGGAGCCCGCCGCCCTGCAGCTGGCGATCCAAAAGGCCGAGGAGACAGGCGCCGACATAGTGATCGGCACCGATCCGGACGCCGACCGCGTGGGCATCGCCGTGCGCGACGATTCCGGGAAGATCGTCCTCTTCAACGGCAACCAGACCGCCTCCATGCTGACCTGGTACATCCTCAACCGCTGGAAGGAACTCGGCAAGCTCGGAGAAGGCAAATACGTGGTCAAGACCATCGTGACCACCGAACTTATCACCGATATCTGCAAGAGCTTCGGAGTGCCCGTCTACAACGTGCTGACCGGATTCAAATACATCGCCGAGGTCGTGAAACGCAAGGAAGCCGAAGGCGGGGAATTCATCTGCGGCGGCGAGGAAAGCTACGGCTTCAACGTGGGCGAGTTCGTGCGCGACAAAGACGCTCCCGTGAGCTGCATGATGATTGCCGAATGTGCCGCCTGGGCCGCAAGCAAGGGCCTGACTCTCTATCAGTTGATGCAGAAGATCTACAAGGACTACGGCTACCGCAAGGAAGGCCTCGTGAGTCTCGTTCGCAAGGGCATTTCCGGCGCCCGCGAAATCCAGCAGATCATGGTGGACATGCGCAGCAATCCCCCGGCAGAGCTCTGCGGTTCCCCCGTCACGAAGGTGATCGACTATCTCGAGCCCGAAAAGACCGGACAGCCCAAGTCCAACGTGCTCCAGTTCTTCGACGAAGCCGGGGACGTGGTGTCCATCCGTCCTTCCGGCACCGAGCCCAAGATAAAGTTCTACTTCGGAGCCAAGGGCGACGACGCCGACGCCAAGATTGAAAAACTCAAACAACAATTCACATAATGACAGCTAAACAGATCAATATCGCTTACCAGGAGTTCTCCAGCATCGACGAGCTGAACGCGGAAGACCGCGAACTCGCCCAGGCCGCCATCGAAGGGATGAAGGGGTCCTATGCCCCCTACTCCCATTTCAACGTCGGCGCGGCGGTACGTATGTCCAACGGGCAGATCGTGCGGGGAGCCAACCAGGAGAACGCCGCATTCCCTTCCGGACTTTGCGCGGAGCGCACTGCAATGTTCGCCGCCGGGGCCAAATACCCCGACAAGGATATGTGCAGCATCGCCCTGGCCGGAGGCGTCTACGGCCGTATCACCGAGGAGCCTGCCACCCCCTGCGGCGCCTGCCGCCAGGTGATGGCCCAGTACCAGGCCAAGGCCGGCAAGCCTATGTCCGTGATAATGGTCGGCGCCAGAAGGATATGGAAATTTGAGAAAGTTGACGATATTCTGCCTTTGATATTCGACAGTATCTGATTTTTTCATATATTTGCAACGGGAAAGTCGTACACGACCAGCTCCCTCAAAATTCCCCCAGGGCCGGAAGGCAGCAAGGGTATGAGGTCGTAGCGGTGCGATGTGCTAAGCTTTCCCTTTTTTGATTTACACAGCCATGCAGAACACTGAAACTCTGGGCGCGATCGCGCGCCGCTTTGCCATCAGCGGCAACATCACGGGCATAAAGCCTCTCGGCAACGGCCTTATCAACGACACCCTTCGCGTCTCCACGGATGGTCCCGAAGACTACGTGCTCCAGCGCATCAACACAGCCATTTTCAAGGATGTGGCGCTGCTTCAGCACAATATAGAGTGCGTCACGGCGCATATCCGAAGGCAGCTCGAAGCCGAAGGCGTGCGGGACCTGGACCGCCGCGTGCTCCGCTTCCTCCCCTGCACGGAGAACGGCAGGACATGGGTTGAAGTCGACGGCGAAGCGTGGCGCCTTTCCGTGTTGATTCCGGATTCCTACACCCACGAGACAGTGGATCCCGAGCATTCCCGCATCGCCGGCCTTGCATTCGGCGAATTCCAGGCGCGTCTCGCCGACCTGCCCGACACCCTGGGAGAGACCATACCCGACTTCCACAATATGGAACTGCGCGCCCGTCAGCTGCACGAAGCGGTGGCCCGCGACGCAGTGGGCCGAATGGCCATTCCTGAGGTGGAGGCCCTGGTGCGGGGGATGGAAGAATACGAGGAAGAAATGTGCAAGGCCGAGCGCCTGCACCGCGAAGGCCTGCTCCCCAAGCGCATCTGCCACTGCGACACAAAGGTCAACAACATACTCTTCGACGCCGACGGCAACGTGCTGTGCGTCATCGACCTCGACACCGTGATGCCCTCGTTCGTGTTCTCGGACTTCGGGGATTTCCTGCGCACAGCCGCCAACACGGTGCCCGAAGACTCCCCGGAAACCGGAAAGGTGGACTTCCGCATGGACATTTTCAACGCTTTTGCAAGCGGGTACCTGGAGTCTGCCGGAGGCTTCCTCACGAAGGTGGAAAGGGACAACCTGCCATATGCCGCCTGCCTGTTCCCGTATATGCAGGCAGTCCGTTTCCTCACGGACTACATCAACGGTGACACCTACTACAAGATACGCTACCCGGAGCACAACCTGGTGCGCACGCGCAACCAATGGGCCCTGTTCAGGTCCGCATGCTCCAAAGTCCCGCAGATGCAGGAAGCGGTCTCAGACTAAAAAAGGAACTCCCCGAAATACTCGGGCCGGTGGAAATCCGGGGACGGGGTGCCGACGGGAGCCCAGCTCAGGTAGTGGGGATGGGCCGTCTTGTCGCCGCACTTGTAGATGTTGCCCAGCAACTTCTCCGGAAGGGCGTCGGGATCCAGCCCGAGCAGGTCGTAGGGTATCATCACGAGCACCCTCCAGTCCCAGATACCGCCTTCGTGGTCCTGGGCCCCTTCGACTGAAGCGACACGCACTATTCGGGCCACATCCTCAATCGGGAGCTGCACCCTGTCTCCCCTGCCGGTGCCGCGTGCGGCAAGTATCTTGCCGGCGGCGTTGATCTCGAAATTGAAATAGGCGGGATCGTCGGGCAGACGGAGGAAAAGCTCGCAGCAGCTGTCTTCCCACTGGCGGCCATTGTCCGACAGGTTTTCCACCCGCAGGTCGAGTCCGCTGACGTGGAAATCCACGATGAGGGAATCCTCGGTGCGGGCGATACGTCCGCCGCAAAGAGGGGCGTAGGGGAATGAACCGGGCCAGTTGACCTCACTTACGATGAACCTTGCGCCTTCGGTCTCGAGGGCGGTGTCCAGGTCTTTCTCCTCAAGGCTGCGGAGGAGGGGTACTTGAATGAATTTCATATTATTCGTGGGTTTCTAGGCGCCGCAGCGCAAGCTCTTCGTAGCGAGTGCCGGGACGGCCGTAATTGGTGTAGGGATGTATGCTGATGCCGCCCCTGGGGGTGAAGAATCCGGTGACTTCTATGTACTTGGGATCCATCAGCCTGACGAGGTCTTTAAGTATGATGTTCACGCAGTCCTCGTGGAAGGCGCCCTGGTCGCGGAAGCTGAAGAGATAGAGCTTGAGGCTCTTGCTCTCCACCATCTTCACGTCCGGGATATAGCCGATGCGGATTTCCGCGAAATCGGGCTGGCCGGTGATCGGACAGAGACTGGTGAATTCAGGACAGTTGAAGCGCACCCAGTAGTCGTGGTCCTGATGCTTGTTGTCGAAGGCTTCGAGCACCTCCGGAGCGTAATGGCTCTTGTATTCGGTCTTGTGGCCAAGGGCCTGCAGGCCCTCTTCCTTGCGGGACTCAATCATAAATCTCCGAGTTTAAAAGGATTATAGGATATACCGTTGTCGAAAACGTCCGTGCCTTCATTCTTCTTGACCTTGCGCACCACGATGCTGGTGAGAGGAAGGATGACGATCTCGTAGCAGACTTTGAACGTGACCTGGGCGAGCATCATAGGGAGAAGAGCCTTGAAAGGGGTGCCCCAAAAGGCTATCGGCATGAAAATCAACGAATCAAGGCACTCTCCGGCGAGCGAAGAAAGCACTGCGCGCACACCGAAGCGGCGCCCTCCGTCGGCGACTTTCATCCTGCTGAGCACATAGGCGTTGAGGCTGGAGCCGGCGATGAATGCAAGCAGGGACGCTCCTGCCACGCGGGGAGCCATATTGAACATATAGTCAAAATGGGGTGCTCCGTCCCAGAAAGATGCGGCGGGGAGCCAGACGACCAGCTGTCCGAGCACGACGACGAAGAAGTTCATCGCGAATGCGAGCCAGATGACAAGGCGCGCCTTTCTGTAGCCCCAGACTTCGGTCAGGCAGTCGTTGAGGATATACGATACCGGGAAAATGATGACGGCTCCGGGCAGCGTTATGCCCCAGAGATCGATTACCTTGGTGGCGAAGAGGTTGGAGGTGATGAGGCAGACTACGAAGAGTACGGTCATCACCAGGAATGTGGTGGAAAATTTGTTGTGCATTTGCAGTTTTTTAAGTGGTACCTGTTACACTTGAAGGCCCCTCCGGGGCTTTCGCGCCGCAAAGATACGCAAAAAGCACAACATTAGCAATTTTTAGAGACAGTACTGCCCCGAAGGCCCATAATGAAAGAATATTAGTTTTTTTTGAGACTGGTACTGCCCCAGAGGCCCATAAAACATGGGAAAAGGGCCTCTGGGGCAGTACCAGTCTCAAAAAGACCTGAAGACTATTGTGCTACCAGCGTGGAGGAGATGGCGGAGTAGAGCTCGGGGAAACGCTGGGAGAGGACTACGGGGCGGCCTTCGAAAAGGAAGCAATGCGTGCTGGCGGCGGTGCAGACCACTTTTCCGCCGACTCTCATCGTGTAGGCGAAACTGATTTTGAGCTCCGACATCGACGAAACGCGAATATCGATTTCAATGGCATCCTTGAATGTGGTCGTGCGCTTGTAGGCCAGTTCGATTGCCATCACCGGAGACACCACGCCCTCCGCTTCCATACGCTCGAAGCCATAGCCCAGCTGGTCCATCCAGTCGATGCGGGCCTCTTCCATGAATCGCACGTAGTTGGAGTGATGCGTGACACCCATGCGGTCGCACTCATAATACTTTACTACGTGGATATATGGCTTAGTGGTCATTTCTTCTTGTTGTGGATAAGATAGGTCAGCGTGACTTTGAGCGCCGCAGGATCCGGGAGGCGGCTGTGGATGGCCGCATCAGGGAGTTCGGAAGTGCCCGAGAGGTCGTAGCGGTTGAAGTCGGTGAGCATCATTCCGAGATTGAAGGAAGTATCGAGCCTCCACCAGTCGCCGAAAGCCCAGGTGTAACCGCCGCCGATGCCGCCGATGATGGCCTTGCCTTCCACGCCTTTGCCCGCCCAGGCAAGATTGTACTTGCCGGCGCCGACAGCTGCGGATAAGAACCATCCCCTGTAGACATCACTTCCCCTGGCCGTCCACGGCTTGAAATAATACCGGACGCCGAGGTCGAGGCACTGTATCCTGAGGGAATAGAACTGGTCGGAGAATGACCACCAGGGGGTGGTGTAGCCCAGATGGGCACCCCAATGGCGACCGAAGGGAACTTCAACTCCCACGTTCACCGCAGTAACCGCATCGAGAAGGAGGTTGGAAGACACGCCGAAAAGCACGCGGGCGGAAGTGTCGGCCGAAGCGGCGAGTTCACGCTCACGGCGCTTCTCTTCCTCACGCTTCTTCTGAGCCTCGAGACGTCTCTGCTCTTCGAGGCGTTTCTGCTCTTCGAGCTTCTTTTGTTCGTCTAGCTTTTTCTGTTCTTCGAGACGTTTCTGTTCGTCGAGACGTTTCTGTTCGTCCAGCTTTTTCTGTTCCTCGATACGCTGCTGCTCATCGAGCTTCTTCTGCTCCTCCAGCTTCTTCTGTTCCTCGATACGCTTTTGCTCCTCAAGCTTCTTTTGCTCCTCAAGGCGCTGCTGCTCCTGCTGGTCCTTTACGGAAGGAGTCTCCGGGATGGTGGGCTGCACCGTGCCCTGGGACTTGCCTCGCGCAGAAGGAGGAAGCACAATGGCGTCCTGAACCTCATATTTAGGGGCAGAGGCAGGCGTCTGGGTGGAAGTGGAGGGGATCAGGATGGTCGAACTGGCGTCCCTTGTCTTTGGCTTGTTGGAATCGTTGACCGTGTTCGGTGTCTGCTGGGGAAGGGGCGGAGGGGTTGCTGGAGATTTGTCCCTACTCTGGGAATAAGCAGAGACAGAGACAAAAAAAGCGGACAAAGCCGCTATAACCTGCAATGCGTTCAGCCTCATATCAAACTACCTGAAACTGACATTGTTCAACTCGAAGCAGGCACCGGTGTTGGTGATGCTCAGCTCGGGGCAGAGCACGCAAAGCTTGATCTTTGCGAGAGCCGTCGCCTCCTTTGCAACGCCACGCACGAGTATGTGGCATTTCACGGGAACCGCTGCCGGGAAACTGGTCGCGCTGTACTGGTCCGTCAGGTTCTTGTTGCCGACAGAAACCTGGATACGCTGAAGCTCATAGACATTGCCGTCATTGTCGTAGGCAACGGAGCCGCCCATGCCATTCTGGTAGATGCCGCCGACGAGGTTGATCAGGACCTCGTTCTGGGAAAGGTTGGTCAGGAGGACGGTCACTTCAACGTCACTGCCAAGCTGCTGTACATCACGAAGTTGCAACCTCAGATCCCGGCTGGGGGTGGTGATGGAGGTCTGTGCGAAAGCCGTTGCAGCAAAGAACAGCGATACTAATATGGCGATTATCTTATTCATAATCAGAGCATAATTCTCAAAAATATCTGCAAATGTAAGCAAAGTGTTTTATAAAAACAATTTTTTTAGAATCATTTTTAAAGTCATTTATTATTATCTTTGCGAAAATTCAACAGCCATGGTAAAAAGGAAAATACTGCTTGCAGTCGACCTGCAGAAAGATTTCATCGACGGCACCCTGACAGTCCCCGGAGCAGCTCTGGTGCTCCCCGAAATAAACCGCGTCAAGAAAGACTTCGACCTCGTGTATTTCACCCTCGACTGGCATCCGGTGGACCACTGCTCCTTCAAGGAACAGGGAGGTCCCTGGCCGGTCCACTGCGTCCACCACACCGCCGGAGCATCCATACCGGACGAGATGCTCGAAGGGCTGGAGGAAAGCCGTATGCGATTCATCCTCAAGGGGCGTGTCCAGGGTCCGGAAGAGTATGGCGCCTTCGTGGGCTTCGACCCTGATAATCAAGACCTTTTCGAGCCTGGCGACGAAGTCGTGGTCTGCGGCATAGCGGCCGAATACTGCGTGCTCGAAACACTGAAAAACCTCTATGCCATCAGCAAGAAGATAGGATTCACAGTCCGCGTCTTCCTCGGAGGCACCGCCAAGTTCGAAAGCCACGACACCGTGGTTGCCTTCATGGCGGAAAACGGCATCAAAGTCTGGTAGTTCAGGATTCTATCTGACAGACAGTTCCAGTTCCACCCGTATGTCGGCGGAAGTGGAACCTATGAGCAGGCGGTAGGTCCCGGGATCCACAATCCAGCAGTGCGAATCCTGGTCGAAGCGGCTCAAGCTTCTCAGCGGCAAGGACATGCGCACATCCGCTCCGGCGCCTTGCCTGAGGAACACCTTCTCAAAGCCGCGAAGCTCCTTTGCCGGCCTGGAGACGCCGCCCTCCGGTGCCGCTACATATAGCTGCACCACCTCGGCACCGTCGCATCCTCCGATGTTCTTTACGCTCACGACGGCGCACACCACTTCCCTGTCGAGAGCGGGATCCTCGACGGAATATGTCCCGGCGCACGCGATGCTCTTCTTCGAAAGCGAGGCGCTTCCATACTCAAAATCCGTGTAGCTAAGGCCGTGGCCAAAGGGGAAATCCACGGGGATACCCTTCGTGTCGTACCAGCGGTAGCCGACGAACACGCCCTCGTCGTAGTATTCCTGCCACCACTTTTCCCCTTCCGGAAGTATGCCGGGATACTGGCGTTCGGACTGCAACGGGCCGTCGGAAAGAGACTTGGGCAAGGTGAACGGAAGCCGCCCGGAAGGATTCACGGCGCCCGTGAGCACATCGGCAAGTGCACGGCCCGATTCGGAGCCGCCGTACCAGCCCTGCACTATGCCCTTCACGGCGCCGGCCCAGGGCATTGCCACGGGCGAGCCGGAAATGTTCACCAAGACCATCTTCGGAGCGACTTCGGCCAGGGCAAGGATAAGCTCCGGCTGGCCGTACGGAAGGCCCAGGTCGAGACGGTCGGTGCCTTCGTTGTCCTGGTTTCTGCTCTTGTTGAGGCCTCCGATAAACACCACCGCATCAGCGGTCCGCGCAGCTGAAAGGGCATCGGCGAGAAGGGCCTCGGGGCTGCGGGACTCGCTGAGGTCCTGGCCTGTGTCCACTTTGTTGTAGACACGGCCCACATCGCCCACATAGCCGCGCTCCCATTGCACGTCGACATCAGGAAATGCCTCCTGCAATGCCTCCAGGGGCGTGATTTCGTATTTTGTCTTCAGGTTGGAGCTGCCGCCTCCCACCACCATTTTCTTGACGGCGTTCTCCCCCACCACCAGCAACTTTCCACCGGCGGGGACGCGCAGGGGCAGCACCCCGTCTTCATTCTTCAGCAGCACTGTGCCGGCAGCGGCAATACGGCGGGCGGCAGCGTAGTGCTCCGGAGAATTGAAACTGCCGTAGTGAGGCCCGGAACTCATCGACGTGCGGAACATGGTGCGCAGGATGCGGCTTGCCTTGTCGTCAAGCTCTTTCGTGCCAGCCCTGCCGTCGCGAAGGCGCGCCAGGTAAGGGTTGGCAAGGTGGTAGTTGTTGTATTTGTCGGACGGAGCGCCGCTCAGGCCGTTCGTCCATGTGCCGAATTCCAGGTCCAGGCCGTTGGTGATGGCCTCGTCGTCGTCGCGTGCGCCGCCCCAGTCGCTGACCACCACGCCGTCAAAGCCCCATTCGCCTTTCAGGATGTCGCAGAGCAGGCGCTTGTTGTGGCAGTTGAACTGTCCGTTATAAAGATTGTAGGAGCCCATCACGGCCCAGGCGCCCCCTTCACGGACGGCGGCCCTGAACGCGGGCAGGTATATCTCGTACAGGGTGCGGTCGTCCACGACGGAATTCGTCGAGGTGCGGCGGGTCTCCTGGTTGTTGACGGCAAAATGCTTCACGCAGGCAGCAACGCCATTTTCCTGGACGCCACGCACATACGGCACCACCATAGCCCCGGCGAGGAAGGGATCCTCGCCCATATATTCGAAGTTGCGGCCGTTCAGCGGGGTGCGGCAGATGTTCACTCCGGGTCCCAGAAGTATGTCTTTCTTACGGTAGCGCGCCTCCTCCCCTATGCTGCGGCCGAAAAGCAGCGACATCTCCCTGTCCCAGGTGGCTGCAAGGCAGGAAAGGGCGGGAAAAGCGGTGCACGAGTCATTGGTCCAGCCGGCCTGGTCCCAATCGTCCCAGAGCACTTCCGGACGTATTCCGTGCGGGCCGTCGGTGCACCACAGTTCGGGGATGCCGAGCCTCGGCACGCCGGGGGAGCTGAATTTGGACTGGGCGTGGGTCAGAGCCACCTTTTCTTCAAGCGTCAGGCGGGGAAGGGCGTCGGCCACCCTCTCTTCCACGGTGCGGGAAGGGTCGAGATATGCCGGAATGTCTTTCCGGACAGGACTGCCGCAGCCTGCAGCAGAAAGGACACAAAGGGCCGCGAGCGCGGCGGAAACGGTGTTCTTCATGATCAATAAAAATCTGCGTTGTAGCGCGTCAGGATATCCATGTGCATATAGTTGTCCCGGCGCTCGGGTTTCTTTCCTAGCACTATGAACTCCGCCAGCGCCTGGATGGAGAGGGACACCTGCTCATCAGGGTGCTGGGCGATGAGGGAAGAGACGGTGCCCCTGCGGAGCGCAGCCATGTTGGGCGCCAGGTTGTCGAATCCGACCACGCGGCGCTTCAGGGCCGGGTTCCTTTCAAGCCAGGGCACCACCAGGTGGATGCGGGAATTAAACATGGCTATATGGCGGGTCCCGGGGAAAGCCGAGAAGAATGCGCTGAGTTCCTGGTCGGTACGGGCCGGGTCGCGGGGGTCGATGAACACGGTCCTGATGGCGCACTGGGGGTTATGCTCTTCCATATACGCCATGAAGCCGGCCCGGCGCTTGACGGTGGGATCCGACTTGCGCATAGGGTCGCGGGTGATACGGAGAAGCAGCACCTCGGAAACAGGGAGTCCTCCGGTGAGCTGGTCGGCGCACAAATAGCCGCTCTTGTATTCCGGAAGCCCGAAATAGGCGAGGTATCCTTCGTCCTCGATCTTCGAGTCGAAGTACACATAGGGAATGCCGAGAGTCCGGAACTTCTCGGTCACTATGCGTGTCTCCTCCCCGAACATCGGGGCCAGCACCACCCCGTCCGGAACTTCCCCTATAACTTTTTCCGCCGTGTCCCTGAAATTCTGTATGTCATTGGCCTCATATTCATAGACAAGTACGTTGACGCCTAGAGTATCCACGGCTTCCTGTGCTTTCGGGACGCCGCCGAGGGCAACATCCCAGAAAGAATCTTGATCGTGGGAAGGCACAAGCAGCGCTATCCTCCGGCTCTCTCCCCTTGCCAGCAGCGACGCAAACACATTCGGCCGGTAGCCTAGTTCGTCGATAGCCGCCATGACTTTTTCATAACTCTTTCTGGACACCTCGCCGCGGTTGTGCAACACGCGGTCGACGGTGCCTTTCGACAGGCCCGTGATGCGGGCTATGTCTTTGATCGTTGGTTTTTCTGTTGGCTCCATAGCAGTGTTATCCAAAGGCAAAGTTAATAAAAAAATTTATTTTCCGTGCCCGTGCACGAAATTTTTTCCGTTACCGTGCACGGAATTAAAAAAATGTATTATATTTGCGGCGTAACACTACGATTATAATCAATGAAGAGTTGCCTTAGAATCCTTCCCCTGCTTGCCGCAGCCCTGCTTTCCACCTGCTGCACAAGCCGTCAGGGCGCCTGGGACGCCGTTTACGACGGAGTGCCCTTCGACATGCCCCGGGTTCCCCTCCCCTCCATTCCCGACCGCAGCCTTTCGATAGCCAACTTCGGCGCCGTGCCGGACGGAGTGACCGACAACACCTCCGCATTCGCGCAGGCACTGGACAGGCTCGGCAGCATAGGCGGACGCCTCGTCGTGCCTGCCGGCATCTGGCTGACCGGCCCGATAACGCTGGGCAACTGCACGGAGCTCCACCTCGAGAAGGACGCCATCCTGGTCTTCAATCCCGACCAGAACCTCTATCCGATAATCGACACCAATTTCGAAGGCCTCGACGTGCGCCGCTGCATCTCCCCCATCAACGCTGAAGGACGCCACGACATCGCCATCACCGGCGAGGGCATCATCGACGGCAGCGGAGACGCCTGGCGTGAAGTCAAGCGCCGCAAGGTCTCCGACGACCAGTGGAAACGCATAACCGCCCGCGGCGGATTCGTCCCGGAAGACGGCAAGGGCTGGTATCCCGACGAGGGCTACTACAAGGCCCGCCTGACCGCCGGTTCCCTCAACTACCCCGACCCGTCGCTGGATGAAAATGAGATCAAGACCTTCCTGCGTCCCGTGATGGTGTCGCTGCGCGGCTGCAAGAACGTGCTCATCGAAGGCTGCACCTTCCAGAACTCCCCCTGCTGGAACCTCCACCCGCTGTGGTGCGAGAACGTGACCATACGCAACATCAACGTCCGCAACCCCCACTACTCCGCCAACGGCGACGGCATCGACATCGACGCCTGCGTGAACGTGGTGCTGACCGGTTCCACATTCGACGTCGGCGACGACGCGATCTGCATCAAGTCCGGCAAGGACGCCGACGGCCGCAGGCACGCCCGCAAATGCATGAACCTGATCATTTCGGACTGCACGGTCTACCACGGGCACGGCGGCTTCGTGGTGGGCAGCGAGATGTCCGGCGGCGTGAAGAACATACTCGTGCGCAACTGCCGTTTCATCGGCACGGACGTGGGCCTGCGCTTCAAGAGCACCCGCGGGCGCGGCGGACTCGTGGAAAACATCTGGTGCCGCGACATCCTGATGAAGGACATCGTCACCTACGGCGTGATATTCAATCTCTACTACGCCGGCGTTGCCGCGACCGAGATGTCAAAGGACGGCGGCGCCGACCTGGTGCCCGTGGACGAGACGACCCCGGAATTCCGCGACTGCCATTTCTACGGCCTCGTGTGCTCCGGAGCCGACCAGGCGATCTACATCAACGGCCTCCCTGAGCAGCCGGTCAGGAACATAGATTTCACAGACTGCAGCTTCTCCTCCCGCAAGGATGCTGAAGTCAATTACGCTGAAAACGTTACTTTCGACAACGTCACAGTAAACGGCAAGACATTATGAAACGCCTCTTCCCTGCGGCCCTTGCCGCCCTCTGGCTGCTCTGCAGCTCCTTCACGATCCATATGATGGGCGACAGCACAATGGCCGAGAAAAACCTCGCCAAAGGCAATCCCGAGCGCGGCTGGGGCATGATGTTCCAGAATTTCCTGGATGAAGGCGTGAAGGTGATCAACTACGCCAGGAACGGCCGCAGCACCAAGAATTTCATCGACATCGGCGACTGGGCCAAAGTCCACGGCGCCGTGCAGCCCGGCGACTACGTGTTCATACAGTTCGGCCACAACGACTCCAAGGAGTCCGACACCACCCGCTATGCAGCCCCCTGGGGCGCTTATCAGGACAACCTCCGCACCTTTATTAAAGGCGTGCGCGAGAAGGGCGGCACCCCTGTGCTCCTGACCCCGGTCGCCCGCCGCTGGTTCAAGGAAGGCGGCCTCGACCGTGATTGCCACGGCGACTACCCTGCCGCCATGAAGCAGGTGGCCAGCGAATGCGGCGTGACGCTGCTCGACGCCACCACCGCCACCCTCGACTGGATCGATGGACTCGGCGACGAGGCCTCCCGTCCGTACTTCATGCACCTTGCCCCCGGCCGCTACGCCTACGCCCCAGACGGGAAGACCGACAACACCCACACAGTGGCTTCCGGCGCCCGCAAGGTCACTGAAATCATCTGCGGGCTCATCCGGGAGCAGCTTCCCGAAATCGCCTCGCACCTCACCCGCTACGACATCGTGGTGTCCGCCGACGGCCACGGCGACTACTTGACCGTGCAGGAAGCAATCGACGCCTGCCCCGACTACAGCCACAAGGAAATCACCACCATCCTCATCCGCAAGGGCATCTACAAGGAAATGGTCAGCATCCCCCACACCAAGTTCCGCCTCCACATCAAGGGCGAGGATGCAGAAAACACCATAATCACTTTCGACAAGTACGCAAAGCAGCTCTGGCCCGGCCGCGATTTCGCTGTCGGCACCTCCGGAAGCGCCACCATCTACATCCACGCCAGCTACATCACCTTCGAGAACCTGACCTTCGAGAATTCCGCCGGCGAGGGCAAGGACATCGCCCAGGCCGTGGCCGTATTCACGGACGGCGACTTCCTCTTCTTCAGGGGCTGCCGCTTCCTTGGCAACCAGGACACCCTCTACACCTACGGCCGCTACGGAAAGGAAGGCGGCATAAAGCGCAACTACTTCCTGGACTGCTACATCGAAGGCACCACCGATTTCATCTTCGGGCCCAGCATCGCCTACTTCGAAAACTGCCTGATCCACAGCAAGAAAAACAGTTACGTCACGGCCGCATCCACCCTTCAGGGCCAGAAGTACGGCTACGTCTTCAAGGACTGCAGGCTCACCGCCGCCCCCGGCGTTGACAAAGTCTACCTGGGCCGCCCCTGGGGCGCCTACGCAAAGACGGTGTTCATCCACTGCGAGCTCGGCCCCCACATTGTCCCGGAGGGCTGGCACGACTGGGAGAAGGAAGGCAAGCCCGACACCAAGAAGAATTCCTGGTATGCCGAATACGACAACTACGGCCCCGGAGCCGCCGGGCCCAGGGTCAAGTGGGCGAAGAAACTGAATGCCCGCAAGGCGGCTGAATTCTCCTTCGACAAAGTGATGTACCAAAAGGAAGACGGAATCGTCTGGAACCCCTACGACAACAGATGAAGCCCCTGCATCTCATACTCTGCGCCTTAGCCTTGACTGCCTGCACAGCCAAGGCTCAGCTGTACCGGGACGTCGTCCGTTCCGAAATGGTCCGCTGCCCCGAGGCATCATACATCGACGGCCAGGAAGGCCGCCTTAAATGGAACTACACCACAGGCCTCGAGCTCAAGGCAATGCTGGATGCCGCCTGTCATTCTGAGCGAAGCGAAGAATCTGTCATAAGCTACGTCGACGCCTGGTACGACGCCGTCATCGACTCGACTGGCAGCATCGGAGGCAAATACAAGAAATCCAACTACTCCTCCGACCACATCTGCCCCGGGAAGACGCTCTTCCAGCTCTACGAGTCCACAGGCAAGGAGAAATACAGGCTCGCGATGGACAATCTCTACGGGCAGATACAGGAAATGCCCCGCACGCCCGAGGGCGGCTTCTGGCACAAAAAGATATATCCGGACCAGATGTGGCTCGACGGCCTCTATATGGTGGAGCCCTTCTACGCCGAATACACCGCCCGCTTCGTCCCCGACTCTCTCAAGCAGGCCAACTACCAGGATATCGTGAAGCAGTTCACCCTTGCCTGGGACAATTGCTACGACCCCGGCACAAAGCTGCTGCGCCACGCCTGGGATTCCTCGCACAAGATGTTCTGGTGCGACCCTGCGACCGGCCAGTCCGAGCACGCCTGGGGCCGCGCCTGCGGCTGGTATGCGATGGCCCTTGCCGACGTCATACCCTGGATACCTGAAGGAGAAATGCAGCAGAAGCTCATAGACATGCTCTCCCGTCTTATGCAGACGGTGCGTGAATTCGCCGATCCGGAAAGCCGCATGTGGTACCAGGTCCTCGACCGTCCGGGAGCGGAAGGCAACTACCTCGAGGCCAGCGCCAGCGCAATGTTCACCTACGTGCTCCTGAAAGGCACCCGGAGCGGCTGGATCAAGGACTACAGCGTCAAATCCGCGAGAGACCGCTACCGCAGGCTTCTCAGGACCTTCGTCACCGTGGGTGCGAACGGCCTTGTGAACCTCAACCAGTGCTGCGAGGTGGCCGGCCTCGGCGGCAAGGAAATGCGCAGCGGCACATATGAATATTACATACACGAGCGCATACGCGCGAACGACCCCAAGGGCATCGGACCCCTCATCTGGGCATCGATAGAATACGACAAGATATGAGGAAATACCTGTTGATACTTTTATCCCTCTCCTTCCTTGCCGCCACCTGCGGCGAGAAACCCAAGGAAGAGACTCCCTCGGCCCCCGCGGTTCCGACCGGGATCAAGCTGCACTCCTCCACGGAGACTTCCCTCTCCTTCCAGTGGAACGTCACCGATGGCGCCGCATCATACGACTGGCGCCTCCTGGAAGGCTCCACAGAAGTCAAGACCGGCAGCTCGAGCGCCCGTAACACCGTGATTTCCGGCCTCACTCCCGGGACCACCTACAAGTTCAGCGTGCGCAGCGTGGGCAGCGCCGGCACATCTGCCTGGTCGTCCGCCATCGAAGCCGCAACCCAGGGCTCCGCTACCCCCGACCCCGGCCCCGACACTCCCGCCAATCCTGAGAACTACGAGGATTTCCTTATCCCCGCAAATGAGGAAGACGGCCTCGCCCGTGCCTTCCCCGGCGCCGAGGGCGGCGGCATGTGGGCCACGGGAGGCCGCGGCGGCAAGGTGCTGCACGTGACCACCCTCGAAGACAACAACAGCCAGGGCTCGCTCCGCTGGGCTGTGACGCAGAACTACCCCCGCACGATAGTGTTCGACGTGGCCGGCATCATCGAGCTCAAGAGCACCCTCAACATCAACCGCAACGACGTCACCATCGCCGGCCAGACCGCTCCCGGCGACGGAATCTGCCTCAAGAACTACCGTGTCGCCATCAACGCCAGCAACGTGGTCATACGCTACATACGCTGCCGTATGGGCGACGAGACGAAGACGGAAGACGACGCCATGAACATCATGTCCCACGACAACGGACAGTACAAGAACATCATCATCGACCACTGCTCCCTGAGCTGGTGCACCGACGAATGCGCATCCTTCTACGGCATGGACAACTTCACCCTCCAGTGGAGCATTGTGTCCGAGAGTCTGCGCAACTCCGTCCACGGCAAGGGCGCCCACGGCTACGGCGGCATCTGGGGCGGCACCAACGCCACCTACCACCACAACCTGCTGGCCCACCACGACAGCCGCAACCCCCGTATCGACCACGACTACGTCTCCACCCAGAAGGGCCCGGTGAGCCTCGTGAACAACGTCGTCTACAACTGGGGCAGCAACACCTGCTACGGCGGCGAGAGCGCCAACAACCAGGGCATCTTCAAGCAGTACAACGTGATAGGCAACTACTACAAGCCCGGTCCGGCGACCAACAAGAAGAAACTCTGGTTCATCGACCCCACCACCTCCTGCAGCAACTGCAGCAACCTTGGCACCGGCAAGATAGTCCCCGGCCACTTCTACATGACCGGCAACTGCATGGACGGCAATTCCGGAATGACTTCCGACAACTGGACCGGTACCACCGCCTCGTCAAGCGTCATCTCCACGATCAGGTCCGACAAGCCCTTCTCCTATGAAGCGAGTCAGTCGTCCCTTAGCATCCACAGCGCCCAGGATGCTTTCAGCGCCGTGGCGGACCACGCCGGAGCAAGTCTAAAACGGGATTCCGTGGATGAGCGTGTGGCCGCGGAGACCCGCGAAGGAAAATTCACCTACAATGGCAGCAACGGATCCAAAAACGGTCTTATCGACACCCAGTCCGACGTGGGCGGATGGCCGGAATACAAAGGCGAAGCCGTCAACGACTCCGACGCCGACGGCATGCCCGACTGGTTCGAGACCCAGTTCGGCCTGAATAAGACCAGTGCCTCGGACGCAGCCGCCGTCAGCCTCGACAAGAACAAGCGCTACACCAACCTTGAAATGTACCTGCATTACATCGTCCGCGACATCGTCGCCGGCGGCAATGCCAAAGGAACATATACAAAACTCTAACATATAATACTAACCAACAAACCAAACAACTCCAAATGAACAGTTTAGCAAAGAAATTGATTCTTGCGTTCCTCTGCCTCGGAGCAGCTTGGTCGCTTTCCGCCCAGACTACCGTGAAAGGTATAGTGACGGACGAAAGCGGTGAACCGCTCATCGGTGCCGGTGTCTTCGTGGAAGGCACCACCATCGGCACGGTCACCGGCCTGGACGGCGACTACGAGCTCACCGTTCCCGCAGACGCAGTGAATCTGGTGTACTCGTTCATCGGACTCGCCGACCAGACCGTCCCCATCAACGGACGCACCCAGATCGACGTCGTCCTTGCGACCGACACCACCGTCCTTGACGAGGTGGTTGTCGTGGGTTATCAGACGGTCAAGCGCCGCGACCTCCTCGGTTCGGTCTCGTCCGTGAACTCCGACAAACTCACCGAGCAACCTGTAACCACCGTCAGCCAGGCCCTCACCGGCAAGATGGCCGGCGTGTCCGTCGTGACCACTGAAGGCGACCCCGACGCCGACATCAAGATCCGCGTCCGTGGCGGCAGCTCCATCACCCAGGACAACAGCCCCCTCTACATCGTGGACGGCTTCCCGGTGGAATCGATCAATGACATCTCATCGTCCGAAATTGCAAGCATCGACGTGTTGAAAGACGCTTTCTCCACGGCTATATACGGTGCCCGTGGTGCAAACGGTGTCGTCATTGTGACCACCAAGGGTGCTGAAAAAGGACAGAAGATTTCCGTGAAGGTCAACGCATACGGCGGTCCCAAGTGGATGGCAAACCGCAATGCCGTCCAAGCTATGGAGCCTTACGATTTCGTGCAGCTCGTATATGAACTCGCAGCGATGTCCGACAAGGTATCCAGCCGCTATGAGCCCTACTTCGGAACCTTCTCCGACATGGACCTTTACAGAGGAGTGGCAGGCAACAACTGGGTCGATGCGGTATTCGGCAACACCGGATATTCCTATAGCGCCGATGCTTCCATCTCCGGAAGCGGCGAGGGATACAACTGGACAGCCAGCTACGCCCACCTTGGCGACCAGGCCATCATGGCAGGTTCCAACTACAGCAGGGACAACATCAGCATGAAGGGCAACTTCAAAACCTCGAAGACCACCAGCGTCGACCTGAGCGTCCGTTACGCCAGGGTCAAGGTCCGCGGTTCCGGAGCCAACTCCCTCAACGACAAGAGCACTTCTTCCGGAAACGGCCGTCTCAAACACGCCGTGGTTTATAGTCCGCTGCCCATTCCCGGCTCCGCTGCAAACGAAGATGAAGCCGAGTACGGCGACTACGTCAACCCTCTGCAGTCCGTTCGCGACAACGACTCCCAGCGCCTTCGTACCACCCTCAACCTGAACGCAGCATTCAACTGGACCATAGTTGACAAGCTCAAACTGAAAATTGAAGGAGGCATCGAGGATCACCGCCAGAGCGACGACCGTTTCTACGGCATCTCAACGTGGTATGTATTCGACAAGTCAGGTTATCCCAACAACCCCGCAAACGAGCATAAAGAGCTCTTCCGCACACGCTACCGCAACACCAATACCCTGAACTACGACTTTGCGAATGTGTTCAAGAATGAAGACCACAGCATGACCGCTCTCCTCGGCCAGGAGCTCACTGTCACCAAGAGCAACACCCTGACTGACACGTCGGTCAACTTCCCTTCTTTCTTTGACGCTTCCATGGCCTGGAACTATATCTCCTCGGCCGGATTGATGAAAGAGTATTCCAATATCTATTCTCCTAACGACGTGTTGCTTTCTTTCTTCGGAAGGGTCAACTACGACTACAAGCACCGTTACTCCGTTGGAGCGACACTGCGTGCAGACGCTTCGTCGAAATTTGCGAATCCCTGGGGATTCTTCCCTTCGGCCGCCGCATCCTGGACCATTTCCAACGAGCCTTGGATGGATGATGCCCACAGCTGGCTGGACCAGCTCAAGCTCCGCTACAGCTTCGGTACCGCCGGCAACAACAACATCCCTTCCGGCCAGCTGTACAAGCAGTACAAAGCATCTGCAGGCTTCATCAGCCAGAATCCTACTTACTACTCCGCCGGAGACATCCTGAACAACCCCGAACTTCGCTGGGAAACCACATACACCCATAATATCGGTCTGGATTTCAGCTTCTGGCAGAGCAAGCTCAACGGTAGCATCGAGGTGTACCAGAACTCCACAAAGGACCTGCTCATCAATTATCCCATATCCGGAGCAGGCACCGGTTATGCCACCCAGTACCGCAACATCGGTTCCACCAGAAACCGCGGTATCGAACTGACCCTCAACGCTCCCGTGGTGTCAAAGAAGGACTTCTCCCTGAATCTCAACGGAAACATCGCCTTCAACAAGAATGTAGTGACCGACCTTGGCGGCCTGGAGTACCTTCCCAGCACCTATTCAAAATGGGCATCCAGCGAAATGACGCAGGACTACCTTGTCACTGTCGGCCAGCCTATCGGAAACATCTACGGTTATCGTGCTGACGGACGCTATGAAGTCAGCGATTTCGACCTTGTGGACGGCAAATGGAAACTTAAAGACGGCATGGTGGATGCAACTACCGTAATAGGTACTGAGTATATGCGTCCCGGCGCCATGAAACTGAAGGACCTCGCAGGAGCATATGACGACAACGGCAATCCCATTCCTGACGGGAAGGTGGATTCCAACGATATGACGGTCATAGGCAATGCCCTTCCCGACTTCACCGGAGGCTTCGGACTGTCCGGATTCTTCAAGGGAATCGACTTCAGCGCCAATTTCAACTTCATGCTTGGCAACCAGGTCTACAACGCCAACAAGATCGATTTCACCTCTTCCCGCAACAAGAGCACGCCCCGCAACCAGATGAAAGGCATGGAAGTTTCCAAGCGCTGGACCAACGTGGACTGGGCGACCGGCGAGATAATCACCGATCCTGAAAAGCTTGCCGCCGTGAATGCAGGCACCACCATGTGGAGTCCCGCAAGCTATCGCGCCGTGCTTACCGACTGGGCAGTGGAAGACGGTTCTTTCCTGCGTCTGCAGAACGTCACCATCGGCTATACTTTCCCCGAAAAACTCACTGAGAAGATACACCTGCGCAAGGCCCGCATCTATGTCACGGGGACCAATCTCTTCTGTCTGACAAAATACTCCGGATTCGACCCCGAAGTAGACACCCGCAGAGAGACTCCTCTTACCCCCGGCGTCGACTACTCAGCTTATCCCAAGAGCATAGGATGCGTGGCCGGTATCAACCTCACTTTTTAATTGCCGACCAAGATGAAAAAGATTTATTCAGTTTTAATCAGCCTTGCAGCTGTTGCAGCACTCAGTGTTTCCTGCGACAAATCCATGCTGAAACCGTCATCCCCTTCGGCTTTTGAACCGGGAGACGTGTATGCCAACTACGACCTGGCAGAAGGAGCCATCTATGGTATCTACCAGACATTCACCCTCGACCTCAGCTACCGTAACAGGGTTATCTGCTGGTACGGTTTCAACACGGATATTGAGTGGTACAACACCTATGACCCCAAGTCCGACAAGGGCCGCATCACAAACTACGACACCGACAAGGCCAGCTCCGAGCTCAGCAAAGACGGTGGGCCTTTCTCATTGATGTACAGAGGCGTAGAGAGATGCAACCTGGCCATCGAAGGCCTGGAGCAATACGGAAACCTCGAGGCCGACGCCAATATGCGCTACCTCTGGGGTGAAGCCCTGACCCTGCGTGCCATGCTCTACTACGACCTGACCAAGATCTGGGGAGACGTGCCCGCCCGCTTCTCTTCCGTGGATTCAGAGTCACTGTACAAGGAAAAAGAGTGCCGCGACACCATCTATGTCCACATTCTCAAAGACCTGGACAAAGCCATCGAGGTCCTTCCCTACCCCGGGAAGACAGCCGCGACTTCACGCACCGACCGCATCAACAAGGTTTTTGCAGAAGGCCTGTACGCCCGTATAGCCCTTGCGGCATCCGGTTCCGCACTCCGTCCTGACGACGGGATGGTTGGCACCGGAGACCTCGGCAGAGTGCGTACGACAGACTGCCCCGAACTCCAGAAGAGTGTCCTGTATCCCAAGGCACTCAAACACCTGGAAGACGCCATCAACAACGGAGGCTGCTCGCTGGATCCCAGCTTCGCAGCATACTGGAACCGCCAGAACACCATCAACAACATCAATTTTGACGGTGAAACGCTCTTCGTGCTACCGTTCGCCGATGGCCGAGGCCGCTGGAACACCACATTCGCCGTGCGCGTGGAAAACGGCACTTTGTTCGGAGCCAACAACCGCGGCGGTTCGGTCGGTCCCGTGCCCACTCTCTGGTGGAAATATGACGAGAATGATGTCCGTCGCGACATAACCTGCGTCAACTGGAAACACGCGAACGACAAGGAATCCGTCGACGGATTCAAGATTGCCGGAATCGCCACCTGGTACTTCGGAAAATTCCGTCTGGAGAACACTCCTGGCTATGTCGGCGACACCGATGACGGCGTCAAGCCCGCAGTGATGCGCTATGCAGACATACTTCTGATGGCCTCCGAAATTTCCAACGAACTTGGCAACCTCAACAGCGCCAAGGAGTATTTCCTCCCCGTCCGTAAGCGCGCATTCGCAGGCCACGAGGATCAGGCGGAAGACTATGTCAATGCCATTGCATCCAAGGATGAAATGTTCAATGCCATCGTGGACGAGCGCGCATTCGAATTCTGCGGTGAGTTCCTCCGCAAGGCCGACCTCATCCGCTGGGGCATGCTCAAGAGCAAGATGGATGAAGCCAAAAACGATATGCGGAAGCTCCGCAATCTGGAGGAGCCCTACAACTATATGACCGGAAATGTGTACTGGAGAGTCGAAGACAACGCAGTGACCATCTACGGTTTCAAGAAAGGCGAGAAGGCCGTTCCCGCAGGAGACTGGGAAGATGAGAAAGAATATATCACCAAGGTTGCCAGCACCAACTCCCAGGTCGGTCTGTATGATGAACGTATCGACGGCCTGTATGTCAACAATCCCGAAGAGTATATGTTTTGGCCTATTTTCAAGACCCTCATCGACGGCAGCCAGGGAAAATTGAAAAACGATTATCATTATGCAGAATAATATGAGAACCAAGAATATATTCCGGCTTGCGCTCTGCGTAACCGCTATGCTTTTGGCTGCAGGATGCTCCAAAGAGTTCAAGGAAGTCACTTCCCTCTCGCTCCAACGCTGCATCCAGCCAATCAATTTGGGCTATCGCCCCATCCGTACTCTTGGTAACGTAGGAATCTTCTCCTGGGACACCACAAAGGATGTCGAGGAATACGAACTCATCGTTTTCGAATACGATGAAACCAAAGAGAATGGAGAAGGCGCTCAAGTGGCTAGTTTCACTGTTCCCATTGACAACGTGCCCTTCCAGGCAACTCTGGGAGAAGATCTTAAATGCGGGTTCAAGGTTCGTGGCCTTAGTTCTAAGACCGAGCCATCCAACTGGGCTTACTTCGGAAGCAGTTTTCAGACATATGCAGTCAAGGACAACCTGTACCTTAAGGCTACAGCCAAGACCAGCGACAGTATCACTTTCTCCTGGTCCAGGGACGTGCCCGACTTTGCCGACGTTGAAAGGATTGAATGCAGCCCTGTGATGGGTGGCAAGACTGTCATCTACACGCTCACCGATGCAGACAAAACGGCAGCTTCCGCAACCGTTGGCGGCCTCGTCCCTTCCACCGAGTACAATGTGGTGCTTTTCTTCAAGAGCGCGAGCCGCGGTGCACTTTGCGCCTGGACCTTACCCGACGCTTCTTCACTGACGACCGTCACCGATGCCGCTGCACTGAAAGATGCAATGGTCAACGGAGGCAATGTGTATGTGAGCCTTTCCGGATCCCCCTACGAAGTGGGAAGCATCGTTCCGGCAAAGGGCTTCCGCGTACTCGGACAGACAGATGCCGAAGGCAACCGTCCGGTTGTCTACTGCGACATCAAACTGAACGAGAGCTTCACCGGTGGCGACATCTACATCGAAGGCATTGAAATCAATGGTCAGGGCGGCAAGTACTCCCGCATCTTCGAACACAACGGCGGTGTCATCAGCGTGGGCAGCATCAAGCTTGTGAACTGCGGTATCTGCGACTACACCGCCGGCCTGTTCTATGACAACAATGCCAACGTGATGACCCTTGACGACTTCACGATGGAAGGCTGCGACATGCACGATATCTCGGGCAGCAGCGGTGACTGCTTCGACGTGCGCCAGAACTGCACGATCAACAACATTTCGCTTGTCAACAACACCATCTACGACGGTATCCGCACGCTCTTCCGCCTTGACGCCGGTCTGACCCTCGGCACAATGACGTTCGACAACAACACCGTCAAGAACATTGCCAACTTCGACAACAGCAACTGCCGCGGCATTTTTGCCATCCGTTCACAGATAAGCACCTTCTCATTGAAGAAGAACCTCTTCCTGTATGAGGATGACGTCAACCCCGGTGCAGCCACACTGCGTTCACAGCTGTTCCAGTCCAATGCCGCCACATTGATGCCCTCAAGCCTGAATGCTTCCGACAACTATGTGTATGTTCACGGCGCAGACTTCTTCAAGCAGTGCCCGGCATCTGATGCTGCAATGACGGAACTTGATGCCGATCCTTGCTTCAACTCCAAGGGCAACTACTTCAACCTGTCCAACCAGGAGCTTGCGGCGAATCAGATCGGTGCCGCCAAATGGTGGAACGAGCTTGTCCAGGAGGCAGAAGACCTCACCCAGCACGCCCTCACCGAAGCCCATACCTGGAACCTGCAGGACGCCAAACTGTTTGCAGGAGAGGTCAAGAGCCCCCGTGTGCGCGACGAACTCATGCTCGTGGCCAGCGAGGCGGTGCCTATGAACGCTGATGGCGGCATCAATTTCCTCAGCGCCGCTTCCACCAACAGCAAGGGCGTCCCTACGGACGGATACATCTTCTTCCTGGTGAATAAAGCCGGTTCCGTCGACATCCAGATCAGCGATCCCGACGGCAAAGGCAACGGAGTGAAAATCGGCCTTATAGACGGCAACGGTTTCTCGGTCATGGGCGGAGTGGTCTCCTCTATGGCCAAGGACGGAGTCGACAAAGTGGTCGTGAGCCCCGTGAACGGAGATGGAATCGTATGCATCTATCCAACCGGCCCCGTGAGTATCACGAAGCTCGCCTGGAGCGAGGATATCTCTGCCGGCGACAAGGTTCTTCCTACGCCCGTGGTGAAGGTGGAGCCAGTCACAATCTCCGAAGGCGAAGAGACCGCCGTCACGGCAAGCTGGAGCGACATTCCGAATGCCGACAGCTATGTCGTGGTCTTCAACAAGAGGGCATATGATCCCCAGACTGAATGCACCTTCACCGTTCCCGCAGAAGAGGTGGCACAGCTCAAGGCCGGTCTCTACACCTTCAGCGTGACCGCTCAGCCCGCCGAAGACGACATCTACTACAAGAAGTCCGAAGCCGGCGCCGCTTCCTTCGCCATCCAGCCCAAGGGCGGTGGCGGCGTGGAAGAGACCCACGTACTCACCTGGGACTTCAGCGCTGCCGACTGCCGACTGGCAGGCCGAATTCGCCAAGCTTGGCGGAGCCAACACCGACATCACGAACTGGAACCTCAGCTACGACGGACTCACTCTCGTGTCCACCGCGAAGAGCAAGTACAACACCACCTACTTCCAGTGGGGCGGCAAGGGCAGCACTGCCGACCGCTATGCCAAGTTCACCGCTCCCGAGCAGGGCACCCTGAAAGTATGGGTGTCCAACACCGGTTCATCCGAAGACCTGACACGTATGGTCACGGTCAACGTGGGCGGAGACGAGCAGTCGGGGCGGCTACAACGTCAACGACGGTGCCAAGGAAGTCGAATTCAGCATTCCTGCAGGCGAAGTGCTGATCTATTGCACCGGCAACGCACTGCGCTTCTACCGCATATACTACACCAACAAATAGTACATCTTCTGGGGAGCCGGGCCTGACCGCCCGACTCCCTCCCAAATCAATCAATTGTCATTATGAGCTTTATCAACCCCGATTTCATGCTCCAGACGGAGACAGCGCGCAAGCTCTTCCACGAGCACGCTGAAAAAATGCACATCATCGACTACCACTGCCACCTCGTGCCGCAGCAGATCGCAGAGAACATCCAGTTCCGCGACATCACCCAACTCTGGCTGGTGGACGGCCACTACGGCGACCACTACAAGTGGCGCGCAATGCGCGGCAACGGCGTGTCCGAGGACTACCTCACCGGAGGCAAGTACGACTCCTGGGAGACCTTCAAGAAGTGGGCGGAGACCGTCCCCTACACAATGCGCAATCCGCTCTACCACTGGACCCACCTCGAGCTCAGCCGCGTGTTCGGGATAGACAAGCTCCTCTGCCCCGCCACCGCACGCGAGATATTCGACGAGTGCAATGCCAAGCTCGCCACTCCCGAGTTCCGCGGCCAGGCCCTCATCCGCAGATTCAACGTGGACGTGGTCTGCACCACCGACGACCCCGCCGACGACCTCCGCTGGCACAAGATGATAGCGCAGAAGCCTTTCGGCACGAAGGTGATTCCCGCCTGGAGGCCCGACAAGGCAATGGCCATCGAGAATCCCGAGGCCTACAAGGCCTACCTGAAGCAGCTGGGCGAAGCCGCCGGCATGGAAATCGACTCCTACGCCGACCTCCGCGAGGCCCTGCAG
Source organism: uncultured Bacteroidia bacterium (assembly GCA_902782225.1). Taxonomy (GTDB): domain Bacteria; phylum Bacteroidota; class Bacteroidia; order Bacteroidales; family UBA932; genus Cryptobacteroides. The sequence goes on along the minus strand of CACZMF010000004.1, from coordinate 113,165 downwards.
AAGCGCCACGATTACTTCGCCGCCAACGGCTGCAAGCTCTCCGACCATGGCCTCGAGACCTTCTATGCCGCCGACTACAAGGAACTTGAAATCGAGCTCATCTTCAAGAAAGTGCTTATGGGCATAGCTCCCGGCCCGCGCGAGCTGGAGAAGTTCCGCAGCGCATTCCTCCACGACCAGGCGGTCATGGACGCCGAGGCCGGCTGGACCCAGCAGTTCCACGTGGGCGCCATCCGCAACAACAACTCCAAGATGTTCGGCCTCGTGGGCCCCGACACCGGTTTCGATGCCATCCACGACCTTCCCACGGCAGCGGCGGGCCACAAGTTCCTCGACCGTCTCGCAAGCGAAGACAAGCTCGCGAAGACCATACTCTACTGCCTCAACCCCAAGGACAACGAGGTGATGATGACCATGGCCTACACCTTCAACGACGGCACCGTGCCCGGCAAGATGCAGTTCGGCTCCGGCTGGTGGTTCCTGGACCAGGAAGACGGCATGCGCAAGCAGATGAACGCCCTGTCGAACCTCGGCCTTCTCAGCCGCTTCGTGGGCATGCTCACCGACAGCCGCTCCTTCATCAGCTACCCCCGCCACGAGTACTTCCGCCGCATACTCTGCGACGTAGTGGGCACCGACGTGGAAAACGGCAAGCTTCCCGCCTCCGAAATCGGTTTCCTCGGACACATGATCGAAGACATCTGCTACAACAACGCCAAGAACTATTTCGACTTCTAGTATGAAGTACATTAAGATAAATCCCGACGACAACGTGGCCGTGGCCCTGCAGGACCTGCAGGCCGGTGAAGTCGTGGAAGGAGTGAAGCTCCTCTGCGACATTCCCCGCGGACACAAGATAGTGCTCCAGGACCTCGCCGAAGGGCAGAACGTCATCAAGTACGGTTTCCCCATAGGCCACGTGACCCGCAATGCTCCCGCCGGCACGATGGTGGACCACTCCTGCGTCAAGACCAACCTCGAAGGCCTGCTGGATTATAGCTACAGCCCCGCCCTCGTGGAGATTGAACCTGCCTCCACGAAGCGTACATTCCGTGGATTCCGCAGGGCCGACGGGCAGGTGGGCATACGCAACCAGATCTGGGTCATCCCCACCGTGGGCTGCGTCAACGGCATCTGCCAGCAGATCGTCGAACGCTTCAAGCAGGAGCTTGCAGCAAAAGGGGAAGTTCCCCTGAGCGACTTTGGCCCTTACGAACAGGAGCGAAGGGGGACTTCCCCTGAAGCCAAAAGCTCAGTGGACGCCATCGTGGCGTTCCCCCACAATTACGGCTGTTCGCAGCTGGGCGGCGACCACGAAAACACCCGCACCGTCCTCGCCGACATGGTGCACCATCCCAACGCCGGCGGTGTGCTGGTGGTCAGCCTCGGTTGCGAGAACAATCAGCTCGACGCATTCCGCGAACTCGTAGGCCCCGTCGATGAGGCGCGCGTGCGCATGTTCGCGACGCAGAAAGTGGACGACGAGGTCGAATACGGCCTTCAGCAGCTGCGCGAAATCTACGCCGTGTGCTCCAAGGACAGGCGTGAAGATGTGCCGGTGAGCGAACTTCGCGTCGGCCTGAAGTGCGGCGGCTCCGACGGCCTCAGCGGCATTACGGCAAACCCCCTTCTGGGCGTGTTCTCCGACTGGATAGTGGCCCAGGGCGGCACCACAGTGCTCACCGAAGTGCCAGAAATGTTCGGCGCGGAGACCATCCTTATGAACCGCTGCCAGGACAAGGCCACCTTCGACAAGACCGTTGCCCTGATCAACGACTTCAAGGACTACTTCATCAAGCAGGGCATGCCCGTCTATGAGAACCCCTCCCCCGGCAACAAGGCGGGAGGCATCAGCACGCTCGAGGAAAAGAGTCTTGGCTGCACCCAGAAATGCGGCAAGAGCATCGTGCGCGGAGTCCTGAAATACGGCGAACGCCTGAGCGTGAAGGGCCTCAACCTGTTGTCCGCCCCGGGCAACGACCTCGTGGCCAGCACCGCTCTCGGCGCTTCAGGCTGCCAGATCGTGCTCTTCACCACCGGCCGCGGCACCCCGTTCGGCAGCTTCGTGCCCACCATGAAGATCAGCACCAACACTCCGTTGTTTGAGGCCAAGCCCGGCTGGATAGACTTCAACGCGGGAGTGCTCGCCCAGGACGAATCCATGGACAGCGTCGCCGCCCGGTTCATCGAGACCGTGCTTGCGGCAGCAAGCGGAGAGAGAGTTCGCAACGAGGCCAACGGCTATCGCGAGATCGCCATTTTCAAGAGCGGAGTGACGCTTTGACAAACAGAAAACAACACAATATATGACAAAAATGACAATCTACACTGCCCCGCAGGCAATGCGCTACGCTTCTACAAGATAGAATTCACCGGAAAATGAGGAATATTATGAAAAGATCATCATTTTACACAACTCCCTGTTGTGAATCCATCGCCACGCTTGAGGCCGCTGCCCTTCTCGGGGGCAGTGACCTCACCGACAACGGCGCCGGGGACCTCCTCACGGGGGGCGATGAATACACCTTTTAAAGCATCGCAGCGATGAGAAAGACATTACTTGCACTTATCAGCATTGCTGCAATGGCGCTTGCCGCATGCCAGCCCAAAGAGCTGGCGGTGAGCGCCCCCGTCCCGTCCGGCATCCGGGAGGTCGCCGTGACCCTTTCCGCCGCGCAGCCCGCGACCCGCACCTTCATCGAAGCCGTGCAGGAAGGCTGGCAGCCCAAGTGGCAGAAGGGCGATTCCCTGACCGTGACCTACCTTGAGGGCGACGATTATTCCCCCCAGAAAGGCTTCAGCAACAATGCAGAAGACGGAATCACCGGCAGTTTCTCCGGTTCCGTGGAACTTGCCGACGGCACCCACACCCTCTACGCCTACTATCCCAGGGCAATGAAGGACGGACGCAGCGGCAGCACATTCAAGTTCAAGCTCCCCGCAGAGCAGAATCTGCCCGGCCTGGGCACTTTCGACCCGGCCGCCGACCTTCTCGTGTCCGGAGCCACCCAAATCACGATTGCCGACGGCAAGCTCGTCGATGCCGCCCCGCTCGATTTCACCCGTATGCTGGCGGTTGCCAAAGTGGTGATTGCCGACGGCACCAAGGCCGGCGTGCTGGGCGGTAAGAAGATCAGGAGCGTCACGCTCAAATCTTCCGCCGCCACCCTGACCGGACGCCTGTCGGTGGACATTCTCAAGACTGAAATCACCGCCTGGGAAGGCAAGAGCAGCTACAACTATGTGACCGCATCTTATGAAGGCGACGACTGGACGGCCGACGGCCAGGCCGGAGCGTTCGTCATCATCAACCCCACCACCCTGGCCGCCGGCACCACCATCACCGCCGAAGTCGTGACCGACGAGGGCAGCATAGAGATTTCCCGCAGCGCCACCCTCAGCCAGGCGGTTTCCTTCGTTCCCGGAAAGATCAACACCCTGAAGTTCGTCATCGACGACAGCGACATCGAGCAGAGCACCGGAATCGTGCCCACGGTATGGGACTTCTCCGAGGCAGGATGGCAGGAAGCGTTCGCCAAGTACGGAAAAGCCGAGACTGACATCACTGGCTGGAACCTGACCCTTGACAACCTCACCATATATTCCACGGAAAAGAGCAAGTACAGCACCAGCTACTTCCAGTGGGGCGGCAAGAGCGACGGATCCAACCGCGTGATGAAGTTCACCGCCAACACGGCAGGCAAACTGACGGTATGGTCATCCAACACCGGCAACAGCGAAGATCTTACGCGCATTGTCAACGTTAAGTCCGGCAGCTACGAAGCATCCGCTCCCGGCGGCTCCGCCAATACGGGTGCCCCTTCCGAGTGCATATTCAAGAACGTTCCCGCGGGCGAAGTCAGCATCTATCCGACCGGCAACAGCCTGAGATTCTACAAGTTGAAATTCACCGGCGAGGTGGCCGAGGTGGCTCCGGGCCCGGATCCCGAGCCGGAAACCGGCGGCAACCTCGAGTGCACCACCCCTCCCGCGGTCGGCACTGTAGACCACACCGTCCTCTACGGCTATGCCAAGCAGGGCAACGTGACCGGAGGCGAAGGCGCGTCATCGGGCAACATCCTCCATTTCAACAACGGCAAGGCCCTCCAGACCTGGCTGCTCGACCGCGCGAAGAGCGAGAAGAAAGGGGACCACTCCCCCGTCACGATATGGCTCAGCGGCACTTTCGGGCCCGAGGACGGGCGCGATTTCAGCGCTGCCCATCCCTGGTTCGACGTGAAAGAAGTCAGCAACCTGAGCTTCTACGGCACAGACAGTTTCGTCATGGACCGTATCGGCATCTTCTGCGTGCGGGCCAGCAACATCATCATCCGCAACATCAACTTCCAGCAGCCCAAGGCCAACAACGGCGCCGACGCCGTCAGCATGCAGGAATGTGACGGAGTGTGGGTCGACCACTGCACCTTCACATCCCTCGACCAGACCAAGGACTACGAGGACGGCAGTACCGACGTCACCCATGGAACCAAAAACGTGACCGTAAGCTGGTGCCGCTACATCAAGACGCAGAAGAGCTGTCTCGTGGGGCACTCCAACAACCAGAGCAGCGACGTTTCCATCACCGCCACCTTCCACCACAACTGGTTTGACCAGTCGTCTTCACGCCATCCCCGCGTCCGTTTCGGCCGGGCCCACGTCTACAACAACCTGTATGACGGATGCACCACCTACGGCGTAGGTTCGGCATACGGAGCAAAAGTGCTTGTCGAATACAACTACTTTGACGGCGTTCAGTTGCCTACCGACATCTGCACATATCCCGCCAAGGAGAGCAACGAATCCAACCTCCAGGGCTCCGTGGCAGGATACCTCTACCCCACGCAGAACGTGTACGCCAACCGTCCCGCCAAGGCAAAGGACCCGTACCCGCTGAGCAACGTCAAGTACACGTCCTACAACGGCAGCACCATCACCCCCCTCACCTACGACGACTTCAAGCCCGCCTACGACTACGTCGTGACGGCGGCAGAAGACGTGCCCGCGGTGGTGAAAGAGCACTCCGGCTACGGCAAACTCGGCTGGGCTGATGCGCCCGTCGCCGTGAACAACGGCGGCATCACCGAATTCAACGGCAGCGATCCGGACAACCCCGACAATCCCGACATTGAAAATCCGGATGACCCCGGCACGCCCCAGACCGGCGAAGGAGCCCACACCCACGTGTTCTACTACGACTCCAAGAGTGCGGCCCAGAACCTCACCGACGGTGCGGCCGGCAGTTATTTCACCGCCAGCGCTAAAGCCGACCTCTCAAGCAACTATTCCCAGAATTTCAATCCCTGGACCATAGGGGACTATACTTCCACCAAGGGAGTCAAGCTCAACAGCTCCGGAGCCGTTTCATTCACCACCTCCCAGACCCTGAATTCGACGGTCCAGTTCTGGTTCATACGCAAATCAAGCAGCGCCGACACCGCCAAGATCCAGATTGTCCCGGACGGCGGCACTGCGCAGGAGTTCCCCACTCCATACGACACGCTGGGAGATTCAGGTGTGCTCCAGCTTGAGAAAGGCACCCATTACACCATCAAGCAAAAGAGCAGCGAGCAGGCCCTGCTGCTGGTCATAGTCAACGAAAGTGAATAAACAAACATAGTTATGGAAAGATTAAACCGTACTACCGCCCCCCAGGCGAAACGCTACACCGAAAAAGTAATCCAGTTCGGAGAAGGCAACTTCCTCCGCGCATTCATCGAATGGATCATTTGGAAAACCAACCAGAAGACCGATTTCGACGGCTCCGTGGTCGTGGTCCAGCCCATCGAGAAAGGCATGGTCAGCTGGCTCAACGAGCAGGACGGCCTCTACCACCTCAACCTCCAGGGTCTCCAGAACGGAGAGCCCGTGGACAGCGTGGATCTCATCGATGTGATCAGCCGCGGCATCAACCCCTACGAGGAGTTCGACGCCTACCTGAAACTCGCGGAACAGGCCGAAATGCGCTTCGTGATCTCCAACACCACAGAAGCAGGCATCGCATTCGATCCTTCCTGCAAGCTGGACGATGCCCCCGCATCCTCCTATCCCGGCAAGCTCACCCAGCTCCTCTACCACCGCTGGGAGTACTTCAAGGGCGACAAGAGCAAGGGATTCATCATCTTCCCCTGCGAGCTGATTTTCGAAAACGGCAAGCACCTCAAGGAATGCATCCGGCAGTACATCGACCTCTGGAAGCTTCCTGAAGGATTCCGCGCCTGGTTCGAAGAGAGCTGCGGCGTCTACAGCACCCTCGTGGACCGCATCGTGCCCGGCTACCCCCGCGACACCGCCGCCCAGCTCTGCGAAAGGGTGGGCTACCAGGACAACCTCCTCGACAAGGCGGAGATCTTCCACCTCTGGGTCATCGAGGCCCCGAAGGAAGTTGCCACCGAGTTCCCTGCCGACAAGGCCGGTCTCAACGTGCTCTTCGTGCCCAGCGAAGCGCCCTACCACGAGCGTAAGGTCACCCTGCTCAACGGCCCCCACACCGTGCTGTCGCCGGTCGGCTACCTCTGCGGACTTGACACCGTGAAGCAGTGCTGCGAGGATCCCGAAGTGGGCCAGTATGTCAAGAAGGTCATGTTCGACGAACTCCTCCCCACCCTCAACCTCCCGAAGGAAGAGCTGGAGAAATTCGCCGCAGACGTGATGGAGCGCTTCCGCAATCCTTTCGTGAAGCATTTCGTGACTTCCATCATGCTCAACTCCTTCCCCAAGTTCAAGACCCGCGACCTTCCCGGCCTCAAGACCTATCTGGAGCGCAAGGGAGAGCTGCCCGTGGGCCTGGTGCTCGGCCTTGCAGCCATCTGCACCTACTACAAGGGCGGCAAGAGGGGTGACGACGAAATCGTGCCCAACGACGACCCGAAGATCACCGGACTTCTCCAGGAGCTCTGGGCCACCGAAGATCCCGCAAAGGTTGCGGACGGCGTGCTTGGAGCAGAATTCATCTGGGGCGAAGACCTCCGCGCCATCCCCGGCCTCCAGAGGCTGCTTGGCAAAGCTCTCGCCCTGATCCATCTTGAAGGAATGCGTTCTGCCGTCAGGGCAATAATCTAGGCTTATGAGCACACAGAAGAAATTGATGACCAATTGGCGCTGGTGGCTGTGCAGCCTGCTGTTCGTGGCCACCACCGTCAACTATCTCGACAGGCAGGTGCTCTCCCTCACCTATGAGGAGTTCATCAAGCCCGAGTTCCACTGGACCGACGCCAACTACGGCACCATCACCAGCTTCTTCTCCATCTTCTACGCAATCTGCTGCCTGTTCGCCGGCAAGTTCGTGGACTGGATGGGCACCAAGAAGGGCTACCTGATCGCCATCGGAGTGTGGTCCGCAGGCGCATGCCTCCACGCCGCCACCGGCTGGGCCACAGCCCACATCTCCGGTCTCGACTCCGTGGCCGCGATGCGCGCCGTGGAAGCCGGATCGAACATCGCCCTTGCTGTATCCACGACCTCGGTCTACCTGTTCCTTCTTTGCCGAGGCATACTCGCCCTCGGTGAAGCCGGAAACTTCCCTGCCGCAATCAAGGTCACAGCCGAATACTTCCCGAAGAAGGACCGTGCTTTCGCGACCTCCATCTTCAATGCCGGCGCTTCGGTCGGCGCCCTGGCAGCTCCCCTGCTCATACCGCCGCTGGCCGTCAAGTTCGGCTGGGAGATGGCATTCATCATCATAGGCGGACTGGGCTTCATCTGGATGTTCTTCTGGGCCTTCATGTACGACAAGCCGGAGAAGAGCAAGAGGGTGAACGAGGCCGAGCTTGAGTACATCCACCAGGATGATGCCGAGGAGGCAGCCGCAAAGGCCGCTGTCGCCGAAGAGAAGAGCATTCCTTTCCTGAAGTGCTTCAAGTACAGGCAGACCTGGTCTTTCATCGCCGGCAAGTTCTTCACCGACGGCGTGTGGTGGTTCTTCCTCTTCTGGGCGCCTTCATATTTCAGCAACCAGTTCCAGGCTCCGGCCACTTCGCCGCTCGGACAGTGGCTGATCTTCACGCTCTACCTTATCGTCACCGTGATCTCCATCGGAGGCGGATACCTGCCCAAGATATTCGTAGACAAGAAGGGTATGCATCCGTATGCAGGCCGTATGCTTGCTATGCTTATATTCGCCTTCTTCCCCCTCGCCGCTCTGCTTGCCCAGCCTCTTGGCGTGCATTTCAACACGCCCTGGTGGCCGGCAATACTCATCGGCCTTGCGGGAGCAGGCCATCAGGCCTGGAGCGCCAACCTCTTCTCCACCACCGGCGACATGTTCCCGAAGAGCACCGTCGCGACCATCACCGGCATCGGCGCGATGGCCGGCGGTATCGGCTCCATGATCATCCAGTGGGTGGCGGGACAGCTGTTCACCTATGCCGAAGCACAGGGTGCAGCATTCCACTTCCTCGGCTTCGAGGGCAAGCCGGCCGGCTACTTCATAATGTTCTGCTTCTGCGGTCTTGCCTACATCATCGCGTGGAGCATCATGAAGTCCCTCGTGCCCAAATACAAGCCTGTTGAAGTCTGATGATTGATTCATTGCGTAAACTTATTGTTGTCTGCCTTGCGGCCGGGATGCTTCTTCCCGGCTGCAAGCAGCCTTCAGACGGCCCGGAGACGCCCTCCGCCCCGGCGGCTCCCGAAGGCCTGACAGTCAGGAGCACCACCGAGACATCCGTGACCGTGCAGTGGAATCCCGTGGAGGGAGCCTCATCCTACGAATGGAAGGTCGCTCTGGGCAGCGATACCGCTGCTTCCGGCAGCGTGACCAAACGAAACGTCACTGCAGAAGGCCTGAAGCCGGGCACCGCCTACACTTTCAGCGTGCGCAGCATGGGCTCCGGCGCGAGTTCGGATTTCAGCAGCATAGGCTTCACAACGACGGGCAGCAGCCAGCCGGACGTGCCGGCTGCCGATGCAGTGTGCGTCGACGCTCCCCTTGTGCTGAAACTGGATTCCGCCCCGGTGCTTGGCAGCAGCGGCTGCATAAGGGTGTTCTCCTCAGAGGGCAAGGAAGTGGACAGGATAGACCTTGCCGACCTTTCCGGGGTGAGCATACGCGAGGACGGATGCATGATTCCTAAGGCCGCCCTGGGCAAGGAAAGCAAGTTCAACACTTTCATGGACGCCATGCGCTCGGGCAAGCGCTACCGCGTGGAGCACTACACCCCCCTGCGCGTAAAGGGCAACAAGCTGGAAATCAAGCTCCACAACAACGTGCTCGATTTCGGCCGCAACTACTACGTGACCGTGGACCAGAGCGTTGCCGGAAAGGCGGTGGAAAATGGCGAATGGACATTCACCACCAAGTCAAAGCCCGCCGGGCCGGTCTATAGCGTGCTGCAGGACGGAAGCGGAGACTTCTGCACCGTCCAGGGCGCCCTGACGTATGTCTCCTCGCTGGACAAGAATGCCGAAGCCACCGTAGAAGTGGGCAAGGGCATTTTCAACGAGATGCTTTTCCTTCGCGAGAAGAACAATCTCACGATCAAGGGTGCTTCCGCCGAGGGCACCGTCATTTCCTACCCCAACAACGAAAGCTACTGCTCCGGAAGCGGCGCAAGCGCCACATCCCTGCCCTCCAGGGGCGGCGAAGTCGGCGTCCCGGGCGGCCGCGGCCTCTTCCTTGCCGAAAGCTGCGACAACCTTACGATAGAGAACCTCACCATCGAGAACAGTTTCGGGGAGCAGAAAGGCCAGGCGGAGACTATCTACTTCAACTCCTCCGGCAAGATGGTCATCGAAAGCTGCCGCCTCCTCTCCTGGCAGGACACCTTCCTTACCAAAGGCAAGGTGTGGGTCCACAACACACTGATAGCAGGGCACGTGGACTTTATATGGGGCTATCCCGAAGCCTGCCTCTTCGAAAATTGCGAGATACGCTCCAGGGCCGGCGGCTACATAGTCCAGGCCCGTATCGAAAGCGCATCCAGCAAGGGGTTTGTGTTCCTGAATTGCAAACTCACCGCTGAAAGCGGCGTGAAAGACGGGTCAATGTATCTTGCCCGCTCCGGCGGCGACAGCAGCAAATACGACAACGTGACCTATATCGGCTGCACTATGTCCCCTGTCATCGCCGCAGCCGGATGGTATACTTCTCCGGCTCCGACCCCGTCCAAGCCCACGGCCACTTCCGGATGGAAGGAATACGGCAGCGTGGATCCGAACGGGAAGCCGGTCACGGGGCACAATTCCTACGGATTGGTGCTCAGCGCGGAAGAAGCCGCGCAGTACTCGTCCCGCCAGGCAGTGCTTGGCTGGTAAATAACAACATGAGCTTATGAGCAGCAATCGCGAAATCTGGCTGGACTGGCTGCGCGTGACCGCGTGCTTCCTGGTGATGGCCACCCACAGCTGCGAGCCCTTCTACCTGGGTGGTGAGGGCTCGCTCATCCTCACCAAGGCCGACGCGCTATGGGTGTCGGTGCTGAATGTCATCCCGCGTGCCTGCGTGGCGCTTTTCGTGGTGGCATCGAGCTACCTCCAGTTCCCGCTCGGCTACCCCACGAAAGAATTCTTCAAGCGGCGTGCGCTGCGCATCCTGCCGCCTTTCCTGGTGTGGAGCGTGGTCTATGCCCTTATCTGGGGTGAACCGGTGCAGAATTTCAAGGACCTGCTGCTGAATTTCAACTATGCCGCGGGCCATTTGTGGTTCGTGTATATGCTACTGGGCATCTACCTGCTGATGCCCCTCCTTTCTCCGTGGGCACGCAAGGTGGGCAGGAAGGAACTACTGTTCTACCTTGCGGTCTGCCTCTTCACCACGGCCATTCCTTTCATCCGCCAGTGGGCAGGCGGGGCCGCTCCCGTCATCTATGGCCCTTCCGGTATTCCCAACACCGCCAAGTACCCGCTCTGGGGCGAAGCCAGCTGGAACAGCTACGGCCTGTTCTACTATTTCAGCGGCTTCATCGGCTACCTGCTTCTCGGCCTCTACTTCAAGAAGTTCGTTGGCCGTATGTCCGCAGGGCGCACAATAGCGATCGCCACCCCTCTTTTCCTTGCAGGATTCGCAGTCTGCAACGCCGGCTTCCTCACCCGCGTGTGGGCCGACTGCGGCGGAGAATTCCCCGTTGAAGGCCCCGTGGGGCTTGCAGCCCTTTGGGAAGGCCCCTGGCTCAACGACACCCTTGGCGTCGCCCTTATGGTAGTTGCTTGGATGCTGCTCTTCCGCCTCATACAGAACGGCGGGGCTTTCTATGAGAAAGTACTCGTGCCGGTCAGCAAGGCAAGCTACGGCATGTACCTGTGCCACATGGTGATACTCGGCGCCATCTCCGGATGGCTTCGGGGCGCCCTTGGCCTGGGGGCTGAAGGGGTGCTTGGGATCTGGACCACTCCGGTGCAGATACTCGCCACCGCCATATTAAGCTTCACCGCCTCGGCAATCTTTTGCATACTCGTGCAAAAGATTCCCAAGGCGGGTCGCTTGATTGCAGGATAAGGTCTGTCCTATCTCATTTCGGTGTAGCCGAACTTGTCCATATCGCCATAGTCGAGGTTCTCCCCGGCCATGCCCCAGATGAACATGTAGTTGGAGGTGCCGGCGGCGGCGTGGATGCTCCACTCAGGAGACATGATGGCCTGCTCGTTTGCCATCCACACAAGACGCTCCTGCTGAGGCTCACCCATGAGGTGGCAGATCATATTGCCCTCGGTCACGTTGAAATAGAAATAAGCCTCGATGCGGCGGGAGTGGGTGTGGGCGGGCATAGTGTTCCACACGCTGCCGGGCTTGAGTTCGGTCAGGCCCATCTGCAGCTGGCAGGGACCTTCCTCGAGCACATTGGCCACGATGAGCTGGTTGATGACGCGGTCGTTGCTGTCTTCCATCTTTCCGGCAGGGAACGAATTGGACTTGAGGGAACCTTTGCGGCCCTCGATCGTCACGAGCTGGGTCTTGTAGGCCTTGTGAGCGGGAGCGGAGTTGATGTAGAACTTTGCGGGCTTCTTGGCATCCTTGCTCCTGAACACGACATCTTTGTTGCCGCGTCCCACATACAGGGCATCCTTGAACTTGAGCGTGTAGCTCTTTCCGTCCACCACCACGACGCCTTCGCCGCCCACGTTGATGACGCCGAGCTCCCTGCGCTCAAGGAAGTAGTCGGCCTTGAGAGGGTCGATGGTCTCAAGCTTGAGGTCTTTGGTGGCAGGCACCGCGCCGCCGAAAATGAAGCGGTCGTAGAGGGAATAAGTTAGACGGATCTCGTCGGCGACCATCACCTCGGGCATCAGGAAACGGGCCCTCAGGGTTTCGGTGTCGTAGTGCTTGGCATCCTCGGGATGGCAGGCGGTCTGGATTGTGTACTTTGTAGTCTGTGCGCTCATGGCGATTGTGCTAAGCAGCAGTGCTGCGGTCAATATTGTTTTCATAAGATGATTTGATTATTCTTCTGCGGTTGAAAATGGCCATCACGGTCGTGCCGGCAACAAGTATGCCGCCGCCTATCCACTTGAAGTCGTGGACGAGGTGGAAGATTACCCAGGAGAAGATGCTGGACGCAAAGTCGAGGCTGCCTCCCTGGAAGCCTTCGGGGATGGCCACTGCGGCATCTCCGGTGCGGGCATAGACATCCTGAGCGGCAAGGGTGAACCAGGGGGCCAGGTCGGTGACGAAATACAGGCCCACGGTCAGAGCCACAAGTCCCACGATGAAGGTCTTTACCACGTTGCCCTTGGTTATGGGCAGCACGGCCGGGAACACGTAGAACATGCCGGCAAGCGAGGCCAGCGGCAGGAATTCATTGCCGGGCAGTATCACCGAAAGCAGTATGGTCACGGGAATGAGCAGGAGCGACACCACAAGGGTCGTCGGGTGCCCGATCACGAGGGCGGGACTCATACCGATATTGATGCCGGCGGAATTCTTGAACTTGCGGGACACCAGGTCCTTGGTCGCCTCGGCGATGGGCTTGAGGCCTTCGATGAAAAGGGATGTGATGCGGGGAATGAGCTCCATCACGGCGCCCATCTTGATGCCCAGGCCAAGGATCTTGGGAATATTCTGCACGATCTCTCCCCAGCTGCTGCAGGACAGGCAGCCGATCAGGATGCCCACCAGCACGCCAAGGAAAAGCGGCTCGCCGAGGATGCCGAATTTCTTCTTCATCCCTTCGGCATCGATGTCCAGCTTACCAAAGCCGGGAATCTTGTCCAGGCACCAGTTCACGCCCTCTGCAAACGGCACGAAGCTCTGGCAGAAGGGCTGGGGGATGCTGATTCCGTCGAGGTCTTTATAATAGGACTGGAACTTCTTCGTGGTGAGGTCTGCCATCACGAGGGTTATGACAAAGCATATGACGGCCGCGAAGAAGCCCCACCAGATGCTGTCGGTGGCATAAAACACCACGGCGCCTATGAATGCGAAATGCCAGTAGTTCCACAGGTCGATGTTGATGGTGTTGGTGGCCTTGACCAGCAGCAGCAGAATGTTGATGCCGAGGCACACCGGGATGATGAAGGCACCGACGGTGGTGTTGTAGGCCACGGAAGCGGCCGCCGGCCATCCCATGTCGAAGATTCCGAGATGGAGGTCATAGATCTCGGTCATGGTCTTGAGCGGGGCGCCCATGCTGGAAGTCAGCAGGGCCGTCACGACGCTCAGGCCCACGAAGCCCACGCCCACGAGAAGGCCGCTCTTCAGCGCCTTTCCGAACTTGATGCCTATGCAAAGCCCGAGGATGGTGAAGAGCACCGGCATCATCACCGCCGCCCCCAGTCCGATTATATAACTGAATACTTGTTCCATATCTTAACTGTCGATGCTGCCGGCTCCGGCCCGGGAATCTGTGCCACCCTCGGCACCATAAGAGGGAGGGGCCCATTTATGGGAGGGGTCGCGCAGCGACGATTCCCGGGCCGGAGCCGGCAGCATTAAATTATTTGGGCTGCTTGCCGATGTATGCCAGGATGCCGCCGTCCACGTAGAGGATATGGCCGTTCACGGCATCGGAGGCCTTAGATGCGAGGAAGACAGCGGGGCCGGCGAGCTCATCGGGCTCCAGCCAGCGGCCGGCAGGGGTCTTGGCGCAGATGAAGCTGTCGAAAGGATGGCGGCTGCCGTCCGGCTGGCGCTCACGCAGGGGTGCCGTCTGGGGCGTCGCAATGTAGCCGGGGCCTATTGCGTTGCACTGGATGTTGTACTCGCCGTACTCCGAGCAGATGTTGCGGGTCAGCATCTTCAGTCCGCCCTTTGCGGCGGCATAGGCGCTCACGGTCTCGCGGCCCAGTTCGCTCATCATAGAGCAGATATTGATTATCTTTCCCTCTCGGCGCTCCATCATCTCGGGCACCACGGCAGCGGAGCAGATGTAAGGACCCACGAGATCCACGTCGATGACCCGCTGGAACTCCTCGCGCTTCATTTCGTGCATAGGGATGCGCTTGATGATGCCGGCATTGTTGACCAGGATATCTATCTGCCCCACTTCCCTGTGGATGCGCTCAACGAGCTCCTTGACCGCATTTTCATCAGTCACGTCGCACACGTAGCCGCGGACGTTGCTGATACCGGCTTCGCGGTAGGCATCGAGCCCCTTCAGCATCGAGGCCTCGTTGGACGTGTTGAAGATGATGTTTTCCACGCCGGCCTCCACGAATGCTTTGGCGATGGCGAATCCGATGCCGTAGGCGGCTCCGGTGACCCAGGCGTTCTTGCCTTTCAGAGAAAAAAGATTGTCCATAAGAAGGATGGTTTTCGTGTTACTGTTTACAAAGTTAACATTTTTTTCGTGACCTCATAATCATTTTTCCGTGACCGTACACGGAATTATGCGAAAATTGCTTATATTTGCACAACTATAACCGATATAAATCAGTGTTTTAAATATGGCAAAAGTAGTAACATTCGGCGAAGTGATGCTTCGCCTCTACACCCCCGGATATCTCCGGTTCTCCCAGGCCCGCCAGTTTGACGCCACTTTCGGCGGCGGCGAAGCCAATGTTGCAGTCTCCCTCGCCAATTATGGCGTGGACGCCCGTTTCGTGACCCGCCTTCCCAAGAACGACATCGCAGACATGTGTGTCGCCGAGCTCCGCGGCTTCGGCGTCGGAGTGGACGACATCGTCTACGGCGGCGACCGCGTGGGCATCTACTACCTCGAGACCGGAGCCGTCGCCCGCGGCAGCAAGGTCATCTACGACAGGGCAAACTCTGCGATTTCCGAAATCAAACCCGGCATGGTGGACTGGCACAAAGTGCTCGAAGGAGCCGACTGGTTCCACTGGACCGGCATCACCCCCGCCCTCAGCCAGGGCGCTGCAGACGCCTGCCTGGAAGCCATCAAGGTGGCAAATGAGATGGGCGTGAAGGTGAGCTGCGACCTCAACTACCGCAAGAAACTCTGGAAATACGGCAAGAGCGCGTCCGAGGTCATGCCCGCCCTCGTGGAAGGCTGCGACCTCATCCTCGGCAACGAAGAAGACGCCGAGAAGGAATTCGGCATCAAGCCCGAAGGATTCGACGCGGAGAAGACCGGCGGCGAAATCGACCAGACCGCATTCATCAGCGTGTGCCGCCAGCTCATGGAGAAATTCCCCCGCTGCAAGAAGGTGGCCGTCACCCTGCGCGGCTCCATCAATGCCAACCACAACACCTGGGGCGGCGTCCTCTACGACGGCAAGACCCTCTGGCAGTCAAGGCGCTACGACATCACCCACATCGTCGACCGCGTGGGCGGCGGAGATTCCTTCATGGGCGGCCTGCTCTACGGCCTTATCACCTACGGCACCGACCAGGAAGCGATTGAATTCGCCGCTGCCGCATCCGCCCTCAAGCACACCATAATCGGCGACTACAACCGCGTCTCCGTGGCCGAGGTCGAAGGTCTGATCAATGGCGGCGGTTCCGGCCGTGTAAGCCGTTAAGGAGTAAACATCAAGTTTAGCATCTATGTCAAAATTCAATAAAATCGATACCATCGGTATCATCCGCGGCACCGGAATCGTGCCCGTGTTCTACAACAAAGACGTAGAACTGACCTGCAAGGTCGTCAAAGCCTGCTATGACGGAGGCATCCGCGCCTTCGAGTTCACGAACCGCGGCGACGGAGCCCACAAGGTGTTTGAGGCCGTAATGGCTTTCGTGCGTGCTGAATGTCCCGAAATGGCGCTTGGCGCCGGCACCATCCTCGATGCCCCGACCGCCGCGCTCTACATCCAGATGGGAGCCGATTTCATCGTGTCCCCCTGCCTGGTGGAAGAAGTCGCCCCCCTGTGCAACCGCAGGGGCGTCCCCTACTCCCCCGGCTGCGGCACAGTGAGCGAAATCGTGCACGCACAGGAGCTTGGATGCGACCTGGTGAAAGTCTTCCCTGCCGGCACCGTCGGAGGCCCTGCGTTCGTCAAGAACGTGCTCGCCCCCCTGCCCTGGGCAATGATCATGTGCACGGGCGCCGTGGAGCCGACCCAGGAAAACCTCTCCGCCTGGGCAAAGAGCGGAGTGACCGCAGTCGGGATGGGCTCGAAGCTCTTCCCGAAGGAGGTCATAGCCGCAGGCGACTGGAACGCGATTTCCGCGCTCTGCGCCAAGTCTCTCGAGTGGTTCAGGAAATAATAGAACTACCGCTTGAACTTGACCTGAGTGGTCTCCTCCTTGCCGTTGACATCCATCACCTTGATGGTGAAGACGTTGGTCGACGTGGCCATATCGAAGCGGAGGTCATACATAAAGGAGAAATCCAGCACCACATCCACCTTTCCGGAAACTGTCGAACCGGAAGGGAAAGAGTCCTTGAACGCCGAGCCGGCCTTCTCGTCATTGACGAGATCAATCAATGAGCCGCTGTTCGCAGTACGGTTCTTGATGTAGGACATCAGCTTGGCGTCAGCTCCGTCTTCGAGCTTGATGGTGAGATCCTTGATCTTGCCGGGAGCGTTGACGCGTATCTTGCAGGCAATCTGGGCGGCGTTCAGGTCGACCACGTCGAACTTGGAGTTATTGTCCCAGTAGAACGCAGGGGCGGAGGTGAAATGGATCTTCGACTTTGCCACGGCGCTGTGCTTCTCCTGATCCTGGAGGTTGATCGTGATGGTGAAGGTGGTGTTGTTCTTCACGGGCTGGCCCTTGATCAGGGTATTGAGTATAGCCACCAGGTCGATGTTCGCCAGGGTCTTGCCGCGAAGCGAAGAGCCGCCGGGCATCCCGAGTCCCTTGACGAATGCAGATGCCAGAGGATCGTCGATGAAGTCCAGCACAGCCCCCTTTGAAGCGGAGCCTTTGTTGGCGGAGGTTTCTATGTATTGATTGGCAAGGAGCGAGTATTCGCCGAGTTCCAGCGTGACAGTCAGCAGGTCTATCTTGCCGGGGGCAGCGATTGCAACTGCGCCATCCAGTCCGGGGGCCAGTTCCACCTGTCCGAAACTGGGATTTGACGCCCAGGTGATGGTGGGGAGGTTGGGATCGACGGGCTTCTTGCAGGAAACGGCGACAAGTGCCAGCAATGCGGCAAAGATGATGGAAAAACGTTTCATTATCTTGACTTTATTTAACTAACGTCCAAAAGTAATCAATTTCAGCACAAAATGCAAGCTAAACTCCTGAATTCCCCCGGCGGTGCTTCTGGTTGTTCCACAGGCCGTAAATCTCGCTCACGTTGCCGGCCGTTATGAAGGCATCTATCTTTTCGGTGCGGATATAGTTCATCAGGTTCGAGAACTCATCCTGGGTCAGCAGCGCCTGCACCTCGACGTTTATTTCCCCGCTGTAGCCGCCCTTGACTTCATACAGGCTGCAGCCCCTGTGGAGGGTGTCGATGATATAGACGCGCAGGCGTTCGTATTCCTTCGATATTATGCACACCCTCTTGCGCTTGTTGATGCTGGCGGTGAAGTGATCTATGGCCAGGCCGTTGAACCAGGTGCCCACAAGGCCGGTGACCACCAGGCGGAAAGGATTGATGGCGAAGGCAGTGCAACAGATGATGGCGCCGGCCACGCTCACCGACACGCCTATGTCGAAATGCAGGTACTTGTTGACTATCTTGGCCAGGATGTCGAGGCCTCCGGTGGATGCGTTGATATGGAACAGCAATGTCTGCGATATGCTCACCATAAGCACGAAGCAGATCAGGTCCAGGAGCGGGTCGCCCATCACGGAGGTCAATCCGGGTTCGATGAGTTTCTCATAGGGCATCACCTTCTCCCAGAATTCCAGCAGCGGGCCGAGAATCAAGGCGGTGTAGACCGTCTTGGCGCCGAATTCCTTTCCTATTAGGAACCAGGCCATTATCAGCAGGATGGCATTGATCACCGTCACCACCACCGAAACTTTCACGGTGATGCCGGCCAGGCCGAAAAGGTTGGATATGACTATGGACAGACCGGATATGGAACCGAGGACCAGTTTGCTCGGCATCATGAAGTAGTAGACTCCTGCCGCAGCGATCGCCATACCGAGCGTCATAAGGACGAGTTCCTTCCAGAACTTGAAGGTACAAAGGTAACGAAGCACGTTATTCATAATGTGGTTGATTGGCCGTGTAAATATAGCACATTTTTGTTTTGGATGAGCAAAAATCTCGCTATATTTGGAGATAAAACTAATAACCCTTTTCTATGAAAAGAATCATCGAATGCGTCCCCAATTACAGCGAGGGACGGAACAAGGCGGTCATAGACGGAATCGTCTCCGCAATAGCGTCGGTCGAAGGCGTGAAGGTGCTCAACGTGGATCCCGGCGAGGCCACGAACCGCACGGTCGTGACCTTCGTGGGAGAGCCGGAACCGGTCGTGGAAGCCGCATTCAAGGGAGCTGCAGCTGCCAAGGAACTGATAGACATGCGCAAGCACCACGGCGCGCATCCGCGCAGCGGCGCCACCGACGTGCTTCCCCTGATTCCGGTGTCCGGCATCACCCTGGAAGAGTGCGCCGAGCTCGCCCGGGCCCTCGCCGGACGCCTCTGGCGTGAACTCGGAATCCCCTGCTACTGCTATGAGGCGGCGGCTTTCAAGCCCGAACGCCGCAACCTTGCGGTTTGCCGCGCCGGCGAATATGAAGCCCTCCCCGAGAAGATGGCGGATCCTGCCCGCAGGCCGGACTTCGGCGGCAGTTTCGACGAGACGGCCGCCCGCACCGGAGCCACCAACGTGGGCGCCCGCAATTTCCTCGTGGCCGTGAATTTCAATCTCAACACCACCTCCACCCGCAGGGCCATGGCCGTGGCCTTCGACGTGCGCGAAAAAGGCCGCAAGGCCCGTGAAGGCGGATCCCTGACCGGCAAACTGATCAAAGACGCAGAAGGAGGCCAGGTCTGGATACCAGGCACCCTGAAGGGCTGCAAGGCAATCGGCTGGTACATAGATGAATACGGCATTGCACAAGTGTCCATGAACATAACCGACATCGATGCTACGCCCCTCCACGTCGCCTTCGACGAAGTGTGCAGGGCCGCCGCCGCGCGCGGCCTCCGCGTGACCGGCGCCGAAATCGTGGGCCTGGTGCCTAGGAAAGTGCTCCTCGAGGCGGGCAAGTATTATCTGGAAAAGCAGCAGCGTTCCCTCGGAATCAGCGAGGAAGAGATTATCAGGATTGCTGTGAAATCCATGTCACTGGACGACCTGAAGCCCTTCGATCCCCGGGAAAAGGTCATCGAGTACCTGATGGAAGACGAGCAGGAGAAGGCGGCCCGCGAGCGGCTCGTACGCATGAGCGTCAAAGGCTTCACCCTCGAGACAGCCTCGGAGTCGGCGGCTCCCGGCGGAGGCTCCGTGTCTGCCGTCATGGGCGGGCTTGGCGCAGCCCTCGCCACAATGGTGGCAAATCTTTCCGCCCACAAGAGAGGATGGGACGAGCGCTGGAAAGAATTTTCGGACGTTGCCGAAAAGGGACAGGCGTTGATTGGCGAACTGCTTGCCCTCGTGGATGAAGACACGGCCGCGTTCAACCGCATAATGGATGCCCTGTCGCTTCCAAAGGGCACGGAAGAGGAAAAGGCGGCCCGCGCCACCGCCCTGGAAGAGGCGACGCTGTATGCCGCCTCGGTGCCCCTGCGCACTATGGAAGCTTCCCTGAAGGCCCTGCCTCTCGCTCTTGAGATGGCACGCAAGGGCAATCCCGCTTCCGCATCTGACGCCGGTGTAGCGGCTCTGGCCGCAGTAGCAGGTATACGCGGAGCCGAACTCAACGTGCGGATCAACGCCGCAGGCCTCAGCGACACCGCCCCCGCAGAGCCGCTTATCCGGCGGGCCGCGGAGATAGTGGAGGAGGCCGTTGCCCTGCAGGAGCAAGTGCTGGATGCCGTCAATGCCAACATCAAACTGTAAGCTATGGACCAGTTCAAGACAGACATCCTTGCCGGCATCCCCGAAGAGCTGCCGGCCCCCAGGCCCTACGACGCTACAGTCAACCACGCCCCGAGGCGCAAAGACATACTGAGTCCGGCCGAAAAGGAACTCGCCCTGCGTAACGCCCTGCGCTACTTCCCGGCCCGGCACCACGCCGTGCTGGCTCCGGAATTCGCGGAAGAGCTGCGCCTCTACGGACGCATCTATATGTACCGTTTCCGCCCTGCTTATGAAATGTACGCGCGCCCGATAAGCGAGTATCCCGCGCGCAGCACCCAGGCGGCGGCCATTATGGCGATGATACAGAACAACCTGGACCCCAGGGTGGCCCAGCATCCCCACGAGCTCATCATCTACGGAGGCAACGGCGCCATTTTCCAGAACTGGGCCCAGTACCGCCTCGTGATGCAGTATCTTGCCACGATGACGGACGAACAGACCCTGGTGATGTATTCCGGCCATCCGCTGGGCCTTTTCCCCAGCCACAAGGACGCTCCCAGGGTGATAGTGACCAACGGAATGGTGGTCCCAAATTATTCCAAGCCCGACCACTGGGAGAAATTCAACGCCCTAGGAGTGAGCCAGTACGGGCAGATGACCGCCGGCTCCTATATGTACATCGGGCCGCAGGGAATAGTGCACGGCACCACCATCACGGTGATGAACGCTGCGCGGAAAGTGAGGTCCACCGCCGGCTCCCGGGACGACAACTCCGGGCTGCTGTTCGTGACGGCGGGGCTCGGCGGCATGTCCGGGGCCCAGCCCAAGGCCGGCAACATCGCCGGCGTGGTCAGCGTCACCGCAGAAATCAATCCCAAGGCGGCCGGGAAGCGTTACGAGCAGGGCTGGGTGGATGAACTCCACTACAGCCTGGATGAACTGGTGCCCAGAATACGCAGGGCCGTGGCCTCCCGGGAGGTGGTATCCCTTGCCTACGTCGGCAATGTGGTGGACCTTTGGGAACGCCTCGCCGACGAGGATATCCACGTGGACCTGGGCTCCGACCAGACTTCCCTCCACAACCCGTGGGCGGGCGGATACTACCCGGCCGGCTACAGTCTGGAGGAATCCAAGAAGATGATGGCTGAGGAGCCCGACAGGTTCAAGGAAGCGGTGCAGGCCTCCCTGAGGCGTCAGGTCGCGGCAATCAACCGCCTGTCCGCCAGGGGAATGTACTTTTTCGACTACGGCAATGCCTTCCTGCTGGAAAGCTCCCGTGCAGGCGCCGACGTGCTGCTTCCCGACGGCCGTTTCCGTTACCCCTCATACGTCCAGGACATCATGGGGCCGCTCTACTTCGACTATGGATTCGGCCCGTTCAGGTGGGTGTGCATGAGCGAAGACCCTGAAGACCTCGCGCAGACCGACGCCATTGCCGTCAGGGTGCTGTCCGAAATCGCCGCCAGCGCTCCCGAAGAAATCTCCGGCCAGATGCGCGACAACATCCGCTGGATAGAGGAAGCCGGCCGCAACCGGCTCGTCGTGGGCTCCCAGGCCCGCATACTCTACGCCGACTGCGAAGGCCGCACACGCATCGCGCTGGCCTTCAACGAGGCCATACGCAAGGGCGAAATCAAGGCTCCCATAGTGCTCGGGCGCGACCACCACGACGTCTCCGGTACCGACTCCCCCTTCCGTGAGACATCCAACATCTACGACGGCTCCCGCTTCACTGCGGATATGGCCGTCCAGAACGTCATCGGCGACTCCTTCCGCGGCGCCACCTGGGTCTCCGTCCACAACGGCGGCGGCGTGGGCTGGGGCGAGGTAATCAACGGAGGATTCGGAATGGTCATCGACGGTTCCGAGGATTCCGCCCGCCACATACGCGAAATGCTGTTCTGGGACGTCAACAACGGCATCGCACGCCGCTCCTGGGCCCGCAACGAAGGCGCCCGTTTTGCAATCGAGCGGGAAATGGCCCGCACCCCGGGGCTACGCGTCACCCTCCCCAACGACGCCGACACCACATTAATCAGAAAAGCACTAAACGAACAATGATTCACTACATCTCAAAGGAGCGCCTCTCCCTGGAGCGGCTCAAGGCCATAATCGACAACAATGAAAAACTGGTCCTCTCGCAGGAGGCGACAGACGCCATAATCAAATGCCGCAAATACCTGGACGACAAGATGGAAGACATAGGCAGGCCGGTCTATGGCATCACCACCGGTTTCGGCTCGCTCTACAACGTGACCATCCCCCGCGACCAGCTATCCCGGCTCCAGTACAACCTGGTCGTCTCGCACGCCTGCGGAGCCGGCGAGACCGTGCGCCCGCAGATAGTCAAGCTGATGCTCTTCCTCAAGGCGCAGAGCCTCTCCTACGGCCACTCCGGGGCGCAGCTCATCACCGTCCAGCGCCTTATCGACATGTTCAACGAGGACATCCTTCCGGTGGTCTACCAGCAGGGCTCCCTCGGCGCGTCAGGCGACCTCGCCCCCCTCGCCCACCTCAGCCTTCCGCTGCTCGGCCTGGGCGAAGTGCTGTACAAAGGAAAGGTGCGCCCCGCCGCCGAAGTCTGGGCAGAAAAGGGCTGGGAGCCCATAACCCTCCAGTCGAAGGAAGGCCTCGCCCTGCTCAACGGCACCCAGTTCATGAGCGCCCACGCCGTATGGTCCATCCTCAAGAGCATGCGCCTGTCAAGGTGGGCGGACCTCATCGGCGCCATGTCTCTGGACGCCTACGACGGCCGCATAGAGCCGTTCCTGCCGCTCACACACCATCTGCGCCCCCATAAGGGCCAGATACTCACCGGCGAGCGCTTCATCGAGCTGCTGGAGGGCAGCGAACTGTCCCGGCGCCCCAAGGAGCACGTCCAGGACCCCTACAGTTTCCGCTGCATCCCCCAGGTCCACGGTGCCGTCAAGGACAACATCCTCTACGTAAAGTCCGTCATCGAGGCGGAAATCAACTCCGCCACCGACAATCCCAACATTTTCCCGGACGAGGACATGGTCATATCGGCCGGCAACTTCCACGGAGAGCCCATAGCCATCCCTATGGATGCCCTTGCGATAGCGATGTCGGAACTTGCCAGCATCTCCGAGCGCCGCACCTACCAGCTGATCCACGGCCTGCGCGGCCTTCCCAAGTATCTGGTCGCTACCCCGGGCCTCAACAACGGATTTATGATTCCTCAGTACACTGCCGCTTCCATCGTGAGCCAGAACAAGGGCCTCTGCTGGCCGGCGTCCTGCGACTCCATTCCTTCTTCCCAGGGCCAGGAGGACCACGTGAGCATGGGTTCCAATTCAGCCACAAAGCTCGTGCGGATTGTGGACAACACGGAGACAGTGCTCGGAATCGAGCTGTTCAACGCCGCCCAGGCCCTCGAGTTCAGGCGTCCGGCGAAATCCTCCCCCGCTATCGAGCGGGTGTTCGAAGACTTCCGCAAGGTGGTTCCCTTCATCGACAACGACTGCTATATGCATCCACTTATCGAGAAATCGGTTGAATTCCTGCGTCAGGAACAGTATTTATGACAACAATCATCAACATAGGCGAGCTAGTCGGCATAGTCCCGAAAGGCGTTCTGCGCAAGCAGGGGGCCGAAATGTCCGAGACCGGAATCCTGCACGACGCATGGCTGCGCATAGCCCCCGACGGCACCATCGATGATTTCGGCACCATGTCAGAGGCCGGTAACATGTCAGAGGCCGGAGCAGTGTGTGCCCGAAGCCCCTTTTCCCCATGTTTTATGGGGCTTCGGGCACACACTGCTCCGGCCGATACTGAAAAGGGGCCTGGGGTACACTCTGCTCCGGACGGGCCTGATGCGGTAATCGATGCTCAGGGCGGGATGGTGATGCCGGGATTCTGCGACAGCCACACCCACATCGTCTATGCCGGCAGCCGCGACGGAGAATTCCTCGACAAGATAGAGGGCCTTAGCTATGAAGAGATTGCGGCCCGCGGAGGCGGCATACTCAATTCCGCCGACCTGCTGAACGCCACGTCCGAAGACGAACTCTACCGCCAGTCGATGGAGAGAGTCGAAGAGATGATGGCTTCCGGCACGACTGCAATCGAAATCAAAAGCGGCTACGGCCTCTGCCCCGAGGGAGAGCTTAAGATGCTCAGGGTCATACGCCGCATACGCGAAAGCGTCCCGGCGCTCGTGCGCGCCACCTTCCTGGGAGCCCATGCCGTGGGCCGGGGCTACACGAAGGAGGCGTATGTCAGGGAAATGATTGATCTGATGCCCCGGGCTGCGGAGCTGGCGGATTTCGTGGACGTGTTCTGCGACTCCGGCTTCTTCACGCCTGAAGACACGGCAAGGATACTGGAAGCCGGCGCCCGCTGCGGCCTCAGGCCCAAGATCCATGCCAACGAACTGGGGGTCAGCGGCGGAGTGCAGGTGGGCGTAGCCCACGGCGCACTTTCCGTGGACCATCTCGAGCAGACCACCGATGCTGAAATCGCGGCTCTCAAGGGCAGCGGCACCATGCCCACGATGCTCCCGGGGTCTTCTTTCTTCCTCGGAATACCCTTCGGCCGGGCGAAAGAATTCATATCCGCAGGCCTGGGCATCGCCCTGGCTTCGGACTACAATCCCGGTTCCTCCCCTATGGGCGATATGCGCTTCGTGATGGCCCTCGCCTGCATCAAAATGCGGCTTACTCCCGTCCAGGCGCTGAACGCACTGACGCTCAACGGAGCCTACGCCATGGGCATCAGCGACGTTACCGGTTCCATCACCCCGGGAAAACGCGCAGACCTCATCCTCACCCGCCCCGGCTGGACCCTCACGAAAGTCCCCTACACCTACCAGACCCCCTGGATACGCACCGTATTCAAAAAAGGCCGGAGCTGAAAAGATAATCTTTCATATAAAGAATTGTAGTCAAGGTTTTTTCGATTTCGGCGGTTCGCTATAAAAATCAGCAAAATCTTTTATTGTCACGAATAAAGAGTCTTGACAATTAAAGATTGATTTGTATCTTTGCAATGTCATTGGGTTATGACGTTTCTAGAGAAACCATTAGGCATCCCATTCCGAGTGAGATGCCTTTTTTTATCCTCTCAAAGAACTAGGGCCAAAGGCCAAAAAGGCCGGGGCTGAAGAGCTCCGGCCTTTTTGGGGTTATGTAGCAATTGATTAGATGCAGGTGTAGCCACCGTCCACGGCGATGTTCTGGCCGTTGACGTAGGTGCTGGCGGGAGATGCCAGGAAGAGGGCGCAGGTGTCGAGTTCGCCCTGCTTGCCGTAACGTCCGAGAGGGATGTTGTTCTTGGCGATTGCCTGGAAATAATCGGAATCGAGGGTTGCGGTGGTCAGGTCGGTGTAGAAATAACCGGGGCAGATGCTGTTCACGGTGATGCCGTACTTGCCCCACTCTGCTGCAAGTGCGCGGGTCAGGTTCACGACACCGCCCTTGGCAGCGTGGTAGGGAGCGGAACCCACGATGAGGTTGCCCACCAGACCATACATGGAAGCGATATTGATGATACGGCCATAGCCAGCCTTAATCATTTCCTTACCGAACTCACGGGCGCAGACGAAGGAGCCGTAGAGGTCGATGTTCAATTCGTGCTTGAACTGCTCGTCGGTGATTTCTTCGGCAGGAGCCACTGCACCGGTACCGGCATTGTTCATCAAGATATCCACGCGGCCGAAACGCTCCATTGTAGCAGCAACAGCAGCCTTGACTTTCTCGGTGTCGGTGATGTCGCAGGCAAAAGGAAGGACCTCGACGCCGAATTCCTCGGTGATGGCTTTTGCATTCTCCTCAAGGAGGTTCATACGCCTTGCAAGAAGCACAAGCTTGGCACCCTGGCTTGCAAACGCCTTTGCCATCTGCAGCCCAAGACCAGTGGAAGCGCCGGTGACGACAGCCACGCGGCCGGTAAGATCAAAATAATTCTTCATAACTTGGATTAGATATAATTAATGGATGTATTGATTGAATACTTTAGGTCTGATTATTTCTTCTTCGCACACCACATTGCCTTCGGCATCGGTAGCGCGGAACACGACCGGAGCGTCGGAGGTGCTTGCGGTAGCGACGAAAGTGTGGGAAGTCCTGCGGTTCTTCACGTTCGATTTCGAAGCCGTTGAACCTTCATTCAGTCCGGGAGTCACATAGGTTATGGCAGCGAGCGGCTCGTCATAGTCTTTACGGCTCACTTTCAGCGGCTTGCCATTCTCGAACATCTCCACCTTCTGCCCCGGGGCATAACCCCAGTAGTTGACATAGACCATGTTCTCGAACTCCGGATCGGCAAACCAGGTGCGGTTGGGATACAGGCGGTGGAATATCCGGCACTGAGGGTCGGTGCGGTAGTACTCGGCGACGGTGTTGATGTCATATGCCCTAAGCATCTTCCCGACGCCCGTGATATGGACAAAGCGGGGCCTGGGATCGCTCTCGCGGCAGTCCATCACATTGATGGCCTGGTCGCTGGAATCGGATTCTATGGCCTGATAGCCTTCGGGGTGGTTCCACATGTTTCCGGAAGTCGCCGCGAAGATGAACTGCTTGAAGCGGGGGTATTTGCCGGAGGATGAATTCAGGTGCTTGTGGGTGTGGCCGGAGTACACATAGACCGTGGGGTAATCCTTGAATACATCATCCAGCACGGCTACCTGTCCGTCCTCGAGCCTCTCGCTCTTGAACGCGTCGTTGAAGAGGGGCACGTGGGTACAGAGGAAGATGCGGCTGTCCTTGCGGACATACTGCAGGTCTTTCCTGAGCCACTCGATGTCCTTGTCGAGGATGCGGCAGCGGTAGTTGCGCTTGCCGTTGATATTCTTGTGGCGCTTGTCCACATCGCCGTCGTTGATATACTCCACGGTGTCCATGAAAATCCAGTGGTCGCCGCCTATGTTGACCGAATAGCACCCGGGCCCCCAGGTGTGGCGGTAGTTCCAGGCAGACACGAAGTCCGTGCGCTCCCCCAGCCCGGCCACGGCACCGTCATTGTCGTGGTTGCCGGTCACAGTGTAGACAGGAGAGGGATAGCCGCACGACACGAGGAAACGCTCGGCGTCGGCTTCGTTGAAATCGAAGTCATACCAGTAGCGGTCGTGGGAAAAATCCCCAAGGTTCATCGTGTAGACCGGACCTTTGGCCGCTGCCGCCTCGTATTCACGCTTTACGACCGGAAGCACG
Organism: uncultured Bacteroidia bacterium; assembly: GCA_902782225.1. Classification (GTDB taxonomy): domain Bacteria; phylum Bacteroidota; class Bacteroidia; order Bacteroidales; family UBA932; genus Cryptobacteroides. The sequence goes on along the minus strand of CACZMF010000004.1, from coordinate 85,782 downwards.
TCCTTCCGGAAGCGCTCCAGGCAGTTGCGGGAAGGGTCGTCGGCAAGGTGGCAGTCGGTGATGAAAATCACGCTGTAGCCGTTCTGGTCCTGTGGCACAAGGTTGAAATCATGCACCTCAGTCTTGCACGGCTTCTCCGTGAGAAGCTGCCAGAAGCCGGGGCGCACGGGATCTATCGGCTCGGCGATATAGCCGGACGGAGTGGTGATGAACACTATGCTGTCGGCCTTGTCGGTCTTCATGGAGTAGCGCCCGCGGGCGTCCGTGAGCACTATCTGACGGCCGTCAGACACCTGCACGCCGGCAACCGGCCTGCCTTCTGAGCTCACGCGGCCCTTCACGACTCCGCCCTGCAGCAGGAAGGGAAGAAGCAAAAAAGCGGCTATTGCCAGTACTTTCTTCATTGGGCGGTGTATTTCAGGACCGGCTGACGGGCCGCAGTGGTCTCATCGGGCCTGCCAATGGGAGCGTTGTGCGGCGCACCGTGGAGCAGTTCCGGATCCTTCGCTGCTTCAGCGGCAATGGCGCGCATCGCATCGATGAAGGCATCAAGGGTCTGGAGCGACTCGGTTTCGGTCGGTTCTATCATTATTGCCTGATGGAAGAGGAGCGGGAAATAGATCGTCGGGGCATGGAAACCGTAGTCCAGCAGGCGCTTGGCCACATCCAGGGTGGAAACGTCTCCCGCTTCGAGCAGGCCGTCGAACACGAATTCGTGCTTGCATACGGAAGGGATGGGCAGCTTGTAGCAGTCCTTCAGGGATTCCTTCACGTAGTTTGCCGCCAGGGTGGACAGTTTGCCAGCCAGCTTGATGTTCTCGCGACCGAGGCTGAGTATGTAGGCACAGGCACGGAGAATTACTCCGAAATTGCCGTGGAAGCCGCTCACGCGCGGTTTTGCCAGGTACGGGACCAGTTTTTCCGCCACGCCCACAGGGCCGCTGCCGGGACCGCCTCCGCCGTGGGGCGTGGAGAAGGTCTTGTGGAGGTTGAGGTGCATGATGTCAAAGCCCATGTCGCCGGGACGCACCATGCCGAGCAGGGGATTCATGTTGGCGCCGTCATAGTAGAGCAGGCCGCCGCAGCTATGCACCAGTGACGCGATTTCCTTGATGTCGCGCTCGAATAGGCCGAGGGTGTTGGGGTTGGTCATCATTATGCCGGCGATGTCGGGGCCGAGCAGGGGCTTGAGATCCTCCACGTCCACCAGGCCGTCGGGCTTGGATTTGACCACCACCACCTCGAGCCCGCAAACAGCCGCGCTGGCAGGATTGGTGCCGTGGGCGCTGTCGGGCACGATGACCTTGGTGCGGGCAAGGTCTCCCCTGCCCATATGGTATTCACGCATCAGCATCAGGCCGGTCAGCTCTCCGTGGGCACCGGCGCAGGGCAGGAAGGTGAAATGCTTCATGCCTGTGATCTCTGCGAGGGCCTTGTCCATGAAATCGAGTATGGCACGGGCGCCTTCCACAGTGGAATCCGGCTGGAGAGGATGGATGCCGTTGAACTGCGCCACTATCTCCTCGTTGATCTTGGGATTGTATTTCATCGTGCAGGACCCAAGCGGGTAGAAGCCTGTGTCCACGCCGAAATTCATCTGGCTGAGGTTGGTGTAATGGCGCACCACGTCAGGTTCGCTCACTTCCGGCAGGTCCAGAGGTGATTCACGCCATACACCGGAGGGGAGGAACTCCCCCTGAAAAACTGTGCCACCCTCGGCACCATAAGAGGGGGAACCGCAAGCGAAGCGCAGCGGTGGGGTCCGTAGGACGTTTTTCAGGGGGAGTTTCTCCCCTCCGGAGTAGTCCGGCAGCGAGTAGCCGCTGCGGCCGGGACGGGAGAGTTCGAATATAAGTTTGTCGTAGTATCTCATAACGCGGCCTCCTTTATGACTTTGACTAGTCCGTCGATTTCTTCCGGGGTGCGGCGCTCGGTCACGCAGAAGGTCACATAACCCTCTTCAGTGGCGAGAGCGGCGAAATAACCGGCGTCCAGCAGCGCCTTCTGGAGCCTCTCCACGTCGCACAGGGGCTTGAGAGCGAACTCCTTCAGGAAGGGCTTGCCTTCGAACGGATCCTCGAACTTGCCGGTGGCAAGCAGGGCGTCGTGGAGATGGTGGGCACCCTCGTAGCAGAGGGCGTTGAGCTTGCGCATCCCCTCGGGGCCCATCAGGGAAAGGTAGATGGTGCACCAAAGAGCCATCAGCGACTCGTTGGAGCAGATGTTGGACGTCGCTTTTTCGCGGCGTATGTGCTGCTCACGGGCCTGGAGGGTCAGCACGAAGGCGCGGCGTCCGGCGGCATCGGCGGTCTGGCCGACGATACGTCCGGGGAGCTTCCGCATCCACTCGTTCCGGCAGGCCATAAAGCCCACGTAGGGACCGCCGTAGCAAAGAGGGATACCGAGGCTCTGGCCGTCTCCGACGGCAATGTCGGCGCCCCATTCAGCGGGCGACTTCACGACGGCAAGGGCCGACGGATCGCAGTATTCCACCAGCAGGCCTCCCATTTCGTGGACGAGGTCCGCCAGTCCCTTATGATTCATAATGCAGCCGAACTTGTCGATGGACGGCACGATGACGCCGGCAAGGTCCAGCGTGCCCTCGGCCACGGCCTCTGCAATCTCCCAGGTCTCGACCAGGTTGATCCCGGAATAGCGGGCATAGGTGCGCAGGGTCGCAAGTACGTTGGGCAGAAGGCCGGAATAAGCCACAACCGTGTTGCGTCTGCGGGTGCAGGCGACGCACATGCGCATGGCCTCCGCGGCGGCGGTGGGGCCGTCATACATGGAAGCGTTGGCCACGTCCAGGCCGGTCAGACGGCAGATCATCGTCTGCCACTCGAAAATGTAGCGGAGCGTGCCCTGGGATATCTCGCACTGATACGGGGTGTAGGCGGTCAGGAACTCCGAACGGGAAGTGATGTAGGGAATCACGGACGGGGTGTAGTGGTCGTAGGCACCGGCACCGGCAAACACCTTCAGGCGGGTGTTTTTCGAAGCCATGCTCTCGAACCACGCACGTACCTGCTCCTCGCTCATGGCGGAAGGCAGGTCGTACTCCCCGCGGCGGATGAATTCCGCAGGCACATCGGCATACAGCTCGTCCATGGAGCCGACGCCGATGCGTTCCAACATCACCTTAATATCCTCCTCGGTGTGGGGGAAATAGGCGAATGTTCCCATATTTACTTGGCTATTTCGGCGTAGGCGGCGGCGTCCATAAGGGCGTCGAGTTCTGAAGGATCGCTCATGCGCACCTTGATGATCCAGGCGGCGTAGGCGTCTTCATTGACCTTTTCGGGAGCACCCTCAAGCTCGTCGTTGACGGCCTCTACAGTGCCGCTCACGGGGCTGTAAAGCTCGCTGGAAGCCTTGACGCTTTCCAGTGCGCCGAATTCTTCTCCAGCCTCGACTTCATCGCCCTCGGAAGGGAGATCGACGTATGTGATGTCACCCATTTCCGCTTGCGCGAAATCGCTGACTCCAATGACGGCAAGGTCGCCTTCGACCTTCACCCATTCGTGTGACTCGCTGTAGCGGAGTCCTTCAATGATCTTGCTCATTTCTTATAATTTGTCTTGTAAAACCTTTTCTTGACGACCTCTCCGGGGAATACGCGCTTGCGTATGCGCACGAAGAGGGGTGTGCCGAGTGCGGCGTATGCTGAATCCACGAGGGCGAAGCAGATGCTCTTGTCCAGGGAAATGGAGTGATAGCCGGTGGTCACGACTCCGACCACGGTCTCATCCTCCAGCTCCACGGGATAGCCCGCGCGGGGGATTGCATTGTCTTTGAGCTCTATGCCCACGAGTTTGCGGGCCACGCCTTCCGCCTTCTGTTTCTCGAGGGCCTCTTTTCCTATGAATTCGGGCTTGTCCAGCTTGCAGAACATGGAAAGGCCGGCCATGACGGGGCTGATTTCCGGGCTGAGCTCGTCGCCGTAGAGGGGCAGGCCCGCTTCGAAGCGGAGGGTGTCGCGGCAACCCAGGCCGCAGGGCTGCACTCCGTCTTCGAGCAGCGTCTCCCACATTTCCACGATGTTGTCCGGATCCGCATAGATTTCGAAGCCGTCTTCTCCGGTGTAGCCGGTGCGGCTCACGATTACGCGCCCGCCTTCCTCGTCCTCGAGGTCGTAGAAGGTGTAGAACTCCAGCTCGCGAAGCTCCTCGATGCCGAAGAGTTTCACGAGGGCGTCCTCGGCCTTGGGTCCCTGCAGGGCTATCTGGCCCCAGGACTCCGAGTCATTGAATATCTCCACCTCGAAGCCCTTCGAGTTGTCCAGCATCCAGCGGTAGTCCTTCTCAATGTTGGCTGCGTTGACAACCAGCAGGTAGCCGGACTCGAACTCCTTGTAGACCAGCAGGTCGTCGACCACGCCGCCGTCCGGGTAGCACATCATGCCATAAAGGATACGGCCCGGCTCGAGCTCACGGATATCGTTGGTGAATATATGAGAAACGAAAGCGCCGGCATCAGGTCCGTCGATGAAAATCTCACCCATATGCGAGACGTCAAACATTCCGACGGCCGTGCGCACGGCGTTGTGTTCCTGGATGATGCCGCTGTACTGTATCGGCATATCAAAGCCTGCGAAAGGACTCATCTTGGCTCCGAGGGCCACGTGGGAGTCGTGCAGGCAGGTAGTTTTCAGCTGTTCGTCCATAGCGGGTCAAATATACGGTTTTTATAACTCTTTTCCAACTCCAGTATTGCTGTCACTTCCGAAGGTGCCAGGAGGCGTGACGAATCGCAGAACCAGTCCACGAGAGCGTCTTCCAGAGCCTCCACCGGCAGGGCGAAGCCGAGGTCCACAAGGTTGACGACCCTCTGCCTGACCGAGTGCACGGAATGCCTGGCCAGCTTGGCGGCAGGCGGCGTGATTGCCTGCTGCAGCATGTCGAAATCCACGGAATGCAGCAGCGTGCCGTGCACGATGCTCGCGGAAGGATGCACGAAGAAAGCGTTGCCCGATACCTTGGATCCGCCGGCCAGCACATCATTATGCTCAGTATAAACTGCATCCACACCAAGGCTGCGAAGGCAGGCGGACAGGCTCTCCAGATACTCCCGGAACACCGTTTCCACCCCTTTCGCGGGCGTGATATATGAAATCATCAGGTTTCCCTTGTCGGCATACACGCAGCCTCCCCCGCTCTTGCGGCGCACTATATCGATGCCGTGTCCGCGGCAGAAGCCGAGGTTCACTTCGGACTGCAGATCCTGGTTGCGGCCGATAATCACGGTCGGCGCCACACGCCACACAAAAAAACCGCAGCCATAGGCAGCGGCGACGTATTCTTCCATCGCCAGGTAAAAGGACAAAGGCCTGTCGGGGCCGGCGGGGAGAATGAAATTGACCATCCGGAATCACTGAATCTCCTTGAGGTCCTTCTTCAGGATCATCTTGGGATCCATCATGGACACTTTCTCAAAGAGTTTTATCTTGTAGCCAAGGGAGAGATACACCTTGTCCTCGTGCTTGCCCTTGCGCCACCATTTATAGAAACCCACCGGATCGTTCTCATAGGGAATCTTTGCCACGATGCCGGTGCTGTAGCCGGGATAGTCGATGATGAGCTGGAGGCCCATGAAACGCTTGTAGTATTCGGGGTCTGCCCTTCTGAGCTTACTGACGAGAGGATTGAGGACTTCGAAACTGTCCACCTGGAGGACCTTTTCCCGTACAATCATCTTGTGGATCCGCACCGGGTCGACATTCAGCCAGGCACCGAGCCTAAGGGTCTTGGGACCCTCTTCGGTGTCAAGCGTCAACTCATCCATGGAGAAATATACTTTCTCAGGGTCGAGCGGGAATAGTTCTTCAGCGGCCATCAAAAAAAAGATTCCTTGTACTTGAACAAGCAAAAATAAGAATTTTTTTTTAGATTTGGGCAAGTTATGCACACAATTCTTAAACTGAGCAGCCTCTACGACGATGAATCCTGGTCGATTCCAGGGGCTTCAGTGCTTGATTTCCGGGATCTCGAAGGCAGCAACTGCTACTGCAGCCCTGCTGCTGAAAGCGTCCTGAGATCGGCCATCGCGGGGGAACGGCTGTCCGGCGTGCATTGGATAGATTCCGGCGACTACCACTATATCAGCAAGTTATGGATGGAGCGCATAAACGGGCCCTTCATCCTTGCCCTGTTCGACAACCATCCCGACGACCAGGAGGGCGCTTTCGGGGAATCCCTGCTCAGCTGCGGCTCCTGGGTGCTTTCCGCCAGAAGGGAGTTGAAGCAGATGAAAAGCGATTTTCTCAACACATCCGCTGTTCCCGGAGCACTTCCGGTCTATATTTCCATCGACCTGGACGTCTTGTCCCCCGATTTTGCCCGCACCGACTGGAGTCACGGCACCATGACGCCCGAGACCCTCTTGGGGAGCCTGGACGCCATAGCCGTAAGCCATCGCATCATCGGGGCCGACATCTGCGGAGGCCTTACCGCCGCAAAAGGCGCCGGCCCTGAAGACTATTCGATCAACACCCGTATCCGCGGGAAGTTGCTGGATTATTTCACTATCCACCCGCCGGTGTCGGGATAGAGCGCACCATATTTCCACAGCACAAGGTCATAGCCCACGGCATAACCCTCGGGAACCTGATAACTGTCCTGGCTCAGCGGCACTATCGAGCCCGGCGCATACCGGAGATCTGCAAACACGTAGTCCGGCACTTCCTGCTCGCGCACCATATCGCTGCTATAGCCATAGATGGTGTACAAGGTACTATACATACCTTTCAGGTAATAGCCCCTGCCCCAGTTGCTTGCGACGACGTTATCCTCCAGGTAATCCAGCAGTCCGTCGTCCCGGCGCGGGAATACCCATTCCACGCTTATGGCGCAGCCTCCGGCACCGTTTTCTTCAGCCACGGCGCCAAGCGCCAGGTTCACTGTGAAATCCACGGACCACCTGTAGGAAGAGATATATTCTTCGCCGGAGTGCCGGTTGCGCATAGATGGCGCGAAAGTGAAATAACGCTCTGGCATCGCCGCCTCCACATTGTCGGCATAGAGCACCGTCATTTCCACCGTGTTGGAGCGGGGGAAACTGAAACTGTACTTGTTCTCGCTCGAGAATGGATACACCGCAGATGCCCGCGTGTAGTCATTCCCGGAGCGGACCAGATTGTACAAGGTGAAGGTGAAGGTCTCATCGTGGACGCCCTCGGCAGGCCAGCGTGCCAGTGCCCAGCTGCTACGGCTTCCAAAGTGCCTGGAGCCAATGAAAGGCTCGGAGGTATACAGAACCGCAGAGGCAGGAGCCACCCCGCACACATCGCTTGCCGGATAAGCAGTGATGCGCTCAAGAGAAACATCCCCGCTTCCGAAATCGTAATTCTCAGAAATGGGCACGCCGCCCAGCGAAAGCCTGGAAATACAATAGCACAACAGAGTGAAGTCATCGGACATGCTTTTTTCAAGGACGGCCGGATTGCCTCCGGTCCCGGAAGAATTCCAGCGGCTCCCCCGCATTGCAGAATCCTGGCTGCGCACCACGCTGACGTTGAGGAGCTCCTGATACAAATCGGGGTCGAAATCCTCCCAATAGAGCCGGGTGCCGTCCTCCTCATAATAATAAGGTCCGCACACGACATCAGCTCCGTCCAGGGGGAGAAAAACACGGCTTGACGGGTATTCCAGCAGCGGGGCCTCCACAAGCACGGACTCGGTCGCGACAATGATGCCGCCGACTTTCAGGACCAGCTCATCTTCTCCTGCGCTCAATGCTCCCATCACCCATTCCGCACCGGATTTATGGAGCCTGACCCTGCCGTTCATAGAAGTAAGTTCCACGACGCCGGACGGATAGAGCCCAGTAGCCTTGTCCGAAACCGAGACGCTTCTCCGCTGGGCCACATACAATGTCCCGCCATCTTCGATTTCAATGGCATAGTTGGAACTCGACGGTCTTTCCACGGTTACTGTATGCACAGTTATATGCCGGCCGTCCCAGCTCGACGCTGTTATGCTGATGCTGGCACCGGCCGGGGCAGAACCGGCTGCAGTTATGGTGAACAACCGGCCCGACCAGGCCTCGGAAACGCTGAAGCACCCAAGATCGCCTGAAAGCGAATAACTGTAGTCCCCGTCAGACATCCTGAGATTCGTTGAGAGGAGGGCGGTAGCGGAGGATGACGGCGTGATGGTGCTGCTGGAAGTCGTGAACTGAAGCGTGCGACGGTCATCCAGATTGCCGTCGATCTTCCAGTCCGTGCGCAGGCAACCCTCATCGGTGATAGTGAGGTCGATATCGTACTGCATATTGCGCAGCACGTCGAAATTACTGCAGGGGTCTGCACCCAGGAACAGACGGGCCGTGAGCGGAGTGCCCGTGAGATTGCCCGAAGTATCGCAATAGCGGCCTAGGATTTCAAGATAAGAACAAGTATTTGGGTTGCCACCCGCCGCCAGGACGTTGTCCGGGTTCTTCTTGTCCGGGTCGTTGTTGCCGGGGAGCAGGTCCCCCTGCAGGTTTTCAAGCAAATAGAAAGTTGCGGTGTAGCCGCTTCGGTTCGAATTGATGCCGGCTATCTCCGCTTCCGACGCGAGGTCGCCTTCAGTCGTGCCGCCGGCCGAAGTCGCACGGCCCTCCCCGAAGAAAGGGCAACGCAGGTTCATCTGCCGCACGCTGATGGAAGTGAAATCTATCGTTCCGTGTTCAAGCCCTGAAGTGTGGATGGATAGTTTCACCTTTGCCACGATGCGCGTGAGAGGAATTTCGATTTCCCGGGTCGACGGAGTCACGGTGACGCTTTTCCGGCCGCACATAGGGAGGCCGGTGGAATTCCAGCCGCTTATTCCCGAGGCCGTGTACCTGAGACCTGAAAGTGCCTCCTGAAGTGTCTGCGGAGGCGTAATTCCGTCGGTATTGGCTATCACCAGCACTTCATAGGTCCGCCCGAGGGACAAGTTTACCGACAGCGAACAACTGCCAGTCCAATCAACTGTCCTGTGGGCCGTCAGTTCGCCGCAAAGGCGGGAATTTTCATAGAACAACACATCCACGATCCGCAAAGCGGAATCCGACGCCGTGACACTGCTTCTGGTCGAAGCCGCGGGCAGCGCATCTCCGGTAATCTGGATCACGACCTCCCTGCTGCCCGTCCTGCCGCTGAAAGCGGACTCGGGGCCGCTCACGGTGCAGGACAGCAACAGCATTATAGGTATAAGGGAATAAGCTTTCATAATTCTAGTATTCAACTATTGGATAGGTTTCAGTCTCCCAGCCGGAAACAGTCAGGACAACAAAGGACTTGGAAAGATCCACGGTCAGGGTTATATCCAGCAGGTCGGGGTCATCGTAACTGTAGCCGCTCGCAGCAATCATGCTTCCTATAGGCACAGAGCGGAACAGGTTGTTGCCTTTGAGCACGTCCAGGCTCAGGCCGTCATCCAGCTGCCGGGGCAGGCGCACCAGGAATTCCTGTCCGTCCTGGTCTTTGTCCGGAGAGCATTGGAAAAGGCCTTTACAGGGATCCAGGCTAAGTATGTCATAGCCCTTCACATTGCCGCTGACAGCCACCGCAGATTCGACCGGAAGGCCCAGTATCGTCAGGAAGAGGCGCGCATAATTCTTGTGCGGCATCACGGGACATTCATACGAATCACCTTCCAGCAAAGCCACGTCGCTGCAACTGTACACTTCGTCGCACTGATGCTCGAAGCGTATGTTGAGAAGGCGGCCGCTTACGGCGTTCATATCCTTGATTCCGGTGAACACCGTGACCTGTGACGGACGGCGGGGCACCGTGAGGCGGCAGTTGCCGCTCTCAAAATCATCGCGGCTCATCATCCCCTGCTTCACCACCTCACCGTCCTGAATTACACTGACCAACACGCTTCCATCCGTCTTCAACGGCTCTTCGGAATACACCAGCAGTTCACAGGGGCAGAAGGACCTGTTCTCCTTCACGGTGCAAGAGCAGAGGAGCAGCACGGTGATGAAGCAGAGAATACGTTTCATACTACTCGAAGATTTCGGTGTAGGACGTGTCGCCTTCCCAGGCAGAGACGGTGACCTTGAAGGTCACACTGACTTCGGAATCAACCTCATCTCCCGGATTTTCAGGGCTCGAGGAGCCGGGGCGCTTGAGGGTCAGCTGGCTGATGTGGTACACCTTGTTCCGCTCCAGCGTACCTGGAGTACCGCCTGTGGACTTCGGCAGCGTGACCGGATAATAACAGGTCTTGCCGTTATAGTCGCACTTGATCACGAGGCGCGTGTGCCGGGCGCTCCAGGTGTTGGAGAAGTTGTCGGCCACGGTCGGATTGGGATAGGCATAGAAAGTATGCACCGCATCATAGGATCCGCTTTGCGCAATCGAATAGTTGATTTCGTCATTGACCAGCATTTCCTTCTGCAAGGCGGTAAGATTGTTGTCTATGTCGCCGAACTTGTTGCACCAGACCGTAGGGGCAGCAGTCCCGTCCAGGCTTGTGTCCGCTGCAACGTTGCTGATATACACGCTTTTGATAATCAACGGACACGCGCCGTAATCTTCATTGGCAAAGCTGCGGGTCACTTTGTCCAGCACAATCTTGCAGGCAATGTGCTTCAGGCTCACTTCGATTTGCGTCTCGGTCGTGATGACTGCCTCGGAATAGCTGCTCATGGCTATCTTGTCGCACGCATTGTTCAGGAGGGAGCTGCTGGTCGCCTTGAATGTGGTTTCATTGGTAGGCGTGCCCAAAGCTGCCGGGATGTTGCCGAGGACCCAGATATGCTTGGGGCCGGGAAGCAGGTCCAGCGTCACCTGGGTCACGGAGGCCTTCAGCTCGGAAGCCGTTTCAAACTTTCCAGTGCTTGTGAACACGAATATCTGGAAGTTCTTAAGCTGCATATCGTTCGCACTTGAGCCCATACGCTTGGTGGCAGGCGTACCCACATTGATGGTCACCGGCACCTTGTCCTGCACGGGATATTCCGCAATACTGTCTGTCGTACAAGAAGACAGAGCCGCGACGGCAAATGCCGACAGAATGTAGATCAACTGTTTCATAATCCCCTCCTCCTACATTTCGTATTGCATTTCAGTATCATCGGGAAGAATGGTGAGGCGCGAGCATATCACGTCCACGGAAGTGCGTTCCACACCGTCCACGCCGGTGTAGCGCTGGATCTGAAGGCGCCCCTGGACCTTCACGGGCTTGCCCTTCTCGATTTTGTCTACATCCTGCACATACTTGCCCTCGAAGGCTGCGACATTGTGCCAGGTGGTTTCGATGACCGGAGCGCCCTCCCTGTTTTTGTAGGCACGGTTGGTCACCACTGTGAATCTTGCCATCTGTTTGTCGCCGAAGTGCTGGATTCGCACGCTGCCGACAACCCCGACAAGCTCTACTTTGTTGATTTGTTCCATTAGTTTTCCATAATTTGGTTTTAACAATCCGGGCTCCCCGGCACCGCTGCGGCGCCTTCGTCCCAGTGCAAAGGAAACGCATTTTTTCTTTGCCCGATCCACTCCTGGCCCCGCCGTATGCAACTTTTTACGATTTTTAAAGCCGCGGCCCGAAAGCGAAAAAAAAACGAAACAGATTCTTTTCCACAAAAAAATCCTTTTCATGAAAAGATTCGCAAAAAGTGATTTACGATTTTTTCGATTCCTTGCATTTTCAATAATTGCCTGCGATATTTGGGAAAACCTGCGCAACTATGTATAGTACCACTGAAACCGAAGGCGGTCATTGCCTGGAGTGCGGAGGCCCTGTTTATGGGCGTACGGACAAGAAATTCTGCTGCGACAGCTGCAGGAACAAGTACCACGGACATCTTCGCTACCGGCCCGTGAAAACCCATAACGCAACCCTGAAGATACTCACCCGCAACTACAGCATACTGGAAGCGCTGTTCCGGCTTAAAGGAGCCAGCTGCCCGGTGAGCACGCTCACCCAGATGGGTTTCCAGCCGGACTTCGTGACCCATCAGGTACAGAAAAAAGGAAAGCACCTGGAATACAGGTGCTTCGACTTCATCTACAATATGAGCGACAGCAAGCTATTCAACCTCCGCAGGTTGTGAAGCGCCGGCAGCGGGTGCTTCTTCGAAATCGCTGTCGGTAATCATCTTGCATGTGCCGTTGAAGGCAGCCCCCATCTCCACCTGGAGTTTGCGGACGTGCAGGCTGCCGGACACTTTGGCGGTGCTCTTGACGGAAAGCAGTTCCTTCACATAGACATCGCCGTCCACCGCACCCCACAGGTCCAGGTCATTGCATAGGATGGCGCCCTTGATAAGGGCCTTCTCCCCCACCACTATACGGCCTTCAGAGAAAAGTTTCCCTTCCACTTCTCCGTCGATGCGCAGGTCGTTGCGGGAGTTGATTTCACCTTTGACGGATGTGCCCTCAGAGATGCGGCATACAGTATTGACGTCCGCAGGTTCAGGATTGCGGGACATATTCTTGAACCGGTTAAACAATTCCTTTTCCATGGCAATTCTTGAATTTTTTACCGCTTCCGCAAGGACAAGGGTCATTGCGGCCCACGTGCTTATCTACTTTGACTGGTGTATTGGCTTTCTGTTCCCCGTTGGTGCTGAGATCGGAGTGCTGGGTCTGCATCTGCGACATGTCGGTCTTGCGCTGCATGGCCCTCTGCGGAGGCTGGCTGCGGTCGCTCAGCGGCACGAATGCCCTGAAGAGGAATGAAAGCACGTCCTGGTTGAGCGCCTCCAGCATGTCGGAGAAGAGGTTGTAGCTTTCCAGCTTATAGACCACGATAGGGTCTTTCTGCTCGTATGCAGCGTTCTGGACACTCTGCTTGAGGTCGTCCATCTCGCGCAGGTGCTCCTTCCAATGCTCATCGATCTGATAGAGTATGATGTTCTTGCTCAGGGTCTTGGAGATCTCGCGGCCTTCGCTTTCGTAGGCCTTCTCCAGATTCACGGAGAGGTTGATCACCTTGCGGCCGTCGGACACCGGGATGGCGATGTTCTGGTACATCGACCCCTGCTTTTCGTACACTTCCTTGATGATGGGATAAAGCTTCTCATCCAGGGAATCCATACGGCGCTTGTAGGCCTCGAGCATCACGTCGCAGATGTGCTTCACCAGGTCGTTCTTCTTGGCCTTGGCATATTCTTCCTCCGGCATATCTACGTCGATGGAGAACTTGGCCATCAGGGACTCGCGGAAATCCTCGAACGAGTATCCTTCGGTCCTGTCCACGAACACCGATGCCGTATCGACCATCATGTTCTGGAGGTCTATTTCCACCTTGTCGCCGGCGATTGCGTTGCGGCGGCGGGAATATATGGCCTCGCGCTGATAGTTCATGACGTCGTCGTACTCGAGGAGGCGCTTACGGATGCCGAAGTTGTTTTCCTCGACTTTCTTCTGGGCATTCTCGATAGCTCCGGATAGCATGGAACTGACGAGGGCCTCATCGTCCTTCATGCCCATCTTGTCCACCATACTTGCGATACGCTCCGAGCCGAACAGACGCATCAGCTTGTCTTCCAGGGAAATATAGAAGGTCGAAGAACCCGGGTCGCCCTGACGTCCGGCACGGCCGCGGAGCTGCCTGTCCACGCGGCGGGAATCGTGGCGCTCGGTGCCGATTATCGCCAGACCGCCGGCAGCCTTGACTTCATCGGACAACTTGATATCGGTACCACGGCCAGCCATATTGGTGGCAATGGTCACGGTCGAACTCTGGCCGGCCTGGCCCACGATTTCAGCTTCACGGGCGTGCTCCTTGGCGTTCAGCACGTTGTGGCGAATGCCGCGCAGGCGGAGCATGCGGCTCAGGAGCTCGGAGGTCTCGACGTCGGTCGTGCCCACCAGCACCGGGCGGCCAGCCTTGGAGAGCTCGGCCACGCGGTCGATCACGGCTGCATATTTAGCCTTCTTCGTCTTGTAGATGCGGTCGTCCTGGTCGTCGCGGATGACGGGGCGGTTGGTCGGGATCACCATCACGTCCAGCTTGTAGATGCTCCAGAACTCACCTGCCTCCGTCTCTGCCGTACCGGTCATACCGGCAAGTTTGTGGTACATACGGAAGTAGTTCTGGAGGGTGATGGTGGCGAAAGTCTGCGTGGCGGCTTCCACCTTCACGTTCTCCTTCGCCTCGACCGCCTGGTGCAGGCCGTCGCTCCAGCGGCGCCCTTCCATGATACGGCCGGTGCTTTCATCCACGATCTTGACCTTTCCGTCTTCGGAAATGATGTAATCCACATCCTTTTCGAACATTGCGTAGGCCTTAAGGAGCTGCTCCACCACGTGGACACGCTCGCTCTTCAGTGAGAATTCCTCCATCAGGGCGTCCTTCCTGGCCTGCTTTTCAGCCGGAGAGCCTTCGCCCTGCATGATCTCGGCAGTGCGCACGCCCACGTCGGGAAGCACGAAGAAATCTTCGGTGCCGACCGCCTGTGCGAGCATGGCGTCTCCCTTGTCGGTCTTCACCACGGAGTGGAGCTGCTCGTTGATCACGAAGTAGAGAGGGTCGGTGATGACGGGCATCTCCTTCTCGTTGTCCTGGATATAGTAGTTCTCCGTCTTCTGGAGTATGACCTTGATTCCGGGCTCGGAAAGATACTTGATGAGCGGCTGGTACTTGGGAAGGCCCTTGTGGGCACGCAGGAGGAGCTTTCCGCCTTCGCGCTCGTCGCCTGCCGAAATGAGTTTCTTCGCCTCGTTGAGGCACTGGTTCACAAGCTGGCGCTGGGCCTGGTAGAGACGCTCCACATAGGGCTTGTACTCGGTGTACTGCGCATCGTCGTCGGTGTTTTTCTGCACGGGACCGGAAATGATCAACGGCGTACGGGCATCGTCGATGAGCACGGAGTCGACCTCGTCCACAATGGCATAGTGGTGCTTGCGCTGCACGAGGTCTTCCTTGGCGACGGCCATGTTGTCACGCAGGTAGTCGAAGCCGAATTCGTTGTTGGTTCCGAAGGTGATGTCGCAGTCGTAGGCGCGCCTGCGGGCATCGGAGTTGGGCTGATGCTTGTCGATGCAGTCCACGCTGAGCCCGTGGAACATATAAAGCGGCCCCATCCACTCCGAGTCACGCTTGGACAGGTAGTCGTTGACGGTGACCACGTGGACGCCCTTGCCGGCGAGGGCATTGAGGAACACAGGGAGCGTTGCCACGAGGGTCTTGCCTTCACCGGTGGCCATTTCAGCGATCTTTCCCTGATGCAGGGCTATACCGCCGATGAGCTGCACGTCGTAGTGGACCATGTCCCAGGTCACTTCGTTGCCGCCGGCGATCCAGTGGTTGCTGTAGATTGCCTTGTCGCCTTCTATGGTCACGAAATCGTGGTTGACGCTGATGTCGCGGTCGAACTGGGTGGCGGTGACTTCGATACGCTCATTCTCCTTGAGGCGCCTGGCGGTGCTCTTCATGATGGAAAACGCCTCCGGGAGTATCTCGGTGAGGCATTTTTCTATCGCTTCATCCTCATCCTTGACGAGCTTGTCGGACTCGGTGGCGAGCTTTTCCTTCTCGGAAATGGGAATGTCCTTCGCAAGTTCTTCCTTGATTTGGGCGATGCGGTCCTCAAACGGGGCCTCTACATCCCGAAGCTGCTGGCGCAGGGCTGCGGAACGGGCGCGGAGTTCATCGTTGGAAAGCGCGTCGATAGCGGGATATGCTTCAAGGATTTTGGTAAGAATAGGCTTCACAGCCTTATAGTCGCGGTCCGCCTTGGAACCGAAAATTTTCTTGATAATGTCAGCAAGTGCCATTCTTAAAAAGTTCTAAATCGGGCAAAATTAGTAAAAAAATCGTACATTTGTATGCTATGCCCGCCGTAAGTATAATAATTGTGTGTATGAACAGGCCCGACAATCTCCGGCCGTGCCTGCGAAGCATCAAAGAGCATACCACGGCCGATTGCGAGATTTTCGTGGTCGCATACCGCTTTTCGGCTGACAATCTGTCAGCGATGCGGGAGGAATTCCCCTATGTACGCTTTATCGTAAACGACTCACTGAGCGGCTTTTCGGAGAATAACAACCTGGCCCTCAGGCAGGCCGGCGGCGAGTATTGCTTCGTGCTGAACGACGACACCGAGCTCCCCGGCCCCGCGATAGACCGCCTGCTGGAAGATTTCTCCCGCCTGCCGGAAGATGCGGCAATAGTGAGCCCGAAACTGCTCAACGCCGACGGCACCCTCCAGCTCTGCGGCAGGCCCGACTACCCTGCCCTCAACTATGTCCTCCAGCAGTGGCACCTCTACAAGGAGCCCGTCGACAACGGCAGCGGCCTTTTCAGGACCTTCAACATCAGCGGCGCCGCATTCCTGATCAAGACCAGCATCTTCCGCGAGCTGGGATGGTTCGACGAAACATATTATTTCACCCCTGAAGACATAGCCCTTTCCACCCTGGCCCGCAGGCGCGGCTATTCGGTCTGGTGCGACTCCGACGCCTGCGTGGTGCACAAATGGCGCACCACCGCCTCCCGGATCGCTCCGGCGATACGCCCGTGCGCAGTGCGCGGCAGCCTGATTTTCTTCAGCGGCGGCAGCGCCCTCCGCTATTTCCTGCTGGGACTTGGCGTGTGGACTGCCGAATTGGGGAAGCGCATCAAAGCGGCCGTCCTCGGCCACAAGGCCGAGCTGCTCACCTACCGCCACATAACCCGCAGCATATGGACCCGCAAGAGCCCAAAAGAAATCTTCATACGCTACTTCAATGAACTCTGAAATCCTCGTCATCATCGTGACTTTCAACGGGATGCGCTGGCTCGAAAAGTGCATCTCCTCGGTGCGTTCCTCCACCGTCCAGGCCGACATCATCGCCATCGACAACGGCTCCACGGACGGCAGCGTGGAATGGCTGCAGAAACACGGAGTCCAGGTGGTGGCCAACAATTCCAACATAGGATTCGGTGCCGCCAACAACATAGGTATGAAACTGGCGATCGAAGAAGGCTATTTCTACGTCTATCTTCTCAACCAGGACGCCTGGCTGGAGCCGGACACGATAGAGAAACTGCTCAAGGGCTTCGAATACAGCCGCTACGGCATACTCAGCCCCGTCCAGAACGACGCCTCCGGCCGGAAAATGGACAAGCAGTTCGCAAAACGCTGCAAACGCTTCATCCGCAGGCACAAAGGCGAGACTGTCGTCGAAGTGCCCTTCGTGATGGCCGCCCATTGGATGGTGAGCAGGGGCTGCCTGATGGAGACCGGAGGCTTCTCCCCCGCTTTCACGCTTTACGGCGAGGATGACAATTACATCGACCGAGCCCGCTGGTTCGGATATTCCTGCGGAGTGGTGCCCGAAGCTAAGGCCGTCCACGACAGAGCCGACAGGCCAAGCACACCGGAAAGGCGTATGTTCCTGAAATGCAACGCTTCAGTAGTCCACGTGAGTAGCCCGAAAAGAGGCCTGCTGCTTCGCCTGCTGGGCGAGCCGCTCCGCCTGCTGGGCATCAGCCTGCTGCACCTGGACAAAGCGCCCCTGCGCTTCATCGGCACACTCTGGAAACGCTATCCGGAACTGATACGCCTGCGCAAGCAGAGCCGCAAGGCGGGAGCCTTCCTCAAATAGAATCCACTTTCCTGCGCAGCAGCCACTTCTCAATCCGGCGCCTGCCGTCGTACCACTTTTTGACCAGCCACGGCCGGGATGGCCGGCGGTCGTGGTGGATGTAGTCCAGTTGCTCACAGGACCGCATATTCGTGCCCGCCGGCAGAATCGGCTTCCAATTCAGTCCCACTCTGCGTACGCAGTAGATGAAGCTGAGCTGGTCCCGCTTCGAGAGATTCTGGAGCATCTGCCACCAGAGCACATTCAACATCCTCACTTTCAAATCCTTATGCGAGCGCAGCAGGAGGCTTGTTTCGCATAGTCCGCAGTGGCGCGGAAATCCTTCCCTCTCAAGATACCGGACCACCTTCATGGCCGTTCCGAAGCTCTCCTTGCCTGCAGCGACACAGGCATACGCCTCTTCGTAGGTGCAGTCGCGGTAGGGGTGCACAAATGTGCGCAGGGGCGTCCCTTCCGCAATGCAATCCGCGACCAGATCATAGAACGCTGCCGTACGCGGCACGAGGTTGCCGTCCATCCAGAGGCTCCATTCGCAGTCCGGCAGCAGTTCGCAGGGATGCAGCTTGGCGTAACGAGCCAGCATCCTGTCGTCCTCTAGGTCCTCCCCGATTTCCCTTAGCTCCCAGACGCCCTGCCGTCCGCTTCCGCGGCGCACGAAGCACACGTAGTCGAAGCGGGAATCCACGACCCGGGGCTGCACCAGAGTGTCGATGTCCCCCACGATTGCAGTATATATGGTCCAGCGGCTCATTGCTTAAGATTCAGCATATCACCCATCTGGCAGTCCTGTTCATAACTTCCCAGGGGCAGGAACCCGCCGCAGGGATAAAAGGTCATTTCGGAGAACAGCACCTTCTCCCCCACCTGGTAGAAATCCACCCGCACGAAGCGTATCCCTTCGGCAAGCCTGCGGCTCAGGTCCATCATCAGCCCGAGCTTCGAAGGCGCCGGCGGCAACTGGGCGAAAGGCTCATAGTCGCTGCGCCTGAAAGGAGCGGGGGTCCAGTCCGGCCAAGCGAAACTGATATGAGCGGTGCGATGGTCATCCAGCCCTCTGGACACATACAGGAAACGCGGTTCCCCATTGAAACAGAAGAATTTATAATCAGTGAGCCCGTCCGGGCTGCCATCGTCCAGCATAGGTTCCGCAAGCACCTTGGGCTCTACCCCCTTATACGCCCACTCGCGTCCGACGGAAGAGTAATTCCTTCCAAGGGCCTCTTCCAGCCGGCGGACGACCGCATCGCGGTCGGAAGAACCGTCGCAGATCACCACGCTGCCGCTGTCGTGGTTGCATTTCAGCACGAAACGCTCCGGCAGAGAATCAAAGTCTATGTCCTTCGCGCTGCTCCAGACGCCAAGGTTCGGAATCACATATTCAGCCCCGATGCGCCCGGCCACCCAGTCCTTGACGGCTGCCTTGTCCACCAGCGCCGTGTACTCCGGCCTGCGGTCGTGGATCTTCAGCCACTGTATCTTCTCATTGAATGTCCCGGGACGGCACAGATGGAGCCTGCGGTCCATCATAACCCTGTATTTCATACGAAGATACAGTCCGTCCGGCAGGAAACGGCCGATCTTGCGGAGCACGAAATCCCTCTCGCCCCTGGTCATGGCGCATTCCCAGCACAGGCAAGGAAGCATCAGCATCTCGGCGAAGAGCACCGCCAGCAGCCGCCAGAGCGGAGCGGCAACAACGAGATGGAGGAGCACCATCACTCCCGACACTCCGACGGCGGTCGCCGTCAGGGGCATCAGGGCATCATCGACCAAACCCCGGAAAGTGTACCCGGCAAGACGCCTGGCGAATACTATCTTCACCACATCCACAAGCAGATATGCAGACGCGAAAAACAGATAGGAGACAAAAGCGGGAGCACCCGCGGCAAAAGCCACCCACGACGAGGCGAAGCACAGCAGGGCAACGGAGGAACTGACTATATAGTACGACCTTATGCGTCCGTCCGCCTGAATCAGCGTCAGGAGCGGATTCAGCATCAGGTCCACCAGCAGGCACAGCACCGTGAGGCGGGTGAACACCACGCTGTGCTCCGGCACATCCCCGAGCCACAGGCGCAGCAGCTCCGGCGCTTCCAGCACCAGGGGCAGGCCGAGGGCCAGCAGTATGAGGCCGCTGTACTTGACGCCCTTGCCCACAAGCTCGAAGGCGTAGGCCTTGTTGGATGCGGCATACGACTTGGTGATCTGCGGATTCAGGGCAGTCAGGAAATTGGAGACAAACTGCTTGAGTATGTTTTCCACCTGCAGGGCCACGTGGCGGGCTCCGTTGAAGGCGACTCCGAAGAAGATATTGACCAACTGGTTGACTCCCTGCGTGTTGACTATGTATGCGCCACTGCCGAGTACGTTCCAGCCGGCAAATGAAGTCATTTCCTTCAGCAGTTTGCGGTCGAAGACGATGCGGCCGCGGGTCTCCGGGAAAAGGCGGCGGCAGCAGATGCCGTAGGTGAGCCGCACCAGCACCGCGACCGCCAGCATCAGCACTGCATAGAGTTTCAGCTTGTCGCCCGGCGACAGGACCAGCAGCAGGGCTACGCCCAGCTTCAGGACCGCCTCGCCCAGGCTGATCCAGGCGAAAAGGTCCATACGCTCATGGGAGATTATCGTGGCGTTGTAGGGCACGCTGAGCAGGCTGACCATAAGCACTCCCATCGAGCACTGCAGCACCCAGCCAGCGGCCTCATAGCGCCCCGGCGGAATATTCATCTTATGGTTCACCCACCACAGGCCGGCAGTCTCAGTGAGCACGAGCAACAACACGCAGAAAATCAGCTGCATCAGCACCGCGGTCGAGAATACGCGGTGGAGGTTGTCAGCCTGTCCCAGACCGAGATGCCAGGTGATGTAGCGGCTGATCGACTGCGAGACGGAATTTGTCACGACGGTGAACAGCATCACCACGCCCCCGACCGCTCCGTAGATCCCGTAGTCGTCGATTCCGAGAGACCGGAGCACGACGCGGGACGTGTAGAGGCCTATGGCCATCAGCAGGAGCATCCTGAAATACAGCAGGATGGTGTTGCGGGCGATGCGGCGGCTATTTTCTGAAATTTCCGGCATTATCTTGCGAAGATACAAAAAATTCGTATCTTTGCACACCTGTTGCAGGATTAGCACATCGGTAGTGCATTGGCTTCCCAAGCCAAGGAGGAGGGTTCGACTCCCTTATCCTGCTCAACAAAAAACCGGTCCGCCATTCCAGGCAGACCGGTTTTGTTTATTATGTCCTCTCTCCCTATTCGGGCTGAGAATCGATGTCCGGAGCGGGTGCAGCGGGCTGAGCGGGAGCAACGGGCTGCACGGGTGCAGCAGCCGCTTCGGCCTCGAGCTGGGCTTTCTTTTCCTTGCTCTTCTTGCCGAGAAACCAGATAAGGGCTCCGGCGGCGGCAAGCAGGATGATTCCGAGCACGGGCCTGTACCACAGCCAGGCGATCGCTATCACGATCAGCGACCAGGCGAAGGCCAGCACACCGGCCACAAGGTTGACGCCGAGATTGGCGATATTGCCGAGGAACGGAAGCACCTTGAGGAGCTGGGTGATGATGTTGAAGATGTTCTTGAAGCCGAAGAATATCAGCAGGATACCGATGAAGCGGAGGATCCACGCGGTGGTCTTGTTGGAGGAATGCTCGCTGGCGAACATCTCATCCATGCCCACGGTGCCGTCCACAAGGGTCATCAGGCCGTAGCCGTTCTTTGCCGTGAATCTTTCGAAGGTGTTGCCGTTGACCTTGGCAAGTATGGACACGTCTCCGGGAAGGACCTTCTGATAGGTGACACGCACGTCACCGACCTTCGGGCTGTTGGGATTGAGACCTATGTAGAGGACATTTCCCTTGGGGTGCATAAACGTGTCGGTGTTGGCCACATCGAAAACGCGGTGGAATTCAGACTCATATTTATTCACGACCTCATCTTTGAGCTCGACCGTCAGGGGCTGGGTGTTGTTCATCTGGGAAATAAGGCCCTCGGGGAAGGCGTAGGCGCCGAACTGGACGTTCTCAGCCTGCCATGTCTTGTCTTCGACGGTGAGGAGCACCTGGTTGTCGATACCGCGGTAGGAAGGATCCTCGAATGAAGAAGAGTTGACGGGGCTGCTGACCCACTCCTTGCTGTAGGTGTAGGTGGTGATGGTCTCCTGGCCGCCGCCGACTTTGTCTTTGGTTTCGGTCTTGGTGTGCTCGACCCACTGATAATACTCGGTGCTGCGGATGAGCTTCACGGCATTGAGGGAGATGTCGAAATCGTCGTCTGCAAGGATGTCCTCGGTGCCTGCAAAACCGCTGGCGTGGATCATCTTGCCGTTCTTTTCTGCATCGATCTGCTGGATGTCGCCCAATTCGATGCAGACGCCCTGGGCTTCCTTGAGCATCCTTGTGGTCTTGACTGTGCGGCCTTCATTCCAGAAGAGGAGGATGGTACCGGCAATCAACATGATAAAGCCTGCGCCAACGCCCTGAAGAGCGTTCTTGAGGCGGCCTCCGTAGGAGGTTGTGGTTACTTTTTGATAGGCCATATGATTATAGGATTAGAAGTTGACAGTTAGTTCTTTTTGTAAATGGACAGAGGGCTGGACGCCAATGAGGATGTTGGCTTGTAAAAACGGAAGTAGTCGCTGTCATTTGTATTGTTGTATTTCAGCGAGTGGAAACCGGCATCAAGAGTACAACCTATAGAAGCCTCGCCATTGGAAACGGTAATATCTATGATATATATAGCACTACTACCTTGAGGGTCGCTCTTCCTGGTCGAGATACCATTGTTGTTGTTACTCTTTGCTCCGATATACAAGCCGCTTGCAGACACAATCGTCTTTGATGTCGCATCATAGTGAATATCAGACCCTTCATCGACGGTTATAGTATTGCCGTTGATTGTGACATCCATGCTGTTAGCCTTGGAATAATCGGTCAGACTGCCATCCAAGGCCTTGCCGGCATCCTCGCAAACGATCAGGTAATCTCCGGTACCGATAGTTCCGGAAGTTACTTTTGTATAGGTCACCTTGTTCCCTGAACTCTTTGCCCTCTGATTAATGACCAGGTTTGCATTGGGAGACCCATTCGCGTGGTGGAACTTTACGGTGACATTTCTGGCATCGCCAGTATTCTCATCGACAGTAACAGTTACTGTGTTGCCATTGGTCGAAAGATGAATCCAGGTTTCAGTCGGAGCGTCATATGTCCATCCGTCAGCGTTGGATGTAACGGTTACCTCAAGAGGGCCGGCAGGCACGGCATCAAAGGTATATGATGCCGGAGAAAGGGAAATATTATCAGAGGCAGCAGTCCCTTTCTGGGAAATCGTAAGTTCTGCTGAGAGGGTGCCGTTGGAGTGGGTGAAGGTGACTGTGCCCTCGCGCTTTTCTTCGCCGGTGTTTTCAGCGACTGTGACGGTCACCTTGTTGCCTTCGCGGGTAAGTGTGGCCCAATCGGGGGTCTGGCCCCAGCTCCACTTCTCGTTGTCGCAAGTCACGGTCACTTCCTTGCTGCCGCCGGCCGCCTCGAAGGTCATGCTCTTGGGGCTGATCTCAAGGGTGGCAGTCTGTCCGCCGGTGACCTCTTCGGCCGTCTCGACGTACATGCAGACTTCCTTGGTGACCTTGCTGTCCTTCTCAAAATCCATCCAGCCATACACGTAGCCGGTGACCTTGTAGGTCTTGTCCTTGCTGATGCTGACTCCGGAAGCGTTGGTCGTGTAGAGAACGATATCGGTCCCGGTCAGAGGAGCATTGCGGGAGCCGGTGAACTCAGTCTCATATGTGACATAGGCGATCTGGGCGTTGCCGTAGGCGGCCACCATGTCGGAAGTGCTCCAGACGGCAGGGGTGATGGAACGGGTGCCGCCGGAAACCTTGGTAGCCACCGGATTACTCAACTCAACGAGGTTATTGTACGCCATGGACTTGCCCTGGACATTCACGATATCGCCTATGGCGAGACCGTGGCCGCTCTTGTAGCACATCACGGTGCCGGTCGCGTCGGTCACGAAATAGGAGCTGCCCACGACGGAAGTCACCTGGGCTCCGTTGAGCGTGTATTCCTCACCGACTGTTCCGGAAAGCACTTCGGCAACCGTGTTGACGTTGCCGGCTGCTGCCATGGAATCGATGTTGAGCTTGATCTTCTTCACCTTGCCGGCCTCGAAAACATTCTTTCCGGAAGCAAGGACGGAGGAGAACTCCTTGGAGCCAGTGTTTCCGCCGATCGAGCCGGTCACCTCCACCTTGAAGGGCTCGGAGGCAGACTGTGTATAGGGCTTTATAGGCAGATAGGCCTTTGCAGAAGAACCGTTTGCAAGGGTGCCTGCATTCTGGATAAAGACGGCGGCCTCTTTCTTGACATACTGGTCTCCGGAAGATATGTATGCCGGCTCGCTCCCGGTCACATCCACATAGAAGGAACCGACCACCGGTTCGCTTGCCGTGAGGGTCACGGAACTGATGATGATATCCTGCCCGGTCTGGTTGACAAGTTCGAACTCGACAAGGGATGTCAGGTTCTTCACGGTGACGCTGTTGGTCAGTTCGCCCACGGTAGCGTTTTCCTTCTTTGCGTACAGAGCGCAGTTGCTGCCGCAGACAGCAGCACTGCTGTTGTAGCCGTCCTGGTTGATGCCGTTCCTCTGGCCGATGTAGATATAACCGCCTTCATCGTCGGTGGAAGCAGGAGTCTTCACGCCGCCGCTGTAGGGATAAAGGGCGTACCAGTTGTAGGATGCGCTCGTGTTCAGTTTGGCAAAGCCTTCGGTCTCGGTGGATGCCGGCTCGAAGGTGCCGCTCTTGGTGCCGGCGCCGCCGGTGAGGTTGAATGCTCCGAGGGATACATATCCGCCGGTCACGTCCTGGAAGAACACGCCGACCCTGTCTTTTTCGGCCCAGAGGGTGCTCATTCCGTCGTTTGTGGTCTTGGTGTCGTCAGTTGACATGACGAGCTTGATGCCGTCCGGACGGACCTGAGGCTCCAATTCCTTCTGCTGGCAATTGGTGAGGGAGACGATGGCTGCCATCATCAGCCCTGCGAGGGTGAACAGTCTTCTCATAGCTCGAATCCGTTACCGTCGTCAACCCAGTCCTCGATCGTAGCACCGTCAGTGGTGCTTTGGCAAATCAGGGCGCCTGCGAGGACACTGCAGGCGTCAAAGTCGGGCGAGACATACGCCAGACGCTTGGTTTCCTTAATTTTTACTGACATAATTATAATTGTGGTTACTTATTCTCCAATTGGCAAATTTAACGATAAAAAGCAAAGCAGCCAAAAAGATTCCTTATATTTGTAAACATATTTTCAACAAAACGCATGAAATACGACATCCTGATCATAGGCGGAGGCGCTTCCGGGCTCCTTGCCGCATACTCGGCAGCCCGCAGGGCGGCGGATGAAGAACGCGACCTGAGGATCTGCATCCTGGAAAAAATGCCCCGTCCCGGACGAAAGATAATGATTACCGGCAAAGGCCGCTGCAATTTCACTAACGTCAAGGACTGGAACGAATTCTCCCAGCACGTCCGCAGCAACTCCCGCTTCGTACGTTCAGCGTTTTACACCCTCCCGCCGGAGAAACTCATATCTTTCTTCGAAGGATTCGGCATGCCTGCCGTAGTGGAGCGCGGCGACCGCGCTTTTCCCGCGTCCTATCGCTCGTCCGACGTAGTGGACACGCTGGTCAATGCATGCCACAGCCTCGGAGTGAAGCTGGAAACCGAATTTGAGGTTTCAGGAATCACGACGGGCGACGGCACATTCAAGGTCGAAGCCGCAGACGGGCGCTCCCACACCTGCTCCCGCCTCATTATCGCCACCGGCGGCCTCTCCTACCCCGGCACCGGATCCACCGGAGACGGCCTCCGATGGGCAGAAGAAACGGGGCACCGCATCATCCCGCCATTCCCGTCCCTGACCGCCCTTGTGCCCAGGGGCTACAAAGACATCGGCGCCAAAGGCCACATCCCGCGCGAAACTCCCCTGTCCGCCTCAGGCGCAGAGCTTTGCGGCATACAGCTCAAGAACATAGGACTTCAGCTGCTGGTCGAAGATACCGTAGCCGCCAGCGAATTCGGAGACATCGATTTCACCGACGGCGGCCTGGAAGGCCCTGCCGGATTCCAGATCAGCCGCAAAGCCGTAAAATCCATGCTGGGCGGCTCCAGGGTGGCCGTTTCGCTCGACCTGAAGCCGGGGGTCGGCCTGACTGAACTGACCACCCGCATAAAGGAACTTTGGGACGAAATAGCCGCCGACCCGAGAAGCCGTGGCGTCCGCGAAAAGGAGCGCTGCCGCATACTGCTGGGCAAACTGATGCCCCGCGAACTGATTCCCGCCTTCAAGAGTGCGCATCCCGAGATCATCACGCTCGAAAGGCGCGGCCGCGCGGACACGAAGGTCTGGATCAATCTGGTGAGCATAGCAAAGGCCCTCAAGGACTGGAGGTTCGAGATTGCCGGCTACGTGGGCTGGGAGCGCGCCGTCGTGACCGCCGGAGGCGTGTCCACCGACGACGTGGTCCAGAAAACCATGGAGTCCAAACTGGTGCCGGGCCTGTATTTCTGCGGCGAGGCGCTGGACATCGACGCCGACACCGGAGGCTACAACCTCCAGCTCGCATTTTGCACAGGGGCCCTTGCAGGGTATTCCGCAGCTAGATTATGATCCTTTCTTGACGGGATCGCAGGTCAGGCCGACTCCGAGCTTCTTGAAGATTTTCCTGTCCACCTCGCTCAGCATCACCGTGGAGTGGACCTGGCAGCCCTCGAACAGCGGCAGGGTCTCAAGCGCCCTGCGGCAGTTGTCGTCGTCCTTGCTCAGCATCGACAGGGCGACCAGCACCTCGTCGGTGTGGAGCCTGGGATTGTGGCCGTGGAGGAAATTGACCTTCGTCCGGGCTATGGGCTCTATCATTTCCTGAGGAATCAACTGCACCGAATGGTCTATTCCGGCCAGGTGCTTGGCGGCGTTGAGGATAAGCGCGGCGCTAGGGCCAAGCAGCGAGGAAGTCTTAGCCGTGATAATGGTGCCGTCGTGAAGCTCGATGGCAGCCGCCGGCACGCCCGTCTCCATCTTGCGTTCGTAAGCGGCCACTGTGGTCTTGCGCCAGGCGGTGGTGATCTTTGCCTGCCGCATCAGCAGGGCGGTCTTGTTGACCTCCGTATCATTGCCGTCGCCTTCCGCCATCTTCACGAGGGCGCTGTAGTAGCGGCGCACGATTTCATCGCGGGAAGCGTCGCAGCAGACATCTTCGTCGCTGATGCAGAACCCCACCATGTTCACGCCCATGTCGGTGGGCGATTTATACGGATTCTCGCCGTAAATGCCTTCGAAAAGGGCATTCAGCACCGGGAATATCTCAATGTCACGGTTGTAGTTGACGGCAGTCTTGCCATAAGCCTCCAGATGGAAGGGATCGATCATGTTGACGTCGTTCAGGTCGGCGGTCGCAGCTTCATAGGCAAGGTTCACCGGGTGCTTCAGGGGCAGGTTCCAGACGGGGAAAGTCTCGAACTTCGCATAGCCGGCCTTGATGCCGCGCTTGTGCTCCTGATACAGCTGGCTGAGGCAGACGGCCATCTTCCCGCTGCCGGGCCCGGGAGCCGTGACGACCACGAGAGGGCGGGTGGTGCGGACATAGTCGTTCCGTCCGAATCCCTCGTCGGAGTCGATCAGGGCCACGTTGTTGGGATAGCCCTCTATCGTGTGGTGGTAATAGACCGTGATGCCCATACGCTCCAGGCGGGCACGGTAGGAATCCGCACTGTTCTGGCCGTTGTAGTGGGTGATCACCACGGAACTCACGATGAACCCGCGGCTCACGAACTCCTCCCTCAGGCGGAGAACGTCCATATCGTAGGTGATGCCCAGGTCGTTGCGGACCTTGTTCTTTTCGATGTCGATTGCGCTGATCACGATGATGATTTCCGCATCGTCGGAAAGCTGCATCAGCATCTTGAGCTTACTGTCGGGCTGGAAACCGGGGAGCACCCGGGAGGCGTGGTGGTCGTCGAATAACTTGCCGCCGAACTCGAGATACAGTTTGTCACCGAAACGGGAGATACGTTCCTTGATGTGTTCTGACTGGATCTTGAGATATTTTTCGTTGTCGAATCCGTATTTCATACGGACTACAAATATACGCAAAAAAATGTTTACCTTTGCATCTTTAATGCATAAAAAAATGAAAATTCAGAAAGACAAAGTGGTAGCCGTCAGCTACGAATTGGAAGTGGAAGGGAAAATCGCCGACAAAGCCTCTTCCGAGGCCCCTCTGGAATACATCCACGGCACCGGCATGCTGCTTCCCAAGTTCGAGTCCGCTCTCGACGGGAAAGTGGCCGGCGACGGTTTCGAATTCACCCTCAGCCCCGAAGAGGGCTACGGCACCTACAATCCCAAATACCTGATTGACCTCCCGCTCGAGGCTTTCGCAATAGACGGAAAGACCGCCACCGAACTGCTCGTGGTCGGACGCGTACTGCCCATGCTCAACTCCGAAGGCCAGGTGGTGCAGGGCACTGTGGCCGCAGTGGAAGAAAAATCCGTCAAGATGGACTTCAACCACCCCATGGCAGGCAAGACCCTGCACTTCACCGGCAAGGTGGAGTCCGTGCGTGACGCTAGCGAAAAAGAGCTGAAGGAAGGTCTCCACGGCGAATACCTCCCCAAAGAGTGCCACTGCCACAAAGGCGAGGGCGGCTGCTGCCACAAGGGCGAAGGCGAGGACTGCAACTGCGAGGGCGACTGCCACTGCGAAGGCAGCTGCGAGGGCAAATAAGCTTCGATGAAGACCGCCGTCGTCATACTGAACTGGAACACGGAACGTTTCCTGAAGGCCTTCCTGCCTTCGCTGGTGGCGTCCTGCCCCGACGACGCGCAGGTGATAGTGGCCGACAACGGCTCCACCGACGGTTCCCTGGAATATGTCCACAAGGCTTTCCCGGGGATGCCCACGATCCCGCTCGGCGCCAATTACGGCTTCACAGGCGGCTACAACAGGGCCCTCGAGAGGATAGATGCGGAATACTTCCTGCTGATCAACTCCGACATCGAGGTGGCCCCCGGCTGGCTGGAGCCGCTGGTGGAATATATGGATTCGCACCCCGGTTGCGGGGTTTGCGGCCCCAAGCTCCACGCCCTCGACGAAAAGGACGGCAGGTGGGAGCGCACAGACCGCTTCGAGTATGCGGGAGCGGCAGGCGGCCGCATCGACCTTTTCGGTTATCCTTTCTGCCGAGGCAGGGTCATGAGCCGTGCCGAGACCGACCGGGGGCAGTATGACTCCCCTTCCGGCATCCTGTGGATAAGCGGGGCATGCCTCATGACTCGGGCCTCCCTCTGGCGCAGGCTTGGCGGACTGGACGAGCGTTTCTTCGCCCACATGGAAGAAATCGACTACTGCTGGAGGGCGCAGCGCCTTGGATTCGGCGTGGCGCTCGTGCCGCAAAGCACCGTATGGCACCTTGGCGGCGGCACCCTGTCTCCGGACTCCCCTTTCAAGCTGGAGCTCAACCACCGCAACGACCTGCTGCTCCTGGAGAACAACCTTCCGGCCACCGTGGGTGCAATCAAGGCCCGCGGAATCATATGGGCCCGTCTTCTGCTGGACACGGCATCCGCTTTCGTGTACCTGCTGCAGGGCAAACCGGCCGCGTTCAGTGCGGTTTTCCGGGCCCACAAAGGATACCGCCGGCTGCGGAAGTCTGCAGGCCCGCAAGCGGAAGGGAGCGCCAAAGTTGCCGGATATTGGAAAAAATGCATTATCTTGCAGTGCCTCCTAAGAGGCGATGGTATATTCGAATACTTGAAACGATATGAAGATAGTCATTGAAGGCGCCGGCGAAATCGGCTCCCACCTTGCCAAGATGCTTCGCGAAGAAGCCAATGAAGTCACGGTGATCGACAACGACCCGGTGCGTCTGAGCACCCTGGGCGGCTATGCCGACGTGGAGACATTTCTTGGCAGCCCGTCTTCCATAAAGGCCCTTCGCGACGCCGGAGTGGCCCGCGCCGACCTTTTCATCGCCGTGTATCCGTTCACGACGCAGGAGGTCAACATCGTGGGCGCCCTGCTCGCAAAGCAGCTGGGAGCGAAGAAAGTGGTGGCCAGGATCAACGACGAAGACTATCTCGCCGCCGAGAACCGCCTCCTCTTCAAGGAACTGGGCATTGAGCTCATGTTCTATCCCGAAAAGAGCGCCGCAGACGAAATCGTGAATTCCCTGAAGCACATATCTTCTTCTGATTCAATGGATTTTGCTCATGGCAAGCTCCAGATTTCAGTGTTCAAGATCGACGAAGAATCCCCCATGGTGGACCTCCGCCTCGAAGAATTCGTGCGCATGATGACCCCCGAAGAGAACACCCTTTTCAGGATCATCGCCATCTCCCGCGACGAACAGACCATCATACCGAAATTCGACACCAAGTTCCAGTTCGGTGACCTCATCTTCACCGTTTCCAAGCGCGAAGGCCTCAAGAGCATCTTGAAATACTTCGGGAAGGCGGAAAAGGCAATAGGACGCGTGATGATACTGGGCGGCACGGCAATCGGGGAAATGGTGGCCAGGACCCTCGACACCCAGAACCATGGCGTCAAGATCATCGAAAAAGACAAGGAGCGCTGCCTGGCGCTGTCGGAGCGGCTCCCCGATTCCATCGCAATAGTCAACGGCGACGGCCGCAATTCCGACCTGCTGTATGAAGAAGGGATACGGGACTACGATGCTTTCATCGCCCTCACCGACAGCGACGAGACCAATGTGCTTTCATGCGTCGTGGCCAAGAAATTCGGCGTGCAGCGCACCGTGGCCGAGGTCGAGAACATCGAATACATACGTCTGGCCGAGGAAATGGGCGTGGACACCGTGATAAACAAAAAGCTCATCACGGCAGGCAAGATTTTCAAGTTCACCCTGTCCGGCAAGGCCCGCTTCGTCAAATACATGTCCGGCAGCAACGCCGAAATCATCGAATACACTGTGGCCCCCGGAAGCGCGATCACCAAAAAGCCGCTCAAGGACCTCGGTTTCCCTGAAAACGCCATCATCGCAGGCGTGGTGCGCGGCAGCGATTCATTCATAGCTGTCGGGGACACCCGTATAGAAGACTACGACAGGGTCGCAATATTCGCCCTGCCGCAGACAATCAAAGCTATTGACAGATTCTTTAAGGTTTAGCCTGTCCCTAGTTCTGGCGGGCAAGCTTCTTCTCGCTCGGAATAAGGAGGGCGCAAAGGCCGACTCCGATCAGCGAACCTATCGCAACTGAGAGCATTGCAGTATCCCAGGAGCTGCCGTTGGCGATACCTCCCACGACAATCTTGGAGCACACGGCATCGCCCACAAGGTATCCGAACAGGCCCACGAAACCGGCAGCAGTGCCGGCTGCGTTCTTGGGCACGAGGTTCAGGGCCTGCACGCCGGTCAGGGCCACGGGACCGTAGATGAAGAAACCGATGAGGCACAGGGCCACATAGACCAGCACCTTCTGCATCCCGGGATCCACGGCAATTATGCCCGCACCCACCATCCAGTAGAGCAGCACGCCGATAGCACAGAGGAACATGCAGATCACGTTCATGGGGGCGCAGCGGCCCTTGAATATCTTGGAAGTGGCCCAGCCGCAGGCGATGGTGCCCACTGCTCCGACTATGTTGTGGACGGAAAATGCAACCTTGCTTTCCGCCGCAGTCATGATGCCCTTCGTCTGAAGATAGGTAGGAGCCCAGTCGCCGATGCCGTACCGGACCATATAGACCGCCACGTTGCTGATGGCCACGATCCAGAGAAGCTTGTTCTTGAGCACGTAGTCCACGAACAGGGTCTTGAAGGGAAGCTTTTCACCGGCAGCGCCCTTGGACTTGACGCCGGAGTGGTCGTTTCTCCAGTCCGCCACTGCAGGCAGCCCGCAGGATTCCGGCGTGTCGCGTATGGCCCACCAGCAGAAAAGGGCGATGGCCATGGCTATGACCGCCGGGAACACGAAGTTGCCTTTCCAGGTCTGCGCTATGCCCAGGTCGGCGGCAAGCGACACACCGGCGATGGCCAGGAAGCCGAGGGAGAAACTGCCGATGGTGTGGGACACGTTCCACACGCTCATTTTGAAGCTCCGCTCATTCTGGCTGAACCAGTGGGCCATTATGCGCCCGCATGGAGGCCATCCGAAACCGCTGAGCCAGCCGACTATCAGCATCAGGACGAAGATTATCACCGTGTTGACGGCGGTGTTGGTGCCGAAAGGAATCAGGCCCACCGACATCATCACCAGGGCGGACAGCACCAGGCCCACGCAGAGGAACTTGCGGGCGTCGGAGCGGTCCGACACGCTGCCCATCACGAATTTGCTGAATGCGTATGCGATAGACACCGCCGACATGGCGAGACCCACCTTTCCGGCATCGAGTATGCCGTCGGCAATCATGTCGGGAGCGGCCAGAGAAAGGTTTTTCCGGACCAGATAATATGCGGCATATCCCAGGAAAGCGCCAAGGAACACCTTGATACGCATTGCCTTATACTCCTTGTCTACTTTTTCAGCCGGGATTTGCGCCTTCGGCTTGGGCGGATCGAGAAATCTAGCCATTCGGTATCAGTTTTAATTAAGCATTCAAATATAGGCATTTGTTTTCAATTATGACAAAGTGGCAGTGGCAAAAAAATTGATACCTTTGCAGGAAACTAAACTGAAATGGCAGAGAAAGAGATAAAAGAAACGCCTCAGGAGCAATCCCAGAAGGCATCCAAGAAGAAAAAAGACAACCTCCTGCAGAAGCAGGTGGAAGAGCTCAATGACAAATTGTCCAAGGAGCACGACTCCTACGTGCGCCTGTACGCAGAGTTCGAGACTTTCCGCAGGCGCAGCGCCGAAGAGAAGCTGGCACTCGTGGGATCGGCTGCCGCCGACACCATAAAGGGCCTGCTTCCCGTCCTGGACGACTGCGAGAGGGCGATGCAGATACTCGCCGCTTCTTCCGACGAGGCCGCCCGCGAAGGCACATCGCTGATATACAACAAATTGATGGAATACCTGAAGACCCGCGGACTGACCGTGATCGAGGCTAAAGGACAAAAGTTTGACACCGATTACCACGAAGCCGTGACCCAGTTCCCCGCCCCGAGCGAGGAGCAGAAAGGCATGGTCATAGATGTGATCCAGACCGGCTACCTGCTGAACGGAAAGGTTCTAAGGTATGCCAAGGTCGTTGTGGGAGCATAATTCACTATGGCAGAAAAAAGAGATTACTATGAAGTGCTGGGCGTCGACAAGGGCGCATCGGCAGACGACATAAAGGCGGCCTACCGCAAGGCTGCGCTGAAATGGCACCCCGACCGCTGGGTCAGCGGCACCGACGCCGAGAAGAAGACCGCCGAGGAGAAATTCAAGGAGGCTTCCGAAGCGTACTCCGTGCTCAGCGACCCCGACAAGAAGGCCAAGTACGACCAGTTCGGCTTTGCCGGAGTGGACGGCGCGGGCGCACAGGACTGGAGCCAGGGCTTCGGCAGCCTCAACGACATACTGAACAACCTCTTCGGAGGTGCGTTCGGAGGGGCATTCGGAGGTTTCAGCGGTTTCGGAGGCTTCGGCGGAGGCCAGCAGGGCCCGAGAACCATGCGCGGCCGCGACATCCGCACGCGCGTACGCCTTTCATTGGAAGAAATCGCCAAGGGCTGCACCAAGGAGGTCAGCATCGAGCGCAACCGTCCCTGCCCCGACTGCGGCGGCAGAGGAGCCAGGAGCAGCAGCGACCTGAAGACCTGCCCGACCTGCCACGGTTCCGGACAGGTGCAGAATGTCGTCAACTCATTGTTCGGCCGCACGATGACCTACGCCACCTGCCCCCAGTGCGGCGGCGAAGGCAAAATCGTGACCAACCCCTGCAGCAGCTGCAAAGGCACCGGTCTTCTCCGTAAACGCGAGACGGTCCACGTGAAAGTGCCCGCAGGAGTCGAGGACGGAATGCAGCTGACAGTGCGCGGCGAAGGCCACGCAGCTGCCCGCGGCGGCGTCTCCGGCGACCTGCTGGTGATCATCGAAGAGATTCCCCACCCTCAGCTGAAGCGCCAGGGCACGGACCTCTTCTACACAAGGGTAATCAGCGTAGCCGACGCAATTCTCGGCACCGAGATACAGATTCCCACCCTGGACGGCAGCCAGAAGCTGAAGATAGATCCGGGCACGCAGTCCGGCTATGTGACCCGCCTTCGCGGCAAGGGCGTTCCGGAAGCCGGCGGCTATTCCCGCGGCGATCTGTATGTAAAGATCCTTGTCTGGATCCCCCGCAAGCTTAGCCGCAGCGAGAAGGAGGCTATCGAAGCCCTTCGGACCAGTTCGAGCATCAAGCCCGACCCGAACCGCGAAGACAGGGAATTATTTGAGAAGGAAAGCAAATATTTTTAAAGATTTATTTGGTGGACTGAAAAAAAGTTCCTACATTTGCAGTCCAAAATTCAGCAGCCTCTCGTTGAACGGTTCAGTGACGCTGCGATTATAGTTGAAATAGTATTATGGATTTGATTAAATTGGTGGAGGAATCCTTCTCGCAGAACAAAGCAGCCTCCTATCCTGAATTCAAGGCCGGCGACACCATCACCG
This sequence comes from uncultured Bacteroidia bacterium, assembly GCA_902782225.1. GTDB lineage: Bacteria > Bacteroidota > Bacteroidia > Bacteroidales > UBA932 > Cryptobacteroides. Next base: position 51,675 of record CACZMF010000004.1, on the reverse strand, counting down.
TGACCTACAGGATCAAAGAAGGTGACAAGGACAGACTTCAGAATTTCCGCGGTGTTGTTATCCAGATTTGTGGTGCAACTCCCTTCACCAGGACCTTTACCGTCCGCAAGGTATCCAACGGCATCGGTGTCGAGAGGATTTTCCCTTACGAAAGCCCGTTCATCGACAAGATCGAAGTCAACAAGGTAGGTAAAGTCCGCAGGGCCCGCATATTCTACCTCCGCAACCTCTCCGGCAAGAAGGCCAGGATCAAGGAAGCGAAGCGCGCCGTCAAGGAGACCTCCGCCGAATAGGACTACAGCCGGGCTCCGGCCCGGCATACGGCTCCTTAGCTCAATTGAATAGAGCATTTGACTACGGATCAAAAGGTTACAGGTTTGAGTCCTGTAGGAGTCACTTAAAAACCCCTTTGAGAGCATCTCAGAGGGGTTTTTCTTATGGTTTATTTCAAGCTGATTCTCATTCAAACGTGCATTATTGCAAAAAGAAGATTATTTTTGCAGAATGAAACACCGGATACTGATAGTCCTTTCTCTTTTCATCTTCGCAGCATCCTGCACACTGGATGCCGACCCCGAGCCAGAGACGAATATCCTTATTGACGGAGTGTGGACAGGCAGCGGCGAAGGCCGCGGCGGCACCATCATCGCCAGCGTGGAAGTGAAAAACCACCAGGTTGCGGAGGTCACCATCCTTAGCCAGTCGGAGTCATCCTTTGCACAAGAAACCATCAATACCATTACGGGAAAGGCGGTCGGCCGGGAGGGCCTGCTGAACCCGGAGACAGATGCCATATCCGGAGCCACGCTCACTTCCAATGGAGTAATCGACGCCATCAATATGGCACTGCTGGCTGCTATGGGGAAAAGGGCCGACGGCGATAAGACCTACCGCGACGGGACCTGCGACATCGTCGTAGTCGGTGCCGGAGGCGCAGGCCTGTCTGCGGCCGTATCTGCTGCCGAATCCGGAGCGGGAAGCATCATCGTATTGGAAAAGCAGGGCATCATAGGCGGCAATACCAATTACTCCACAGGCGGCGTCAATGCTGCAGAAACAGACATACAGAAGTCTCTGGGCATCAAAGACAGCAAGCAACTGTTCTACGACGACACAATAAGAGGAGGCAAGAACGAAAACCTGCCGGAACTGGTCCGTAACTTCGTGGAGCGCGCCCCCGGCACCATCAGCTGGCTGACCGGCATGGGGGCAGACCTCAGCGATGTGGGCCTGATGGGAGGCAGCAGCGTCAAGCGCACCCACCGTCCGAAAGGTGGCACCGCTATCGGCCCGCATCTTATGAAGATTCTGAAGACCGCCGCCACCAATAAGAGCATCGAAATCAGAACGTCCAATAGAGTCCTGGGGCTGCTCTCTTCCGGCCCTGCCGTAACAGGCGTGCGAGTGGAAAATGCCGACGGCAGAACATATACGCTCAAAGCGAAGGCTGTTATCATAGCCACCGGCGGATTCGGAGCCAATCTGCAAATGGTGACGAAGTACCAGCCCTGGCTGAGCGGATTTGCCACGCTCAATCATCCCGGAGCCACTGGTGACGCTTTCAACTGGATTGAGCCTCTGGGCGGCGCCACCATACAGATGGAAAACATCCAGATCCACCCCACGGCAGAAGCGGAAAACCACATACTCATCACGGAGGCTGTGAGGGGGAACGGCGCCATCCTGGTGAACAGGGAGGCAAAACGCTTCGTGAATGAGATGGACACGCGGGACATAGTCTCGGCGGCTATCCTGAAGCAGACCAAAGGAGACGCGTACCTTATCTTTGACCAGGAAGTCAGAACTTCGCTTGCCGCCATTGAGACCTACGCCAACCAGCACCTGCTTAAAAAGGGCTCAACGATTACCGAACTAGCCGCTACCGCAGGCATTCCTGAAGCAGATCTCGAAGCCACGATGAGCCGTTATTCAGCCCAACAAAAGGCAGGGCTGGACGAGGACTTCGGACGTAGTGCCACAGAAATGACTGCAGCGCTCCAGACTCCCCCATTCTATGCCGTCAGAGTAAAGCCCGCCATACATCACACGATGGGCGGACTGCGTGTCAACACCGACGCCCAGGTCCTGAGAGCAGACGGAACGCCGATTCCCGGGCTCTATGCTGCAGGTGAAGTTACCGGCGGCCTCCACGGAGCCAACCGTTTGGGCGGCAATGGCGTTGCCGACATCGTGGTCAACGGGAAGCTGGCCGGAGAGGTCGCTGCCAGATTTGTCCAGCGACGAAATTAAGAATCACCTCGCCGAGGCGGAGCGCAGCAGGTACAGCACCGGGAAAATCTCCAGGCGGCCGATGAGCATTTCCAGAAGGCTGGTCAGTTTCAGCACGGCAGGGAACGCCGCATAGTTCGACATGGAGCCGACTTCCCCGAAGCCGGGCCCAACGTTGCCGATACACGCGATGGAAGCGGTCACGCCCGTGGTGAAATCCAGGCCGAAAGCTATGTTCACCGCCGCAAAAACAACCACGATCAGCAGGTAGCAGAAAATGTAGCCGAAAGCGTCGCTGACCTGCTCCTCGCTCTTCGCCTTCCCGTCCACGCGCACAAGAAAAACTGCATTCGGAGCCACCGTCAGCTTCACTTTCCGGTGTATCCCCTTGGCGGCCAGGATGGCCCGGTCCACCTTGATGCCTCCCGACGTGGAGCCGCTGCAACCGCAGACAAGCGAGCAGATGATCAGGGTCGCCATGCTCAGCGGCGGCCACAGAGTCGTGTCCTGCGTGGCGAAACCGGTGGTCGTGGAAATGGACGCCACCTGGAAGGATGCATCCCTCAGGGCCACCCAGAAAGATGCATAATGGCCGTTTGCCACCAGGTCCACGGTCACGATGACGATGGCCACCAGCACCAGGGAAATGAAGACTTTGATGACCTCCGACCGGCCGATAAGTTTGAAACGCCCTTTAAGTATTGCAAGGAACAGGATGCCGAAATGCACCCCGGCTGCAAGCATAGCCACCGTCAGCACTATTTCCGCGGCCGGGTTGGCGTAGAACGCAATGCTGGTGTTGCGGGTGCAGAACCCGCAGGTGCTGCAGGCGGACATGGCGTTGGTCGCAGCGTCGAACCAGCCCATTCCGGTGAGCTTGAGGGAAAAGAAAGTGACCATCGTCAGCAGGATATATGTAAGCAGCATCCTGCTGGCAAAGCGGCCGTTCCTCTCCCCGGAGAAGGTGTCGCGGGCCAGGCTGGATATTTCGGCGCCCGATAGGGTGGACTTGTCGGTGCCTGCGGTCAGCATGGAGAAAAGCGTCACGATGCCGATTCCTCCCACCCAGGCAGTTGAAATCCGCCAGAACTGCAGGCCGCGCGGGAGCGCCTCGATGTCGTTCAGGATGGAGGCGCCGGTGGTTGTGAAGCCGGAGACGCTTTCGAAAAAGGCATTCAGAAGAGTAAACTCCCCACCCCAGAAAAGGAAGGGAAGCATCCCGAAGATGCAGGCCAGGGTCCAGGCCCCCACGACGATGCAGTTGCCCTCCCGGAAACTCATATGGCCGCCTCTCCTAACGAAGATGAGCGGATAAAAGCCCACCATTCCGGTGAGTATGGCCGACAGCAGCAATGCAGACCTGCTGTCGTCTCCCGGGGTACAGAAAGCAATGACTCCCGACACGGCCATAAGACCAGCGACAAGGAGAAGCGACACTCCGGTGTACCAGATGATAATCTTCCAATTCATGGCTTTCCATTCTGAAGTTGCAAAGATATTGCAGCGTTTCTCATTTATCAACACAAAAATATTTATCTTTGCATTGATAAAATCAATCGAGAATCCAATGACACTGCAACAACTGCGCTACATCATTGCCATCGACCAGTACCGGCATTTCGGGAAGGCCGCCGAGGCCTGCGGCCTGACACAGTCCACTTTGAGCCTGATGGTCAAGAAGTTGGAAGAAGAGCTTGACTCCCTGATCTTCGACAGGGACGCCCATCCCGTCTCCCCCACCGAAATTGGCCGCAAGGTGATAGACCAGGCCAGGGTGGCGGTCTATAACGTGGAGCAGATTCCGCTGATCACGAAATCGGAAAAGGAATTGCTTTCCGGGCCGCTCAGGATAGCCTTGATATCCACGGTGGCCCCGGTGCTGATTCCGGGCCTGTTCAAGCATATAGGGCAGGCGTACCCGGCAGTTTCCATGCAGACCGAGGAAATGCTCACCGCCACGATCAAGGACAAACTCAGGAAGGCGGAAGTGGACATGGGCATCCTGGCTGAGCCGGTGAATGATGCGGATTTCCTTGAAATCCCCCTCTACCACGAAAGTTTCCTTGCTTACGTGTCGCCGGACAACCCTGCCTACTCGGAGGAAAGCATCAAAGCCCGCTCGATGCCCGGCCGGGGCGTCTGGATCATACGCGGCGGCCTCAGGCAGATGGACTCCTCCGACCTGAGAGAAGGACGCTTCACCTACGAACAGTTCTTCGAAGGCGGGCGCGTGGGCACCCTGATACAGGTAGTGAACGACAACGGAGGCATCACCATAATCCCCGAGACGCACACGAAAATGATCCTGTTCAGCCAGCAGACCTGCCTGAGACCCATAGTCGATCCTGTGCCGGGACGCACCGTCTCTCTCGTCATCCGGAAGGACTACATCCATGAAGCGAAGGTCAACGCCGTGGTCGATGCAGTGAGGCAAATCATCCCCGGGCCCCTGCTGGAAAGCCAGGTCCGGAATGGGTATGTCAAATTATAGAGCCGCTCAGTCGTCCAGACTGACCACTGTGTATTTGGTGGAGCCGAGTCCGCTTTCCTCCGCGCGATAGACTATGCGGACGCCACTCCGATGGATGCATTCTTCAGGACGCCGCCGAAGCCGCCAGAAGCAGGGGCAGCACCAAAAGAGCGACAATATTGAAGAGATTCTTTTTCATAAAATGAACTGTACTTGATTTTTCTTGCTAATATAAGCTTTTTTCAGTTTAAAATCACGCTTTTTCTCACTACCTTTGCGGCCGATATGTTGAACCTGTTAACGCAAAGAGATACTGCCGGCGCCATTTTCATCCTGGCCATAGTCATCGCCTCGGGCCTGTGCCTCGGCAAATTCAAGATCAAGGGCATCTCCCTCGGCACAACGTGGATTCTGTTCATGGGCATCCTGCTAGGCCATTTCGGCCTCCGCATCAATCCCGTAATGCTGTCTTTCATCAAGGATTTCGGACTGATACTGTTCGTGTTCGCAATCGGGCTCCAGGTCGGTCCCGGCTTCTTCCATTCCTTCAGGAAGGACGGGCTGCCGATGAACATGCTGGCCCTGGGCATGGTGCTGCTCGCAGTCATCACCACCTATGTCATCCATCTGGTCAGCGGTGAGAACCTGGGAATAATGACCGGCATCATGTCGGGAGCCGTCACCAACACGCCAGGACTCGGTGCAGCGCAGCAGACGCTCTCCAACGCAGCCGGAGCTTCAGACGAAATCACGGCAGCTTCCACAGGCATAGCATCCGCCTACGCCGTGGCCTATCCCCTTGGCGTGCTGGGCGCAATCGGCGTCCTGCTGCTTTCCAAAGCCCTTTTCAAGGTCAACATCGACAAGGAAAAACAGCAGGCCTCCAAGTCGGAAGGCGACGAGGCCAGCGCCTATCGTCTTGCCTGCAGGGTGGAGAATCCCGCCCTCTTCGGAAAGACCCTCCACGATATCGTGGGCGAAGAGAATTCCGACCATCTGGTGGTGGCCAGGATGAAACGGGGCGACAAGGTCTTCTTCCCCGATCTGGGCCTTCCCCTTCAGGAAGGAGACATGCTGCTGATAGTGACCGACATACAGCACAAAGACAAGGTCCGCATCATATTCGGCGAGGACATGCCGGTGGATATGAACGAATGGCGGCAGAGCGGCACCAAGCTGGTGTCCGGACGCCTTTCCATCACCAAATCTTCCATCACCGGCAAGAGCCTGCGCAAACTCGACATACGCAGGAAGTACGGTGTCACCGTGACCCGCATCATGCGCGCCGGAGTGGACCTGCAGGCAGATGCAGACCTGATCCTCCAGGTGGGCGACAGCATGAAGGTCGTCGGTTTCGACGACGGAATCCAGCGGCTTGCCGAGCTGGTGGGCAACGAGCCGGAATCGCTCCACAAGCCCAACCTGATTCCCATATTCTTCGGGATCGCCCTCGGAATTGCCCTGGGAATGCTCCCCATACGCTTCCCGTCAATGCCCCAGCCGCTGAAGCTCGGCCTTGCCGGCGGTCCGCTGATCGTGGCCATCCTGCTTGGACATTTCGGTCCGAAGCTGAGGATCACCACCTACACTGCCCTGAGCGCCAATCTTATGATACGCGAAATCGGCATTTCCCTGTTTATGGCCGCCGTCGGCCTCGGCGCCGGAAAGACTTTCGTTTCCTCCCTGGTGGAAGGGGGTTACATGTGGGTGCTCTACGGTGCGTTCATCACCGTGGTCCCGATGTTCCTGACCGCCCTGGCCGCCAGATGGATACTGAAACTTGATTTCTTCAAAATATGCGGTCTGCTTGCCGGAGGCACTACCGACCCGGCACTTCTGTCCTTCTCCGAGCAGATGTACGGGAGCGGCCGTATCGCCGTGAATTACGCAACGGTCTACCCTCTGACGATGTTTCTCAGGGTCGTGGCCGCACAGGTTATGATAATGATAATGCTTTGACAATATGAAAAAGTTTTCCATCTTCGCTGCCCTCACGGTTCTGGCAGCGGTATCTTGCAATGAATCACCCAAATCTCCGTTCACCCGCAGCGTAGCGGACTACGCCGTCGTGACCATAGAAACCCCGGACCTGAGCGGCATCACCGACAACGGCAAGGAGGTCCTCAACCTCTACCGCTTCGCGGCCGACGAAGTGGATGCCATCTACTGGCAGCAGTACTTCGGCGACAAGCAGGCCCTGCTGGACGGCATCACCGACCCCGTGCAGAAGACTTTCGCAGAAATCAACTACGGCCCCTGGGACCGTGCCACCGGCAAGTCCTTCGTCGAGGGCTATGCCGACCGTCTTCCCGGCGCAGGCTTCTACCCTGCCGACATGACCATGGAAGAGTTCGACGCCTGGAACAACCCCGACAAGAACAGCCCCTACACCCTCGTCCGCCGCGCCGCCGACGGTTCCCTGGAGGCTGTCTGGTACCACGACGCCTACAAGGAGCGTATCGACAAGATAGGCAACTACATGAAGGCTGCTGCAGACATCACCATCAAGCCCAGCGTGGCCGCTTATCTGCTGAAGAAGGCGGAAGCCCTGAAGACCGACAGCTACTATGAGAGTTCCATCGCATGGCTGGACATGGACGACAGCAAGATGGACCTGGTGATCGGTCCCAACGAAGTGACCGACGACCAGCTGCTCGGCATCAAGCGTTCATACGAGGCATACGTGCTGCTGAAAAAAGAAGGCCGCACCAATGAGCTGATGCAGTATGTGTCCCGTATCGGCGAGTTCCAGGAAGACCTCCCCGGCGACCCTGCCTACAAGACCTTCCAGCCCGGCACCGGCTCCAATATTTTCTCCTGCGACGCCCTCTACTATGCGGGCAAGGCCAACGCCGGCGTGAAGGTGATCGCCCTGAACCTGCCCTTCGACAGCGACGTGCAGCGCGACCGCGGCACACGCACCATACTTCTGGAGAACATTATCAACGCCAAATACAACCATATCGTCAACCCCTGCGGCGAAATCCTTCTGGAATCCAACGATGCAGATCACCTCAACGCGGACGCGTTCTTCTGGAACATCGTGTTCCGTGAAGTGGCCCACGGCCTCGGCGTGAAAGAAACCGTAAACGGCAAGGGCAGCGTGGAAGAGGCCCTCGGCACTTCTGCCGCCACATTCGAAGAAGTGAAGGCAAATGCAGCCGGGACCCTGCTTGTGTGCAGGCTACAGGACCATTTCGACATCCACCACATCTTCACCAAGGAAGATGCTCTTGCCACCTTCTTCGCTTCCCTGCTCCGCTCTGAGCGCTTTGGCGAAGGCTCCGCGCTGGGACGTGCCAACATCATGATCTACAACTACCTGGCCCAGGCAGGCGCTTTCCAGCGCAAGGCTTCCGGCCAGTACGCACTGGATTTCAAGAAGATGGAATCGGCCCTCTCCGAGCTCACCGCCCTCGTGCTCAAGACCCAGGCCACAGGCGACAGTGAATTTGCCGGGCAGTTCGAGGCCCAATACTCCAAGCGCAGCACCGACTACGACGCCGACTGCCTGAAACTTGGACTGGAAAAGATTCCTGCCGACATACGGTTCGAGTTCAAGCGATAACGCCCTTCATCGCATTACTACTTTTGCACCAAATACCAATTGTATGAAAAGAGTAATCACCTGGCTTATCGGCATCCTCGCCGCATTGTTCATCGCCATCGCCTGCATCTGGGGCGGGGAGATCCGCACCATATCCACCATCGAATCCGTGGGTGGCAATCCCTATCTCTACAAGATGGAATACAAGGCCGGATACGACCTGGACGACCTCATCGCAAAGGACGTCGATTCCAACCCGGAGCTTCTCGACTACGTCATCGGACGCATCGGGAAAGGCATACCCATCAAGATGAAGAGCGCCCAGGTGGCCGACGAGAACGGCGAGACAGCCACCTTCAACTGCACCAGTTTCCAGGCCGCGAAGGCCGACGGGAACGGCTTCTGGTACGGCCGCAATTACGATTTCTTCAAGAATCCCACAATGGTGACCATTTCCCGCCCCAAGAAGGGATACGCTTCAATCGGGGTGAGCGACATGTCCCACTTCGGATACTCCCTGGACAAGCTTCCCGACTCGTTTTTCTCCCGTCTGAGCTGCCTTGCTTCAATCTATGCGCCCGTGGACGGAATCAATGAAAAAGGCCTTTGCACCTCCATCATGGCCCTTCCCCGCCAGGCCTCGCAGCAGGACACGGAAAAGCACGATGTCGGCACCACCATCATCATGCGCCTCTGGCTCGACCGCTGCGCGACTGTGCAGGAGGCCCTGGACCTGCTGGAAACCCTTGACGTGCGCCACGACGCCGCGGTAGGCTCCGGCTACCACTATATGGTGGCCGATGCCAAAGGCGACTGCGCGGTGGTCGAATTCGACAAGGAAGACGGCTGGAAGACTATGATAGTCCGCAAGGACGAGGCCGCGAATTACATGCTCGTGACCAACCACCTGCTTTCCGACAAGTACTACTCCCCCGTGCCCGACATCGCCGTCGGCAACCCCCACAGCAAGAGCTGGTGGCGCTACGAGACTGCGGATGCCTACCTTTCTGCCCACGACGGCACCCTCACCCTCGAGCAGGCGCAGGAATGCCTTGCCCAGGTGCACTGGAAAGACCTCCTCTGGGAGGACGGCACCGTCGAGGACACCCAGTACAGCAATGTCTATGACCAGACCAACCTGGCCCTCCACCTGCGCAACTGGAACGACTACGACACCACCGTGGATTTCAGCCTTAAAGGAATACGATGAGAAAGAGCATCCTCACGGCACTGATCTGCCTGGCACTGCTGCCTGCGGCCGCCGCAGCGCAAAGTAAAGCCGAGACCAACATGTACGGCAGGACCGTCAAGAAGCCGACCCTGAAGGCGGCGGAGAGGTTCCTGAAAAAGTATCCGGAATCGGTCTATGCGCCCAAAGTCCTGCGCCTGCGGGACTCCCTCGTCTTCTTCGCCATAGACTACGATGATGCTGAGGGCATGCGCAATTACTATAACACATACCCGGACTCCCCCTTCATCGACCTGGCCACAGACAGGATAATGGAGCACAACGCGACCCAGATCGATCACGAAGAAGCCCTGCAGATTGCAGGCAAGTGCCTCGACGCCATAGGCTTTAAGGTCGACAATGTCGAGCACGTCGTTGCCCTTGACGAGGGGCTGTCCCTCCGCTTTCTCTCCCCTTCCGGCGAACTGGAGATGACCAGGAGCATTCCCGTTTACTCTTTGTCCGACACCCCGGGGGCCTTTACCCTGGTCAAGTTCTTTGACGTCCTGCCGTCATTCAACCTGCGGAACTACCTCTACATCGGCTACCTCAACGGAGACTCCGAATATGTGGAGGTTCTCTATCTCCCTTATGAAGACATAGTTAACCAGGCGATGTTCTACGGCAATCCGGTGAAGCCGTCCGAAGGCGAAGACTTCAGGATCGAGGGCCAGAGCCCCGAAATGATCGAGGGCCTCGCCCTGAGTCCGGAGACCGCATGGATAGTCGAGGAATTCAAGGCAAACAGCTCGCTTCAGCAGATTTCCAAAGCCGACCTGCTGACCGACACGGCCATTAAATGGTGGCTGGAAAAGAACCCTAAAGCCCAGGGCGGAGCGTCGCGCCTGCACTTCGGCCAGCTGGATCCCGAGTCCTCGATAGCGGCGGCCTGCAGGAAGGCCCCTAAAGAAAAAGGCAGGAGCAGCAACGCGGCCGTCTTCGACATCCGCGGCTACACCGTCATCTGCACCGTATCAAAGTCCACCGGCGACTGCACCCTCGTCTGGTGCGAACCGGCCTGCCGCAACAAGAAAGCCCATAAGTACTTGAGTTCCGTATACTTCGACAGCGACGGCACGACCCTCAACCTGTTCTACTACGTGGGCAGGAGCATCAGCAAACTGAAGATCTTGCTCCCCTCGCAGACTCTCCGCAGATCAAATTAAAGCGGCTTCAGGAATTCTTCCAGGGTGTTGCGATAGACATTCCCATAGCAGGCGTCGTTGTAGAGGCCGGCGTGGGATGCGGTGGTGTGGGTGGCGAGCTGGTAGTAGAGATCGTGGAGCGATATGGCCGGATTGGCTTCCACCTCGCTGCGGAACACGCGGGTGAAGCGGTTGGAAAGGTAGATGCCGTCTTCCAACACGTCGGCGTGTGAAGTCTCGCCGCTGCGGGTTGCGCATAGCAGCAGTACGCCCGGAAGCCCCTCGCAATAACTGCCGATAGAACCGCTGTAACAGGTTTCCATCACGGCCAGCAGCTTCCGGTAGTTCCCTTCAGCCCCCTCCAGAATGCCGCGGAAAGCCTCCGCCTCCAATTTGCCATCGGCCCACATGAGCACCTCGTCACGGGCGCCGTGGCCGCTCCAGAAGAGAAATACATTGGTGCCGGGACCGCCCTGGACAACCGCAGGGGTGCGCTCGGTGAGAGTGCCGGAGAAGATGTTCCGGAGGTCTTCAGGCGTCACACGGCTGGTCTTGTAGTCGATGACGGCACCAGTGCGCAGGTTCTCTCCGCCCGGAGTGACGTGCACGTCAGAGCCAAGGTCGTCTTCCAGGATAAGGATGATGTGGTCGTCGTTGTAGCCGAAGCCCTTCAGCATCTGGTACTGGGCCAGGGCATCGGCCTGGTGCCGATAGTTGTTCCGGCCGGTGGACGTGGCGATCACCACGGCATAGTGGTCCTTAAGGTCTGGATAAGGAAGATCGGCTGCCTGCTCGTCATACATGTCCTCGATCTGGGTATTGGTCCAGTTCCAGAGGTCGCCGCCGGTGAAATCGCGGGAAAAGCGTCCGGTCTCCACATACTTTCCACCCGTATATGTCCATGTGCTGTAGGTGGTGCCAAGCTGGCATATATGCGTCTGACTTTCGAATTCAAGGGGGCCGGAGACGCCTGTAATGCGTCCGTAATCCCCTTCCCTAGCCGCCCGGAAAGCGTCACGCATACCGGAGGCTGTCCAGGGATAGATGGGCGTGGAAGCCTTTTCTCCGGACGTGAGACTCACGATGGCCTCCCTGACCGAAGCGGCGTCGCCGCTTTCCACCACGGCCGCGGCAAGAGCCAGCAGATAAAAGCAGTCATACAACTGGGCGTAGCCGCCGGGAAGGAGCGTCCCGCAGCGGCTTTTCCAGGCAACGTCGAATCCTTCTCCGGGCCTGGAGGAGAGCGCCGTACCTTCGTAGTTGTAGTTTTTCAGCTTTCCTTCCAGGGACAGGTCGTAGGCCATGTCAGTGCAAACGATGGCAAGGTATTCACTGTCCTCGCTAAGCTTGATGGCCTCGTCAAAATCCAGCATATCCCCGGCCGAAGAAGGGACAAAGAACAACACGCCTGGATAGGGGGCTTCTTCTTCGACGGCGATTGCCTTCTGGATGGCCGCTTTCAATTCTGCCTTATTTTCAAAGAAATAGGTTTCCTCCACCTCCATATCCATTTCGCGCGCCATATAGGCGTAGAACTGCTGGAAGGACGCGGCGTAGTCGTCCTTCTTTCCGTCCCTGGAAATGAGTGAGATGCGGGAATAGTTGTTGGCCCGGGCCTTGGAGAGCATGGCCTGGCACTGCGCCATGTCATTCTCTGCCAGGCAGAAGACATTGGGCTCCGTCATGTTGCTGCCCGCATAGATGCGCTGGAATTCCGTGGATGTGACGGAAGGCGCCAGTACAGGAATGCGGTAGGAAAGGCTTTCCCGCGCAATGACACGGGCGTTGCGGCTGTATCGCGGGCCGATGATGGCCGCATAACTGTTATCGTGGGCAACCCGGGCCACTTCCCTGGCCATACCGAATCCATCCTCGTCAATCCATTCCAGCTCCAGTTCTATCCGGCTTTCCTGCCCCATCTGGGCGGCCTTGATGGTTTCCTGCGCCCAGTCTACGATCTTGGAAAGTTCTGCTTTCTCCAAGGAGGGAAGAACCACCGCCACCTTGTAGGAATTCACTTTCTGTCCTCCGTCCAGCTGACCTTTCCCGTTGCAGGAAAAAAGCAACAGGAGCGGAAACAGGGCATATAGCAGTCTACTCCACCTCATACGCTTTCTCCTTTTCTACGGCCAGAGGATAGAATTCCTTATACAGGGCGGCCATATCCAGGTTCTCAACATCGAACTGCTTGCCCGGAACCACCTGGACGTATTCGCTTTCCAGGCCGAACTCCCGGTGCTCCGGCCAGGGCACGCCGGCAAGCCAGTCTTCCAGATACTTCTTAAGGGCAAGATGGTTGTTCACGCACAGGGAGTAAGGAACGATCTGGGGATTGAGCGCCGAGCAGTCCACGTCCATCCCGGCTATTTGGATGAAGCCGTTATATCTGCAATAGTCAAAAAGGCCGGACAGGGATCCACCCAGAAGGGGGAAGAACAAAAGATCGCCAAAGAATTCTTCGGATTCGTATAACTCCTGAGACTTTCTGTACACGAAACGGTATGTGCTGTCCCGCATGGCAAAGCCCTGCGGGCCGTCGGCCAGCGTCCAGGTATATACTTTACTTTCAGAAGCTGCGCCGTGGCCGTCGGAGAAGCCGCGGGCGCTCTCTTCAATCATATCGTTGCCGTCCATGGCCTTGAAGATGACGCCCGTGAAAGAGCGGGACATGGCTCCGCACAGCCACGAGGCGCCGTAGCGGCGGATGATGTAGGAGGAATGCCCCGGGAAAACGTCATCGGTCTCCAGAATAAGCACGCGGCCGTTTTTGGGGGCCGGCTTTCCCCGGAGGATATCCTCGTAGGTGTTGCTGGCGAGGATGAGGGCGCGGTCTGCACTTTCTTCCTCCGAGAGCCAGGCGTCCAGCCGCTTCCCGGCATCGGCAATGCTCTCCGGCTGCTGGAGGCTCAGGTTCACCTCCGGATGGTCCTTGCAGAAGCCCAGGATGCCCTCCAGCATGGTGTCATTATAGCTGCCGTCTCCGTAGCCGTCGGTGCCGATGAAGACCGTCAGCTGCGCCGGCGCGGTGGCCGGCGCCTTGCCGCACCCGGCCAAGAGGGCAGTGAGGAGGAGAAGGGTGCAAACGTATGAGAAGAAAACCCGCACTATTTGTTCAAAGCGTCCCTGAAGTCTCGTATCTTTTTAACCTGCTGGTCCTTGAAAGTCCACTTCACATCAATGGATTTTCCGGTTATATTCTTCATCTGGTGGCTCTCAATTGAATTATAGATATTGTTCAGTTGGGACCATTTGATATACTTGACTTCCGGAACAAAGCGGAGGGTGTTTACCATGGTCTGCTCCTCGCCATCGGTATGGTCTCTGCCGTTGACAGTGAGAACTGCGGTTACCACAAAATCAGGCAGCTGGGGGTCTACAATCATCTTTTGCGGCTTTCCCTTTGCATCCTTGCCGACGTTGTCGAAGGGAACGTCAATCTGGGGATCGGTCACAAAATGCACCTGGTCCACCTGGTAGGGATTCGCAAATTCCTTGGTATAGAACATAGACGGGCCATAATAGCGGCGCGCAATCGTGTCTGCAATAAACTGTTCACTCCGGCGGAAGGCCACATAGTCAGTCAGTTCGGGATCAATCTCGGAGTAATTGAAAATGGCGTCCTCTCTTCTGTTCTGGCATAGTTTGAAGTCTATCTGGGACTTATTGGACGAGACGAATGATGACTTGTTTGAAAAGCGCCATGACAGGTCTGTATTCAGCCCCAACGACTGCCTGAATGCATTGGTATATCCCTCCTCTGAAGAAGGATAAACCCCATAGGCCAGCTCCACATCACAATAGGTTATACCATCGTCGAAGAGATCGTCGTTCAGGTAAATGCCTTCCACGGATGTAGGGTCCAGGAAACTGATAATGCGCAGACCGGGACGATCCGGGTCACCTCCTGTTTGATAATAGTAATAATCCCTCTTGTTCTTCCTGTAGAGCACTCCGGATTTCGTGACGGAGAAGTTGTTTTCATGCCAATATGCATCGGTCACCACATACACCACAGGATGCTTCCTGAGGTTCCATACTCCTTTTCCGAAACCAGTAGGCTGTTTGGCAGGCGTATTCTGCCAGAAATTAGCCATTTCCAGCGTGGTGGGTGGAATTGTCGTAGCACGTGCGCCACCGATGATTCCCGATGTGGTCATAGTAGCGTTGAGGTCGAGGTTGATAGAGGCATTGAGCTCGCCCAATTCTTCAGGGGCGCCTGATTTGTCTTTCAATTCTCTTCCTGCAAATTTACCTCCGGCGGAAAGGGCAGAGCCGACAAGAGCCATAAAACAACCTGCGAATTTCCTTTTCCCCGACACATCGGCATCGCCGGCCTTGCCGAAAGCTGATTGCAGGACAAAATTACTCAACATCCAACCGCCTAAGCCTTCACCTGCGCAATTCAGAATCGATCCAAATTCACTAGTGCCCTTCGGATACAAAGCATCGAGGTTGATTTTTCCTTTCAACGCTCCATCCAGACTGCCTTTCAGGATGGAATTCAGAGCCACGTTGTCTTCGTGATAGATGTTAGGGGCTATCTTGGCGGCATACTCCCTGGGCGACTCACTGAAGAAATCATGATTGCGTGAAGCGGCCATATTCACATCGAAAGCCCACCAGCCAACGGCAGGAAGCATTTTTCCTCCCTGCACTTCGTCGGCCCTGCTGGCATAGGGGGTAAGCAGCACCGGGTCTGCAGCATATCTTTTATAAGCATCTGTCGCAGCCTCATCATAAGGCACTGCGAACTGTGTAGCCTGATGTTGGGAGATGCTGCGGTCCAGTTCGAAAGACCAGAGATGATCGTTCCCATCCGTAGGGATATCCTCACTGTGCCAATAGTAAAACACGCGCAGCACTCCGGAATAGCGGTTATACAAAGCAAAGTAGTGCCGCTTGGGAAGGGTTTCCACACCGGTCAGGTTGAAGACCATACGCCAGTCGTCCTTATGATCCAGCATCTTGGTTATTTCCCCGTGTGGAAGATGATGCGTGTTGTTGGCCGCCCAGGGAAGCTGGACCGGCTCGGTCACAACCTGAGGGCGTCCATTCAAATCCGTCGTTTTTAAAACGAGGGATATTTCCTTCGCACTGGCCCAATCTTTCTCGAATTCGGAATTCATGGACCTTACGGGACCATCGTTTTGAGCGGAACTTTCCGGCCATTGGACAAGATGGATGGTCGCGGTGGCTCCACTGGTCATTTTGAGCTTGATGTCAGCCGTCTGTTCGGACCCCAGATCCACGGTGCGTTTGACTTCGATATGAGCAAAGGTGGTTTCCTTGTCAGCATCCTGAGACAGGGTGACTCCGCCTATCCAGGAAGGGATGGATTCCACGGAAGAGAGTTCTACCAGCCCCATCTCTCTCAAGGCAAACTCCTCCGTATAGTTCAAGTTCCAGACGGAAAGAGCGTAAGGATATTCTCCCGTGTCAGGGTTGATGGGGTAATCCTTACTGCAAGCTGCCAGAAACAGGCTGGAAAGGGCAATCAAAACAACCCAAAAACATCTTTTCATTTGCGTGGATTATTTAATAATCAACTGAAGGACACCGTTTTTGTCCTCTTCTACCCAGAAATGGTAGGCCCAGCATTCTCTCATATTGGGATGGGTTTCGCTAAGGCTTTCCGCATCCCCCTTTATGAAGTTAATCTTCTTATATTGGTATCCTTTAAAGAAACTCCATCCCCCGTCCCAGCAAAAATAGGTGTAGTCGCGGGTATCAAAATCGGCCGCATCCATAATAGGATCCCAAAAATCCCTGTCTTCCCTGTATATTTTCACCAGGGTTGTTACAACGCCGACCTTGCTGACACGTGATTTAATCTTATCCCAATTGTCGCTGAAGATATTGGACCATTCCGCGAAAGCATTATACTTGTGACCTTTCGGGAGGCGCATTATAAGTCCTTTCTCATTTGTTTCATTGTCAAATTCACGCATCACGACAAATTTGCCGGTTCCATGGTGCGTAGGCTCTTCGATAAGGACGGTGTTGCCAAAGAAATATGGCTCAAGCAACTGACTGGCGCTGATTTTATCGACGTAAACAATACCGCCACCATTGGTGGGCCATTTGTCCTCGGGAATGAAGCGGATGGTCCGGACAAAGGGGATGTCGGAAGGGAGTTTGGCTTCGGCTACCATTGAGCCGTTGGTTACCTTGCTCAGGACAGCCTGCCCCTGGGACTTGCCAAATCCGTCGCTCATTTTCCAGGTAAGGGACGTGGCGGTCTCGGAAAAGTCGGCATCTGCGGGCATCCATTCCTTGAACATGATCAAAGACTCTTCCCATGTTTCCACGCAGAGGGAGACCTCGGTGTCGTCCGCTTCATTCAGAGTAAAACCCTTTGTACGGAACAACAGGTTACCGTTGTCGTCCCATTCGGCAAATTGAGACATGATGAATGCGGCATCGTCGGTTTTGAATTCTTCTTGTTGATTCCCATCGGGACCCTCATTCTTATTGCACGAAACAAATGCTGCCGTGCAGAAAAGCAGGAGGATTGAGGTGAGTGTAAATAATTTAGCTTTCATACTATAAATCTTATAATTATTCTTTAACGCAACGGACCGGATAGGCCATGTATCGGTAATCAGTCCAGAGGATGTCGGTTTCAGGTGTGGGCACGCCCAAGAACCAGGAGAGTTTTCGCACATCACCTTGGAAGTCCGTGCTTCTTGTCCAGTAATAATAGTCAGTATGGTTGTGATAGCCATTATAAGTGATGTAGCCAAGTGCTTCAAAACTCTCGGTCAGATATTTTTCATTTATCCCTGAGAAATCATCTTTTGCCGGAACCCTGTAGCCTATGGGGCAAGGGTCCCATACTGTCTTGGCTGTGCCGTCTCCCCATAAGGTCCAGTCGATATCATCAATCCAGTCATAAATGGCAGTATTGTTCTTGATGTATTCTGTCGGGTGTGAGATGGAATATGCCAGACAGCTGGCCCCAGGGTTTGCTACGTTTGCGGTTGAGAGCAGCGGATCCTTGCGCCCCCATTGAAAATAGCAGTCGCCGCCCAGGGCGGGCAGTGCCTTGGCACCGCTGGGAAGGGTGGTCTCGGCCGGGGCCGATTCCGTCACCCAGATGAGGTAGGACCAGAGAATGGTGCCGTTCTTTTTGATGGCAACCAGTGCACTTCCGGGCGTGGCGGAGGCCGTGATGGTCAATTTGCTGTCACTCGATATTGATGCCGACCCGCCGCCCCATAGCACCTCCGCCTCATCCGGAAAACCTATCGATGCAGGCAAACCGCTCCGCTGCCAGGAGCCGGAAATCTTCCGTGGGTTCACGTCAAAACTGACGGTCTCTCCCGGCCGAAGGCAGAAACTGTTTTCCTGGCCGTAGTAGACCCGGCCCGAAGGCGTTGTCCACGTCATTCTTTCATCCAGATTGCCGGTGACATTCTTGAACTTGCCCGCCGTGAAGGTTGCGCTGGATTCGAAACGAAGCTCGCCGATCTGGCTGCCATTGTCGGCTGTAATGGTGAATCCCTTAGAGAAAACCGTGGGGAGGATGATGATATAATAATACTTTCCTGCTTCAAAAGCGCTTCCGGACGACGGGCTGAGGGTTACGAACTGCTCCGTGCCGGCTTCAGCCACAGGCGTATCTTCCGCGGTAAAGCGGAAGCGGAAATCGCCGGCAATCTTTTCCCCGTTGTTGCCCCTGATGCTCACGGCCTTGATATTATCGGCATTCACCATAAACCGGAGGCCGCTGCACACATGGTTGAAAGAGATGCTGTTACCCGTGGCGTCATCTGCGGTGACCAGGTAGCCGTCGCGGAAAGAGCCGTCCTTGCCGAGCTGGAAAGGTGTCAGCTTAGTTGATACGTAACCTCCTGCATATGTAGCAGAAAAATCGTAGGGATAAAGAGCAATGTAGCTGCCCAGGTCCGCAGGGCCCATCCCGGTGAAATTGGCGGTAGGGGCAGGGGCTTCGTTATCTCCCTGGAACGTGTAATTGCCTTCGCCGCACAGGATGGAGATGCTTTCGCGGGCGCTCCAGAGAATCTTTTTCTCATTGTACGGGGATATAATGGTGCGGGTCTGGGGCGCATCCTCGCCGGGCGTAGAGGCATACAGCGTATGCTCCACCAGCTGCGGCCCGGGAGCGGGAGGCAGGGGGGATTCCTCACGCTGGCATGCGAGGAGGACAAGAAACACCAGCGGAATGGACTTAAATGTCTTCATAACTGATGTCCTTGGTAGAGGCGGCCTGCTGACTTCCGACAAGTATGTTCCCCGGCTGAAGGATAACTATCCGGCAGCCGGGGGGGACGTACGCAAATGCACATTTGTCACACATAAGGTGCAAATATACATTTTTTTTACTTTTATTCCGCAAAACGAAGGCGAAAAAAGTAAAATAATGATTTGAATATGAAATGTTTATCTATTGTTCTCGTTCAGGGCGTCGGCGCTGCCGATGAAGCTGGCGAGCTCGGCGTCGGACACGTGGTAATTCTGCATTTCGCCGGAGAAATAGCTGTCGTAGGCACTCATATCCACGAATCCGTGGCCTGAGAGGTTGAACAGTATGGTCTTGGCCTCGCCGGTCTCCTTGCACTTGAGCGCTTCCCTGATCGTGGCCGCGATTGCGTGGCAGGATTCGGGAGCGGGGATAATGCCTTCGGTGCGGGCGAAGAGGACGCCTGCCTTGAAGGAGTCAAGCTGCTCGATATCGACGGCTTCCATGTATCCGTCCTTCATCAGCTGGGAAAGGATTACACCTGCGCCGTGGTAGCGGAGGCCGCCGGCATGGATGGATGCGGGCTTGAAAGTGTGGCCAAGGGTGTACATGGGAAGGAGCGGCGTCATTCCGGCTTCGTCGCCGAAATCGTATTCGAATTTGCCCTTGGTGAGTTTCGGGCACGAGCAGGGCTCGGCCGCGATGAAGCGGGTCTTCTTGCCGTCCTGGATGTTGTGCCTCATGAAGGGGAATGCCAGGCCCGAGAAGTTGGAGCCGCCGCCGAAGCAGGCGATCACGATGTCGGGATACTCCCCTGCCAGTTCCATCTGCTTTTCGGCTTCCAGGCCTATGACTGTCTGGTGGAGGCACACATGGTTGAGCACCGAGCCGAGCGCATACTTGCAGTTGGGCGTCGATAAGGCAAGCTCTATGGCCTCGGAAATGGCGCAGCCCAGGGATCCCCTGTCGTTGGGGTTGCGGGTGAGGATATCCTTGCCTGCGCGGGTGGACATCGACGGAGAAGGGGTCACGGCAGCGCCGAAGGCCTGCATGATGGAGCGCCTGAAGGGCTTCTGCTCATAGCTCACCTTCACCATATAGACGGCGCATTCGATGCCGAACTTCTTGGTGGCGTAGCTCAGCGCACCGCCCCACTGGCCTGCGCCGGTCTCGGTGGTCAGGTTCGTAACTCCCTGTTCCTTGGCATAATAGGCCTGGGCGATGGCGGAATTGAGCTTATGGCTGCCGGCGGGGCTCACGCTCTCGTTCTTGAAGTAGATGTGGGCGGGAGTGCCGAGAGCCTCTTCCAGCTCATAGGCGCGCACGAGCGGGGTGCAACGGTAGGCCGCATACTGCTGGCGCACTTCCTCCGGAATGGGAATCCACACATCCGTCTGGTTGAGCTCCTGGTCGGCGCAGGCCTTGCAGAAGATGGGATACAGGTCTTCGCTCTTCAGCGGCTGCTTCGTGCCGGGATGGAGGAAAGGCAGGGGCTTGTTAGGCATGACCGCCTGGATGTTGAAGAAATGGGTGGGAATCTCAGATTCCGGAAGCAAGTACTTTTTCTGTTTCATAATAATATTGGATTTGATAGATAATTGCATAAAAAACGGCCGTCCGTCTCCGGGCAGCCTCTCTTGTATACTATTGCCGGTCTCCGACCGGTTATGCGCACAAGCTATGAGCCTGACCGGAAATATCCTTCAGGCGCCACCAGCTCTTGGAATCAGATATGATTGTGCGACACATACTCCTGCAAATATATGAACAAAAAAATAAAATCCAAGTTTTTTTTGTATTTTTGTGAATATGGACAGAAGGCTTTTTTTGAAGGGTAGCGCAGCAGGGGCTCTCGCCCTTGCCCTGGCCCCGGCGAAACTCCATTCCGCAGGCCCCGGCAGGGCCACTTTGACCGGAGACTTCAGCAAGGCAGCCCCGGAAGCTGGCCAGTATGATGTAGTAGTATGCGGCGGCGGCCCCTCCGGATTCATCGCCGCCATTGCAGCCGCCCGCCAGGGCGCAAAGACCGCAATCATAGAGCGTTACGGATTCCTTGGCGGCATGGCCACAATGGGCTATGTGGCCCCCATCAGTGAATTCGCCTTTGCGGGCGAGCGCGTGATCGGCGGCATTCCGTGGGAATTCGTCCAGCGCCTCGAATCTATGGGCGGCGCCTTCGTGGAGTGGCCCAAGGGCAATGTGGATTTCGATATAGAACTCTATAAACTCTGCGCCCAGCGCATGGTGCTGGAAGCAGGGGTTGACCTTTATATGCACTCCTCGCTGATCGGATGCGAGATGGAGGGCGGCTCCGTGCGAAGGGTCGTCATCCAGAACAAGAACGGCCTGGAGTCGCTGCGCGCCGGCGTGTTCATCGACGCCACCGGCGACGGCGACCTCGCCCAGCTTGCCGGCGTGCCCATGCAGTCCAATTCGGACGGCGAGCTCCAGCCCTCATCCTTCTGCTTCGTGCTTTCCGGAGTGGATACCGACAGCGCGCTGCTAACCCGCTACATGTACCACAGCGGCCGCAGGGGCTCCAGTGAATGCAAGCCCGTGCGCGAGAAACTGCTCGCCCTGAAGGCCGCCGGCGCCCCGATTCCCGATTTCGGCGGCCCCTGGTTCAACAGCGTGATGCACCGCGGCAGCGTGGCCGTAAACATCACCCGCACAGCCACAGATTCCACCGACAACCGCAATTTCACGCAGGCGGAATGCCGCCTGAGGGAGGATATATTCACCTTCACCGGCCTGCTTCGCAAGCATTTCAAGGAGTTTGCCGGCTGCTACGTATCTTCCTGCGCCCCTCAGGCGGGTATCAGGGAGTCGCGGCGCATACTCGGAGTCCACACCGTCACGGCCGAAGAGTATGTGGCCGGCGAGCACTACCCCGACAGCATTTCGCGCGGCGCCCACCAGATCGACATGCACTCCAGCAAGGGCTCCGGGCAGGTGCTGATAAAGCTGAAGCAGGCTGCCTACGTACCCTACAGGGCGCTCATAGCCCCCGGCTTTCCCAACCTGATAGTCTCCGGCCGCTGCATTTCCGCCGACCGCAAGGCCCTCGCCTCACTGCGCGTGCAGGCGAGCTGCATGGGCATAGGACAGGCCGCAGGACTTGCCGCAGTGCGTTCAGTCCGCCAGGGATGCGCCGTGCAGGATATAGACACCGCCGCCCTCACGGCCCAGCTCCGCGAGCTCGGCGCTTTCGTGTAAGCAATAAAAAATCGATAACACTATGACAGTATCAAGAAAACTCTGGTCCAGGACCGCCGAAGGCAATGCGATCTACCGCTACACCATCACCAACGCTTCAGGCGCCTCAGTGGTGCTGACAAATATCGGAGCCGGAATAGTGTCGGTCAACGTGCCCGACAAAGACGGCAAGCTGGGCGATGTGGTGCTCGGCTACGGCAAGGCGGAAAACTATATCGCCGACGGCCCCTGCTTCGGCAAATGCCCCGGACGCTACGCCAACCGCATAGCCCTCGGCCGCTTCACCCTGGACGGCAAGACCTACGAACTTCCCGTTAACAACGGCCCCAACCACCTGCACGGCGGCCCCCAGGGCTTCCAGAACCAGGTCTGGGACTCCCGCAAGAAGCACGGCGCCGTGGAGTTCAAATACGTGGCCCAGGACGGTGAAATGGGCTATCCCGGCAAACTTGTGGTCGTGGCCCACTACGCATGGAGCGAAGACAATGTGCTCAGTCTCACGTTCTCGGCCAGGACCGATGCCCCCACCGTAATCAACCTGACCAACCACGCCTATTTCAACCTCGACTGCAAAGGCTCCGTGCTGAACCACAGGCTCCGGCTCAATGCTTCCGAATATCTTCCCACGGACGGCACCCTGATCCCTCTGGGAGAATCCGAGCCCGTGGCCGGCACTCCTATGGATTTCCTCAATCCCAAGCGCCTGGGCAAAGACATTCGCAAGGACTTCCCCGCGCTCAAGACCGGCAAAGGCTATGACGCCTGCTGGCTCATCGACGGCTACCAGAGGGGCCAGCTGCAGGAAGCGGCGGTGCTGAAGGCGGCACGCAGCGGGCGCACCCTCAAAGTCACCACTACCCAGCCCGGCGTGCAGATCTACACAGGCAACTGGCTCGAAGGATGCCCCAAGGGCAAGCGCGGCCGCATCTACCACGACTATGACGGCGTCGCAATCGAGTGCCAGCACTATCCCGACAGCCCCAACCATCCGGAGTACCCGCCGGTGGTACTCCGGCCCGGAAAGACCTTCCATGAAGCGATAATATTCTCTTTTGGCGTTGAATAGCAAGCTATGTTCTCATTCATCATCAGTATAGTTGTCCTGATCATCGGCTACCTCATCTATGGCCGGGTGGTCGAAAAGATTTTCGGGGCCGACCCGGCCAGGGTCACTCCGGCCGTGTCCATGCAGGATGGAGTGGACTACGTCCCCATGCCTTCGTGGAAGGTATATATGATCCAATTCCTGAACATAGCCGGCACGGGGCCGATTTTCGGCGCCATCATGGGAGCCAAGTTCGGGCCTTCCTGCTATCTGTGGATAGTGCTGGGCAGCATCTTCGCCGGTGCCGTCCACGACTATTTTTCCGGAATGCTTTCAATGCGCAAGGGAGGAGCCACCTATCCTGAAATCATAGGTTCCGAGATCCGCGGCAGCCGCGTACTGATAGTCATTTTCACCACCTTCCTGCTGCTTATGGTGGGCACGGTGTTCGTCTACAGCCCTGCCTTGATCCTGGGCGGCATGGCCGGCGACGGCACATCCAAATGGATACTCATCTGGGCCCTTATCATATTGGGATACTACATCATAGCCACGTTGCTTCCCATAGACAAGCTCATAGGCCGCGTCTATCCTTTCTTTGCAGTCGCCCTGCTGTTCATGGCCGTGGCCATGATGTTCAGCCTTTTCTCGAAGTGGCCTTCGCTGCCCGAGTTCTGGGACGGACTGCAGAACAGGGCTCCTTCCGTGGGAGTGAAGGGACAGAACATCTTCCCCTGCCTGTTCATCACCGTGGCCTGCGGCGCCGTGAGCGGCTTCCACGCCACCCAGAGCCCCCTTATGGCAAGGTGCCTGAAGAACGAGAAGATGGGACGCCCCATCTTCTTCGGAGCTATGATCACAGAAGGCATCGTGGCCCTTATCTGGGCTGCGGTCAGTTCCTGGTTCTTCTTTGACGGCGGCATGGCCGAGTGCGGCGCACAGGGCACTTCCGCTCCCCAGGTCGTGACTGCGGTCAGCAAGCACTGGCTGGGCATAGCGGGCAGCATTCTCGCCATCCTCGGCGTCGTGGCGGCCCCCATCACATCCGGAGACACCGCCCTTCGCGGAGCGCGCCTCAACATAGCCGATTTCCTGCACGTGAAGCAGGACAAGATCTGGAACCGCCTCGTCATCAGCCTGCCGATTTTCGCTGGCGTGGGCGCGCTGCTGTGGTTCAACATAAGCCACGAAGACGGATTCAACGTGATCTGGCGCTATTTCGGCCTGTCGAACCAGACGCTGGCCGTGTTCTTCCTTGCCACCATCACGGTCTGGCTTGCCCGCAAGTACCCCACCGGCTGGCAGTTCCTGATTGCCGGAATCCCGGCCGTGTTTATGTTCACGGTCTGCCTGACCTTCTTCTGCGTGGACAAGACCTGCCTCGGACTGCCTCTGGAGTGGACCGGATGGCTCTCTGCCTGCTGGGCCGCGGTCGCCACTGCCATACTGGTGGCCTTTATCGCCTCAATCCGCCGTAAAGCTTTAAGTAAGAAATAAATATGGATATCCGCAGATTCGACGTCCCCATGCGGACGTCCACCGCAAGCCTGCGCGGAATCGCCGCACAGGCAGATACACCTTATACCCTGATCTACACCCGCCAGACCCGTCTCGACTGGGTGAACTTCGGCCTTGAGCGGCTGCTCCAGATTGCTGCAGATTCGGGTGCCGCCATGATCTATTCCGACCATTTCGATGACGGAAAGCCCTCTCCGGTGATCGATTACCAGCTTGGAGCCGTGCGCGACGAGTTCGATTTCGGGGGTGTGCAGGTCTACAGGACCGATCTGCTGAAGCAGGCCGTGGCGACCATGGATAAGGATTACGAGTTTGCAGCGATGTACGACCTGCGGCTCCGTGTCTCCGAACTCGGGCCCCTGGTGCATGTCAACGAGTTGCTGTATTATGAGACAGAGACCGACAGGCGCGATTCCGGCGAGAAGTTGTTCGACTACGTGGATCCCCGCAACAGGGCCGTCCAGCTCGAGATGGAGGCAGTCTGCACTGCCCATCTGAAACGTATCGGAGGCTATCTGGAGCCCGTTTTCAAGGAAGTCGACCTGGACAGCGTGCCTTTCGACGTGGAGGCATCGGTGGTCATCCCCTGCAAGAACAGGGTCAGCACTATCGGCGACGCCATCCGTTCGGCGCTTGGCCAGGAGACGGACTTCCCCTATAACGTCATCGTGGTGGACGACAATTCCGACGACGGCACCGTGGACGTAATCCGTTCGTTCGAAGGTGATCCGAGGCTCATCTACATTGCCCAGGACAAGAGCTACCACGCAATCGGCGGCAACTGGAATGCCGCCGTCCACCATCCAGCCTGCGGCCGTTTCGCGCTGCAGCTCGATTCCGACGACGTCTATTCCGACAGCCACACCGTCCAGAAGTTCGTGGATGCCTTCCGCGAGCAGCGCTGCGCCATGGTCGTTGGCACCTACCGCATCACCGACTTCGAGATGCGTGAACTGCCGCCCGGCATCATAGACCACAGGGAGTGGACTCCGGACAACGGCCGCAACAACGCCCTCCGCGTCAACGGTCTCGGCGCCCCGCGCGGCTTCTGGACCCCGCTCCTTCGCGAAATCAACTTCCCCACCACCAAGTACGGCGAAGACTACGCCGTGGCCCTGCGCATCAGCAGGGAGTACCGCATTGGCCGCATCTATGAAGTGATGTACAACTGCCGCCGCTGGGGAGGCAATTCAGACACCGCCCTGGACGTGGAGAAGGTCAACGCCAACAACCTCTACAAAGACCGCATCCGCACCTGGGAGCTCCAGGCCAGGATTGCCATGAACGCTCGCTAAAGCAGGTCAGCAAGGTCGAGGATGAGGCGCTCGGTCTTTTCCCAGCCAAGGCAGGGATCGGTGATGGAGCAGCCGTAGACGTGCTCGCCGGACTTCTGGGAGCCGTCTTCGATATAGGACTCAATCATCAGGCCTTTGAAGATACGCCGCACTGAATCGCACGAACGGGCACTGTGGAGCACCTCCTTGGCAATCCTCCCCTGCTCGAGATACTTCTTCCCGGAGTTGGAGTGGTTGCAGTCCACGATGACTCCGGGATTCTTGTAACTTCCCTCGTCATACAGGTCGGCAAGGCGCCGCAGGTCCTCGTAGTGGTAGTTGGGATGGCTTGTGCCGTGGCTGTCCACGTAGCCGCGCAGGATGGCATGGGCATAGGGGTTGCCCTCGCTGGAGACATCCCAGTTGCGGTAGATGAACGAATGGCCGTGCTGCGCCGCATTGATGGAATTCATCATCACCGAAAGGTCGCCGCCGGTGGGGTTCTTCATGCCCACGGGGATGTCCAGCCCGCTCGCCACCAGCCGGTGCTGCTGGTCCTCGACGCTCCTGGCGCCCACTGCAACGTATGACAGCAGGTCCGAGAGGAACAGGTGGTTCTCCGGATAGAGCATCTCGTCGGCGCAGGAAAAGCCGGTCTCCTCCAGGGCGCGCAGGTGCAGTTTCCTTATCGATACCAGCCCCTTGAAGAGGTCGGGATCGGCAATGGGGTCAGGCTGGTGGAGCATACCCTTGTAGCCGGCGCCGGTGGTGCGGGGCTTGTTGGTGTAGATACGGGGCACGATGACTATCTTGTCGGCCACCTTGTCCTGCAGCGGGCGGAGGCGTGTGATATAATCGATGACGGAGTCTTCGCGGTCGGCGGAGCAGGGGCCCACGACCAGCAGCATCTTGTCCGACGTGCCGTCCAGCACATCCCGTATCTTCTTGTCGTTGGCGGCTTTATTCTCAGCGGCGGCTGCGGAGGCGCCGTACATTCTCTTTAGTTCCTGCGGGCTGAAAAGCTCACGGTTGAATCGCATGTTCATATCTCTCTGTAAATCATTTGTCAAACAAGGCGCGCCGCTCCGTGGAAAGGCGCATCAGGGCCCTTAGTTTTTCGGCGTCTCCATCAGAGACGGCATCGCGTATCGTGCCCATCTGGCCGATGAACAGGTCCAGCTGGGACAGGAGTTCATCCCGGTTGAGCAGGAAGAGCTCGCTCCACATCTCGTCGTTGATACGGGCTATGCGGGTGAGGTCGCGGAAAGAATCGCCCGTGTAGGCCGACATATGCCCCACATCCTTGCAGGTCATAAGCCCCACGGCTATGCAGTGCGTGAGCTGGCTGAGGAATCCTATCATCTCGTCGTGCTTCCCCGGGGAAAGCCTGGAGATGCGGGAGAAGCCCAGGATACGGCCCAGTTCTTCTATATCCTGCACTGCCGCCTCGGAATTGTTGGGGGTCGGAGTCACTATGTAGTTGGCGCCCACGAAGATAGAGCTGTCGGCATTGCGCACGCCATAGACTTCGCGGCCCGCCATAGGATGCGCGCCCACGAACTCGAGGTCATCGCGCAGCATCTCCTGGACTTTATAGACCACGGCAGATTTCACGCCGGTCACATCAGTCAGCAGCGCACCCGGCTTGAGAAACTGCTGGTACTTTTTCACCCAGTCGAGGAGCACGTGGGGATAGAGGGCGAAGACCACAAGGTCGTAGCGTCCGAGGAAGCCGGGGGTGACTTCCGTCGTGCCGCAATCTATCATGCCATGCTCAAGGGCATAGTCCACGCTGGCCTGCGAACGGGTCACGGCGCCGACTTCGAAGCCCTTACGCTTCAGCGCCTCGGCATAGCTGCCTCCGATGAGTCCGAGGCCCACGATAAGTATCTTCCTGTCTTTAAGCGGCATATTCAATCAGTTGTGATATTGTGTCCTCTATGGGACCGTTATTGGAAATGCGCAGGTCCGCGGCCCTGGCATATACAGGCAAACGCCTGGCATACAAAGCCATAAGCTCAGCCCTGGAGCGCGACAGCGGACGGTCGGCAGTGGGCATGAGCAGTTCCGGATCCCTGTCCAGGAAGCACAGGAGGCCGTTGTGGCGAAGAAGGCGGCAGTTGACCTCGGAAAGCACGGCGCCGCCTCCTGTAGCGACAATTAGCCCCTGCTCCGGGGCGATCGACTCTATCGCTGCAGTCTCGCGTTTCCTGAATCCGGCTTCCCCTTCACGGGCGAAGATCTCCGGAATATCCATCCCCGCCTGGAGGGCGACGATTTCATCGGTGTCGACGAAGCGCCTGCCGGTGCGGCGCGACAACTCCGCGCCGACTGTGGATTTGCCGCAGGAGGGCATGCCGCAGAGCACTATATTGCGCTTGAGGCGCAGCAGGCGCTGGAACTCAGCCTCAGCAACGGTCTCGGGGAAGAGCTCTCCGGTGAAGCGTTCGCGGGCCCTGACCGCCTGTCCCACAAGCATATAAAGGCCGCCCTCGGCTGGAATGCCACGTGCTCTGGCATCAAGCACCAGGGACGTGCGCAGAGGATTATAGACGCAGTCCAGCACTCCGCGAAGTTTCGGGAAGGCTTCCAGGTCAAGCAACCTGCCCTGCCAGTCGGGATACATACCCACAGGCGTGGCGTTGACCAGGATGTCGCAGCCACTGAAAGCGGAAATGTCCCGGATCTGCAGCTGGCCGGCTTCCCTGGGGGTGCGGACGGCATTGCGGACGGAAGAAGCTCCCATGGAGCGGGCCGCAGCAGCGACAGCCTTGGCGGCCCCTCCGGCTCCGAGTATGACCACGTCCGCATTCCGGAAATCCACCCCGGCATAGCGCGCGAGCATCACGAAGCCGTCATAGTCGGTGTTGTAGCCGCAGAGCCGGCCGTCCTTGTTGACTATGGTGTTGACGGCCCCGCTCCGGACAGCGGACTCGTCCAGCTCGTCCAGGTGCGGCATCACGGCCTGCTTGTACGGGATGGTCACGTTGATGCCCCTGAATGCCCTGTCGCGGAGGAATCCGGGAAGCTGCGAGGGAGTCAGTTCGCACAGTTCATATGGGTCGGAAGAGAGTCTCCCGTGGATTTCGCGGGAGAAACTGTGGCCGAGGCGCTCGCCTATTAGTCCGTACATCATTTCAGGTAGTCCGTTCCGAATCTGAGGGAAAGCTGGTCGCAGAGCACTATCGCCACCAGACTGCTCACGACCACGCAGACACGGCGCACGATGGCCGGGTCGTGGCGCCCCGCAACCTGCAACGTGGCAGGCTCGAGGCTGTCCAGGTCGATGGTTTCCTGCGGCTTTGATATGGAAGGCGTGGGCTTCACCACTGAATTGAAAATCAACGGCATACCATTGGAGATGCCGCCGTTGATGCCGCCGTTCCGGTTGGTTCTGGTGCGCACTTCCCCATCCTGCACGAAGAAGGCGTCGTTGGCCTCGGAGCCACGCATTCCGGCAAGTCCGAAACCGGCCCCGAACTCTATTCCTTTGATGCCGCCGATCGAAAGCACGGCGTTGGCAATCACGCCTTCCAGCGAGCTGAACCACGGCTCACCGACACCGGCAGGCAGGCCGCAGACCGCCGTCTGAACTATGCCTCCCACCGAGTCGCCGTCTGCCTTAGCCTCAAGTATGCGCGCTTCCATCCCGGCGCGGCAGTCCGTAAGCACGGGAAAGTCCATTGCGGACACGGCCTCGATCTGCTCCTGCAGGACGCAGGGATCTAGGTCGTCGAAAGCGGCATCCCGGACGCCGGCACAGGCAAGTATGTGCGTGCCGACGGTGATGCCCTTTCGCTTCAGGGCTTGCGCGGCAATGGCTCCGGCAGCCACGATTCCGGCCGTGATGCGGCCGCTGAAATGGCCGCCGCCGCGCCAGTCTTCGAAGCCGCCGTACCTGACGCGGGCCACGTAGTCGGCGTGGGAAGGGCGGGCAAGCGTGCGGGTGCGCTCATAATCGGCGCTGCGCACGTTTTCATTGGGAATGAGTATGCAGACCGGGGCGCCTGTGGTGCAGCCCTGGAACACGCCGCTGACTATGCTGAAGCGGTCCGGCTCCCGGCGCGCCGTGTCGGTGGCGCCGGAAGGCCTTCTCAGGGACAGCCGGGCAGCGATAGCTTCTTCGCTCACGGGAATGCCGGGCGCAAGGCCGTCGAGCACGGCGCAGATCATCTCTCCGTGCGATTCGCCGGCGAGGGTCAGAATCACGCTTGTGCCTATACTGTTCTTCATTTTCGGGACTGTATTAAAGCTCCGAGCGCGGCCGGATCGGCCCACTCGAAACGGAATTTTCCGATTGTATCCACCCGCACCAGTTTCACTGCTTCCCCGCTGCGCTTCTTGTCGCGGAGGGCAAAACGCAGCAGCTCCTCAGTGGTAAAGGGATCCGACACGGGAAGGGAGAACTTGCGCAGAAGCGCCTCAATCCGGGCAGCGGCTTCTCCTTCGGCCGCGTAGAGCATGCCTGCGGCAACGGCTTCACCGTGGAAAAACGAGCCGGCGGAAGCGGCCTCTATCGCGTGCCCTATCGTGTGGCCGAAATTCAGGACGGCCCTAAGGTCTTTCTCCTCCGGGTCCTGCTCCACCACCGCAATCTTTATACGCAGGGCGGCAGCGATAATCTCCGGGAGCAGGGGCTTCGGGTCATCACAATTCTCGAGCAGGCGGAAAAGCTCCGCATCGCTGGTGGCGGCCATCTTCACCACTTCGGCCATGCCCTCGGAGAAAAGCCTGGGGCTGAGGGTCAAAAGCGTCCGGGGATCTATCAGCACTCCCGCAGGATGGTGGAAAGCACCGACTATATTCTTGATTCCGTGGAAGTTGACGGCAGTTTTGCCGCCGACCGAAGAATCCACCTGGGAAAGTAGCGTGGTCGGGACGTTGTAGTAATCTATGCCCCTCTGATAGCAGGCGGCGGCAAAGCCGCTGATATCGCCCACCACGCCGCCACCCACGGCGACGACGGCATCGCTCCGCGTGAAACCGGCGTCCAGCAAGGCGGAAAGTATGGATTCAAAACTCTCAAGCGTCTTGGATTCCTCGCCCTGCGGAATCACCAGCAGGTGCCCCTCGCTGCAGCGGGAGATGATGGCCCGGGCATATTCCACCGGCACGCCTGAATCGGTGACCACCAGCACCTTGCGCTTGAGGTCAAAGATCCTGTCCGCTTCCAAAAGCAGACCGTTGCCGATTGAAATGTCATATGCAATGCGGCCGGAGCGGAATTCCAGGGTCATAGGGAATCAGATTTTGAGGCTCTTGTAGGAGCCGACCATCTTCAGGCGGTCGCAGACGGTCTCGAGCTGGCGAAGGAGATCGCGGCCGTTTTCCGTCTCCACTCCCCCTTCGAGCTCGGCGAAGAAATAGTGGTTCCAAAGCGGGCCGGCCACGGGACGGCTGTGGAGGCTGCTCATGTTGAAGCCATGTGAGCCAATGATATTCAATATCTTGGCAAGGGCTCCCGCCTCGTTGCGCACCGTGAACACAAGGATAAAATGCTCCCCGTCGGTCTCCGGGAGGCTGGCTTTGTTGCGGGCCCGGGAAAAGACGGCAAAACGGGTGGTGTTGGCCACGGCGGAATTGATGTTCGGTTCCAGCACCTCCAGCCCGTAGAGGAGCGCAGTCTGCCGGGATGCAATCGCCCCGATGCTCTTGTCGCCTAAACGGACCACTTCCTTTGCGGCTGCCGCCGTGTTGGAAAACTCGCGGGCCTCAAGTCCCCGGTCGGTGATGAAGCGGGCGCACTGGGCCAGGGCCTGGGGGTGGCTAAGGACCGTGCGTATATCCTCCGGACGCGTGCCGGGAAGCCCGAGAAGGTTCTGGGACACGTCCAGTTCGAGCATGAGGTTGATGTAGAGGCTGCCGTGGAAGGTCAGGTCCATGACTCCGCCCACGTCGCCTGCAAAGCTGTTTTCAACCGGCAGCACGGCCGTGTCGGCCTCTCCGGTCTCGCAGGCCTTGTAGGCGCTTTCGAAATCGGGATAGGGCACGATGTCCGCCTCGGGGAACACGGTCTGGGCCGCGATGTGGGCAAAAGCGCCAGGCACGCCGCAGTAGGCGATCTTCATCCCGTTCATCAGGCGGCCCTGATAGGCCTTGGATATCTTCATCATGTCCCTGAGGAACAGGACATAATACTCCTGGATCGAGGGATCGGAGATGTTGTCGGTGTTGTTGGCAATCACCCTGGCCTCCTGTGCCGCATCGAGTATGGGGAGACCGTTGCCCTTCTTGTAGTCGAGCACTTTGCTGGCAAGACGCATCCTCTTCTCGAAGAGGACAGCCATTTCCTTGTCTACTTCGGCTATTCCCTGCCGGGCTTCTTCCAGTTCGTTCATTCTACTGCTCAGGCTCGAACATATCCTTTCCCACTCCGCAGAGAGGGCAGAGCCAGTCTTCGGGAAGTTGATCGAAAGGGGTTCCTTCAGCGGCCTCGTCATAGACATATCCGCAAACTGTGCAAACGTATTTCATATCTTCTTTTGTTTATATCCTTGCAAATATAAACAATCTGCTCAACAATTCAAACGGGCTTTCTGGGAGACGCTGACGAAATGTCGCATAATTTGACAAAATGTCTTGATTTTCAGCTATTTACGCCATAATTTCGGACATTTTGTACAAAAAACCCGGATGGTCCCGGTTTTGATATATCCTTAAGCGTTCCGCGATTGGCGCGGGGCCTTGAAACAACAACAAACAAATTTTAAAATATAGGAGGTTTTTATTATGTATCCAGTAGTCAGAAAGAATCAGACTTGGCTTCCAAGCATCTTCAGCGATCTGTTCGACGATGATTTCAACGTAATGCCGGCAAGGCAGTTCGCTTCCCCGGCCGTGAACATCAAAGAGACCGAAAAGGATTTCAAGATTGAGATTGCAGCTCCTGGAATGACCAAGGAAGACTTCAATGTCAGAATCGACAACGACGACGAACTTGTCATCGCCCTCGAGAAGAAGGACAAGAAGGAAGAGAAAGACGAGAAAGGCACCAACTACCTGCGTCGCGAATTCTCCTACACATCCTACCACCAGAGCTACACCCTGCCCGAGAACATCGACCTCGACAACATCTCGGCCGAAATGGTGAACGGCGTGCTCAACATCACCCTTCCCAAGAAGGTGGAGGAGAAAAAAGTCCCCGCTTCCCGTCACATAGAAGTCAAGTAAAATCAACTTTTTACTTCAAGCCGGCAGCCGCAACTGCCGGCTTTTTTTCGTATATTGCACGCAGTTTGGCAAGAAAATTGTTTTTTCGGCCGATGAAAATCTGAATATTATGAAACGTGTACTTACCACCCTCATCCTTGCCGCAGCCCTCGTCAGCTGCCAGAAGGACGTGATCGAGACGACCGACGAGCCGGTGGACACATCAGCGCTTGCCAACAACGACCCTGAAGAGGTCCAGGGCGAAGAAGACCTCATCTCCGGCGTCACTTTCGACAGGACAATTACGATCAGCTGGACCGAATCCGGAGTCAGCATCGAGGGCGACGAAACCGGCATCGTCAGCGCCGACGGCACATTCGTGACCGCGGACAACGGGCAGAGTCAGGACATAGTCCGCTACTGCCTAAAGGGGAGTTCCTCCAACGGCCGCTTCAAGCTCTACGGCGTCCGTAAGCAGGCCATTGTGCTTCAGGGACTTAACCTCACCAACAAGACCGGCGCCGCAATCAACAACCAAAGCAAGAAACGCACGTTCGTCGTGCTCGAGGGAGACAACTTCCTCTCCGACGGACCGTCCTATACCGGCACTCCCGAGACCGAGGACGAGAAGGCGGCGTTCTTCTCCGAAGGCCAGCTGGTATTCAGCGGCAGCGGCTCGCTCAGCGTCACCGCCTCCGGCAAGGCCGGCATCACTTCCGACGACTACCTGCGCTTCATGGGCCCCCAAAGCGTCAGCGCCAGTTCCAGTGCTGGCCACGCCCTCCGAGGCAAGGACGCCATCACGATTGACGACGGCACCATTGTAGCCGTCTCCTCTGCCGCCGGCAAGAAGGGCCTCAGTTCCGACGGCTCGGTGAGCATCAACGGCGGCACCATAGACATCAAGGTGAGCGGCGGCACCGTTTCCGAACAGGTGATCACCAATGGATCCACCACTACCGAATACACGGGCGCAGCCGGCATAAAGGCCGATTCGACCTTCGTGATGACCGGCGGAGTGCTCACGGTGGCCAGCTCCGGACAGGGCGGCAAGGGCATTTCCGGTGACCAGAAGGCCTTTTTCAAGGGAGGCAGCGTGAAGGTCACCGTGACCGGCAGCAACCTCAGCAGCGGCACCAAAGGCCCGGGCGGTCCCGGTGGCGGAGGTCCTGGCGGCGGCGGTCCCGGCGGCGGCGGTCCCGGCGGCAGCACGGGCAACCTCAAGTCGGCCAAAGGCATCAAGTTCGACGGTGACGTGACCGTGAGCGGCGGCAGCATAGAAGTCAGCGCAAGCAACCACGAGGCCTTCGAGACCAAGGGCAAGCTCACCGTCTCCGGAGGCACGCTGTACGCCTTCTCATCCTCCGACGACGCCATCAATTCAGCCGGCGACATGACCCTTTCCGGGGGCTATGTGTGCGGCTGGTCCACCGGCAACGACGGCATCGACGCCAACGGAAATATGTACGTGGACGGCGCCTGCGTGTATGCCGTCTCGACCAAAGGTTCGCCCGAAGTGGCTATAGACGCCAACACCGAGGGCGGCAAGAAGCTGTATGTCAAAAGCGGCACTCTCATCGCCGTGGGCGGCCTTGAATCCGGATCCAGCATCACCGGAAGCGCCTACAGCGCCAGCAGTTGGAGCAAAAATTCCTGGCACACCCTCTACGACAGTTCTTCCAAAGCCGTCATTTCCTTCAAGACGCCCGCTTCCGGCAACTCCCTCGTGGTCTATTCCGGCGGCAAGAGCGCAAGCCTCAAATCCGGCACGTCCGTCTCTTCAGAGGGCGCCATCTGGGGCGGCAACGGCTCCACAGACAGTTCCGCGAGCGGCGGCAGCGCCGTGACGCTTTCATCCTACAGTTCCAATTCCCGCTGGTAATGAAAAAGATATTCACGCTTGCAGCGGCCTTGCTGCTCATTCTTCCCGCACTCCAAGCCCAGGAGGAGCAGAAAATCAACAAGAAGAACCTTGTCATCAAGGAGTGGAACACCAATGCCCGCACCAATGCCCGCACGCTCGACCACCTGACCACCTACAACGCCGACGGCAAGAAGGTGGAGGAAATAGAATACGGAGCCAACAACCGCCAGAAATGGCGCAAGCGCTTCGAGTACGGCGCGGACGGCAAGGTGAGCCGGGAACTGCTGTATGACGAATACAACAAGCTCTTCAGTGTCAAGAAATTCACCTACAATGAATTCGGGCGCAAGAAAACCCAGTACACCTACGACTCTAAGGGCAAACTCCAGACCATAAAGATATTCGAATACATCACCGAAGATGCTTGATCCGGGAATCATAGAAGGCTTCCCCGCCATCTCGCTGCAGGAAATGGATTCGGTCCGGCTGATGAACCGCATCGACTCCAAATACCTGACGGACGAGGACACCCTCGCCGGCATCCTTCTCGACGCAAAGGCACTGGGCTACAAGGCCTTGCAGACGGAGGGAGGCAAGACGGCATCCTATGACACCCTCTATTTCGACACCCCGGAGCTCAGGATGTTTCTAGACCACCACAACCGCCGCCTCGTGCGACAGAAAGTGCGCACGCGAGTGTATGTAAGTTCCGGACTCACCTTCCTGGAAATCAAGCGTAAAAACAACCACGGCCGCACGAAGAAGAAACGGATGGAGATTCCGGCTTCCGAATTCAAGGGTTTCAATTCAGACGCCGGTGCCTGCGCTTTCCTTGCCGCAAAATCCAAATACACGGCAGAAGGAATATCTCCTTGCCTCGAAACCATTTTCCGCCGCATCACGCTGGTCAATCCGGCAATGACGGAAAGGGTGACAATAGACAGCGGCGTGGCGTTCAGGAACGTACGGACAGGCCGCGAAGCCTCCCTGAAAAACTCCGTCATCATCGAAATCAAGCAGGACGGCCGCACGCAGAGCACTATGCGTGGCATACTCCTGGACCACAGGGTAAAGCCCATACGCGTGAGCAAATACTGCCTCGGCGTGACTCTCACCTGCCCGGACATTAAATCCAACCGCTTCAAGCTGAAAGTCAGAAAGATAGAAAAACAGATAAAACAAAAACTCATATGATTATCCCCGACCTACAAGACGGCTTCGACCTCGCCGACGAAAACGTCATCGACGTGCAAACCATAACGGATGCCATGATGACTACATCCCAGAGCCTTACGGAACTCGGCATCAGGTTCCTCCTGAACCTTTTTGTCTGCTGGCTGCTGGTGCAGTTCTTCTACTACCGCAAGAGCCGCAGGCGCGACTACTACTTCACCTTTATGGTGTTCTCATCCGCCATGCTGCTGCTCCTTTATATGATGGGCAACGCAGAAGTGGGAGTGGGGCTCACCCTTGGCCTCTTCGCCATTTTCGGGGTCATACGCTACCGCACCGAGACGGTGCCGATAAGGGAGATGACATACCTGTTCATCATCATCGCAGTCGCCGCAGTGAACGGACTGTCGCCCCTCTACAAACTTGTGGGCATGGCCACGGACGCTCCACACTATGAGCTTTCCGCCGGTTCACTTGCCGTGCTTTCGGTGTCCAACCTGCTGGTGCTCGGCCTTGTGTGCGCCCTCGAATGCGGTTCCCGCAGGCAGACGGCAACGCGCCTCGTGCTCTACGACCGCATCGAGCTCATAGTGCCCGACAGGCGCGCCGAGCTCATCGCCGACCTCGAGCAGCGCATAGGAGAAAAGGTGGAATCCGTGGAAATCGGCCACGTGGACTTCCTCCGTGACGCCGCATACATAAAGGTACGCTACATCCTTCAGAAAGGAGAATCATCGACTATAGGAGAATTGACAAAAGCAAGGGATTTCGCACAATGAGACCGACAATCAAACACTTAGCCCTTTCTTTAATGCTGGTTCCCGCCTGCCTTCCGGCGTTGGCCCAGGGCACTGCCAGCGCCCTCGAAAGCGACTTCCGCACCAGGACGTCGCTGGACCTGGACTGGAAGCTGGCAAAGGGTCTGCATCTCGAAGCAGGATACGAACTCCGCACCGAAGACAGCTTCGGCAGCCTCGACAGGCACCAGGCCTCCGTGGGCCTCAGCTACAAAATCACTGACTATCTGAAAGCCGGAGCCTCATATACCTATATCCACCACCATAAGAACTCCGGCGAATGGACACCCAGGCACAGGTTCAGCGCCGACGTGACCCTCGGATGGAAGACCGGCCAGTGGCGCTTTTCGCTCAAGGAGCAGCTCCGCCTCACGCATAAGACCGAATCCATGAATCCATATCAGGAGACGCCCAATCCCCTGATGCTTAAGTCCAGGATCAAAGTCCAGTACAAAGGGTGGAAGCCTCTGGAGCCCTACGCCTTCGTGGAGGCCAGGAACGTTTTCAACGACCCGTCCTGCTCGGCCACATGGAGCACGTCCAGCCTGGCCTATGCCGATTATAAGTTCGGAGGCTACAACGACATGTATTTCAACCGTATAAGGGGAGCAATCGGGCTGGAGTGGAAGGTCTCGAGGCACTCTGCGTTCGACTTCTACACGATGGTGGACTACTGCTACGACAAGAAGCTGGACGTAAATAAGTCAGGGACCTACCTGAAGTCCCTGACCTATGAGCGTGCCCTCAACACCATTGTCGGCGTGAGCTACAAATTTTCGTTCTGACGATTAATAGTTTTCCTTCGTGATTTCGAAGAAAGACTGGGGATGCGCGCACACCGGGCAGACCTGGGGCGCAGCCTTGCCCACCACGATGTGGCCGCAGTTGCGGCACTCCCACACCTTCACCTCGCTCTTGGCGAAGACTTCCTGGGCCTCGATATTGCTCAGGAGGGCACGGTAACGCTCTTCGTGGCGCTTTTCGATGGCGGCTACCATACGGAACTTGGCGGCCAGGGCCTTGAAGCCTTCTTCCTCGGCGGTCTTGGCGAAGCCTTCGTACATATCCGTCCATTCGTAGTTTTCACCGGCTGCGGCTGCGGCGAGATTTTCTGCCGTGGAGCCAATGCCTTCCAGTTCCTTGAACCAGAGCTTGGCGTGCTCTTTCTCGTTGTCGGCTGTCTTGAGGAAGATTTCAGCCATCTGCTCGAAGCCTTCCTTCTTGGCCACTGATGCGAAGTAGGTGTACTTGTTTCTTGCCTGGGACTCTCCGGCGAATGCCGCTTCCAGATTCTTTTCGGTCTGGGTGCCTGAATATTTGTTTGCCATATCGATTAAAAACTTTTCACCTGCACCGTGCAGGTGTCTGCAAATGTAACCAATATTTCTTAATTTTGCAGTATGAAACTGTGGAATTATTTTACCTTCTTCCTGCTTTTGGCCGCAGCCCCTTCCGCAGCGGCCCAGGATGGCGGTCTGACTGCCGGCCGCTTCGGCTGGACTGAGCTTGGCAAAGGTGCCCAAGTCGCTTATATTCAGGCCGAACTGTTCGGTTCAGTGCAAAGCATTTCGGTGATCCGCTATCCCGAAAGACGCCTGCGCCTGAGCATAGTCAACGACCCCGGTCCGGAAGCCGACAGCACCAGCGCCCTCGCCCTGCGGCACAATGCGCTCGGAGCTGTGAACGGCAGCTACTTCAACGTCAGGACGCTCGAGCCCGTGACCTATGTCAAGGAAAAGCGCAGGGTGGAAGGCAGGACCTCAGCCAGGGAGACTTTCCGCACCGACGGACTGCTTGCCGTCCGCGGACGCAAGGTGGATATAATCCGCTGCGACACGCTCAATTACGACGAGACCACCAGAAAATGCAGGGACGTGCTTGCCGCCGGCCCGGTGCTGCTGATCGACGGCTGGGAAGCCCGTGACGAATGGCCCGCAGAATCTTTCTACACAAAGCGCCACCCCCGCACCTTCGTGGGCACCACCAATGACGGCTGGGTCTATCTGGTGGTTATCGACGGCCGCACCCCTGGCAAGGCCGACGGCGCCACGATACACGAGACGGCCCGGATAGCCCGTCTCCTCGGCCTGGACAACGCCATCAACCTCGACGGCGGAGGCTCCAGCACGCTGTGGACCCGCCCGAACGGCGTGGTATCCAAGCCCTGCGACAACAAGCGCTTCGACTCCGCAGGCCAGAGGCGCGTGCCGAACATAGTGATAATCAAGTAGATTACAGCAAGTTCAAGAGCTCCCGGGCTGCCTGCTGCGGCTCGGGAGCGCTGCATATGGCGCTGACCACGGCTATTCCGTCGATTCCGCATGCCATGGCACCGGAAGCCGTGGACCGGTTCATCCCCCCGATTGCCACAACGGGGTGCCGGGTAAGCGCCGCGGCCCGCTTCAGGCCGTCCAGCCCGAAAGGAGGAGCCGTGTCAGTCTTTGTGGGCGTGCCGTACACCGGCGACACCGCCACGTAATCCACGTCCAGGGCATTCGCTTCCGCCACCTCATCCATGTTTTCCACCGACAGGCCTATTATTTTGTCGGGGCCGAGCAGGCGGCGGGCGATTTCGTAGGGCATGTCGGACTGGCCGATATGGACTCCGTCCGCATCCACGGCAAGAGCCACATCCACCCTGTCGTTGATGATAAGGGGCACCCCATATGGGGCAAGCGTGCGTTTGAGGCGCAGGCCAAGCTCGATGAACTCCCTGGTGTCCAGGGACTTCTCGCGCAGCTGCACGATCGTTGTCCCGCCCTTGACGGCCTCTTCGACTATCCATTCGAGATCGCGTCCGAACGACAGGGGGCGGTCGGTCACGAGATAGAGACGCAGTTGGTCAGGTCTCATTGTGCCAGACTGAGTTCGTCGATGAAATTCACGGCGAGGGATCCCGTGCCGCGGGAACGGGCTGCCGCCGCTTCTCCGGCAGTGCCCATCAGGTCCATTGCGTGCACAGCGGCTTCGAAGGGAGGCATGACTGCGGCGAATGCAGCGCAGATAGCCGAAGCGCAGCAACCCATGGTCGTGACCTTGGCCATCAGGGGGCTTCCCTTGTGGACCTCGGCCTCGCGTTCTCCGTCGGTTATGAAGTCGACGGCTCCGCTCACGGCAACCACTGTCCTGTGCTCCGCGGCAAACTCTCGTGCGCAGCCGCGGGCCTTTTCGACCGGTTCCACGCTGTCCACGCCCCTGGTCTTGCAGGCAGTTCCGTGCAGCACCATTATCTCGGATGCGTTGCAACGGACGATGGAGGGATGGTATTTCGTTATGAGTCCGACGGCCGTTTCAGTGCGCACCTTGCTGGCGCCGACGCCCACCGGGTCGATAACCCAGGGCTTGCCGTACCTTTGTGCAGCCGCAGCGGCCTCGTGCATGCCGGCAATCTCATCGTCGTCCAGGCAGCCTATGTTGACAACGAGTGAATCGGCTATTGCAAGGAGTTCGTCCATCTCCTTGTCGTAGAAGGACATGATCGGGGATGCGCCTATCGCGAGCAGGGCGTTGGCGTTGAAATTCATCGCCAGGTAATTGGTGATGTTGACCACCACAGGGGTCTTTTCACTGATTATTTTCATATTTGAAGAAATGGTTTACAGGTCCGTGGCCGTGACCGATGGAATAACGAGCCCCGGACACTATGGCCGAATTGATGTAATCTTTGGCGGCACGGGCGGCATCGTCCAGCGACAGCCCCTGCGCAAGGTAGGATGCGAAAGCAGACGAGAGAGTACAGCCGGTGCCGTGGGTGTTGGGAGTGTGGACACGGGCGGACGGCAGTTCGATGCAGCGGTCCTCCTCAGCATTGTAGAACACATCCACGAGGCGCTCTTCGCTAAGGTGCCCGGCCTTCATCAGCACAGACACTTTTCCACCGCAGGAAAGCAGCCGGGCCACCCCGGGGAGCTCTTCCTGCGAGTGTATCTTCACCCCCGCAAGTATCTCTGCCTCAGGGACATTTGGAGTGATCACCCTGGCCATCGGCACCAGTTCCGCCTTCAGCACCTCTATAGCCGTCTCCTCTATGAGCCTGTGGCCGGAAGTGGACACCATCACCGGGTCCAGCACTATGTTCCGGACAGAGGGAACGCTGGAAAGCAGCGCTTCGCGCACGGCACGGACCACTTCTGCGCTGTGGAGCATTCCGATTTTGATTGCATCGGCGCCTATATCTGAGAGGACGGCCCGAATCTGGGCTGAAATGACATCGACGGGCACCGGGTGCACGCCTTCCACCCCGAGGGTGTTCTGGACGGTGACCGCCGTGATGGCGCTTGCCGCATAACTGCCTGTGGCAGAAATAGCTTTGATGTCGGCCTGGATTCCGGCGCCTCCGCCTGAATCACTGCCGGCTATGGTGAGTACTCTTGGATACTGTTTCATATCAGAAATGTGTGAATCCTTTATAGTCATCCCTGGCTCCGCCCGTCCAGCGGATTTCGCCTTCCGAGCCCTCCACAATCCGACCTATGGCGGTAAGTGGGCAGCCGGACGCTGCCGAAGCCGCCTCGAAAGCCTCCGGGGCCACAGTGAGCAGCAGCTCGTAGTCTTCCCCTCCGCAGATGGCAAGTTCCACTGCGTCCCAGCCCTTTGCGGCACAGATTTCCCTAAGTTCCGGCGAAAGCGGAAGCTGGCGCAGGTCCACTTCCGCCCCCACACCGGAGGCCTTGAGTATATGCCGCAGGTCCGAGGCGATACCGTCGGAAATATCCATCATCGAATGCACTCCGGGCACTCCGGCAAGGGCAATCCCTTCCTGCACCCGGGGCTCCGGACGGTAGTGGCGGCGGATGAGCCAGGGATTCTCCGCCGCACTGTGGTCCAGAATAAGCTTGAGGCCGGCTCCGGAATCACCGAGGGTGCCTGTCACGCACACAAGGTCGCCGGGAACGGCGCCGGAGCGAAGGAGCGCCGAACCATGGGCGCACGACCCCAGAAGGGTTATATTGATGAACAGTTTGTCCGGCGAGGCGGAAGTATCGCCTCCGAGAAGCGCCACGCCGTAGCGTCCGGCCAGTTCCATAAAGCCCTCGATGAAGGCTTCCACCCATTCGGGGGCGGTCCCCCCGGGAAGGGCGATGGACAGGAAGGCAGACTCGGGCCTTCCTCCCATCGCAGCTATATCGCTGATATTGACCGCGGCGGACTTCCAGCCAAGGTCGAAAGGGCTGATGTCGTCCAGCAGAAAATGCCGGTCCTCGACAAGCAGGTCCGTGGTCACGAGGGTATCCCTCCCCTCCTTCTGGGGGATAACGGCGCAGTCGTCACCTATGCCGGTGACTCCGCATGGTATGCTGGGTTTGACTTTGGCGCTTATGCGCCCGATGAGTTCGAATTCTCCTGTATGTGACATTTCCTTACGGCGGTACTGACCGCATCAAGTTCAACGGGACTCTCTCAACCGGCGGCGCGGGCCGGTACCCCGAACAGTGCAAATATACGGATTATTCCGGAATTTCGTGCACCCTGAGAATATCTGCGCCACCCTCTTCAGCAAGGCGGTGCGCAAGATCGTTGCGCCCGCAGGTGAAGCGCTTGTCGGCCGCGCCTATAAGTATCGGACGTTCAAACACTTTCAGCTCGGGAAGGCGGTGCAGCACCTCCCAGTTCTGGGCGCTGGTCTTGGCAAATCCAAGGCCCGGATCCAGAATCCAGTCCGAAATTCCGAATTCTCCGGCCTTGACGGAGAACGCCTTGAAATACCCGATAAGTTCAGCCATTATGCCATCGGGATACTCGGCAAGGGAATCCATGGTGCGGGGATTGCCGCGTTTGTGCATAGCCACGTATCTGAGGCCTAGGGCTCCGACGGCGGGAAGCATGCCAGGGTCGTCCTCCCCCGCCGATATGTCATTGACTATGAACGGACCTATGATATCGTACGAGCGCCGGACTATTTCGGCGCTGGTTGTATCTATCGATATGCCAAGGCCTTGGGGAGCTTCAGCAGCGAGAAGGCCAAGGACGGGCTCCAGCCGCCTCCACTCTTCTTCCACTGGCACGTCGTCTGCGCCCGGACGGGTGGAAACCGCGCCCAGGTCGATGTAAGACGCCCCTCGGGCGGCAAAGTCTACGGCCCTGTGGAGAGCTTTCCGGGCATAGCCGTCCCCATCCCCGCTCCACACCCTGCTCTGGGCGAAGAACGAATCCGGCGTGAGGTTGATTATGCCCATCCACTGAATCATCGGCGCAAATATGATAAAAAGTTTTATATTTGCGTATATGATACGAGAAGAAACCGTCTTCGGTCCTATCCACAGCCGCCGCCTTGGCAATTCGCTCGGCATCAACCTGCTGCCGGTCAAAGGAAAAATCTGCAACTTCGACTGCATCTACTGCGAATGCGGCTGGAACGCCGACGGGCGCGGCGACACCCTGCTTCCCTCCGCCGCCACCGTGCGGTCCGCCCTTGAAGCAAAGCTGCAGGCTCTGCGGCAGGAAGGCACTCCTGTCGATTCCATCACCTTCAGCGGCGACGGCGAGCCCACGCTCAACCCCGAATTCCCCGCAATAATCGACGACACCCTCCGCCTTCGCGACGCATACTACCCCGACGCAAAGGTCTCTGTGCTCTCAAATGCCACCAGGGTGCACATACCGGAGGTTTTCAAGGCCCTCCGCAAGGTCGACAACCCCTGCATGAAGATAGACGCCCCCACGGACCGGCTCGCAGCGCTGATCAACCATCCTGCGCCTGGCTACAGCGTAGAGCGCGTGGTGGAAGCGCTTAAAAAGTTCCACGGCGACTTCATACTCCAGACCATGTTCCTCCGCGCCCGCAAGCCGGAGGCTCCGGCGGAATACATCTTCGATTCCGGAAACCCGGAGGTGCTGGACGGCTGGATGGAAATTGTGCGCAAACTCCGGCCACGGCTGGTGCAGGTCTATTCCATAGACCGCCCCACACCTGCCGAAGGGCTCGTGAAATACAGTGCCGATGAACTGAGTATCCTGCTGAAGCCGCTGCTGGATGAAGGCTTCAACATACAGATACGCTGACGTCAGCGACGGTCTTTCCCGCAGTATCCGTAGTCCCAGAACCAGTATTCGAAGCGGGTGGCTTCCAGAAAAGCCGCAGTCATCTTTGCGCGCGTGTCGG
The DNA here is from genome assembly GCA_902782225.1 of uncultured Bacteroidia bacterium. Classification (GTDB taxonomy): domain Bacteria; phylum Bacteroidota; class Bacteroidia; order Bacteroidales; family UBA932; genus Cryptobacteroides. The sequence continues at coordinate 7,715 of CACZMF010000004.1, read as the reverse complement.
CATCCACTGCTTCTGCGTAAGAATCAGCAAGTTGCAGGACCAAGTTCACGCCTTCGGTGAATGCTTCGTTGCCATATTCCTGAATCCATTCCTTGTAGGGATTGCCCTCCACGGACGCAATCCGGAGGATGTGCAGGCCGACCTCATTATACACCCACATACAGGGCAGCATAGCCGCAAGGCCGATTTCCTTGCTGCCGGTGGCGATCGCCTCCTGCGTGTGGGCGTTATAATCCGCCGTGACGGGCGAAGGAAGCACCTTGGTGTCTATGCCGAAGCGTTCGATAAGCAGCTGGTGCATAGCCTTTTCGCCTTCGATGCCCTCGCGGGCGAAAGCCTCGAACATGGCGTGCTGCTCCGGATCCGTGATCAGATCGGCCAGCTCGAACATCTGGCGGCCGTAGTTGCCAACATACAGCTCGTCCTGGGCCAGATACCTGTCAAAACACTCCACAGGCAGGGAGCCGGAAGCGAGTTCCTTGATGAACGGATGATCGATGATGTCGTTATAGACCGGGAGGGCCTCGGCCCACACTTGCTTTGTCCAGGAATTATTCATTGCTGTCAACTTTATTCTTCAGGCATATACATAGGGTCCCATGCCGGCAGGAGTATGGGCTTCTGACCCAGCATTTCCAGCACGTCGGCGGGCACGAAACGGCGCTCCACCACGAGGCGGAACATATATTCGTCGAACCATTCGTCCGTCATGATGATGTTGCCCTTGTAGCCGCTGTCGGCTCCCCAGCTGTTCTCCACCATCCATTTCCGGGGCTTGCCGTCCTTGATGTCGACGGCGATCAGGGTCATGGCGTGGCTGGAGCCGCTGGCGTGCGTCTGTATGCGCTGCTTCTTGTCCATGGTGAAGTCCACTCCGAGAAGGGATCCGTAATCGAAATTCTGCAGGTCGGCAACGCCCTTCCTGCGGTCCAGGAACTTGCCCACGTCGCAACTGAAATACATTGCCACACCGGCCTTGATCGAAGCAACCGCCATCTCCTTGATACGTTCGACGGGAAGATTGACGTAGAGCCAGTTCTGGCCGTCATAGACGTGGCGGTCGTATTGTATCTCATAGACTTTGCCATACTCGCGGCTGGGATCGTTCATGAGCATCACGTAGCCGCCTTCAAGGTCGTAGCCGAGAAGCTCCTTGTAGAACTGGACGGGAGTGACTGTGCGGCCCTTCCACTCGAATTCTTCAGGAGGGACTCCGAGGCACAGGGCAAGGACGTGGTATACATCCTTGAGCATCGCCACCTTCTCCTTTTCTATCAACGAGAGTATGTTCTCGGAGTGCTTTCTGGCTTTCGCGGCGTTGCGGGGGGCATTTATCATCCCCTGCTCCCACATGTCGCGCAGCCTGAGGCCGTCCTGGCGCAGGAGCGTGGCAAGGTGCGTGCGCATCTGTGACGTGGCATTGGCAACTGCGGTCTCCGGCATCACGTCCGCGGGCACGAGGCCATATTTGGAGACCAGGTTGGCCACTCCTGTGAATGTGCCGCCATCTCCGATGGGATGCTCGAAGAGCCAGTCCACCTCACGGTCGGAGGCAGGCTTGTCGCGGGTGTCTATGATGGCCTGCAGGAACAGGTTGGCCTTCTCGAGCTGATCCCAGAAGAAGCAGTAGTTCTGGCTGAACTGGAACTCGCCGAGGTCCCATTTGCTGATGGCGGCGGCCCTGAGCACGTTCAGCCCGGTGAACAGCCAGCAGCGTCCGCTGGACTTCTGGTCGGTGATGCCTTTGGTCCTCACCATGTCGCTGAAGCCGGTATCTATCATTGCGGCGTTTTCCGCATTGACGGCCAGGGTGTTGATGGGGGTCTGGCCGATGGCGTTGCGCAGGGCCTTGTCGGCGCGGCTTCCGCTCCAGCCCGTGCTGATTTCAGAGAGCATTTCAGGGGTGATGCCACCGGGGGCCTGTGCAGCTGCCGCGATGCTCATCAGCGCCAGCGCAAGTGTCAGTCTTATTTTCATTTGCGAATAATTATCCTTTCGATGCGTCGGGGCACCGATGTGAGTATTTCGTAAGGGATTGTGTCCAGTTTCCCGGCAATTTCGCTGACCGTGGGGTCTGCTCCGAAGATGGTCACGGTGTCGCCGGGCTCGCACGGTATGCCGGTCACATCCAGCATGCACATATCCATGCAGATATTGCCTATCGTGGGGGCGCGGTGGCCGCAGACGCTGAAACTGGCGTGCCCGCAGCCGAGGTGACGGTTGATTCCGTCCGCATAGCCGACGGGTATAGTGGCGATGCGGGTGCCCTTAGGAGACACGATTCCGTGGCGCCCGTAGCCTATGGTGCCTTCTGTCAACGTCTTGATCTGCAGTATCTTCACCTTGAGGCTCGCGACCGGCGACAGATTCACGCCGGGAAGCGCGCTGATGCCGTAGATGCCTATGCCGAGGCGCACCATATCGTGCTGGAACTGCGGGAAACGCTCGATCCCGGCCGAATTCAGCACGTGCCACATCGGCTTGTATCCTATGGCGTCGGTAAGGGCCTGCGCACCACGTTCGAAAAGGGCGATCTGGCCCAGCGTGAATTCATCCTCGGCAGGGTCCTCGGCAGCGGCCAGGTGGGAATAGACGGAGCGCACACGCACTTCGGCGTGATCCTTCAGAAAGTCGATGAGCGAGGGCAGTTCTTCGGGGACGAAACCCAGGCGGTGCATGCCGGTGTCCAGCTTGATGTGGATTGGGAACCCGCTAATGCCACGGGCCCTGAGCTGATCGCATAAAGCGCTGAGCGTGTAGAGGTTGGGGATGCCCGGCTCCAGCTTGTAGTCTATGATTTCAGGGAAAAAGTCTGTGCCGGCAGTAAGCACCAGCACCGGCAGCGAGACACCGGCGCGCCGCAGCTCAATTCCCTCGACGGGCAGGGCGACGGCAAGGTAGTCGGCGCCTTCCTGCTGCATCATCGAGGCAAATTCGACCGCCCCGTGGCCATAGGCATTGGCCTTCACCAGCACGAGCAACTTCGTCGCCGGTCTGAGCAACGACCTGAAATAGCGGTAGTTGCGACGGGCGGCGGGGAGACTCAGCTCCAGACGTGAAAAATCATTCTCTCCCGGCATATCCTCTTATTTCCGGCTCTCCAGCAGAAGGTCGCCGAGTTCTGCGACGTCCCTGACTATGAAGTCGGGGGCATAGAATTCAGGGGTCTCGCCACGGGCCTTGCAGGCCTTTTCATCCGCGGCCACGTCCAGGGCGGTCTGGAGCGTGGTCTCGCCGCTAAGCACCAGGCAGCCCACGGCGGAGGCGTTGTGGGCCATCGCCGTGTCGGTGTAGATTCGGTCTCCGGCCATCAGGATTTCCTCCGGCTGAAGGCCGTGGCGGAGACGGATGCCGTCGAGCATCGTGGGATCGGGCTTGCCCAGCACTATGTCTGGCCGGCGGCCGGTGGCGTGCTCGATGCATTTCTGCAGGGAGCCGCAGTCCACGAGGACCGTGGGCTGATCCGTCGGGCACACGCGGTCGGGGTTGGTGGCCACATATGGTATGCCCTGGGACGCCCACCAGGCAGCACGGCACAGGCGGGAATACACAAGGGTGGGATCGAAGGCCACGACCAGCACGTCGGGGCGGTCGTCGGCGCTGTCGGCGCAGGATTCGAACCCGGCCTTTTCGAACTGGGTGATCATAGAAGGGGTCCCGAGCATAAAAAGGCGCCTTGCGTGCGGCCACTTGAGCTTTATGTAGTCTATGGCGGCAAGGGACGTGGTGTACATATTGTCCTCCCCCGCCTCGATGCCCATGCCGGCAAGTTTCTTCAGGTAGTCCGCCACCGACCTGGTCGGGTTGTTGGTCAGGAAGGAGTAGCCGATTCCCGCCCCGGCGAGCCTGTCCAGGAAGTCGATGGTGTAGGGGAATATGTTGTTGCCCAGATAGATAGTGCCGTCCATATCGAGGGCGACATGTTTAATCCGTGACAACTTGGCGCGCTGTCCGGCGCTGAGTTTCTTGTTGTAGTTTTCCATCATTGAGCAAATGCTACGATTTCTCCCTTGACGACGTCCTTGCCCTGGGGAGCCGTGACGGCTACGATGCGGCCGTCGGCGGCGGGGATGATTTCTTCCATTCCGTACCAGGTCTGGACATAGCCGCAGGGAACGCCGGCCTTGACGGAGGTCCCGGCCACGGGAGCAATGGATGCGTCCTCGACGTCTATCTGCCAGAGTATCTTACCTTTGGCGGGTGCCTGAAGAGGCACGGCGCCGGGGTATTTTTCCGTGTATTCTTCGATGTCGAATGCCGGCATCTCGACCACGGGACGCTTGACGCAGATGGGAGCGCCAGCCTTAGCCTTGAGTTCCTCGAGGTCGTGCTCGAAACGCTCCTTTGCGATGCCGCTGCGGTAGTCGCGGTACTGGCGCTCGTGCATAGCCAGTTCGAAGAGTTCCTCGTCGTCTTCGCCGCAGTCCCAGCCTTCGTCCTTCATCATCCGGCGGAACTTGGGCAGTTCGTCGGGATACTCGTCCTGGGGGTTGCCGGTGTAGAATTCGAAGCCCTTTTCCTTAGCCAGTTCGATGATTTCGGGGGCGAGGGAGCCGGGCAGCTTACCCATCTTGCCGAGTATCATGCCCCAGGTGTCCTTGTCGATGGTGCTGAAACGGGGCTTGCCCTGGGCCATCGCAAAGAGGTTCATCAGGGCGGTGTTCTTGACGTACTGGCTGAACGGGGTCACGAGGGGCGGATAGCCGAGGCGCGGCCACACGTACTCGACTTCGCTGAAAAGCTTGACCATGAGGGTGTCCAGGGAACTCTCCGCCTTGCCGGAGGCCTTCTCTGCCGCGTTGATTGCGGACTGGAAGCCCTTGAGGTCGGCCATCATCGAGCCCATCATTCCGCCGGGAAGACCGCAGCCCACCAGCAGGGAAGTCATCTTCGCGTTGCTTGGATTGATCCAGTAGCCGAGGAAATCGTCTATGAATTCCTGGGTCAATGCGCGGACCTGCATATAGGCGTCCATGTTGATATCCTTCACGAGGAAGCCGTCGGCACGCAGCATCTGCTGTATGGTGATCACGTCCGGGTGGACCTTGCCCCAGGAAAGGGGCTCCACGGCCACGTCCAGGTAGTCGGCTCCGGCACGGGCGACCTCAAGCATCGAGGCGGTGGAAAAACCAGGACCGCAGTGCCCGTGGTACTGGACCTTGATATGCGGATACTTCGCCTTGATCTCCCGGACAAGCTCGCCGAGCACAGTGGGACGGCCCACTCCCGCCATATCTTTGAGGCATATTTCGTCGGCACCGTAATCGACCAGGTGCCTTACCACATCCATATAGTATTCGACCGTATGGACCGGGGAATGGGTTATGGAAAGAGCCGCCTGGGAAATCATACCGGCCTTCTTGGCGTATTCCACGCTGAGGCGGAGATTGCGATGGTCGTTGAGGCCGCAGAAGGAACGGGCTATGTCGGTGCCCTGGGCTTTCTTGACCTTGAACATCAGTTCGCGCACGTCGGCCGGCACCGGGTTCATCCTCAGGGCGTTGAGACCGCGCTCGAGCATGTGGGTCTGGATGCCTGCCTTGTGGAACGGGGCGGTCCAGAGGCGCACGGAACGGTTGGGGTTCTCTCCGTAGAGGAGATTCACCTGCTCAAAGGCGCCGCCGTTGGTCTCCACGCGGTCGAAGCATCCCATGTCGATGATGGCGGGCGCCACACGGACAAGCTGGTCCGCCCTGGGCTGATATTTACCCGACGACTGCCACATATCTCGGTAGACAAGGGAAAACTTTATTTCTTTAGCCATAGTTTTCTTAAAAAATTCGAATCACAAATATAATAATTATTGCCGGATTCTTAAAAAATCGTAATTATCTGCAGGTGCCGGTCACTTTCTTTTGAAATGAACAGGAAACCGGGGTAAATTTGCACGATTGTTTTTTATAGTTTAAGTTTAGTTTTGCATTGGGCGGGTGGGTGGGCATTCTGACTATGAAGATACTGGATATGAGCGAGGCGGAAAGGCCTCGGGAAAAATTGTTCGACAAAGGGCCGGAGGCACTGGCAGACGGAGAGTTGCTGGCAATCCTGCTTCGCACCGGCTGCCGGGGAGAAAGCGCCCTGGACCTCGCCCAGAGGCTTTTGGCGATGGTCGGGGGCCGCATTTCAGGGCTGTTTGCCTGCGATCCGGACTACCTCGCCTCGATTTCGGGAGTCGGCACCCCAAAAGCGGCATCCCTTCTTGCCGCATTCGAGCTCGGGCGGCGTTTCATCCAGCAGTCGGACGCCCCCGGCGAGAAGATCAAGCACCCGCGCCAGATCTACAAACGTATGCTCCCCCGCCTCAAAGGCCTGAGGCACGAAGAATGCTGGATGATACTCCTCGACGGCAAAAGCGTCATAAAGAGAATCCTGAAAATGACCACCGGAGGCTCCGCAGCCACCATCATCGACGTCCCCGCCATCCTCAGCAAAGCTATGCAGAACGGCGCGAAATACATCATCCTGGTGCACAACCACCCGAGCGGCTCCCCCACCCCCAGCATTTCCGACATCCGGGAAACCGCCTCGCTGCGCGAGGCCTGCTCGGCTTGTTCTGTGAAGCTTCTGGACCACATTATCATCTCCGACGAACATTTTTATAGCTTTGATGAAGAAAAAATGTTTTGAAATTAAAAAAAGTTCGTATATTTGCAGTCCACAAACGGGGTATTAGCTCAGTTGGTAGAGCGTTTGAATGGCATTCAAAAGGTCAGGAGTTCGATTCTCCTATGCTCCACGAAACAGACTGAAAATCAGTCACTTAAGACACTTACGCATAAATTTACGCATAAAACTCGCGAAATTATTTATGCGTAATTTCTTTTACTATCCTCCCCTATACTTTGATTGCTTTTGGGCAGGTCCGACCGGTGAACTATCCGGGAACCCGCCACGCCATACGTCTGGAAATACACAAAAAAATCCTGCCCCCCGAAAGGAAGGCAGGAAACTTTTTTCAGAATCGGCCCGAGGGCCTGACAGTCACCCGGACTACTCGCCCGCGACCCACCTGGTCTCAGCCAGCATGGTGCCGGACTTTTCGCCGGTGCTGGAGTTGACGTAGTAGTAGCGGAAGAAGATCTTCGGCGCAGCTGCGTTCGGAGTTCCGTTCTTGGCCACGTAATCGGCACGGATGTCGATAGCGACCGCGGTGGGCTCTTCCACCATCTTGATGGCAACGGCCTTGCTGTGGGCGCGGCTTACGCCATTGGACTGTCCTTCGGTGGCCTCAATGACCAGGAAGATGCCGCCGTTGTCGGCGAGAGCCTGGTCCAGCTTGAAGGTAAAGGTATTGCCCTGGCACACGATGGTGGCGCTGGACGGATTCTCCACGCCCAGAAGCGTGGGAGGGGTCACCTCGGGCTGGCCGCCGCAAGCGACGATCCAGTAATTGAGGCGGGTGAACAGGTTGGAACCGGAGATCTTGGCGCCGGTTCCCAGGACAGAACGGCCCTGCTGGCTCAGGGCAAGCTTGTTCCACGCGAGGATCTGCTCGTTGGTGAGCGTTTTCCACATCGTGGTCAGGCGCTTGAAAATGCCCTTGACCTTGGCCTGGTCGGAAGTGCGGACGCTGCCGCCGTATCCGCGGTTGCGGATGTACTTCCGGTTCTTCATTTTAGCGGCAGTCACGCCCTTGGCGGATCCGCTCATCTCCTCGAAGGCGATGGAAGGAATGTACTTCATAGTCAGAAGAGTTTAAGGTTAATAAATTGAGT
>CACZMF010000003.1 GCA_902782225.1 uncultured Bacteroidia bacterium | reverse complement strand
GTAAGGGGGTCAGAGCCCATAGATTCAGTAAAAGGTGGTTTCGACAGATGGTAAGGGGGTCAGAGCCCATAAATCTTGGTAAAAAGGGCTCTGACCCCCTTACCATCTGTCGAAATGTCTCAATAATACTGGGAGCAGCTTAAGAATCGGAATCAGCGATGAGCTGAAGGAGGCGGTCGATTGCTTCGCTGTCGGGGATGTGGCGGAGCACAGGCTCGCCTTTATGATAGATCGACACACGGCCGCCGCCCTCGCCGACGTAGCCCCAGTCCGCATCCGCCATCTCCCCGGGACCATTCACAATGCATCCCATCACCGCAATGACCATACCCTTGAGATGCGAAGTCCGGCGCTTCACCTCTTCGAAGGTCTCCTCGAGGCGGTACATAGTGCGGCCGCATCCCGGACAGGCAATGTACTCAGGCCTGTAGAAGCGCCTGCGGGACGCCTGCATGATTTCATCGACAAGATAGGGATCCAGGCCGGCGGAAGCGGGTATTTCATCGATCTCACGGTCCAGCAGGGCAGGCCCCCACTGGATGGCGGCGTCAAGCATAGCATCGTGCTCAGCCACTCCGCCGGGGCTGAAGTAATCGGCAAGGTAGGATGCCACAGGCAGCTCATTGACAGGAGATTCCGTGAGCGACACCCTTATAGTGTCTCCTATGCCCTCACGGAGCAGGGAAGCAATTCCCACGCAGGATTTGATACGCCCGGAATCTCCGTTGCCGGCCTCGGTCACCCCAAGGTGAAGAGGGAAGACGTGGCCGCTCTCCTTCATCAGCCTCACCAGTTCGCGGTAGGCCTGCACCATCACCACGGTGTTTGAAGCCTTGAGCGAGACCACGACATTGAAGAAAGACGAATCCACGCACATATCGAGCCACTCCATCGCGGCCTTTGCCATAGCATGGGGAGTGTTGCCATAAAGCTCCGTTATGTACTTGCCAAGCGAGCCGTGGTTGAGACCGACCCGGACGGCTGTGCCGTGGGCCTTGCAGACCTCCAGGAAATCGGCGAACTTGCGCCTTGCCACATCGTGGTCGGGATGGAAGTTGCCGGGATTGATACGCACCTTCTCAACCACCTCCGCACAGGCAATAGCCGTGTCGGAAGAGAAGTGGATGTCGGCCACGAGCGGCACCCTGCAGCCTTCTGCATCGAGCCGTCTTCGGATTTCCCGCAATGCGGGCACATCCTGCAGGCCCGGGACCGTGACGCGCACCATCTGCGCTCCGGCAGCGGCGAGCTCAAGGCACTGGGCGACAGTAGCCTCCACATCCGAAGTGTGGGTGTTGCACATTGTCTGCACCACTATAGGGGCGCCTCCGCCGATGACAAGGCTGTCGCCGACGCGTACTTGCTTAGTCTGTAGCCTTTCCATATACAATCTCCCTTGCCTGCTGCTTAAGTTGCTTGTTTGTCTTGCCGGTACGCTTGGTGAGCTGGAAATAGACGCCCAGGGTGACCGAAATGTCGATCGGGTTGGCGTAGCGGTAGTAATACGTATTGTTGGGATGGAAGGTCTCATTGAAGTAGTCGGGCTCATAGAGCGACTGGAGACTCCAGCGCGCCAGGACATTGAGGTGCAGTTCAATGGGATCTATCATAAAACCGATGCCGGCACCGCCCATCAGACCGTAGTCGAAGCGGTATTCGTAGTCGCGGAACTTGTTGGTGTATTCTTCATCCAGGAACATTCCGCTGCGTTCCACGGACAAGCGGTATCCCACGTATCCGCCCAGGTTTGCCATTATCTTGGTGGGAGCACTGTCCACGTGGAAGTGCATCATGGCAGGCATTTCCACCGTCTGGTAAGACACATTGGTCGCTCCGTCTATGTAGCCCAGGGGATACCCGGTCTCCGGGTTGTCGTTGAACGTGCAGCCCGAATGGGAGTATGAAAATCCCAGAGTGATGCCGAAGTAGGGGATGTAGTTGAACATCTTCTCATAGTGGGTGTACATCACGGAGAAATAGACGGGGTTGAAGCGGAAAGCCGTGCCCATTTTGTCCGGATTGAAGTACATCGTGGAGAAGGTCACGCCGTAGTTGACGCCGACCATGGAATAGTCGTTGATAGTCGAGACACGGCTGATGACGACGGTGTCCAGATATTCGGGAGTGAACATCAGGGAGTCCTCCTGAGCCCTGAGGAACTGGCAGCAGCAGAGCAACAGCGTGATTGTCAGCAACTTTCTCATTGGGCAAACAGTTCTTTTACGTTGATTTCCTGTTCCAGCTCGGCTCCGGCGGGGATTTCGATATATTCCTGCTCTCCGAAATTGAAGTACAGCACCGCCTCCGGCTGCCTGTGCTCCAGGATGGATCCGGTATCGACTATGGAGTTGCGGTTGCCGTCGTCGGTGATCCTGAGGGAATACTTGCCTTCCTTCAGGTAGGGGAATTCCAGCACGCCGTCCTTCTCGAGGACATAGCTCCGAAGCACATTGCTGCGCTTCTCGTCAAGCAGGTCAACTATGATCTTGCGGTTGACGCCGGTGAGGTTTGCCTTCAGGACGCTCAGCTTCTCGTCGGTCGGCAGGGACACCTTGGTCTCGGTGCTGTCCGAGTAGAAACCGCCTATATCCCTGAAAGCATGGTGGGGGATCTTCAGCGTGTACTCATAGCCGGGAAGCAGTTTTTCCTTGGGCCGTATGGTGAAACGTCGGAGATTTGCCGTATCCTTTTCCACGGTGTATTCTCCGGTGAATTCCTTCTGCTTGGGATTGCGGTAGCGGAACACAAGGGAGTCGAAGTTCTCGAAAACTATGGGCTGGGTGAACTCCAGTTCGAATCCCTTCTGCTCCACGGTTTCGGGCTTGACTTCCAACTTGAAGACGCAGGTGGTATCCTCTTTCTTGATGTTTTTCCGCTGCATTTTCTGAAGCACCCTGCGCCCCTCCGGCATAGTCAGTTTCACATGTTCGAGGGACGGGACCAGCACGCCCAGGCTGTCGGTCTTGCGGTAATTCACAAAGATATGGAGGGTGTCCGGAGCGGGCTTGCGGTTGTTGACCCAGATCTCCAGGCTGTCCTGGAGCACGTTGAACTGCGTGATTACCTCATTCGCCTTATATCCTCGCACCCAGAGGGAATCTATCCACACGTATGGAGCCATGAAGGTGATGTATGCAGACCTGTCGCCCGTGCGTTCCTTGTTCTTGAGGTACTGTTTCGACGGCTTCTCCCTGAAAAGCCGCATCTTGAAATCGACGCGGCGCGCTTCGCACATCAGCGTGTCGGTCATGTCGTATTTCAACATTTCGGGAAGGGTGTCAACCACGCGCACCACAGGGCGGATAAGGGAGTCCACGAATCCAACAAGGTCGGTGTCGGGGTCGTAGATATTGTTGCCGGCCTCATCCTTTATGGCGTAAAGGCGGTAGAGCGTATCTGCGAGATAGGGGAGGCAGAAATAGCCCCAGTCGTCGGTCTTGACGGATGCGTCCGGCCTGTGGAGGAATACGGCCGAATCTGCCAGATCCTTGTATAGCAGCACGGTAGCGCCTTTCACCGGACGAAGGGTATTGCAATCCTGCACCACGCCCGTGACCAGGAGCGAATCGATTCCGGGCCCTGTCGAAAACACATATGTATAGCCGGGGAACATGTTGCCTTCGTTGTTGTCGGCAAGGGCGTCCGTGAGGTTCAGGGTGTAGGTGGTATTGGAATCCAGGGGTTCCTCGAACTGGACGATCAGGAACTTGTCCCGGATACGGACCTTGGGGGCTTTCTCCTGGGGAGGCGACAGATAGATGTTCTTGGGGTTCTTGATGGTCACGTATTCGTCGAAGCGGAACACTATGCGGGTATCCACAGGCACGTTGACCGTGCCGGGAAGGGGATTGATGCCGATGATGAGAGGCGGAATCGTGTCCTTGAGGCCGCCGGTGGGGGCCTGCGTGGTGTTGGCGCAGGAGTGCACGAATATCATCGGCAGGAAAACCGCCGCTGAGACAAACACCGGTATGAGCTTCTTCAGTTTCATCATAAATCGCTGATTTCCACGTCCTCGATGCCTTCGATGCGCTTCAGGACGTTTTCTATTTCACTTGTGAGTCCGGGGCGGTTGACGCCGCGGAGCACGATGCGGATCGGAAGTTCTTCAGCTTCGTTGGATTTATCCTCCGAGGGGGCGATATACGCTTCAGCCAGCGGAAGATCCTCCGGTTTGTTGGCCCGAATGTATTCCATCAGGCTGCGTTTGGCACGCCTGGTGCGCAGGAACGCAAGCCATTCGGCCTTCGGGCTGGCCTTGCGGGCAGTGATTATTTCCACCTGGTCGCCCGCCCTGAGCACACGGGACAGGGGAGCGAGTTTCTGGTTGACCTTGGCTGCAATTGCACGGTTACCGACATTGGTGTGGACTATATACGCAAAATCCAGGGCAGTGGATCCCTTGGGCACGCTCCGCTGGTCGCCCTTCGGGGTGAATACCACGATTTCGCTGGTGCCTATGTCGTCCTGGATGATGTCGAGCAGTTCCATGGCACTGGTGTCGCCGCTGGAGAGTATGTCCTGCACTTTGGCGAGCCAGTTGTCCACCTGGCTGTCGCGCTCGGAAAGATAACCGTCGTGCTTGTAGGCCCAGTGGGCGGCGATGCCCTTCTCGGCTATGTCGTCCATGCGCCTGGACCTGATCTGGACCTCCACCCAGAAGCCGGAATTGCTCATCAGCGTGCAATGGAGGGCCTCATATCCATTGCTCTTGGGATGCTTGATCCAGTCGCGGTTGCGGCTTGGCTTGTCGCGGTACAGTTTGCCGATGGCGGAATAGATCAGATAGGCCTGGTCGCGCTCTTTGTCGGGATCGTCCGTCTCCGGATCGAAGATGATGCGCACGGCGTAGAGGTCGTAGATCTGTTCGAACGGAACGTGCTTTGTGCGCATCTTGTACCAGATCGAGTAAGGGGTCTTTATCCTCTTCTTGATCTCGAACTTGTAGCCCTTTTCCTTAAGGGTCTCGCTGATGGGGGCTATGAAGACGTCCAGATCGTGCGCCCTCTGGGCAACATCTTTGTCGATTCGTCCCGTGATTTCGGTGAATGCCTCAGGCTGGCGGAATCTCAGCCAGATGTTTTCCATCTCGGACTTGATGGTGTAGAGTCCGAGCCTGTGGGCAAGAGGGATGAATATCGCCATGGTTTCGGACAGGATACGCCTGCGCCTTTCTTCCGGGAAACTCTCGAGATGCTGGCAGTAGTGGAGAATCTCCGCCATCTTGATGAGGACCACGCGCACGTCGTCGCCCATTGTCAGCAGTATCATCTTCAGGTTTTCGGCCTGTTCGCTTTCGGTGTCGGCGCCGACCGTCTCAGAACGCTCGAGCACCTTGCTGATATTCCTCAGACCCTCCGAGAGGCGGGCGGTCTTGTCGTCGAACAGGTTCCGTATGTCCTCCACGGTGTAGCTGGTGTTGTCCAGTATGCCGAGCAGCAGGGAAGCGCAGATGGAATGGTAGCCCAGGCCTATCTTTTCCACCACGATACGGGCCACCTGCAGGGGATAGATCATATACGGCCGGCCGGAATGCAGGCGCACGCCTTTGTGGGCGGTGCTTGCAAGTTCGTATGCCTTGCGCACCCAGGCAATCTGCTCTTCATTGCGGCAGCGGCGTGCGGCAAGTCCCATCAGGGCTTCGTATTCGCTCCGAATCACGAGCAGGTCTTTTTCGGTGTAGACGGACTTCATCGCCGGGGCTCCTCCTGCAGGCCGTAGTTTTTGATATTCTGGAAACTGTAGGTAAGTTCCGCTCCGTAGATGATGATCTGCCAGCTGAAATTCAGCCAGATAAGGAACAGGGGAATGGCAGCCAGCACTCCGTACACGGTGTTGAGCCGCGCCACGAACACCTGCGTTTCAAGGTACAGGTACTGGAAGATGACGAACACGAAGGCACCGACTGCGGCCGCCTTCAGCGCGTTCTTGTACTTCACTTCCGTGGCAGGAATGAACTTGTACATGGCGCTCAGGGTGAAGGTGGCCACGATGTAGAATCCCAGATAGCCGAGCAGCTGCGGCAGGAACCTCAGTTCCGAAAGGTCGAGGCCGAGGAACTTAGTAAGGTTGGAGTAGTAGGCGATACCGGAGCTGAAGAGTATTGCAAGGAAGGGGGTCAGGACAAGCACAAGCAGGTAGAATCCGAAACGCTTGTAGAGCTTGCGCGGAATCTTCCTTATGCCCCAGACGTTGTTGAACACCCTCTCCACCTGGAACATCATCCACAATATGGCCCAGAGGAACATCAGGGCGGAGATGATGCCCACGCCGCCGCTCTTGGCGATGTCGATTATGTTGCCGGCCTTTTCCTTGATCAGGATGAGCATTTCCGCATCCACATTGCCGGCAAGGGACATCAGCATATTGTCCAGGAAACCGGAGAGGCCCAGGCCGCCGGTGACCGCGAACAGGAAGGCCAGCAGCGGAATCAGCGCGAGGGTCATGAAGTAACTCAGCGCCACGCACTGGAAGCCCATGCGGTTCTCGGCAAAGGTATTGATGGTTATACGTATCAATTTGACGAAATTGATCATACGGGCATAGCCCTTGGAGACCATCGAGACTTTCTCGGTGTCGATGGACCAGATGCGGTCGGTGAAAAGATTCCTTATCCTTCCCATACTAGAACAGCGTGAGTTGGTCCGGTTCAACGGCACTTCCCGCGTCTTCGGGAAGCATTCTGCGGAATTCTTCCTCGCTCCTAACGGGGATGCCAAGCTGCTGGCACTTGCGCAGCTTCTCAGGGCCCGGTTTAGTGCCGGCAAGGAGGAAGGAGGTGCTGCCGCTCACGGAAGAGGAGCACTTTCCACCGTGGCTGACTATCAGTTCCTTGATTGCATCACGCGAAACGCTGAAATTGCCCGACACCACGACGGTCTTGCCGGCAAGGCTGTCGGAAAGGCTTTCGGCAGCGCCTGCGCCGCTGAACCTGAGTCCTTTGGCCTTCAGGCGCGTTATTTCTTCCTGATGCGCTGGATTGTGCATATAATCATACACGCTCCGGGCAATCACGTCGCCGACTTCGGCTACCTCCAGCAAATCCTCGACGGAAGCGGCCGCAAGGCTGTCGATGTCGCCGAAATGACGGGCCAGGTCGCGTGCGGTGGTTTCACCCACAAAACGTATGCCCAGGGCGAAGAGCACGCGTTCGAAAGGCACATCGACGCTCACGGCAAGGCTGTCGAGAAAACGTTGGGCAGACCGGTCCTGCCACCCCTCGAGACTCATCAGCTGATATTTGTTGATGTCATAGAGGTCAGCCGGGGTGCGCACCAGGCCGGCATTGTAGAACTGCTCCACGGACGCTTCTCCTGCAAGTACATTCATTGCCTTGCGGCCGATAAAGTGGAGAATGCGCCCCTTTATCTGCATAGGGCAGCCGTCCTGGTTGGGGCAGAACCACTTGGCCTCGCCTTCCTGCCGCAGCAGGGGGGTGCCGCAGTCCGGACAGACCGCAGGGAAAGCGGGCACCACTGAACCGGCAGGGCGAAGCGAAAGGTTCACTCCTGTGATCTTGGGTATGATTTCACCGCCCTTTTCCACGTAGACCGAATCCCCGACGCGTATGTCGAGGGCTTCGATCTGGTCCTGGTTCACGAGGGTGGCGCGCTTGACGACAGTGCCTCCGAGCTGCACCGGCTCGAGGTTGGCCACAGGGGTCACTGCTCCGGTGCGGCCCACCTGATAGTCTATGCTGAGGAGTTTGGTGCACGCCTGCTCGGCCTTGAACTTGTATGCCACGGCCCAGCGGGGGGATTTGGCAGTGTAGCCCAGCGTCCTCTGCGCCTGCAGCTCATTGATCTTGATGACTATACCGTCCGTTGCAAATGGGAGATCCCGGCGGGCGGTGTCCCAATGGTCGATGAATGCGCGTATCTCGCTTATGTTCCGGCAAAGGCGCCTTGCGTCCGAGACCGGAAGGCCCCAGGAAGCGGCTTTCGTCAGCGCTTCATCGTGGGTCTCAAATGGCACGCTCTGCGCAGGTATATGGTAGAGCGTGCACCACAGGCCTCTTCTTGCAACCTCGGAAGGGTCGCCGAGCTTGAGTGAACCGGATGCTGCGTTGCGGGGGTTGGCAAATGGGGATTCGCCCTCGTCCTCGCGCTCACGGTTCAGGGCCTCGAAAGAGGCAAAAGGCATCAGCACCTCGCCGCGAATTTCGAACTCAGCGGGATAATCGCCGTGCAGGCGGACGGGTATGTTGGAAATGCGCCTTGCATTTTCCGTCACGTCGTCGCCCTGCAGGCCGTCACCGCGGGTGAGCGCCCTTGTGAGCACTCCGTCCGTGTAGGTGAGGCATATTGCAGTGCCGTCGAACTTCAGTTCGCAGCAGTAGGTGAATCCGCCCTCGAGCAGTTTGTCGGCGCGGGCGGCGAATTCTTCGACTTCGGCGATGCTGTAGGTATTGCCGAGCGAGAGCATGGGGTAGCGGTGCGCACGCTTGACGAATTCCACTCCGGTGCCCGGCTCTGCGTTGCGCCCGACGGGGGACTCCAGGTCGCTGCCGACACGCTGGGTGGGGGAGTCGGGGCTGTAGAATTCAGGGAACTGCGCCTCCAGAGCTTCCAGTTCATGCATCAGGGTGTCGAATTCCTGGTCGCTCATGGTGGGAGCGTTGTCCACATAATATCTGCGGCTGTTCTCATTGAGAACGGCCCTGAGCTCTTCAATCCTCTGTCTTGCTTCTGACGTTTCCATATGCGTTTGCGCGCGTGCGTGTGTAAATCATGCAAAGATATGTATTTTCCTTCGTTTTATTAAGTCTTTTTATTAAATTCGCAGGATTTTTTGAAGCAATTTTTTTTTGAATAGTATGAAAGATTCCATCATCATTCTGTGCGGCGGCGGCCCTGCTCCGGGCATGAACACCGTCGTTTGTTCCGTCGCAAAGACATTCCTTTCAAATGGTTATCGCGTTATCGGCCTCCACGGCGGATACAGCGGACTTTTCAACTCTTCTCCCCGTTTCGAGGACATCGACTTCTTCAAGGCAGACGCATATTTCAACAGGGGCGGCTCCTATCTGCAGATGAGCCGTTTCAAGCCCACCGACGAAGATTTCGAGCAGCGCTTCAACCTTGAGCTTTTCCAGCAGAACAACATCAAGCTTCTGGTGACCGTGGGCGGCGATGACACTGCTTCCACAGCCAACCGCATCGCCAAGTTCCTCGAGGCCAAGAAGTACCCCATAGCCAACATCCACGTTCCCAAGACCATCGACAACGACCTCCCGCTTCCGAACAACACTCCGACCTTCGGATTCAACTCCGCAAAGCAGGAAGGCGCCCACATCGCCCGCACCATCTATGAAGATGCCCGCACATCCGGCAACTGGCTCCTGATTTCCGCAATGGGACGCAGCGCAGGCCATCTCGCCCTCGGTATCGGCGAGGCCACCCACTGCCCTATGACCATCATTCCCGAGATGTTCAACAAGACATCCATCACCATCGACAAGATCATAAAGCTCACCCTTTCCGCAATTCTCAAGCGCAGGATTCTCGGTATCGAGTACGGCACCGTGGTCGTGGCCGAAGGCGTGTTCCACGACCTTGCAGCCGAGGACATCAAGGCCGCCGGCGTGCATATGACCTACGACGAGCACGGCCATCCGGAGCTCGGCAAGATCAGCAAAGCCGTGCTTTTCAACGAGTTGCTCGAGAAGGAATTCAAGAAGGTCGGCCTCAAGGTGAAGACCCGTCCCGTGGAAATCGGCTACGACGTCCGCTGCCAGGACCCCATCGCCTACGACCTGACCTACTGCTCCGAACTTGCAATGGGCGTATTTGAGCTCTTCCGCAAGGGCGAGACCGGATGCATGGTCTATGTGGACGCTTTCGGCAACCCCTCGCCCCTCTACCTGCACGACCTGCAGAACGCCGAGGGCAAGATCCCTCCCCGCAGGGTTGAAATCGGTGGCGGCATTGCCCAGAACTACTACAACCACATCTGCCACTACATCACCCCCGCAGACTACGAAGCCGCAAAGAAATATGTTCCGGACCCCGAGGCATACGACTTCAAGAAGATTCTCAATTGGTAAAGCTCGGTAAATTAAACTTAAATGAAGAAATTAGCAATCGTGGCCGCAGCGCTCGTGCTTGCTGCCGCCCCCGCCTTCAGCCAGGTCATACCCGGCGCAGGCTACCTTAACAGCACCCTTGTATCCGGAGGCAACAGTTCCGTCCAGAACGGTTTTTATGCCGGCGTCTCAATGGATATGGATCTCTTTGGAGTCAAAGGCCTTACCCTCGCCCCCGGTGTGTATGCATCAGCTATCTTCTCCTCTTCGTCAGGCAATTTATTCGGGCTTATAAGCGGGACAGGAAAAAATACTGAAATAGACCTTAATATCCCTGCTTACTTCAAGTACAGCTATAACCTCTCCCGCGATGCCAGGGTATTCGCCTATGCAGGTCCTACAGCCCAGATTGGCTTAATTGCCAGGAGCAACACCCAGACCACTTCCGTCATCGGCTCCACCAGCAGCACGAGGGATCTGTTCAGCGGAGACACCGGTCTCAACCGTTTCAACATCCTGGTCGGCGGCGGCGTCGGCTTCGGCTTCTCCAAGTTCAGCATCAATGTAGGTTACGACTACGGCCTGCTGAATGCCTATCGCGGAGGCCGGGACAGCGTGGTGAACCGCGCAAATCTGCACGTCGGCGTTTCATACGCACTGTAACGACGCTTAAGAAAACACAAAAAGAGGGTGGCTCGATCGAGTCACCCTCTTTTTGGATTCATCAGAACGGATAATTAGATCTCTTCGATGACCTCCGCCTCGGGAGCGTTCTTGATCACGGAAGCGATACCGGCCTTCAGGGTGCGCTCGGAAGCATACATCTGGCTGCTGCCGATTACCTGGCCGTTGGAGGCCTTCAGGTTGAAGAAAGGCTTGCCGTTCTTGGCGACCTTCACTTCGAAACGTCCCTCGACGGGAGCGTTCTTCTTGACGGACTCGATGCCGTTGATGCAGGCTGCCTTGGTGTTGTAGCCTTCGCTGGTGAGAATGACCTGGCCGTTGGTGGCCTTCAGGTTAAACTGGAATTCTCCGTTCTTTCTGACAGTGATAACAAACTTTCCCATTTCTGAATTATTAAAAATGTATTTTCGCAAACTTAATAATTTATTGTTAAATTTGCAATAATTATCTGAAACTTATGCTGACCAACGCTGAAATCAAGCGAATAAAGTCGTTGAAAGAGAAGAAATTCCGTGACGAATTCGGACAGTTCGTCGTGGAAGGGGAGAAGATGGTGGACGAGGCACTTTCTTCCGGTTTCCGCGTCGTGGCCGTGTACAGGGAAGAAGAGATCGGAAGGGATGCGATGGAGAGGATGTCGCACCTGAGCAGCCCGTCTCCGGTGCTTGCAGTAGTCGAAAAGCCGAAGCCCAAAGGCGTCGCGCTCGAGAGAGGGCTCTACGCTGGATTGGATTCTGTCCGGGACCCCGGCAATTTCGGCACCATACTCCGCCTCTGCGACTGGTTCGGCATACCGACAGTATTCGCTTCTTCCGACTGTGTGGAAGTGTTCAATCCCAAGGTAGTCCAGTCATCCATGGGCTCCGTGTTCCGCGTGGAGGTCCTGTACTGCGACCTTCCCGACATCTGCCGCCGCTTCAGGCATATGGACATTCCTGTCTATGGCACCTTCCTGGACGGCAGCAACATATATGAGCAGAACCTCGCCGACGAGGGTCTCATAGTATTCGGCAACGAAGCGAACGGCATAAGCCGGGAGACGGCCGGGGAAGTGAGCTCCCGTCTTCTCATTCCATCATACGCCAACGGCCGCACGGCAGAATCCCTGAACGTTGCGACAGCCGCGGCAATCATCCTGTCCGAATTCAGGAGGCGCAGCAGATGAGGTTTGTCCGCATCGCCATAATCCTTCTTGGCTTCCTGGCCATCGGCGCCTGCAGCACTACCCGCGTGCTCAGCGAGGGCCAGTACAGGCTTGCATCCAACAAGGTGGTCATAGAGGGAAAAGACAAAAGCCTCAGCCCCGGCGACGTGTCGTCCTATGTCAAGCAACAGGCCAACTCATATTTCATCTTCGGCTGGAGTCCCAAACTCATCATCTACAACTGGTCAGACCCGACCAAGGACGACTGGCTCAACAGGTCCCTCCGCAACATCGGTGTGGCCCCGGTGGTGTTCAACTCCTATCAGGTGGGCAGTTCATGCGAGAACATCCGCAAACACCTTGACTACCTGGGCTACTACAATTCCGGCGTCACATCGAAAGTGGACACAGCCGGCCGTCTGGTCAATGTGACCTATTTCGTAGCTCCCGGCAAGCGCAGCCGCATCGACAGCATAGTCTTCAAAGTGCCGGAAGGGGAGTTTGCCGACGAGTTCAAGGCCGACTTGCCCCACGTGACCGTCAAGGAAGGGGATTTCCTCTCAGAAAAATCCCTGGAGGCCGAAAGCGTGCGCGGCGCAACTTATTTCAGGAACAGGGGCTACTACGACCTCAATAAGTACAACTACTTCTTCGAAGCCGACACGCTCGGGCCCCGGAACATTCTGACCTACGAAATACGCAGCTACACCAGAAACGAGCCGGAAGACGAATCCGCCCGCCTGCTGAAGTACCAAATCGGTGACGTGACCATCAGCCACTCCAAAGACGTTCCGTTCAAGGAAAGCGTCCTGCGCAAGCTCAACCTCATCAAGCCGGGGCGGACCTACAGCGAGCGTATGGTCAATGCGACCTACAACCGCCTCACGTCCCTGCGCCTGTTCAACAACGTGGGAATAGAGATGGTGCCTGTGGACAGTTCGACCGTGGACTGCCATATCACTATGGGCGAATCCAAGCGCCGGGGCGTCAAACTCAATCTGGACGTCAGCACGAATTCCTCCGGCCTGGTGGGCATATCCCCGAACATCAGCCTCTACGACAAGAACATATTCCACGGCGGGGAATGGCTCTCCCTGGGTTTCAGCGGCAACTTCCAGTGGATTCCAGGCACGGAAACCAAAGCCAATGAATTCGGAGCCAGCGTGGGCCTGACGTTCCCGCGTCTCCTCGGGCTGCCGATGAGCGTGTTCAAGGGCTACAACATCCCCCGCACCGAGATACTGGCATCCGTCAACTACCAGAATCGCCCGGAGTTCATACGTTTCATCACCAATCTCTCCTACGGCTACACCGGCCAGACACGAAACTTCTACTACCAGCTTTACCCGCTTCGGGTTTCCGTGGTGAAAATCAACGGAATGAGCGAGGATTTCATATTGACCCTGCTGAGGAACATATACCTCTGGGACAGTTTCTACGACCACCTCGATGCCGGCATCGGCGGGCAGCTCTACTGGACGAGCGACACGGACATCGTGCCCAAGACTTCCTATCAGTACATACGTTTCGGCTTCGACCTTTCCGGCAACGTGATCTCCCTGTTCGACAAATGGCTGCCCAAAAACAGCTACAACGCCCCAAGCGTCTTTGGACTTTCCTATTCACGTTACGCCAAGGCGGACCTCCACCTCGGCAAGGTTTTCCGCTTCTCTCCTGGTTCGGCGCTCGCCCTGCACCTTGCGGGCGGTGTCGGCAAGGGCCTTGGTAGCAGCTCAATGCCGTTTGAGAAACAATTCTACGTCGGAGGAGCGAGCAGTATGCGCGGCTGGCAGGTCAGGGCGCTCGGCCCCGGAGACGAAGAAATGTTCCAAATCTTCACGATTCCCAGCCAGACAGGCGACTGGAAGCTGGAATTCGATATGGAATACCGGCAGAAACTGTTCTGGAAATTCGAAGCGGCCGTCTTCGCGGAAGCCGGGAACGTCTGGAATTTTCCCACGACATCCCTTTCTGAAGAGTATCAGGTTGATCCAGGTCCCTGGCTTCCCACTGTTGCAGCCGACTGGGGCCTTGGCCTGAGGCTTAATCTGGATTTCATATTGATACGCCTGGACTGGGGCCTGAAACTGTACGAGCCCAGCAGGGCTGAAGGCTCCCGCTGGCTGGGCCCCGGACAATGGTTCGGCCGCAACGGCTCCGCCCTTCATTTCGGCGTTGGATATCCCTTCTGATGGACAAAGGCATAATCATATATCAAGTGCTCACCCGCCTGTGGGGTGAAGGAAAGTTTTCCTCCTGGGACGAAGCATCTTTTGAATACATACGCTCTCTTGGTGCCGACTATATATGGTTCACAGGCATTCCCCGGCATGCCTCCGGCAAAGATTTCGTCAAAGGAGACCCCGGTTCTCCCTATGCAGTCAGCGACTGGTACGACGTCAATCCGTATTTAGCCGACAGGGCAGGCAGCAGGATGGAGGAGTTCGAAGCGCTGGTGGAACGCACACATAGGGCCGGACTCAGGTGCCTGATGGATTTCATCCCCAACCACGTGGCCTGCGACTACAGCGGCAACCTTGCCGTCCACGACTGGTGTGACGGCGACTGGACCGACACCAGGAAAGTCGACTGGTCCGATCCCCGCACAAGGGAAGAATTCACGCGGGTGCTAAGGTTCTGGGCGTCCAAGGGAGTGGACGGCTTCCGCTGCGACATGGTGGAACTTGTGCCGTCAGGCGCGCTGGGCGAAGTGATCTCCGAAGTGCGGAGGGAGTATCCCGGGCTGCTTTTCGTGGCCGAAGCATATGGTCTGGAAAACTACGGCCGCTATCTGGATGAAGCCGGCTTCGACCTGCTCTACGACAAGTCCGGCAGCTACGATATCCTCCGTGGCATACTGGCCGGCAGTCGCTCTGCCCGCGAACTCACCGGAAACTGGCAGTGGCTCGGCCAGAGGCAGGGGAGTATGCTGAACTTCCTGGAGAACCACGACGAGCAGCGTCTCGCCTCTCCTTTCTTCGCCTCCAGCCCCCTGCGTGCACGTGCGGCCCTTGCGTATTCGATGCTGTTCAACGACGCTTCGTTTATGATTTACGCCGGCCAGGAACTGGGGGAAGATGCTTCCGAAAGCGCAGACGGCCGTACTTCCATATTCAATTGGTGCAGGCCCAGGAGCCTTGCTCATATCTGGACCCTGATCCATGAGGGGAAAGGGCCGGGCAGGGAAGAGAGAAGCACCCTTTCAGAATACAGGCGGCTTTGCGGCCTGAAAAAGCGCCTGAAGGGATTCCGGAACTGGGATCTCTGCTATTGCAATGAAGGCTCCCGTGGCTTCGATCCCGACAGCTTGACCGCATTCGTACGCTTCGACGGACGCAAGTCAGTCCTGGTGTTCTGCAATTTCACCGGGCACGAGGTGTCAGTCCTCCTGTCGCTGCCCCGTGAACTCAGGGAGGCCGCATGCATAAGCACTGAAAAGGTGCCGGTTTCGGCGGCTCCGTGGGCATATACGGTTTTGAATTGTGCCTGAAAAAGGATATCTTTGTGAACTAAACATAGTGTTTTATGGCTAAAACTATTACGATTATCGGATCCGGAATGATGGGCTCCGCCCTCGCTTTTCCGGCAATTGAAAACGGCAATGAAGTGCGCCTGGTCGGCACCCACCTCGACAAGGAAATCATAGACAACTGCAAGAAAAACAACCAGCACCTGAAATTCGACAGGCCTTTCCCCGAAGGCGTAAAATACTATTATATCGAAGACTGGAAGGAAGCCGCAAAAGGCGCCGACTTCATCATCGGCGGCGTGAGTTCTTTCGGCGTGGACTGGTTCCTCGAGCACATACTCTCCGAGCTCGACCCGTCGGTGCCCGTGCTTTCCGTAACGAAGGGCCTTATCAATCTCGAGGACGGCCCCCTCATTTCCTATCCCGAGTATTGGAAGCGCGAACTGGCGAAGAAGGGCATACAGCGCGAAATATGCGCTATCGGCGGCCCCTGCACGAGCTACGAACTCGTGTTCCACGACCAGACGGAGGTCGCTTTCTGCGGAAAAGACACCGCAACCCTCAGGATGATGAAGGAGGCGATGCAGACCTCTTATTATCACATCTCCCTCACCAACGACGTCGAAGGCCTCGAGATCGCAGTTGCCCTCAAGAACGGCTATGCACTTGCCGTGGCCATGACCATAGGCCTGGTGAACCGCCACCACGGTCCTGATGCCGGACTGCACTACAACTCCCAGGCCGCCGCTTTCTACCAGGCAGTCAAGGAGATGCGCTACCTGCTGGAGATGCAGGGCGCCAGCCGCGACTGCGAGAACATTGGAATAGGCGACCTCTACGTGACCGTCTATGGAGGACGCACACGCAAGATCGGAATCCTGCTCGGCGAGGGCAAAAGCTACCAGGAAGCCCTGGACATTCTTGCCGGCGTCACCCTCGAGAGCCTCGTGGTCGCCCGCCGCGTCTATGCTGCAATGGAGGCAAAAGCCCGTCTCGGCAAGGCCGACCTGAGCCAGTATCCCATGCTCTGCCACGCTGCTGCCGTACTCGACAAAGGCAAGGACGCGGAGCTCCCATGGGAAGCCTTCACCTTTGACCAGACTAAATAGACAAGGATGACCAGCCTCTTCCTGATACTGATCTCGGTTGTCATCCTGACCAGCATCTGGCTAAACAACCTCTCCAGCAGGATCGGGATTCCGACCCTGCTGGTGTTTATGCTGTTGGGAAT
This sequence comes from uncultured Bacteroidia bacterium, assembly GCA_902782225.1. Classification (GTDB taxonomy): domain Bacteria; phylum Bacteroidota; class Bacteroidia; order Bacteroidales; family UBA932; genus Cryptobacteroides. Next base: position 121,947 of record CACZMF010000003.1, on the reverse strand, counting down.
GCTGTTCGCCAACAACGGGCTCTGGAACGTTCGTTTCGACAATTACGAACTGGCGAAGGAGACCTGTACCGTGGCCCTGATCTTCATCATGTTCTACGGCGGTTTCGGCACGCGCTGGGAAGCCGCCAAGCCGGTGGCCGCCGAATCTGCATTGCTTGCGAGCGCGGGCGTGGTTGCAACTGCGGCGCTCGTGGGCCTGTTCTGCCATTTCGCCCTTGGATGGGAATGGCTGGAAAGTATGCTCCTGGGCTCCGTGATGGGCTCCACTGACGCGGCTTCCGTGTTTTCCATACTCAGGGGCAAGCGCCTGGGACTCAAGAACAACAGCGCCCCGATGCTGGAAGTCGAAAGCGGCAGCAACGACCCTGCCGCCTATATGCTTACCGTCATCTTCCTGTCGGTTATGAACGGATCTGCCAGCGGGGGAGCTATAGCGTGGGAGATATTCGCCCAGCTGGTCTTCGGCATAGGTTTCGGAGTCCTCATTGGCAAACTAGCCGTGCTGGCCTTCCGCAACATCAACTTCCAGACCGACGGTTTCGATTCGCTGTTCATATTTGCCGTCGCGATCGCCGCATTTGCCATTCCTACACTTGTGGGCGGCAACGGCTACCTGAGCGCTTATCTCGTCGGCATCATTCTCGGCAACGAGGACTTCAAGAACAAACGTTCTCTGGTCAGTTTCTTCGATGGGATTACCGGCCTGATGCAGGTGCTTATCTTCTTCCTGCTGGGCCTGATGGCGATGCCGCTCGAAATGCCGAAGGCCATACTGCCCGCCCTTGCCATTTTCTTCTTCATGATGCTCATAGCGCGTCCGGCGGTGGTTTTCGGCATACTGACTCCCTTCAAGAAGTATCCGTTCCGGCAGAAGGCCCTTATCTCCTTCGTCGGCCTCCGCGGAGCATCGTCCATCGTGTTCGCCATTATGGCTATGGTCGATCCGGCCCGGCTTGAGAACGACATTTTCAACATAGTCTTCGTCGTCGTCCTGCTCTCGATCGCCTTCCAGGGCTCGCTCATACCCTGGTCCGCAAAGAAACTGGATATGATAGACAACGGCAACGACGTGCTGAAAACTTTCAACGATTATTCGGAGAATTCCGATGTCACTTTCGGACGCGTCAGCTTGAATGACAGGAGCAACTGGACAGGCAAGACTATTTCCGAACTCATGCTTCCGGCTTCCATACTGATAGTGATGATCATTCGCGATGGCAAGAGGGTATTCCCCAAAGGAGAAACGCTCCTCAGGAGCGGAGACGAGGTGATTACTCTCACCCACGCCTTCAACAGCGGAGAAGCGTCTCTCTATGAAAAGACTGTCAAGGTCGGCAGCCGACGCGTCGGAAGGCCGATTTCAGAGCATCCCGGCAAAGGCCTCATCGTGATGGTCCGCAGGAAAGGGGAAAACATCATCCCCAAAGGCGATACGATTCTCGAGGCCGGGGACAAGCTGGTGATCCTGAACCTGTCCGGCGACGGCCTTAAATTGCGAGGGTGAGCATCAGCGCACCCACGAGGCCGAGAATAGCATAAAACTCAGGCAGAGCGGCGTAGATCAAAGTGTTGGTCTGTACGTCGTGCCCCTGGCTGATGCCGATGATACCGTTGGCGCAGACCTGTCCCTGGCGCAATGCGGAGAAGAAACAGACCAGACCCATTCCGAGGCCGACTCCGAAGAGGATGGGGCCATTGGCGGCAAAGTCGAACTTATAGACCAGCAGCCACATAAAGAATCCCACGAAGCCATAGATGCCCTGTGTGGCAGGAAGGGCGGAAAGGAGGAGGTAGCTGCTGGATTTTTCAGGCGCCTTCTTGAGGGCACCCTCAGCTGCGTTGCCGGCAATTGTGGTGCCGAAGGCACTGCCGATTCCGGAGAGACTGAGCATCAGTCCGAGTCCGAGATAACCAAGAATTTCGTTCATAGCGATTGATTTTTATTTGTTTATATTTTAATTCCCTATAGGTCTGTATTGACGTCCCCTGCCGTCGTATCCGGAATTCTTGAAGAATTCCAGGAAATTGAGTCGCAGAGGATGCACGAATGCGCCAAGGCAGCACATTGCGAGGTTCAAGGCGTGGCCTATGACCAGGATCAGGACGAAGGCAAGCCAGCCAATTCCGAAAGAGCCGTCGCCGAGTGTCATGGCCGCGATGCTGTTGAAGGCATTGCCAAGCATACCGCCCGCAAGTCCAAGGGCATAGAGCCTGAGGTAGCTCAGCACGTCGCCGAGCAGCCCGGTCACGGTATTGTAGGTCTCCCAAAGGCCTGATCCTATGTTTTTCAGCGGATTGCGACTGATGTCGTTGAAGAGGAAAATGCCCATGGCCGACACAACCCCGAGTCCGATGATTATCCATTTCGTCACCTTCGGAGGCAGCAGGCTGAACATAGCCAACGCGCCGACCACGACTCCGCCTACTATCAGGAGGGTCCATCCCCAGATCCCGAGAGAGCCGAGGAAACCCCTGTTGCGTGTGGCATAGACGGTCTTCACGACCATCGCGAGGCAGAGATGAATCACACCGATAGCAAGTGACAGCACCATCTGCGCCTCGAAGCCTGCGATAGTGCCCGTGATCATCACGGCCTTGAGCCAGGAAGGAATCCACGGCAGCGCTGAAATATCCACTCCGAAGAAGGTATGCATAACTATGCCTACGACGAAGGTGCCGACGCCGAGTATGGAGACAAGTGGAGCGAGTTTCTTCATGCTCTCCACTTTCTTCAGCAGTATGCCGCCGATGATGAGCACAAGGCCGTAGCCGGCGTCGCCCATACACATCGCAAAGAAGAGCAGGAAGAAGACGGACAGATACGGAGTCGGGTCAAACTCATTGTAGTCGGGCCGTCCATACATATCTGTCAGCGTTTCAAACTGCTTGACAAACTTGTTGTTCCTGAGCTTGATGGGGGGATTATCCTCCACCGTGGCTTCAGATGAAGTCCACACGCAGGACATATTGTCGAAAGCAGCCGCGAGCCTTTCCTTCTCGCTTTCCGGAGCAAAGCCCTCGAATACGGTGAGAGCGCCGTCTGCCACCCTCTCGCCTCCGATGCCGGCAAGATAGCGGGAAAGCTCTCCGGCCAGGGCGGACTCCTGCTCTTTCAGGGCAGGCAAGCTTCCCTTCAGATCTTCAAGCTGCTTGCGATAGTCTTCTATTTCAGCGTCTTTTACGGCCAGCAGAGCCTCCGCCTCGCCAATGCTCATGGAAGGAGCCGGCAGGGGAGCTACAGGAAGTTTCGCCTCGCCGAACACGACGAACCAGGTCTTGCCCTTGGCCGAATCCAGCACTTCCAGGGGATATTCTTCCTCCCAGGCTTTGTCGAAAGACTTGTCGGACACGCAATAGAAGTTGACTGGGATTCCAAGAGAATCCAGCCGGGCACGGTCGTACTCACCCCAGTGCACAAGGGATTCAGACTCCCTGAAAAGCTCGGACCGGGCAGCCTTAAGCTCCTGCAGATGAGCGTCCGTGCCTTTGGAGATACGCCTGATTTCAGCCTTCACGGCCTCAAGGCGCGACATTATATCCCGTGACTTTTCGTCCACAGGCTTGAAGGAACGGGTGATGTCCATCACTCCGAGGGTTCCGAGTTCCCGGATGAATTCTTCTTTCTGCCCGGAGAGCAGGATGAAGTCGTAGCGGGTCATTCTCTCTATCATAGCTCTTCCTCCTCTTCTTGCTGCGCGTGTCTTTCTTTCACTATCTTGGACGAGGCCTTGGAGAGGTTCTCCTCATCTTCCATATAGCGTTTGATCTTGCGTATGGCCTCCTGATAGCCGGGAATCTGCACCTTTTCGTAGAGATTGACCTTCTGCGTGGTCTTCTTGCGGTTGAATTCCAGAATCTGGCGCCTCTCCTCCGACACTTCGGACTCGATACCCAAGGTGCTGAGTTCCTTAAGGATACGCACCCCGTCGGCATACCAGGCAGGCTTCACGAAAGCGTTGAACGGCTCGAGAGAGAAGTCGATTCCGTCGAGCATCGGAGCCTTGACGCCGGCAATCTTCACCGTCTTCAGGTGGATGTCCGTGATGCGTATGAGCCCCGGCTCGAATTCGTTCCAGAGGGCGGCGAGATAGTCATACTCCCGCATCTTCGCCTCCAGGGCATCGGCCTGGGCCTGCGCCTCGGCTTTGGCGGCAATCACGCTGACCCGGAGCGCAGACTCCTTGTTCTTCAGGGTCGGGAGCGCATTCTGCCTGACCTTCAGCTGCTTGCCAAGGTTTGTCAAGGATGTTTTGTTGTATTGGAACTTGATTGCCATCAGACAGTCTTCCAGTATTTATCGATGAGGGCCTGCTTTATGCCGGTCTCGGCGGGGGAGAAGTACTTGGCGAACAGGCGCCAGGCAGTGTCGAGCATTTCCTCGATGGTGATGTTCACGTCGATGCTGAGAATCTGCGTGGCATAATCCTTCGCGTAGTCCAGGCAGCGCAGGTCGTAGTCGGACAGGTCGAAACCGTTCTGAAGTTTGGTCTTCGCATTCTGGGCATCGGCGTAAAGGCGCACGCCGGCGTTCATCACCTGGCTGTGGTCTTCGCGCGTCTTCTTGCCCTGGACCAGCTGCTTGAGTCGGCTAAGGCTCCTGAACGGGTCCACGATAACCTTTCCGGAGTCGGAATCGGCACGCAGGAATATCTGTCCTTCAGTGATATAACCGGTGTTGTCGGGGATAGCGTGGGTGATGTCTCCGTCGTTGAGCGTCGTCACGGCGATGATGGTGATGGAGCCGCCGTCCGGCAGCTGCACCGCCTTCTCGTATATCTTCGCGAGGTCGGAATAAAGCGAGCCGGGCATTGAGTCCTTGGAAGGAATCTGGTCCATACGGTTGCTCACGATCGAGAGGGCGTCGGCATAAAGCGTCATATCGGTCAGAAGCACCAGCACCTTTTCGTTCTTGTCCACGGCGAAGTATTCCGCGGCGGTCAGCGCCATATCCGGAATCAGAAGGCGTTCCACCGGGGGTTCCTCGGTCGTGTTGACGAAGGAGACTATCCTGTCGAGGGCGCCGGCGCTTTCGAAGGCGTGGCGGAAGAAGAGATAGTCGTCGTTGGAAAGGCCCATGCCGCCAAGGATGATCTTGTCTACGTCCGCACGCAGCGCTACGTCGGCCATCACCTGGTTGTAGGGCTGGTCGGGGTCGGCGAAGAAAGGAATCTTCTGGCCGGAGACGAGGGTATTGTTGAGGTCGATGCCGGCTATACCGGTGGGTATCAGCTCACTGGGCTGGCGGCGCTTATACGGGTTCACTGAAGGGCCGCCCGCCTCGCGCTCTTCGCCTTCCACCTCGGGACCGCCGTCGATGGGCTTGCCGTAGGCGTTGAAGAAACGTCCGGAAAGCTGGTCGCTGACCTTCAGGGTAGGGGGCTCGCCGAAGAAACTGACCTCGGCATCGGTCGGCACACCCTCGGTGCCGGAAAACACCTGAAGGGTCACGCGGTCGCCGCGGGTCTTGACCACCTGCGCCAGTTTGCCGCCCACCGTGGCGAGTTCTTCGTTAGCTACTCCTGCGGCATCGAGCGAAACGGTCGCCTTCGTGATGGCCTGGAGCTTGGTGTATATTCGTTGATATGCTTTAGTTGCCATATTCCGAGATTTGTTGTTTGAGCGAGTCGTAATACTTTTCAAATGCTTCCGACTTGAATTCGGAATAATTCATCTGCCGCAGAATGTTGATGAGTTCCTTGAAAGAGCCGCGGCACTTCTCGTAGTCTTCGAACTCGAATTTACGGCTGCAGATGTCCAGGATGAGGTTCAGCATAAACTTCTGGCGCTCCAGCGGGCAAACTGCGTCGACAGCGTCGAAGGCGTCCTGCTGCAGGAAGGCGAAATCTATGAGTTCGCTCTTCCAGAAGGCTTCGTGGTAGCTCATGGGCACGCCGTCGTCGCCGAGGATGTTGATCTGCTCGGCCATTTCCTTTCCGCGGCGCACCAGGTTCTTGGCTTCAAGCACCTTGTCTATCCAGCCGCGCTCGATGGTCTCTTCGAGCGAGGCCTGGATCTCAGGATACTCGAGGTATTTCGAGTAGGACTCCACCGGATTGACGGCGGGGTAGCGTTTCTGGTCGGCCCTGTTCTGCTCGAGGGCATAGAAACAGCGGGCGGCCTTCTTGGTGCTTTCGGTGACGGGCTCCTTGAGGTTGCCGCCGGCGGGGGAGACCGTGCCTATGAAGGTCACGGCGCCGGTCTTTCCGTTGTTCAGCACCACCTGCCCCGCGCGGGAGTAGAAATTGGATATGATTGCGGAAAGGTCCACCGGGAAGGCGTCCTGGCCGGGAAGCTCTTCCATACGGTTGGACATTTCCCGGAGCGCCTGCGCCCAGCGGGACGTGGAGTCGGCAAGCAGCAGACAGCGGTAGCCCATCGCCCTGTAGTACTCGCAGATAGTCATTGCCGTGTAGACCGAGGCCTCACGGGCTGCCACCGGCATATTGGACGTGTTGCAGATGATCACAGTGCGTTCCATAAGCTTGCGGCCGGTGTGCGGATCCACGAGTTCGGGGTACTCGGTGAAGATTTCCACCACCTCGTTGGCTCGCTCGCCGCAGGCGGCCATCACCACGATGTCGGCCTCGCCCTGCTTGGCTATGGCGTGCTGGAGCACGGTCTTGCCGCATCCGAAAGGTCCGGGAATGAAGCCCGTGCCGCCTTCAGCGATAGGGTTGAAGGTGTCGATGATACGGACTCCCGTCTCCATTATCTTGCCGGGGCGCGGCTTCTCGCGATAGCCCCGGACAGCTACCTTGACAGGCCACTTCTGGACCATCGTGACGGGGCATTCCGTGCCGTCTTCGGACACCAGCACGGCGACCACGGTGTCGATATTATATGAGCCTGCAGGGATTACCGACTTGACGGTATATTCGCCCTTGAAGATGAACGGCACCATAATCTTGTGGGGAAGCCACCCTTCCTTGACCTCGCCCAGCCAGTCGGCGGCGACGACCTTGTCGCCGGGGGCGGCTATGGGGGTGAACTCCCATAGCTTCTCGTGGTCGAGAGGGTCTGTGTATTCGCCCCTCTTCAGGAAGACGCCCTCCATGGTAGTGAGGTCGTTCTGGAGACCGTCGTAGATTCCGGAAAGCAGTCCGGGACCCAGGCTCGCCTCCAGCATCCTGCCCAGAAAGACGGCCTGGTCGCCGTTTTTGAGGCCGCGGGTGCTTTCAAAAACCTGCACGGACGCTTTGTCGCCCGTGACTTTTATCACCTCGGCCAGCAGCAGGGTGCCGCCGAGATTGATGTGGCAGAGCTCGTTCTCGCCCACGGGGCCGTCCACCTGGACGGTCACCAGGTTGGACACGATGCCTGTCACTATTCCTTTTGTTGCCATATTATCTTGTGTTTCTTATTTCATTCACGAGGCGGCGGAACAGTTCGCGCCCTGTCTCCTCATCAAGTTTGCTCCACCTGTCGGCGATTTTGATCTTCGCTATGAACGCCAGGATGATGTCGATGTCGAAAAGGTCCAGTTCCGTGAGGCTGTCCGCCTTTTCCCACATTAGCTCGTCCAAGGCCCTTTCCCGCTTGAGTATGTCCGTGTCCTGGAGGATTTCCATCACGCGCGGCTTGTCGTCAAACTCTTCCCCGAGGGGAATGACATCCTGATCCAGCGGCCTTCCGAGCACTGAGTTCAGGTACTCCGCCTTGGTGTTGCGCACCTGCAGGTCGAAGAGCAGATACTCCCGGAGGAAATGATTCCGCGACTTCAGCGCTTCCTCATAGAAGGCGGCATCGAGCTTTTCCGCATCGAATCCGTCCAGCAGCTTGTCAATCAGGGCGTTGTCGGAATCCGAACACTGGTTGCGTACAGACTGGACAAGAGCATCGGCATCCACGCTGCCGGCGTCCTTGCCAAGGACGGGCAGCGAAGCGATTATGTACTCGTAATTATTCACCAAAGAGCAGTTTACGGGTCACGGGACGCAGATACTCGGCAATCAGGGAGTCGAAAGTCTTGTCGGAAAAACTGATGAAGTAGCTTCCGTCTTTGGGGCCGATGGTGAAGCCGCCGGAAAGCTTCTTGCTGAACCTGGCTTCGACGGGCACCGAAAGCATCTTTGCCAGTTCCGATGCAACCCAGGGCTCAAGGGAGGCGCGCAATGATTCAGGAAGCACCAGGGAAATGTCAGTATTCTCCTTTGCGGCGAAACCGCCAGCGATACTGCGGATTATCTCTTTCAGGAATTCAGGGTCGGACACCGCCCCCTGCGAGGAGAGACGGGTCACGACGAGATTCTCGATATCCTTACGTGTGGCCTGCAGGGCCTGGGAGGAGGCCATCCGGACGTCGGCTTCCGCCTTCGACTTTAGGTCGGCGGCTTCCTTCTCGGCGCGGGCCACTATGGCTGCAGCTTCGTTTTTGGCCTCTTCAATCGTATTGGCAGCCTTCTCCCTGGCCTCGGCCAGATAGCGGTCGCCTTCCTCGCGACCCTTGGCAAGGCCTTCGTTGTAGAGCTGTTCGGTGAGTTCCTGTAGTTTATTCTGCATAATGGAAACGTGGTTATAATAGTTTTCAAATATAATGAATAATCCGGGCATTAGCAAAAAAAAAAGCCGGCGAATCGTAATTCACCGGCTTCCAAATCTTTAGAGAATCCCTTAGTTGAGCACAGGCAGTCCGTCGGAATTGGCGGTCCAGCTGCTCAAAGCGTAATCGGAGCAGGCAGTGGCGTAGCCATTGAGTTTTCCGAGGGCCGTAGAGCCGTCCTTGAATGTCGCGGCGTCATAGCCGGTGCAATTGCTCACCACACAGGAGCCGCCGCCTATCGTGAGATCGCTGGTGCTGAGGTAGCAGCAGTTGTCGAAGGTGACGGTGTCGCTGTTGGTGCCCCATCCGAAGATGGCGCCCACGCGGCCCGCGGCAGCGACGTTGGTCACAGGGGAGCCCGCTATGGTGATGTCGCTCTGGACGGTCGTGGTGGCGCAGTTGGCCACAAGGATCTCATTGCCGGAATCGTTCTTCGTGGACACATATCCCACGATGCCGCCCACGGAAGGATGGCTCATCGCAAGGGTGCAGGGGAAGCCGCCGGGGGAGACATACACGAAGCAGTTGATGATGACCCCCTTGTTGCCGGCGTTGCTGGTGCGGAGCCAGCCCACGATGCCGGCGCTCATACAGTCGCCCTTGGCCGGGTCGGCTCCGGTGTCGCAGCTGGTGGAGCGTATGGTTCCGCCAAGTACGCCGCAATTGCTGACGACAATGCTCTGGCTGGCATTCGGATACACATACCCAAGTATGCCGGCAGCGCAGTAAGTGGCGCTGACGTTGCAGATGTCGAGGACAAAGCATTTGTCTATGGTGCAACCGCCGTCTCCGATCGAAGAGCCGACAATTGCGGCAGCATAGTAGCTGCTCGCCTCCACGGCCGAAGCGCCCTTGAACACGCAGCCGCTGATGACGCCGTTGTCGAGACGGGCGCAGATGCCGCCGATGCCGTAGGTGCCGCTGATCACGGAACCACCGGACACGGTACAGTTCCTGACCGTCGCGAGGTTGGTGCAATAAGCCACGATACCAGCTGCATAAGGACCTGTGGAAGTGATCTTGCCTCCCGTCATTTCGCAGTCGGTGATGAGGCCGCCCACCTGATGGCCCACAATTCCGGCGCACATGTTGGTTGTGCCTGTCAGTTCGCCGCCGACATAACGGCATTCGGAGACAGTGCAGTTCTTTGCATAGCCCACGACGCCGCCGACGCGGTTGAATGTGCCGTTGTTGACTCGTCCTTCCACCACCACGCCGTCAATCACGGCATCCTCGGCATAGCCGAAGATTCCGCTGGCAGGGCAGTCGGAAGAAGCGCCGCCGGTAGTGAGGTTCGACACCTTGTGGCCGCCTCCCAGGTAGTGTCCCTTGAACGGCTTCTGGGTCGAAACGCCTATGGGAGCGAAGAATACCCCGGCCATGTCGATGTCGGCAGTCTGGCTGAAGTATTTGTCCATATAAGACGGGTAAGTAGTCTCATCATTAATGAGTCCCATCATAGTCACGAGATCGTCGGAAGTAGCGACGACATAGGGATCGGACTGGGTGCCGGTGCCCTGTGAGAAGGTGGGTTTGTCCACGTTGCCGCCGGCAGCGGAAATATCAACCGCCGGCATCTTGACCACCTTGCCGCATGTAATCACGTTGGCTGCGTCCTTGCTTGAGAACACATAGGCCTTGTCGGCGCTGTCGTAAAGGATAAGGCTGAAGCCTTTGCCGAGCGAGCCTTCAGGGAGCACGAAATAGAAGTCGAGCGGCGTGGAACCGAGGCTCATGCCGGCAGCGCTGAGGGTTACGGTGCTCCGTGTCAGCGAAGTGTTGGCCATCGTGAGGGCGGCGGTATTGCCAGCATAATCAGGCACTATCTCAAGGGTGCCCCAGAGAGCCGCTCCGCCGGCGTCGACAAGTTCGGCCTTGCTCAAGGTTTCGCCGGAGCCGGTGATGCTGAACCTGATGGCGCCGAAAAGATAGTTCATCTGCAGGGCGGTGCCGCCGTCGGAAATGAAAGCGGCCGCGGCAATGGACCTTGCAGGACAGTCACCTGCCACCATGGCGCGCTCGGCAGGTACGTCCAGCAGGATCTTCGCGTTGTCGGATCCCGGAGCCACGAGGCCATAGGGGTACACTGCGCAGAGTTTGCCGTCGGTGCGGGTGCGGCCCACGAATGTAGCGGAATGGCCGTCGGAACTGATGCCGGTGGCCGTGAAGCAGTCGCCGCGCTCCCAGTAGGGCTGAGTGTCGCTGCGCACCCACAACTGGTCGCCGTCTTCCCAGCGGGTGTCGGTGTAGGCCCCCATATCGCCCGCAAAGTGGATCTTGGTGGCGGGGGTGCCGATGCTTGCAGTCAGCTCGACAAGCTCGCCGGAAGTGTTTTCTTCAATGGCCTTTTCCTTGTTGCAGGAAACTGCCGCCAATGCAAGCAGCAGGGGAATAAAGTATCTCGTTTTCATCACCATTGTCCGTTTATGTTGTCGAAATTGCCAATAGAACCGTTGTCGGATTCATTGTAGGAAGCGGAAGATTCAAGCCAGGGGCCGAGTTCATCGTAGATCTTGTTGGCGATGAAGCGCATAGCCACGGCGGAATAATGGTCGCTGCAGTTCTTCCTGAGGTCGCCGGACTTATCCACGGCGCTCCAGTCGAAGTCGTGCTTAGGCATATTCGGCTGGTATCCAAGGTCGAGGTATTCGAAATTCCAGCCCAGGTCGTTGAATCCGTTGACTGCATACAGGTCGACCGCACGGCAGTTGTCGTAGTGGTCGGCAATGTGGAGAAGCGACTCCTCTACATCCGGAGTCAGGGTGTCGTGGATGAGCACGACGATCTTGACATGCGGATACTGGAGGGTCATCATCCTGACGAGCTTGAGGTAGGCCTCGATGAACGTAGCGTCAGGCAGGGCCTTCGCCTCATCCAGGGTCTTGGCCGCATCTGCCACGGCATAGGCAGCGTTCATAGCGGCGTCGGAGGGACGATGGGGAGTCGTGGACGGATAGCGCACAAGTTTCTGTGAACCAAGGAGGTTGTAGATTCCGTGGGCCCAGTCGTTGGCGCCGCCGTTGATGATGATGATGTCGGGATGTCCCATACCGCCGTTCTCGATGTAACGGGTGCAGAAATCCTGTCCGTACCAGTATTTGTCGGAGTAGCTGCTGTCGGTGCAACGGGTTGTAGCGGTGCCGGAGAAGGCCAGGTTGGTGTCCCAGACGGCGTTGGACAGGAGCTCATAGGTGAGTATGTACCAGTAGGTCTGGGCAGCGCTCGTGACATTTCCGTCGGTGCTGGGATAATGGCAACGGTAGCCGTTGGGGGCGCGGGAGCCTTGGTAACCATGCGGGGCATAACCGTCGAAGGTGGAAAGAGAGTCGCCGATGATACTCACGCGGAGCGGCCTTTCCTTGCCCTGCAGGGACACGGGCACCATACCAGCAAGCACGGGGTAGGTGTTGTCGCCTGCAACCCATTTCTTGAGGGTGAGAGGGCCGGAATAGGAATCCACGAAGGCGTTGAGCTTCGCCAGCAGGGTGCCGTCGCTCATGGAGCCCACGGGGAGGCCTTCACAGTTGGCGCTCGTGCCGGAATTGGCCTTGCCGAGAGCGGGCAGGCTGTTGATATACCAGACAGAGTTGAAATTGGTCGTGTTGGGAAGGCCCACGAGGGCGGCGTAGTTGTAGTAATTGGAAGGGATGTCCTTCATGCTGTTGATGACGGCCGTTCCGTAGGCGAGGGTGTTGTAGCAGCCCTGGATGTTCACGGATGCGTTGGCTCCGCCCTGTTCGCCGATGAAACCGCCCATATCGACCTCGTTGGACCAGGGGAAGTCGCAACGTATGGTCTCGGGATCCGAGAAGCAGTTGACGATGTTGAGGGTGGAAGTCGTGCTGCCCATACGTGCCCAGGCCACGATGCCGCCGACCATAGTCCACTTGGAAGCCGCGTGGCCGGCGTCGATGATTTCGCCGCCCTGGTAGGCGCAGTTCCAGATATTGACCACGGAGGAGTTGTTGGTGGGGTTGCATTCTCCCACGATGCCGCCCACGGAGTAGGATGCCGCCACGTCGCAGTACACGGCGCAGTTGCTGATGTTCACCGTCTGGGCCGTATCCTTATGATAGATGTAGGCGACGATGCCGCCGGCCTTGTCCTGGCCGGTGCGGACGAGGGCCTTGGGGCCCACCACGCAGTTGTCGATGTCGCCGCTCTGCACCCAGGCCACGATACCCGCGGCGCCGGGGTAATAGCAGATGACGTGGGCATCCACGGTGCAGTCGGAAATCCTGTTGCCGGATCCGAGCATTTCGCCGGCGATGCCGCCGACATAGTAGTTGTCGCCGGTCACGGTGGAACCTTCCTCGACGGAGCAGTTCTCGACGGTGCCGCCCTTTATCTGCCCGACGATGCCGCCCAGCTGCTCGCCCTTGCTGGTCACGTTGCCGCTGAAGCTGCAGCCGGAGATGCTTGCATTCTCGATGTATCCGGCGATACCGCCCACGCAGGAGACCACGGTGACGCCCTGGAAGGTGTCAGTGTCTTCATTGTGGATGAAACCTTCCACGCGGCAGTTTTCGATGGAGCCGCCTTCCATATAGCCTACAATGCCGCCGCAGGCGCATTTCACGAAATCTACGGTGCCGTTGACATTGATGCCACGGAAAGTCGTGTTTTTGGCGCGGCCGGCGATGACGCCCTGTTCACCATTGGTGCCGTTGTTGGTGTAGCCATCCACCGTAAGGTTCTGGATGGTGGCTCCGTCGGTGTAGCCGAACATACCGGAAGCGGAAGAGCTCTTGGCAGGACTCAGATTCTTTATGGTATAGGAGCCGCCGTCGTAATTGCCCTTGAAAGGCTTGCCGGACGACAGGCCTATGCAGTTGACGGCGGTGCCCTCCATATCGATGTCGTTGAGCTGCTTGTAGGAAGCGGAAGCGAAGGAAGCGTCGTCGCCGTTCACAAGGCTGCTCATCTGCACAAGGTCGGCGGGAGTGGTGATGCGGTAGGGATCAGCCGACGTGCCTTTGCCGCCGCTGAACGGGGTGGATTCGGGGTTGATCGACTCCAGGCTCGACACACCGTTGCGCTGGATGGTGCAGGGGGTATTGGTCACGATGGTCTTGAGCACGGTGCCCTTGACATCATAAAGCGTGCAGGTGAAGCCCTTTGCAAATGCCCCGGCAGGAGCCACGAAGTAGAACACCGTAGGCTCCGGTCCAAGTGTCACGCCCTCGCCGCAATCCAGCGTGAGACTGTTGCGGTTCTCGGCGCTGTTGGTGATTTCGGCTTCGCCGGCCGTGCAGGAAGTAGCGTCGATCGCGACCTGGCAACTGCCCCAGAGAGCGTCGCCGGCATTGTCGGTGACCACAATCTTCTGCAGGGGAGCGCTTCCGGTGAGCTTGAGACGCAGCAGACCGAAGATATTGGTGAAGCTCATCGAAGTACCTGATTCCCAGACAGCCACGGAAGGGTTGGCTCCGGGAGCGAAAGTGCCTGCTGCATAATTCTGAACGGCCGGGATGTCCAGCAACAGCCTGGTGTTGTCGGACCCGGAAGCCACTGCAGAATAAGGATATGCAGCCACATAAGGGCCGTCCGAAGGAGCCTCGCCGCTAAATCTGGCTTCCTTGCCGTCGGCTGAAATGTTTTCAGCGGAGGTCACGAAGAGATTTCCGGCGGTGCCGGCTTCCTGCGCGGCGGAACGCACCCAGATCTGGTCGTCGGCGTTCCAGAGAACGGGAAGTTTGCCGGACTCGGCAGCACCGAGGGCCGTCTTGGTTTCGGTCAGTCTGGCTGTGAGAGTGAGGACGGGATAATTGCCGTCCGTGCGGTCCTGCGGTTCAACTTCCTTGGCACAGCCTGCAAGGAGAACCGTCATCAATCCCGCGAACAAGATGCTTTTTCTCATAGGGCAGGAATCGATTACCACACAAAATCAGTTCCGGAGTCTTCGAAAGACTCGTTGACAGCATCGTTTGATGCACAAAAGAGAGTTTCCACCTCGCAGGGGAGAGACTCGCTGCGGGGCGGACGATAGAAAAGTTTTGTGGAAAACATAGTATTAGTGGTTGAAAAGTATGAGTTGTCAGAATTGCACTTTTGCCCAGAGGAAATAGTGGTCGCTGGGATAGATGCCGGAAGGGGCATCCTTAACGATCTCTGATTCAAGGGCTTGCACGCCGCCGCGGGTGTAGATGAAATCTATCCTGCGGCCTTTCTTGCGGTCGAACTTCCAGCCGTGGGCGGTGAAGCCGGTCTCTTCGTGGCCGTGGACCGCTTCATAGACGTCCTGCCAGCCGGCGGCGGTCAACAGGGCATAGGGCTCATCCTTTATGCCGGAATTGAAGTCGCCGAAAAGGAGCTGGGGGAAATCTGCAGCATATTGGGCGGATTCGGCAACTATGACCTCCGTCTGCCTGGTCTTAGCCTGGGCATTGATATGGTCCAGGTGGGTGTCGAGCACACGGAACACCTTGCCGGTCTTGCGGTCACGCAGACGGACCCAGTTGCAATGGCGGGCACGGGAGGTCTCCCAGGATGAACTGCCGCCTATCGTTGGAGTCTCGGACAGCCAGTAACAGCCCTCGGAGATGAGTTCGTAGCGGCTTTTCTTGAAGAAGATAACGTTCTTGCCAATAAGATGATAGCCCTCGGTCCATGGATCCATTTCCGGACCTTCGAAGCCGAATGCCATATAGCCGGAGAGCTTCTTCTTCATATATGCATAGGATTCATAGATGACCTCCTGCATGCAGATGATATCAGGTTTGCGGGACTTGATGACCTTGAGGCAGATATCCTTGCGGTCGTCCCAGCGGCGTCCGTCGACTTCGTCGGCGGGGAGGCCCGTGATACGTATGTTGCAACTCATCACGGAGTGGGTCGCCTGAGCTGAAGCAAAACTCCAGGACAGAATGCTTAAAGCAATAAATAATAATCGTTTCATATTATCCTAAGAATCCTAATAATATACCTGCCGCCACGGCCGAGCCTATGACTCCCGCCACGTTGGGAGCCATGGCGTGCATAAGCAGATGGTTGCCCGGATTGGCCTCACGCCCCACGACTTCGGAGACGCGCGCACTGTCCGGAACAGCCGACACGCCGGCATTTCCGATGAGGGGGTTTATCTTGCGCTCCGGCCGCAGGAAGAGATTCCATATCTTCACGAAGAGGACTCCGCAGGTCGTGGCAATGACAAAAGAGACAAGACCCAGGGCGAAAATCTTCAACGAGTTGCCGGTCAGGAACTTATCCGCCTGCGTGGAAGCTCCTACGGTCAGTCCGATGAGAGTGGTCACCACATCGATGAGCGGACCTCCTGCGGTGTTGGCAAGGCGCCTGGTCACTCCGGATTCCTTCAGCAGGTTGCCGAAGAACAACATTCCCAGAAGCGGAAGGCCGGACGGCACGATGAAAGCGGTGCAGAGAAAGCCTACGATAGGGAATATTATCTTTTCCTTCTGGCTCACCGTGCGGGGTTTCGGCATCTCGATCAGGCGCTCCTTTTTGGTCGTAAGCAGCAGCATGATGGGCTTCTGGATCACCGGGACGAGTGCCATGTATGAATATGCACACACGGCAATGGCGCCCATAAGGTCGGGGGCGAGTTTGGAGCTGAGGAAGATGGCGGTGGGACCGTCTGCGCCGCCGATGATACCTATGGCTCCGGCCTCGTTGGGAGAGAATCCGAAGGCAAGCGCAAGCAGGTAGGCGCCGAAAATGCCCATCTGGGCGGCGGCGCCTATCAGCATGAGCCGCGGCTGCGATATCAGTGCCGAAAAGTCGGTCATAGCACCTATGCCAAGGAAGATGAGCGGGGGATACCAGCCCATGCGGACTCCCTGGTAGAGGGTGTTGAGCACCGAACCGTCTTCGTACACGCCTATGTTCAGGCCAGGGAACATGGGGATGTTGCCTATCACGATGCCGAATCCGATGGGGACCAGCAGCATGGGTTCCCATTCCTTGACTATGCCGAGGGTGATGAACACGATGCCGATGGCAATCATCGCCAGGTGCTGCCATGTGCAATTGGCAAAACCCGTGAATTGCCAGAACTGGGCAAGGCTGTCAAAAATCTGCTCCATCACGCAAGTTTCAGTATTTCAGCGCCTTCCAGCACGGAATCACCTTTTTGGACAAGTATTGCCACCACGGTGCCGTCGGCCTCGGCCTGAATCTCGTTCTCCATCTTCATGGCCTCCAGCACAGCGACTTTCTGCCCTTGCTTCACTGCCTGGCCCTCCTTCACATCCACGCTGATTATCACGCCGGGAAGGGGAGAGCACACGGTGATACCCTTGCCGGAGGGTGCGGCAGCCGGGGCTGCAGCAGGAGCCGGGGCAGCCGCAGGAGCGGCCTGGACGGGCGCTGCTTCCGCCGCCCTCTGGACAGGAGCCGCTGCGGGAGCCTCGTTCTCGAGTTCCACATTATAG
This sequence comes from uncultured Bacteroidia bacterium, assembly GCA_902782225.1. Taxonomy (GTDB): domain Bacteria; phylum Bacteroidota; class Bacteroidia; order Bacteroidales; family UBA932; genus Cryptobacteroides. Next base: position 105,018 of record CACZMF010000003.1, on the reverse strand, counting down.
CTGACGCCGTTGACGCTCAGGTCGGCGTTCCTGCCTTCGATGCCATTGATGGTGACGGTGTAGTCCTTGCCGTCGATCTTGAACTTGTAGGTCTTCATATCTAATGCGTTTTCTTTCTGAATGTCAATGATTTATTCGCCCATTCCGACGATGGGGCCGGGCGTATCGTGATGATGCCGGGCTCGATGTCATGGACGCTTTCGGACAGATAAAGATGAAGGGCCACAGCAATTGCAGCCGGCACGGCATCGCCGCCTGACATATACCTGTCCAGCGCAAGGGCGATTGCTGCGGCACTTGCCTCATCGGGAGTGGCTGCCGCCTTTGCCCTGCGTTTGTACTTGCCGGAGAAGATATTGCCCGACAGATTATATATAAGGAAAAGGATGAGCAGGGCACAGAATACCACGGACACTGATACTATGCTTAGTGTCCAGCCTCTGGGATCGGTCTCCTTCATCACTTGCGCGCGGGTCTTCTGGCTGTGCTTTCCGTTCACGAGTCCGGGAGACGGGACAGCGGCATGGATGTCGTCGAAAACCAGCTCCTTGTTGTCGTGCGCGAATTTGGAGACACTCCGGCCGGCAGGCAGATCGGCAGGAATCTCTATTGAATCGATGACGGTCCTTCCGTCGTTGCTGACCAGGTAGAGGGTGGAACCGCCGCGCAGGGTGAAACCAAGGTGGAGCACACCGCTGGCCGAATTGCCCGATGCATAGAGCAGGGCGACCTGCCTCGGGCCTATCTTCGTGCAGGCATACCCCTTGGGTATCTGGCACTTACGGAGGTCGTCCGGATCGTCCGTGAGAAAGCATCCGGCAAAGTTTACCGTGCCCTGGGACGTGTTGGTCAGCTCAATCCAGTCGCTGTGGTTGCCGTATTCATCCACGAGGCCGTCATCAGTGCCAAGCATCGCTTCGGAGATGATCAGGTCTGAAAGGTTCTGGGCCTGAACAAGGCAACAGGACAGCAGAAGGACAAGTATGAGACAGGACTTTCTCATAGCGGCAGGTTATCGTGTTTCTTGGCCGGCATCTCCTGACGCTTGGACGCGAGCGATTCAAACGCCCGGATCACGCGGAAGCGGGTGTTGCGCGGCTCGATCACATCTTCGATATAGCCTTTCTGTGCCGCCTGGTAGGGATTGCAGAAGAGGTCGTTGTATTCCTTCTTCTTCTCCTCGGCGAGGGCAGCCTGCTTTTCGGGGTCGGTCTCGGCCATGAGTTCTTTGCCGTAGAGCACTCCCACGGCACCGTCTGCCCCCATCACGGCGATGTTCGCCGACGGCCAGGCATAGTTGATATCGCCACGCAACTGCTTGCAGCTCATAACTATATGTGCGCCGCCATAGCTCTTGCGCAGGGTCACGGTGACCTTCGGCACCGTGGCTTCGCCATAGGCGTAGAGCAGTTTGGCGCCGTTTGTGATTATGGCGCCGTATTCCTGCTGTGTGCCGCAAAGGAAGCCGGGCACGTCCACGAGGGTCAGCAGGGGAATGTTGAAGGCGTCGCAGAAGCGCACGAAACGGGCTGCCTTGCGGCTGGCATTGATGTCCAGCACGCCGGCAAGCACGCCGGGCTGGTTGGCGACTACGCCAACGCTCCTGCCGCCCACGTGCGCAAAGCCCACAATGATGTTCTTTGCGAAGTCCCTGTGGATTTCAAAAAAGTCGCCGTCATCTACTATGGTGCCGATGACCTTGTACATATCGTAGGCCTTGTTGGGATTGTCGGGGATGACGGTGTTGAGAAAATCATCAGTACGCCCCACAGGATCAGAGGTCGGACGAAGGGGAGCCGTCTCCATATTGTTCTGCGGAATGAAGCTCAACAAACGCTTCACCTTAGCAATCACATCTTCCTCTGAATCAGCAGCAAAATGCGCAACTCCGGATTTGGAGGCATGCACCCGGGCACCGCCCAGCTGCTCCTGGTCCACGACCTCTCCGGTCACGGATTTGACAACTGCGGGGCCGGTCAGGAACATATAACTGGTTTCCTTCACCATCAGGGTGAAGTCGGTCAGGGCGGGGGAATACACGGCACCGCCGGCGCAGGGGCCCATAATCACGCTGATCTGCGGCACCACGCCGCTGGCGAGTATATTGCGCTCGAAAATCTCGCCGTAGCCGGCAAGGGCATCTATGCCTTCCTGGATCCGGGCGCCGCCGGAATCGTTCAACCCGATCACCGGAGCGCCGGCGCGCACAGCCATGTCCATCACCTTGCATATCTTCTCCGACATCGTCTTGCTAAGGGAGCCGCCGTTGACCGTGAAGTCCTGGGCGAACACGAACACAAGCCGTCCGTCTATTGTGCCCTGTCCGGTCACGACTCCGTCGCCGTCGGTGTGCGAAGCATCCATTCCGAAGTTGGTGCATCGGTGCTGGACGAACATGTCGAACTCTTCGAAGCTGCCGGGATCCAGCAAAAGGGCGAGACGCTCGCGCGCCGTCAGCTTGCCCTTCGCATGCTGGGCGTCGATACGTTTCTGCCCGCCACCGAGCCTGGCTTTTTCGCGCCTTTCGACCAATTCTTTGATCTTTTCCTGTTGAATATCCATATTAACAAAAATGTTAACAGTTTTAACAATTGTGTTTTATCAATTAATTATAAGCGCATTACATATGCGTTGGCATTTTTCTCCAAAAAACGGAGTGCAACGACCGCAAAACGCCTGATATTGGCTTTTCTGTCCTTATTCCACTGGTAAAGGAGGGTCTTTGTGCCCTCCGGACCTGCCACTCCAATCCATACCGTACCCTCCGGGTAGTGCTCATCGGAGCCTTCGGTGAGGCCTGTTGTGGCAACGGAAAAAGTGCTGCCGGTCAGGGCACGGACTCCTTCCGCCATCGCCGCTGCGACTTCCGAACTGACCACGCCCTTATCCTCGATCACCTTCGGCTGCACCCCAAGGACCTTCTCCTTGACTGAGATGGCGTATGAGGTCACGGAACCAAGATAATAGGCAGATGAACCGGACACGGTGGTCAGCAGGTGGGAAATCTGGCCGCCGGTACAGGATTCCGCGGCACTGAGGGTCCATCCATGTCGTTTGAAGAGTTGTCCCAGTCTTTCTTCTACTTTCATTTTTCCTTGGATGCTAAAAACTTGAGAATCTTGCCCACGAGCCGCGGGCCTTCACGCACGAGCCCCATACGCACCTCCACAAGGGAAGCGCCGGCCTTCAAGGCCCCCAGGGCCTGTTCAGGGGTCTTTATATGACAGTTGGCAATTATTGGCAGCCGGGCCTTGGACTTCTCCGTAATATGGACTATCTGGCTGATACTGCGGGCTTCTATGCCGTCGATATTGTTCATGAGGCAGTACTCCACAATGTCGTCCAGTTCATCAGCCGCAAGTTCCTCCGGAATCTTCACCACGATGGGCTTATAAGCCTCATAGGTAAGCCTTGCATCAAGCAGGGGCTCGAAGATATCCATATCGGGGTTCTCCGAAATGTCAATCACGAAAAAGTCGCAGAAGTCATAGGCAAGGCAGAAAGACTCCAGATAGTCTCCGGATATGCAGGCGGCAAGGATATCGTCCTGCGGATCGGCCTGCAGGCGCGCAATGGCCTTTCTGATGGCCGAGAGCTCCTTGAAGGGGCCTATCTCCACGAAGCTGAATCCCAAGTCGTTGAGATCATTGTAGAGGTCTCCGTTGACGTCCAGTCCGGCTCCCAGGCCAACAGGATTATAGAAATCCAGCCCGAATACCTCACGTTCAAGGCCGACTGCGCGGTTGCCGTGGATGAGGCGGCTGAAAAAACGGCCGCCGGGAATCATGCCCTCGAACTTGAAATATCCGAGGGCTATGGCGGAGGCTTTGTTGTTGTCCTTGATCCGCCGGGTGATTGGTCTGATCAGTAAGCTGTACATACGCTAGCCGTGTTCAGACTACAAATATAATAAAATACACGGAAAGGGCGAAACGGCTAGCGCACTTCGCGGAAAGTTCCGTCCTTATAAAACACGATCACACGCTCGATTTCGGGCTCACGGACGGAATCCTCATCAAATAATGAATTCTCAACGTACATCTTTCCCCGGCCCGCAATCAGCCACTCAAGACTCAAAGCAGGGTAGTGGCTGGCCATTTTTTCGAAAAATTCATAGCCCGGCTTGTTTCGCCCGGAGACGATATGCGAGATGCTCGCGCGCGCCACACCGAGAGTATCGGCGAGCTGCGACTGGGTGATATTTTCAGCGGCTAAAAACCGCAACAATCTTTCGGTCATCTTTCATTCCATTTGTTTTACAAAAGTAAATAATACTACAGAGAAAAGCAAATCATAAAAAAGGGCGGCAGGGGAGTCCTCATGTCTTAAATACAGGATTTTCAAAGCTACACCAAACATTTAGATAACATATGCAATTAATTTATTTTCAGCATATTATTCAATAAACATCCGACACTAATAGCCGATCTTGCCACCCTGTTGCAGTCGGGACCACCTCAAACACCGGAAACAGAGCTAAAGCAAAAACACAAATAAAAATCGTAAATAACTGATTATAAGATATAAAGACAAATAGATTTTTGGTTATTATTAAAACCAATAGCACCACAATGCGCCCTATTATCACATTCAATAAACAGTCGCCAACTGTTTACTTTTGTATATTTATCGACTGTTAATTTTGTTTCATTTTGTAACCCGGCGAAATATCGGCCATAGTCTTGCGAACATTATTGAGAACGACGCCATTTATTGATTATATTTGTGGAAATTTTTGAAACTGATGATTCCGGACATAAGAATAGAGGATTACAACTACGACCTGCCTGACGAGAGAATCGCAAAATATCCGCTCGAGCACAGGGATTGGTCGAAATTGCTTATTTATAAGGACGGCAAATGCTCGGACGACGTATTCAGCAGCCTTCCCGGATATCTGCCCGAGAATTCCATAATGGTGTTCAACGACACCAAGGTCGTGCCCGCGCGCCTCTATTTCCGCAGGGAAAGCGGCGCCCACATCGAAATATTCTGCCTGCAGCCTGTGGAACCAGCCGAATACGTGAAGGCATTCGACGCCACGCAATCCTGCAGCTGGCAGTGCGTAATTGGCAATTCCAAGCGCTGGAAAGACGATATACTCCAGTACGACACGGACCACAAGGAACTTCTGGATGTCAATCTGCGCGCCCGCCTGGTCTCCCGAGAAGGCCAGACCGGCGTGGTGGAATTCTTCTGGGACGGCGGCAAGGCATTTTCCGAACTGCTCGATCTGTGCGGCAGGGTGCCTATTCCTCCGTACCTTAACCGCGACACCGAGGCCATCGACCTGGAGCGCTACCAGACCACATATGCCCACATAAGGGGCTCCGTAGCTGCCCCTACCGCCGGTTTGCATTTCACGCCGGAGACCATCGCGGCAATCAGGGCACGCAATATCGAAACGGACAACGTCTGCCTGCACGTCGGCGCAGGCACATTCCTCCCGGTGAAGAGTTCCCGCGTGGCGGAACACCCGATGCACCGTGAGCCTTTCATAGTGAAACGCAGCCTGCTCGAGCGCCTTGCCGGCAAGGACTGCAGCCTCACCGCCGTGGGCACGACTTCCGTGCGGACGCTGGAATCGCTCTACTATGCAGGTGCCGCATGCATCGAGAAGGGAGCGCCTGAAGACGTGGGGCAGTGGGATCCCTACACCCGGGAATGGCCTTATGAGACCGGAGAAGCCCTCAGGGCGCTCATATCCTACCTCAATGCCAACGGTCTTGATGAACTTAAAATCGGCACGCGCATCATTATAGTGCCCGGATTCCGTTTCCGCCTTGTGGACCGCCTGGTGACCAATTTCCATCAGCCCCAAAGCACCTTGCTGCTGCTGATCAGCGCCTTCGTGGGAGGCGACTGGCGCACCATCTATAGGCACGCCCTCGAAAACGGATTCCGTTTCCTGAGTTACGGTGATTCTTCATTGCTTTTCAGAAGATAATTATCTACATTTGCACTGATAATAATACAAGACTATGGCAGACCTTTCCGAATTCGAAGATATACGCCCATATAGTGATGAAGAGGCCGTGGAAGCGCTGAAACGCGTATCCAGGCATCCCTTCCTCCCTATGATATCCAAATACCTGTTCCCCAACAACAGCGTGGATTCGCTTGCGAAACTACTGCGCAGCATGAGGAGCATAGACGAATTCCAGAGCGTGGTGATGTTCAACGTCGTCCACGCCGTCATTGCCAAGACTTCGGAAGGATACACCTACAGCGGAATGTCCAACCTTGCAAATCATGGCAAAAAGGTCCTTGCCGTGTCCAACCACAGGGACATTGTCCTGGATCCCGCCCTGATCCTGTATGCAGTTCACGAGTCCGGACTCCCTTTCGCCGAGCTGTGCGTGGGCAGCAACCTGCTCCAGAGCAAGCTGATCGAGGACTTGATGAAGTCCAACCGCATGATCAAAGTCATACGCGGCATCAGCGCCCGCCAGATGTATCTGAATTCCCAGACCCTTTCCAAATACATACGCCAGTCCATCACCACAGGCACCTCTTCCATCTGGATAGCCCAGAAGGAAGGCAGGACCAAAAACGGCATGGACAAGACCGAGCAGGGCCTGCTGAAGATGTTCGACATGAGCGGGGAGGGCAGTTTCGAGGAGAACTTCAACGAACTCAACATCGTGCCGCTCAGCATTTCCTACGAATACGAACCCTGCGACAGCCGCAAGGCCAGGGAACTTCTGCTGAGCCAGAGCGGTCCCTACGTCAAGAAGCCGAAGGAAGACCTCCACAGTATCCTCACCGGCATTCGCCAGCACAAAGGCCACATCCACCTGGAAGCCGGCAAGCCCCTGACCAAAGAGGAAATCTCAAAGGCGGCCGCCCAAAGCGGCAACGACCGCTATCAGTATCTTCGCGGTATTCTCGACCAGCGCATACGCGGCGGCTACAAGTTGTGGAAGACCAACTACATGGGTTACGACCTCATGCACGGGACCCACGAATTCCTTGGCGTCAAATACCTTCCCGAAGACCTGGAGCGCTTCAAGGCCTACACCGAGCACAAGATCCAGAAACTGGAAAGGCGCCTCGATCGAGACGCCCTTCGGGATATTTTCTGGCATATCTACGGGAACCCCGTGGAAAAGCTTTAGAACGCTATTGCAAGGCCGGCTGTGACGTTGGTTATGCCACGGCTGACAGGCAGGTACTGAGGAGTCATCTCGAAATACACTGAATCCAGGCCGACGAAAAGGTTCACGCCGGGGAAGCGTATATTGAGTGCAGCGCCGAAGTCGAAGCCGAAATTGTTGTAGGCACCGGAAACCGCAAGGCTGAGAATGCGGGCAGGGGTGAAATCCAATCCGAGTCTCGCTTCCTTGAAATATTTCTGGTAGGTCCCCAGGAATCCGACACCAAGACCCTCGTAGAAGGGCATGCGGTACTTGGCGCTCAGGTGGATATTGTAGTTGAGCATCTTGACGGATGCCGAGGCAGGAGCAACCTGAAGTTCAAGGGCATCTTCGACATCCTTGACGACCTTGAGGTCATACTTGACCTTTCCGTTGACGGTGGAATTCCACTTGATGAATCCCAGGTCAAGGGCGGAGAGCCCGATGGACAGGCCGTCCACAGGCTCCACGGTCACGCCAAGGTCTGCGCCAAAGCCCAAACCATTGAACCCTACCTTATTGAAACCGATGTCCGAGAAATCGTAAAGCTCCTTTCCGCCTACCATCTGGGTGCCGAATTTTACGAAAGAAGTTGCGACAAGCAGATCGATATCAGAGCTGGCCACAAAATCCTCGCCGTCAGCGCTGGCTCCGCCGGTGAAACTGTTGATGTCCACAGAGGCGGCGCCGAGGCCCATCAGGAACTTGACACGGCCACCGATGGTGACGATGTCTCCAATCTTGTGGGAATAGCCGAAAGCAGCTTCAGCGTAGTTTGAAGAACTGGCGTTAAGGTCCTTGAAAGTGTACGTTCCGGATTTCGATGAAAGGCCTTCATTTAGGCCGTGCTTCATCGCGGAGAAGAAATCCTTGGACAAATAGAAATAATTGTCGGAACGAACGTTGAACTCAAAATTCCAGCGTCCTCTCTCTCCCTGATGCCCGAAAGACAGGATATTTACACTGGCCTGGGGCAGGACGATGTTGTCCTTGGCGAACTTTGACAGGAAGGTATCGGCAGGAATGTCTGCGTCGAAGCCCCAGACAAGTTTGTCGGCCAAAGGATAGAGAACCGATGAAACGCCGAGGTTGGACATTGCGGTGGCTGAAACGTTGCCCAGGCCGATGGCAAAGAAAGTATATGGCTTTTCCTCGAAAGTGGCTGCAGGGTTGATCCTGTAGCTGTAGACGTTGTTTTCGAGGAAAAACCCGGTTTTCAGTTCCTGACCGGACAGTGCTGCCGAGCAAAACAGGACAAACGCCGCCGAGAGTAAGAGTTTTTTCATGTAGTATGGTTACTTGATTATCTTTACAGTGTCAGCTGTGATGATGAAGGGCTCCTTGACATTCAGGACGGCGGGAGTCTTCGCAGCCTTGAGCTCTATGTTGAGCTTCACATCGTTGATGACAGCCTTGCTGGCCAGGGTCTTGACCACGAACACGGCGTCGAACGGAGTGCCCTGGGAGCTGGTTGCGGCCGCAATCTTCTTGCTCAGTTTGCCGGTGAGGCCGGAACCTTCGCTGACAGCGTTGAAATCGACCTCGAAAGGCAGGAAATTGGTGCCGGAGAAGTTGACGTCGAATTCCAGGCTGCCGGTCACATATTTGTCGATATCGAAGCCGAGGTCGGAGAATGACTGGCTGATCTTGATCACAGAACCGGCCACGAAGGAGAGGGGAGCGACGAACTTGCAATTGACGGAGAAGAGTCCGGCATCATTGGCTTTGATTGCGCCGGAAGCCTTGGGGGCATCCTTCGGGGTCAGGACCACATCCGAAAGGACCATTCCCTGATCCATACCCTTGCTAAGCTGGTTCTTGAGCTCGGCGGGAAGCGGAGCATAAATGTCGGCGGGCTCGGCAGGAGACTTGACGTCGGGAGTAAATAGCAGGTCGACAGTCTGTCCGGCAGGAATCTCCACGCTGGGGAGAATCACGGGAGTGGAACCGTCCACGGAAAGCTTTCCACCGAAAGAAACAGGAGCTGAAGAAGGATTGGAAACGGTCACTTTGACTGCGGGATCCGTCAGTTCGCCACCTGAACTTTTCTTAATTATTTCAGGAGCTTTCATCATATCTACCTCGAGGGGCTTTTCGAAGATGACAGGCTCGCTGGGATCGGCAGGGGCTGGCTTGCTTATGGTTTCGGAAATCGATTCGAAGTGCAGATCGCCTTTTTCATCAGGCTTGACGGCCTGATTGTCGTCGAATCCCAGGAATGTCTGGGGAGCGAGTTCGCTGGTCTTGTTGACGGGAACTGTTGCAGTTGCTTTTGCATCATCCATATTGTATTCCTTCTTGATACAGGAAACGGAGATCAAAGCGAGGGCGGCGAACGCCACAGTGAACATTGTAAACTTTTTCATATTTGTCCAATTTTTCACAAATATAATATAAAATGTTAATAAAACAACATTTATGTGCTTTTTATGAACAATTCGCTTTAGTTACACAATTTATATTATGTTAACTAAACACTATCTTCGGCCTCCCCGCTTTCATTATTGAAATTTTTGTATATTTGCATACTATGAGCCGCAAAGGAAAACTCGACATCGTTATCCGCGACGTAGTCATCGAAAATGTAGCAGCCGAAGGTAAATCGCTGTCGCACGTGCATTTGGATGGCGACGACCCGGAGTCGGACGGTCGCATTCTCTTCGTGGAATTCGCCGTGCCCGGAGATGTTGTGGACGTGCGCGTCTTCCGCAAGAAAAAGAGTTTTCTGGAAGGTAAGATCATACGCGTCAAAACTCCTTCTCCTCAGCGCCTCGCTCCGTTCTGCGAGCATTTCGGCACTTGCGGAGGTTGCCGCTGGCAGCCGCTTCCCTACGACATACAGCTGCGGGCCAAGCAGCGCCAGGTCTATGACCAGCTCACCAGAATCGGGCATCTTCAGGTGCCTCCTTTCGAGCCGATCATCGGCTCCGAAAAGACGATCTTTTACCGTAACAAGCTGGAATACAGCGCTTCCAACAAGCGCTGGATTCTTCCCGGAGAGGATCCCGACGCCCTCACGGACGAGCAGAAACAGGGCCTTGGCTTCCACGTGGGCAAGTTTTTCGACAAGGTGCTGGATATAGACCGCTGCTATCTCCAGAAGGAGCCCTCCAACGCAGTGAGGCTGTTCATAAAGGATTACGCAATTCGTAACGGATTGAGTTTCTATAACATACGCGAGAACCACGGAGTCCTTCGCAATATGTTCGTCCGCACCACGGACGACGGACAGGTGATGCTTATCGTATGCTTCGGGGAGGACTCTCCCGCCATCACTCCCCTGCTGGATGCCGTCAGGGAACGTTTCCCCGAAATCACTTCATTATACTACGTGATCAACACCAAGGGCAACGACAGCATTTCCGACCAGGAATGCATACTCCACAGCGGTGTCCCGGCAATGTATGAAAGGATGGAGAACCTGCGGTTCCGCATAGGCCCGAAATCATTCTACCAGACCAACACCGGGCAGGCCCTGCAGCTCTACAGGAAGACCCTCGAATTTGCCGGTCTCGACGGCACACAGACCGTCTATGACCTCTACACAGGCACGGGCACAATTGCCCAGTTCGTCAGTTCTAAAGCCGCCAAAGTCATTGGTATTGAATATGTTCCGGAGGCCATTGAGGATGCGCGGGCAAATGCCCTGGACAACGGCATCAGCAATTGCGAGTTCTTCGCCGGAGACATGAAGGAAGTCCTGAACGACGATTTCATTTCAGAACACGGCCGTCCGGACGTGATGATCGTGGACCCTCCACGCTCCGGTATGCATCCCGATGTCGTGGAGACTATCATGCGCGCTGAGCCCAAACGCATAGTGTATGTGAGCTGCAATCCAGCCACGCAGGCGCGCGACATCGCGATGATGACAGGCAAATACCGCATAACCGCCGTCCAGCCGGTGGATATGTTCCCTCATACTCAACACGTTGAGAATATTTGTAAATTGGAACTATGTTGACAGATTTGTTGTTGCTCGTTGCAGGCCTGCTCCTCATAGTCTTCGGAGCCGATTTTTTGGTGGACGGAGCCTCTGCAATAGCCAGAAAGTTGAAAATCAGCGAATTCGTTATCGGCCTGACCATTGTCGGATTCGGAACGTCCTGCCCCGAACTGGTTGTGAGCGTCACTGGAGCGATCGCCGGCAATCCAGACATTTCGATCGGCAACGTGATCGGATCCAACGTCTTCAATACCCTCCTCATACTCGGAGTGACAGCATTGATCATGCCTATCGCCGTCACTTCCAACAACAAGAAAAGGGACATTCCCATCGCTCTTCTGGTCACTTTCCTGCTGGTCTTCTGCGGGATGAGCAAAACCCTCTTCGGCCTCGGAGAGACAAACGGCTTATCGAGAATAGAAGGCATTGTGTTTCTGCTGCTTTTCATTGGTTATATATACCTTTGCTTTAAGACGGACAAGGGCGAAGCCGACGATGTAGAAGCGCCCAAAAACATGAGTCTTTTCAAGGCCATCGTGCTCTCGATTGCCGGCATTGCCGGGCTGATTTTCGGAGGTGACTGGTTCGTGGACTCTGCCGTCAAAATCGCCCACAGGCTCAACGTCAGCGACAAGTTCATCGCCATCACACTCCTTGCCGGCGGCACTTCCCTGCCCGAGCTTGCAACCTGCATTGTGGCGGCCATCAAGAAAAGAGGCCAGCTCGCACTGGGTAACATACTGGGATCCAATATATTCAACATACTCCTCATCCTTGGCACATCTGCCACGATTATGCCTCTTGCCTTCGGCGGCGTGAACCTCGTGGACATGCTGGCGCTCACCCTCAGCATCGTGCTGGTGTGGCTTGCTTCCTACACGTTCAAGAGGAATGAAATCGACCGCTACGACGGCATCGTGATGCTGCTCGTCTTTGCGGCATACTATGTTTGGCTGTTTATGAACCATTGATATGCAACTACTTAGATTTAAACCCACGGGCTACCGCCTGGAAAACGTGAAAACCGGCCGTATATTCGACGATGCCGGCTGGGCTCTTGGCGATCCGGAATGCAGTGATCCGGCCCTGATACGCGCCCTTTATGAGCATACGCAATTCAACCCGCGAAACGACCTGAAGGGCCTCTACCGCTATGCCGACTGGATGCCCGTGAAGCGTACCCTGAAGCACTCCTGCGCCCCCGTGACATATAAGTCGAAGGGGCTTGCAAAATACCTGGGACTCAATAATTTATACATAACTTTCTCCGGCTACAACCCCAAGATCGGAGCCAAGATGCTGACCTGCTCCTTCAAGGAAACCGAGGCCTTCTCAGTATGTGCCCGCCTTGACCGGAAGGAGAAGCGCACCCTGGTCGTGCAGTCCGCAGGCAACACTGCAAGGGCGTTTGCCCACGTGTGCTCGGACAACGATATTCCGGTAGTCATATGCATACCCGAAGACAACAAGCACGACCTCTGGTTCCACCGCAAGCTGAACCGCTACGTCAAGCTGGTTGCCGTCCCCCACGGCTGCGACTATTACGATGCAATCACGCTGGGCGACAAGCTTGCCCAGGATCCCCGCTTCTTCCTTGAAGGCGGAGCGAAGAATATTGCCCGCCGCGACGGGATGGGCACGACCATACTGAGTTTCGTGGAAAAGGCCGGGCGCATTCCCGACGCCTACTTCCAGGCCGTCGGCTCCGGCACGGGCGCCATTGCTGCCTGGGAGAATGCAGAACGGCTTGCCGAGGACGGCCGTTTCGGAGAGAACAAAATGCGCGTATATGTTGCGCAGAACGCTCCGTTCACCCTCATCTACGACTCCTGGAAGGCTCATTCCCGCCAGCTTGCAGCCATCACGCCCGAATTGGGCCGCAGGCAGGCAGAAGTCATACTCGCAAAGGTTCTTTCCAACAGAAAACCGCCCTACAGCATTGCAGGTGGCCTTTTCGATGTCCTGGAAAAGAGCAAGGGCGACGTATTCCTGGCTTCCAACGACGACATCATGTACTGGTTGCTCCAGTACCGCAACCTCGAGGGCTATGACCTTCTGCCAGCCGCGTGCGTGGCCGTTTCGTCCCTGGCCAAGGCCGTGGAGAACGGAGATGTGCAGAAGGACGAGCTCATAATGCTGAACTGCACCGGAGGCGGCACTCTCGCATCCATGGCCAAGGGCTATATCCTTAAGGAACCCGACCTGGTGCTCAGCCCTGAACTCCCGGCCGAAGAGATTATCCGTAAGGTCTCCGAACTGTTTTAGAAATTGATGGCGGCCGAAAGGCTGATTCCGAGATATCCGGAGTCGTTGTGGCTTATGTTGCTGTAGGTCACGATGTCTCCGGATATCGGGTCTATAATCTGGTCGTGATCGGTGGAATATCCGACCGACAGCAGGAAATCCACGCTGATATCCCTGAACACGGCCACCCTGTACCCTGCACCGGCGCTTGCGCGGAAGCAAGTCTCCCGGAGTGTCTTTGTGGGAAAGTTCACGGAAGCGCCGGCGCTGCAGATGAAACCGTCGCCATAGAGGCCTGCCGGGCAGAAACGAAGGCGCAGTTCCACGGGCACCACCCAGCGGTCGGACCAGACTCCGGTTAGTCCGGAGTACACCGACAGGTTGAGCTTCGGCAGGAGGTCCAGGCCGACGTTGGCCAGTATTGATCCGTTACTGAAATAGTTGAAGGACGAAGAGTTATCCACGATCCTGTAGCCGTCACTGCAGACGAAACTGTAGTGCACGGTGCGCAGGAAAGATGCCGTATATCCCCACTCAAGGCCATAGCTCACATTCGGCTTGCGCGCAAATGCATTGATGGAACAAGTCAACAGAAGCAATATGAGCAGTCTCTTTGTCATCTGAATCGGAACAGAATGGTCAGTTGCGGGTATATGGCCTGGAGAAAACCGTTGTTGTAGAGACTAAGGCTGGAGGCCTTGTAACTTCTCTCAGACTCGTTGCGGCGCAGGTGGATACCGGCTTCCGCCGTCCAGGAAAGATCGAGGAACACGTTGCGTCCGAAATCGAAAAAGAAGCCGGCGTCGCCGCTCACGGCAAGCGCAAAGCCCTCGTTGTCGGCCATAAGCGAAGTCAAGTCGAATCCCCTGCCCTTGTCGTGGTCGCGGACATAGCCCAGAGAAATGCCGGGCCCGGCATAAAAAGCTACGGAATAGCCATCACGCTGGAATCTTCTGCAGACATATTGCCTGGACACGTTCATCTTGTAGCCGGGATACGAGCAGCGGCTGGTCGCGACACCGTATATGTCCACATAGGCATTGACGGTATGGAAAATGCCATCCTTTTCCGGGAGGCGTACCGAAGCCCCTATCCCTTTCAAGGAATTATAAAGGCCGAACTCCTGCGCTCCGGCAATAACAGCCGGCGCCAAAAACAAGTAAAGCGCCACAAACAGGATATGAGGTAGCCGGTACACAACACGAAGGTAGCGAAAACTTTGATTATATCCAATAAAAAGCGTATATTCGCATTCTGTAAACCTACCTGCAACCTATGGCGATAGAAATCAAAAAAGTTCTGACTCGTAAGCAGTTACGTGATTTTGTGAATTTCCCTGAGAAGCTCTACAAAGACAATCCCTATTATATACCTCCCCTCGTATTCGACCAGATGGACACCCTGGACCAGGAGAAGGGCGCCGCGCAGGAATTCTGCAAGTCGGCGCTCTACCTTGCCTATAAAGACGGTGAGGCGGCTGGACGCATAGCTGCCATAGTGAACTTCAAGGCAAACGAACAGTGGAACCATAAGGAAGTCCGCTTCGGGTGGTTCGATTTCATCGATGATCCGTCCGTTTCGGACGCCTTGATGGAAAAGGTATATGAGTTTGGCCGGCAATACGAAATGGAGTCCGTGGTTGGCCCTCTGGGATTTACGGATTTCGACCCTGAAGGCATGCTGATCCAGGGCTTTGACAAGGAAGGGACTATGGCCCTCATCTACAACCATCCCTACTACAATGACCACATGGCCAGGATGGGTTTCGAGAAAGACACCGACTGGATAGAGTACAGGGTATTCATCCCCGAACAGCTTCCGGACAGGCTTATGCGCGTCTCTTCCATAATCCAGCAGCGCTGCAACGTGCATATGAGGCCCCTCACCCGCAAGATCATACGGGAAGAAAAATACGGAGAAAAGGTGTTCAGGCTCATCAATGAATGCTACAAGGACCTGTACAATTTCACCGTCCTGCCCGACGAAATGGCCAAGAAATACCTGGACTTCTACCTGAGCATCCTCGACCTCCGCTACCTGTCCATGGTGGAGAACGACAAGAATGAGCTGGTGGCTTTCGGCATCACGATGCCGTCCATTTCGCAGGCACTGAAAAAGTGCCGGGGCAAGCTCTTCCCCTTCGGCTGGTGGCACCTGGCCAAATCCATGTTCATCAAGCATGAAGAAGGAGTGGAGATGCTGCTCGTGGGCGTGCGCCCCGACTACCAGAACAGCGGCATCAACTCCCTGCTCTTCGCCGACCTGTTCGCCAAATTCAAGAAATGGGGCGTCAAATGGGCGGAGACCAATGCCGTGCTCGAAGACAACCTGAAGAACCAGGGCCAGTGGAAAGACTTCGACCACGAATGCGCCAAGCGCCGCCGCTCCTACATCAAGAAACTATGACGGGAGCAGCCTCCATACCCCTTCCCGAGAGGATGCGTCCCCGCGACCTGTCCGAATACGTCGGACAGCGCCACCTCGTGGGCCCCGGCTGCATACTCCGCAATATGATAGACAGCGGCAATTTGTCGTCTTTCATACTGTGGGGGCCTCCCGGGGTGGGTAAAACGACTCTCGCCAGCATCATAGCCCACACTCTCGACCGCGAGTTCTACACCCTCTCTGCCGTCAGTTCAGGCGTCAAGGATGTGCGCGAAGTCATAGACAGGGCGAAGAACAAGTCCCTGTTCTCATCCGCCGAGGCTCCGATACTCTTCATAGACGAAATCCACCGCTTCAACAAGGCTCAGCAGGATGCCCTGCTGGGGGCCGTGGAATCCGGCACCGTCGTACTGGTAGGAGCCACCACCGAGAACCCTTCGTTCGAAGTCATCACTCCCCTTCTATCCCGTTGCCAAGTCTTTGTGCTGAAGTCTCTTGAAGCATCCGACCTCGACACTTTGTTGAAGCGTGCCATCACGACCGACCCTGTGCTCAGGGAGCGGAAGATAGTGGTGGACGAGACCGAAGCCATATTCCGCCACAGCGGAGGCGATGCCCGCAAGCTCCTCAATATTCTGGAAATAGTCGCGGACACCACCGCCCCCTCTGCCGACGGATCGATCCACATCGACAATCTCTCCGTCACATCCTGCCTTCAGGAGAACATCGCCATCTACGACAAGGGCGGCGAAATGCACTACGATATCATTTCCGCCTTCATCAAGTCGGTCCGGGGCTCCGATCCCAACGCCGCAGTATATTGGATGGCCCGTATGCTCGCCGGCGGCGAAGATCCGCTTTTCATCGCGAGGCGCCTATGCATACTCGCGGCTGAAGACATAGGTCTCGCAAATCCCAACGCCCTGCTCATGGCGGATGCCACCTTCCGCATTGTCCATTCCATAGGCATGCCGGAAGCCCGCATCCCCTTAAGCGAATGCGCCGTGTACCTTGCATCATCGCCCAAGAGCAATTCAGCATATCTTGCCGTAGACGCGGCACTTGCTGCAGTCGAAGAAGACAAGACAGCCCCTGTGCCCTTATACCTGCGCAACGCTCCGACCTCCCTGATGAAAGACCTCGGCTATTCCGACGGCTACCTCTATGCCCACGACTACCAGGGGCATTTCGTCGACCTTGAATTCATGCCGGATGCCCAAAAGGGACGGGTATTCTACGAGCCCCAGCCCAATGCCCAGGAGGACAGGCTGAAAAGCTACCTTCAGGCTTGCTGGCCCAAATACTACAAGAAAAAATAAGAAATATCATCATGAAAAGACTTTTTCCCGCAATCGCATTTGCCCTGATTTCCCTTTCCTCTTTCGCCCAGGAGAAATCCACGATGTTCAACGGAGCCACCAATCTCCAGGTGTTTTATGATTTCGGGAAAGACAGGGGCATTGTGACCACAACGCTCGAGGGATTCTACAGCGACCCCTGGGGCAACACCTTCTTCTTCATCGATTATGACCACGGTATGGGCAGCACCCACCCGAACGGCACATATATGGAAATCGCCCGCTGCTTCAACTTCTGGCAGGACACAGCCCTCGCTCCTCTCAGCCTCCAGGCCGAATACAACGGCGGCGTCTACAGGACGTTCGGAGTTAACCACGCATTCCTCGCCGGTGTGGACTGGTTCGTGCATTCCAGCGATTTCAAGAACCTTTTCAATTTCAAACTGCTCTACAAGCACATTTTCTATGGCGATCCGGCAGTGAAGAGCAAGGCGCCCCTTCAGTTCACCTTCGTGTGGGGCATGGACGACCTGTTCGGAGTCAAAGGCTTGCGTTTCAGCGGATTTGCCGATGTGTGGGCCGAGGAGCACACGCTCCTGACCGCTGCTGACGGCAGAGCTCTCGCTACGCCCGAAAAGTCCAGTTTCGTGTTCATCTCCGAGCCCCAGCTCTGGTACTGCGTGGGCCAGCACTTCGGATGCCCCAACCTTAACGTGGGCGGCGAAATCGAGCTTTCATGGGATTTCGGCACCTGCAAGGGTTTCTGGTGCAGGCCTTGCGCAGGTATTAAATGGGTTTTCTGAAATGGAAGTTATCAAGACTGATATTGAAGGCCTGCTGATCATCAAGCCGCGCGTCTTCGAGGATTCCCGGGGCTATTTTTTCGAGAGTTTTTCCCAGAGGGATTTCGAAGCGCAGTGCGGTCCGGTGAATTTTGTCCAGGACAACGAGAGCCGCTCCTGCTACGGAGTCGTGCGCGGCCTCCATTTCCAGAGGCCGCCTTTCACCCAGGCGAAACTTGTGCGCTGCGTGCGCGGCCGCGTGCTGGACGTCGCCGTGGATATAAGGAAAGGCTCCCCCACTTTCGGGAAACACGTCGCAGTTGAGCTCAATGAAGACAACCACCTTCAGTTCTTCATCCCGAAGGGCTTTGCGCACGGTTTTTCAGTGCTGAGCGAGACGGCGGTGTTCCAATACAAGTGCGATGAGTTCTATCATCCCGAGGTGGATGCCGGCGTGCAACTGGATGACCCTGCCCTCGGCATCGACTGGCAGATTCCCTCCTGGAGTATGATACTTTCCGAAAAAGACCGACTCCGCAGCCCCCTTACTCCGGAGGACGCCATTTAAACAGCAGACTGTCACCTGAAAAAAGTCGCTTCGCGACCCCTCCCTAAAGGGCACCCTCCCTCTTATGTTGCCGAGGGTGGCACATTTTTTCAGGTGACAGTCTGCTGTCTAATACTCTCTGGCGCCGAAGATGGAGGTGCCGATGCGGACTATCGTGGCGCCGTAGTCGAGGGCGATGCGCCAGTCGCCGGACATTCCGATGGACAGTTCGCGGAAATCCCCGTATTCCGGGAAAAGGTCGCGGAGATAGTCGTAGAAAGCCTTTATCCGGGCAAAATCCGCACGTATATCTTCCTCCCGGTCAGTATTGGTGGCCATCCCCATAAGCCCGCAGAAACGGACGTTTCTGAAAGACTCCGCCCTGAACATGATGTCCAGGATTTCCTCTTCGTAGAAGCCCTGCTTGCTCTCCTCTGCGGCGACGTGAAGCTCCAGCAGCACGGGAATGATCTTCCCGGCCTTCGCCCCCCAGTCGTTGACGGCCGCAAGCAGCCGGTCCGAATCGACCGACTCCACAAGATCGGCATACGGGAGCACCATTTTCAGCTTGTTGGTCTGGAGATGCCCGATAAAATGCCATTCTATGCCGCGCCCGGAAAGGGCCTGGACCTTCTTCTCGAACTCCTGGGGACGGTTCTCCCCGAACACCTTCTGCCCTGCATCCAGGGCCTCTTCTATCGACTCCACAGGGTGGAATTTGGAAACTGCCACCAGCTTGACTTGCGGTGGCAGTTCTTTATGCAATTGGGTGATATTCTGTGCGATGCTCATATTAACGGCGTCTCTTCTGCTGCTCGCGGAGCTGCTGCTCCTGCATCTTCTGGGCCATCTCCAGACGCTGCTGCCACTTGCTCTTCGCAAGGGGCTTGCCCTCACTCTCGCGCACCTTCGCAAGGATCTTCTCGGGATGGACGAAGAACTTCTTGATGACCCAGGTCTCGATGATGGCGATAAGCTGGGACAGAAGGTAGTAGTAGCTCAAGGCGGCTGAAAGGTTGTTGCAGATGAAGAACATCATGATAGGCATCATCCACAGGGTCATGAACTTCATGGACGAAGCAGTGGGGTCGTTGGAAGCGGCCTGGTTTGCAGTGGTCATACGGGAGTAGAGCCACATCACGACCGCCATCAGCAGGGCGAACAGGGAAAGGTGGTCACCGAGTATCGGGATACGGGTGCCGTAGTCCAGGATGGAGTCGTAGGCGCTGAGGTCGTCGCACCACAGGAAAGGCTGCTGGCGCAGCTCGATGGACGCCGGGAAGAAACGGAACATTGCCCACAGGATAGGGAAAGTCAGGAGCGTGGGAAGACATCCTCCCATCATGTTCACGTCAGCCCGTTTATAGAGGTCCATCGTGGCCTGCTGCTTCTTCATCGCATCTTCCTGCTTAGGATACTTGGCGTTGATCTTCTCGATCTCCGGCTTGAGGGCCTGCATCTTCGCAGAAGAAGAATAGGATTTATAGGTGAGCGGCAGCACGACCAGCTTGATAACGATTGTCATCAGGAGGATGATGAGACCGAAGTTACTTATGAAGCGGCTGAAGAAGTTGAACATGGGGATGATGGCGTAGCGGGTGAACCACCCCACGAGCCAGCCGCCCAGTGGTATTATCTTCTCATACTTGCGGTTGAAAGACTTCAGGGTGTTGAAGTGGTTGGGACCGAAGTAGAACTCATACGGGACGCTCACCTGGGGCGCGGGACGGAAGTCGGAGCGCATCTTGGCGCTGCAATGCATGAGGTCCTGGGAAGGGTCGTTTTCGGGAATGAAACTGATCGCCACCTCACCGTTGGCAAACTCTTTCGGAGCGCACATGATCGCTGAGAAGAACTGCTGCTGGAAAGCCACCCAGCTCAGGCGGGCACCTATATTCTTCGATGCAGAACGGCCGCGTCCGATTTCGACGGGCTTCTTCTCCCCTTCGAAGTAATAGTCGAGCTTGGAATACTGGGACTCGTTCTTGTAGCCCTTTTCCAGACGGGGCACGGTCACGTTGAAATCGATGTCATATGCACCAACATTGCGGGGAATGACATCCTGCATCCCCACGAAGGAAAGCAGATTGTCCAGCTTGTAGGAATCCGGGGCGAGGGTATAGCGCTGCTCGATATACCCGCCGCCTTCGAATGGAAGACGGAATACGAGGCTTGTGTCGCTGCTTTCTGCCACCTGGAAGTTAAAATCGGACGTGCGGATATACTGCCCGGCATAAATGCTCACGGAATACTCGGCACCACCCTCCTTGAAAAGGTAGAGCGGACCTCCGCCGTAGCTTGAATACTTCTTCACAAGCACGCTGCTTGGCTGGGCTCCCCTGGTCGTGAAGTCTATCTTCACCAGTTCATTTTCCAGGCTCACGACGGAGGCCGCTTCCTGGCGGGCACTCTCGAGGAAGGCGTCGGTGTAGATGGCTCCCTGCTGTTCAGCCACTCCGGAAGCCGGTTCTGCGGGCACTTCCGGGGCCGCCTGGGCGACAGCCATCGTGTCCCGCGGCATCTGCGCCTGGGCTATGGAGTCCAGCTGGCGCTGGGCCTCGGCACGCTTGCGGGACTGGCTGGATTCGAAAAAGGTGAAACCGAAGAGTATTAAGGCGATGAGGATAAAACCGATGATAGAATTCTTGTCCATCATTCAGCCTCCCCTTCTTCCGCCTTACGGATCTTCGCTTCAAGCTCCTTGAGCTCAGCCTTGGCCTGCTCGATACGCTCCTGCATCTGCTTGATGAGAGGCTCGGAATTCTTGGATGCGGAGAAGAAACCTATGTTGTTCTCATAGGTGGTGATGTCCTGCTGCAGGGTGCGGTACTTGTCCATGAGAATCTCCCTTTCGGTGCGCGGGGCGCGGCCGGGACGGGCAGACTGGCGCTGGGAAGCGTGCTGCAGGGGGAATTTCTCTCGTATTGCGCTGCGGAATGCATCATTGACAGCGTCTTTCTCCTTGAAGGGCACGTGGCCGATTTCCTGCCAGCGGGCGTTGAAATCCCTCAGGGCGTCGGCGTTGGCAGTTTCGTCGTCGGAGGGCACGTAGGCCTGTATCTCCTCGATGATGCGCTTCTTGGCCTTCAGGTTGCCATAGAAATCGTTCTCCGGCTTCGCGTGCTTGTCCCTTTCGGCAAAGAACTCGTCGCATGCGGCGCGGAAACGCTTCCATATCTGCTCGCTCTTCTTGCGGGGCACGGCACCGATTTCCTTCCATTCTTTCTGGAGTTCGATGAACTGGTCTGTCGCCTTCTTCCATTCGGTGCTGGACTTCAGGGCCTCGGCCTTTTCGATGATGGACATCTTCTTGTCGAGGTTGGAGTTCATGGAATCCTTGAACTGGTTGTAGTAGTCACGCTTGCGGCCGAAGAACTTGTCGCAGGCGGCGCGGAAACGGTCGTAGATCTTCTGGTTCTCCTTGCGGGTGGCGAAACCTATCTTCCTCCATTCGGCCTGGATTACCTCGATCTTGCGGGAAAGGTCGTTCCATTCGCTGGAGGAGTTTATCTCCTTTTCCGCTATTTCTTCAACCTGCTCGCAGAGGGCCTGCTTGGCGGCAAGATTTGCGACCTGCTCTTCCTTCTGGCTTTCGAAATGGGCCTGGTAGCGCTTGTTGATGACTGCGGTTGCGGCCTTGAAGCGGTTCCAGATGTCTTCACGCTTCTCCTTGGCCACGGGGCCGAATTCCTTCCACTGCTCGTGGAGCTTCTGGAGCTCGTGGAAAGCATTGACCACGTTTTCGTTTTCGGCGAGTTTCTCAGCGATTTCACAGAACTTCTCCTTGGCCTCGAGGTTCTTCTGGAAGTCGAGGTCGCGGAGGTCGCGGCTGATCTTCACCATGTCGTAGAACTTCTCCACGTAGAACTGGTAGGTGTCGTTGATGTCGCGATATGCGGTCACGGGCACGGGACCGGCCTCACGCCAGCGGTTCTGGAGCTCACGGAAAGCCGGGAAGGAAGCGCTTGCGTCTTCATCATTCTCCACAAGGGCCTTGAGCTCTTCGATTATCTGTTTTTTTGCGGCCAGGTTCTCTTCCCGCTTTGCGTCCTGCTGGCGGTTGAACTCTGCGCGCTCCTTCTTGTAATCTGCATAGACGGCCTTGAAGTTTTCCTCCACGGCTTCGAAAGGATTCGACAGGGAATTCTCCGCCTCAGGATTCTCGCTCTTCAACTTGCCGAGCAGCTTGTAGAAAGCCGACTTGATATTCTCGGCCTCCTTCGAACGCATCATGCTGTCAGCCGCTTCCTTCAGCGAACGGAACATTTCGGACAGCTCCGCAAGAGTCTTGTCGGCAAGGTTTTCAGCCTTGGCCTCTTCTTCTGCGGGGGGCTCCGCCGCTGCCGGCTCTTCCACCCGGGGTTCTTCAACTTTGGGCTCTTCTGCTGCAGGAGTTGCTTCGACTGCTGCCTGTTCTTCCTTTGCTTCTACGTCTGAAACGGCCTTCAGGGCCTCTTCAGGAATGTTTGTTTCACTCATAACAAGAGATATTTATTTATAATTAGTTTACAAATATAGCATTTATTTCTTAATCAACTCAATCTCATACATTCTCGGCCAGTTTTTGCCGGTCAGGAAAATGCGTCCGTCCATCACTGCGATTCCGTTCAGCACGTCGGTATCGGACCTGCGGAGCCTGGCCGGGAGAAGGCCGGAACAGTCCACGGCGCCCTCCACCACTCCGGACGAAGGATTGATGATGACTATCATGTCGGTGGTATAGACATTCGCCCATATGCGCCCGTCTATCCACTCCAGCTCATTGAGGTAGCGCACCGGACGGCCGTTCATAGTGACCTTGAGGGTGCGCTGGACTTTCAGGTTGCCGTCCATGAAAAACAGGCTGGAACTGCCGTCGGAAGCGATCAACGACCTGCCGTCAGTTGTCAGGCCCCACCCCTCCCTGGGATAAGACAGGGTCTTTTCATACTCGAGGGTGGCGGCATCGTAGATGAACGCAACGTGGTTGGTCCAGGTGAGCATATACATCTTGCCGTTGAAGAAAACGGACCCCTCGCCGAAATATTTTCTCGCAAAGTCCAGCTTGCGCTCCACCTTGCCGGTCGAAAAGTCGACCCTGCGGAAGCTGCTGCTGCCGCACTGGCCGGTGCTCTCGTAGAGCTGTCCGCCATCGAAAAAGAGCCCCTGCGTGTAGGCGCCACGGTCGTGGGGATACTCAGCCACGACCTTCACTCCGTATTGCTTGGGAGCGGAAGCCGAACAAGCCGCAAGGCAGACTGCAACAAAGGCAGACAGGAGAATAAACTTTTTCATTCCTGCAAATTTAACAAATTAATGCTAATTTTGCACCTAATATATAAATCAAATGAGAATAGACATACTTAGCGTCGTCCCCGAACTGCTGGAAAGCCCCCTCGGCCATTCCATAGTCGGACGCGCCATTAAAAAGGGGCTTGTGGAAATACACGTCCACAACCTGAGGAAATACGGAATTGGCCCACGCCGTAACGTAGACGACTACAGCTACGGCGGCGATGCCGGAATGGTGATGATGGTCGAGCCCGTGTACCGTATGATCGAAGAACTGAAAGCAGAACGGGACTACGACGAGGTCATATACATGTCCCCCGATGGCGAGCTGCTCGATCAGCCAATGGCCAACGCCCTGTCTCTCAAGCAGAACCTTATCATTCTCTGCGGCCACTACAAAGGCATAGACCACCGCATCCGCGAGCATCTCGTGACCCGCGAAATCTCCGTCGGCGACTATGTGGTCAGCGGAGGAGAGATTCCGGCAGCACTTCTGGCAGACGCCCTCGTGCGCCTCATCCCCGGTGCCCTGACGGACGAAACTTCCGCTCTTTCAGACAGTTTCCAGGACAACCTCCTCTCCCCTCCCGTCTACACCCGCCCGGCCGAATTCAACGGATGGAAAGTGCCTGACGTCCTGCTTGGCGGCAATCCCAAACTCATACGGGCATGGCAGGACGAACAAGCCCTGGAACGCACTAAAAGGTTAAGACCCAAACTATTAGACGATAGTTTATAAAATATTTTAAAAATAAAAAAGAAAAAACCAAAAAAATTTATTGAATTTTTCTTGGAGTATAAAAAAATTGCAGTATATTTGCATTCGGAAATCAACAACTATTCTAACCAACAATAATTAACCTTCTAAAGGTATACACTACTAACTAACCGTTAACGCCCGCTGTGAAGCGGGCGTTAGTCGTTATTCCGCTTTCCTGGTTTTCCTTTAGGAAAAACGAAGTAGAATTACTATCTTTGCCGATTATGAAAGCAGCTATTGTTGGGGCCAGCGGCGCAGTTGGCCAGGAATTTATCAAAGTCCTGGAAGAAAGGGACTTTCCCGTCGATGAACTTCTGCTCTTTGGCTCCGCCCGCAGCGCAGGACGCAAATACCGCTTCAGGGGAAAGGACATCGAAGTCCGCCTCCTTCAGCACAACGATGATTTCAAGGGCGTGGACATAGCGTTCACCTCCGCCGGAGCCGGCACATCCCGGGAGTTTGCCGAGACCATAACCAAGTTCGGTACGGTTATGATCGACAACTCCTCCGCCTTCCGTATGGATGCCGACGTGCCCCTGGTGGTCCCCGAATGCAATGCCGGGGATGCCCTCCTGCGCCCCCGCAACATCATAGCCAACCCCAACTGCACCACCATCATGATGGTCGTGGTGCTCCAGCCGATCGAGCGCCTGTCGCACATCCGCCGCATCCACGTGGCCAGCTACCAGTCGGCCTCCGGCGCAGGAGCGCAGGCCATGGCCGAGCTTGAGCAGCAGTACCGCGAAATCGTGGAAGGCAAGCCCGTGACCGTGGACAAATTCGCCTACCAGCTGGCCTACAACGTGATTCCGCAGATCGACGTCTTCACCGACAACGGCTACACCAAGGAGGAAATGAAGATGTTCAACGAAACCCGCAAGATACTCCACTCCGACGTCCGGTGCAGCGCCATGTGCGTGCGCATCTCCGCCCTCCGCTCCCATTCCGAGGCAGTGTGGATCGAGACCGAGGAGCCCCTGGACGTGAAACAGGTGCAGGACGCCCTCGCCGCCGCCCCGGGAGTCACCCTTCTCGACAACCCGGCGGACAAACAGTATCCCATGCCCCTCTTCACCGGAGGCAAAGACGACGTCTACGTGGGGCGTGTGCGAAAGGACCTTGCCTGCGAGAACGGCATAACCCTTTGGCTTTCAGGCGACCAGATCAAGAAAGGAGCCGCACTGAATGCCGTCCAGATTGCGGAATACATTATCAACCATTGAGAAGATGCTGAAGGTTTCCGCGCGCTCTGCCGCCATGCCGGCATCCGCCATACGCAAACTCGTCCCGTTTTCAGAGGCTGCAGAAGCGGCCGGAGTAAAAGTCTATCACCTTAATGTCGGCGCCCCCGACATCAAGTCCCCGGACTGTGCCATCGAAGCGGCCAGGAACCGTATTCCCTCCCTCCACCACGTATCATACACCAATTCCGCCGGCCTTCCCGAACTCCGGAGGGCAATGTGCGAAAAGTACTACAAGAGTATAGGACTGTACATACAGCTGCCGGAAATACTCGTCACCGTGGGAGGAAGCGAGGCCTTCGCAATCGCCATGCAGATTGCCGCCGGCCCCGGGGAGGAATTATTGGTCGTCGAACCCTACTACACCAACTACCAGACCTTTGCATTCCTGAACGGAATAACCCTCAAGGCCGTCCATTCAGATATAGACAACGGCTTCAACGTGCCGGATATCAGCGAGTTCGAGAAGCTGCTCACTCCTTCCACGAGAGCCGTTCTGCTGAGCAACCCCTGCAATCCGTCGGGCAAGCTGTTCACCCGCGAAGAGATGCTCTCCATCGGAGAATTCTGCAAAAAACACGATCTCTTCCTGATTTGCGACGAAGTGTACCGTGAGTTCTGCTACACCGACGAGCCCTACTTCAGCGCCATGCAGATTCCCGGCTGCGAGGACAACGTCATCCTGGTGGATTCCGTGTCCAAGCGCTACAACCTCTGCGGAGCACGCATCGGCTGCATCGTATCGCGAAACGCCGAAGTGATGGCTTGCGCCATGAAGTTCGCCCAGTCCCGTCTCTGTCCTCCGGTCCTTGGCCAGATCACATCTATCGGGGCCCTGGACACCCCGGCGTCGTATTTTGAAGAGGTCAAGGCGGAGTATATACGGCGCCGCGACTGCGCCCTTCGCCGCCTGAACGCCATGCCCGGTGTCTTCTCCCCCGTTCCCTACGGAGCATTCTACACGGTGGCCCGCCTTCCGGTGCAGGATGCCGAGGACTTTGCCAAGTGGCTGCTGACCGAATTCCGCATGGACAACCAGACGGTGATGGTCACTCCGGCAGCATCCTTCTACAAGACCCCCGGTGAGGGCAGGAACCAGGTGCGTATCGCATACGTCCTCGAGGTTCCCCAGCTGGAAAAGGCAATGGACGTGCTTGAAGAAGCGTTAAAGGTGTACGGAAATGTCTGAGGAACTCAACCTTGTAGCCGACCTTGCCGTCATCCTGATAGCTGCCGGCGTGTTCACCGTCATCTCCAAGGCGCTGAAGCAGCCCTTGATATTAGGTTACATAATTGCCGGATTCATAGTGAGTCCGCACCTCGGCCTGCTGCCTGCTATCAGCAGCACCGAGTCCGTTAAACAATGGTCTGAAATCGGCATAATCTTCCTTCTCTTCGCCCTGGGCCTCGAGTTCAGTTTCAAAAAGCTCTTGAAAGTAGGAAGCAGTGCCCTCATCACGGCCGGTACCATATGCATAGGCATGCTGATGGTGGGCATGATCACCGGCAACGCCCTGGGCTGGTCGATGATGGAGAGCATCTTCCTTGGCGGCCTGCTTTCAATGAGTTCCACCACCATCATCATCAAGGCCTATGACGATATGGGGCTGAAAAAGAAGCCGTACGCGAATCTTGTTTTCGGCACCCTGGTGGTCGAAGACCTTATCGCAGTGCTGCTGATGGTGCTCCTTTCCACCCTTGCCGTTTCCAGCAAATTTTCCGGAGGCGAAATGCTCCTGAGCCTTGCCAGGCTCGCTTTCTTCCTCATACTGTGGTTCCTGATCGGGCTCTATGCCATACCGATCCTGCTAAAGAAGGCGCGCAAATACCTCAACGACGAAATCCTGCTGATCATATCCATAGGTCTGTGTTTCGGCATGGTGGCCCTTGCATCCCTTGCCGGTTTCTCATCTGCCCTCGGCGCTTTCGTGATGGGTTCCATACTTGCCGAAACCGTTGAAGGCGAGCGCATAGAGGGACTGCTGACCAGCATCAAAAACCTGTTCGGTGCGATCTTCTTCGTGTCCGTGGGCATGATGATCGATCCTGCTGTTATCGGAGCGCACTGGGGCACGATACTGGTTCTGGCCCTGGTTGCCGCAATCGGCCTCCTGTCTTTCTCGACCGCCGGCTCCCTGCTGGCCGGACAGGGGCTCGACAATTCCGTGCACGTGGGCTTCACCATGGCCCAGCTGGGTGAGTTCTCGTTCATCATCGCCAGCCTGGGGTGCAGCCTCGGCGTGATGCGCGATTTCATATACCCGGTCATCATTGCGGTGTCGGTGCTCACCACTTTCGCCGCCCCTTATATGATAAAGGCGGGAGATCCGGTAAGCCGCTGGCTGTCAATCAAGTTGCCGCCACGCATCCTCGCCCGCATAAACCCTGCGCCATCTGAAATGGAGGCGAGTTCCAAGGCAGAAAAGAGCGAATGGACAGAACTGCTCAAGCATTACTCGCTGCGCGTCGTGCTCTACAGCGTAATCGTGCTGGCATTGCTCCTGGCTCTTCCCAATCTCCTCGACAGCCTCTTCCTGAAGCTCATGCCTTCGTCTTCCGAGACGCTCCGCAATACCCTGGGCCTCACTGTCACCCTGTTGGCGATGAGCCCGTTCCTCTTCGGCCTCGCGGTCTTCAACGGCTCCATCACCCCCCACGTCAATAACCTGCTCAAGAAGCCGGCCAACAGGTGGCAGGTGCTCTCGCTACTGGTGTTCCGCATCCTCATCGCCCTGGGATTCGTGATTGCCGCAATAACAAGGTATTTCAAACTGGGAGGCTGGAACGTATTGCTCATAGTGCTCACCGGATTTGTGGTGTTCATTATCGCCAAGAGGCTGCTCCGCTCCTTCACCGGCCTGGAGAAACAGTTCATCGAGAACCTTAACGCCAGGGAGGAGATGGAGAGGAAGCTGAAACCCGTCTCTTCATCCGTGCGTGACAAGATGTCGCAGTACGACATCCACACGGAAGTGGTGGAAGTCTCCCCCAATTTCGCATTCGTGGGCAAATCCCTCAGGGAGATGCCCTTCCGCAAGCATTCCGGAATCAATATCATAAAAATCCAGAGGGGCTCGAGGAGCATTCTGATCCCTTCAGGAGACGAGCCCGTCTACCCTTGCGACAAACTTGTCGCTGTCGGCACAAGCGCCCAGCTGGAGTCTTTTATGGCATCCATAAAAGAGAACATCGAGACTCAGGAGAGCGAAACCGACTCCGACTTCATAGTCAAGTCCGGAGTGATAAGTCCCGATTCTTTCCTCTGGGGCAAATCCCTTCGCGAGGCCGATATGCGCAAGAGCGGATGCATGATTATCAGCGTTTTACACGACAATAAACTGATCACCAACCCCGGCGCGGACTTTGTCTTCACCGATGGTGACACAATATGGATAGCAGGCGAAACGAAGTCCTGCGATTGGTATTTATAATATGGGAAAAATCATTCTTACAGGCGACAGGCCCACAGGCCGTCTCCACCTTGGACATTACGTAGGCTCCCTCCGCAGGAGGGTCGAGCTCCAGGATGCAGGAGGCTTTGACAAGATCTTCATCATGATTGCCGACGCGCAGGCCCTTACCGACAACGCCGACAATCCGGAGAAAGTGCGCCAGAACATCATTCAGGTGGCCCTGGACTATCTCTCCGCCGGTCTGGACCCGGACAAGGTCCACATTTTCATCCAGTCGATGGTGCCCCAGCTCACGGAGCTGACCTTCTATTATATGAACCTCGTCACGGTGCAGAGGCTGCAGCGCAACCCGACCGTGAAGCAGGAAATCAAGCTCCGCGGCTTCTCCGAGACCGATGACGGCTCCGACAACAAAGCCGGCACCCCCGTGGGCTTCTTCTGCTACCCCATCAGCCAGGCTGCGGACATAACCGCATTCAAGGCCACTACAGTACCCGTGGGTGAGGACCAGGAACCCATGATCGAACAGTGCCGTGAAATAGTGCGCAAGTTCAACTCCACCTACGGCCCGGCCCTCGTGGAGCCGGAAATACTCCTTCCGGACAACGCTGCTTGCCTCCGTCTCCCCGGCACTGACGGCAAGGCAAAGATGAGCAAATCCCTTGGCAACTGCATCTATCTCTCTGATTCAGAGGAAGAAGTCACACGCAAGGTCAAGGGCATGTTCACCGACCCCGGCCATCTGCAGGTCAGCGACCCCGGCAAAGTGGAAGGCAACCCTGTGTTCACCTACCTGGACGCTTTCTGCAAACCCGAGCATTTCGAGCGCTTCGGCTCCTGCTTCGTGGGCAAGAAGTCCAGTTTCGAATTCAAGTCCCTTGACGAGGCGAAGGCACAGTACCGCGCCGGCGGACTCGGCGACATGATGCTGAAGAATTTCCTCGCGGCTATACTCAACGATACCCTGGAGCCCATCAGGCGCCGCAGGGCCGAACTCGAGAAAGACCTGCCCGCCGTATGGGAAATACTGCGCGAAGGCACCCGCGCCGCCGTCGAGGTGGCCCAGGCGACCCTGGACGACGTGCGCAAGGCAATGCGCATAGATTATTTCAACGACAGCGAACTGACCGGCACAAAATGAGTTACCTGATCATCCCCAAGGGCTACAAGTCAGCCCTTTCCCCGGAAGAGACCGAGCACGGCATCAAACTCGTCAAGGATTTCTTCCAGCAGGCCTTGTCAAAGGCGCTCCGCCTGCGCCGCGTGACCGCTCCCCTCTTCGTACTCCAGGGGCAGGGTATCAACGACGACCTCAACGGAGTGGAGCGTGCCGTCACTTTCCCAGTGGGCGACCTGGGCGACCGCAAGGCCGAAGTCGTCCATTCCCTTGCCAAGTGGAAGCGGCTATCCCTCGCCGACTACAAGATACGCCCCGGCTACGGCATCTACACCGACATGAACGCAATCCGGGCTGACGAGAGCCTGGGCAACCTGCATTCCTTATACGTCGACCAGTGGGACTGGGAGCGCACGATAACGGCAAAGGACCGCAGCATCCGCTATCTCAAAAAGATAGTTCGGGAGATCTACTCGGCAATGCTGGACACGGAGCAGTTCGTCTGCACCTGCTACCCCCAGCTGAGGACCTTCCTTTCCAAAAAGATCCATTTCATCCACTCCGAGGAGCTCCTGCAAGCCTACCCGGGCCTCAGCGCCAAAGAACGCGAAGACGCTGTGTGCAGGCAATATGGCAGCGTGTTCATCATAGGCATAGGCGGCAAGCTGTCCGACGGCAAGCCCCACGACCTCAGGGCCCCGGACTACGACGACTGGAGCACTCCTAACGAAGACGGCTACTTCGGCCTCAACGGCGACCTGCTCGTCTGGAACCCCATCCTCGGAAGGGCATTCGAGATTTCATCCATGGGAATCCGCGTCGATGAAGCCGCCCTTAAGCGCCAGCTGGAGCTGCTGGGAAAGACAGAAAGGGAGAAACTCTATTTCCACCGCCGCCTTCTCTCCGGCACCCTCCCGCTCAGCATAGGCGGAGGTATCGGTCAGTCGCGGCTCTGCATGCTATTCCTCCAGAAAGCCCATATCGGCGAGATACAGGCAAGCATATGGCCCGAGCAGCAGCGCGAAGCCTGCCGCCGGGCCGGTATAAAGCTTATCTGACGGGATTACTCCTCCCAGCCGGGTTCGACCGGATACTGCGGACGGCTTGCCAACTCGGCATAGTCGTCCGCCGTCGTTATACGGCTGCAGCTGAATTTCCTGCCCGACCTGTCATACACGACCACCTTCACCTTCGCCGAAGCATCCTTTAGGGTGTACTTGAACATGTGGAGGCACTTCGAGCAATAATTGCCCCTGTTGCTGCCCGGAGCATGCCCACGGCCCACCACTCCGACGTTGTAGCCTATAGCCCACCAGTCCTTGCTGCCGTTGAAAGGAGCGCCGAACTCGTTCGAGACCGGGAGCTTTTCCAGCTGTCCGGCAAGTTTCCCGTTTTCATAGACCTCCGAGCGCCAGCCTTCATCCCAGTTCCACACGTTCACCAGAATTGAATTGGCACCGTGCTCCAGCTTGCAGGTCTCATAGGGGCCGCCGAACTCACCATCGCCGCGGTAGATGCGCATCTGGTAGTCGTCCTTGAAATTCTGGCCCTTATAGATGTCGGAGACCACTTCGTTGCCCCGGATCTTCCAGACGCAATAGCCGTTGGGGGCGCCGTCCGCGCAGTTCTTGCTCCACCACCAGCATCCGGACATGGCGCCAGCCACGAATTCGGGGATGCCGCCAGGATGCTTCAAATGCTTGATAGTGTGGGTGTGGCCGCTCACGATGCGGGCGTGCGGCCTTGCACCGAGCAGGTCCAGCACCTTCGCGGCGTTGGCGCTCTTCTTGGCGAGGCCCTCCATCGGAATATGCACGCAGAGGATCACGAGCTTGTCCGAAGGCACTGCAGCAAGGTCCTGACTGAGCCAGGAGACCTGCTCATCGGAAAAATCTCCGTGGTACTTGCCAGGATAGCCGAACGACTCGAAGCAGACGTTGTTCATCGACACCACGTGGACGTCTCCCCTGTTGAAAGAATAATTCACGGGGCCGAAGTTGTCTTCGAAAATGCGGTTGCGGCGCATTGAGATGGTCGGGCTGCCGTCTTCGATGGCTGCCAGCGGATACTCGAAATCGTGGTTGCCGACAGTCTGGAATACTGGCATTCCTGTCTTTTCCGCGGCAAATTCCTCACGTATCATCGGAATCAGGTAGTTGGTGTTGCGGTGGCCTTCGCTGTAGGCGATGTCGCCCAGGGTGATGGCGTAGTCGGGGCCCTTGCATTTGCGGGCATAGGCCTTGACATCCTTGAGCGCCTCCTCGCGAAGACGCCGGACGTGCCATACCCACTGGCACTGGGGATCTGCCATCAGGAACAGGTTGAATTCCTTTTCCGGGCCCTTCCGGAGCGGTTTCAGGGTGAAGTTGTAGGCAGGCCTGTCTTCCAGCTTCTTGTAGAAGCAGGGCTGGCCCTGACGCAGCGGAATCTCGTATTCGGAAGGAATGCTTATGAACACATAATACGCCTGCGGGACGCGCGGGAAGCAGTAATTGCCGTCGGCGTCGGTGCGCACCACGGTGAAGCCGTCTGAGACCACCACCCCCGGGACCGGATTGCCCGCGGTGTCACAGACGCGCCCCTTGACCTCCTTGGGAAGGGGCTTTGCGGCAAAGAGCGACAGGCACAGAGCGGCGCCTGCAAATAATGATAACAATCGCTTCATCTGTTATGCTTTTTCGTGAAGGTCCTCTTCTGTGTAGCCGGTGGCTTTGGCGCCCCAGATCGTGAGCACGGTCACCAGGCCTATGATGGCGCAGACGAATATCGTGATGTAGGCGGCGTTCCAGCCGTAATGCTCGGCCACGAAGCCGAAACCGAAGCCGGAAACGATGGTGCTGAGGTATCCGAAGATGCCGAGGATGCCGTTGGCCGTCGCGGAAGCGCGGTTCGTGGCGTGCTGGGCGGCGCAGATGCCAAGCAGGGCCTGGGGGCCGTAGATGCAGAAGCCAAGCAGGGTGAAGGGCACCAGCATCAGCCACCAGGAGGCGCTTGCAGGAATCATCCAGAACGCAGCTATGCATATAGCCACGCCCACCATGCACACCACGCAGGTGTGGTGGGCCTTGTTCTTGAAGATATGGTCAGTGGCCCAGCCCCAGAACAGCATTCCGAGGTTGCCGCCCAGGAGTTCGAACACGACGCAGAGGGTCGTGGCGTTGGCCATCGAGAGCCCCTTGGATTCGGTAAGCAGCGTCGGGCCCCAGTCAAGGGCGGCAAAACGCACCACATAGACGAAGAAATTCGTGATGGCAAGAGTCCAGATGATACGGTTGCGGTAGACGTGCCTGTTGACGAAGGCCTTGTGCTCGGCCGCCTCTTCGGGGGTGGTCACAATCGCCTTCTTCTTTCCCACGACCTCAGGCAGGCCCACGTCCGAAGGGGAATCCTTCATCGTGAAGAACAGCCATACCGAGCCGAGCACGGCCACGCCGGCAGGAATGAGGAAGCACCAGCGCCAGGCTCCGAAGTGGGCGGCAAAGTTGCTGACTTTCTGCACGTTGGCAGGGTCGGACATATCCAGATTGAGGTTGGCGGAAATGGCTGCGACGGTCTCGGGATCGATGCTCATGTCAACCCCCAGATGGGGCATCACCAGCCAGCCGCACAGGGCCATGGCAAGACCGGCGCCGATGGAATGGGACATATTCCATATGCTCATCTTGGTGGCGAGTTCCTTGGGATGTATCCACTGCGTCAGGGTCTTCGTGCACGGCGGAACGCCCATTCCCTGCAGGAAACCGTTGACCATCCAGAGCACGCCCATCACATACACCAGCACGGCGGAAATCGCTGCTGCATCGCCGGCCTTGCCCGCCAGGCCGACTACCCAGCCGGCCATCACGTCACTTGTGCCGAAGAGGATGTTCACGATGGCGCAGAGCATCAGGCCGAGCGACATCACCTTGCGGGCGCTGTTGCGGTCGGTGATGATGCCCACCACATAACGCGAAAGGCCGTAGATGACGCCGTGGAGGGTCAGGAATATACCGAGCTGCGTCTTGGTGATGCCGAATTCGGCGCCAAGGCCCGGCATGGAAAAAGAGAAATTCTTGCGTACCAGGTAGAACATGGCATAGCCTATCATCGTGACGATAATCGTGCGCCACTGCCAGTACTTAAGTGATTTGGTGGTCTGCATAAGCTATTCTTTTACTTCCCAGATACCGCCCTTGCCGAAGAGCCTTTCGGTCAGTTCCGACATCAGGCCGAGACGGTAAACAATATCGATGTTGGTGAAACGGCTGCGCATATAAGGTATATATGAGAAGGTCCTGCGCATCCTGGCGCGGTCCACGCATATCATTTCAGGTTCATACGGAGCTCCCACAAGCTTCAGGTCTTCATAGACCTCGCTGAATGGGATGATCTGGGCCCTGATCTGCTCCTTGAGCACGGGCCATTTCGCCTTCAGGGCCTCCAGTTGCCTGCGAAGGCCTTCCTTGTCGACATATTTTCCTTTCGTCTCCTCCAGGCCGCGGGCAAGGTGCCCGGGCTTACCGGCAAATATGGTGCGTATCTCGGCTTCGGTCTCATCCCAGGATTTCCAGGCAGCTACGCATTTCTCGACATCCAGATTCTCAAGGTCTTTTTCAAGCAGGAACTCCAGGGATGCCGTGCTGGCCAGGGTGCCGATGCCCACCTTGAAGCCGTGGGATACGTGCTTTCCGTTGGGGTAGGCAAGATTCTCCATATCCCAGCAGTGCGAGAACTGGTGCTCCGTGCCGGATGCGGGACGGCTGCTGTGGATGGCCTGCATGGCAAAACCGCTCATCAGAAGGCCCTCGGAGAGTTTTTCCGTCATCTCCACATCGCCCGCATGCACCGCAGCAGGTGCACTCAGCGACTCCCGCAGGCCATCCTGGACAAGGTCCCACCCGAACTGGTCTATCGCCTCGGCCCCGACAGCGTCGGCGAGCATCCAGTCGGCCCCTGCCGGAATCTTGGCAATGAGGTCGGCATAACCGGACGCCGCAAGCTCCTTCGGGGCTGCGGCGGCAATGACGGGATCCATCACGAAGCCATAAGGCGCCGGACAGCTGAAAGTCTGCTTGTTGCCGTCTTTGGTGATCGAAGCACCGTAGGCCGTGTAGCCGTCCATCGAGGCGGCGGTGCCTACGCACATATACTTGCGGCCCAATATGTGGGATGTGTATTTTGTCAGGTCGTTTATGACTCCGGAGCCCACTGCAATCGCGATGACGTCGAGCGGGGCGAGGTGCGCCTTGAGCTGCTCGACGAATTTCCATTCGGCATACAGGTCCGGATCATCGAATACGAAGGAGTCTACATGGGGCACGCCGGCATCCTCCAAGGATTGAAGCACAGCTTCACCTGCAACCCTCCAAGTATTTGTGTCAGCGATTATTATCGCAGTCTTTCCAGGAAAAAGTTTTTGGAACATCCCGGCTGTGCGGGACACGACTCCGGGCCCAATGATCAGGTCTTTGGTGTCGGTGGTGCGCTGAAGTGCGCGTTCGATTTTGTTCATATGGTTATAGCTTTTCTGAATGTGGGTATGGTTTCTTCGAGTTTCATTCCCTTGCGGTAGATTCCGGCAGTGCCGCCAACGAAAATCTCGGCGCCCATTCCGGCCATAAGCCGGGCCCTTTCGGCGCTCACGCTGCCGTCTACGCTGATCATGACGTCCTGAAGGCCCCTGGCGTCCAGCCAGTCGCGCAGGACTTTCACCTTGTCCATTATGCCCTCCACCATCTTTGCTCCGGCATATCCCGGGTGCACCAGCATCAGGGTGACGGTATCAAACAGCCCGACATGGCGCTCCAGGGCTTCGACCGGCGTCCCGGGGTTGACGGCAAGCCCGAAACGGCATCCCTGCGACCGGACGCTGGCGCTCAGTTCTGCAAAGCTGCGGTCAAGCTCCACATGCACGCTCAGGCAGTCGCCCTGCCGAAGTTCAAAGCGGGACATGACAAGCTCCGGATCGGTGACCATAAGATGGATATCCAGGGGCTGGGGCGTGCGGGCGTGCATCGCTTTGATGAAATCCGGGCCGAAGGTTAGGTTGGGGACGAAGTGTCCGTCCATGACATCGACATGGAGCCAGTCAACTCCATTTCCGCGGAGGAGGTCGATATCGGCTCCGAGATTCATAAGGTCGGAGCACATCACAGAGACTGAAATAATCCTGTTTCTCATAACAAACAAAAATACGAAAAAACTTGCAATAATGGTAGGATTTCATCCTCAATTCGCGGCAAAAAGCAGGTTAACAAAAATGTTAACAAGATAAACATATTTGTTTTATAGCTTGATTATTATATACTTAAGCAATTGCGCTAAATTTGCAGTGAGACGATAGCATTATTGAGGTATTTTTTGTATTTTTGTGGAGCAAAACACCCGATCAATATGAATCTTGAAGGTAGAAGACAAAGCACCAACGTCGACGACCGCCGTGGACGCTCGGTAGGCAAAGCCGGAGGCATAGGCCTCGGCGGAATTCTCATAGCAGGTTTGCTTTATCTCGTTTTCGGAGTCAATCCGACCGAAGTGCTGCAGCAGACCGGCGCGATAGGCGGCACCCAGATCGAGTCCGACTACACGCCCTCGGCCGAGGAAGAACAACTGGCCGTGTTCTCCAAGCAGATCCTTGCCGGCACAGAGGATGTATGGTCCAAGATTTTCAGGGCTAACGGCAGGACCTACGAGCCGCCGCGCCTCGTGCTCTACAACGACTACGTCCAGACATCCACCGGCACAGCCTCGGCCTCCACGGGCCCGTTCTACAGCAGCGCCGACCAGACCGTCTATATAGACCTTTCTTTCTTCACGTCGATGAAGAAGCAGATCGGAGCTGACGGCGATTTTGCCTATGCATATGTCATCGCGCATGAGGTCGGCCACCATGTCCAGTACCTGCTGGGCGACCTGCAGGACGCCCATCGCCAGATGCAGAGGGTCAGCGAGAAGGAATCCAACCAGATCAGCGTGCGGCTTGAGCTCCAGGCCGACTTCTATGCCGGAGTGTGGGCCCACCACGACAACAAAATGTTCAATTCCCTTGAGGAAGGAGACATAGAAGAAGGCCTCGCGGTCGCCGCAAAGATAGGCGACGACTACCTGCAGCGGAAAGCCTATGGCTACACGGTCCCAGACGCCTTCAACCACGGCACCTCAGACCAGCGCGCGCGCTGGCTTAAGAAGGGCATCTCCACCGGCGACCCTTCCAAGGGCGACACCTTCTCAATCCCTTATAACCAGCTGTAGCCCTATGGTTTACGACGTAACTCTCCCCCTCCCCGACGGCTGGTCTTCTGAGACGGACCGCTACGACGAAATCTCCGGCGCGACCATAACGCACTTCGGAGCCCAGAAAGACGAAGGCGCCTTTGAGATCGACGTCTATGCCGGCGATATGCCCGACGACACCACGGCTGAAGATGAGGCATACGCCAATTTCGCTGAAATCATCGGCTGGGACGACGACGATGACGATGAGAACCCGATAGCCGAATGGAAGTTCCAGAACAGGACCGCATACGGCTTCTCCGGCGAATGCGAGAACGGATCGATAATGCTGCTTATGTGCGTGGAGATCAAGAAGGGTCTCCTTGTGATCGTCTGCGTGGTCGCGCCCGATGACGACAACGTCGGGAAACTCGCCACCTATCTTGAAGAAAAGCTTCGGGTAAAAGCAGTCAAGTAGCTGTGTTAGACTGGCTCAGCGATTTAGGATTGGTTGGCCTTTTCCTGGGCAATTTCCTGGCGGCCACCGTTATACCTTTCAGTTCGGACGCTTTGTATATCGCAATCCTTGCGGCTACGAAGCGTCCGCTTGCTTGTTTCCTTGTGGGCACCGCAGGCAACTGGCTAGGCTCGATGGTAACCTTCGGCATGGGCTGGCTCGGCCGCTGGGAATGGATTGAAAAGTGGTTCAAAGTCAAGCGTGAGACGCTCGAAAAACAGAAGCAGAAAATAGACCGTTTCGGGGTATGGCTTGCGCTGATCGCCTGGGTGCCTGTAATCGGCGACGTGGTGGTCATAGCCCTCGGCTTCTACAAGACCCATCCGCTCTGGACGAGCATACTGCTGCTGATAGGAAAAGCCGGCAGATTCCTTGTCTGGAACCTGCTCGTGAGCGGTGTTCAGGGAATGATCAGCTGAAATGCCGGCCGTGGCAGAAGCGGTATGATATCCCGCTGCCGCAAGGGCAGGGATCATCCGGAGCCACAGGGCGCACCTTGTTGACGCTGTCGAAGAAAGACATCAGTTCTTCCTGCTCTTTCGCGGCTTCCTCGTCTTCCTCGAACAGCTCGGAAAAAGCATCCGGGGGCAGTTCATAACGAAGCAGGCCGGTCGCCTCGGCACTCTGCCCTTTCAAGAGCCATTTGGGCACCGAGTTGGCGTAGTCGATCACCACCTGCGCGAACTCGCGGAACTGGGCGTAATCCTCTATGTCCTCCGCTGCGGCAGTCACGGCAGAAAGCAGTATCTCCAGATTGCGCTCATCCGGCTCATACTGGGAGTTGACCCAGGCAGAATGGGCGGAATATGTGAGCTCGTCACCCTCATATCCCAGATAATCAAAGAGTTTCAGGAGAGCTTTCCCTTCCTCAGTGCTTCGCCCGTAGAAATTGAAGGGAGCATTTTCGCCGCACTGGAGAATATCCGGGATGGCGACCTTGCCATAACGCCTGATATCTTTGCCCAGCTTTCTGCGGTCGCGCATAAGGCCGGGAAAATCCTCCACCTCTGGCGACACCATATAGGACTCACCCCTGTATTCCTCCTGGTAGATGCGCATGGCCGGGTGCGATGCCACGGCACCAGCAAAACGGCGCATCTCGTCCATATCTTCGAAATCCATGAAGATGCTGTCCACGAAAGTCCTGAGGGGCACGGCGCCATAGGTGTTCACGGCTCCGAGTATCATATGCTCCAAGCGGAATGAGCCGTCCCGCTCCTTGCGGGCCACCACGTCGTCGATTTCGTCCACGATCAGCCGGAAGAAAGCTCCAGGGATGGTCAGCCGCAGCATATCGTCGCTGTCGGACTTGCCGCTTTCGACGAAATGGAGAGTCTCGACTATGGTCGGGAAATCGCTGGGAATCACGTCCACGAAGCTGTCTGGGCCGCCTTTGCAAAGCTTCTGAAGCAGTTTGAGGTCATATTCCATCAACTTGTCCAGCCACACGCGCGGGTCGCCGGACAAGTAGGCGCACAAAGCCTTTTCGAGGTCCTGCTTACGCTTGTAGCGGCGCGGCAGGGCGTCGAAATAGTCCAGCGTGGCGGAAATCTCTTCGACTGAACGCCTGGATATAATGTCCTCGATAGAATGAAGCATAGACTGCAAAATTAATATTTTTCCAGCGAGTGCACAAATACTTTTCCGCCTTTGACAGAGAATTTTACATTAAACCCGCCGAAAACAAGGCCATACAGCCTTTCCGGATCATCCTGGTACCGGGGCCGGGGATCCTGGGAAAGCACCTGGGAAAGCGCCGCAGAAGCCTGAGGGCCCAATTCCCTGGCCACCGGCTCCGGGATCTCCACCGGGAGCGCTTCCCAGGAATTGGCATCCACGAAGCCGCTCCGCACCCCGGGCCTGGAATCGGCATACTCCACATATGGTTTTACGTCATACACCGGCGTGCCGTCTGCCAGATCCGCTCCGGACACCTCTATCACCCCGGGGCGCACCGACTCGATCCTCACGCAGGAAAGCCCCAGGCCGTTTGGCCTGTAAGGGGAGCGCGAGGCGAAGACCCCTACCCTTTCATTGCCGCCAAGCCTGGGCGGCCGCACGGTCAGCGACGCAGCATCGGACGGATTCATCGAAAAGCCCCATATCAGCCAGCAGTAATCGAAGCCATCCAGACCGCGCACTGCTTCCGGAGCATCGAAGGGTGCCACAAAACGCACTTCCCCCCGCAAATCCGGAGCAAGACCGGACTGACGCGGTATCCCGAACTTCTCCTTCAACGGAGACCGGAAATATGCCACCGGCTCTATACTCATTCGCCAAGTTTCTTTAGATAAGCGGAATAGATCTTACCCAGGGAATCTATATGCTCCTGCTTGATGGGCTCGGAGGGCGGGGAAATCATCTTCAGCGGATCGATGGGCGTGCCGTCCTTCCACACGCGGAAATCCAGGTGCGGGCCGGTGGAATGGCCGGTGGAGCCCACATACCCTATGGTCTGCCCCTGGGCAACCCTTGCGCCGGATTTGATGCCGGTCGCAAAGCGGGAAAGGTGCATATAGCAGGTTTCGTAGCCGTTCATATGACGGATGCGGATACGGTTTCCTCCTCCCGAACCGTCCCATCCACAGGCGGTTACGGTGCCGTCTCCGATCGAATGGACGGGGGTCCCGGTGGGGGCGGCATAATCCACTGCGGTGTGCGGCCGCACCTTCCCGGTAATCGGGTGCTTGCGGGCATAGGTGAAGCGGCTGCTGATGCGGTTGTACTTGAGCGGCGCCTTCAGGAAGGCCTTTCGCAGGCTCTCCCCTTTCTCGTTCCAATACTTGTTGCCGCCGTCGCCCTGGTCGAAGCGTATTGCCGCCGCCCTGAAGGATCCGCTGTCGTAGAGCGCGAATTCCACGCTGTCGATACGCACCACTTCGCCCTCACAGACGGTCTGGTCATAGACCACCCTGAAGCGGTCGCCGTCCTGGAGGCCGAAAAAGTTCACGGTCCAGGCATAGATGTCGGCGAGATCCACGATAAGCAGCGGAGAAATGTCGGCGGCCAGCATGTCATTCCATAATGAACTGGTGATCTTCACGTCAGCAGTCTTGCGCTCGGACTGCACAGGCTTGTCATGAATGTGGGCATACAGCGAGTCCGTGCAATTGAAAACCGTTGCCCGAATGCGGTCGTTGTGGTAGACGACGTATTTCAGGGTGCGGGTCGTATCCTTGCTGTAGTATGCCTCCACGGGCTGTCCGGCACGCATACGGCGCACGTCGAACACGCTGTCCACCCGCGTGGCCAGGGTATAGCAGTCTTTGGCTCCAAGGCCCATGCGGTTCATCAGTCCGGAAAATGTCTCCCCGTCCCTTACCTTCGATGAATCTACGGCGAAATCTTCGGTGCGGAAGCCCAGAGGATACACGGTGTCTTTCTGTACACCTGGCTCCACGGTGCCGCCTCCACGCCTTCCGCAGGAGATGGCAAGGCAGGCGACAGACAGGAGAATTATTGTAAACCTTTTCATTAGATCAGAACACGAAATCAGATGTGAAATAAATACTTGAGCGTCCGTCTTGCTTATTGAAAGGGACGCCCCATTCAAATGAAAGTATATAGTTTTTGTCTATTGAGAACTTCAGTCCAGCGCCGGCTCCGGCATGGGGTTTCATGGCCAGTTGCCGGAGAGAGGCCGGGTCCGACGAAGTCAACGCTGCCATCTCCTCGAGGCGATATGGTTTTGTGATCATACCCACATCCACAAAAGGATTTGCCGCCAGCCCCAGTTCCATGCCCAGCACGTTCAAGGTGAGAAGGCGGAAACGGAGCTCGAAATTGGCCCAGGCATAAGCATCGCCGATGATTCTGTTCATCATCACGCCCCTTATGGTGTTCACCCCACCGAGGCCTTCCGTGCAGGTCTGCCGTATTCGTATAGTGCTGATATTATGGGCCATATAAAAGGGAGTACGGCCCAGAAGCGTGGTCTGGTAGCCAAGATGGTATGCCAGCGTCAGCCAGTCCGGACCCGGAGTGAAGTACTGCCGCCAGCGCAGGGAGGCCTTCAGGAAGGAATGGCCGGAAGCAGTGAAGTCCGGGGAGCCGTTCAGATAGGCCTCCGCCCAGATACCCCTGGTCGGATTGGGCTCAAAATCGCGGGTGTCGTATTTGATGCCGGCAATCAGGTCTGCTGTATGCCCCTCAAGTTCTGAGGAATCGATCACACCGGCCTCAAGATAGCGGCCGAAAAGAGTATTATCGGAATCGTAGCCCTTGAAATCCAGGATGCCGGACTTGACGTAACGGTAGTTGAGCCCTGCCATCCAGCCCCAGGGGCCCGAAAAATGGCCCTGCATCGATGTCAGGAAGCGTATCATGTTGCGGTTGAAGCAGTAGTATGCCGAGCCGTCGCGCCTGTCGACAGCAGGGTCGTACGAAGATACGAAACCGTCAAAGCCATAGAACTGGAACAGCGGATCCTTCTGCCAGGTCAGCGAAGCGACGAAGTCCACACCCGGTATCAGGTGCGAACTGTCATATTGTCCGTGCAGCAGAAGCTGCCCTTTGGTGTAGTACGAGCCTTCGAAATGGATGTGGTAGAGGAAATCGGGGAACAGCGAAGGCTCCCGGCCGTACTGATGCATGTCGGCACAGGCTCCGAACTGGAATCCCAGGTCGGAATTGTAGCCCATTATCGGGAGCGGCACGAACGAGAAACCCTGCTTTGCGGCCTTGGCACGGGAGACTTTCGAGTAGTCCTCATCAGTCAGCGGCAGAGGCTCCTGCGCATATGCCGCAAGAGCCCCTGCCAGTATGGATGCCGCAAGTAGAAGCCGCTTCAGCATCACTTGAGCAGGTTGCCGAGTATGCTTCTCGTGAGCGTGCGGAGGGCGCTGGAAGTGGCGTTCGAAACGGCCTTTTCAGCAGCACCTTTCTTGGTGGATTTCTTCTTGCCGTCTTTGTTCTTGCCGGTGACGGCTTCAGCTACGGAGTTACCGGCGCTGCGGGTCAGGCTGGTGACGGCCGCTCCGACCGCGGCTGTCAGCACGGCGGCCCCTATCGCCTTCTTCGTGGACTGCTTGCCGGTCTTTGCCGGAGCCGCGCTCCGGGCCGCTGCCGCCTGCTCCCTTGCCCGCTGCTGCTCAGCTGCCGCACGGGCTTTCTGCTCTTCTATCGCCGCCTGCTGGCGGGCCTGCTCCTCTTCGGCCCTCTTGCGGTCGGCAAGAAGGATCTCGAATGCGGATTCACGGTCGATGACGGTGTCGTACTTGCCCTTGAGAGGAGAAGCGTTGCGGATATCCAGCCTCTGGCCTTCGGTGATTGCGCCTATCTGGCTCAGGGGGAAGAGGATGCGTGCACGCTCCACAATGCCGGGGGCGCCTTTGGCGTCCAGGAAACTCACCAGCGCTTCGCCGGTCTCCAGCATAGTGATTGCGTCGGCCGTCTTGAAGTTGGGGTTGGGGCGGAAGGTCTCTGCGGCGCTGCGCACGGCTTTCTGGTCCTTGGGGGTATAAGCACGCAGGGCGTGCTGGATGCGGTTTCCGAGCTGGCCGAGTATGCTCTCGGGGATGTCGGTGGGATTCTGGGTCACGAAGTAGATTCCCACGCCCTTGCTTCGGATGAGGCGCACGACCTGCTCGATCTTGCGTACGAGGGCCGGAGCCGTGTCGGTGAACAGGGTGTGGGCCTCGTCGAAGAAGAACACCAGTTTCGGGAGATCACAGTCACCGACTTCGGGTAGAGTCGCATAGATATCGGAGAGCAGCCACAGCAGGAAGGTCGAATACAGCTTGGGATTCTGCATCAGGCGGTCTGCCGCAAGCACGCTCATGACTCCCCTGCCGGCGGCATCGGTTGCAAAAAGATCCTGGATGTCGAACGCCGGCTCGGCAAAGAAAAGCTCGGCGCCCTCGTTCTCGATGCTCAGCAGGGCGCGCTGTATGGCACCGATGGTCACGGAAGTCACGTTGCCGTATTCGGCGCGGAGTTCGGCGGCGTGCTCGTCGACGTATGAGAGCATGGAACGCAGGTCCTTGATGTCGATGAGCAGCAGACCCTTTTCGTCCGCCACCCGGAAAATGATGTCAAGCACGCCGGACTGCACGTCGTTGAGTCCGAGAAGGCGGCTCATCAGCTGAGGGCCCATATTTGAGATGGTGGTGCGCATGGGATGGCCCTGCTCCCCGAAAACGTCGTAGAAACGCACGGGGCACGGAGCGAATTGCGGATTCTCGATTCCGAATTCGGCACAGCGCTTCTCGATGAATCCCGACATCCTGCCGGCCTGGCTGATACCGCTGAGGTCGCCTTTCATATCGGCCATGAAACAAGGCACTCCAGCCTGGCTGAAAGTTTCGGCCAACACCTGGAGAGTCACTGTTTTACCAGTGCCGGTGGCACCTGCGATGAGGCCGTGCCTGTTGGCCATTT
Source organism: uncultured Bacteroidia bacterium (assembly GCA_902782225.1). Taxonomy (GTDB): domain Bacteria; phylum Bacteroidota; class Bacteroidia; order Bacteroidales; family UBA932; genus Cryptobacteroides. The sequence goes on along the minus strand of CACZMF010000003.1, from coordinate 60,792 downwards.
TTCCGGTTATGCTGATGGGGCCTTCGGGGCCGTGTGCTACGTAGAGTCCGTGTTCAGAAGTAAACATAATTATGGAGTATTTTCTACAAATATAGCTATATTTGTGAAATAAAATCACTGTACATTATGAAGATTGTCCGAATAATCGCAAGTGCTGCGCTGCTTCTGGCCTTCAGCATCCAGGCGGTAGCGCAGGGAATGCTCACGGAGCAGAATTCCAAGGTAATCAAGGATGTGGAACTCGAGACCGAGCTGGTGGTCGCGGGCGGAGGCCTCGCCGGCGTGTGCACTGCTGTTTCCGCAGCCCGCCACGGCACAAAGGTCGTGCTGATCCAGGACCGCCCCGTGCTTGGAGGCAACGCTTCCAGCGAGATGCGCATGGGTATAGTCGGAGTGCTCAAGGACCAGTACCAGGAGGCAGGCATCCTGGAAGAGATGCAGCTGCGCAATTTCTACTACAACCCCTTGCAGCGCTACACCATATGGGACGACGTAATTTATTCTACAGTAATCAGTGAGCCCAACATCAAACTGCTGCTCAACACATCCGTCGAGGACGTGGTAATGGACGGGGAAAGGATAGCGGCCGTGAAGGCCTGGAACATCAACGCCTACACCCGCTACCTGGTCAGGGGCAAGCTCTTTGCCGACTGCACCGGCGACGGCATACTCCGCCTGAGCGGAGCGAAATTCCGCCGAGGCCGCGAATTCCCTTCCGAATTTAACGAGACCGCGCTCCACGAAGGCGGCGACTCCCACACCATGGGCAACTCCATCCTGCTGCAACTCCGCAAGACGGACGAGGACCACCCGTTCATCGCTCCCGACTGGGCCTACCATTTCACGGACGCCGATTTCGACTACGACACCCCTAAATCCACTATCCCCGGAGTGAAGTTCAACTACAAACGCATCTATTCCCCCAAAGACAACAACTTCTGGTGGATCGAGTTCGGCGGGCTCTACGACACCATTTTCGACGCCCCCGACATCCAGTTCGAACTCAAGCGCATAGCCTACGGCATCTGGGAGTATATGAAGAACAACCCCGACGGCCGCTGCAAAGGCTACGAACTGGACTGGATCGGTTCCCTTCCCGGCAAGCGTGAATCCACCCGTTTCATCGGTCCGCACATCCTCACGCAGAACGACGTGCTGTCCGGCGGCCACTTCGAGGACGTCGTGGCCTATGGCGGATGGACCCTCGACGACCACGATCCCGAGGCATTCCACAAGAAAGGCCGCATCAGCGTGGAATATAAGTGCCCGGATTATTTCGGAATTCCGTTCGACTGCCTGTATTCCGTCAACGTGCCCAACCTTATGTTTGCCGGGCGCGACATTTCCTGCACGCATATGGGCCTCTCCGCCACCCGCGTGATGGCCACCACCGCCCTGCTCGGCCAGGCCTGCGGCACCGGAGCCGCCGTGGCAATAGAGAAAGGCATCTCCCCCGCGGAAGTGCGCGCAAATTACATCGGACTTGTGCAGGAGATGCTCGAGGACGACGACTGCATGCTCCCCTACCGCTGGCGCAAGCCTTCGGAACTGACCCTCAGCGCCCGCACTTCCGGAGAGTGCGAAGTGCTGCGCAACGGCATCGACCGCCAGTGGGACGGAGCCGACAACGGAGTCTGGGTGGAGCCCGGCGAGGCCACTATCGAATACAGCTGGAAGAAACCCGTCAAGATCAGCGGCGCCCGCATCATTTTCGATTCCCATTTCAAGGTCCGCGGCAAGCGAATGAGGAAGCTCGAGGCCACGACGGAAAGGGTCGGGGTGCCTCCGATGATGGCAAAGGCCTACCGTATCGAGGCAAAAGTGGGATGCAAATGGGTCTGCGTCTATGAATGTCCGCTGAATTACGTGCGGCTCAACAAGGTCAGCTTCCCCGAAGTCAAGGCCGACGCCCTCCGCCTGGTGGTCACAGAGTCCTGGGGCGGCGACAAAGCCCATGTGTTCGCCTTCGACGCGCTGTAATCTTCTATCCCAAAATACCCCCAAATCGGCCCCCGGCAGCGCTAGGGGCTGTTGTTTATAAGTTTGTTGAAAACTTCTTCAGCGCTTTGTTTTTTCATCGCGTTCTATGGGCTAAATTTGTGCTCCGCTAACCTTAAGTAATAAACCAGTATTTCCATATGGACGTAAGAAAAACCAACGGCTCGATAGAAGAGTACGATAAAGCGAAGCTTGCCCGTGGTATCCATGAGGCCTACAAGACAGCCAGTCAGTATTGCGACGATTCCATTGTCGTGTCGATCATCAACAACCTCTACATCTACGACGGGATCTACAGTTCCGAAATCCGCCGCCAGGTTGTGGATTCGCTGATGTCGATCAACAAGAAGGTCGCCCTCGCCTATATCGAAAAATTCGACGCCGACCTCGACCTGCGCAAGAAGCGCGACTTCATAAAAGACTACATTGCAGCCACCAACGCCGCAACCGGTTCCAAGTTCGACGCCAACGCCAACGTGACCCGCAAGAACATCGTCACCCTTGGCAACGAGCTCTACAAGGAGAACAACATCAAGCAGAACCGCTACATCATGTGCGACAAGATCAAGACCCTCTACGGCCGCCATCTTGCCGACCAGTACCTCAAGGACCTCGAATCCCACGTCCTCTACAAGCACGACGAAAGCGGCACCCCCGGTTTCCCCTACTGCGTGGCCATCACCATGTATCCCTTCCTCGTCAGCGGCCTCAAGGAGCTCGGCGGAGTGTCAGTGGCCCCCACCGACCTCAAGAGCTTCTGCGGCGAGTTCATCAACCTTGTCTATTCCGTATCCTCGCAGTTCATGGGCGCCGTCGCGACCCCTGAATTCCTGATGTACTTCGACTACTTCATCCGCAAGGACTACGGCGACGACTACCTCGAACACCTCGAGGACGTAGTTGAACTGAACATCAAGAAGCGCACCCTCACCAAGGTGATAGACAACTACTTCCAGCAGGTCGTTCACTCCATGAACATGCCTGCCGGCAACCGCGGCTACCAGACGGTGTTCTGGAACATCGGCTACTTCGACAAGCCCTATTTCGAGGGCGTGTTCGGAGACTTCCGTTTCCCCGACGGCACCGCCCCCAAGTGGGAGACCCTCGACTGGCTCCAGAGGCACTTCATGAACTGGTTCAACGAGGAGCGCAACAACTACATCCTCACCTTCCCGGTCGAGACCATGGCCCTTCTCACCGACGGCGGCGACGATTTCGCCGACAAGGATTACGCCGACTTCACCGCTGAAATGTGGGCGAAGGGGCACAGCTTCTTCTGCTATCTGTCCAACAGCCCCGACTCCCTTTCCAGCTGCTGCCGTCTGCGCAACTCCCTGAAGGATATGAGCGACGAGTCCCACAACCACACCACCCACCAGTACTCGATGGGCACCGCCTCCGTGAGCACCGGTTCCAAGTCGGTCATGACCATCAACCTCAACCGCCTCATCCAGGATTCCGTGCGCCGCTACTTCGCCGAGCGCCGCGGCGTCCACCTCGAGGCCGGCAAGCCCCTGAATCCCGTCAGCAACTTCTACGACAAGGACGACCTCTACACCAACTTTATAGCCAAGGACATACGCGAGATGACCGAGCGCGTCCACAAATACCAGATCGCTTTCAACGAAATCATCAAGGACTTCCTGAAAGCCGAGATGCTCGACGTCTACAAGGCCGGCTTCATCGACATGAAGCGCCAGTATCTCACAGTGGGCGTCAACGGCCTGACCGAGGCCGCCGAGTTCCTGGGACTCGAAGTGTCCCCGAACCCCGAATACGGCGCATTCGTGAACACCATCCTCGAGACCATCAACATAGCCAACCGCAAGGACCGCACCTCCGACGCCATGTTCAACACCGAGTTCGTGCCTGCCGAGAACCTTGCCGCCAAGAACTACAAATGGGACAAGAAGGACGGTTATTTCGTCTCCGACAAGCACAACCTCTACAGCTCCTACTTCTACAATCCCGAAGACGTGAACGTGTCCATGATAGACAAGTTCAAGCTTCACGGCGAGGATTTCGTCAAGTACCTCGACGGCGGTTCCGCCCTCCATATGAACATTGCCGAGCATCTCAGCAAGGACCAGTACCGCCAGCTGCTGAAGGTGGCAGCCCACTACGGCACCAACTACTTCACATTCAACTGCCGCAACACGGTCTGCAACGACTGCGGCTACATCAGCAAGGACACCCTCACCAAGTGCCCTAAGTGCGGCAGCGAAAACCTTGACTATCTGACCCGTGTGATCGGTTACCTGAAGCGCGTCTCCTCATTCGCCGAGCCCCGCCAGATCGAAGCCGGCAAGCGCTTCTACGCTCCCAAGGAGCAGGAGAATGCTTAAATACATACCCTCCCTGACGGACACCGTCATCGAGGAAATACCCGACCGCGTTACCCTGGCAGTTGAAATCTCCAACTGCCGGGGTAATTGCCCGGGATGCCACTCCCCTTTCCTCCGCAACGACATAGGAGAGGAGTTGACCACGGGGATTATCGACAAACTCATCGCCGACAATTTCGGCATTACCTGCTTCCTCTTCCTTGGCGAGGGCCGCGACACGGAAGCTCTATTCCGCCTTGCAAGGCACATAAAGAAATCCTTCCCCGGCATCGAGACAGCAGTCTACAGCGGCAGGGAAAGCGTGGAGGATGAGTTCTATACCGTCTTCGACTACGTGAAGACGGGCCCCTACATCGAGGCCCGCGGTCCGTTGAACAATCGCAGCACAAATCAGCGCCTCTACTACCATCGCGAGGACATCACATCGCGGTTCTGGCGGAAAGACAGGGGCTGATTGCGGCTAATTGACTTCGGTTTTATTTCGCTTATACGCCAAGACCAAACGCCCACCAAGGCTATAGTCTTTGCCGACGTCATAGAAACTTGTCTTTGCCTGAATGACTATAATATCTGGAGAAACCCTGTCAATTTGAATATCCTTAAGCGGGGTATCATATTCGTTAAGTTGAATTTCCTCCGGGTAATCGAATTCTACTTCACCGTTGCCATTTATTCTGTAATGAAATTGGAACCACGCCAAATCAATAATACATTTCCCTTCGGCCTTCAGATGCTCGCGCTCATAGTTCATAGACACTGGGACAAGAAAATTGATCTGAGTTGTTTTATCCACAGAGAAAGCCGGCAAGACCACATTATTCTGCAGAGGCCCTTTTCCGTCCACCGATATAACGCCGCGCCACCCATATTGCTTCATTTGGCAAAGAATGTCATTGGAAGATTCTCCTGTGCGGGAAAGTTGTACAGCCTCATCAAAATAAGCAGACACTAAGGAATAAGAACCGGATACATTGTCCACAACAATTGTTGATGTCTCTTCCACAAAGAAGGAACCGCACGCGCTAAGGCCAAGGCAACAGATAAATGACACGAATGAATGTAAACGATACATAATAGATTTATAATAAAAAGATTAAACTATTATCCCCGACAATCAGGGGAAGTCGTAATGATTATTTTGCAATACAAAAGTAGACATATCCTCTTATCAAATCTATTTTTGAGTCCCAATCGAACTTACACGTATGAAATATTTTGTTTCTTCTACTATGCTCAATAACAATTAATTACGCAAATACTAGTGTTTTTTTTAAGCCGTCACCAGCAAAAGCATCATCGCTAAGTTGTTGTCATTCAATAATTTATTGAGGTGTAAGTCAAATGATTGTCGACATCTTACATAGAATAGCCCGAAGACAAGAATTAATATAGAATTAGTATTTTTGTAATAGAATTATGTTATTACTATGCGTAAGTTCTGTTTATTTACTGCCCTTCTTTTAGTCTTGTGTTGCGCCTGTGAGAACAACTCTATTATCTATTCCCTATTAACTGCTAAAGCTATTATGCAAGATCGGCCAGATAGTGCCCTTACTATCATTAGGCAGATTGACACTAATGAGCTCCGCACAAGTAAATGGAAAGCTCATTATGCGTTATTAAAAGCCATCGCTCTTGATAAGAATTATATTGATACAGCATCCGTATCTTTTCTTTTGCCGGCTGAACACTATTTCCAAGAATACGGGAGCCAGGAAGAAAAGATGTTGACGAAGTACTATATGGGGCGCATACAGTATAATGCGGACAACCTTCAAAGTGCTATTATTTCGTTTCTAGATGCTTTGAGCTATTCACATAATGTCGAAAACGAAAAGCAGAAAGGTATGATTTATAGTGCTCTTGGGGACACATACAATAAAAGTCATAACAACAAAGATGAGCTTAAATATGAATTACTTGCTTTCAATTCATTCGAAAGAATAGGAGATCCTTTTTATCTTGACTACGCCCGCTACAATCTTGCTATAGCATACCACAACAATAGAGTATTTGATAAAGCTGATAGTCTACTGACCCTAATAGGAGTCAACGATTATTTAGTAAACGAAGCTAGAATCGCGTTAGCAGATAATGAATTGCATAAGGAACACCATAATGCTGAAAAAGTAGTTCAATTATTTGAATCCGCCATTTCATCACACGCATATATGGACATTTACCGTTATTATGAATATGCCTACTCACTTATAGAGTTATCTAGATATAATGATGCTGAGAATGTCACAAACACTATATCAAATAATCCAGATAATGCTAAGACTATCTGGTGGAAGTATAAAATTAACAAGCTTAAGAATAATAATGATGATGCTTTAGCATTTCTTGAAAAATATAATGACTTAACTGATTCTATCGTAGTATCAAAACTGGAGCAATCTATATATAAAGCTCAAGCTGATCATTATGCACTACTTTCAGAGATTGATGCAACGAAGTCTAAGAACTCTCGCATTATAGTAGTCTTTACAGTTATTGGGGCTATCTTGTTTCTATCTATTTCTCTTCTTCTGTTCAAGTCGAGAAAAAATCGTATTCTTGCGGAAAAAGACCAACTTATTCTACAACAAGAAGAAGTATGCAAAATGCTCAATCTGACACGAACGAGAGAAAAGCTAGAAGGGGAAAAAGCCAAAGAACAAATTTCTGCTCTCTCTAAACAAAACGATGATTATAGGGAACGCCTTCAACAATTGCGTTACGCCTTTGCGAAAATGTATCGAAAGCAGTTTGATGACATTCAATCTCTTTATTCTGTAAATCAAAGTTTTGAGACACTGAGTGAACGAATAATAAAGAGTTATTCCGTCAAGTACTCAAAAATCATAACAGATTTGATTGATCCTAAAAAACAAAGCGCTTTGGAAGACATGCTTAACGCTGATTTAGATAATATAATGAGCAAGCTTAGGATGGATTTTAATACCTTTACTAACGAACAATTTCGTTTTTTATCATATACTATTCTTGGTTTTGATGCCAGTTCAATGGCATTTCTCTTGAATATGACAAAAAACAATGTTTGGGTAAAGAAACATAGAATAAAAGAGCGTATTATGTCTTCTGATTCTACTAATAAAGACCTTTATCAAGTGTTTATTCAGTGATGTACGTTTATGCTCTACTATTAGTACTGTTGCGTTAATTTGTTAAACTTTAAAATAACGTTAGTTCATTGACATTTTGTTTTTGATCGAGTAGGTTGTTGTCTGGGTTCGTGAGAAGGTCTCAATCTGCCACCTGTTCCGGTTTAATCTACGATAGACTGTCGGTACTCTTGCAGAGAACAAGTCCGATGGATGGATTCTCGTGAGGCTTACGGACATAGTCCTACAGGACTGTGAGGTAACTGCTCAACTGCCAAGATATGCCGTTTTAAAGGGGCCTTGTTTCAACTCTACTGCAACGAGTGCATTAAATTCACGGCTGAGAAAGAGCATATCCCCCTTGAATGTATGGCCCTTTACCTCAACCGTGTACTGGTTCTAAAAACACAAAGCCCTTGCCAACATAAAAAGTCTTTGGTTGGCGATTTCCGAAATGTAGCGTCCAATGCCATAGTACAACTTCAAGCGCTCTATATTGGCCAGCCTAGTGGAGTTGTACTGACTCTGGAGGATGGCCATTTTAATCGGTTCAACGGCCTGATGTATTAGTGCCCTTCTTTTCCCTATGCCAATCATTTTAACAATCCAATTTCACTCATATTCTCTTGAAAAACCGACCAACAAAAAACGATGTTTACGTCAGAATGACTTCAATGATGGGATAGATTTCTTCTTCGGTCTTATAAGGATGGATTTGGAAACGAGAATTGCCAGTGAGCATAGCGGAAAGGTTCGTGCGAGGTTTGTTGTAGAAGATATGGACCGGAATGCCGTGGGCTTCGGCGTAGGCCAACTCATAACCGACGCCAAGTGAGGGCGTGGTGCATTCTGCAATGACGACATCTGCCTCACGGAGCCAGGCAGTATCCTGCTCATAAATGGCTACGTCGCGGTCTTTGAGTCCCTCGGTCTTACTTTTCGACAGGTCGCCGACGTGCTCAGTCAGGACGATATGGTGGCGCTGAATGTATTCGATTATGCGTTTATAAAGGTCGGCATCCTGGCGGCCGCCACGGATGGAACCAGCAAAATAGACTTTCTGCATTTTCATATGGATATTACGGGATTAGGACAATACTCTGAAGTGGGCTTCGTCTGCGATGTACTGGGTCATATATACAAAGTTAATCTATTTCCGGGATTATACTGCGGGGAGAGCGAATTTTAACTTGTAAAAGATTCTTTGGTTCTCAGACGTACAGTTGCTATCTTTGTATTCTTGATTGTTGACGATATGAGGGAGTATATGATATATTGCGACGAGTCGCTGTCGAAGGGGACTTTTTATTCACACTTCTACGGCGGTGTGCTTGTCAGGAGCAAGGACTTCCACCAGGTAAATACGGCGCTGGATGAGATGAAGATGAAGTTGAATTTATTTGGGGAAATCAAGTGGACAAAGGTGACTGCTCCCTATTTGGATAAGTACAAGCAGATGATGGATGTATTCTTTGGCTTTGTGAAAGAAAAGAAGCTGAAAATGAGGGTTATGTTTCAAGAGACTTCCCAGATTGTTCCCAATCACGGAACAGCCTTGCAATACCATCTTTTGTATTACCAGTTCATAAAGCATGCTTTTGGTCTGGCTTATCACAGAAACAATCCTTCTCGTCCGACCAGAATCAAGTTGTTCTTTGATGAAATTCCTGATACGCGCTCCCAAAACGATGATTTCAAGGCGCACTTGAACTATTTGCAGGAGCTATCGCTCTTTCATAATGCCAAGATAGTCTTGAAGCCCTGGGACATTGCAGAGATAGACTCTCACAAGCATCCCATCCAGCAGTGTATGGACATTGTCCTGGGTGCGATGGCTTTCCATATGAACAAGATGCACCTTCCGGCTTCGGAAGGCGGACCTGGCACCCCTGGGAAGAAGACACAGGCTAAGGAAGAATTGTTTCAGCATATCCTGACGCTTATCAAAGATGCCAACGGAGATACGGGCTTCAACATTTACGTGAATACGCAGCCGGAAACCGGCCGCGGCCGCTGGAGGGTGCCGTACCGTCATTGGAAATTCGTTCCTGCAGAGTTCCGGGAGAAAATGGCATAAAAAAAAGAAAAGCTCCACCAACACTACTAACCCCTCAAGTAGGAACTTAAGACTTCATGTTGCGCAGGTCTTTTCTTGTTGGTGCAAAAATATGCACTTTTTTCTGATTTACCAAATTTTTGTATGCTATTGGCTGCAGATCATTCGAACGTACAGATCTTCGCCAAGGTCGGGATCTGTAGCAAAATGGACGTTGTATTCCGTATTACAACAAAAGGTGTCTGATTATCGAATTGTTTCTGGCAATGATATCAGAATAATTCACTAAATTTGCTTCAACATGATGAAGTATTTAACACTTGCCCTTATTGGTTTGATGATGGCTACTAATGCGCACCAGATTTCCAGCGTCGAGCGAAACGGCTCTTGGATCTACATGTTCGATGAACACGGGAAGAAGTATAAGACCCTCAGCGCCAGCACTGTCGGAGAAGTTATGGGGTACAGCGCGACATTCTTCGTGTCGCGTAACGGCAGTTGGGTTTACCTATGGGATGCCGAGGGCAAGAAGTATAAGACGCTCAGTGCAAGCACCATTGGTGATGTTACGGGCGTTGCGGGAGATACCTTTACATCCCGTAACGGCAACTGGGTATACACCTGGGACCGTAACGGGAAGAAGATCCATACAAGGTCGGCGAGGTAGCTGCCGACAGACTAGCCCTACATCGCTTCATTCATCCCAGAAAAAAGTGGAAGAAGAGTCCACGGATAAGTACACGGTGTTTAGTTATCGTCTGGCCCCCACATACGATTTCAGGCAGGAAGTGCTTAGACACGGGGCTGATGTGGAAGTGCTGGCTCCGGAAGCGTTCCGTCAAGAAATTGCAGATCAGGTAAAGGCAATGGCAAAAAGATACGGAGTGTGATGAAAGACTTTGCAGCCATTGACTTCGAAACCGCCAACGAGTGCCGCAGCAGCGTGTGCAGCGTGGGCGTGGTGATAGTCCGCGACGGCCGGATCGTGGATTCATTCTACAGCCTGATCCACCCGGAGCCGGAATACTACCAGTGGTTCTGCCGTCAGGTCCACGGGCTGGGGCCGGAGGACACGGAAGACGCTCCGGTGTTCCCGTACGTGTGGGAGAAGATAGCGCCGAAGATTGAAGGCCTTCCGTTGGTTGCGCACAACAGTGCTTTTGACGAAGGATGCCTGAAAGAGGTCTTCAAGGTGTACCAGATGGATTACCCCGATTATGAATTCCACGACACGCTGGCAGCGTCCCGGCGGCATTATGGGAATCTGCTGCCGAACCACCAGCTCCAAACCGTGGCTGCCGCTTGCGGCTTCGATCTGACGCAGCATCACCACGCGCTGGCGGATGCAGAGGCCTGCGCCAATATTGCTTTGAGGCTGCTGTAAATTATATCCCGATGGGCGAAGTGAATACAAAAAAAGGAAATGAGTAACCTCAAATCCTTTGTCTTGTGGAGCACAGGGGGATCGAACCCCTGACCTTTAGATTGCGAACCTAACGCTCTACCAACTGAGCTAGTACCCCGAAAGCGGATGCAAAACTACTAAAAAAACTTTTACCGCCCAAATTTTTTAAAAGCTTACCATCCTTTCTTTATGTTTTCCGCAATGGCTCTGGCAAGCCGTGCGCGGGCTTCCCTGCTGTACCAGGCAATGTGCGGCGTAAGGAGAATGCGCTCGGGATGCCTGGAATGCAGATAGGGATGGTCGAGGGTAAGGGGCTCCCTCTCATAGACGTCTATGCCGATTCCGGCAATCCTTTCCTCATCGACGGCACGCACCAGATCGGCTTCAACTGCAATGCCGCCACGGCCGGTATTGACCAGGAAAGCGCTTGGTTTCATCTTGCAGAGCTCCTTGTAGCCGATAAGGCCGGCCGTGCTGGAATTATAGGGCGCGTGTATGGTGATGACATCCGAGCGCTCCAGCAGCTCGTCCAGAGTGACCGAAGGGTATTCACTACAGTGGGAGGTCCCCGAAGTGGAATAGTAGATAACCTTCATCCCGAACGCATCGGCGATGGTGGCCACCTTGCGTCCGATCGCCCCCATTCCCACTATGCCCAGCGTCTTGCCGGCAAGCTCGGTGTAGGGATGCCCTGCGTCGACATGAATGCCCGCGGCAGTGTAGCGGCCGTCACGTGCATACTCATTGTAGTGGAACGCCAGCCCGGCAAGGTTCAGGATATGCATCCAGGCAATCTGCGCCACGGAATCGGTCGAATAGCCGGCTACATTGCGCACAAGCACTCCCCTTTCGGCACACAGGCCGGTGTCTATGTTGTTGATGCCCGTGCCGCTTTCACAGACCAGCCGCAGTTTCGGGGCGGCATCCAGAAAGTCTTTGTCCACCACCACTTTGTTGAGGATCACGACATCGGCGTCAGCCACCCGCTCACGGGCTTCGGCGGCAGTGGACTTCTGGTAGCAGACAAGCTCGCCGAGGGCGGCAATTTCGGCAAGGGAGGCGTCGCCCATCGTGGCGGCATCAAGGAAAACTATTTTCATTTAGGCGAAATCTTTTTATCAGAAATGCTTTCCGGGAATGAAGCGGTTGACCTTGCGGCAATAGTCGGCGTAGAGAGGATACTTGGATCTGCTGATTTCCTCCCCGAAAGATGAGCTTCCGAGGAACAGGACGACGAGAAGGAGGGCTCCGATGATGCTCCAGTTGAAAATACCGATGCCGGCGCCGATGGAGAAGATATAGAACGAGCACCAGATGCCCTGCTCGCCAAGGTAGTTGGGATGGCGGCTGACGCCCCATAATCCAGTGGTATTGAAGCCCTTGCAATAAGGCTCAGGAAGGGAATCCAGGCTCTTTCCTTCGTTTATCATACGCCACTTTTCCGTCTGGAACTTCCACTGCTGCTCATCAGCTACAGTCTCCAGCACAAGGAAACAGAGGAGCAATGCGGCAGCGACGCAGTCCACCACGCCGAAAGGCTTGTCCGAGCGCATCGCCACGAGGGCCGGGAATGTGATCATCAGCACAAGCGCATTCTGGTAGATGCTTATGAAGAAGAGGTTGAACAGCATCCACTTCCAATGGGGCTGGAACTCTTTCTTCGCCCTGAGCACAGACCAGCGGTAGTCTTCAGTGCCGGTCCAGAACTTCAGGCTGTAGGCCCCTTTGCGTCCGAAATTGAAGGTCAGGCGTATTCCCCAGAGGGAGACCAGAACCGCCATCACAAGAAGACGGGGGGTGAATCCTCCGCAGGCAGCGATAATCCACACATACACAACCGGAAGTATGCTCCAGAGCTTGTCCATCTGGCTGTTGTTGCCGGTGAGTTCCCCCACCACGAAGCAGAACAGGCCGCTGCATGCCATTATGATCAATATGGTCTTTAAAACACTGACCTGGGCGGGATCCAGAACCGGGCCCACTGTGAAATAGAGAAGGGGGCAGGCAAGGACCGAAAGCCCCAGAATTGCTGCAAGAATACCTTTTTTCATTTTGCGAATCTATTCAATTGATATTATCTTTGCAAAGATATAACAAAAGATCTATGCGCAAATATCTGGCAATCATTATTTTTATTTTTTTGAGCCTCGGTGCGGCAGCCCAGAAGCTTGAAGGCACATATCTCGTGGCAAGCCGCGACACCTGCGACCTCTACATCGACCACTATCGTCCGGCTCCGGACTCCGAGACCCGCATAGGCGACAAGGAGAAGCCCACAATAGTGTTCGTGTTCGGCGGGGGATTCATAATGGGAAGCAGGAACGACAAGTTCTATCTGCCCTGGTTCAAGCTCCTGACCGACGACGGCTACGGAGTCGTGTCCGTCGATTACCGGCTCGGCCTTAAAGGCGTCAAGATGAACTTCGACCTTTTCCATATACTCGACAGCGCCAAGAATACCAAGAAAGCCGTCGATATGGGCGTGGAAGACGTATTCGCAGCCATACGCTACATAACCGACAACAAGGACGCCCTCGGCATAGACCCGGACAACCTGGTCATCTCCGGCTCGTCCGCCGGGGCCATAATATCCCTCGGCTGCATGCTTGAGACCTGCTCCCCCACCGGGCGCACCGCCAATCTTCCAGAAGGATTCCGTTTCAAGGGCCTTATGTCCTTTGCCGGCGCCATCATGTCGGACAGCGGCGTGCCTGAATACCTCTCGGAGCCCGGCCCCCAGCTGCTTTTCCACGGCACTGACGACGGAGCAGTGAATTACAACAAGACCGCTTTCGGCCGTTTCGGATTCTATGGAAGCAGCGCATTGGTGAAAGACGTATTCGCAAAGAAAGGATACTGCTACCAGATCTTCAGCTATCTCGGCGTCGGCCACGACATAGCCGCCAATATGGTGCCCACCTGGCCGATCCAGAAGGCATTCCTCGAAACCAACGTGGTGCTGGGCAAGCGCCGCATAATCGACGCCACCCTCGACGACCCGACCATCTACAGATGGGACCAGTCCGTCACCCTCGACAAGATATACAAAAAGTGACGGTTGACCGGCGATGCCATCGTTCCTGCAGATTGAGGACATATCCAAATCCTACGGCACAAAGGTCCTCTTCGACCACATAGGATTCAACATCAACGAGGGAGACAAAATCGCCCTCGTGGCTCCGAACGGCACCGGCAAGACTTCCCTGCTGCGCATCCTGGCAGGCAAGGACAAATCCGACTCCGGCGGGAAGATAACCTTCCTGAAGGATATCCGCATCGCCTTCCTGGAACAGGAATACGAATTCAATCCCTCGGCCTCGATAGAAGAGCAGCTGCACACCGACGATTTCGAGGAGCAGCTGCGTGTGCGCCGCATTTTGGACGAACTGGGCTTGAAGCCCGGCCAGATCATGGGCGCCCTGTCGGGAGGCGAAGTCAAGCGCGTGGCCATAGCCCAGATGCTTGCAAAGGAGGCCGAATTCCTGATAATGGATGAGCCCACCAACCATCTGGACCTCGATGCCATAGAGTATCTGGAAAACGCCCTCAAACGCTCCCGCTGCACCCTGTTCATGGTTTCCCACGACCGCTATTTCCTCGACCGCGTGTGCAACACCATAATGGAAATGGACCATGGCGCCATCTACATCTACCGCGGCGACTATGAGACTTTCCTTGAAAAACGGGACGAACGCATCAGCAACTACAACGCCGAGACCGACAGGGTGCGCAACGTCCTGCGCCGCGAGCTGGAATGGATACACGCCACTCCCTGCGCCCGCAGCGGAAAGGCAAAATACCGCAAGCAGGCCTTCCTGGAACTTAAGGAACGCGCTTCAGCAGCATACACTACGTCCAACATCACCCTCGAAGGCATTGCCGGAGGAGGCTACCTGGGAAAGCAGGTCATCGACTGCAGGGACCTCTGTTTCGACTGGGGCGGCAAACCGATAATCAGCCACTTCACCTACATTTTCCAGCGCTACGAGCGCGTGGGCATCGTGGGCGGCAACGGCATAGGCAAGACCACCTTCCTCGACCTGCTCGCCACAAGCGACAATCCCGCGATTAAGCGCGGCGAGTCAGTGCGCATCGGCTACTACAGGCAGGACGGGCTCTCACTTCCGGACGACGACACCGTGCTCGAAACCGTCCAGAGCACCCGCCTGCTGGAAAAGTTCCTCTTCCCCCACGAGATGTGGAACAACCGCATCGGGCGCCTCTCCGGAGGCGAAAAGCGGCGCCTGTACCTGCTCACCGTGCTGATGCAGGAGCCCAACCTGCTGATACTGGACGAGCCCACCAACGACCTCGACATCGTGACCCTCAACATCCTTGAAGAGTACCTGCTGGACTTCAAGGGCACGCTGATCATAGTCACCCACGACCGCCACTTCCTCGACCGTCTGGTGGACCACCTTTTCGTGTTCTGCGGGGGCGGCGTCATCAAAGATTTCATCGGAGGTTATTCCGAGTACAGGTCGTTCATCGAAGACCTCCGCAAGGAGAAGCGCGCTCAAAAAGCGGCGCCGAAAGAAGTGAAGAAGGAGAAAGCGGAGGGCCCGCGCAAGCTCAGCTGGAAGGAAAAGAAGGAACTGGAGCAGCTGGAACTTGACATCGACGCCCTTGGCACCGAGCAGAAAGAGCTCGAAGCCCTGCTGGAGGGCGGCAACCTGGACTACCAGAAAATAACCGAGGTCTCCTCCCGCTATGAGGCGAACCGTATCGCGCTCGACGAAAAGGAGACCCGCTGGCTGGAACTGAGCGAACTCAGTTGAAAATCTCTGTCCAGTTATTGATTCCTATCACGGAAAGGTAGGGAGCAAACACCGACTCCTCTTTGTCCGTGCCGGCAGCTTCCCACACATACCAGGCAGGCTTGCAGCCGCCGGGATCGTCCTTGTCGTCCGGGAAGCGGCGCAGGCCTATGCGCAGGCCGCCTTCCGCCCTGTTGTCCTGCCAGTTATGCCACTGGATGCCGTCTATGCCCGAAAGGGCTGCGACTTTCTTCCAGGCCCAGGCGGCGCCGGCCGCCTGCTTCGAGAGGTCGGCTTCGCTATAGGAAGGGGAATTCGTGCCGTTCTCGGAAAGGAAGAGTATGCGCTTCTTCTCACCCTTGTAGAAATGGCCCTTCTCCGACACCCAGCCGCTGACCACTTCCAGGTTTTTGAATGTACAGAATTCCGAAGCGTCAGAATAGGAGGCGCGGGTGTCGTCTTTCCAGAATTCCGGCTTCATCAAGGACTGGGGATAGGGATGAGCTGCCACGCCCCAGAGGAAGTCGCCTTCGGCCGCACTGTATCTGCAGAGGTCCTCGAGCAGGCTCTTCGATGCATACTGGCCCTCCGCCTTCGCCCAGCTGTGGGTCAGGGATATCAACACGGAGGCGTTGGGATCGTACTTATGGGCGATATTGTGGCAGATGCGCATGGAGCGCACATAGCTGTCCATATAGCGCCATTCGGGCTGGTCTCCCATATTGGTCCATTCCTTCTGGAAGTCCACCTCGTTGTGCATGATCCAGTGGTGGATACGGCCGTAGGTATCTGATGAATAGCGGCTTGCGAGGTAGTCCAGGGCGGCGGCATACACATTGACGGCATCAGCCCGGGTGAGGTTGGGCATACTGTAGTTGCCTCCGTCGTTCTCCGGGTGCTTCATCAGCGCGGTCGCCTTGGAATTGGTGTCCGACTGGCGGTTGAGCAGTATGGCGGACACCACGATCCCGCGCTTGCGGCATTCGGCCATTATCTTGTCGAGCTGGCCGGTGTAGCCCTTGTCCATATAGTAGGTCACGCCGCCGAACTGATGCTCCACGGTGTAGTTGCCGCTCCTGACGGTGTTCACGACGGAGTTGAGCACTATGTTCACTGTCACGCTCGTGATGCCGAGCTTGTCGAGGTCGGACAGGTTGCCGTTGATAATGAAGCCGCCGAGTCCCTTCTTGGTCTTTGGTTTCTGCTCTGCAGGCTTGCTGGAAGCATAAATCTCATCGGCATAGCGAGCGTGGGAGCAAAGGGTCTGGCTGCTGCCCTCCACCTTCACCACGGCAAAACGAGAGAGCACGCGGTCGTAGGCAGGCAGGCCGTCGCGGGCCACGGTGCGCGGGAGGGTAATTGTGAATGAACTGCTGGAAATGGCCGTCTTCTGCGGGAAGGTTTTCAGCTCGGTGAGGCTTTCCCACGGGCCGATGTCCGCCAGGCAGTAGCCGCTGCCGCCGTCGGTGCGGCCTTTGACCGTGACTTGCGTCGCACTTATCACAACGGACGAGATCGAACAAGGGTAATTCTTTGAAAGATAAGCCGATATACGTCCGGCTTCCGCTTCCTTGCCCTGTGCCTTGCCGAGTTCTTCTTCATAGGCCTTGAGCTCGGCATCATTCATTTCGCGCAGCCGGAAATTCCGGATGTGGATCTTCACGTTTTTCTTCGTGCCGAAATCCAGCCGCAGGTTGTCGCCGGTGCTGCCCCAGTTATGGGCGATGCGGTCGGAAGCGATGCTGCATGAATACTCTTTCCAGGCGCTGCCGATCGTGGAGGGAATGGCACCGAAATGACGGGATCGGGCTTCCGTGATACTTTTGCCGTAGAAGACCTGCAGGTCGTCGATGCCGCTGTTGCACTGGTACTCGAACGACAGGATGCGGTGCTGCTCCTCAAGGCCGGCCTCAAGGCCGGCGGTGTAGATATAGGGATCCGTGCCGGTGGTGGTGAGGAGATACTCCCCTGCCTCCGGGTCGAAAGACATCGTGATGTCGTACTTGCCCTTTTCTACGAAAGAAAGGGACACGGGATCGACATGCACCGCAGGTTCCGGTTCCGGTTCCGGCTCGGGCTCGGGTTCAGGCTGTTCAGTCCCCGGTTCTTCCGGCTCTTCCACTGGCTTCGGCTCACAAGCAATCAGTGCCAGCGGAAGCAGCAGGCAGAATAAGCGTTTTAGTGTCATATCGTCGTTTAGTTCAAGCTTTTTTCTTTCTTTCGGAGAGAAGGAAGATGCTGCTGACGGTCAAGCCGCTGACTATGTGCCAGACGCCCCACCAGGCGGTGATCACAAGCATTCCTCCATGCGGGGGAAGGCCGGAGAAAATACTGGTGCCAAGCAGCAGGGCAAGTCCCAGGCCGCTATTCTGTATGCCAGTCTCGATGGTCAGGGTCCTGCGGTCGCGGGCCGGAAGCCTGAAGGCACTTGCAGTCGTGAAACCTATGGCCAGCGCGAGCAGGTTGTGGATAAGAACTATCAGAAAAATGTATTCGATGCACTTCAGGAATGCATCCCTGTTGCTCCAGAACGACAGCACCACCATGGCAATGAAGAAAATGATGCTCAGCCACTGGAGGGGCTTCTTCAGCTTTTCCGCCACCTTCGGGAGGAAGTGGGATGTGAGAATGCCGAGGCAGAGGGGTATGCCAAGGAGGATGACGATGGTCTTGAAGACGTCCCACAGCGGGATCACAAGTTGGGGCACGTCGGCGCTGATGCTCGCATACTTGAGGTAGAGATTGCCGTAGAGCCAGAAGTTGAACGGGGTCATGAGCACGCAGAGGGCGGTGCTGATCGCAGTCAGGCTCACGGAGAGCTCTATGTTTGCCTTCGACAGCGAAGACATGAAATTGGAAATGTTGCCTCCGGGGCAGGATGCCACCAGGATCATGCCCAGGGCCATAGACCAGTTGATGTTGCCCCCGAGCAGGATGGCAAGGAGGAAGGTGAACAAAGGCAGGATTATCAGCTGGCAGCACATGCCGAGAATGACCGACTTGGGCTTGCGGAACACTTCCACGAACATTCCTGGCTTGATGCCCAGGGCAACTCCGAACATGACGAACGCCAGCACGATGTTGATGGTGTTCATCCCGCCGGCGTTCAGAGTGACTTGTATCGAATCAAGGAAATCAAAGGTAGTCTGGTTCATTTCTGAATAGTTCTCTTATTTACAGGTTTTACAGTTTTGTCGTGCTGTTTCTGCCGGACGATATCCGGGACATCGACGCGGAACGGATGTTCTCTATCGTCACTGCCGGATCGTTGGCGAAATACAGGGTCGAGCCGCCGTTGAGATTGACGCGGAGGGTCTTGTAGGCGGCTTCGCTGAGCTTGCACACGCTGGACATGTTCACCACTGCGTCGGGCACCTCAAATCCAGAAGCGTCCACCTCGGAGGTGCCGTTGATGTCGAACACCGCCCTGTCGCCGCTGCCGGTCACGCGGAGCGTGCTGTTGGCCTTGGTGTAGACGTTGAGGTTGGCCGTAGTGCAGAGGGATTCGACCTTGGAAGTGCCCTGGAGGCTGTAGCGGGAGACTTCCGACTGCTGCTCCACGATGTGGGCGGTCGAAGAGTTTGCCGTCTCCACGATGCACTCGCCTCCGGTGAAGTTGATGTCGGCGCCCGCCTTGTTCTTCAGGGAGACACGCATAACCAGAGAACTGACCAGGAGTTTCTCGACCGAAGAATTGTCGGACAGTTCGAAATCCACGCGAGCCTTGTCGAAGACGTCTTCGGTGTCCCGCAGGACGGCCTTATCCTCGAGAATCACCGACTGGATCAGGTCCGGCACATATATTATGGCAGTGAAAACCGGATCCGGCGATCCCTTGGAGCGGTAGCGGCGCTTCACGTCCACGGGGACCTTGCGCTCGTCAAGCGATATTTCCAGGGTGGAACCGCTGAGCGCACAGGTGACGTATTCCATATAGTCTTCTTCCACGGTCAGCAGGGCCCTGTATTCGGAGCCCCTGAGTATGCTGACCTTGAATTCATCGGAAATCCTGACCCCCTTGAAAGGAGCCAGGTCGATGCTGTATTGCCGGCCGGAAGCGGCAGTCCCCAGAAGGGTACAGCAGAGAATGGCGATGATCAACTTTTTCATATCTTTATTCAATAAGCGAGCCCCATTCTTCCGTTTTCGCATCGAGGTCGCGCTTGCGCTCAAGATACTCGCGGGTGAGCTCCATTATGTCGTCTTCAGGTCCGGGAGCCGAGAGCACTTTCTCGATTTCCCCCATCCTTTGCTCAAGTTTTTCAATTTCGCACTCAAGATAAGAAATTCTGTTCTTTTTCTTGCGGTCCTGCCTGGTTTTTTCTTTTTGTTCGAGCCGGACGCTGTTGTCTTTCGGTGCTTCCGCCTTCCTTGTCTGCGCGCTGCGTTCCAGTTCCTGCAGGTTTTCGAGCCGGCGGCGCGAGAGGAAGGCCGAGACCCCTCCGAGGTGCTCGCGCACGTGGCCGTCACGGAACTCATACAGCTTGTCCACCAGTCCGTCGAGGAAGTCCCTGTCGTGGCTTACAACAATGAGCGTGCCATCGTAGGCTGCGAGGGCCTGTTTCAGTATGTCTTTCGACTTGATATCCATATGGTTGGTGGGTTCGTCAAGGGCCAGCAGGTTGTGGTTCTGCAGCATCAGCCTCGCCATTCCGAGGCGTGCCCGCTCACCGCCGGAGAGCACTCCGACGCGCTTGTCGATATCCTCACCCCGGAACAGGAACTGGGCGAGTATGTCGCGCAGTCTGGTGCGTATATCGCCCACGGCGATGCGGTCGAGCGTGCTGAACACGGTCTCGTTCTTGTCAAGTTCGTCTTCCTGGTTCTGGGCAAAATAGCCGAGGTCCACGTTGTGTCCCAGGCGGGACTCACCGGCAATGGGTTCCAACTGGCCTGCAATAATCCGCATAAGCGTGGTCTTACCTTCGCCGTTGCGGCCCACCAGCGCCACCTTCTCTCCCCTCTTGATTTCGATGTCGGCGTCGGTGAACACCACTTTCTGCGGATAGCCCGCCGACAGGCCGGACGCCTTATAGACAATATCACCGGAACGGGCGGCCTTCGGGAATTTCACAGTGAGGCGCACGTTGTCGGTCTCGTCGATCTCCACCCGTTCAAGCTTTTCCAGCGCCTTGATCCTGGACTGAACCTGGTTGGATTTGGTGGGCTTGTAGCGGAAGGCCTGGATGAACTCTTCGGTCTTCTGAATCATCCGCTGCTGATTCTCGTAGGCGGCGGTCTGCTGGGCTATCCTTTCGGCACGCAGTTCCAGATACTTGGTGTATGGGACTTTATAGTCGTGGATATGGCCGAGCAGGATTTCCACGGTGCGGTTCGTCACGCTGTCGAGGAACTTGCGGTCGTGGGACACAAGGAGCAGGCTGCCCCTTCGCGCCTTAAGGTAATCTTCCAGCCATTCGATGGACTCGATGTCGAGGTGGTTGGTGGGCTCGTCGAGCATCAGAAGGTCGGGCCGGCGCAGCAGTATTTTTGCAAGCTCGATACGCATATTCCATCCCTGGCTGAAGGTCTCGGTCTTGCGGTCGAGTTCGTCGTCCTTGAATCCCAGGCCCTTGAGGGTCTTGCGGGCCTGCACCTCAGGCGGCTCGCTGTGCGCTATGGCCAGCCTGTCGCCAAGATCCGTGAGGCGTTCGATAAGCTCGGAGTAACTATCTGATTCATAGTCGCTTCGCTCGCCAAGCTCCTTTGTCAGGGAGTCAATCTCATCCTGCAGCCCGGAGGTCTCGCTGAACACTGTCATCGTCTCATCCATCACGCTGAGGCCCTTGTGGTGCTCCATCAGCTGGGGGAGGTATCCTATGGTGATGCCGGAGGGTTTGTCCACGCGCCCGGAAGTGGGGCTCTGGAGCCCGGCAATGAGTTTCATGACCGTGGACTTCCCTGCTCCGTTGCGGCCCACGAGGCCGATCTTGTCGGTCTCGGAAATGTGGAAATTGATCTTGTCCAGAAGCACGAAGCCTCCATAGGCAACTGTCAGGTCGTCAATCGATATCATCTTCTTCCTTCACCGGTTCTTTGCGGCACATCAATATTGAAAGCTCATACAGGAGATACAGGGGCAGCGCCAGCACCATCATCGAAAAAGGGTCCGAGGGCGTGATCAGGGCGGCAAGCACCAGCACCGCGATGACTGCATACTTGCGTCCCTTCCTCAATGTGCCGCGATACACAACACCAAGGCGCGAGAGCACGGAAATGACGGTCGGGAACTCGAACACGATTCCAATCAGCAGCGACATCGAGGTGAACATCGACATGTAGGAGCTGAGGGTGATTGTGTTGGCTATGTCCGGACTCACGGTGTAGTTCATGAAGAACTGCAAGCACACAGGCAGCACGAAGAAATAGCCCACCGCAACTCCCAGATAAAAGAAAATGGACGACATCGCGAATGCCGAGCCCACGGCTTTCTTTTCACTCTCATACAGGGCTGGAGCGACGAACTTCCAGATTTCGTAGATTATATAGGGAAACGCCAGGACCACGCCTGCGGCAAGCGCCGCCTTGAGGTGGGTAAAAAACTGAGCTGAAATCTCAACATTGATGAGACTCATATTGAGATTCCAGCCAAGCCATTTATAAACAATGAAATCCGGCTTCGAGGGCCAGAGCACCAGGTCGAAAAGCGGCCCCTTGAATGCCAGGCCCGCGGCGCAGAACACGCACACAGCTATCGCCGAGCGGAGCAATGTCCATCTCAGCTCCTCGAGATGGTCCCAGAAGGACATCTCGCCACTGCTGCGCGCATCTGAGTCCACCTATTTCTCAGGCTTTTTCTCTTCGTCCGAAAGGTTCACCTGGTCATCGATTTCCTTCATCCCGTCCTTGAAACTCTTGACGCCCTTGCCAAGGCCTTTCATAAGCTCGGGAAGCTTCCTTCCCCCAAAGAAGAGAAGGATGACGAAAGCGATGATAACCAGTTCCCACCAGCCGAATACCAAAGGAAATATCAACATAGGACTATGGTTTAAAGTGTTTTCAAACTAGCTTCGAGGGCCTCGATGCGGGCAAGTGCATCGGCCTCTTTCTTACGTTCCACGGCCACGACCGCCTCAGGGGCACGGGCCAGGAAGCCTTCATTGGAAAGCTTGGCGCGCACGCCTGCGAGGAACTTGCGCTGGTGCTCCAGTTCGGCTTCGACCTTCGCCCTTTCCTGGGCCGTATCGACGAGCCCCTCGAGGGGCACGCTGCATTTGACGGTACCCACGATGAAACTCACGGCAGCGCCGTCCACCGCCCCTACGAACCCGGAAATGCCGGCGGCCTTTGCGATAATTGGATACAGTTCTTCGGAAACTTCACCCTCGATGCTGAGCTTCAGGGGATCCTTGGGCGCTATCTGCTTCTGGGCACGGATGCCGCGCACGCCCGTGATGATCTGGCGGGCCTGCTCGAATCCGGCAAGGAACGCCTCATCGCAGGGGCCGGCCACAGGAGTGCGCTCATACATGATGGTTTCGCCCGGACGGCGATCGGCCATCGCGTGCCATATCTCCTCCGTTATGAAGGGCATCACCGGATGGATTAGCTTCAGGAGCTTGTCGAAGAATCCGACGGTAGCGTCGAAGGTGTATCCGTCAATGGCCTCACCCCAGGCGGGCTTCACGAGTTCCAGATACCAGCTGCAATAGTCGTCCCAGAAGAGTTTGTAGGTGGCCATCAGGGCATCGTTGATACGGAACTTCCGGTAATGGTCCTCCACGGTGGCGATGGTGCGGGAAAGCAGGTTGTCGAACCATTTCACGGCCACGCGCGAAGATTCGCTCTGGCGGCCGTTTTCGTCCACCCTCCATCCGCTGACAAGGCGCCAGGAGTTCCATATCTTGCCGCAGAAATTGCGGCCCTGCTCCACCTGCGACTCATCGTAGAGTATGTCGTTGCCTGCAGAAGAGCACAGGAGCATTCCAAGGCGCACGGAATCGGCACCGTATTTTTCAATCAGCACGAGAGGGTCGGGGCTGTTGCCCAGGGTCTTGCTCATCTTGCGCCCCAGCTTGTCGCGCACGATGCCGGTGAAATAGACGTTGCGGAAAGGCACGTCATTCATGAACTCCCCTCCCGCCATGATCATCCTGGCCACCCAGAAGAAGATGATGTCCGGGCCGGTCACCAGATCCGAGGTCGGATAGTAGTAACCGAGGTCACGGTTGGGCTTGTGCTCGGGATGTCCGGGCCGCTTCGCATCGAAGACGCTGATAGGCCAGAGCCAGGAACTGAACCAGGTGTCTAGCACGTCCTCGTCCTGCCTGAGGTCGGCTGCGGTCAGGGCCGGATTTATTGCTCGGGCGGCCTTCAGTGCCTGTTCCGGGGTCTCTTCGACCACCACGCTGCCGTCGGGAAGATACCACGCGGGTATGCGCTGGCCCCACCAGAGCTGGCGGGAAATACACCAGTCGTGGGCGTTTTCCATCCAGTGGCGATAGACGTTGCGGTATTTGTCGGGGATGAGCTTGATGCTGCCGGACTCGACCGCCTCGAGGGCGGATTTGGCAAGCCCCTCGAGCTTGAGGAACCACTGCTTGCTGAGCTTGGGCTCTATGACGGCGTCGGTGCGCTCGCTGTAGCCGACAGGAGAAATGTATTCCTCTATTTTCACGAGATTGCCGGCTTCTTCCAGCATCCCGACTATATTTTTCCTGGCCTCGAAACGGTCCTGGCCCACGAGTATCCGGGCCTTTTCGTTGAGGCGGCCGTCGTCGTCGAGTATCTCGAGGATGGGGAGGTCGTGGCGCTGGCCGATTTCATAGTCATGGGCATCGTGGGCGGGCGTGACTTTGAGGCAGCCGGTCCCGAAATCCATCTCCACATAATCGTCTTCAATGACGGGTATCTCCCGGTTAATCAACGGGATGAGCACCTTCTTGCCGCGCAGCGAATGGTAGCGTTCGTCGGCAGGGTTGACGCAGATTGCAGCATCGGCCATTATGGTCTCGGGACGGGTGGTGGCGATCACGAGGAAGTCTTTCGTCGGATTGCCGTTGCCGTCGGAGATATAATAGCGGAGGTGGTAGAAATGGCTCTTGGTGTCGCGGTGGACCACCTCGTCATCGGAAATTGCCGTGTGGGCCACCGGGTCCCAGTTGACCATACGGTAGCCGTGGTAGATGAGGCCCTTCTTGTAGAAATACACGAAGGTGGCCGTGACGGCGTCGCTCAGGGCGGGCTCCATCGTGAACTTGGTGCGGTCCCAGTCGCAGGAGGCGCCCAGTTTGCGGAGTTGCTGCAGGATTATGCCGCCGTGCTCCTCTTTCCATTCCCAGGCATATTTGAGGAACTCCTCGCGGGTGAGGTCTTCCTTCTTGATGCCGCGCTCTGCGAGGCGGGCAACCACCTTGTTTTCAGTGGCGATGCTGGCGTGGTCCGTGCCGGGCACCCAGCATGCGTTTTTGCCGTCCATGCGGGCCTTGCGTATCAGCACGTCGTTGAGCGTGTTGTTGAGCACGTGCCCCATATGGAGTATGCCCGTCACATTGGGCGGGGGTATAACTATCGTGTAGGGTTCCCGGGAATCGGGTTCCGAATGAAAGCATCTGTTCTTGAGCCAATAGGCATACCACTTATCCTCGACTTCTGCGGGATTATAGTTTTTCTTCAATTCCATAGTTTGCAAAGATAACATTTTTAACGTAATTTTGTCGGAGAAACAATTGAAATTATGGAAGAAAACAAACAGATACAGCTCGAGCTCAAGCCCGAGGTCGCAAAAGGCAGCTACTCCAACCTCGCCATTATCAGCCACTCCCACAGCGAATTCGTCATAGACTTCGCCACCATGCTCCCCGGACTTGCAAAACCGGAGATCAGCAACCGCATACTGATGACCCCAGAGCACGCGAAGCGCCTGCTCAACGCCCTGGCCGACAACATTGGCAAATACGAGTCCCAATTCGGCCCCATAGAGCTCCCCGGCTCCCCCAAGGCCACCTTCAATCTCGCCGACTTCAACCCGAATGGAGCCAAATCTTAGCGCCGTCAAGGCCTTCGTCCTGGATGTGGACGGAGTGATGACGGACGGCAGCGTGCTGGTGGACAGCAACGCCGAGCCCCTGCGTATCTTCAATGAAAAGGACGGCCACGGACTGCGTATGGCGGCCCTGAACGGCTACACGCTCGGGGTCATCACGGGCGGTCACACCGAGGCCGTGCGCAAACGCATGACCGCATATGGCATCCCCTACGGCAACGTCTATCTCAAGGCCCGCGATAAGCGCAGGATACTTGCCGAATTCTGTGAGCGATTTGGCCTGCAACCTGAAGAAATACTTTATATGGGCGACGATATCCCGGACATACCCGCGCTGAAGTTCGCCGGCATTGGCGCCGTGCCTTCTGACGCCGTGGATGAGGCGAAGGATGCAGCGGATATAGTCTCCCCCGTCGGAGGCGGCCGCGGCTTCGTGCGCTGGATCCTCGAACTGGTGATGAAAGCCCAGGGACGCTGGGTATTCGACGTGAAGGAATATGAAAAAATGTTCTAAAAGGATAATCCTCGGAAGCGGCTCCCCGAGAAGGCGCGAGCTGCTTGCGGGGCTCGACGTGGAGTTCACCGTCGACACCGGCAACACCTTCGAGGAATCCGTACCCGAAGGCTCCGCCCCCGAAGAAGTTCCTCTCCTTATGTCCCGCGGCAAGTCCCACGGCTTCCACAGGCCCCTTGAAGAGGACGAGCTGCTCATCACCTCCGACACCGTCGTCATAGTGGACTCCAGGGTGCTGGGGAAGCCGCACACGCGCGAAGAGGCCGTGCATATGCTGCGCGAGCTCTCCGGCCGCGAGCACCGGGTGGTTTCCGCCGTGACCTTCAGGACCCCGGAACATGAAAAGAGCGTGACCGACGAGACCCTGGTCCTCGTGGCCCCGCTGGATGACGACGAAATCAATTATTACATAGACAAATACCGACCCTTCGACAAAGCCGGGGGCTATGGCATCCAGGAATGGCTCGGCTATGCCTCCATCGGCCGTATAGAAGGATCTTACTACAATGTGATGGGCTTCCCCGTGCATCGCGTCTGGGAGCTTCTGCAGGACTTCGCCTGATGGAACTGCCCCCGCGCTTCACATATCCGTTCCGCTACGTGCCGCATCCCCTGGTCGTGGATGCGGCACGGGCGCTTATCAGCCGGCTTGACGGCTCCCCTTCCGCCTCCGCTTTTCGTGAAGGCAAGATGCTGGGAGTCCTGCTCACCGACGGCGGCCCCCTGTACGCCTTCAGCGGACTGGTGGGCGGCAAAGCGGTGGTCCCCGGCTTCGTGCCTCCGGTCCATGACCTGACAAAAGGATACTTCAAGAAGCGCGAGGCGGAGATTTCCGCAATGCCGGCCGGGCCGGAAAAAGCCGCTGCATCGGCAGAACTCCAGGACTGGATATTCAGAGAGTACCGCGTCATGAACGGACTTGGTGAGGAGCTGAGCATCAAGGAGATATTCGCCCTAAGGGGCCTTGTGCCTCCGGGCGGCACGGGCGACTGCGCGGCGCCCAAACTCCTGAACTACGCCTTCCGCAACGGACTCAAACCGCTTGCCATGGGCGAATTCTGGTATGGCCGCAGCCCTCTCCAGGAAGTACGCGAGCAGGGGCGCTTCTACCCTTCCTGCACCGGAAAATGTGGCCCGCTCCTAAGCTGGATGATGCAGGGCCTCGACGTGGACCCGAATCCCATGGACGCAGAATTTGCCTGTCGGCAGGAACCGTCCGTCCTGTTTTCGGACGAACATATAATCGTGGTGGACAAGCCCTCCGGAATGCTGTCGGTGCCAGGACGCATCAACTCCGTGTCCCTGCTGGACTGGCTGCGGGAGCGCTTCGGAGAAGGCGTCGAGAGCTGCCACAGGCTCGACATGGACACCTCGGGAATAATGGTCTATGCGCGTTCGCTCGCCGACAAGGCGGAACTGGAGAGACAGTTCGCCGCCCGGGAGGTGCGGAAGTTCTACCGCGCCAGGCTTGAAGGCGGTCCTTGGGGCCATGCACTTAAAGGCACCATCGCCCTGCCGTTGATGCTTGACTATTACGACAGGCCTCGGCAGATGGTGGACCACGATACCGGCAAACCGGCCGTCACGAAATACAGGGTCCTGGATTTTCTGCCAGACGGCACCGTGGACGTGCTGTTCCAGCCGCTGACGGGCCGCTCACATCAGATTCGCGTCCACGCCGCCCATTCCCGGGGCCTTGGCCACCCGATCGTCGGAGACAGGCTCTATGGAAGCGCCGGCTCAGCCTCCGGGCTTATGCTTCGCGCCTGCGGTATCGCCTTCCGGCACCCCGCAACGGGCGAGGTGCTCGAGTATGGTGAGGTTCAGGTAGGGGTATAAAAGAAATGAGTTGGTGTCTCACGACAACAACTCATACTAACCACATAATTAATAACACTAAAACTAATAACCAATAGGCTGTGAGGAGAACCCTCATTTATCAACCCGATGCAAAGTTAAGAACTTTATTTGAATTTGCAATACTTTTTAGTAAAAAATTTTGAAAAATTTTTAATATTTATTTAACCACGCTGATTATCAACTATTTACGATTAAGTAAAATATTCACAAATTCGGTAGTGACCCAAGCATTCCGCTTTATCAAAGGGATTAAAATGCAAAAACAGAGCCCCGCGAAAGGACTCTGTTAGGAGGTGCGTAGCGGAATCGAACCACTGTGACAGGTTTTGCAGACCTGCGCCTAGCCACTCGGCCAACGCACCGGATAGGAATGCAAAGATACTACAATTATTTGAATTTGCAAACTACACTATGACCTTTATCCTGAATCCCCTGCTCGTAGACTCTTCGATAATCTCCTTCGACATAGCGCGTACCATCATCATTGAAATATCGTCGATGCCCTCCTCGGCAAGCGGCGAGCTCGTACGGCCCTCCATCATAAAGGCGACCGCAGTCTCACTCTGCTGGGCATTGTAGCTCAGCACCACGTGGAGCGGCAGGAAATCCTTCAGCACCACCTGGGTCATCTCTTCGGTGATGTGCGTCAGGACGTCACGCTTCTCAGGCACGTTGTACTTGATGCAGAACTGCGACATTTCCGACTGCATTCCGTAGAAGTCGAAGTCGGGGCTCGTGATATCGAATTTCAGCTTCTGGATACGCTGCACGAAGGCTTTGGTGGCGCTGTGGACAGGATTCTTGAATATCTGCTCCGGGGTGCCGTCTTCGTAGATCAGCCCCTCGTTCATAAAGAACACGCGGGTGCTGACCTCGCGGGCGAATTCCATTTCGTGCGTCACGATAATCATCGTCATGCCGGTGTCGCGGGCAAGCTGGCGGATGACGCTCAGCACCTCCCCCACCATCGTGGGATCGAGCGCGGATGTCGGCTCGTCAAACAGCACAGCCTCCGGCTTCATCGCAAGGCAGCGGGCAATTGCGACCCTCTGTTTCTGGCCGCCGGACAAAGTGGACGGAAAGACGGACGCCTTCTCAGCCATTCCCACCTTGCGGAGCAGGGCCATACCCTCTGCCTTGGCCGTCTCCACATCCATTTTCAGGAGCCTGCAGGGGGCGAATATGACGTTCTCGAGCACGGTCATATCCCCGAACAGGTTGAAACTCTGGAATACCATCCCCATACGCTTGCGCAGCCTGGAGAGAGAATAGCCCTTGGAAAGAATATTCTCGCCGTCCACCAGTATTTCGCCTCCGGAAGGAGTCTCGAGCCCGTTCAGCATACGCAGGAAAGTGCTCTTGCCCGTCCCGGAAGGGCCGATGATGCTTATCACCTCCCCCTGGCTTATCTCGCAGTTGACATCCTTCAGCACGCGAAGCGAAGAGCCGTCGGGGTTGGAGTACACCTTGCTTATGTGCCTTACTGAAATGTTCATACCCTGCACGTTTTCTTAAAAATGAGTTTCAGCAGCCAGGCTATGATCCAGGCAAGCAGAAAGTAGAGTACTGTGACTACCAGCAAAGGCAGGAGCGCATCAAAAGTACGGCTCCTGATGATGTCGCTGGCGCGGGTCAGGTCGTGGATGGCGATGTAGCCGACTATGGACGTGCCTTTCAGCAGCGACACGCACTGCCCGGTGTAGAGAGGCAGGCCTTTCTTTACGGCCTGGGGCAGAACGATGCCGGAAAAAGTCTGGAAACGGGTGAAGCCGAGAGCAAGGCCGGCTTCGGTCTGGCCGCGCGGCACGGAATCCAGGGCGGTGCGGAACACTCCCCCGGCGCTGGCGGCAAAATTAAGTCCGAATGCAATCACGGCTATGCTGCTGGCGCCTATTCCTGCCCCGCCGAACACCACGTAGAACATTATCAGGAGCAGCACCAGCATAGGCATGCGTTCCATAAATGCCTTATACAAAGACGCCGTCTGCTTAATCCACCGGCGTTTGCTGCCGGACATGAAGCACAGGCCAATGCCCAGGATGGAGCCCAGCAGTATGGACAGTAAGGTAATCTTTATGGTCTCCCACAAGCCGTCCGTGATGAAACGCCAGCGGCCCTCGACTATGAGGTTCTGATTTATGCCATCTTTGAACTTCTGCCACAGGGATGTGCTGCTGCGCCCGGCATCATCGTCCCGCACGAAATAGGAACAATGGTAATAATGGTACGGAGTGCTGAAATCGAAACGCTGCAGGCGTTCTTCGGTCACGAACACGCAGCCCATCATTATGTCTATGTCTCCGGTCTGCAGGCTCATCATTATGGATGCTGTAGCGAGCGACTTGAACACGATCGGACGCCCAAGATACTCCCCGAACAGATACATCAGTTCGCTCTCGATGCCGAACCAGTCCTGTTCGATACGGAAGGAGACGGGCGCCACCGCGCCGGCCGTACCCACCACGATGGGCTCTCCGGGCTCATTGTTGGGATACACGTGCAAGGGGTCGGGATATTGGCCGTCACAATCCAGCCAGACAGCCCGCAGGCTGTCCACGACGCCGCTCGCTGTGGCCTGGGCAAAGAACTCGTTGTAGGCCGAGAGCAACTCCTTCTCAGACTTTCTGAAGCCGAAGGCCGCCGGATAGCTCTCCTTTCCCTTGAAGGCCACCTTCAGGCCCATTTCCTTCAGATGGTCGGGAGCGAAAACGACCTCGTCGTGGACCCCCACGTCCACCAGCCCGTTCACGATGGCATTTGCCTGGTCGGCCTCGGTGTTGAAACGGAGCACCTCCACATCTCCCCGGGCGGAAAGGTCCATATCATAGCAGGACCCCGTGACCACTCCTACCTTGAGCCCGGAGATATCCTCCTCGCAACCGATCACCCGTTTCTGCGCCGGGCCACCCGAGCATGCAACGGCCAGCAGCAGGGAAAACAGGAATAGTATCTTCGTTCTGAGAAACATTGAATAGCGCCTAAAGCAATTATGCAAATATATGATTATTTCCGCATTTTTCAATATATTTGCCATATGTTTAAGACCTTGAAACGCATAGCCCTCGTCCTTCCGGTTTTACTTCTGGTAATTCCGGTCCGCGCCGAGTCGAACGAGCATGAGCTCGGACAGACTCTCCATTCATTGCGCACCGAACTGCGCAAAGACTACCAAAAGCGCACTGCAGCCGAAAAAAGGTTCACCGACCAGTACCGGAACCAGCGCAGGCAGATGGTAGCCACTATGAAGAGATCCAACGAGTTGTCCCTGCTCCTGTATTCCCAGAAGCAGGACTACACCTTCGACCTCACATACGCGCTGGGCACCGTGACGAAAGAGTATAACGAGTACACATCCCGCCGCCGCCCTTACGACAGGATTGTCACGAGCCTGGACTGGGACATCGACCGCTATGCAAGGCTCCTGGAGGCGCTTCGCCGCATACCCCCGGAGATCTCCAGAATAAAGATAATCCCCGACAGCCTCGCCTACCACAACGACAGTCTCGACAGGATGAGGCCGATCTTTCCTGCCATAAAGAACAAAAAGGAGCTTGAAAGGCTGCGCAAGGCCATAGCCGAGCGCATGGCTGCTGACACTCTCAACAACAACGGCAGCAGCAACCGTCCCTTCCTTCTGACCGAAGAGGAGGAAATCGACAGGGATTCCTGCATCTTCTACGCTGCGGAACTGCTGAAAATGAGCGCCGGGAGCAAAACCCGCGTCGTCACCGACAGCACCCACTACCAGCGGGCATATCTCCACCTTAAAGAATCCTACGACTATGCTTCCGAGCGCACTAAGCAGCTTCAGGAGCGTATCTTCGTGCAGGGCCAGACGCCGTATTCCACAATCCTCAAGAGTTTCGGAATGCAATGGGCATTTGCGT
The DNA here is from genome assembly GCA_902782225.1 of uncultured Bacteroidia bacterium. Lineage (GTDB taxonomy): Bacteria > Bacteroidota > Bacteroidia > Bacteroidales > UBA932 > Cryptobacteroides. The sequence continues at coordinate 28,878 of CACZMF010000003.1, read as the reverse complement.
CCAGGGAAATGGGAGAAAGGTATAATTTCGAACATCTCGAAAGAATCGACCCCGGCACCGTAAGCTTCAGCAGCCCCTCTCGTGGCCCCATCCTCGTTGCTTTTCTATTATTTGAAATTATCGGCCTGGTGCTGCTGGTCCTGATTATTTTGCTGCTTTTCAAGCTGGCCGTCCGGGTTTTCAAAGGTCTCAAAAAGTCGGTATCCAAGGAGCAGCACTTCAGCATAGTGGTGCTGATCGCCGTCATCCTGAACGGCATCATCCTGATTGTCAACACCGAAAAAGACACCAATTTCATATCTTCGGCAGCTTCGCTGATGGGCACCTACCTCTGGCTTCTCGGAGCCACGGTCGCCGCACTGCTTATACGCCTCGACCCCAAGGGCCTGCGAGGCGGCATCAAGCTCTACCTGCCGCTGATGATAACCGCCCTGGTCGTGATCGGCCTGCGCATCGTGTTCATGCCCAACAGGATGCTCAACATACTGTTCACTCCCCTGCTCCTGGTGTTCTTCATCTGGCAGTTCATAGTTTGCCTGAAGTACGGCACGAAAGCCAGCGGCTACGACAGGACGCTCGGGTGGCTCACCCTCCTCACCCTGGGAGCCGCCACCGCCGCAAGCTTTTCCGGCTACATCTTCGTGGCGCTTCTGATAATGGTCTGGTGGTTCTTCCAGATTGCCACCATCCTGACGCTGGTGACCATTTTCCACCTGCTGGAACAGTTCAGAGACAAGCAGTTGAAAGAAATCGTGGATGAATACAAGAAGCGCCTCACCTTTGTCAGCGCCGCCGAAAGGGACAACCTGCTGTTCGGCGCCACCTGGGCCTATGACTTCGTGAAAACTGTCGTCGTGCCGGTGCTGGCGATATTCTCAATCCCGTTCTGCATCAAACTGGCCCTTGGCGTGTTCGACTTCACGGACATCTTCGATTCCATCTACAGCCACAACTTCATCAACCTCACCAATCCCGACGGAGCCCCGGCTTTCCGCCTGTCGTTCAAGAGCATAGTACTCCTGTCCTGCTTGTTTTTCATCTTCCGCTACATCAACTACGCGGCATACTCCCTGTTCCAGAATTTCCGCTACTCCGCCCAGCTCAAACGCACCGGAAGAAAGACTGTGCGCAAGGATGAAATCAACTTCTCCCTTGGCAAGAGCATCATCAGCATACTCGTGTGGTTCACCTATATCATAGTGATCATAGTCACGCTGAAGATTCCGACCACCTCGCTGACAATCGTTGCCGGTGGTCTCTCCGCCGGTATCGGTATCGCCCTGAAGGATGTCCTGAACAACTTCATCTACGGCATCCAGCTGATGTCAGGCCGCGTGCGGGTGGGCGACTGGATCGAGTGCGACGGCGTGCGCGGCAAGGTGACCAACATCAGCTACCAGAGCACCCAGATCGAGACGCTGGAGAATGCCGAGATGTCGTTCCTCAACGCCACCTTGTTCAATAAGAACTTCAGCAACCTGACCCACAACAATTCCTATGAATTCATCAAGATCATCGTGGGCGTGAGCTACGGGACAGAGGTGGAGACTGTGCGCCAGGTGCTTGTCGATGCGATGCAGGAGCTGCGGACGAAAGACAATTACGGACGCGAGGTGGTGGATCCCAAGAGGGGCATCTACGTCGTGTTCGACAGTTTCGGCGACAGTTCCGTCAATCTTGCCGTCAAGCAGTATGTGCTTGTGGCTGAGCGCATTGCCTACGTAGATAAAGCAAAGGAAGTCATCTACGACGCCCTCAACAAGGCGGGCATCACCATCCCGTTCCCGCAGCGCGACATCCACGTCATCGGCGAATAACGGCACTTGCCACAATATCCGAGACGGCGGCCCTCATTTCCTTGAGCGAGCCGTCGTCTTCCGGATGTACGCGGTTCGCTAGAAGCACCACAGCAAAGCCGGCATCGAGGTCGATTACCATCGACGGACCGGTGTAGCCGGTATGACACAAAGTGCGGCCCGGGGTGGTCAGATGGCCGTTCGGGCTGGAGTGGCTGCTGGAGACGTCCCAGCCGAGGGCACGGCCGACCGAAGGGTCGTTCTCCTCAGGCACGGTCGCCATAAGCCGGACAGTTTCGGGTTTGAGCACACGACGGCCGCAGACTTCCCCGCCTCCAAGGATTGCAGCCGCTATGACGGAAAGGTCCTCAGCGTCGGAGAACACGCCGGCGTTGCCGGAATTGCCTCCATTCAGCCGCCTTGCCAGTGGATCGTGAACCCTGCCCAGCAGCGGCAGGCCGTCCGCCTGGACAGTGGTCGGAGCTATGAGCGGCAACAGGTCGGGACGCGTTTCTTCGGGCAGGTAGCAGGTGTGTCTGAGTCCAAGCCGGTCGAACACTTCGCGCTGGGCATAGTCACAGAGGCGCTCCCCGTTGACACGCTGGAGTATGTTCTGCAGCGTGACGAAATTCAGGCAGCTGTACATAAAGTCCGTTCCGGGGCGGAAGTTCCGCTGCACTTCCCTGGCTATATAGGTCATGGTCGAGTCGGGACAGGGCTCGCCGTAGCGTTCGGAGACGGCATCCACGTCCAGGTACGGGGAAAGTCCGGAACTGTGGGTGAGGAGGTCGCGGACCGTGATATCGACCTGCTCCAGCGTATTTGTATCCGTCCAGGGTGCGAATTCCGGAATGTAGCGCTTCACCTTGTCGCAAAGGCCTATGCGGCCGCTTTCGATGAGTTGCATTATGGATATGGTGGTGCCGACGCATTTGGAGACGGATGCCAGGTCGAAGACCGTTTCAGGGGTCATCCTGAGGGTGTCGGGCACGACCTGCCTGTTGCCGTAAGCCTTCAGGTAGGCTATCTTGTCGCCGCGCACAACGGAAATCACGGCGCCGGGAGTCATTCCGTTGCTGATATTCTTCAGTATCACGGAATCGACCTTGCAAAGTATCTCAGGGTCCATTCCGGCTTCTTCGGGGCTGACTCGGGAAAGCCCGCCGGGAGTCCGGACCGCGCAGGCGCTTATGGCCAGCGAGAGGAGGAGTATTATAAGTCTCATTGCTTGAAGTATTTTCGTCCGTAATCCCGGAGGTAGGCTTTCAGCGCCTCGCCTTCTATGATCTCAATATCCCCCATCAGGCCGGAGATGAAGCGCGCTGCTCCCTGGAGCTGGTAGATGTCGGTCTCCAGTATCCAGCGGTCGCCCTCCCTGTGGGTATACCTGCTGGCGAGGGGGTATTCCTCCTCCAGAAGGTTCTTGGCCATCAGGCTCATATCCAGCACGATGTGGATGGGATTGTCGCCGGTCATACGGAAGACGTCCATTCCCGAGCGGTGGTGCTCCGCTTCCTTCTCCCAGGGCGTGTCAAGGATATCCACAGAACCGATTCTGGAGATTTTGAAGGTCTTGTTGCGGCCGTCTTCAAGGTCCAGCGCCCAGACGTCGGCGTAGTCGGATGTGAAGCCGAAGGGCTCGATGCGACGGTCGCGTATGGTGTGGGAGCTACCTGATTCGTAATCACGCAGCACTGCCTGCAGCTTGTCCTGGGCTGCCCTTCCGAGGGCGTCGATATGGGCGGAATTGCTCTGGCCGCCCACGAAGTCGGCTATGCTGGTGGAACGGTAGATTGCAGACAGTTTCTCCTTTAGGCCGGACTTCAGGCTGTTGGTCGGAACGAGCTGGTCTATAAGGGAATTCACGAGGTATGCTTCCTCTTCCGAGAAGTATATGAGCTTGTCCAGGTCCACTGTTTCCCTGGGCATTTCGGCGAGCTTGTAGATGTCGCCGCGGAGCTTCACCACGGTGAAGCCCGCGCTCTTGAAAGTGTCGAGGTAGCGGTACACCGTCCTGGGCGACATCTCAAGCTTCCGCCCCAGTTCGGCTATGGAGTAGTTGACATTGCCCGAGAGATACTTCATCAGGCGCAGCATCCTTTCAAGTTTCGGCTGGTCCATTCCGCATTTTTGCGCAAGATACGGATTTTTGCCGGAAAGCCAGCGGCCCGGGAGCAAATCCGGGGCTTGGTGCTGCCGCTGGACAGAAAATCCTTCCAGCAGGAGCAAATCCGCTCCTAGGCGCCGCCGCTGGACAGAAAAACCTTCCAGCGGGAGCGCATCCGTACCCGGGTGCTGCCTCGACATTCCAGATGGATGCCGCCCATCCAACAAACTAACCGTCGTACTTCTGCCCGGGAACTGGTCACCGATGACACGATAACTCTCACCAGAATCCATCATACACAAGAAAACTACGACTGACACCGGGGCCTCTTGCCCACGGAATTGTCATCTTGGAAAGCCTGTTCCATAAATGAAAAGCATTATGCCTTTCTTCTATAGGCTTCATTAGGAGCACTATCGACTAAGAACGAAATATGCCATGATATTCACCCCTAATCCTTCATTTGCCTGCATCCATTGTCGAATAACTGGATGATGGGGCATCAAGAAGGATAAGACCTCATTGATGGTGAGAAGTTCATATCCGGGAAGCGGATGGACGGCCGAGGTGGTGAAGAGATTTTCGCAGTGGGTGCAGCTGGTCAAGTCTCCACGATAGTACTTAGTCAGGAGTTCTGTTATGTAGCCGACGCGCTCCCCTGCTGCCTGAACGTGGGAGCTGAAATAGAGCGCCATAATCTCTTTGTGTATGTGTAGAAAGAAAAGCAGCACCTCGGTTTTTGGGCCTTGGTGCTGCTTGATTCTTTTGTTTTGTAGGGATAGACTGTAAGAACTCAGGAGTAGCCATTGGATAATCTATTATCTATTTGGCTCATTCAAAATCGCACCCTGATATCACATCTGCAAAATTCGGCCAAGCCTCTTTATATGCATTGACAGATGGTCTTGGGACATATATATTTTGAACGTTATATATATCTGCGAAAGGATCTCCGCTTGGAGGCGTGACTGTTTGAATGAAGATGGACTGTAATGTACAACCGTCTAGAACATGGGCGCCAATAAATTCAGTTGACGCAGGAAATGTGATTGTATCTAAGCCACTTAAACTAAAGGCACTACTCCCGATTGAAGTTATACCATCGGGAAGTGTGATTGTTGTCAATGATCTACACGAACCAAAAGCACTACTCCCAATTGAAGTAATACCATCGGGAAGAGTGACTGATGTTAAAGCCCAACAATTGCTAAAAGTATTAGCTCCGATTGAAGTAATATTATCGGGAATAGTGATTGATAATAATGACCTACACGTATCAAAAGCACCTGCTCCTAATGTAACAAGGCCATGAGGAAGTGTGATTGATTCCAATGCGATGCAGGAAGCAAAAGCATTATTGCCGATAGAAGTTATACCATCGGGAAGAGTGATTGACTCCAAAGCGGCACACGATCTAAAAGCCCCCTCTCCTATAGAAGTTATACCATCGGGAAGAGTGATTGAGGCCAATAAGCGACACCTTTCAAAAGTCATTTGTTCAATAGAAGTAATACCATCAGGAATATCTATTGAGGTCAACGAGGAACAACCGTAAAAAGCCCGTTCTCCTAATGAAGTAAGGCCAGCAGGAAGAGTTATTGATGTCAATGAGGAACACTCATAAAACGTCATTCTTCCAATGGAAGTTAGACTTGCAGGTAAAGTAATGGATGTTAAGTCATGGCATTGCCCAAAAACACTCTCTATTGACGTAATGCCTTCAGGAACAGAGATTGAGGATATTTTTGTGTGATAAAAAGAAGCTTTTCCTATAGATGTAAGACTTGCAGGAAGATTGACTGAAGCCAAGGATGTACATAGTTGAAAAGCATCCGCCCCTATTGACGTAATACCATCAGGAAGAGTGATCGACGTCAATGAAGAGCAGTGGTAAAACGCACTTTCTCCTATAGACTGAAGACTATCTGGAAGAATAATTGATGCAAGTTCCGGAAGAGCATAAAACGCATAATTACCTATTGATGTTATACCATCTGGAAGAGACATTGATGTCAGCGTCGTGTAATCTCTAAAAGAATAGTTTAGATTAGTCAAATCATTGTTAAATAAAATGACTCCTTTTCCGTCTATGTAAGTATTCGAAGGGGCTTCAAACGCAATTTTATTCCCATCCGTTGTGGTATACCATATCTCATTCCAGGGTTGCCCGGATGTGACGTTCAGGGCATTCCAAACGGAAGACGCTTCATATGCTTCAAGATTGCCGAATGTCACGTGGGCAGCAAGGGATGAATGGCAATTTGCAAAAGCATCTGCCCCCACAGTTGGAGGAGTAACCGCATCGCTGTACACGGAACGCAAGGCAGAACATCCTTTGAACGCCTCTTCGCCTATGCTAGCAATGTTGGTCCGGAAACGAATGATAGGAAGTGCTGTGCAACCCTTGAAGGCACGGGCCTCTACAGTCGTCAGTTCTGAGGGAAGGTAAACGGTCTTGATGACTGTGTTGTTTGCAAAAACACCTGCATTGATGGTTGTTACTCCGTCCGGAATGGTTGTCTCTATTAGTTCTGCCGGAGCAAACGCCAGCACATGATTATCTCTTACAAGATACCGGCGATCCGCCGAAGCCAATGCTCCATTAAAACGTTCAAGCGACGTGCAGCCTTCAAAAGCCCCTTCACCAACAGTCGACACATTGCTGGGGATGGTGATTTCTTCCAGAGCCGTACATCCTTTGAAAGCGTTCTCCTGGATAGTTTGTAATGTGCCAGGAAGAATAATCTGTTTGAGAGCGGTACAGCCATCGAAATCAGGAATCCGCTCACCCTTGAAGAAGTAAGGAAGCTCATACACTTCCTTGAGGGTGCTTTTCTCGGCTGCAGTAAAACTTGCAAAAGAGGTTACTGCGGCGGCTTCGGCAAAAGATACTTCTCCGTCACCGTTTTTGTCATAATGAGACACACAGTAGCTCTTGAAAGTATCGTCCACGAAGGAGATGTTTTCATTGGTAAAACCTGTAGCAACAGCCTGATAGTAATAACCGGCGCTAAGGGCGGCTTTAAGCCATGCTGTGATATGATTCTGGCTATTGGCACTGATATGGGCATTACGAGCAACGCCTTGAGCCGGGGAAGCGAAACAGGAGAAATAGCGGGTATTTGTACCCTTGCTATTTGCAGTAAATGCTTCCGAAAGGGTTATATTACCATTCTGAGGAGTCGTCACAAAAGCGTTGTTGCTGATGCTGAAATGGCATTTTGTATTTAGATTCTCAATGCCCAGCTCAGTTACGCTTGTGCTTGCAGGCAAAGCAGAAACCGCGAGCTGTACATAACCCATAAGGAAGCTGAATTCGGGATTGACGGCATTAATCGTTCCGTTCTCAGTCGCTGTATAATTGGCATAGACAGCAATGGGTACTTCGTTGGAGTTTCCTTTCTGTGAAGAGAAGTCCATCGTGAACGGTTCAAAATCCTTTTCACTGGCACTACGTCTACTTGGGTCATTGTCAAGTAAGAACACCAACTTGTCGCCCACAGAGATGGACCCGATAAGCCCCGATGGAGAGAACGTGCTATTAGCTCCGTCTTTGTCCGCCTTTATACAGCCACCCAGTTGCTTGCCGGTGGTCAGATTGATGACGGAGAGCTCATCATCTTTCTTCCACTTCACACGCACTACCGATTCAAGAGACGATTTTGTCTCCGGATCCCCTCCGGCTTTGAATTCAGGCATTGTTGCGCTCATTGTGCAGGAGATCTGACAAGGACCAACTCCATCGGGAGATTCAAAAGACCGTTCCTTTACTTGGCAAGCGGTTACGCCAATGGCTAGTAAGACTATACTCGCCGCAAATCTATTTGTTCTCATAATACAATGATAAGTTTTTTATTCATCCAAAAAACCGCCATTCCCCATTTCGCCATTGTCTGGAGAATTTAGGAGAACTCTTCCCATTCTTATTTCTATCACCTGCATGGTTGGACATAAATAGGAGATGACTGGGTTTACTCTTGTCCCATCACCAAGTTGCTTGGTCGTAATTTGAAAAACAGCCATATGATTTGTAGTTAAGACAATACCAAAAGCGGGGACCGCTGCTTATCTGGACACGGGCTCTGGAAAGCCACGAAGAAGAAAAAGCAACAGCCCCACGCCGGATCCCGAAGGATATGCCGTGAGAAAATGCTGTCTGCCCCCTCTTCATAAATTTTCCAGATTCGTGTCCGGGAGCCGACCACACTTTCAAGTGTTTGTCGATATTTCGTTGCAATTTAGCAATTATAATTCTCATTTCAAACACCGGCTGTTACTAATCCACAAATTTCCGTATTCACCAAATCAGAATCAAGTTCGTCTCCGGTTCATTTTCGGGGCTCTCTCAGACAATTCGGCATAATTTATTATATTTATCGCCGGAAATGACATTATGAGGTATGTCAGGTTCATACTCGTGCTGGGAGCCATGCTTGGAATGGCGCTCTCCTGCGGCAATCCCCTGCCGCGACCGGCGGAGCTGCCCACAATCCTGCGTGCAACGGTAGAATCCGTCAGCACCGACGGAGCACTCCTCAGTGCGGAGGTCTCCGAAAGCACGCTCGTAGCCGCGTGCGGCTTCTACGTGACCCAGAATGGCACCACCCAGAGCATCCGCGTGGAAGCCGGGCTCAGCGGCAACTCCTTCGCGGCAATGGCCGGCGGGCTGCGGCCCGACACCGGATATGAATTCGAAGCATTTGTAGAAAACGGCCGCGGCCTCAGCGTCAAATCCGGCCGGCAGCCATTCGTGACGCTCCCCCCGGACTCGGACCTGCCGTCATATTCAATGACCTTCGAGACCTTTATCCTGCGGGAATTCGACACCGACAAGGACGGTACGCTGAGCGAGCAGGAAGCGCTTGCCGTCCGCAAAATGACCGTCCCGACCGACAGCATAGCAAGCGCACCCGGGCTCGGCCGCTTCAGGAATCTCGACACCCTGATCATACGTCCGCACCGTATGACGCTGAAAAGCCTGCTCAAGGAGCTCGACCTGACCGGCAATCCCGCGATGAGATACCTGGACGCAGTTCGCAACGACATGCTTTCGATACAGTTCCCGAAACAATCCGAACTGCACCACGCCAACATCGGTTTCAACAACTACACCACCCTGGATCTCAGCACGTTGCTGAAAACAGAATACGTCAACCTGACCGGGTGCCACCGCCTGCAGACCGTTTACCTCGGCAAAGACCAGCAGATAGAACTCACCGGGCTGCCCTCCTCTGCAACCATTGTCCGCTATGACCAATAATTCCCCCGAACTGCAATTCCTCAAAGACGAAGTGGCGCGCACATTCGGCTCACGGCTCGAGACGGCAACCGACTTCGACTCCCTTTCCGTTTCTATCGAAGCCCGCATAGGTTCACTGATCTCCGTCTCCACCCTGAAACGCCTTTGGGGCTATGTCCATCCGCAGGCTCGCCCGCGGATGTCGACCCTGGACCTGCTGGCGCAATACACCGGCCGCGATACTTATGCCGCACTCTGCCGGGACCTTCTCGACACTTCCGCATTCATATCTGCGGAACGCGTCGACGCAGCGTCACTTGGGCCCGGAACCGAATTGCAACTCAGTTGGATGCCGGACCGCACCGTACGCATTGAAGCACTGGGAGACAAGCGCTTCCGAGTACTCGACCCGGGCAAGTCCAAACTCAGGAAAGGGGATGAATTCGAAGCGGGCGCCATACTGAAAGGGCACCCTCTCTATATCGACTGCATTCTCCGTAACGGTTCGACTCTCCCGCCATACGTGGCCGGGCGCAGCGGCGGCCTGACGGAAATCAGTCTGTTTTCTCCAGCATCTCAGTAGCCTGGCGAAAAAGTTCGTCGATGACGGCCGGATCGGAGACAGAGGATACGGTGTCCCGGGCGGCCTGCTGCAGTCCGGGTGCATCAGGCACCGCAGACGGGCGCAGAATCATCCAGAGCCCTGCCGCAGCGGCAATAAGAACCAGCGGCACGACCACCCGCCAGGAGCGGGGACGCAGCAGTGCAGCCTTCACTTCCGCGGCGTCTGGATAGCGCCGGGCCGGATCCTCAGCCATACATTTACGCGCAACGCAGGCACATCCGGGCAGCAGATCCGCGATAATCTTCCCCAGAGACCAGATATCCGCACTCGAATCTGCAACACCTCCCGACAGCAACTCCGGAGCTGCACAAGAAGGCGTGCCGGCAGCGCCCTTCAGGACAGCATACGTGTCGGCGTCGGAGAGCCCGAAATCGATGAGTTTCACGTTGCCGCCGTTATGCGTGACCAATATATTGGAAGGCTTGAGGTCACGATGCGTAACTTGCTTGGAATGAATGTATGACAAAGCATCACAAAGCTGTGATACGATTCGCACGGCCTCCTTATGTCCGAGCCTTCGCTGCGCCATAAGTTCCGACAGCGGGCTCCCGTCCACCCACTCCATTTCAATGACATTCCCGAACTCCGGCATATCCACGAGACCATACACTTCGCAGATGTAGGGGTGGGACAGCGCGTAACCGATTTCATACTCCTTCCGCAGGAGCTGCTCATAAAGGACCTGCCCGCGGAATTCAGGCTTGAGCGCCTTCAGCACCCTGAAACGTCCGTCCCGGTCGACACGCCAAAGTTCCGACCAGCCGTTCACGGAGCGGTGGATACACTCAGGCGCCCGTGCACCGGAAGGCAACGTAGACGGGCCGCTGAAAAAACCTGAATCATCTTGCATAGAGTCCAAAGATACACTTTTTTGCTTACATTTGCGTAATGCAATCCATCCGGCATATAATCATCTTGCTCGCCGCCCTGCTGCTTCCCCTCCTGCTCAGGGCGCAGAACGACTGGGATGCCGTGCTGGACCGGTATGACCAGATTTGCACCAGTTGCATCGAACTGCGGGAACGGATAAGCAGCGGTGAATCAGTGCCTGACGCAAAAGTCACGGAGTTGCTCGGCGAACTGGGCCGTCTGCGCACCCTGATGCAGAACTCCGAGGGTTCGATGTCCGGCTCCCAGCGCCGCCGCTTCAACGAGATTCGCCGGCGCTACGAAACCACAAGCAAATCCGGAAACTGGAGTGAATCGGCCTTAATTTCTCCCAAAGCGAAAAAAAACAAGCAGATTGGGAGCAAAAAAGGCCAAATTGCTCCCGAATCACCATCCCACCAGACCAGAATACCCATAACCATTCCCCCATCTGTCAGCCTACCGCCCGGGGTTCTTTCTCCTGTCAGGAGCCTTACCGAGACCGGCTTATCCCCAATCCGCCCTGCCGCCGGGGCCGAAACTATAAAGATTGAAAAGTATGGCGAGCCACGGTTCGACGTGATTCCCTTCATTGAAACCGGGTACAGGCCCTCCTACGGGCTATGGGTAGCGGCAAGCGGGAAACAGTGGGGCGGCTACCTGAGTTTCCGCAGCAATTTCACGCCCACCCGCACATCCTATGATGTCAACTCCAACGGCACCATTTCCACCGGCAGCAAATTCTGGGGCGACGGCTCAGCGCGGTATGGCAGCATTTCCGTGTCTGCCGGTGCCCTATGGCGTCCGGCTGCCCGGTTCGGCATCTTCGCAGGCATAGGATACGGCCAGCGTATCCTTGCATGGAAAGACCTTGGGGGCGAATGGGCAAAGGTGACTGATTTCAGTTGGTCAGGCATCGGCGCCGAAGCGGGCATCACCTTCACCTTCAAACACATAGATATCATGGCCGGGGCTTGCTGGATGGGAGGATTCAGCTTCCTTGCCGGCATAGGATACGCTTTTTAAGCGGGCACGGCATTTGATATTTCAAAACTGTTAGCTAATTTTACGCAATCAAATCCAACTGTTATGAAACATCTGCTTTACATCATCATTGCGACGGCGGCGCTGCTTGCGGGCACTGAGGCGTTTGCCCAGAGGCTCACCGGCTCCAACTATGCGACAGTCGGCTATGTCAAATCCGACGGCACCATACAGGACAGCTCATATCGCACCATAGGCCACATCAAGTCCGACGGCACCGTACAGGACGGCTCCTACCGCACAATAGGCCACATCAAATCCGACGGCACCATCCAGGACGGCTCCTACCGCACAATCGGCCACGTGAAATCCGACGGCACAGTCCAGGACGGCTCCTACCGCACCATAGGCCACATCAAGTCCGACGGCACCGTACAGGACGGTTCCTACCGCACCATAGGGCACGCCAGCGGAGTGAAGAAAGAGTGGGCCGCCTTCTGCTTTTTCTTCTTCTGATGGAACCACAAAAGATTGAAGAGCAGTTCGAGTCGGAGCTGATGGGGTCGGTCAAGGCCGGCTTCCCGTCGCCCGCCGAAGGCGTGCGCGAAAGGCTCGACCTCGTGAAACTCCTCGTAAAGCATTCAGCATCAACCTTTTTCTTCCGTATCGACGGAGTCTCCATGGTCGATGCGGATATGGATGAAGGCGACATAATCATAGTGGACCGGGCCGTGGAGCCCTACGACGGCTGCAAGGCCGTCTGCTACATAGACGGCGAGTACACCGTAAAGAAAGTGCGCCTGCGGCAGGGCGGCGCCATCCTCGTGCCCTGCAACGACGGCAACACCCGCTACAAACCGATTCCCGTGGGCCCGGAAGACGACTTCCTCATCTGGGGCGTGGTCACATATATCATCAAGAAGGCTTAGATGTTCGCCCTTGCCGACTGCAACAACTTTTTCGCTTCGTGCGAAAGGGTTTTCCGTCCCGAACTCAACGGAAAGCCGGTCATCGTGCTTTCCAACAACGACGGCTGCGCAGTGGCCCGATCCAATGAAGCCAAGGCCCTCGGCATAAAGATGGGCGATCCCCTCTTCAAGATACGGAACATAGTCGAAAAACACCACGTAGCTGTGTTCAGTTCCAATTTTGCCCTCTACGGCGACATGTCCCGCCGCGTGCAGGAGGTGCTCCGCAGCTTCGCGCCCTCCGTGGAGCAGTACTCCATCGACGAAGCGTTCCTGGACCTGCGCGGAATGAACATACCGGACCCGGACGCCTTCGCCAAGCAGATTTCCAGGGACTGCCGGCGTCTCACCGCCATCCCGGTCTCCGTGGGCATCGCTCCCACGAAAACGCTTGCCAAGATAGCCTCCAAGCTCTGCAAGCAGTACCCAAAACTGCGCGGAGGCTGCTATATGCACAGGCCGCAGGACATCGAAAAGGTGCTTCGGAACTTCCCCGCCGGCGACGTCTGGGGCATAGGCCGCCGCTCTGTCAAGAAGCTGGAATCAATGCACATACGCACGGCATGGGACTACGTGCGGCTGCCGGAGACCTCCGTGCGCAAACTCTTTGCGCTGCCGGGCTACAGGACCTGGCTGGAACTGCAGGGCACGCCGTCCATACAGTTCGAAGACCTCATCGAGCCCCGGCAGACCATCTGCGTGTCCCGCAGTTTCGCAAAGGAAATCACGGAGTGCGGACCGCTGTGCGAGCAGGTGGCCAACTTTGCGGAAAGCGCCGTGCGCAAGCTTCGGGAGCAACATTCACTCGCCCTGGAAATGGCGGCTTTCGCATTCACCAACCGCTTCAAGGAAAGCGCGCCGCAGACTTTCGGCTCGCAGGTCAGCGTGTTCCCGGATGCGACCGCCGACCACCGCGCCATAGTCAGCGCCGCCGTTGCGGCAACCAGGGGCCTTTTCCGCCCGGGCTACGCCTACAAGAAGGCCGGAGTCGTGATCACGAAACTGATCCAGGAAGAGGACCACGTGCACTCTTTGTTCGCCGACAGCGAATCGGAGGCAAGGGATGCACGGCTGTCGGCATCCATCGATGAAATCAAACGTTCATTCGGCTCGCAGTCGATACTTTTTGGAATCCAGGGCGACGGCCGCATCAAGATGGCCCGGGAGCACCAGTCGCCGCACTACACGACCCTTTGGAGCGACATCCCCGGAGCCAGCGTAAAATAATCTTCAAACTTTTTTGTTTTTGTCAAGAGTTGTCAAATTCCAGGGATACCTTTGCATCAGAATTTAAAACGAATGAGCTATGTCAAAGGAAATTAAAAACTGGATCGAGAACTACAGCGAAATCGAGAACCTGATTGCCGACCTTGACCTCGAATTCGACGGGGCATTTTAGGATTGCCGTTTTACCAATATTTTTCTTATATTAGCAAGACAAATCATCTCTTGCTATGGACAGAAGAAAATTCCTCGGGACTATGGGGCTTGCGGCAGCCGCCGGAGCCGCCCTTCCCGCCCTTAAATCCTGCACCACAGCCGAATCCGGATGGAAGCCCGGCGATGTGCTCGAGTCCTACAGCGCCGACCTGCTGGTGGTCGGAGGCGGCCCGGCCGGCGTGTGCGCAGCGGTGGCCGCAGCCCGCCAGGGGCTGAAGGTGGTGCTTGCCGACAGCGGCAACTGCCTTGGCGGAATGGGCACCAAGGGCCTCGTGGGGCCGTTTATGACCTGCTACGACGCAGCCGGCGAAAACATGATCATCCGTGGCCTTTTCGAGGAAATAGTGGACAGGCTCATCGCCGAAGGAGGCGCGCTGCACCCGTCCGGAATCCGCCAGGGCACGGAATTCACCGCCTGGATCAGCGAAGGCCACGACCACTGCACCCCATTCGATCCGGAAATCCTGAAGAAAGTATATGACCGCATCTGCGCCGAAGCCGGTGTGAAAGTGCTTTTCCACGCCAACTTCCTCAGCCCGATAATGAAGGGCCGGAAGATCTGCGGCGCCTTGCTGCTGACGCCATCCGGAGTGGAAGCGGCCCGCGCAAAGATGGTCATCGACGCCACCGGCGACGGCACCGTGGCGTTCCGCGCAGGAGCCCCCTGCGTGTTCGGCGATCCCGAGAACAACCGCGTCCAGCCGGCATCGCTCTTTTTCCGCATCAACAACGTGGACACCGACCGCCTGATTGCGGACGTGGTGCCGCACCTGCCGGAGTTCCGCAGGGTCAACGGAGTCAGTTACCGCTGCCTCCACTGGAGAGTCGCAGAAGCTGAAGCCGCAGGCGAATGGGACCTGGCCCGCAAGTCCGTAAATATCTGGCGCTCAGTGGAAAAGGACCAGTGGGTCATAAACTGCACCCGCATCCACGGGGTGGACGCCACCAATTGCGAGAACCTTTCGGCCGCCGAGGTCGAAGGCCGCCGCCAGGTGGAGGAACTCATGCATTTCTTCCACAAATACGTGCCCGGCTGCGAGAAGGCGACGCTGATGGGCACGGGCTCAACTATGGGCATACGTGAATCCAGGCACGTCCACGGCGACTTTATCCTCCCGGTGGACGACCTTATCAACGGTGTCATCCCGGAAGACAACATACTGCTCTCCGCCAACTCGATCGACGTCCATGGAGCTATGGGAGGCCCCGCCGGCGGCCTGTATATGCCCATCAAGAAGAATATGTACGGAGTACCGTACCGTTGCCTCATCCCCAAGGACGTGGAAGGCCTGCTGCTCGCCGGGCGCTGCATTTCTGCCGACTCCCCTGCGGCCGGCGCCATACGCGTGATGCCGCCCGCAATGGCCATAGGCCAGGCCGCAGGCACCGCCGCCGCCCTCTGCCTTCAGAGGGGCGCCTCGCCGGCCAGCCTCGACTACGCCGACCTCAAGGCTTCCCTGCTCAAGCAGAACGTGTTCCTCAGTTAGCACCTCATGCTCAGCCTCTTATACGTAATTATCTCCGGGATAGCCCTGCCCGTCGGCGGCATCCAGATGCAGTATCTGTGGCGGAACCAGCTCGGGGACGTGTACTCCCTCGGGCTCGGCAGCGCCGCCTGTCTCGGAGCCGCAGCCGCGACGATGTCGGGCTGGTGCTCGCTGACCGTGGGCAGTTTCATATGCACGCTCATCTGCACGATCGTGTGCTTCTTCGTGACCCTGAGGGTCAGCACGCAGAGCCTCATCACTTTCGGCATCCTTTTCGGCACGTTCATCGGTTCGCTGGGCACCATCGTGGTCACGAATGCGCCCAACGGGGACCTGCTGAAGCAGTATTACCTCTGGGGCGCCGCAAATTTCAACATGGAAGGGGTGACTGCCGGCGACATAGTATTCTCGCTGTGCCTCTTTGCCGGCGGTCTTGCCGCCGCGCTGCTTGACAGCCGCCGCCTGACCAGCCATTTCCGGGGCGAGATCGAGCTCAGCAAGCTCCACAAGGCGCTCAGCCTGCTGGCGATCATGTTCCTGGTCACGAGCGCCGTGAGCATATGCGGGCCCATCGGCTTCATATCGCTCGGCGTTCCGAACCTCAGCCGCATCCTGTGCAAAAAGGAGGATATCCGTATCCATTACACCATATCGTCCGCAATGGGAGTGGCGCTGCTGCTGATCACCTACCTCGTGGTCAAGTACGTCAACTTCGGCATCTATCTTCCCATCAGCGCCACCATGGCCATCATCGCCTTGCCCCTTATGGCAATACTATTCATAAAGAAATGATCACAATTTCAGACAATTCGGTGCGGCAGCTGCTGCTGGTGAAGTGGATTGGCGGTTCGGACGCCAGGGTGGTGTATTATGTGAAGGGACCCCGGGGATGGAGAGTGAGGGGAAAAGGAGATGCCTTCATCGGAAAGAACGGGGCAGGCAAAGAGAGGGAAGGCGACGCGAAGACTCCCCTCGGGACCCTGCGGCCGCTGCGGGCCTTCGGCATACTTCCGAATCCCGGCACCGCGCTTCCCTGGATCCAGGTGCGCCCCGGGACCATAGCCTGCGACGAAGAGGGCCCTTGCTACAACAGGATACTGCAACTCGCCGGCTGGGGCAACGGCAACCCGGTCGATATCAGCGGCGAATATATGTGGGAATTCTCCCCCGAATACGACTACGGCATCGAGACCGATTTCAACAAGGAATGCATCTGGCCGCTCGGATCCGCCATCTTCATCCACTGCAAAGGCGCCAAGTCCTGGACCGGAGGCTGCGTGGCCCTGGACAAGCCCCTTATGAAAAAAATCCTGAGCACCGCAGACGCGGGGCTCAGGATAATCATCGAAGCTTAACTTCAGCTTACTTCGCGATAGCGACGCTGCGGGTCTCGCGGATAACGGTGATCTTCACCTGTCCGGGATAGGTCATCTCGTCCTGGATGCGCTGGGCGATGTCGGTGGAGAGGCGTGCTGCCTGCTCGTCGCTGACTTCGTCGGCACCGACGATGACGCGGAGCTCGCGGCCGGCCTGGATTGCATAAGACTTCGTGACACCCGGGTAAGAGGCTGCAAGGTCTTCCATTCCCTTGAGGCGCTTGATATAGGACTCGATCACTTCCCTGCGGGCACCGGGACGGGCACCGGAAATGGCGTCGCCCACGAGCACCAGCGGAGCGTAGATGGTGGTCATCTCCATCTCCTCGTGGTGGGCACCGATACAGTTGCAGATTTCAGGACGCTCCTTGTACTGCTCCGCGAGTTTTGCGCCGAGGAGGGCGTGCGGCAGTTCGGGCTCCTCTTCGGAGACCTTGCCGATATCGTGGAGAAGGCCGGCGCGCTTTGCGGTCTTGGGATTGAGGCCAAGCTCAGAAGCCATTATGGCACATATGTTTGCGACCTCACGGGAGTGCTGCAGCAGGTTCTGTCCGTATGAACTGCGGTACTTCATTCGGCCGATCATGCGCACGAGCTCTATGTTCAGGCCGTGGATGCCGAGGTCGATGCAGGTGCGCTTGCCCGTCTCGAGTATCTCTTCCTCAAGCTGCTTGCTCACCTTGGCGACAACCTCTTCGATACGTGCCGGGTGGATGCGGCCGTCGATCACCAGCTGGTGCAGGGAAAGACGGGCGACCTCGCGGCGCACGGGATCGAAGGCGCTGATGAGGATGGCGTCCGGAGTGTCGTCCACGACGATTTCAACTCCTGTGGCGGCCTCCAATGCGCGGATATTGCGGCCTTCCCTGCCGATGATACGGCCCTTCACCTCATCGTTGTCGATGGGGAAAGTGGTCACGGCATTTTCGATGGCAGTCTCCGTGGCGGTGCGCTGTATCGTGTTGATGACTATGCGCTTCGCCTCCTTGGCGGCATTCAGCCGGGCCTCATCCATGGCATCGTTGATGTAGGCCTGGGCCTCGGTGCGGGCTTCGGCCTTCATGTTCTCGATGAGCATGTTCTTCGCCTCCTGGGCGCTCATTCCGGCTATGGTCTCAAGCTGGTGGTTGGCCTGCGCGCGAAGCTGCTCGGCCTCTTCCATCTTGTTTTCGAGCAACACCTTCTGGGCATTGACCTGGCCGCGCTGGGAATCCAGGTCGTGCTTCTGCTTGTTGAGTTCGCCGGCCTGCTGGTTGAGCTGACCCTCGCGGGTCTTGATGAGGTTTTCCCGCTCGCGGAGCTCGTTGTTGCGCTGGTTGACCTTCTGCTCGTGCTCGCTCTTGAGCTGGAGGAATTTTTCCTTGGCCTGCAGAATCTTCTGCTGCTTGATGCTTTCGCCTTCGAGCTCGGCCTTTTCGATGATTGCCGCCGCGCGTCCTTTTGCGGCCGCACGGCTGACCGCTATATAAATTGCCAGGGCGATGACTGCACCTGCGATGGCTGCTAGGATATAGTACAACATATATATAATTATTAAAAATCTTACAAAATTAATGAAATTTCCTCAAAATGCGCAAGAGCAAAATCAATTATTTCATTTTTGCCGTAATATATTGTTTATTTCAACAAATAGTACTACTTTAGTCAATTAATTAATAATATGAAGCTAATGAAATCCTTTCATCTTCTTGTCTTCTCATTCCTCGCACTCGCGGGGCTGTCTTTCGCTTCCTGCCAGGGCGGCAAAGAGACCCCCGACCAGGACGAAAAAATCATCGTCACCAACGTCACCGTGCCCTCATCCCTTGAAATAGAAGAAGGAACTCCGGTCAATTTCGAGCTCCGCGGTACGACCCACATCAAGGAAACCGACGAGATTGTCCTGCGCTCCGGCTCCGGCATCGACTACACCTGCCCTATCATATCCATCAAGGACGGCACCCGGCTGACCTTCCAGCTTGCAGACGGCATGACCAGCGGCAACTACAAGGTGTATGTCCGCCGCAACGGAATCAACAATTATATCGGATCCTTCGACCTCAACATCCTGGCTTCCCTGTCAATCGACCCCGAGCCAGGCACAACCGTCTACGGCATAGTGCTTTGCGACGGGAAGGGAGTACCCGACGTACTGGTCTCCGACGGCGACCAGATTGTCCGCACCAACAACAAGGGCATCTACCAGATGCAGTCCCAGAAGAAGTGGAAATACGTCTTCGTGATCATCCCCGGCGGCTACATGGTTCCCTGCCAGGGCATACTTCCAAAGTTCCACGATGCCCTCGCCCAGGCCCCCAATGTCCCCGAGCGCAAGGACTTCGAACTGGTCAAGGTCAGCAACGACAAATTCAACCTGTTCGTCTGCGGCGACATGCACCTGGCCAAGCGCAATGAAGACCTCTCCCAGTTCAACAAGCTCTCCGTGACGCTCAGCAACGCCATCAAGGCGTCAAGCGAGCCGTGCTACATAATGACCCTCGGCGACATGACCTGGGACCTCTACTGGTACAGCAACAGCTACCAGTTCCCCCAGTATCTCGAGACCATGAACGCAGTGCTCAGCACCCCGTTCTTCCACACGATGGGCAACCACGACAACGACATGAACTCCGTGGGCGACTACAACAAGTCCTTCCGCTACACCCGCGACATAGCCCCGACCTACTACTCGTTCAACCTGGGCCAGATCCATTTCATAGTGATGGACAACATAGACTACAACAACGTAGGCACGGGTTCCGACGCCCGCGGCGACTACAAGCGCAACTACACCGCCGAGCAGATGGCCTGGCTCGCCAAGGACCTCTCCTACGTGGACAAATCGACCCCTGTCTTCATCACCTCCCACGCCCCAGTATCTTCCCCCAACGGCACCTCCTGGAACAACAACTACCTCAACGGCGCCGACACGGCCGGCGAGGCGAACATGGTCACATTCATCAACGCCGTGTCCAGCCACAACGTCCATTTCCTGAGCGGACACACCCACAACATCTTCAACCGCAAGCATTCCAACGTGTTCTCAGAGCACAACCAGGGCGCGATTTGCGCTTCCTGGTGGTGGTCCGGGCACCTCACGAAGGACATCCACCTCTCGCAGGACGGAGCTCCAGGCGGCTTCGGCGTCTGGAAGTTCGACGGCAAGTCCTTTACCCAGAGTTTCCAGGCCGGCGGCCACGACATCGACTACCAGTTCCGCGCCTACGACATCAACAAGGTCAAGGAATACATAACCCCCGAGCTCGGAGGCAGCCATAAGGACTTCATCAAGTTATCGACCGCGATGCAGAACTACCCTGCCAACACCATCCTGGTCAATGTCTGGGACTACGACCCCAACTGGACCGTCTCCATGACCGAAGACGGCAAGGAACTGAGCGTCAAGCACGTGGCAGCATATGACCCGCTCCATATCGTGGCCCTTTCTGCGCCCCGCTGCAAGAGCGCAGGTTCGGGCACGCCGAGTTTCCTTACCACTTCCTGGCCCCACTTCTTCACGGCCACGGCTTCCAGCCCCAATTCCACCGTCGTGGTCAGCGTGACCGACCGGAACGGCAAGACCTACACCGAGACGATGAACAGGCCGAAGGCCTTTAACATAGCAGATTACAAAAACAAATAAATCTTTTTATCAATAATTCTAACACAATCCGTTAACCACAAACTATCATGAGATTACCTAAGATTCTCACCATTGCGGCTCTGCTGCTGCTGCCGGCCCTCGGCCTGCAGGCGCAGAACCGCACGGTCCAGGGAAAGGTGCTCGACTCCTCGCAGCAGCCGCTGCCCGGCGTCGGCGTCGTCCTAGAAGGGACCACGAACGGTACAGTGACCAACGCGGACGGATCATACTCCCTGCGAGTGCCTTCCTCCGACGTGGTCCTGGTCTTCTCCAGTCTCGGTTATCAGACCCAAAGCGTCAGCGTGCCTGCCTCGCAGGACGTAGTCAACGTCACGCTCGACGATGACGCAATGACGCTTGAAGAGACTGTGGTCGTCGGCTACGGCGTCCAGAAGAAGGTCAACCTGACCGGCGCTATCACGGCAGTCGAGAGCAAACAGCTCGAGAACCGAAGCGCCCACAACCTGACCACGATGCTTCAGGGTTCGGTTCCCGGCCTGAACATCAGCACGTCCGCCGGCAACCCCGGTGCCACCGGATCGCTCAACATCCGAGGCTATACCTCCATCAACGGCGGTGAGCCCCTGGTGCTCATCGACGGAATCGAGGGCAGCATCAACCGCATCAACCCCCAGGACGTCGAATCGATCTCCGTCATCAAGGATGCATCCTCCGCAGCTGTCTACGGCGCCCGTGCAGCCTATGGCGTGATCCTCGTCACCACCAAGAGCGGCGCCGAGAAGAACAACAAGGCCACGGTCCGCTACAGCGGCCGCTGGGGCGTTGAAATGCCCACCACCTCGACCGACTGGGAGACCACCGGTTACTGGTCCGTCTACACCATCAACAAGTTCTGGTACGAGAGCAAGGGTTCCAACTACGTCAACTACAGCGCAGAGGATATGCGCGAGCTCCTTGCCCGCGTCAACGACAAGGTCGAGAATCCCGAGCGCCCCTGGGTCGTCATCAAGGACGGCAAGTACAAGTACTACGCCAACACTGACTGGTGGCACACGATGTACAACGACGTGCACCCCACAACCAACCACAGCGTGAGCGTGAGCGGCGGCAACAAGGCCGTCAAGTACTACCTCTCCGGCCAGTATGACCGTCAGGAAGGTATGGTGAAGGTCCGTCCCGACGTGTATGAAAAATACAACCTCAGGGCAAAGATCGACGGCCGCATCAACAAGTATGCGCGCATCAGCAACAACACCAACTTCTTCGTCGGCACCTACGACTTCCCCGGCCTCGCCGACATCCAGGACTCCTTCGCATACGGCGACCGCCACGCTCCTGCGTGCTTCCCCCCGCAGAACCCCGACGGCACCTGGCTGTATTTCGTGGACGCCCTCGGCTACCGTGTCAACAACGGACGCCAGTGGGCATACGCCAGCACCAACCTCAACATTGAGAAGCGCACCGACTTCGCCAACACCACCGAACTGACCATCACTCCGTTCACCGGCCTGACGCTGAAGGCGAACTACAGCTACCGCACCTACATCAACCACGACACCCACAGGCGCAACCTGATCGAATACTCCCAGTATCCGGGAGAAGTGGTCGTCTACAACAACGGCGGCGCGTTCGACAACTACATGACGGAAAAGAATTCCGAGAACATCCGCCAGACCGTCAATGTGTACGGCACCTATGAGCACACCTGGGCAGGCGCCCACAACTTCAAGGTGATGGCCGGTTACAACTACGACGACTACCACTACAAGGATGTCTGGTCCAAGGGCTACGACCTCATCACCACCGAGCTTTCCGACCTCGACCTCATTTCCACCGACAAGCGTCCCGCCGAGACCAACGGCGGCCAGACCGCCTGGAGGACTGCTGGTTTCTTCGGCCGTATCAACTACGACTACAAGGGCCGCTACCTCTTTGAGACTTCCGCCCGTTACGACGGTTCGTCACGCTTCGCCACCGGACACAAATGGGGCTTCTTCCCGTCCGTCTCCTTGGGCTGGCGCATCAGCGAGGAGCCTTTCTTCGCCCCCGTCAAGCATGTGGTCAACAACCTCAAGCTCCGTGCATCCTACGGTACGCTGGGCAACCAGAACGTCGACAACTACTCCTACATGCGCCTGATCAACTTCAACACTTTCAGCGCATTCAACTTCGGCGACAACGTGATGGCCCGCTACACCAACGTCGGCGCCCCCGTGGCTTCCGACAAGACCTGGGAGACGTCCAAGCAGACGAACATCGGCCTCGACCTCGCAATGTGGGGCAACAAGCTGGAATTCACGGCTGAAGCCTACATCCGCGACACCGTGGGCATGCTCACCGACGGCATGGACCTTCCCGCCGTGTATGGCGCTTCCGTGCCGCAGATGAACGCTGCCGACCTGCGCACCAAGGGTTACGAACTCTCGCTCAGCTGGAGAGATTCCTTCAAGCTCTTCGGCCAGGACTTCGAGTATTTCTTCAAGCCCACCCTCAGCGAGTACCGCTCCAACATCACCAAGTTCAATAACGACACCAAGCTTCTCTCCAACTACTACGAGGGCATGGAACTCGGTGAGATCTGGGGTTTCCACGTGGACGGCCTCTTCGCCTCCGACGCCGAGGCGCTCGAATACACGAGCAGGGTCGACCAGTCCTACTGCAACGCCAACCTGAACGGCGGCTGGAAGGCCGGCGACCTCAAGTATGCCGACCTCGGAGGCAAGGTGACCTACGATGAAAACGGCAACGTCATCTCCAATGAACCCGACGGCGTGATCGGCATCGGTGCCAACACTCTGGCAGACCACGGCGACAGGATCTACCTCGGCAACTCCCTGCCCCGCCTGCACTACGGTTTCCAGACCGGATTCTCCATCGCAGGCTTCGACGTGAGCGTGTTCTTCGAGGGCACCGGCGACCACTACTGGTATCCCGCCCGCTACAACTTCGACTTCTGGGGTCCTTACTCCCTCGGTTATCCCACCTTCCTTGCGAAGAACTTCCTCGACAACTGCTGGAGCGAAGACAACCCCAACGCCTACTTCCCCAGGCCCCGTTCCAACGTCGCTTCCAACGGCGGCGGCGAGCTCGGACGAGTCAACGACCGCTACATCCAGAACATCCGTTACCTGCGTTTCAAGAACCTGACCGTGGGTTACGAACTCCCCAAGAAGCTCATTTCCCACGTAGGTCTCGAAGGCCTCCGGGTCTACTTCTCCGGAGAGAACCTTGCGTTCTGGTCTCCTATCACCAGGTACACCAAACACCTGGATCCGGAAAGCTGCTTCAACCGCGGCGGCGACCCCGTAGATGACTTGAACAACACTGCCTATCCCTGGCAGAAAACATTCATGTTCGGCGTTGATATCACTTTCTAAATTAGCAAGTTATGAAAAAGTGCATAATAATACTGGCCCTGGCTGCCATGACCCTCGCTTCCTGTAAGCTGGAGGACGTCCTGACCCTGGTGCCCGAGTCCAAGATAACGCCCGACTCCTATTTCAAGACGCGGGAAGACCTTCAGCTCTTCTCCAACTCCTTCTACAACAATCTTCTGGACAAGGAGCCTTTCGCAAGGGAGAGTGACGTGTTCGTGAAGATGAATCCTTCCGACCTCATCCGCGGCGGCAACGACCGCACCGTGCCCGCCACCGGCGGCGGCTGGGGATCCGGCACCGGCGCCTGGGGAGACCTGCGCAAGATGAACACCCTTCTGGGCAACATCCACAACTGCGAGGATGAAGCCGCAGTCAAGGAATACACCGCACTGGTGAAATTCTGGCGTGCATACTTCTACGCCAATATGGTCCGCAAGTTCGGCGACGTGCCGTGGTACGACAAGGAGCTTGGATCCGCCGACGAGGATCTCTACAAGCCCCGCGACAGCCGCGAGACCATCCTCCAGCACATGATCGAAGATATCGACATCGCTATCCAGGACCTGCCCGGCAAGGCTTCCGCGCCCCAGACCGCCTACCGTGTCAACAAATACACGGCCATGATGGTGAAAGCCCAGTTCTGCCTCTTCGAAGGCACGTTCAGGAAGTATCACGGCGCTCCCGCCCCGTTCGAGAACTCCTACACTGCAGCCGACGGCACCACCCACGACTATCAGTATTATCTCGACCAGGCCGCCGAGGCCGCCAAGATGCTGATGGATTCCGGAGCCTACAAGCTCTACAGCACAGGCAAGAAGAACAGCGACTACCTGACGCTGTTCAATTCCAGCAATGCCAACACGGATGAAATCATCCTTGCCGTCAACTACGACCGCGACCTCAAGATCAAGCACGACTGCGGCCGTGACATCACCAACCAGACTTCCGCCCGCTACGGCATGACCAAGAAGCTCGTCGACATGTACCTCATGAGCGACGGTTCCCGCTTCACCGACAAGCCCGGCTGGAACGTGATGCCCTTCGCAGATGAAGTCGCAGACCGTGATCCCCGCCTGGCCCAGACCATCCGCACTCCCGGCTACAGCTGGAAGAAGCCCGGCACAAGCAAGGACGGCCCCGAATTCGCCTTCTGCCAGACCGGCTACCAGACCATCAAGTACATCCAGTCTTATGACCTGAAGCCTTATTCCACGGACAATTCCGACAACGACATGCCGGTGTTCCGTTATGCGGAAGCCCTGCTCACATATGCTGAGGCAAAGGCCGAACTCGGCACCCTCACCCAGGGCGACCTGGACATCTCCGTGAACCTTCTCCGCGACCGCGTGGGCATGCCCCACCTCGACATGGCAGCCGCCAACGCCACCCCGGATCCCTACCTGATGTCCCCCGAGACCGGCTATCCCAACGTGTCCGGCTCCAACAAGGGCGTCATCCTGGAAATACGCCGCGAAAGGGCCATCGAGCTCTTCCAGGAAGGCTACGGCCGTTATTTCGACCTCATGCGCTGGAAGGCCGGCTACTGCCTCAACCAGCCCTTCTACGGCATGTATATCCCCGGCCCCGGGTCCTATGACTTCGGCGACGACAGCAAGTACACATTCTACACCGGCAGTTCAAGTGCCAGCGGTGTCAAGTACAAGATCTTCGACCCTGCGACAGGCGACGAGACCGCGACCGACGAGATCTTCTACCTGGTGGATCCCAACACCGGCAAGCTCGCCACCTCCGGTGTACGTGATGCCCTCCACAGCATCTCACATTCCTTCGATGAGAGCAAGCACTACTTCTACCCCATCCCCGAGAACGACAGGCTGCTGAACAAGAATCTCAAACAGAATCCTAACTGGTAACAGATTATGAACACAATTAGCAAAATATTGAAAGTATCGGCCCTGGCCGCCGCCTGCGCCCTGCTGTTCGCCTCCTGCCAGAAAGAGCAGAAGGAGAACGTGGCCAAGGCGGTGCTTGGAGACCAGTCCATAATGACATTCGCAGCCAAGAATCCGGCCGCGCAGACTGTCACTGTGTACTCCGACGGTCCCTGGCACACCACAGCCCCAGACTGGATCACCGTGGATCCCAATACGGGCAACGGTGTCGTGACCGTGACCGTGACCGCCAAGGAGAACGTCGATGAGGGCGGAATGCTCGAGCCCCGCAAGGATACGCTCATCATCTCCGGCAACACGCTTGCAAGCCGCCTCATCATCCTGGTGAGCCAGGAAGGCGATGCCTACCGCAACGCCCAGCACCTGACTCTCGACAAGGTCGCCGCCCTCGCAGACGGCAAGTCGTTCATCCTGGATGAAGCCACCGTGGCTGCCCTGACTTCAGCCGGCTTCGTCGTGAACAGCGGCTCGACCAACGTCTATATCAAGGACGCATCGCAAGTAAAAATCGGCGACAAGGTGTCCGTCAAGGGCATCAAGGGCAGCGTCAACAACATGCCCGCCGTGACCACTGTGGACGACCTCAAGGTCCTCTCTTCCGGCACGTTCACGTATCCCGAGCCCAAGGACATCACCGAGAGTCTTGCCACCTACAAGGCAGAAGCCATCGAATACGTGGTGGTGAACGGCATGGTCAAGGGCGGCAATCTGATCGTCACCCTGAACGACGTGGAATACTCCGTCAAGCAGGTGGACTGCCCTGATGGCCTGAGCATCTCCAAGCTCAACGGCAACAAGGTTCAGCTCACCGGCTACAGCTGCGGTCTGATCGGCGCCAACCTGTTCGGAATCCTGACCACCGCCGTCAAGGACAACGGTCCCGCAGTAGTGCCCAGACCCGAAAAACTCCTCTATGCCAAGTGGCGTTTCACCACCACCACGATGACCGCATATAAGGACTTCTTCGGAGGCACTGACGGCAAGCCCGATACCGCACCTGGCAGCGGTGGACTCTATGTACCGTCGAACGTCGAAGGCAACGGCAAGATCGAGTACATCCAGATCGACAAGAGCGAAATAGACATCAACAGCAAGGCATCCCGTATCATCGGAGGCACCGGACATCCTTACGTGACCGGAGCATGGCCCGGCGACTACTGGCTCTTCTCCGCCACCGACAACTATGAGTACCCTGCCGGCACCAGCCTGCACATCAAGTTCCTGACCCGCGTATCCGCGACCGGCCAGAGATACTGGATGCTCGAGTACTTCGACGGAAAGGACTGGAAACCTGCCGAAGAGTATCCTATTTCGACCGAGACGGAATCCGGCGCCAATGCAGTCTACAACTTCGTCGAGCCGACCTCCAATATCGCCGTCGAATGCGAATGGAAGCTTGCAGCTCCTTGCCGCGAACCCATGTTCAGGATGAGGTGCGTCGCCAACGCTCAGGCGAATGACAAGGGTCCCCTTGCCGCTCCCAACGGAGGAACCTGCCGCATTGCAGACAACGGCGACGAGGGCGAGGATGCAGGTCCCGTGTTCGAGGTGACCGACGCTCCCGCCGGTGGCGGTGGCGGCGGTGGCGGCACTGCCGGTGTTACCGTCTTCGAGGACGATTATGAGTGGCTGGAGCCCTGGACCGCTTCCGGTGTGGGCGACGACGTCACCGCCAACACCGTCAACACCAACACTGCCCCCAACGTATTCACCTCCACCGCAGTGGAAGGACTCCTTGCTGAGTTCATCAGCCGCGGCTACGGCTATGTCTGGGGATGGAAAGACCAGCCCTGGTCAGACGGTGATCCCGACAATGGCAACAAGAGGACCATGTACATCCAGAAGAACTACTTGAAGTTCGGCAAGACGAGTTACAGTTCCGGCATCATCCTGCCTGTTCTTTCCGCTCTCACAGGTCCTTCCGACGTTGAACTGACCTTCAACTGGTGCTCCTGCATGACAGGTAACGCCGCTCCTGACATGACGAGTCTCAACGTCGTCGTCACCGGCGGCGGCACAATTGAATCCACCGGTTCAGAGACGAGCGAAGAGATTGTGTCAGGCCAGCCGATCAAGGAAGACGGAACTACGGACCTTGCATGGCAGAACGCCGCAGTCACCATCAAGGGTGCTACCCCGGCGACCCGCATCACGATCCGCCCGGCCAACAACGATCCGGATGTAACAAACTCTGCCCGCCATCAGAACCGCTGGTACCTCGACAATGTGAAGGTCGTGACCAAGTAGGGGCCACGACATACGAAAAAGAAGGAACTGAAATCGCTCAGTTCCTTCTTTTTTATAAAAAAAGCCGTCAGCCGAACAGTCAGAAAATTGTCTGGCTCGAATGATTTGGGCTCCGGTCCGGTTCGGGAATCCCGCTGCGGGGCGGGCCTGCCTTCCGCGGTCCGAGTCAACCCGGTAAGTGAAAAACTTGATGTTTTCTCCTCTTGGGCCTGACGGCTTAAACCCTATTTCAAATTTGCAAGGTAGTCCTCCAGGTCATCCTGCAGGGCCTTGGCCTCGGCGCCCAGCTGCTGCATCTTCTTCTGGCAGGCGATGCGGTTGACCGTCTCGTTGAGCGTAACTATTATCAGCTTGTCCAGAGGGGTCTTGTCGGGATACTTGGCGTCGTATGAGGTGTACTTGCGGTTGATTTCATCAGCTGCCGTGCGCATCGCTTCTTCCATCTCGGGAGAGGTGGCAACCATCGGGTATTCATTTCCCGCTATTTTCAGTTTGATGTTCTGTGCCATTTTATTTCTCCAGAAGTTTGATGCAACGGTCGATTTCGCGTATGAGTTTGGTGATCCTTTCCTTTGCCAGGGCAGGGTCGCCGGCGCCGGAGAAGGCATACTGGAGCTTGAGGTTGTCGATCTGGCCGTCAAGGTCGGTGATCTTTTCCCGGCAGGCGGCCACATCCGCCTTGCTGCGGTCCAATTCGGCCTGCAGGGCGTCTGCCCGCTGCTTTTCCGTCTCATAGAGGGAAATCAGCTTCTCGATATTCGTTTTAATGTCTTCCAGCATCGGAACAAATATAGTAATTTTTATCGATTATTCAATCGTTTTGTTTCCGACAGTACCCTGTGCCCCCAGAGCCCTTTTTACTTGGTTTT
>CACZMF010000002.1 GCA_902782225.1 uncultured Bacteroidia bacterium | reverse complement strand
CCCACCGTGCTCGAAGGTGTCGACACCGGCATCCTCGATCCTCGCGACACCTACGCCGATCCCAAGGTCTGGGACGAGAAGGCAAAGGATCTCGCCGCCCGCTTCATCAAGAACTTCGTGAAGTACGAGAGCAACGCCGCCGGAAAGAAACTGGTCAAGGCCGGTCCCCAGCTGTAGCGTTATCAGCAATTGACTCAATGTCAATGCCTTATGAAACTCCTGTGCTCCATCCGGCGCACAGGAGTTTTCCTTTCTCCCTGGCTTTCAGCCGCTTACGTTTTACGCAAAAAATTGCTTATCTTTGTCGGAATGAAGCACATTGCCAAACTACTGCCGATAACGCTCGCCGCCGCCGGCCTCTGGGCCTGCCAGCCTAAGGATATAATCCCCGAGCCGGCGCGGGTGGAGGAACTGCCTGAGGCAGAAATCCTTGCCCAGGTGCGCAGCGACGTGCCCAACACCGCCTTCTACAAGGACATTTTCCTGGACGGCGGCTGCGAACTCAACCCCGGCATCAAGGAAAAAGGCGTGGTCATCAACGGACGCCTCCCCTACGCGCTCGCAAAAGCCGGCATCGGGGACGCCGAATACTTCCTCGCCACGATAAATGACGTCGGAGACGGCTGGACGCAAAACGACAACGACCTGCAGAGACTGACGATGGTCGGCAACCCCGAAGACGTGAACGGAGTGCTGCTCTATCCCGACGGCCAGCCGCGGTTCCGCATGGTCTACATATTCGGCGGCCACTCCAATCCCCACGGGAGCACGCTCGGAGCCGACGGCCGCTCCAGGGTGAAGACGTTCTACGAAAACGGCGGCAGCTACGTGGGCTCCTGCGCAGGCGCATTCCTCGCCGGAGCTTATGCCAACGGCGGGCGCCGCAGCTACTTCAACATACTCTACAACGGCAACATGAACTCCACCGACGTGGGTAATTCCAGCATCGACATGCTGATAGAAAGCGACATATTCTCGAAGTACTACGGCCCATCAAAAGGCACGCTCGTAAAGGGAATACGCCACAACGGCGGCGGCTACCTAGACACGGGCCTGGCCCCGGAAGGCACTGAATCCCTTGCCATTTTCAAAGACGAAGCAGGCAGGAATTCATCCGCCAAGCCCTACTACAACCAGCCGTCGGTCTGGGCCTACAAGGCCTCCGAATACTCGGGCAGGATGGTAGTGACAGGCTCTCACCCCGAGGACGCACCGTCGGGTGATATACTCGACCTCACGGCATCCATGTTCCGTTACGCATGGGACGGCGTGGGCAAGGCCTTCGTCAAGGAAGTGCTGAGGAGCGGCGACCTGATCCCGGTGAGCCCCGGAATAGGCGACCTGCAGTGCCACCATTTTGTGCTCTGCCCCGCCGCCGACGTGAAAAACCTTTCCATAAGCGTCTCATACCAGGGAGATTACGATATGGAAATCTATATGAAGCGGGACAGCTTTGCTTTTCCCGACGCCGCCCCCGATTATTCTGCTTCCGCATCCTCGGAAGGCAGGGTCACGCTGACCACCGGCCCGGTTGAAAAGGGCCTCTGGTATGTGACGGTGCGCTGCGCCACCACCGTAGAATCCAAAGAAATAGTCATTAAACCGGATGCCGGACTCGGCCGCTACTTCATATACTACGGCAGGAAGGACGTCCTGAACGGAGTGCCCTACAGCATCCAGGCCGACTGGGAGTATTGATCATGAAAGTAAGAGATATCGTAAACGTGATAGAGCAGCTCGCCCCGCCCGCGATCCAGGACGAGTGGGACAACTCCGGGCTGCAGGTCGGTTTCCCCTGTTCAGACGTCAGCAAAGTGCTGGTGTGCCTGGACGTCACGGAATCCGTTGTCGCAGAGGCCGCCGGAATGGGCTGCGGGATGATAGTTTCCCACCATCCGCTCATTTTCAAGGCGCTCAGCCAGGTGGGCGACTCCACATACCAGCAGCGCTGCGTGGTGGAAGCACTCGCGAAGGGGATCGCCATTTATTCTGCCCACACAAGCCTGGACAACGCCCCCGGCGGGGTGAACCATAAAATGGCGGAACTAATTGGCCTGAAAGACCTTAAGTGGCTGCTTCCTAAAGCCGGGGCAGACGCCGGATCGGGCCTTGTCGGCACCCTGCCGCAGCCCGAAAGCGACAGAGAGTTCCTTAAGCGCCTCCAGACAGTTTTCAACGTGGAATGCCTCAGGCACTCCGAATGCAGCGGCAGGGCGGTCAGGACTGTGGCCCTGTGCGGAGGCGCCGGCGCCTTCCTCATGCGCGAAGCCATCCGCAAAGGCGCAGACTGCTTCGTCACCGGCGAATTCCACTACCACGACTACTTCGAAAACGACGGCATGCTCCTGGCCGAACTCGGCCACTACCAGAGCGAAGCCTCCACAATAGACCTTATTTGCCAACATCTTACAGCGTCCTGTCCCGGACTCGCCATCGTCAGAACTTCCCTAAACACCAATCCAATTTGCTATGATGCCAGATAAGTATCAGGAAGATTACGTTATTCCCGGATATTTCATAGACTGCAACCACAGGCTTCGTGCCTCATCATTCTTCGACATCGCCCAGGAACTGGCCGTGCGCGGCTCTGCCCAGCTCGGCATCCCCGATCCCGTGCTGAATGCGCGCGGCCTGTGCTGGATCCTGCTGCGCAACGCCATCCATTTCGACAGGCTGCCGCTAATGGCGGAAAAGGTCGTCCTCCAGACATGGCACAGCGGCATCCACGGGCCCATCAGCACGAGGGACTACCGCATGATTGACAAAGACGGAAACGCCATCATCAACGCCACCAGTTCGTGGGCACTGATGGACCTTGAGACCCGGAGCATCGCCAGGCCGGAGAGGATAAACGACCTTCTTTCTCCCGACCCGCAATGCCCCGAAAGGACTATGGACACGGATCCGGCCAAGATCGTATTCCCTGACGACTGCCCGAAAGAGGATGCCGGATTCCACATTGTGGCCTGGTCCGACCTGGACTACAACCGCCACGCCAACAACGGCAAATATCCCCACTGGGCGATGGACTGCCTGCCCGCAGAAATCACCACCACGCAGGCCGTGAGCGACCTCAGCCTCAACTATATCCACGAAGTCCGGCTGGGCGGAAAAGTGGAGCTCATAAGGGCCCAGGGTCCCGACGGCGCATGGTACGTAGAAGGCATCTGCAACGGCACCCAGAGCTTCGTCTGCAAAATAGTCTTCGGAGGGTAGGTCAGATTCCGATCACGAGCCCGAGGGAAATCGCCCTCTCGCCGCCCCATGCCGGGGTCAGTGTGTAGCCGAATCGAAGGCCGTAGCCGTAAAACGACACCCCGCATTCAGCGTCTGCCACGAAAACGGGACAGGCAGCATTCGAGCCGAGGCGCACACTGGCCGACACCCCGGCAAACAGTTTTGCCCTGCCGGGAAATTCATACACAGCCCTCAAAGGCAGTCCCAGATGGAAGCAACGCCGGCCGGCACCGAGATTCATTCCGTCCAGTCGCAGGCCAAGATTGGCCTCGAGGGGACTAAGCCTGCTGGAGAAACGCACGCCCAGGGCTTCCACGCCGAAGCAGAACCCGGTATTGCCGGCCAGAGGCGCGTCCGCCAGGGCAGATGCTCCGAAATATGCCGGCAGCACCGCCCGCAGCGCCGGCTTGATGCGCTTTCCCGAACGGAGCGTCAGGTCTTCCTGCGGCGCCGTTTCCTGGGCATAACCCAGCAGGCACAGGAGGAGCAACGCTACGACGGAAAGGAATTTCTTCATACTAAACGTGATAACCAGCGCAAGATAAGTATTTTTTACTATATTGCAGTCTGGTTGCGGAATCAACGTATGCATCTTCTATTATCCATCGCCGCAGGAGCCGTTCTTCTGGCTGCACCGTCTGACAGCCTGACGTCTTCGTACCCCAAGGACGCCACCGCTGCGATAGAGCCGTATTACCGGAATCTTGCGCGCAAGCTGGCCGTATATCCAGCCGCAGTGCCCACGGACGGCAACGCATTTGAGATCATACATTCCGGGGAGCGCTACACTGAGCTGCTGTTCAAGGATTTCGATGCCGCTTCCAGCACCATAGAGCTGGAAGTGTTCATTCTCGGAGACGACCCCTGCGGAAAAAGGGTGCGCGACACCCTGGACAGGAAGGCAAAAAGAGGAGTTGCCGTCCGCTATATCCACGATACCCTCGGTAATTATGGCGACAACTTTCTTGACGGCAAGCCTTTATTTACCGGCTTCTACTCCAGGCTTCCGCAGACCGGGATAGACATACGCTACCACGCCCATCTCCTGCTCCCGGATTTCACCTTCACCCGCCTGTCCTGGCGCAACCACCGCAAAATCAACGTGATAGACAACAGGATAGCCTACACTGGAGGGATGAACCTGGCGCAGGGAAGCATGGCTGACTGGGGAGACACGCATATGCGCATCACCGGGCCGGCCGTGCAGAGCCTGCGGGCCGTTTTCCTGGACGACTGGAACAAACTGTCTTCCGGGAAAGCCGAGACAGTCGATTTCACCCCGGCATCTGCAGGAGGCACTTCCGCCGGAGGCAAGATCCTCCAGGTCGTTCCAGACGGCCACGACGAGCCGGCATATATGATGGAGGAGACCATCACCTGGCTGCTTTCCCACGCCAGGAAATATGTATGGTTCGAGACCCCTTACCTGCTGCCGTCGCGCCCTGTCGTCAAGGCGATGAAGGCGGCGGCGGAAAGAGGGGTGGACGTCCGCATAATGGTGCCTGAAGCCATAGACCTGTCCACTTTCGACCCCGCCTACAGGCGAAGCGTAAGAGAACTTGTAAAATACGGTATCACAGTCATTTACCGTAAGCCCCCATTCGTCCACAGCAAGACCTTTGTGTGCGACGACTACATCACCTGCATCGGTTCTTCCAACCTCGACAGGCTTAGCCTGCAGAGTCTCAATGAAATCAACGTCCTGATCTATGACGCCCCCACCGCCACGGCACATAAGGAATACCTCGCCGGGGAGCAGGAGGGCTGCAAGGTGGCCGACCAGGCCATGGTAGATTCATGGGATGCAGGGGAGCGTTTCAAGCAGGCCCTGTTCGGCATTATGAGCGACTGGCTGTAGCGGATCACCCGCGGCGCATCTTGGCGTATTTGAGAAGCAGCAGCTTCTCTCCGAGGGTGTCGAAGCGCACCCGGGCCTTGAGTTCGGGGACCTTGCCGGTGATTTCCAGAATCTCTCCAAAGCCGAAGCGGTTGTGTTCTATGCGCATTCCGGGCTTGAATTCCGTCATCGGCAGCGGGATGAAATTAGGATCCACGGGGGCTGCAGCCGAGACAGGGGTGTCTCTCCGAACGGGTTCGCGCTTCGCGCTCATCCCTCCCAGCGAAGCTGGGCCCCTCCCGTTCACGAGGCCACGGGCGGCCACGCCCGTCGGAGAGACACCCCTGTCCCGGCTGCCGCTGCCAAATACGCCAAAGCCGCCAGTCCGGTTAATACCACCCCTCGGGCTGCCAAAACCTGACCACCCCGTAGCATTGCCCTCGGAAGAGAAATCATCGGAATCCAGGGGCCGGTCGAGATACTTGGGATCTATCTCCTTGAGGAAGCGCGACGGCGCGTTGGACTCGTGGCGGCCGTTGCGCATGCGGGTGCCGGCAAAAGACAGGGTCACCACTTTCCCGGCGCGTGTCACGGCCACGTAGAAGAGCCGCCGCTCCTCCTCTATATCCTTCAGGGACAGCAACATATTCTGGCTCGGGAACAGATTGTCCTCCATTCCCGCCACGAACACATATGGGAACTCCAGACCCTTGGCCGAGTGGACTGTCATAAGCGCCACCTTGTTGTTGGTGTCTTCGTCATCCTCCATATCCACGCTGCTCAGCAGCGACACGTTCTCAAGATAATCATCCAGCGTGAAGGTGGCCTCCGCACCCTCGGCCTCTTCCTCCCGCTCCTCGACGAACGATGCAACGGAGTTCACAAGCTCCTCCACATTGGCGAGCCGGGACTGCCCTTCGATGGACATGTCTGCCTTGTAGAACGCCAGGATGCCGCTTTTGTCGGCAATCTCCGTGGCCAGCTCAAAGGCGTCGGTCTGCCTGAACTTCTGGTTGAGAAGATCTATCATCAGGCAGAAGGAGCGAATCTTCTGGATTCCGGCATTGCGGAGGCCGAAGGCTTCGAGGCCGTCGGAGAAGGCCGCCCTGAAAAGGGAGGTCTGCCCCGAGCGCGCCGCCTCTTCGAGGGCCCGGATGCTGGTGTCGCCTATGCCTCGGGCCGGGGTGTTTACCACCCTCTTGAACGACTCGTCGTCCATAGGGTTCACCACCAGCTTGAAATAGGCCATCAGGTCCTTGACCTCGGCGCGGTCGAAGAAAGAATGGCCGGAATACACGATGTATGGGATGTTGCGCCGGCGCAGCTGCTCTTCGAGCGGGCGCGACTGGGCGTTGGTGCGGTAGAGTATGGCAAAGTCCTGGTACTGGGCGCCGTCCTTCCGGACACGGTCCTGGATGGCAGACACTATGTCGACCGCTTCGTCCTGCTCGGACCAGGTCTTCAGGACGTGGATCTTCTCGCCTTCGGGACCGTCGGCATAGCAGTGCTTGGGGATGCGGCCGGTGTTGTGCTCAATCAGGGAGTTGGCGGCATCCACTATGGTGCTGGTGCTGCGGTAGTTGCGCTCCAGGCGAAACACCTTGCAGTCCTTGTAGTCCTGCTTGAAATTCAGGATGTTCTGTATCTGGGCGCCGCGGAAGGCGTAGATGGACTGGGAATCGTCGCCCACCACGCAGATGTTGTGGTGCTTTGCGGCCAGCTTGCGGATGATCAGGTACTGGGCGTAGTTGGTGTCCTGGTACTCGTCCACCATTATGTGGGTGAAGCGGGCAGCTATGGCATCCAGGGCCTCCTGATTGTCGCGCAGGAGGATGTTCATATTGACGAGTATGTCGTCGAAATCCATCACTCCCG
Source organism: uncultured Bacteroidia bacterium (assembly GCA_902782225.1). GTDB lineage: Bacteria > Bacteroidota > Bacteroidia > Bacteroidales > UBA932 > Cryptobacteroides. The sequence goes on along the minus strand of CACZMF010000002.1, from coordinate 210,599 downwards.
ACTGCTTGAGGCGGGCCTGGTAGAGGTCGTATATGTCTGCGATACGCGGCTTTTTGGCGTGCGCGTCCGCAATCTGGGTGTTGCGGTCTTCGCGGTAGGCCCTTGGAGTCACGAGATAGTTCTTGGCGTTGGAAATCCGGGACAGCACATCCCTGGGCTTGTAGACCGAATCGTCGAGCCCGAGCTCCTTAATCACGGTCTTTACGGCAGCCGTGGAGTCGCTCTGGTCGTATATGGTGAAACTTTCGGGATAGCCTAGACTGCCGGCATACTCCCGCAGGAAGCGCACGAAAATGGAGTGGAAGGTGCCCATCACGACGCGGCGCGCCTTCCAGTTTCCGACCATACGGGCTATCCTTTCCTTCATCTCCCCCGCCGCCTTCTTTGTGAAGGTCAGGGCAAGGATACGCGAAGGATCCGCCCCGAGGGCAAGCAAATAAGCAACTCGGCTTGTCAGAACGCGGGTTTTGCCCGAACCGGCACCCGCCACTATCAACACAGGACCATCTACACACCGGACCGCCTTCTCCTGCTCCTCGTTCAGTCCGTCCAAAATTACACGCACATTGTTCTCCATAATGACGCGAAAATACAAAAAAAAGTGGTATCTTCGCAACGCTTTTTGCAAATTATTATATCGATATAAAAATGTCTAACAACATCGTTTTGAAAAAAGGTCTGGACATCCCCGTTAGCGGGTGCGCGGAACTTGTTGTCAGCAAATCGATGCAGCCTTCCGTGGTGGCCGTACAGCCCGACGGAATCAAGGGCCTGCTTCCCAGGCTCCTGGTCAAGGAAGGAGACCGCGTGCTCTGCGGATCTCCCGTTATTGCCGACAAGAAGAATCCCGAAATCCTGCTCACAGCGCCCGCAAGCGGCACCGTGAAGGAGATCGTCCGTGGCGAGAAACGCAAACTGCTCGCCGTCCTTATCGAGGTCGATGACTGCCAGGAGTACGTCCAGTTCGACACCTCCGACGTCAAGACCGCATTGATGCAGAGCGGCCTCTGGTCCCTGCTGGTACAACGCCCCTACGGCGTGCTGGCCGATCCGGCACTCACCCCGAAGGGAATTTTCATTTCCGCCTTCAGCACCGCACCCCTTGCTGCCGACACCGAGTTCACTCTCGGCGGTGAAGTGCAGAACATCCAGAAGGGCATAGACGCGCTCGCCACCCTTGCCCCCGTCCACGTGTCCCTCGACGGTTCCCGCAAAGACAGCGCATTCTGCAGGCTGACCGGCTGCACCCTCCACACCTTCAAGGGCAAGCACCCCGCCGGCAACGTGGGCGTGCAGATCAGCCACATCAGCCCCATCATGAAGGGTGAGACCGTGTGGACCGTGTCCCTCGCAGGGCTCGCCATAATCGGCAGGCTCTTCGCCACCGGACGCCTCAACATGCGCCGCAAAGTGGCGGTCGGCGGCCCCGCAGCCATCTGTCCTTCCTATGTGGAAGCCCTTCCCGGCACCCCGATGAAGAACTTCATCGCCTTCTGGGGCAACACCGAAGACGAGCTCCGCATCATCAGCGGCGACGTCCTCAGCGGCATCCCGGTGGGCAAGGACGGCTATCTCGGCCGCGACACCGACCAGGTGACCATCATCCGCGAAGGCTACGACAAGGAGCTCCTCGGCTGGATACGTCCCATCCGCTTCCGCCAGTTCAGCACCGACCACAGCTACTTCAGCTGGCTCATGCCCTGGCGCAAATACGACATGGACACCAACCTCCACGGCGGTCCCCGTCCGTTCCTGATGAACGACGGCTACTACGCCAAGGTGCTCCCCATGGACATCTATCCCGTGTACCTTACCAAGGCCTGCCTTGCCGGCGAGATAGACAAGATGGAAAAGTTCGGAATCTACGAAGTCCTCCCCGAGGACCTCGCCACCTGCGAGTTCGTGGATCCCAGCAAGATCTACATCCAGGACATAATCGCAAAGGGCATTGACCTGATGCTCAAAGAAATGGCTTAAAAGATATGAACAAGATTTTCGAAAAAGGCGGCAAGCTTTACTGGCTACACAGCACCGTCGATGCTTTTGAGACATTCCTCCACGTGCCCGGCACAGTGACCCTCAAAGGCTCACACGTGCGTGATGCGATAGATCTCAAGCGCCTTCTCATACTGGTGGTGATAGCCGCCGCTCCCGCAGCCCTCTTCGGCATGTGGAACGTGGGCTACCAGCACGGACTTGCGATGGGCCAGACCGGAGTGCACATCCTCGAGTACTTCTGGTTCGGCTTCCTGCGCGTCCTTCCCCTGTACCTTGTGTCCTACATCGTAGGTCTCGGTATCGAATTCGCTTCCAGCCAGATACGTGGCGAAGAAGTGAGCGAGGGCTACCTCGTCAGCGGTTTCTTCATTCCCCTTATCGTCCCGGTGGACATCCCCCTGTGGATGCTTGCCCTGGCCGTCGCCTTCGCCGTCATCTTCGGCAAGGAAGTGTTCGGCGGCACCGGCATGAACATCTGGAATCCCGCCCTGCTGACCCGCGCGTTCCTCTTCTTCTCCTACCCCAACTACATGTCCGGTTCCGAGTGCTGGATCGCCTTCAAGAAGGGTGAGACCGCAGTGGCAGACGCCTTCACCGGCGCCACTCCCCTCGCCCTCGACGGCGCAACCGCCCAGTACGGCACAGGCTTCTGGGATCTCTTCATCGGCACCGTCCCCGGTTCCGTGGGAGAGACTTCCGTGATAGCCATCCTGCTCGGCGCCATCCTGCTCCTCTGGACGGGCATCGCAAGCTGGAAGATCATGTGCGGCAGCATCGCCGGCGCGCTGCTCGTGGGCTGGCTCGGCAACCTGGCCGGCCTCACCGACATCCCCTTCTACATGCAGCTTCTCTACGGCGGCTTCGCCTTCGGTACCGTCTTCATGGCGACCGACCCCGTGACCTCCTGCCAGACTGAATGCGGCAAGTGGATATTCGGCGTGCTCGTGGGCATGCTCTGCATCACGGTGCGCCTCGTCAACCCCGGCTACGCCGAAGGAATGATGCTCGCCATCCTGTTCTGCAACACCGTCGCGCCGCTCATCGACCACTGCGTGGTGAGCGTCCATATCAACCGCAGGGAACGTAAATTCAAAGCCGCATAAGCCATGAACACCAACAACAACGTCTATACAGTCATCTACACCTCGATAGTCGTGGTGATAGTTGCAGCCGTTCTGGCCTTCGTGGCAGCCAAGCTTGGTCCCGCACAGGACGCAAACGCCAAGGCGGAAACGCTGAGGCAGATGATGTCCGCGGCCGGCATCAAGCCCACGGAAGAACTCTACGCCACGGGGAACGCCGACATCCTCCAGCTCTACGCCGACAACATCGAAGAGGCCTACACCATAGGCCTTGACGGCGAAAAGAACGGAGAGCTCGGCACCGCCAAGGACAACATCCAGCTCGTGGACAAGCTCAAGCCGCAGAACAAGGCCATCAAGGCCGGCGGCGAAGCCACTCTTCCCGTCTATATCTTCAAGGGCGGCAAGGTCGTGATTCCGGTCTACGGAGCCGGCCTCTGGGGGCCCGTCTGGGGCTACATTGCCCTCGAGCCCGACTGCCGCACCATCGCCGGCGCCTATTTCGACCACGAAGGTGAGACTCCGGGCCTCGGAGCCAAGATCAAGGACGAGCCCTGGTTCCGCGAGAAATTCGTCGGCAAGACGGTCGAATGGGGCGATACCCCCGCCTTCCGGCTCGAGAAAAACGCCGAAGCCACCGGTGCGGCCAACGCAGTGGATGCCATCTCCGGCGCCACTATGACTTCCAAAGGCCTGAATGAGGCTCTGAACGTCTGGTTCAAGGCTTATGAGAAGAGTCTCGGAATAGGCGCATTCTTCCACATGCTGGAAGAGCACGCCTCAGAAACAACACCTAACGCAGAGGAGGAATAAGTTATGGCACAGAAACTTAAAGAAACCATCCTCAATCCGATTCTCAAGGGCAATCCCATTACCGTCCTTGTGCTCGGCATATGCTCCGCGCTGGCTGTCACCGTGCAGCTCAAGGGCGCTTTGGTAATGGCCCTGTCGGTCATCGTGGTCACCGGGCTTTCGAGCTTCGTGTGCTCGCTGCTCCGCAACACCATCCCCAACCGCGTGCGTATCATCGTGCAACTCGTGGTGGTGGCCATGATGGTGATTCTCGTGGACCAGATCCTGAAAGCCGGCGAAGGCACCTACGCCATCGACAAGCAGCTTTCGGTCTATATCGGCCTTATCATCACCAACTGCATCGTGATGGGACGCATCGAGGCTTTCGCCCTCGGCAACAAGCCCATCCCCTCGCTGCTGGACGGTATCGCCAACGGCGTGGGCTACGGCCTCATCCTTGTCATCGTGGCCTTCTTCCGTGAACTCTTCGGAAGCGGCACCCTGCTCGGATTCCAGGTCCTCCCCGCAGCTTATGTTCCCAACAACCTGGTCATCCTTCCCCCGTTCGCCCTCATCCTCATCGGATGTATCATCTGGGTGCACAGGGCGATCGACAAAGACCTCCAGGAAAACTAACAGCGCCGCCATATGGAATACATCAGCTTATTCGTAAAGTCAATCTTCGTTGACAATATGATCTTCGCATACTTCCTGGGTATGTGTTCATACCTGGCGGTATCGAAGAACGTGAAGACAGCCAACGGCCTTGGCCTCGCTGTTATCTTCGTGCTCCTGTGCACGCTCCCCCTGAACTGGATCATCAACACCTATGTGCTGCAGCCCGGTGCCCTGAAGTGGCTCGGCCCCCAGTTCGAGAGCGTGGACCTCAGTTTCCTGAGCTTCATCGTGTTCATCGCCGTCATCGCCGCATTCGTGCAACTGGTGGAGATGATCGTGGAGAAGTTCCTCCCTTCGCTCTATTCCTCGCTGGGCATCTACCTGCCGCTGATCGCCGTGAACTGCGCCATCCTGGGCGGTTCGCTGTTCATGCAGCAGAGGGATTTCACCGGCCTCGGAGAATCCGCCGTCTACGCCCTTGGTTCCGGCATCGGCTGGTACCTCGCCATCGTGGCGCTGGCCGCAATCCGCGAGAAGATGAGCTACTCCAACGTGCCCAAGCCCCTCAAGGGCATCGGCATCACCTTCATCACCGTCGGCCTTATGGGTATGGCGTTCATGATCTTTATGGGCATTCAACTTTAAAAGGATATGAGTCAGACAATTATTGCTTCAATAGTGCTTCTCGTCGCAGTGACGCTGGTGCTTGTGGCTCTTCTCCTTATCGTGAAGAACGCAATCACCCCCAAGGGCACTGTCAAGATAGACATCAACGACGGCAAGAAAGAACTTAACGTAGCTCCCGGCGGCAACCTCATGGCCACGCTTGCCGGCGAGAAGATCTTCCTCCCCTCCGCCTGCGGCGGCAAGGCCAACTGCGGCCAGTGCAAGGTGCAGGTGCTCGAGGGCGGCGGCGAAATACTCCCCACCGAAACGGGCTTCTTCAACCGCAAGCAGATCAAGGACGGCTGGCGTCTGGGCTGCCAGGTGAAGGTCAAGGACAACCTCAGGATCCAGGTGGCCGAGAGCGCACTCTCGGTGAAGAAACTGGAGTGCGAGGTCATTTCCAACGAAAACGTCGCAACCTTCATCAAAGAGTTCACCGTCAAGCTCCCCGAGGGCGAAAACCTCGAATTCAAGAGCGGTGAATACATCCAGATCGACATTCCCGAATACGAGGCCGACTTCGCCGATATGGGCGTTGCCGACATCTACAAGGGCGACTGGGACAAGTATGGCATCACCTCTCTCAAGTTCAAGAACACCGTTCCCACCATCAGGGCCTACTCCATGGCTTCGTATCCCGGCGAAAAGGGCATCATCAAGCTCAACGTCCGTATTGCCACTCCTCCGTTCGACAGGACCCAGTCGAAGGGCGTCTTCAAGTTCGTCCCCGGCGTGCCTCCGGGAATCGCTTCGACCTACGTGTTCTCCCGCAAGCCGGGCGACAAGGTGTGGATCAGCGGCCCCTACGGCGAGTTCCTGCTTCCCAAGGACGATCCCGAGGATATGGAATACATATTCGTGGGCGGCGGCGCCGGTATGGCTCCTCTGCGCAGCCACATCATGCAGCTGTTCAAGACCTTGAAGACAGGACGCAAAGTCCGCTTCTTCTATGGCGCACGCGCCCTCGTGGAGGCCTTCTACCTCGAGGACTTCGCCGAGATCGAAAGGGAGTTCCCGAACTTCAAGTTCACCCTCGCCCTCGACCGTCCCGATCCTGCAGCGGATGCCGCAGGCGTGAAATACACTCCCGGCTTCGTCCACAACGTGATGTACGAGACCTACCTGAAGGAGCACGATGCTCCAGAAGACATCAAGTACTTCATGTGCGGCCCTCCTATGATGGTCAAGTGCGTGAACGAGCTTCTCGATTCGCTCGGCGTCCCTCCCGAAAGCATACTCTACGACAACTTCGGTGGTTGATGCGTGAGAATCTGCTGTATAATAGCATCCCTTCGTCTTGGCGGGGCTGAGAGGCAGCTGGCCGGTCTGGCCTGCATGCTGAAAGCTGCCGGAGAAGACGTGGAGGTGCTGACCTACAGAGACGGAGATTTTTATGAAACAGTGCTGGATGCCGGCGGCGTCCGGCACTGTTTTATTCCCCAGCGGGCAGGAGAGGCCGGGCTGGTCCGCGACATTGCGGACCACTTGAAGGAAACCGGCTGCGAGACGCTGATTTCTTTCCTTGCGGGGACCAACCTCAAGGCCTGCCTTGTGAAGCGCCTCTGCCCCGGACTGCGGCTCATAGTGTCGGAGCGCAACTGCAACACTTCGTTCCTGCCGCACGACTCCCTCCGCTTCGCCCTCTACAGAAGATACGCCGACCAGGTGGTCTGCAACAGCTACGCCCAGTCGGATTTCATACGGCGCCACGCCCCAGCCTTGCGGGGGAGGCTCTACACAATCCCCAATTTCACCGACCTGGAGTATTTCAAGCCGGAGGAAAGGGTCTTCAGCCAGCCCTACAGAGTCGTAACCACCGCGCGGCTTGACAGGCGGAAAAACGCCCTGGGGCTCATCAGGGCTGCGGCCAAATGCCCCGGGCTGAGCTTCGACTGGTACGGCGCCGGGGAGGAAAGCGGCTACGGGCGCCGCTGCCGCCGGCTCATCGCCCGCCTGGGCATATCGGACCGCTTCCGCATCCATCCCTCCACCCATGACCTTCTGCCGGTCTATTCGTCCGCAGATGCGTTTTGCCTCCCCAGTTTCTACGAAGGCACCCCGAATGCCCTGGCAGAGGCCCTCTCCTGCGGGCTGCCCTCAGTGTGCAGCGACGTGAGCGACAACTGTCATTATGTCATCGGGGGTAAGAACGGTTTTCTGTTTAATGTCAGGAAACAAAAAGAATTAATCCGCGCGTTGCGGGATCTTGCCGCGACACCTCCTGAAAAGATGCAGGAATACGCCTCCAGAAGCCGCCAGAAGGCGGAAAGGGCCTTTTCGAAAAAATTGTTTTTCGACAGATTCATGGACCTTCTAAGGGGTCCGGCCGGGGGTACGAAATACGTCGTCGAAAATATTCACAAAAACTGATTTACGATTTTTTTGATTCCATTGCTTTTTCATTCCGCTTTTATAGTTTTGCGGCACTATGAAAACAGCATGGAATCAAACAGGCCGGTTATCCCTACTCATCTTCCGGCGTTCGCCAGGGGGAACTCTTCCCCGACTTATACTCTTGTTCAGCTTGCTAATACAAACCCCGGCCTGTTTGATTTCCGGTTGCAGCAGGGACGGCGGCGGGCCGGACAGCCTGGATGCCGTGGAAGTGCAGCTGGACAGCAGCCGCTTCGACGTCAGCTTCAATATCGTGGACAACATCGCGGAGACGCCCCACAGCGTCCGTCGCCTGGATGTGTATATATATGATGCGGACGGGATCAAGCCCCTGCTGGACAAGCGCCGCTACGACTCCCTCCCGGAAAGCCTGGTCCTCCACGGCAACGGGAAAGCCAGGATCGTAGTGGCCATAGCCAACTCCCCCGGGGATTTCGGAAGCGAAAGCACGGGGCGCTTCGATGCCATCGAGATGCTAAGCCTGGATTTTGCGAGCGAGAGTCCGGAAATGCCCGTGATGAGCGGAATGTGCACAGTGGAGGCAGGCGGCACGGAAACCATCAGCCTGGCTCCGCTGATGGCCCGCATCAAGCTTGGGGAGGTGGGAAACCGCATGAAGAACTACGTCCGGCTCGAAGATCCGAGGATATACCTGGAGAACCTGAATTCCGGGGCGGAAATCATGCGCGAAGGCGGTTTCCGGCCCAGCGGCGTCACGGAGAAAGGAGCCAAAGTCTCACTCCCCTACGATATAGGAGTCTATGCCCAGCACCCCGGCACGGAACTGTTCTGCTACCCCAACGACTCCTCGGAAGCCACCATAGGCACCCCCGGTACCAAACTGGTGCTCGAGTGCGAAATCAAGGGCGAAATCGCCAGATTCATAATCGACCTTCCTGCAATACGGCGCAACTCCACCACCACCGTGGACATCACGGTCAGCGGCAAGGAAGACTTCGAAAGCAAAGTATATTAGACCAGGCCGGAGAACCTGTCGGGAAGGCGGACCTTGACCTTGAGATTGAGCATCGCCGGCTTGTTGGGGGTGTAGGGCAGGCGTATGAAAGTCTGCAGTTTGCGGGCCTTGACGGACCATTTGTCCCAGCTGCGCTCCTTGAGGGCGGGCAGGTTGTCGATCAGGCGGCGGCGCTTATGCAGGTGCCTGTCCCAGCCCCGGGAAGAAAGGTCCTTGTCTTCGAGTTTCTGGCCGATGAAACTGGTGTCGGCACAGCCGAAGTGGAAGAGATACAGGCCGGGCACTATGTGGAAATCGCCCTTGCGGGTGCGGTGGAAGCCGCTTCCCCATTCGACGGGAGCCAGAAGGACGGAAGTCTTGGTGTAGCGGGGCGACAGGCGGACGAACTTGCGCTGCGACAGGATGCTCCGGGAGAAATCCAGGGGCGGCTCGCAACTGATGTCCTGGATCACGTCGCAGCCAAGGCCGGAAAGGGAGTTGCGGCCTTCGGTTTTCTGCTCGGAAAGAAAAACGGGAAGGCTCTTGCCAATTGCCGGATCAACGATCAGGAATTCATCGACGTCAGTGCCGATGACCATATCGTATTCCCTGAGGAGTTCGGAGGCCTTCGCAGACATTATGCTGATGCGCTCCTTGTCGGAAATGCGCACGTTTCCAGCAACTCTGGGAATGATTTCGACGTGGCAGCCGTCCGCGCATGAAGAGACCGCCTGGTCTTCGCCGTCAAAGAAAATGAACAAGTTTTCCTTGCCGAGCAGGCTTCCATAATATGTGGTCCACTTGCCCAGAAAGAAATCGTCATTCCTGACCATTGTCAAAGCCGCGATTCTCTTCATCTCAAAAATCTTTCAAAGATAAAACTAATTGAAACAATTTCCAAATTTGCGCAATAAACATTATCTTTGCGAAATTATGGACATTTCGGGTTTTATCATAAAAAAGCGCAGGCCGATACTGGCCCTATTTGCTGTTCTTGCAGTGGTTTGCGCCATTATGATTCCCCGGGTGCACGTCATAATGGAGATTTCATATTTCCTGCCTGACGACTCGCCTATGAAAATAGGCATGGACAAGGTTTCGGAAAATTTCCCCGACATGGACAACCAGCTGAGCCTGCTCAGCGTGATGTTCGACAAGCCGATAGAGAAGGAAACGGTGATGAAAGAGCTGAACGGCCTGACCGGAGGCCTTTCCTGCCTGGCCGTGAAGGAAAAGGACGACTACACGCTCTTCGAATTCCTCCTGTCGAAAGGCTGCGACTACAGGGGCATAGAAAAAAATATCAACGCGCAATACGGCGACGATGTCACAGTGGAGGTGAGTCTGGACAAGAACATGCCCGCCGACATCATCCCCATGATAGCCACGGGCGCAGTGATAGTGTTCATCATCCTGCTGGTGATGTGCGCCTCGGTGGTGGAAGTGTTCCTTTTCCTGCTGTCCATGCTGTTTGCCGTGGCAATCAATATGGGCAGCAATGTGCTGATGCCGGGCGTGTCATTTATGACCAACACCCTCACCGCAGTGCTTCAGATGATTCTGTCGATGGATTATTCCATCTTCCTGATGAACCGTTTCCGGCAGGAAAGGCTTGCCTGCGCCGACAGTGAGACGGCCATGAGCAATGCAGTCAGGAGCGCCGCACCGTCGATCATGAGCAGCGCCCTGACCACGATAGTGAGCCTTCTCATGCTCATCTTCATGCACCTGAAGATAGGCCAGGACCTCGGCTTCGTGCTGGCAAAGGGAGTGTTCCTGAGCATGGTGTGCAACTTCACCGTGCTGCCGGCGCTCATCCTGAAATATGAGAACGCAGTCCAGAAGACCACCAAGAAGGTTCCGCACCTGCCTTCTTCCGCCCTGTCGCGCTTCGAAATCCGCTTCCGGCTGCCGCTGGCCATACTATTCGTGGGTATATTCATTGCCGCATTCATACTTCAGAAACGCACGGAAATCTCGTTCTCAGCTATTTGGACCACGGAAATCGGCGATATATTCCCGCCGGAGAATCCCTGCCTGCTGGTGTATGACACTTCCGAAGAAGAAGCGGTGGCGGGAATACTCGACACCCTTGAGCGCGACAAAAACATCCAGTCCTGCCTGAGCTACCCCAGCCTGATGCTCCAGGGCTACACCGTGTCCGAGATGACCGGACGCGTGAAGCAGTACACCGAAGAGGTGGATGAAGAGCTGCTGCGGATTGTGTACTACGCCAAATCCCACCCCGAGCGCACGGAGAAGCTGAGTTTCAATGAAATACAGGATCTTGCCGAAGAACTCGGAAAGCAGGGGCTCATTCCCGAAGGCATGAGCATGGACAAGATCACGGCAAAGCTGATGCCGCCGCCCGCCCCGCCGGTGAAGCCCGCAAAGCCCGAGCCCGCTCCGGCGCCGGCGCCGGCAGACACTGTGACGGCAAAGGCCGCGCTGCCCGACTCCACCCTCGTGGCGGCCGCCCTTCCGGATTCCACTGCCGCCGCCCCTGCCGATTCATCGGCGAAGGCCGTCGTCACGCCCCCCGCCGGAAGCCCCGAAGCTCCGGACAATCCCATGGGCATCAAAGTGACCTACGAGCTGGCCACCACCCAGATGAGCGCAAAAGAGATGTCGGAAATCCTGGGCCTGGACCGCAGCTATTTCAATATGGTGTTCCGAATGGCAGGCCGCACACGCAAGCCCGCCACCATGTCGCCGCACGAACTGTCCACGTTCGTGACCACTAAGATACTCACCCAGAAGCGATATGCCCATCTCCTGACAAAGGAGCAGTCAGATCTCATACGGGAAGCCCACAGGCAGCTTGATTCGGCATTCATCGCAGGCCCGTCCGTCACCGACGTTCCCGATGTGCTGATTGCCCGCAGCGACAGCCTGGCCGCCCCGTCCGATTCCACGGCAGTCCTTGTAGCCGCTTCTGATTCGCTCGCCGGATCGGTGCCGCAGAACGATGCCGTGGTTGCCCAGGTGCCGGATCCGGAGCCCGAACCGGAGCCCGTGATCACTCCCGCCGAAAGGCTGGCGGAGATGGCCTTCTCCGGAAGGCGCTACAACTCCCGCCGCGTGCGGAATGCGCTTGCAGCTGCAGGCGTCCCCGTGAGCCAGGACGACATGGACCTGCTGTTCCTGTATGCCGGCAGCCGGAAGGATTTCGACCCAGGCCAGCGCATGAGTCTGGGCGAACTTGCCGGTTTTATCGACGGGACCTTGCTGAAAGACCCGAAGTTCGCACGCTTCATCACCGACGACCAGCGGGAAATGCTATCAGGAATCACCGGACAGCTGGAAGAAGGCGTGGGAATGCTCCGCTCCGACAAGATGTCCCTTGCCGCCCTGATGACCGATTACCCCTTCGAGTCGCCCCAGACCTTCGCCTTCGTGGACCGCTTCAAGGAGCTGGCGGACCGATCGCTGCAGAAGGAGCACTTCATTATCGGAGAATCATTCATGTATAAGGAGATCAAGGACGGTTTCCCTGACGAGATGCTGCTGCTGACCATCCTCACCATACTTGCAATCTTCGTCATCGTGGCCCTGACCTTCAAGTCGTTCGTCATTCCCGTGTTCCTGATTTTCGCTGTGATGTCCGGGGTGTATGTCAACGTGTTCGTGAGCGGTCTTGGAGGCCATACGATGTACTTCCTTGCCTATCTGATAGTCCAGGGCATACTCATGGGCGCCACCATCGACTACTCCATCCTGTTCACCAGCTACTACCGCGAGAACAGGCTCCGCAGCGACGTATCCGGCTCGATCAGCGCCGCCTACCTTGGCGCAGGCCATTCCATCATGACCTCCGGCCTCATACTCACTCTCGGGCCTCTCGCGATGAGCATGTTCATCAACGACCAGATGGTGGAAATGATCCTGCGGTGCCTTGCCACGGGCGCCCTTGCGTCTATCCTGATCATTTTCCTGGTGCTTCCCGGCACCATTGCCATCTGCGACAGGCTGATCGCCCCCAAGGGCGCGGTAAAAAGTTTGGGAAATAAGAAAAAATAAGTACCTTTGTACCCCCATCGGGAGTTTAGCTCAGCTGGTTCAGAGCACCTGCCTTACAAGCAGGGGGTCACTGGTTCGAGTCCAGTAATTCCCACTTATCAAAAAAGCACCTGCGTTTCCACAGGTGCTTGATTATTTTTTATTTTGCGGCCCCGAGGTATTCGAGGATGATGTTGACGGCCTGTTCTTCGGTGATGCCGTCCATATTGATTACGAGGCTGTAGTTGCGGGTGTCATAGCGGCTCACACCGGCGTAGCGCTTGATGTAGTTCTCGCGCATCTTGTCCACCTCGGTCACGATGACTTCCGCGGTCTCGCGGTTCATGTCCTGCTTGCGCATCACATGCTCGACACGCTGCTCGCGGGGGGCGGTGATGAACACATCGACCTTGTTGGGACAGTCCCTGAGGATGAAGAATCCGGAACGGCCGGTGATCACGCAGGATTCTTCATCTGCCAGCCCGCGGAGGATTTCCGACTCCGCCTTGAATATGTCGTCGGTATCCACGTCGGGACGGAACTCCCTGATATAAATGCTGTTGGGGTCATTGAGAAGCGCCGCCTTCGGAGTGGGGGTGATCCTCTGGAGGAAGTCGGACAGCCACGACTTCTTCTCGCCTTTCAGCTTTTCAATTTCATAGGCGCTGAGGTCAAACCGCTCACGCAGGCCCTTGATGAGATCCTTATCGCAGAAACGCACGCCAAGCTTCTCCGCGAGGAGTTTGCCGACGCTGTGACCGCCGGACCCGATTTCACGGCTCAGCGTCACCACAAATTTTTCGTTCAAATTCATAACAGTAAAAAGTTATTTTGCGAATATACGAAAAAAAACATAAAAAAACGCCTCCCTGCTGGGGAGGCGGAAGGTTCTAGAACCTGTCTTCAGAAGAAACCGACAGTTTCTTCCGGCCGTGACGACGGCGGGCCGCAAGGACGCGACGTCCGTTGGGAGTGCTCATGCGCTCACGGAATCCGTGCTTGTTGACTCTCTTGCGGTTGGAGGGTTGGTATGTACGTTTCATATCTTATTTGTTTAATTAATCAGATTTGGGAGGGCAAAGGTAATCTTTTCCAACCTCAATTACAAATTTTTCTTTAAAATATTCGTCATTAAGCCAATCTTCGATGCTCCAGACCCTCACGCGGGCGGGAGAAACACCGCATTTGCGGCCCATTTCGGCAATTTCCTGGAGCACGTCCCCGCCCTTCAGGCACAGGATGCTGCGGCGGAAACGCCCTTTCACCCAGGGGTAGAGCTTGTCAAGCGAGGCGACAGCCCTGGTGACCACCCAGTCGAAAGTCTCGCCGAGCTCCTCTGCCCGTGCCTGCACGCAGCGCACGTTCGCAAGCCCGAGCCCCTCCGCGACGGCCGAAGCCACGCGCACCTTCTTCCCTATCGAGTCGCACAGAGTGAAGCGCGCCTGCGGATACTCCACCGCCAGCGGTATGCCGGGAAAGCCCCCGCCGGTGCCGAGGTCCAGCACCGAGGCGCCGTCCAGCACCCCTTCGGGATAATGCAGCTCGAGATAGCGGGCGATAGCAAGGGAATGCAGGATATGGTGCCCGTAAAGACTGTCTATGTCTTTGCGGGACACCACGTTGATGCGCTCGTTCCATTCGCGGTACAGCTCCAGCGCGCGTCCGAAATCCTGTTCAGTGCTTCTCATTGGCGTTCGAGCAGCAGCACAGCGCTCTGGTAGGGCTGCTTGAGGTCCATATTGATCCCGAATGACGAGAGGAAATCGCCACCCAGCACCTTTCCGTCCGCCCAGGTGGACTTACGCTGGGGCGCGATTTCCGTCACCTTGTAACGGGCAGTCCCGTCCAGTCCCCCGATACGGAACTTCGGGACCACGCTGCGGCTTTCGTACTGCAGGCAGAAGGCGAAGAACACGGCCTTGCTCTTGTCTTTGGACACGTAGGCCAGGGCGTAATATCCGCCATCATAGGGAGAGCTGACGCGGTAGAGGTCGCCGTCGAACACGATGTCGCGGTACTCCTTGTAGGCAGCGAGGTACTTGCGCACGTATTCTTTCTCCTCGTCGTTCAGAAGCTTGGGCTGTATCTCCATTCCGAGGCGGGCGGTCGCGGCCATGTCGCAGCGGAACTTGAGGGGAATGATACGTCCGGTCTGGTGGTTGGGAATGGCGGAAATGTGCGACCCGAGAATCTGCACGGGATAGATGAGACTGGCGCCGTACTGCATGAAGGCGCGGCTGTTGGCGTCGGTGTTGTCGCTGGTCCACACCTCGTTGGCCCACTGGAGCACGCCGTAGTCCATCCTGCCGCCGCCTGACGAGCAGGACTGGAGCATCACCTTGGGATACTTTTCCCTTATGCGGCGCAGCACGTCGTAGAAGCCGTTGATGTAGTCAACCCAGAAATTGGCCTGGTACTTCTCGCTGGAGGAGCCGACATTAAAGACGTGGCGGTTGCAGTCCCACTTGATGTAGTCGATGTCGCCGAGCTGCATGGTCCTGTCGAACACGCCGAACACGAAGTCCTGCACCTCGGGGTTGCTGAGGTCCAGAAGCAGCTGGTTGCGGGCAGGATAGGCCTCCCTTCCCTTCTCCACCACCACCCATTCGGGATGCTTCCGGTAGAGGTTCGACTTGGGATTGACCATCTCGGGCTCGATCCATATGCCGAATTTCAGGCCCTTCGCGTGGGCATAATCGGCCAGGTAGCCTATGCCCTCCGGGATTTTCTTCTCATTGAGTTCCCAGTCGCCGAGGCCGGCTTTGTCGTTGTCGCGGGCATACTCGCCGTTGGCGAACCATCCGTCGTCCAGCACGAACATCTCCAGGCCCATTCCGGCCGCATCGTCGATCATGTCCGTGAGGGTCTTGGTGTTGAACGAGAAATAGGCGCCTTCCCAGCTGTTGAGCAGCATGGGGCAGTGCATCGAAGAATCGTACATTCCGAAGCGGCGCGCCCAGTCGTGGAGGTTGCGGCTGGCCTGGCCCGCACCTTGGGTGCTGTAGGTCCATACCATGTCGGGGGTCGTGAATGTGGCACCGCCGGCAAGGGTGTATTCAGCACCGTTGGGATGGATTCCCGAGCTGATGTAAAGGCGTCCCGTCTCATCCACCTGGAAATTAAGCCTGTAGCTGCCGCTCCAGCGGAGGGCGCCGGCGATCACATCTCCGTGCGTTTCGTCTAGGGTGTCTGAATCGAGGCTCAGCATGAACGAAGGGTTCGAACGCTGGGTGGCGCGCACGCCGTCGCGGCACTCGACGACCTTGATGCCGTGGGTCAGGCGCTCCGTCTCGATGTAGTTCTCGTGGGCCCAGGAACCGTTGAAGTGGGTCAGGGTGTATTTTTCGGACAGGATGGGAATGCAGGAGGAGTAGAAGTTGCGCAGCAGCACGCTCTTCTTGCCGCAGTTAGTAATCTCGGCGTGGGCCAGGATCACGTCCTCCGCCTGGTAGGCGTCAAACACCAGGCACACGACCAGAGGCTGCTTGGAATCCTTCAGCTGCACGCGGGTGCGGATCACCCCCGCCTGCGGCTTTTCCACGTAGCTGGTCTCATATATCAGCTCCGTGTTCAGGCCTCCGTCGGGATAGGTGACGGCAAGCGCAGGCTCCAGGACGAACTTTCCTCCGGCCGTGGGATACATCTGCGGATCACCCACGGAATGGGAGTCGGCGTAGGTTGCATATCCGGTAAAATCGGACGCCGAACGCACGGACGGGCCGTAGTGGCGATAGCTGAGGGCACCCCCGACCTTGCCCACCATGACGAGGGAATTGTGGTCGGTGCTCACGTTGATGTAGTGGTAGTCGGCGGCAAAGCCCTGCAGGGAGAGCCCGAGGGCCGCCAGGATCACGATGACGAGATTTTTCATTTTGTCAAGCATTTGTTTGGCGCGTCGGATGCGGGTGCGGACCGTGTTGAGTTCGATCCCCGTCTCCTCGGCTATTTCTTTGTATTGCATTCCTTCGATAAGGCGCTTACGCGCGATTTCCCGGTAAAGCTCCGGGAGGCCTTCCACCAGCTGTTCCGTCTCCTCCCGCACCTCGGTCTTGATGATTCCTTCCAGCGCGTCGTCCACGTCGTCGCCTATGGTCTCGGCCACGTTGAGCGAACGGCCTTCGTCGTCGATCGACACATAACCGCGCAGGCGGCGGGTTTCCTGGTCGATGACATCGAGCGCCGTGTTGTGGGCTATCCTTTTGAGCCACACCTCGAAACGGCCGAGGGACGGGTCGAAGGAGCGTATCTGCCGGAAAGCCTTTTCGAAGGTCTTCGAGCAGACGTCCTCCACGTAGAAGTAGTCCAGCTGCTTCATTATGGTGCGAAGGTAGGAGCGTATGGAATCGATGTTCGCGTCCCATAGGGCCGTGAATGCGGTGCCGTCGCCGATTATCGCCCGGCGCACCAGTTCATCAATGGGCTTCGAGCCAGTTTGAGCCATAATTGCATTCGACTGTGAGTGGAACATTCAGGGATATGACCCCCTGCATTTCTTCGCACACCATTGCGGCCGCGGCCTCGATTTCGTCTGAGGGCACCTCCAGCAGGAGTTCGTCGTGGATCTGGAGCACCATGCGGGAGCGCATCGACTGCAGGCGCCTGTCCACAGCCACCATCGCCAGCTTGATGATGTCGGCGCTGGTGCCCTGGATAGGGGCGTTGACGGCGTTGCGTTCGGCAAATGCGCGCACGGTGGCATTGCCGCTGTTGATATCGGTCACGTAGCGGCGGCGGCCCATCAGCGTCTCGACGTAGCCGTTGGCGCGCGCGGAAGCGAGGGTGGCATCGATCCAGCCCCGTATGCTGGGGAAGGACGCGAAGTAGTCTTCGATGAGTTTGGCGGCCTCCGTGCGGGAGCAGCCGAGGTTCTGGCTGAGTCCGAACGCGGATATGCCGTACATTATGCCGAAGTTGGCGGTCTTGGCGATGCGCCTCTCGTTGGCGGAGACCTTCTCCACGGGAATGTGGAAGATTTTCGCAGCAGTGGCGGCATGGATGTCGATTCCCTCCCGGAAGGCGGCGCAAAGATGCTCGTCACCGCTCAGGTGGGCCATTATCCTCAGCTCGATCTGGGAATAGTCGGCGCTCATTATCACCGCTCCGGGGGCTTCCGGCACGAAGGCCTTGCGGATTTCGCGGCCCTGCTCGGTGCGTATTGGGATGTTCTGCAGGTTGGGGTTCGAGCTCGACAGGCGGCCGGTGGCGGTCAGCGCCTGGTTGAAGGTGGTGTGGACGCGGCCGTCGCGCGGGCTCACGTATGACGGGAACGGCTCGATGTAGGTTCCGAGCAGCTTCTTGAGGCCGCGGTAGTCGAGGATGGCTTCTATGATGGGGCTGCGGCCGGAGAGGTCCTGCAGCGTCTTTTCGTCCGTCGGCCAGTTGCCCTTCTTCGGCTTTTTGGCTTTCGGGTCGAGCTTCAGCTTCTCAAATAGGACTTCGCCTATCTGCTTGGGTGAATTCACGTTCAGCGACGGCTCACCGGCCAGCCTCCGGACTTCGGACTCCTTTTCAGCCACCTGCACGCGAAGGCTGTCGGCATAGTCGCGGAGCACTTTCAGGTCCACCTTGACGCCGGTCATCTCCATGCGGGCGAGCACGCCGGAAAGGGGCTCCTCGATGCTGTCGTAGAGTTCCCGCAGCCGGGGATCGGTGCGGTCCATCTCGGCGAACAGGGCATCCGCGAGCGGCAGCAGTACCGACGCCTCGAGATAATGGTCCGGGCCGGATTCGCCGTCGTCGAACAGGGAGCCCTGCTCCATATCAGCATGGCCGGTTAACTCCACTCCAAGCACCGTGGAGGCGAGGAAGTCGAGCTTGTGGCTGCGCTCGGGGCCCAGCAGATAATGCAGCAGCTCTATGTCTTCGAGGCGACCTTTGAGCGGACAGCCCAGCAGGCAGAGCTCTTCCATCTGCTGCTTGAGCCCTATGCCGGCTTTCGTGCGGGAAGGGTCGGCAAGCAGGTCCTTCAGCGATTCCGGCGGGGCGGAAGCGACTCCGTGGGAATCAGCCACATAGAGCGTCCCGTCGCAATAGTGGACGGCTACGCGGGAGTCGGTGATCGCCGCAGGCTCCACCTTTTTGACCTCGACGCTGCGCACCGGCGGCGCATGGAAAACCTGGGGGCCGGCGCTGCCGATTTCGTCGGAAATCTTCCGCACCAGGCGAATCAGGGAAGGGAATTCATATAGTTTGAAGAGGGCCTCGACTTCCGGAGTCCACGCCAGGTCGAGCACCATGTCGGCCGCCGTCGCCTCCAGGGGGATGTCGGTCTTGATGGTCACAAGTTCACGCGAGAGGCCTATGTGGCCGCGGGCGGCTTCGAAGAGGTCGCGCTGGCGGGGCGTGAGTTCGTCCAGGTGGTCATAAATCGCCTCCACGGAGCCGTATTTTTTCAGCAGCTTCGACGCGCCCACGGGCCCGACGCCCTGCACTCCCGGCACGTTGTCGGAGGAGTCTCCGCATATGGTCAGGATATCGATGACCTGCCTGGTGTTGTCTATCCCCCACTTTTCGCACACCTCGGCCTCTCCGAGCAGCTCGTTGTCGGCGCCGGATTTTCCGGGCTTGTACTGGTGGATGTGCGTGGAAACCAGCTGCCCGTAATCCTTGTCGGGAGTCACCATATAGACTTCCAGGCCTTCGGCGGCGCTGCGCACGGCCATCGAGCCTATCACGTCGTCAGCCTCGAATCCGGGAATCATCAGCACCGGAATGTCCAGCGCCTTGACTATTGCGGTCAGGGGCTCCAGGGCGTCGATGATGAGCTGGGGAGTTTCGGCCCGGTTGGCCTTGTACTCAGGGTACAGCTTGTTGCGGAAAGTGCCTCCCGGCGGGTCGAAACTCACGGCGAGATGGGTGGGCTTTTCACGCTCCACCAACTCCAGGAGATACTTCGTGAAGCCGAAGAGTATGGACGTGTCCACCCCTTTGGAATTCACCATGGGGCGCCCCAGGAAGGCATAATACATCTTGAAAACGAGCGCGTGGCCGTCGATCAGAAAAAGTTTCATATTGAAACACAAATATGGGATTTTTTTTGAAAGTTTCAAACTTCTTGGCTATATTTGGGAACTATGAAGAAAATAATTGCCATCACTTTTGCGCTCTGCCTCGCCGCAGGCGCATTCGCCCAGACGCAGACCATCCGGGCTTTCTCCCACAGGGGCGGCCGCCTCGAAAGGGACGAGAACACTGCAATTGCCTTCCAGGACAGCTGGGACGCCGGCTACACAGGATTCGAGACAGACATCCGCCGCACCAAAGACGGAGTGCTCTACCTCACCCACGACCACACCCTCGAGCGCACCACCAACGGCACGGGCATCTTCGAGCAGAAGACATCCGCCGAAATCGAGCAGCTCCGCACCAAGCAGGGCAACAAGCTGATGAAATTCGACGAATTCATCGAGTTCCTGCAGGACAAGGACAATCTCTACGTGGAATTCGAGCTCAAGACCAAGCCGGAGGAACTCTATCCCCAGGAGCTGGTGGAAGAAGTAGCGGAGCGCGTGTACCAGGCGGCAATGTCGATACGCACCAAAAACTCCCTGCTCCGTTTCACTTCCTCCGACCTTCGCGGCCTTCGCTACCTGAAGCAGGCCCACCCGGACCTCAAGAGCAGGGGCCCCGAGTCCAACCTGCTGATTATCTTTTCGAAAGGCGTCACCGACGAGACTATCGAGACCTGCAAGAAGGAAGACATCTGGGTGATGGGATGCAAGACTGATGGCACCACCCGCAAGATGGTGGAAAAGGCCCACAAGGAAGGAATGATTGTGAGCCTGTGGCCCACCCACAAGATCGAAGACTTCATGCTCGCCGCCTACCTTGGCTCCGACGCAATGTGCACGGACATCCCGTTCACGATGAAGCCCTGGCTGGAAAAGAATGCCCCCTGGTTGAATGTCATCTATTGACGAACAGTATATGAAGGAAGCGCTGCGGGAGGCCCAGGCGGCCCGCAGTGAGGGGGAGGTGCCCATAGGAGCCGTGGTGGTGGCCCGCGGACGGATTATCGCCCGGGGGCACAATATGACCGAGCGCCTCCACGACCCCACCGCCCACGCCGAGATGATCGCGCTGACCGCAGCGACCGAGGCCCTCGGGGGCAAGTACCTGCAGGACTGCACGTTATACGTGACCGTAGAGCCGTGTCCCATGTGCGCGGCAGCCCTCTGCTGGGCCCAGACCGCCCGGATAGTCTTCGGCGCCCCCGACCCGAAACGCGGCTATTCCCTCTACTCCCCTTCCCTGCTGCACCCAAGGACCGAAGTGGCCGGCGGCGTACTCGCCGAAGAATGCTCCCGGCTCGTAGCAGAATTTTTCAAAGAAAAACGATGAAACGCAGAGACTTTCTTAAAAGCGCCGCCACCATTGCCGTTGCCGCCGCTGCCACCCCCGCCCTCGCGGCCCCTTCCTCACTGGCCCCTGCCCCTGTCATTCCGAGCGCCAGCGAGGAATCTGCCGGCCTGAGGGTAAAGTTCCTCGGCACCGGCGCCGCCAGTGGAAAAGGCCGCACCGGCAAGGGCCGCCGGCACAGCAGCATACTCGTGGACGGCCGCTTCTTGATCGACTTCACCGACGACTCCCTCGACATGCTGCCCCCGGGCACCCGCATAGACACCATTTTCTACACCCACTCCCACAGCGACCACTTCCAGCCCTCCGCCGCCCTCAGGATAGGCGTCAGACGGGTGTACCTCAACCACAGCTGGTACGACGTGGCCGTGAAGGCCTACCGCCAGGCGGCAAAGGAAGCCGGGGTGGAGATGCCTGCAATCATCCCCACCTACGTGGGCACTCCGGTGATAACCGGCGACATAGCCGTCACTCCCCTGCTTGCCAACCACCCCACCGAAAACGCGATGGAGGAGTCCCAGATCTACCTGATCGAGAAAGGCGGCGTGCGGCTTCTCTACGCCACCGACACCAGCGGCATCCCGGGGCGTTCAGCCCGCCTTGCCGGCATCGACGCCCACCGCGAGGCCTACGGCATCACCGCCCTCATAATGGAAGCCACCATGGCCGACCCGGACGACTTCCGCCTCTACTGCCATTCCAGCACCGCCACGGTGGCCAACACCGTCCGCGTGCTGCTGAAAACCGGGCGTCTACATATGCCGGCGGGCCAGAAGGTCTACCTCACCCACATGGCCTCGAGCCTCCATCCCCGAGACATCAACGCCGGGCTTCCCGACCCCATCCGCGCCGCCGAAGACGGCCTGGAGGTCACTTTCAAGGAGCCATAACGAAAAAAGGACGCCTGCGCGTCCTTTTTTCGTTGAGGTACCAGGATTCGAACCTGGGCAGACAGAACCAAAATCTGTAGTGCTACCATTACACCATACCTCAATTCCGGCGGCAAAGATACGATATTTTTGCATAAAACGAGAAAAATCGTTAATTTTAGGGTTCGGAAACAACTATATCAACAGTATATGGACACACAAAAAGTTATCAAACAAGCCCTTGAGGTTTCAGTCGCCACCAAGGCGCTGGAATTCGGCGAGGACATCCTGGACCGCGTCCCAGGTCTCTTCAACAAGTTTTTCCCGGGACAGAAGGCGATAGTGTTCGCCGATAAGATCACCTGGAAAGTCGCAGGCGAGCGGGTATTCTACGAACTGGCAAAGGCCGGCGTTCCCGCCACCACCTTCATCATCACCGACGACCGCTTCCACCCCGACTGGAAATACGTCGAGATGGTGGACAAAGTGATTGAAGACGAAAAGGGCATCCTGGTCGCCGTTGGCGCAGGCGTGATCAACGACCTCGCGAAGCTCGGCTCCTTCCGCCACAACCAGCAGTACATCTGCGTGGCCACAACCGCCTCCGTGGACGGCTACACTTCCTCATCCGCCATCGTCAACGACGAGCGCGGCGCCAAGATAAACATCAAGTCCAACGCTCCCCTCGTGATCGTGGCCGACTCCAAGGTCCTCGGTTCCGCTCCCTGGTTCCTGTCCGCCGCCGGCTATGCCGACCTCGCCGCCAAGGTAACTTCCGGAGCAGAATGGATGATCGCCGACCTCTTCGGCACCGAACCCATAGACCCGCCGAGCTGGCACATCACCCAGGACTCCCTAAAGGATATGCTGGACGACCCTGAAGGCGTGCGCAACGGCAAGCCCGAGGCCATCGAGAAGCTCTTCCTCGGCCTCACCCTCGCCGGAATAGGCATGGAAGTGGCCGGATCTAGCCGCCCCGCATCCTGCGCCGAGCACCTCTACGGCCACTACTGGGATATGACCCACCACACCAACAACGGCCGTCCCGTGTCCCACGGTTTCCAGGTTGCCATCGGTGAACTCACCCTCTGCGCCTTCTTCGACGCCCTCTTCGAAATGGACCTCAGCAAGCTCGACGTCGACAAGTGCGTCGAAGCCTGGCCCAGCCTCGAAGAAGAACAGGAGAGAGCAAAGAAGATCTACGCCGACTTCCCCGTCCCCACCCTCGGCTACGAAGAAATCACAAAGAAATGGCAGCCCAAGGAGGAAGTCCGCGTGCAGCTGCAGAAGGTCAAGGAAAACTGGCCCGAGCTCAAGAAGAAGCTGCAGGCCCAGGTCTGGAGCTTCGAGAAGATGCGCGACATGTTCCGCCGTGCCGGCGCCCCGACCTCTCCCGAAGAGATCGGCGCAACCCGCGCAGACCTTCGCAGAATCACCGATTACGTGCAGCTTATGCGCTGGAGAATCAACCTCCTCGACCTTGCCAAGCGCGGCTGCTTCTATGATGAACTTATGGACAAAGTCTTCGGAAAGGGAGGCGTTTGGGAGATAAAATAATGACACAGAACCCGATGATGAAACTCATCGCGGCCCGCAGGGAGGGAATACCGGCCGGTATTCCCTCTTATTGCACCGCGAACGAGATAGTGATAGAAGGCGTACTCGAGCAGGCCGGGCGCTTCGGCGACAGCGTGCTCATCGAAGCCACCTCCAACCAGGTCAACCAGTTCGGCGGCTACACCGGAATGAAGCCGGCCGACTACCGCGACTACGTCTGGCGCATTGCCGACCGCATTGGCTTCGACCGCTCTAAAATCATACTTGCAGGCGACCACCTCGGCCCTCAGCCCTTCCAGAACCAGCCCGAGGCCGAAGCCATGGAGAATGCGAAGGAAATGGTGCGCCAGTACGCCGCCGCCGGCTACACCAAAATCCACCTCGACACAAGTATGCGCGTCGCCGACGACGACCGCAGCCAGCCCCTCAGCGACCAGACGATTGCCCGCCGCGGCGCCATCCTGATGCGCGTGGCAGAGGCCGCCTGGGAGGAGCTGCACAAGCAGGATCCCACTGCCGTACACCCCGTCTATATCATAGGCAGCGAAGTGCCCATTCCCGGCGGCGCACAGGAAAAGGAGGAGATGCAGGTCACCGATCCCGACGCCTTTGCAGCCACCGTCAAGGCCTACAAGGAAGTCTTCGCCCGCGAAGGCCTTTCCGACAAATGGCAGTACGTCATCGCCGTGGTGGTGCAGCCTGGCGTGGAATTCGGCGATGCCGACGTGCACATGTACAACCGTCCCGACGCCAAAGCCCTGTGCGCCAGGCTGAAAGACTTCCCGGAGCTTATGTTCGAAGGCCACTCCACCGACTACCAGAGCCCGCAGGCCCTGCGGCAGATGGTCGAAGACGGCATAGGCATACTGAAGGTGGGACCGGCCCTGACTTTCGCAGCCCGCGAAGCCCTCTTCGCCCTCGCCCACATGGAGGCCGAACTAATAGACGAGCCCGCGAAGCGTTCCAACTACATCGAAGTGGTGGAGCAGGCCATGCTGGAGAATCCCAAGAACTGGCAGAAGTACTACCACGGCACGCCAAAGGAGCAGGCACTCAAGCGCGCCTACAGCTACTCCGACCGCAGCCGCTACTATATGCCGGATCCGCGCATCGAGGCCGCGATGGCAAAGCTGTTCGCCAACCTCGAAGGCGCCGACATCCCTATGGGCATGCTGCATCAGTATATGCCCATCCAGTACATCCGCGTGCGGAACGGCGTGCTCGCGATGAACCCCAGGGCCCTGGTGAAGGACGCTGTACGCATCGTATGCGAAGACTACAACTACGCCACCAGGCAAGACTACCGCACCGGTAACGTGCTGGAATAGCTGAAGTTTCAGCTGAAACGGCGGATAATTCTTTCAAGCTCTTCCTCCCCTGCGGAACGGAAGAGCATTTTTATCATCCGCTCCGGGAATTCCGAGAGGCGGGAATGGATCAGGCCGTCCACGCTGTCGTTGAAATCGGGATCCACGTTGAAGCACACCATACGGGCGCCCCAGGCCACATAGGCGCGCATCAGGGGCGGCAGCCTCCAGGCGCCCCCGGACATGTTGACAATCAGTTTGTCCAGCGCATCCGCATCGCCCACCGAGGCCAGAAGAGGATCGGGGTCCACCCTGAGGAAATTCTCTTTCAGGGGATGCGTCGGCTCAGCGTAACGGTCCTTTTCAGAAGCCCCGTATGCGCGCATAAAGAATCTGACTATCAAGCTCTTATACAGGTCAGGGTAGCTTGAGCTCAGGCTCACCGGACCTATCATATACTTGACATCAGGGAACTTGAGCAGGGTGTACACGATGCCCGTCAGCAACAGGCGGAGCGGCAGGAATTCCCCCTGATACTTCTCCAGCACGAAACTGCGGCCAAGTTCGACGGTCTCCCGCAACATGGCGTCTGTGCCGGGCTTATACCTGAAAAGAGACGTGGTATAGAATCCGGAAGCCCCTCCCGGCATCGCCATAATCTCGCTTCCCACCCCGATACGGTAGGCGCCTGCAATGCAGGCATCCTCCATGTGCCAGAGAATCAGCTGGTAATAGTAACTGTCGTACTTGTCGGTGTCGCAGGCATTGCCCGTACCTTCGCCGACCGCACGGAAAGTGAGTTCCCGCAGCCGGGAGAGTTCCTTCATGATGGACGGCACGTCGTCGCTCCGGGTCAGATAGCACCTGTAGCCGGCATTCTCGAACAGCATACGGTCGGAAATCCTTTCAATTTCAGCGCGCACCAGCTCCCTGTCAGTCTCAGGTGCCACCGGCTCGGCATGCTGCAAAGACTCGTGTACGGGGGGTTCCCGGCATTCCGACTCGAGGGCATAGCAGCGGCTGCGAAGGTACTTTCCATAGGTGTCAAGGTCCAGACCCTCCGTCTCTACGGGAAGTATGGGACGGCCTATCCGCACTTTCACGCAGGTACCCCTCTTGTTGAAAAGCTCCTGGACGAGACGCACCGTGCGGAGCCGGGGGTGGATACAGCCCAGAAGATGGAAGAGCTTTGAATTACCGCCGTCGAAATAAATGGGTACCACAGGCATTCCGGACCTGCGGATAAGTTTGATTATGTTGTCCGCCCACGGCCTGTCTTCGATGATGCGGCCATTTCCGAGGGCAGTTCGCTCGCCCTTCTTCTGCCATGTGGCCACTTCCCCGGCGGGGAAAAGCCCCAGCGGGCCGTCGGAAGCGAGGTGCCCCAGGGCCTGGCGTATGCCCTGTATGCTGCGGGCGCCCCCGGAACTGAAATTATCGACAGCCAGGAAGCTGTCACGGAGGCTGGGGATAAGGGACAGAAGGAAGGTGGTCAGTATTTTGTACTCCGGCCGGCGGGACCCCACGACGCAGCTCAGTATCATTCCGTCGATGCTGCCGTAGGAATGGTTGGAAATGGTGATGAATCCGCCTTCGGCGGGAATGTTGGAGAGCTGCTCCTGAGGGATTTCCCAGCTCACTCCGCATTCCTCCAGCACACGGGCGGAGAATTCGGGCCCGGTATAGTCGCGATACTTGTTCTGGATACGGTTCGCCTCGTCGATCCGGAAGAGTTTCAACAATGACTTAGCTATGAACCGGCCGAAAAAGCCTTTGATTCCTATGAACTTCTGAAGTTCTTCCGCCGTCAGGATAGTCGTCTGTGCTTCCATAAGACAAGGTTTAGCCAATCGTAGAAAATGCTGTATGAGAAGAGGAAATACACCAGCAGGGCCGCCGCACTCAGCGTAGGCAGGAGGCAAAAGCCGAGCACGGCCCAGAGTATCAGCAGCAAAGGAGTCAGGAAGAGTTTGCATAGAAAACGCACCGAATTGCTGAACGCCTTGTCCTTGATCTTGAAGCGGCAGAGAAGCTCTGCCGGGAGCCACATAGGGAGGGACAGCGCCGCAGCGGCCACAAAGAATGGCAAGGTGATGACAGCCAGGGGTATGCGCCACCAGGGCCTGGGAGGCACAGGCATGGTCTCGTCCAGGCGCTTCTCATAATTCTCGTCTTCCGGAATATAGTTGATAAGGCCGGCCATACGGTTCCAGAGCAGATCTCCGAAAGCCTCATACTGGTCGGACTTCAGATCGTCCTTGTGCGCCTCGATGAATCCGTTCACGTCTATGGGCTCGCCGAAACGCATCTTGCAACGGCCCCTGAAAGTCAGGAAGTCGCTGTATTCCAAGCCCACAGGCACCACGCAGGTGGGCTGGGTGGCGGCGTTCTCGAATGCGATGCGCTGAGTCCCCTTGCGCAGGGGGCGGAGGGTATGCTTGAGCTTATGGGCGCCCTCGGGGAAAAGGCAGAAGGGGATTCCGTCTTTCAGCACGTCGATGATGACCGGGAAAACCTCCAGGTTCTTTTCCACGCTGCTGCGCCCGTCGCGTTCCCTGGCAAGGGGAACCATATAAAGGAAGTGCAGCAGCTTGGCAGCCAGGGGCTTGTTGAATATGTCGGCCCTTGCTCCGAAAAGGATGGCCTTCCGGGGGAAGTGCTGAAGCAGCACCAGAGGGTCCAGGAGTGTATTGGTGTGGTTGGGCGCAAAAATCACGGCGCGTCCGTCGTCCGGGACACTGCCTTCCACTTCTATGCTTGCAAAACTGCTGCGGGCGATATGGTCCACATAAGGCCGCAGGATGTAATACCATCGGTTTCTGCCCCAATATTTTGACATACTGGCAATAGGTTTAGCTTTCAAATTTAGCAAAAACTTTCTTATATTGCGAAAAAATAATGTTGGTATGAATAAGTACATCCTGCCGGCCGTTCTGGCCGCCCTGTTTATTTCCGGAGTATGTACGGCTCGCGAAGAGGCCCGTCTCCTGCGTTTTCCCGCAACCAACGGCAACGAAATAGTGTTCACCTATGCCGGCGACCTGTGGACTGTGCCCGCAGCCGGCGGTGAAGCCCGACGCCTTACTTCCCACCTGGGCTACGAAGCGTTCGCCCGCTTCTCCCCCGACGGAAAGCAGATCGCTTTCACCGGAGAATACGACGGCAACCGTGAGGTTTATCTCATCCCGGCCGAGGGCGGCGAGCCAGTACGCCTCACCTGGACCGCAACCAACAGCCGCGACGATATGGGCGACCGTATGGGCCCGAACAACATAGTGATGAACTGGACCCCGGACGGCAAGAGCATAGTCTTTCGCAACCGCATCAGCGACGGCTTCGCCGCCAAGCTGTATAAAGTATCTCCGAAAGGCGGAATGCCGGAAGAGATTCCCCTCCCGGAAGGCGGCTTCTGCAGCTGGTCGCCCGACGGCAAAAAGCTGGCCTACAACCGCGTGATGCGTGAATTCCGCACCTGGAAGTACTATCGCGGCGGTATGGCCGACGACATCTGGATCTGGGACCCGAAGGCGAAGAAAGTGTCCAACATCACTTCGAACGACGCCCAGGACATCTTCCCGATGTGGATAGGAGACAAGATATATTTCGCCTCCGACAGGGATATGACAATGAACCTGTTCTGCTACGAAACCAAGACCGGCAAAACCTCCAAAGTCACTGATTTCAAGGAATATGACGTCAAATTCCCCAGCTCCGACGGCAAGACCATAGTCTTCGAGAACGGCGGATGGATATGGAGGTTCAACCCTGCCGACGGCAGTTGCGCCAAGGTGCCCGTGACACTTGCCGGCGACAACATCCAGGCACGTCCCGAAAGGCGCGCGGTCGGCAAGCGCATCAACGGCTCAGCCCTCTCTCCCGACGGCACGAGGATGGTGGCGACAGCCCGCGGCGAGGTGTTCGATATCCCTGTGGGCAAAGGAGTTACGCGCAACATCAGCCGCAGTCCCGGTTCCAACGACCGCAGTGCCGACTGGAGCCCGGACGGGAAATACATCGCCTGGATAGGCGACTCCACCGGCGAGACCGAAATCTACATCTACGACGTGGCTGCAGGCGGTGAGCCCAGGCAGCTGACCTCCGGTTCCGACACCTATATCCGCGGCCTGCAGTGGGCTCCGGACAGCAAGTCCGTTTTCTACGGCGACCGCAAGAACCGCATCGTCGAAGTGCAGATAGCCACGGGCGAAAGACGCACCGTGCTCCAGAACCCCGAGGCCGAATTCTACAACGCCAATTTCTCTCCCGACGGCAAATGGCTCACCTACACCCGTCCGGCAAAGAATGAAATGAACGTCGTTTATGTGTACGAACTGGCATCAGGCAAGGAATATCCCGTCACCGAGCGCTGGTACAACAGCAGCAGCCCCGTCTTCTCGTCCGATGGCAAATACTTGATATTCAGCTCCGACCGCGACATCAACCCGCAGTACAACAGAGTTGAATGGAACTTCACGCTGGGCAATATGAGCTCTGCCTACATCGCCCTGCTCGACTCCGCCACGCCTTCCCCGCTGCTTCCTAAGGACGGCGAAGCCGTGAAGTCCGAAAAGCCCGAGAAACCCGGCCCCAAGGCCGGAAAAGAGGAGCCCAAGAAAGGCGAAGAGGCCCCTGCGAAGCCCAAAGTCACCGTGAAAATTGTGCCTGAAGGCATTTTCGCCCGCATAGTGAAGCTGCCTTTCAGCGGCCGCAACTACTATTCCGACGGAAAGAAAATCTGGTACTCCGGAAGGGGCGGCACCCGCGTTTTCGACCTTGAGAAGCAGACCGACGAAGAATGCGCAAAAGGCTTCTTCTCATATCGCCCCGGCGACAAGAAAGCCCTCCTGCGCGAAGGAGGCAAGTTCTCCGTTGCCAAAGTCGGAGACAAGATGCGCGGCGATGCAGTCTCCACCGACGACTGCATCGCCATCATAGACTACAGCGAGGAGTGGCCCCAGATATTCGACGAGGTCTGGAGGGCGTTCAGGGACGGTTTCTACGTGGAAAACATGCACGGACGCGACTGGAAGGCCATAAAGGACAAGTACTCCGTCCTGCTTCCCTATGTCCGCACCCGCCTCGACCTCAACTATGTCATAGGCGAAATGATATCCGAAATGGGCTGCGGCCACGCCTACGTATCCCCCGGCGAGTATCCTAAGCCAGCCCGCGTCGATATGGGCCTGCTCGGGGCACAGATTTCCCGCGACAAGAGCGGTTTCTTCAAGATCGACCGCATACTTGAAGGGGCTCCCTACAGCGAAAAACTGCGCTCTCCACTCGGCGAGCAGGGACTCGGCGTGAAGGCAGGAGAATATATCACAGCAGTGGACGGAGTGAGCGTGAAAGGCGTGGACAATATCTACAGCCTGCTTGTCGGCAAGGCAGGTGTGCTCACCGAACTGACCATATCGGCAAAGCCCGCCGAAGGCGGCAGGAAAGTGGTCGTGAAGCCGATACCCGATGAATACCCCCTCTACCACTATGAATGGGTACAGAAGAACATAAAGACCGTGGACGAACTGTCAGGCGGCAAGGTCGGCTACATATACATTCCCGATATGGGTCCCGAGGGCCTCAGCGAGTTCGCCCGTTACTATTATCCGCAGGTGGACAAGGAGGCGCTCATCATCGACGACCGAGCCAACGGCGGCGGCAACGTGTCCCCCATGCTCATCGAGAGGCTCAAGAGGGAGGTTTACCGTATGACCATGAGCCGTACGTCCACGATGACCGGCACCGTCCCAGACGCGACTCACACCGGTCCCAAGGTGCTGCTGATCAACAAGTATTCCGCTTCCGACGGGGACTTGTTCCCATGGAGTTTCAAGGCGAACAAACTCGGCACCGTGATTGGTACCCGCACCTGGGGCGGCATCGTGGGCATCAGCGGCCCCCTGCCGTATATGGACGGCACCGACGTGCGCGTGCCCTTCTTCACCAATTACGACAGGGCCACCGGCCAGTGGATAGTGGAGAACCACGGCGTGGATCCGGACATCCTGCTGGACAATGACCCGCTGAAGGAATACGCAGGCACGGACGAACAGCTGCTGAAGGCCGTCGAAGTGGCGCTCGAGCAGCTTAAAGACCGCAAGCCGCTGCCGCCCGTCCCCGCCGACCGCACATTCAAGGACCTTGGCCTTCCCCAGCTCCCGTAATATGAAGAGGATTGCAGTTGCTTTAACGGTGCTCGTGCTTTGCTGCTGCGGCAGGAAGGTCGACTATGTGGAATGGCTGTATGAATCGATGCCGTTGCCGGACAGCCTGATGTATCCCAGGGAGTTCTGGGAGGCGAATGTGGCGAAGACTCTGGAGGTGCGCGAGAAGATGGGCTGGGACGTCCCGGAGAGGGAGTTCCGGCATTTCGTGCTGCCGCTCAGGGTGAATAATGAATCGCTGGATGACTTCCGGACCGTATATGCAGACACTCTGTGCGCCCGCGTGAAAGGTATGGACATCACGCAGGCGGCGCTGGAAATCAACCACTGGTGCCACGAGCAGGCGTGCTACGAGCCGTCGGACGCGAGGACGAGCGCCCCGATGGCGACGGTGCGCAGGGGCGTGGGCCGCTGCGGGGAGGAGTCGGTGCTGGCGGTAGCGGCCCTGCGCGCAGCAGGCATTCCGGCGCGCCAGGTGTATACGCCCCGCTGGGCCCACACCGACGACAACCACGCCTGGGTGGAGGTCTACACCGACGGCCGCTGGCATTTCCTTGGCGCCTGCGAGCCCGCTCCCACCCTGGACAACGCCTGGTTCAATGCCCCGGTGTCCAGGGCCCTCATCCTCCACACAAAGGTGTATGGCGACTACGACGGCCCCGAAGACGTGATCCAGCGGACACCCTGCTACACGGAGATCAACGTGATACGCGGCTACGTGCCGGCCCGCCGCACCACCGTCACGGTGCTGGACGGCGATGCTCCGGCTGAAGGAGCCCGGGTGGACTTCAAGATCTACAACTACGCCGAGTTCTACACGGTGGCCTCCTACACCACCGGAGCGGACGGCACCGCCGCGCTCGATACCGGCCTGGGCGACATGCTGGTCTGGGCGCAGAAGGACGGGCGTTTCGGTTTTGCGAAGGCTGATTCCGACAGAGTTACCGTACGGCTGGAGCACAGCATCGGCGAGCGTTTCAGCGCCGACGTCGAAATTGTGCCCCCGCCCGAGAATCCCATCCCCTCGGGAGCCACTCCTGAGCAGGAAGAGGCCAACCGCCGCAGGCTTTCCGAAGAGGATGCCATCCGGGGCTCCCACCCGCACAACAATCCAGAAGCCGACGCCTTCCTTGCCGCCCGCGGCGCAGAGGGGCAGCGCCTGCTGGATATGCTCCCCGCAAAGGACAGGGGCGATGTGTCGGCCTCGGTGCTGGTGGATGCCATGTGCATAGAATCCACGGATAAAGACGTGCTTTCGCCCCGCGTGGAGCTGGAGCCCCTTCGGCCCTTCCGCGGTGAAGTGCTTTCCTCCGGAATTGCCGCCCGCCTGCACTCCCCCGAAGAGGTGGTGGCTTGGGTGCGCGACAGCATAAAGATTGTCGAAAACCGCAACCCGCAGCGCCTGCGCACGGCTCCCGCGGCCGTCTGGCTCTCCCGCCTTGCCGATTCCAAAGCCCGCGACATTTTCTTCGTCGCCCTGTGCAGGACGCTCGGATTCCCGGCCAGGATCGACCCTGTCACAGGCAAAACACAGTACTTCCAGAAGGATTTATGGACTGACGTGAAATTCGGCGAAGAGAAAGCCCCCCAAAGCGACAAAGGCAACATCATGCCTCGCCTGGAAGCAGGCTCGTCCGTCCCCAACCCCGAATACTACCGCCATTTCACCCTTTCGGCTATCCATCCGGAAGGCATCCGGCTGCTCGAGTATCCGGAAGGATGGGGGCTCAGGCAGGACGAGACGGAGATTCTCATCTGCGATGCCGGCTATTACCTGCTGACCACAGGCACACGCCTGCAGGACGGCAGCGTGCTCGCTAGTATGGAGTTCTTCACCGTGCCAGGCGGCAACGGCACTGTTGAAGTTCCCGTCCACCTGAGAAGCACAGACGGTGAACTTTCGGTGATTGGAAATTTCGACGCGGAAAGCCTTCTTAGCGCCACAGGACGGGGTGAGTTCCTGCTCTGCCTGCTCGGCGACAGGGGAAACGAACCGACCAACCACGCCCTGCGCGAGCTTGCATCAGCAGCGGACAGGATCAACGCCTGGGGGCGCCCGGTGGTTAAACTTTATCCCGCATTCGACGATAAATTGCTCCATTCATTCGCGGCGATTGGCACTCCCGGCACCACGCTTCCGATAATAGCGCTCTGCGACAGTTTCGGACGCGTTTTCTATATTTCAAAAGGCTACAATACATCTCTGGCAAGTGATCTGGAAGGAATCTTAAGATTAAGATGAAGAAGAGATTATCACTGTTGTTGGCCCTGATTTGCACGGTCTGCCATGCAGCGCCGCCTCAGGGCTATTTTTTCACCACTCCCGGCGCCACCCTGCATTATGAGCGTTATGCTCCCGGATCGGAAGACCTGAGCTGGACCCACAAATCCAGCATCAAATCGAAGCAGACGCTGGAAGACGGCTCGATGAAGGTGGATTTCACCACCACCATCATCTCCGGCAAGATGAAATCCCCTCTCAGGAGCCCGGTCTCATCGTTCGTCACCCTCCATCCCGACGGCACGGTGGAACTGGATGTGGCACAAGCCGCCGTTGTGGCTGCAAAGCAGCGATTCGCCGCCTTCGATTTCACGGCAAGCGGCGGGACTTCCCTGCTTCCGGCCACCTTGAAACCGGGAGACACGCTGGATGATATCCACGCCGTAGTGGCCTGGAGCGGAATTAAATACACCATCGACTACACCGAACGGAAGGTTGTCCGGCAGGAGTCCGTGACCGTGCCGGCCGGCACTTTCGACTGCATAGTGGTCCGGGAGCACAAGCTCGAAAGGGCTCCTTTTTACAAGCGTGACCGCATCACATATACCTGGTACGCCAAAGGCTACGGGATGGTGCGCCACGACACGTTCTTTATAGGCGGCGAAGAAGAGACCTCCGAGCAGCTCGTCTCCATCCGCTAGGCCTTCTTCCTGAGCTGCCATAAATACTAACGTTTTCCCAGGCCCTTTATCACCACCCCTTCCCCGACAGTTTGGCCGCAAGCCGGCCGTGGGTGCCGGGGAGGTTGCGGCTGCCAGTGCGGAAAACTTTCGCGAAGACGATGTGGGAGTGTTGACGTTGTCTTCGCGCGCTCGGAATAGCGCGGAATGACATTATTGCGGCGCGGGTCCCCGGTTGTTTGGCGCAGGTCCGAAAAAGAAGTGGGGACCTGCACCGCGAAACGGCTTCCTGTGCATGCCAGTGGCGCAGGCCCCTTGCCAAAAAACAGACCTGCGCCAAAGAGAGTAGGGGCCTGCACCAAAGAGAGTGGGGACCTGTGCCAAAGAGAGTAGGGGCCCGCGCCAAAGAGAGTGGGGACCTGCGCCAACCCCTACAACCGTCTCGGCCTTCCGGCAAAAATCTCGACCACGGGTGGCTCAGTATTGGCAAAATATTCTTATCATTTCGGACGGAATGAAGACCGGGGCCTTCCATTCCGACGGCTCGGGCTTGGTGTCCCTAGCGACCAGTTCCCGGGCAGAATGACATCACGGAAATCAGAATGACATCACGGAAATCAGAATGACATCTCTGGCGCTCAAAATGACATCCCGGTGTCATTCTGAGGGAGCGTAGCGACCGAAGAATCTCAGGCGACCCGACAGGTGAACCGAAGAATCTCAGGCGACCCGACAGGTGAACCGAAGAATCTCAGACGGCCCAACAGGTGAACAGAAAACCTTCATCCTGTTCATTCTGTATGTACACCTCTCCCTGTTTTGACTTCCAGGAGGCTGATTTGAGGGGGAGGTGAACAAAAAACCGCCTTGATTCATCGGTTTTCTGCTCACCTCTTTTAAGAGTCTTGCGCCATCCGGTTGTTGGTGATGACAATCAGTGTCACCACCCCTTCCCCGACAGTTTAGCCGCTAGGACTTCTTCCTGAAGAACTGGGACTTCTGCTGGCGTTTGCGCTCGGGATCGCGTTCCACGAACACCGGCTTCATCGTGCGGGGATCGATCCCGCTGTAGAACATCACTGAACTGGTGGTCATCGGTGTGGGCATAAAATCCTGCACCTGGTCCATCCAGATGCCCTTCAGGGCGGGGTGGTGGGCCAGTTCCTGCATATCCCGCAGGGTGCAGCCCGGGTGCGACGAAATGAAATACGGCACCAGCTCCACGTGGGTCCCGTGCCTGCGGTTAATGCCGTCGAATTCCTTGCGCAGGCGCTCGAAAAGGCGGAACGACGGCTTGGCCATATAGCCCAGCACCTTGTCGGAAGTGTGCTCCGGGGCCACTTTCATACGGCCGGATGTGTGCCTGAGCATCACGGTCTCCAGATACGGACAAGAGGTCTTGTCCACGAAGCCCTTTTCATCGAGGAAGAGATCGTAGCGTATGCCGCTGCCTATGTAGGAATGGCGCACGCCCTTGACTGCGTCGATGCGCTCATAGAGCCGCAGCAACCTTTCGTGGGAACGGTCCAGATTCACGCAGGGAGCCGGGTAGAGGCAGGATTTGCGGCGGCACTTTTCGCAGCGGCCGGGGTCCTGGCCGGTCATTCCGTACATATTGGCCGTGGGGGCTCCGACGTCGGAAATGTTGCCGTGGAACTCGGGCATCGCGGCCAGTTTCCGTACTTCTTTCAGTATGCTTTCCTCGCTGCGGCTCTGGATGAATTTGCCCTGGTGGGCGGCGATTGTGCAGAAGTTGCAGCCGCCGAAGCAGCCCCGGTGGGTGATGATGCTGTCTTTGATCATATCGTACGCGGGGATGCGTTTGCCTTTGTAGCGGGGATGCGGGAGTTTGGTGAAAGGGAGGTCCCAGTAGGAGTCCATTTCCGCAGTCGTGGAGGGGTCGCAGGTGGGGTTGACCTGCACGTAGCCCTGGCCCACGGGCTCTATGAGCACCGGGGGGTGCAGCATATTGGCGTAGATCTCGATATGGTGGAAGTTCTCCGCAAATGCCTGCTTGCTACGGCAGCACTCTTCGTAGGAATGAAGTATAAACGGCTCCGCTGCGCTGCCAGCAGTTCCCGAAACCTCCGCTTCGCTCCGTCCCTCCCACTGCTTCGCAGCGGGCCCCTCCCATTCATGTGGCCATGGGCGGCCACAGTTTCGGGAACCACTGCCAGTCTCCGCTCCGCCAGCCTTGCTGCCGGTACGGTAGAATGCTATCTGGGGTAATTGCTGGATCTGGCGGAGGGACCAGCCCTTTTCGATGGCGCGGGTGAGGGCGAGCATGGGTTTTTCGCCCATGCCGTAGCAGAGCCAGTCGGCGCCGCTGTCCACGAGAATGGAGGGCATGAGGCGGTCGTCCCAGTAGTCGTAGTGCGTGAGGCGGCGCAGGGAGGCTTCGACGCCGCCTATGACCACGGGCACGTCGGGCCAGAGCTGCTTGAGGATGCGGGTATAGACGGTCACTGCCCTGTCGGGACGCTGCCCTGCACGGCCTTCAGGGGTGTAGGCGTCGTCGTGGCGGAGGCGCTTCGCTGCGGTGTAGTGGTTCACCATCGAATCCATCGCACCGGCGTTGACTGCAAAATAGAGGCGCGGGGCGCCGAGCTTGCGGAAATCCCGCAGGTCGTCGCGCCAGTTGGGCTGCGGCACCACCGCCACCCTGTAGCCGGCCTTCTGCAGCCAGCGGGAAATGCAGGCGGTACCGAAACTCGGATGGTCCACAAAGGCGTCTCCCGTGAAGAAGATGACGTCGATGTAGTCCCATCCGAGTGCCTGGACCTCCTTTATGGAAGTCGGGAACATATAGTCCTGCGCCGGAATCACATCCTTTCAGGAAGTTCTATGCCGAGGATGCCCATTGCCTTGCGCAGCGTGGATGCGAGGGTGCCGATGAGGGCGAGGCGCATCGAAAGCAGCACGGGATCGGGCTCCTTGAGCACGGGAGTTTCGTGGTAGTACTGGTTGAACTCCTTCGCCAGGTCGTAGGCGAAATTGGCGATGAGGGCCGGGGAGTAGGCGGCAGCGGCTTCGGCCACCTTCTGGGGATATGTGGCAAGCAGCTTGACGAGGCGTATCTCCTTGGGGCTGAGCACTGCATCAGCAGAAAGGGCGGCTTTGACGCCGGCCTCCTCCGCCTTGCGGAGTATGCTGCAGATACGGGCGTGGGTGTACTGGATGAAGGGGCCGGTGTTGCCGTTGAAGTCGATGGACTCCTTGGGATTGAAGAGCATCTTCTTCTTGGGATCCACCTTGAGTATGAAGTACTTGAGAGCGCCGAGCCCTATCATGCGGAAGAGGCGTTCCTTCTCTTCTTCTGCTATCCCGTCCAGCTTGCCGGACTCCTCGCTGGTGGCCTTCGCCTCCTGGTACATCTTCTCGATGAGGTCGTCGGCGTCCACGACGGTGCCTTCGCGGCTCTTCATCTTGCCTTCGGGCAGTTCCACCATGCCGTAGCTGAGGTGGAAAATCTGGTCGGACCAGGCGTAACCGAGTTTCTTCAGCACGAGCTTGAGCACCTGGAAGTGGTAGTTCTGCTCGTCGCCGACCACATAGACGTGGGAATCCAGGTCATACTCGGCGAAGCGGCGCTCGGCGGTGCCGAGGTCCTGGGTCATATACACGGAAGTGCCGTCCGAACGGAGCAGGAGCTTGCGGTCAAGGCCGTCGGCGGTCAGGTCGCACCACACGGAGCCGTCGGGATCCTTGACGAACACGCCCATATCCAGGCCTTTCTGCACAAGTTCCTTGCCCAGGAGGTAGGTGTCGTGCTCATAGTAGGTGCGGTCGAAACTGATGCCGAGTGCCTTGTAGGTCTGCTCGAAGCCGTCGAACACCCAGCCGTTCATCTTCTCCCAGAGGGCGCGCACCTGAGGGTCGCCTTCCTCCCACTTGACGAGCATCCTGTGGACGTCTTCTATGGCCTCCGGGTGCTCCTTTTCATATTTGGCATAAGCCACATAGCAGTCGCCGACGAGGTGGTCGCCCTTGATGCCGGTGCTTTCAGGGGTGGCTCCGTCGAAGAGTTTCTCCCAGGCATACATCGACTTGCAGATGTGGACGCCGCGGTCGTTGACCAGGGTGGCCTTGATGACCTGGTCGCCGGCGGCCTTGAGAAGGTCGGACACGCTGGAGCCGAGGAGGTTGTTGCGGATGTGGCCGAGGTGGAGGGGCTTGTTGGTGTTGGGGGAAGAGAATTCCACCATCACGCGCCTGCCCGTGGACGGGAGGGTGCCGAAAGAAGGGTCGGAGATGACCTCTTCAAGCGCCTCGCGCCACCAGACATTGCTCAGGCTGAGGTTGAGGAAGCCCTGCACGGCATTGAAGCCGCTGATTTCGGGGCAGGAAGCCGTCATCCACTCCCCTATCGCCTGGGCGGTCGCGGCCGGAGCCTGGCGGGAAGTGCGGAGGAGCGGGAACACCACCAGGGTGTAGTCGCCTTCGAAATCCTTGCGGGTCACCTGGACCTGCATCAGATCGGCGGGGACATCGGCGCCGTAGAGCGCCTTGACCGCCTCAACGGCCTTCGCGGCTATGAATTGCTCTGTTGTCATCAGCCCAGATAGGATTTAAGGAGTTTGCTGGCAGAGGGCTTCTTGAGCTTGCGTATGGCTTTTTCCTTAATCTGGCGCACGCGCTCGCGGGTGAGGTCGAGCCTCTCGCCTATTTCTTCGAGGGTCATTTCCTGGCAGCCAATGCCGAAGAAACTCTTGATGATTTCCCTCTCGCGGGGGGTCAGGATCTGGAGGGCGCGCTCGATTTCGGTGCTCAGGGACTCGTTGGTGAGACCCTTGTCGGCGCTGGGGGAATCGTCGTTGGGAAGCACGTCCAGCAGGGAGTTGTCTTCGCCTTCCACGAACGGGTCGTCCACGCTGACGTGGCGGCCGGACACGCGAAGGGTGTCGGCTATCTTGTCCTTGGGCACGTCTATCATTTCGGAGAGCTCCTCAGCCGAAGGCTGGCGCTCGTTTTCCTGTTCGAATTTGCCGAGGGCCTTGTTGATCTTGTTCAGGGAGCCCACCTGGTTGAGCGGGAGGCGCACTATGCGGCTCTGCTCGGCGAGCGCCTGGAGTATGCTCTGGCGTATCCACCACACGGCGTAGGATATGAATTTGAAGCCGCGGGTTTCATCGAATTTCTCGGCGGCCTTGATGAGTCCGAGATTGCCTTCATTGATAAGGTCGGGCAGGCTGAGGCCCTGGTTCTGGTACTGTTTTGCCACGGACACCACGAAACGCAGGTTGGCGCGGGTGAGTTTCTCGAGCGCCGCCTGGTCGCCCTTGCGTATGCGCTGGGCAAGCTCCACTTCCTCCT
This sequence comes from uncultured Bacteroidia bacterium, assembly GCA_902782225.1. Classification (GTDB taxonomy): domain Bacteria; phylum Bacteroidota; class Bacteroidia; order Bacteroidales; family UBA932; genus Cryptobacteroides. The sequence goes on along the minus strand of CACZMF010000002.1, from coordinate 171,629 downwards.
CGGGGCTCACGAGCTCCTCGCGGCCTATTTCCTGCAGGTATTTGTCCAGGGAAGCGCTTTCGCGGTTGGTGATGGACTTGGTGATCTTAAGCTGTCTCATATAAAAACTGTTGTACCATATATACGGAAAAAACCGCCGCAAGTTTCAACTTGCAGCGGCTTATTTTTTCTTCCGTCTTTGCAACAGTACATAGACCAGAGCCCCCGACAACATGAGGACCACCAGCACTATGGCCAGTATGGTTGTGCGCTTCACTTTCTGCGCAGCCTGCTCAAGATCGGCCGACAGGCGGTTGTTCTCATATTGGGCCGTCATGTAATCCAGCCTCTGGCCGTTGAGGTAGAAGATATTAAGATACTGGCGTTCCACCAGGCGGTGGCGTATGGCGGCAGCAGTCTCCCACTGGCCGTGCATTGCGGCAAGATATGAGGTAAACTCCATCTGCTGGAGGGAGTACAGGGCATTTATGCTGCCCGCGTAAGACTTGGCGGGCTTGCCTGCCAGTATGTTGTCCACGCAATCGAAGCACTGCCTGCCGGAACGTATCTGGCTGGGGAAAGGGGCGAAGGACAGGCAGAAATCACGGTGTTTCCTGTATTCATCCATTTTGCCGTCCGCAGCGGCCAGCAGGGCCTTGTAGTAGGTAAACCTCAACGTATCCAGTTTCGTGCGGCTGGTGGCCTCGGCCTTTCTGTAGAATAACCGCGCGGAATCCGAGGCCGGAGGATAAGTGTCGGCAAGTTCGCAGAACTGCACCGTCATGCCCTGGCGCCGTATTGTCTGGTCGGCTGTCGTCTCAAAAATTTTGACTGCCTGGAGGAGATACCTCTGCGTGTGGAGCCGGTCGCCGGCCCTCAGGTACAGCCTCTCCAGATAGATAAGGGTTTTCCACAGGGCATATTCGTCATCCGTCGCCCTCGCCTCTTCCATCATGTCCATGAGCATTTCGCTCGCAAGCACGTCCTGGGTGGTGTTGTAGTAGTAGGTCTGGCACAGTTCGGAGGCATAGTAGTAGTACTGCATATATCCGGTAGATCTGGCTATGCGCTGCGCGGTCTCCTTCTCCTGCTCGATGCGGGCGTTCCAGGCCTGGCTGTCCCAGGCGATCGGATCCTGCGACCTGACGTGCTGGGCCAGATGGGAGGTGCGTTTGAGCTGCTCCACATAATATATTGCCTGGGCCTTGGTGTCCTTCTTCCGGAGCGAGGTCTCCAGGAACATCTGCTGCGCCGTGTCGAACTCGTCGCTCTCAAAGTCGTCCATGGATTGCTCCGCCTTCATGAACCATGAATGGCACTCGTCATCAATGGCGTAGGAATTGTGCTGCGCCCACACAGAAACGGACGCGAGAAACACGGTTGCAATAATTGCAGCTAGTCTTTTCATATCTGTTCGTCGGGATTGCAGGGAACGGTGAAGACGAAGCGGGAGCCGCCGGCCGAGTAAGTGGTATCGAGATAAACCTTCGCGCCCATGCGGCCGGCGATGTCACGGCAGATGCTGAGGCCCAGGCCGGTGCCCTGCACGAACTCGTTGAGCTTGGTGAAGCGCTCGAAAATCTTTTCCGCCTGGTCGGCCGGTATGCCGGGGCCGGTGTCGGTCACGGAATATGTCACGAATCCGGGCGTCTCCGTGAGCGAGGCGGACAGTTTGATTTCACCGGCGGATGTGTGCTTGCAGGCGTTGGTCAGAAGGTTGATAAGTATCTGCTGCACGCGCCTGGGATCGGTCCGGAAAGTGTAGGGCTCCGTGCTTTCAGGAGCGTAATACATGCGCACGCCCGGCTGGAGACGGTGTTCGGCGCTGGAGATGGCAGCCTCGGCCATGAAGTTCATCTCCCCGTCCTCGTATGTGATGCGGTAGTTGCCGCTGTCCATGGCGGACGCGTTGAGAATGTCGTCCAGGAGCATGGTCAGCATCTTGGTGTTGTTGACGATGTGGCCGGAGAACTCCTGTTTCTCCTCTTCGGGGAAACTCCCGTCGGGGAGGCTCAGCAGCTGGGAGAAGCCGACGATGGCGTTCAGGGGGGTGCGCACCTCGTGGCTCATGTTCTGCACGAAGCGGGTCTTGGCGGCGTCGGCCAGACGCACCCTTTCGTTGGTCCGCTTCAGGGACCGGGTGTAGATGACGAGGAATATGATCACGACCGCGAGGATGACGACAAGCAGAATCGCAGCAAGCCGGAATGCGGCTTCGGCGCGCCTGGCCTCCTCATTCACCTTGGCCGAGAGGACGTCGTTGCCCATCTTCGCCTCTATCTCAGTGAGTTTGGACTGGTTGGCGGTGGCAAGCACCTTCTCTTCATAGGCCAGCAGCTTTTTCTCAATCCCGAAAGCCAGATCCTTCCTGCCGTATTCTTCGGCAATGTTCGCAATATACTTGACCTCCCTGAGGTGTCTGGCCATCGCGTCGATGTCGAACTCCTCGTCTATGTTCTCTCCATACACCAGCTTGTCGATGTAGCCGAACATTATGGGGGCTGTAGTGCTTATCTTGTCCAGGTTCGGATCGGCGAGGCAATAGTCCCTGGAGTATTCGTACTTTTTGACATCCTTCTGGAATGCAGCCAGTTTGGCATTGTGGTACTCGCAGCGGAGCGTATCCATATGCTGCTTTCGCGCTGCGCTTGCCTTCGAGAGGAAATAGGGTACGGAATCGTTGCCTATGGGGAAAGTATCCGACATGTCGCAGTACAGGCGCGTGGCGGACTCTTTCCTGATGGTCGGGTCGTCCGTAGTCTCATACACACGGATAGCTTCCTTGATGTATTTCTTCGCGGAGATGTAGTCGTTCTGGAGTATGTAGAGGGAAATGATGTAGCGGTTGCCCATCCAGATGCCGTATGGCTCCTTGCGGGCGACCGCCTGCTCACGCATATCCTGCACAAGCTCCATGGTGTGGACCAGTTTGCCGTGGGAATAGAAATACCCCTGGGCGATGTCGTAGGCGTAGTAGTAGAACTGGCTCTGGCCGAGGTCGGACGCCACCCTCTTGAGGTCCTCCATGTATTTCAGAATGGCGGCGTCATCCTTCTGGGATGTGGATTCCTTGTCTTTGAGCAGAGCTACTTCATGTTTAAGGCGCTCGACATAGTAGAGCGCCTGCGCCTTCGTGTCCCCCTTCTCCACCGCCATGCTCAGGAGCGCAGCATTTGCATGGTCGAAGCCAGTCCGGCCCTCCAGCTGTTCTGCTTCGCACAGGATAGCATAGCATTCATCATCAATCTCATAGGGATTGTTCTGGGCAGCGGCCGAAAGCGCCGCTGCCAGCAGAACTATTACGGACCAAATTTTCTTCATATCCTGCAAAGATAATTAATATGGTGCATTCACTGGGACAACAAGATCTGTGAAATATTCTCCCCATTCGTATTCAAGGCCAACTTTAATCTTGATATTATAATTAGACCCATAGACAGCATTGTTTGCAAACCATATGGACCAGCCATTTAAAGTATTAAGATTTGTCAGGTCAATAGATGATGTAGAGAAAACACGAGGATTGGTTGGATCCTGGGGATCAACAAGACCAATCGCAGCAGATGGTATGGCCTTCTCGAGAGACGTAAAATGTCCTGTACCTGGTTCCCAAACATCCGTTTCAACAGAATCGAGGTAAAAATTCATTCTTTTTATGCCATAATAGTCATACCAGTCTATCTTGGCATTTGCTTCACCGCCACCTTCCGGATAATACCCTTTCTCAAGACTTTGAGTGTTACTGTCAAATGTAAATACTGTGAAATTATTCCAGTCGCGGACACTAAAGAACTCATGAATCGGAATACTGGAACCCATAGGGCGGCCATCAGTCAAGGAGTAGTTCTTCGAGTCAACATACATAGTTATTGGGCGGAGAAAGCGCACGTGTATTTGGTAGAACTGGAATTCGCATTCTATACCAAGAGAATCCTCAAGGTAGCACACTATGTCAATATTGCAATACAGCATATTCTCTTTATCCTCCTTCTCATGAGGATTTGCAGCCCAGTTCAAAAGATTCTTTGTTATGCTATTATACTTAAAAGTAAGAATACCATCCTCCCCAAGGGTCAAAGCAGGCTCCCCACACCAATATAACGTATTGTCATCAATCTTTAGCCACGGTTTATTATTAACTTTTATATTGTTGTTATCATTACTGAATCGATATTTGATGATAGCTTTATTATTATTGTTAATTATACCATAATCTGATCGTACCTGAACTTTATTATCAATCCAATAATCATTTAAATTATTTACAAAATATCTCACTGAAACCGAGTTGTCAGAGCCGCCCTTCATCCATTTCATTGGAACATGAACTCCGCAACGCAAAGTAGTAGCTCTGTCGTTATCAGATGAATTGCCAGCAGCAACATCATCATACCAATATACAGGATTCTTTTGATACCAATTCAGTTTTGGGGTGCTTCCAATCTTAAAAGTCAAACCAAGGTAAACCTCTCCACCATCACTTGTAAAACGCGCATACAAGGTTTTGCTATTACTTATACCGACCGCATCCACTTGGGTTTTATTCAACGTCAGCTTAAATAATGCCTTATTATCATTAACCTCGTCAGCTTTTTCATATGAAACGGTACCATAAGTATCCATTGAGCCTGTCTTGGCTATACTAAACACCCCCGCGCTTGTCTTTTCGTAAGTAGCTCCAGTTTCCCAAGTATATTGTTTTTGGAATTCATTAAATGTAATACCCAGCGACTGAGCCACCACTTGATACTCCACATCCGTCCAAGAACACGGAATTTCCTGAACGCCACAAGTATACAATATCGTATTGTAATCCAACACGACGAAGTCATCAGTCACGTAGGGAAGAGGAGGAGAGACTATACTGATCTTGAAATAACCAGTAAGAATAATTCTATTGTTTGTTTGGTTGATCAAAGTGGCAACGACAATTGGGCGGTGCCCGATAGCCGCCTTGCCGGCGCTCTCGTTGCTACCCACCTTAATTATCTCGTTATTCTTATTAGTGAGATCAGGATAAGAAGGATAAAAATATACATTATCAAGCTGGCTTTCAATTATTCCATAAGCACTTTCAGGAATTGTATTTAATCCAATCGTGTAAGGGACTAATTGCAATTTTAGCACAAGGTCAGGATACAAAGATTGTAGTTGCTGAATGCTAACGGGATTATCATTTCCCTTCATATGAATGCCCAAGAAATCAATGCATAAAGGATTCCCATTATACATAACTTCAATACTTGCCGGGTTCTCGGCAGCATCTCCTGCACTTTCATATAGCATTCTTTTTCCAGGCAAAGATGGGGTTGATGCACAATCTATCCCAGAATAATCACCTATAAATTCGAAGTGTTCAAATTCATCCAGAGAAGGCTTGAGATACGCATAATCGGACGTAATGGTTGAATAATTATTAGACTTGTCTATGGCTGACAGGCATATTGAAGATTCTTTCAACTTATCCGCGTTGTTGATAACATATTCAACCCTAGCCAGATCCTTATCAACACGATAGATATCACTAAAATCAGCGCTCCACTGCGTAGCTCCAGACACTGAATTGTCGCTATTTCTGTCATAGCAACAAAAAGACCACTGGCTGACTTCTGTTTCAAAAAGATATTCGGCAGGCCGGATATGGTACTCCGCCGTGTCCATAGATCCAATACAATACTTAATCCTAGTTGGGCCGGGAGCATTCAACCTCTGGACGTTATATTTAATCTGTCCCTCATAATCAATTCCAGTTTTACTGCCAGATGGAGCACAATAATAACCAGCAATATAATGGTAATTGAAAACTGGAGTCTCAGACCCTTCAATCTGGGAAACAGGAATTATGCTTTCCAAAACAGTCTGGGGCTCAACAGTAAGATGTTCATCTATCACTCCAAGGTTAAGAATCTTATTTCTGGATAATTTTATGTCTCTATCAATAACAACCGTGCCGACAATCTTCCCTTTGACATCGAAGCACGACAATGTAAAGCCGTCTTTGTATGTTCCTGGTAGCAGGGCAATATAGAAAGTGCCTGTATTTCCGTTAACTTTCACTTTAACTGCACTACAGTCTTCACTACCAGTAAAGCTCCCCACAGGGATACCATACACATTAAACAGTACCTCTGTTTCCCCAAATAACTGAGCATTTGAACGACTTTCAAGTAAGACATAATCTACATCCTGTCGTTGTATTCTGAACTTCAAAATACTCGTAACGTTATAAAACAACAACTCTTCAGAGTCAAAATCAGTAGTACGCGCCATTGATACGTGAGCACCACCGAAACTGCCATCTTGGACTGCTTTAACAACATTCCCTGCCACTACTCCATTGTCGCTCCACATACTGGCGACTGCCCCATAAAGAGCTATTAAATAACGATTTGCTATAACATTAAAGCGAGCGGATGATCCCGATTCAGCGATTTCACATACTTCCGCATCACTTGAACCATCTGTGTAGAAACGAACTTTGTCGCCAGTCTGCCAGACAAGGGTGCCACTATCATCAAGAACTGTCTTTGTATTATCGCAAAAGTATCCGATAAACTGGCGCTGAACTCCTTCCATTTCCATCGCTGACTTATCCGACCCTATTTCTCTCTCGCAAGAAACAATCAGTGCTATTGCAATGACAGCAATCGAAGCAAATCCAAATTTAGACATAATCCTCATTTCTTTAAGAATTCCAAACGTAATCTTCTTCTTCGTATTGCTCATTACCACCAGTAAAACTGTCGCAGAACATGGTCAAGAAATCCAGTTGCAGTACTTCCGCATCAGGAGAATCATAATAAGGGTGCCTTTTCATAAAAATGCATGATTGTCTTACTCTCAGCAAAAATAGCATAAATAATCAAAAAAACTAGGTAAATGCACAAAAGAGGGTGTATTCAACACGTGGAATACACCCTCAATATGCTATTTAAGATCGTTTGAAAAAACGATATTTATTCATCCTTGCCGAAGGCGAAGTAGCCCTGGCGGCCGGTGGAGGTCACGCCTTCGATGACGATGCTGCGGCGGGCCTTCTTGGCTATCTCGATGACATCCTGGGGCTTTGACACCTTCTGGTCGTTGACGAACTGGATCACGAAGCCGTCTTCGCCGCCGGCCTGGGCGAGCTTGCCGCTGCCCGCGGAAAGGATCTCCACTCCCCTGGAAGTGAGGCCGATGCGGGCGCCGTAGAAAGCGACGCTTCCGTCTTCGGCGACAGTGCCCGTGGCCTCAGTCGTGCCCTGGAACTGCACTTCGAGTTCCTTCTCCCGGCCGTCACGGATCACGGTGAGGACTGCCCTGTCGCCGGGGTGGAACTGGTTCACTACGACCTGCAGGTCGGACGGGGTCTTGATCAAGGTGGAGTCGACCTTCACCAGGATGTCTTCCTTCTTGACGCCGGCCTTGTCTGCCGCGCTGCCCTTGGCCACTTCGTTGATATAGACGCCGTCCAGCGAGTTGAGCTTCATATCCTTGGCAATCTTGTCCGTGACCGGGGACATAGTCACGCCGAGCAGGGCGCGCTTCACGGATCCGAAGTCGATCAGGTCGCTGACAATCTTGCTGACTATGTTGGAAGGCACTGCGAAAGAGTATCCGGTGTAGGATCCGGTGGTCGAAATGATGGCGGTGTTGATGCCCACCAGTTCGCCGGCCTTGTTCACGAGGGCGCCACCGGAGTTGCCGGGATTGACGGCCGCATCGGTCTGGATGAAGGATTCGATCTTGAATTCACCGTTGCTGGGCATCGAACGGCCCTTTGCGCTCACGATGCCGGCGGTGATGGTGGAACGGAGTTCTTCGCCGAGCGGAGAGCCGATAGCGAGCACCCACTCGCCGAGGCGGAGCTTGTCGGAGTCTGCGAACTTCAGGGTGGGCAGGCCGGCAGCGTCGATCTTTATCAGGGCCACGTCGGTGGCGGGGTCGGTGCCGATGACGGTGGCGGAATATGTCTTGTTGTTGTTCAGGGTGACTTCAATCTTGCTGGCGTTCTGGACCACGTGGTTGTTGGTCACGATGTAGCCGTCGGGGCGTATGATGACGCCGGATCCGCTGCCCTGGCGCTCCTGCTCGCGGGTCTGGGGCTGGCCCTCGTCGCCGAAGAAGAAGCGGAAGAACGGATCTATCATATACTGCTGCTGGTATTTGACGGTGACCTTCACGTAGACCACCGCCTCGACAGCGTGTTCAGCCGCGTAGGTGAAATCCGGATAGTCCGATACTGACAAATTGACAGTACCAGCCACCGGTTCCCCCTGTTCATTGTACACAATTTCGCTCTGCCGGGGCGTTGCAGCCTTGACTATCCCCCAGGCTGTCAGGCCGCTGAGCAGCACTGACGCAAACACTGTAAAGAAATTTTTTGCCATATAATGTTCAAATTTGTTTCCGAGTCCCTTAAAAAGTCAAAGAGTGTGCCAAATGTCCCGAATATTTTTATTATTTTTGTGCGAATTATAACAAAGGATTTATTTATATGGAATTCATAGTTTCAAGCGCAGAGCTGCTCAAAGGAGTGCTGAACGTCTCCAAGGCGATTCCGGCCAAGACTTCCCTCCCCATTCTGGAAAATTTCCTCTTCGTCCTCGGCGACGGCAAGCTGGAGATAACGGCTTCCGACCAGGAACTGACCCTGCGCACGGCCGTGGAGGTCGACGTCAAGGAAGGCGGCAGCATCGCAGTGCCCGCCCGCCAGCTCGCAGAGCTTCTCAAGGCCCTCCCCGACCAGCCGCTGACCATCAAGACAAAGACCGACGCATCCTTCGAATGCATCTGGAACAACGGTAACTCCTCGCTTCCGTTCTTCCCCGCCGCCGACTATCCGGAAATCAAGACCGTGGGCGACGACGCCGAGACCGTGGAGTTCCCGGCCCAGTCCCTGGCTGACGGCATCGGAGGCACGATCTACGCCACCGCAGACGACGAGATGCGTCCCGCGATGAACGGTATCTTCTTCGATATCGACACTGCCAGCACGACCCTCGTGGCTTCCGACTCCCACAAACTCATCTGCTACACCACAGACGACGTGAAGGCCGCCCAGAAGTCCTCGTTCATACTCCACAAGAAGCCGGCAGCAGTGCTCCGTTCCCTCATCGACAAGGGCGAAGGCGACGTGACCGTCCGCTTCGATGCTGCAAACGTGGTCTTCACCTACGGCGCCACCATGATGGTCTGCCGCCTCATCGTGGGCAAGTACCCCAAGTATCGCGACGTCATCCCCCAGAACAATTCCAACGTGCTGAGGATAGACCGCATCCAGCTTCTCAACACCGTGCGCCGCGTGTCGGTGTGCGCCAACAAGGCCTCCAACCACGTGAAGTTCAACCTCGCCCCCGGCCAGCTGGAAATCACCGCCCAGGACCTCGGCTTCGCCCTTGCCGCCTATGAGAAGCTCGAGTGCGACTATGCCGGCGAAGAGCTTGCGATAGGGTTCAAGTCCTCGTTCCTCGTGGACATACTCAACAACATGAGCTGCGAGACCTTGGTGATGAAGTTTATGGACGCCCGCAGGGCCGCCCTCATCATTCCTTCCGAGGAAGAGGCCGCCAGCGAAAAGATCTGCGGCATCCTGATGCCTATAATGATTTCTTGACAATATGGAACTCCAACTGCAAAGGCCCCTTCTGTTCTTCGACATAGAAAGCACGGGGCTGGATATTGCTGTAAATTCTATCATAGAGCTCAGTTTCGTGAAGGTATTTCCCGGCGGCGAGCAGCGCATAAAGACCTGGAAGATAAAGCCTTGGGACTACATCAACGCCTGCCAGCGGCCCATCGAGCCCGGCGCCTCCGCCGTGAACGGAGTGACCGACGACATGCTGACCGGCTGCCCGACTTTCTTCGAACTGGCCGACGAGATCGCATCCTGGATACAGGACAGCGACCTTGCCGGATTCAACTCCCAGAAATTCGACCTGCCTATGCTGGCGGAGGAGTTCGAAAGGGCTGCGGCCGCAGGCAAAGACCTTGGGGTGGACCTCCATCAGCCCAAGATGGTGGACGTGCAGAACATCTTCCACGCGATGGAGCCCCGCAACCTCCGGGCCGCCTACCGCTTCTACTGCGGCGGCGAGGATTTCGAAAACGCCCACACCGCCGAAGCCGACACCCTGGCCACCTACGAAGTGCTCAAGGCCCAGCTGGACCGCTATCCCACGCAGCTGAAAAACGATATCGAATGCCTGTCTTCCTTCGTGGGCCGCAAATACGTGGATTTCTCCGGTCACCTCATCTACAACGACGCCGGCGAAGCCGTGATCAATTTCGGCAAGCACAAAGGCAAGACGGCAAGGCAGGTCTATTTCACCGAGCCTTCTTATTTCGCCTGGATACAGCAGGGCAGCTTCACCCTCGACACCAAGAAGCAGTTCGAAAAGCTTGAAAACCAGTTCAAGCTCGAAAAGCTTGCGGAGAAGTTCAAACGCAGCTAACATTTCAGTCCGACTATGGCAAAACTTATCCCCATCTACACCTGGAACAAAAGCATGGTCGCCATCAACAAGCGCAGCGACAGCATCAGCAAGAAACCTTGGTTCCAGGGGGCTCTGCTCCTGCTGTGCGTGATCGTGGCAATGCTCCTGGCGAACCTTCCGTTCACCAAGCATTTCTACCACGCGTTCCTGGAGACGAGCATGCAGCTGCACTTCGCCAGCCCGGACGGATCCGTCAACATATTGTTCCCCAGGGACCTCACCGTCGAGAAGTTCATCAACGACATCCTGATGGTGGTGTTCTTCTTCACCGTCGGGCTCGAAATCCGGCGTGAGATCTCCCACGGAGAGCTTTCGTCCGTCAGGAAAGCAATGCTGCCCGTGATCGCGGCTTTCGGCGGAGTCATCGTTCCCGCCCTCATCTACACCCTTGTGAACCATGGCACTGCAGCCTCTTCCGGCTGGGGCATCCCCACCGCCACCGACATCGCCTTCGCCGTGTGCATACTGTCGGTGCTGTCGGACAAGGTCCCGGTGTCGCTGAAGGTGTTCCTGACGGCGCTCGCCATCGCGGACGACCTCATCGCCATCCTGGTCGTGGCCATTTTCTACGGGGGCAGCATCAACTTCCCCCTGCTGCTCATCGCCCTGATGGTCATAGGGTTCACCTTCCTACTGCGAAAGCTCGGGGAAAAGAACATGTTCCCCTACATTTTCCTGGCGATAGTGGTGTGGGCCCTCTTCTACTACAGCGGCATACATGCCACGATGTCCGGCGTTGTGATGGCCTTCCTTATTCCGTCCACGTCGCGATACAACAAGAGCCAGTACATCCATAAGCGCAACCGCTACATAGCCAAGCTGGACTCCTACGACGGCATCGACGGGGAGCCGTTCCCCAACGGGCCGCAGAAGCACTGCCTGCGCAAGCTCGAGAGCATAGCCCACGGCTCCATGGACATGAGCTACCGGGTGGAGCACGCCCTGAGCCCCTGGGTCAACTTCCTGATAATGCCCATCTTCGCCCTTGCCAACGCGGGTGTGGAGATTAGCGACCCGTCGTATTTCAACGTGTTCGCCTACGACCCCGCCCTGGGAAGCGTCTCGATGGGTATCTTCCTTGGATTGCTGCTGGGCAAGCCGGTGGGTATCACCCTTTTCAGCTGGCTCGCCATCAAGCTGAAAGCCGGCGCGATGCCGGAAAAGGCCAACTGGAAGATGTTCTTCGCCGTGGCCTGCCTCGGAGGCATCGGCTTCACGATGAGCATTTTCGTGGACACGCTGTCCTTCGGCCACCTCCTTCCCCACGTCACCGAGCATCTCCGCAACGCCGGCAAGATCGCCGTCCTGATGGGGTCCGTCAGCGCCGGCCTCCTCGGCTCGCTGCTCATCACCCTCGTCCACAAGGCCTCCAAGCCCCTGAAGGATGCAGATTCTTCGCTTCGCTCAGAATGACAGGGGGTGTCGGGGGGAACGCCCCCCGTCCCCTGGGGGTGCAGGGGGATTATAGATGGCTCAAAAAAAGAGATTCGCTGGATAGCGAATCTCTTTTTTTGAGCCACTCATCAGGCTCGAACTGACGACCTGCGCGTTACGAATGCGCTGCTCTACCGACTGAGCTAAAGTGGCTTTTGGGACTGCAAATATAAATCTTTTTCAGAGATTCTGCAAATCTTCCTTGAATCGCCGCATACCGGCAGTGGCCACATCATTGATAAAGGTCACTCCTGGGATGTGGCCGCCGAGTTTGTCGTCGGGGTCGATGAGATAGATGCGGCAGCCGGAGGGGGCGTAGTGGTAGAGGCTGGCGGCGGGATAGACCTGCAGCGAGGTGCCCACGATCACCAGGATGTCGGCCACGCTGACGAGCCGCGCCGCAGTCTCCAGATTGGGCACCGCCTCCCCGAACCACACGATGTGAGGCCGCAGCTGCCGCGAGCGGGGCCCGCCGACCTCGCCCAGCTCCACAGCCCGGTAGCCTATGTCCTGGACGTACTTGAGGGAATAGCCGTCGCGCTCGGTGTAGCAGTCTTCCGGGCGCACCTTGGTCAGTTCGCCGTGGAGATGGACCACGCGGGTGCTGCCGGCGCGCTCGTGGAGGTTGTCGACGTTCTGCGTGACCACGCAGACATTGTGGTCCGATTCGAGCTCCGCCACGATGCGGTGGGCCTCGTTGGGCTCCTTCGTGGCCATCTGCGCACGCAGATTGTTGTAGAACTTCAGCACCTTGGCCGGATTCCGCATCCAGCCCTCAGGAGTGCATATTTCTTCCACCGGGACATTGTCCCACAGCCCGTTACCTCCTCTGAACGTGGAGATTCCGCTTTCCGCGCTGATGCCCGAGCCGCTGAGCACCACAATATTTTTTTTCGTCTTCACACCCAAAGATAAAAATATTTCTTGTTTGATTGAAATATTTGACTTATTATTGCACTGGAATAATCCCAGTTAAGGAAATGAACTCAGATAGCAAGAAGAGACACGTCATCAGCCAGGAGAACCTTCCGGCCGAAATCGCCGCATTGTTCAACGAAAAATACCCGAAAGGATTCAGCGACCTCCTTCCGGACCTGGTGAAGTACTCCCCCGGAGTCAACCCCCGCACGGGAAAGCTGATCGAACCCTTCTATGCCGTGACCATCGAGACCGACACGGACATCTATCTGGTCAAGATCAAAGTGGACATAGACAATCCCGAAGACGTGGAGCGCTGGCTCGAAGGAGAAGAGGAAGCCGAGACTGAAGAAGTTGCCGGCACCACCGCCGCTCCCGACGGCGACACCCCGCTCCCCGACGACAACATTTCGCAGTATGGCGGGGACGACGACTCATCAGACTCATAAATCCCTGAAAGACAGATTGCCTGAGCGGAGCCGGCTGCTTCTGCTCAGTTTTGTCGTGGGCGTGTGCGCAGGCCTCGCCGCCGTGCTCCTGACCACCTGCATCGATGCCATCAAGCACCTGCTGGACAACCGCCTGTCCCTGAGCTACAACATCCAGTACCTGCTGCTGCCCGGCATCGGCATGCTGGTCTCCCTGCTGCTGCTCCGCTACCTCATACGCGACAACATCGGGCACGGAGTGACCAAGGTGCTGCTGGCCGTGAGCCGCGGAGAATCAAAGATAAAGCCCCACAACATGTGGTCGTCGATGCTGACATCCTCGATCACCATTGGTTTCGGCGGCTCCGTCGGTGCCGAAGCGCCCATAGTCTACACCGGCGCCGCCATCGGAAGCAACCTGGGCCGCTATTTCGACCTCTCCTACCGCAACGTGACCATCCTTCTTGGGTGCGGCGCGGCCGGAGCCGTGGCCGGCATCTTCAAGGCCCCGCTGGCAGGGGTGCTCTTCACGATGGAGATACTGCTGTTCAACATATCCCTGTCTTCGATGCTGCCGCTGCTCATTTCCACGATCTCCGCAACGGTGGTGGCCTACATTTTCAGGGGGCAGACGCCTATGTTCGCCTGCACCCTGACGCCCTTCTCGATGGGCAACATTCCCTTCTACATACTGATGGGCGTCATCCTGGGTTTCGGTTCCCTGTACTTCACAGGCACCACCCTCTGGCTCGAAGACAAGCTCGCAAAGATTTCCAACGCCTACGCCAAATGGGTGTTCTGCGCCCTGGGCCTCGGCCTGATGATATTCCTATTCCCGCAGCTCTACGGCGAAGGCTACGAGGTCCTGGGCGACCTGCTGAACGGCCGCGAAGTGGAGGTGGAGGGCCGTTCGGTCCTGTCGTTCATGACCGGTTCGGGATGGGGCGTCGCAGTGTTTTTCGCTCTTGTGTTCTTCACCAAGGTCATAGCGATGACGGTCACGAACGCAGGCGGCGGAAACGGAGGAACCTTCGGCCCCACGCTGTTCTGCGGGGCAATCGCGGGCTTCGTCCTGGCGCGCAGCTTCAACCTGATGGGAGCTTCGGTGCCGGAGCAGAATTTCGTGCTGGTGGGCATGGCCGCGCTCATGGCGGGCGTGATGCAGGCCCCGATGACCGCAATCTTCCTCATCGCCGAGATTTCAGGCGGCTACGAGCTGCTCATCCCTCTGATCCTCACCGCCACGGTCTCCTACGGCACGGTGCGCCTCTTCGACAAGTATTCCATCTACAACAAACGCATAGCCCAGAGCGGCGACCTGCTGACCCACGACAACGACCAGGCCGTCCTGACGCTTATGAACACCAGGTCCCTCATCCGGGACAAATACCCCAGGATCTACCTCGGCCAGCACCTCCGGGACATTGTGGCCGCCGTGACGGGAAGCACAGCCGCGGTGATCGCAGTGCTGGATGAGGAGCAGCGCTTCCAGGGCCTCATCGACATAGGCAACGTGCGCAAGTACCTGCTCCGCACCGACCTCTACGACAAGCTCGGAGTGGAGGGGGTGATGGAGACCGCCCCGGCCCTCATCGAAGAGAACGAAAAGATGGACAGCGTGATGCGGAAGTTCGACTCCACCGGGGCGTGGCGGCTTCCCGTGGTCGATTCCGGACGCCGCTATCTGGGATTCATCTCCCGGTCCCGCCTGCTCACTGCCTACCGCGACGAATTGAAGGAAATCTCCAATTCGGATTAATCTGAAAATTAAGTTATATTTGCTGGATATGAAGAATCTGGTGATAATTCCGACCTACAACGAGGTCGAAAATGCGGAAAAGATTATCCGCGCCGTCCTCGGGCTGGAGGACGGATTCGAGATACTGATCATCGACGACGGCTCCCCCGACGGCACCGCTGCCGTGGTGAAGGGCCTGCAGCAGGAGTTCGCCTCCAGGCTCCACCTTATCGAACGCAGCGGCAAGCTCGGGCTCGGCACCGCCTATCTCACCGGATTCAAATGGGCCCTGGAGCGCGGCTACGACTATATTTTCGAGATGGACGCCGATTTCTCCCACGCCCCCTCCGACCTTCCCCGGCTCCTTCAGGCCTGCACCGGAGGCGCGGATATGGCCATCGGCTCACGCTACTGCAACGGTGTGAGCGTGGTGAACTGGCCGATAGGCAGGATACTGATTTCCTACTTCGCATCGGTCTATGTGCGCAAAACCCTGGGATTCAAGATTTTCGACAGCACCGCAGGCTTCATCTGCTACAGCCGCCGGCTGCTTGAGACCATCGACCTGGACGCCGTGCAGATGAAAGGCTACGGCTTCCAGATAGAAATGAAATACACGGCCTACAAGCTCGGCTTCAAGATAGCCGAGGTGCCGGTGATATTCGTCAACCGCAAGGAGGGCACTTCCAAAATGTCCGGAGGCATATTCGGAGAAGCATTCTGGGGCGTGCTCAAACTTCGTTTCCGCAAGTTCAAAGCATCGAAATGAAAGAGATATATCTGAAGGCCATCGCTTCCGCCGTCGGCGCAAAGCTGTGGCAGGTGGAGAACTGTGCAGACATGTTTGCAGAGGGCGACACCATCCCCTTCATCAGCCGCTACCGCAAGGAAAAGACAGGCGGGATGGACGACGCCACTGTGGCCGAGGTCAAGCACTGGGTGGATGTCTACACCGAAATGGAAGTCCGCAAAGCCACCATAATCAAGACGATAGAAGAAGCCGGCGCGCTGGACGAGAGCCTGCGGGAGCGCATAGAGAACTGCGTGGACTCCGTGGAACTGGAAGACATCTATCTCCCCTGGCGCCCCAAGCGCCGCACCAGGGCCACGGCCGCACGTGAGCTCGGGCTCGAACCTCTTGCCGACCTTATGTGGAAACTGGGGACGCGCGACCCCCTGGCAAGCGCAAAGGCCTACGTCAAAGGCTCCCCCGCCCTCGGGGACAAGCCGGGCGCGGAAGATGCCGGACAGGCCCTCGCCGGCGCCCGGGACATCATCGCCGAACGGCTCAGCGAGACCGAGACCATACGGCGCGACCTGCGTGCCATCTTCAAGGTCCGCCGCCTCGAAGCGAAGGCCACAAAAGCCGCCTCAGGCAACCCGGACGCTGCAAAATACCGCAACTATTTCGATTTCAAGATGCCTCTGGACCGTATGCCGTCGCACAACCTGCTCGCCGTGCTGCGTGCCGAGAAGGAAGGCTTTCTCTCCATAGGGCTGGACACCGACGCCGAAAAGTGCGGCAACAAGATCTACTACGATTTCTGCCAGGCCCAGGGCTACCCGGGCGGTGCGCTCGCAGAGCAGATCAAGGAGGCCGTGGCAGACTCGTTCAAGCGCCTGCTTGAGCCTTCGATAACTTCGGAAGTGATACGCGAGGCAAAGGCGAAGGCGGACGCCGAATCCATAAAGGTGTTCGGCGAGAACCTCCGCCAGCTGCTGCTGCAGGCCCCGGTGGGCCAGAAGCGCACCATGGCCATCGATCCCGGCTTCAGGAACGGCTGCAAGATAGCGTGCCTGGACGAGCAGGGAGGGCTGTTGTACCATACGGTCGTATTCCCTCATCCGCCTCAGAATGAGAAAGTCAAGGCACTGATGGCCATTCAGGGGATGCTTGAAAAATACAACATCCAGGCAGTCGCCATAGGGAACGGCACCGCTTCCCGCGAAACCGAAGAGTTCATGCGGAGGGTGCAGCTCCCCGAAGGGTGCAAGCTCTGGACGGTCAGCGAAGACGGCGCTTCCATCTACAGCGCCTCCGAAATAGCCCGTGAAGAGTTCCCGGACGAAGACGTGACCGTGCGCGGGGCAGTGAGCATAGGCCGCCGCCTGATGGATCCGCTGTCCGAGCTGGTGAAAATAGATCCCAAGAACCTCGGTGTGGGCCAGTACCAGCACGACGTGGACCAGGGCCTGCTGAAGGAAAAGCTGGAAGGCACGGTCGAATCCTGCGTCAACAGCGTGGGGGTGAACCTCAACACCGCATCGCCCTATCTGCTTTCATACGTGGCAGGTATAGGTCCCGGACTCGCCGCCAACATAGTGGCCTGGCGCAGCGGGAACGGGGCATTCCGCAGCCGCAGAGAGCTGCTGAAGGTGCCCCGACTCGGGCCCAAGGCCTTCGAGCAGTGCGCAGGGTTCCTGCGTATACGCGACGCCGAGAACCCGCTTGACGGCTCCGCCGTGCACCCGGAATCCTATCATATCGTGGATGCCATGGCCCGCTCGCTCGGGGTAAGCACCCGCGAACTGGTGGGCAACGGAGAGCTCTGCGCCCGCATCAAGGCCGAGGACTTCGTGGACGGCGACGTGGGCCTCCCCACCGTGCAGGACATACTCAAGGAGCTCGCGAAACCGGGCCTGGACCCTCGCGAGCAGGCCTCCGAATTCGCATTCGCCGACGATATCCACGAACTGGAAGACCTCAAGACCGGAATGGAACTCCCCGGCATAGTGACAAATATCACGGCTTTCGGCGCATTTGTGGACATAGGCCTCCACGACAACGGCCTCGTGCACGTGTCCCAGATGGGCCCGCGCGGCACCGACCCCACCCGCGTGGTGAAGCTCCACCAGCACATCCGCGTGCGTGTCCTTTCCGTCGACCTCGACCGCGGCCGCATCAGCCTCGGCCTCGCATAGACAGCTGTAACAGAACACATTCCACCTATGGCAGACGAAAAAATAATCTTCTCGATGAACGGGGTGAGCAAGATTCTCCCCCACAACAACAAAGTCATCCTCAAAGACATCTACCTGGGCTTCTTCTATGGGGCCAAAATCGGCATCATAGGCCTCAACGGCGCCGGCAAATCCACCGTCCTGAAGATAATCGCGGGAGTGGAGAAACCTACCCGCGGCGAGGTGGTATGGGCCCCCGGCTACAGCGTGGGCTACCTGGAGCAGGAGCCTCAGATGGATCCGGACAAGACCGTCATCGAAGTGGTGCAGGAGGGCGTGCAGGAAGTGATGGATATGCTCGCCGAGTACAATGAAATCGGAATGAAGTTCTGCGAGCCGATGTCGGACGAGCAGATGAACGCCCTGATCGAACGCCAGGGCGAACTGACCGAAAAGATAGAACACTGCAACGGCTGGGAGATCGATTCCAAGCTGGAAAGGGCCATGGACGCGCTCCAGTGCCCTCCCTCCGATGCAAAGGTGGCCACCCTGTCCGGAGGCGAACGCCGACGCGTGGCCCTCTGCCGCCTGCTCCTCCGCGAGCCGGACGTGCTGCTGCTCGACGAGCCCACCAACCACCTCGACACCGAAAGCATCCAGTGGCTTGAGGCCCACCTCCACCAATACAAGGGCACGGTCATAGCCGTCACCCACGACCGCTATTTCCTGGACAACGTAGCCGGCTGGATCCTGGAACTGGACCGCGGCGAAGGCATACCCTGGAAGGGCAACTACTCCGGCTGGCTGGAGCAGAAAAGCAAGCGCCTCGCGATGGAAGAGAAGCAGGAAAGCAAGCGCCGCAAGACCCTGGAACGCGAGCTCGAGTGGGTGCGAATGGCTCCCAGGGCCCGCCAGGCCAAGCAGAAAGCCCGTCTTGGCGCCTACGAGAAACTCGCTTCCGCCGACACGAAGGAGAAGGAGGCCAACCTGGAAATCTACATCCCCAACGGCCCGCACCTCGGCAACAAGGTGATCGAATTCCACGACGTCAGCAAGGCCTACGGCGACAAGCTGCTCTTCGAGCACCTCAGCTTCACGCTGCCCCCCGCAGGCATCGTGGGCGTCATCGGCCCCAACGGCGCCGGCAAGACCACCCTGTTCCGCCTGATAATGGGCATCGAACAGCCCGACTCCGGCACCATCGAGATCGGCGACACTGTGAAGCTCGCCTACGTGGACCAGCAGCACAAGAGCATAGATCCGGATCTTACCGTATATGAGACGATTGCCGGCAATTCGGAGTGGATACGCCTTGGCAATCGCGACATCAACGCCCGGAGCTGGGTCTCACGTTTCAACTTCTCGGGAGCCGACCAGGAGAAACTCTGCGGCGTGCTGTCCGGAGGCGAGCGCAACCGTCTCCACCTGGCGCTCACGCTGAAGGATGAAGGCAACGTGCTGCTGCTCGACGAACCCACCAACGACGTGGACGTGAACACGATACGCGCCCTGGAGGAAGGCCTCGACGGCTTCGCCGGCTGCGCCGTGGTGGTGAGCCACGACCGCTGGTTCCTTGACCGTATCGCCACGCATATCCTCGCCTTCGAAGGCGACAGCCAGGTCTATTTCTTCGAGGGAAGCTACTCCGAATACGAAGAGAACCGCAAAAAGCGCCTCGGCACAGACGAGCCGAAGCGCTTCAAGTACAAAAAGTTGATGGAGTAGGAGTCCCTCTCCGCTTACTCTCCCAGATAGGCGCCGTTCGAGCGGAGCTCGGCCTGGAGCTTGCGTATATCCACGTCAGAGGGCTGCACTCCGTCCTCGAGGGCTATGCGGGCTGCCGTGCCGGCGGCCTCGCCAAGGGCCATGCAGGTGGACATCACGCGCGTGCCTGCCATAGCCTCGTGATTCATGGACGAGCAACGGCCTGCGACAAGCAGCGACCCGACCTTCTCGGGCACCAGCACGCGGTACGGGATATCGTAGGCGTCCTTGGTGAAGAGCATCGTGCAGTCGCCACCCTTGGAGTGGTGGATATCGACGGGATAGCCGGCCACGACCACCACGTCGTCGAAATGCTTCAACGAAAGGATGTCCTCCGCCGTGAGCACGTATTTGCCCACGATGACGCGGCTCTCGCGTATGCCGGTGAACGGAGCGACCTTCTCCACGGTGGCGTCCTCGAATCCGGGCACATAGCGGCGCAGGTACTCGGTGACGTCCTTCATCTGCTTGTGGGCGATCAGCTCGCAGCGGGTGTAGCTTGACGGCTCGGTGCTGTCGGTGCCGCTGACGCGGGTCATGTTCACCCAAATCTCATCGGGCTTCAGGCCGGTGATGAGAATGGTGCGGGACACGGGGATGTCGAGCCCGTCGGCCTGGGCCTTGCGAATCTGGTTGCGGAGGCCCACGGTGATGAAGTGGCCGCTGACGAACTGCTCTGGCGGCATCACGTCCATATCGTAAACATCCGGATGCCCGACGATTGCATCGCGCAGCTCCTGCATCTTCACCCCGCGCATCTGGTACATCAGGGTGGGAGGCTGCATGCCGCCCTCGGCGTCGCCCTTGTGGCACTCCACGCCGGCACGGAATGCGACGTCGCCGTCGCCGGTGCAGTCGATCACCGTCTTGGCAAGTATGGCCTCGCGGCCGCACTTGGACTCGATGATCACTCCTTTCACGCGCTCGCCGTCCTTCAGCACGCCGCAGCAGAACACATACATCAGCACCTCCACCCCGGCCTCTTCCATCATCTCGGCGCAGACGTTCTTCGCCTCTTCGGAGTCGATGATAGTCAGCGACATATGATTCTTGCAGGGCTTATGGGGGCCGGCAGCGCCGCGCGCCCTGAGGCGGTCGATGAAATGCTGGGCTTCGCCTTTGATCACCTGGTTGCCCTTGGGGCCGAGGAAAGCCAGGATGGGAAGGCCTATGGTTAGGTTGCCGCCCAGATAGCCCCTGCTTTCGAGGAGCATCACTTTATGCTTGCCAGTGCGCGCGGCGGCATAGGCCGCCATCACGCCGGAAGGACCGCCGCCGACAACGAGTATGTCGACTTCGGCGCGGACCTTGATATCCCTTGCGGGTTCGTGGACTGTCATAATACGAAATTGGCTAATTCTTTATATCTTTCGTAGCGGCGCAGGTAGAACTCGTGCCGTTCTTTGTCGGGAGTATATGTGGCGCAGGCGCCCGGGCAGAGCGCATCCTCGGCTTCGAGCACGGAAGGATAGAGTCCGGCGGCCACGGCGGCGTGGATTGCAGCACCCATGGCGCAGGCATCCTTGCAGTCGGACACCTCGACGGGACGCCCGAGCACGTCGCAGAGCATCTGCATCACGAAAGGAGACTTCTGCGCGATGCCGCCCACGGCAATCATCTTGTCTATGCGGATACCTCCATCCAGATACTGGTCGATGCAGGCCTTGGAGCCGAAGGCGGCGGCCTCCACCAGGGCGCGGTAAATCTCTGCGGGACCGGTAGTTATACGGAGCCCGCTGATGCTGGCGGTCACTATGTTGCTGGGGTTGGGAGCCCTGCGCCCGTTGAAGAAGTCGGTGGCGAGCGGAAGGTCGTCGCGAAGGGCGATCCCGGAAGCCTGGTCCGCCAGCTCAGGCAGCGGTATGCCGCACAGGCGCTTGAACCATGCAAAGATGTCGCCGAACGCGGAAAGGCCGGTCTCGTAGCCCATAAAGCCCTCGAGTATAGTGCCCTCGGCCTGTCCGAAGAGGCCTTCGATGAAGTGGCCCTTCATTTCCTCCACGGGCATCACGGCCATATAGCATGCGGAAGTGCCGAGATTGAGCACGGCAGTGCCCGGACGCACTCCCGCGCCGACAGCTCCGGAATGGGCGTCGCAGTTGCCAACGCCCACCACCACTCCTTCGCCCAGGCCCACGCGCGCCGCCCATTCATGGCAGAGCGTGCCGGCCGCTTCGGAGCATGGGTAATTGACTTGCGGCACCATTTTCAGCACCGGAGGCAGGAGCGGGTCGATCTCCGCAAAGAAACTCTCCGGAGGATATCCGCCCCAGTCTTTGTTCCACAGCTGCTTGGCGGCGGGGATGCAATGGCCCCACTTCATGTCCGCAAAACTGCGGCAGCCGGTCAGCAGGTTGGTGACGAAATCGCACTCGTCGATGAATCCGCCCGCCGCCTTCCGGACCGCGGGGTTGGTGCGGAGCACATGGAGGACCTTGGCCCAGGTGCACTCGGCGGAATAGTGGTTGCCGCTCTGGCAGATGTAGTTGGGCGTATAGCGGGCACCTGCCGCGGTGAATTCTTCCGCCTCAGCAGTGCCGGTGTGGTCTTTCCAGAGCACGAACATTGCGTCCGGGTCGGAGGCGAATTCAGGGCGCAGCGACAGCGGCATGCCTTCGGAATCGGTGAAGCAGACGGTGCTGCCGGTGGTATCCACCGCTATAGCCTTGACTGCAGACGGATCCGGACAGGCCGCGACCACCTCGCGGAGGACGGCCTCAAGGCTCTCGATGTAGTCCAGAGGGTGCTGGCGGAACTGCTGCGAAAGCGGGTCGCACCAGCTGCCGCCGGCCCAGCGGGAGTAAGCACTTGTGGCGGAGGCAAGTATCCTGCCGTCCGCAGCATCCACCAGCACCGCCCTCGCGGAGTCGGTGCCGTAGTCTATGCCTATGGTGTAGCGTTTCATTTCAGGATGCGGCCAAGTTCCTTTTCAAGGGCGTTTTCGCCTGCAAGAGAAGCCCCCGAAAGGGCGCCGTCCACAAGAAGGAACGAAGCGGGCACGGTCTCGACGTTGTACATCACCACGGAAGATGATGACCAGCCGCGGCCGTCGTTGACGTTGATCCAGGGCAGCTGCTGGGCCTTCACGACGGATGCCCAGGCGGACTTGTCGGGGTTCAGGTCCACGGCGTAGATTTCAAAGCCCTTGTCGTGCCAGCGCTTCCAGTGCGGAAGGAGGCGGTCCAGGTTGAACATCTTGTGCGTGGCATCTGACGAATCCCAGAAATGCAGCAATATTGCCTTGGCGGGCACGGATGTCAGCGCCACGCGCTGTCCGTTGATGTCCGGCATATCGAGGTCGGGATAGCCCCGCACCTGGGCCGCGTCCACCAGAGTCTGCATCTGCAGAGCGTTCTCCCTGCGCCTGGTTTCACTCTCGAGGGCCGCCACGTAGCGGGACTCGGGATAGACGGTCTTCAGGGTGTCAAGCGCCTTGCGGAAGAGGATGGCATCGGTGTAGCGGCTGAAAACCGGAGAATACTCGTCCAGCTGCTCGAAAAACAGCGGCACCACCGTCAGGGACGTGGGGTGGTCCAAAATGTAGCGGACATTCGCCCTGTAGTGGTCGATGTAGATACGGTTCAGCTCGGCCGGAGTGGCGGCGGCATCCATAGCCTTCTGGAAGCGGACATACGCCTGCTCATTGCCCTGGAGGGCCACCGACTGCGGGGACCCCTGCACGGTGAAGCTTCCGAGCGTATCAGCCTCCACGGACACGCGGTCGCCGGCCTCGAGGAGGAGGGAGGCAATCTTTGTGTCCTTGTAGAAAAGATAGATGAATTCGGGCTGGCCGGGCTTCACCTCCACGCTGTAGCGGACGCGGCCCGATGCGTCGGTCTTCAGGGTGTCGAGCACCTTGTAGGTGTTGAGGTCGAGCCTGCGCACCTCGATGCTTGCTCCGGGGGCCTGGGCGACGGTGCAGTCGATACCCGCCTTGGGGGTGCAGGCCGCAAGCAGCAGGGCCGGCAGGAGCAGGAAGCTACAGTTTCTCATACTCGGCAAGGATGGAGGCCGCGATGCGGGCCTGTTGTTCGGGGGTCACGACGGGACGCTTCTTGCGGAAGTCCAGGTCGCCTTCGGTCTGGAGAGGCACGAGGTGGATGTGGGTGTGGGGAACTTCCATCCCCAGCACGGCGACGCCGACCCTCTTGCAGGGCACGGCAGCCTTGATGGCAACGGCCACCTTGCGGGCGAAAGCCCACAGACGGGCGTAGGTGCCTTCATCCAGATGGAAGATGTAGTCGTCTTCCACATTGCGCGGAATCACCAGGGTGTGGCCTTCAGCGAGGGGGTTAATGTCCAAAAAGGCGTAGAACTCATCGTCCTCCGCCACTTTCCATGAAGGGATTTCGCCCTTCGCGATCTTGGTGAACAGTGTCATAGCGAGATATCCAGAATCTTGAATTTCATAATGCCTGAAGGCACCTTGGCCTCCACCGTCTCGCCCTTGGCGTGCCCGAGAAGGGCGCGGGCGATAGGGGTGGTGGCTGCGAGGCGGCCCTTGGAGAAGTCGGCCTCGTTCTCACCCACGATGGTGAATACCATCTCATTGCCGGCGCTGAGGTTCTTGACTTTGACGGTGGTCAGCATCTGGACTTTGTTGGTGTCGAGCTGGCTCTCGTCGATGACCTTGGCGTTGGCTATAGTGTTCTGCAGTTTGGCGATTTTCAGCTCCAGGAGTCCCTGGGCCTCGCGGGCGGATTCATATTCAGCATTCTCGGAAAGGTCGCCTTTCTCTCTCGCTTCTGCGATGGCGGCCGAAATGACCGGCCTCTGGGCTAGGGCGTCCGCCAGGTCTTTCTTCAGTTTGTCGAGCCCTTCCTGGCTCATATAGTGTGTTTCTGCCATAATAGGTTAATTAAAAAGGAGTCCTGCCATGGGACAGAACTCTAACTACATCTGCAAAGGTACGAATTTTTTTCAAATATTACTATCTTTGCCTTGTATTACTATCATTAAAATTATGAAATACATTCAGGAACCCGCACGCAGCATCCCGGTAAGGGACGAGGTGGACGTGCTTGTAGTCGGAGGAGGTCCTGCCGGCCTTATGGCGGCGCAGGCAGCCGCCCTCGTGGAAGGGACTTCAGTCATGCTCATAGAGAACCGCGGCTCACTTGGCGGCAATATGACCCAGGGACTCCCTCTTCTGGGATTTCTCGGGCGCAAGGGCAACGAAGTGATCAAGGGCCTGCCGCTGAAATTCGTGGAGCGCCTGCGCGAGCGCGGACAGGCCACCCACCACCGTGCCTGCCCCCTCCACGTGAGCCTGACGATGATAGACCCTGAGGGCACCAAGCGCCTTGCGTGGGAAATCATGGAGGAGTGCGGAGTGAAGGTGCTCATGTACGTGATGTGCGTAGACACCATCGTTGAAGACGGACGCGTCCGCGGCGTCATCATCGAGTCCAAGAAAGGGCGCGAGGCAATACTCGCAAAGTGTGTGGTGGACTGCACAGGCGACGGCGACGTGGCCTTCAGGGCCGGCGCCCCTATGGCCTACGGCAACGACCAGGGCATAGCCCAGCCGCCCACCCTCATGTTCTCGATGCGCGGCGTGGATTCCCGCAAGCTCCGCGACGCCGTGGCCGACCACCCCGACATCTACGACATAGATTTCATCCCCAACGAGTTCTTCCGCGCCGACGACAACTGCACCATGGTGGGATTCCGCAACCAGGTGCGCGAGGCCCGCAAGCAGGGCTACAAGCTGCCCGTGGAGCGCACCATATTCATGACCGGAATGGCTCCGGACGAATGGTGGGTCAACATGTCCCGGGTCAACGGCGTGGACGCCACCGACCCGGAGCAGTACACCAGGGGCGAGGAGCTCTGCATCAAGCAGAACGACGAAATCGTCCGCTACCTCAAGGCCTTCATCCCGGGATTCGAGAACGCCTACGTGGACCGTGTGGCCCCGTTTATGGGCATACGCGAAACCAGGCGCATCATAGGTGAATACATACTCACCGAGCAGGACATCTTCGACTGCGCCCGCTTCCCGGACGTCATCGGAGTTGCCTCCTACCCTGTGGACCTGCACCATCCGGTGGGCGGAGACTGCACCCTGATGTGGTGCCCCGACTGCTACGACGTGCCCTACAGGAGCCTGGTGCCCAAGGATATAGACGGCCTGCTCTGCGCCGGCCGCAACATTTCGGCAACGCACCTGGCCCTCGCCTCCGTGCGCGTGATGGGGCCCGCCATGTGCCTTGGCGAAGCAGCCGGAAAGGCAGCCGCGCTCTGCGTGCGCGAAGGCGTGGAGCCCCGCAAACTCGATGTAGCACGCCTGCAGCAGGCCCTGCGCGAAGAAGGAGTGTATTTCAGGCCGTGAGACGACTGCCCCTCATAGCGCTGCTGCTGGTCTTCCCCGCCCTGCTCCACGGCCAGGGCCTCGAGCGGGAAGACGTCCGCGCCGACGTGCGGCTCGCAGCGCGCTGGTTTTCCGGGCACCGCTACACCGCCCCGGCAGCAGCCCCGAAAGCTCCTGCCGGATTCAAACCGTTCAATATCAGCACCTACGCCCGCCACGGAGCCCGTCTCTACAGCAAGGAAAGCCTCTACGACCAGATGCACTCCCTGATGACGGAGGCCGACGCTTCCGGGCTGCTGACTCCGCTCGGGAAGGAGCTCCTCTCGCGCAGCGAAGCCGTGTATCACCGTGTGCGGGGACGCGCCTACGACCTGACCGGACTCGGCCAGCGGCAGCACCGGGAGGTTGCAGACCGCATCTGGAAGGCGTGGAGGCCGGTTTTCAGGCAGAGGCGCACCATAGACGCCCGTTCCACGCAGACCAACCGCACCATACTCTCGATGGCCGCGGCCCTCGACGAGTACCGGCGCCTCGACCCCAGGCTCCACATATGCTTCGACGCTTCCGCCGCCGACATGGGAGTGCTGAATCCCACGAGCAAATACAACCCGAGGGCTGAGGAAAGGGACTGGAGCCGCGCATTCGAGGCCGACACGGCCCGATGGAACCCCGCATTCCAGAAGCTCTGGAACGAAAACCTCGACGCCGGGAGCTTCTTCGGCCGTTTCTTCACCGACCCTTCCGTGGTCCTGAAAACATTCAAGACCTACGTCAACGCCGCCAGGATGTTCTATTTCTACCTGAGTTTCTCCGAGACCCTGGGAGAAGAGGAATCCCTGATGTACCTGATGGATCCTGACGACGCCTGGAAGGCCTGGGAGTGCGAAAATTTCAGGATGTACAGCTGCTGCGGGGCGACTCCCCTCTACCACGGACGCAACTGGGCGCTTGAGGAGGCGCTCCTGCGCGACTTCCTCAAATACTGGGAAGCGGATATGGAGGGAGACGTGGCCGCGCGCCTCCGTTTCGGCCACGACTACAAGATTTCCGGCACCCTGGTGCTGCTGGACGCCATCGGATGGAACCAGACCACCGGCGACCCGCGCAAGGTCCGGGAGATCTATGATTTCGGCAGGATGCCGATGGCCTCCACCCTGCTCTTCACCCTCTACCGGGGCCGCAGCGGCGAGGTGCTCATCCGCTGCACCCTCGACGAAGAACCCGTCGAATTCCCCATCCCCTGCTACACCGACGCCAAGGGACGCACTTATGCCGCCTTCTATCGCTGGACCGATTTCAAGGCCCACTGCGAAAGCCGCCTCGCCCTTGCTGATAAAATACTGGAAACTACCTAATTATGTTACGTAAGACAAGAATCTGCCTGGCCGCGTTATGCTTTGTCGGCATCACGCTCCTCTTCGTGGGCATAGGCCGCGACTGGTGGGGATGGCTCCCCAAGCTCCAGTTCCTTCCCGCCACGATGAGGGTGCTGGCCGGTGCCACGCTCGGCAATGTGGCCGTGCTGCTCGGCATCGTGCTGCTGACCCTGCTGCTTGGCCGCATCTACTGCTCTGTACTGTGCCCCCTGGGCGTGCTCCAGGACCTGATACTCTGGCTACGCCGTACTCTCGGACGCTGGATCAAGCCGCTGCGAAAGCGCTTCAAGTTCAACAAGGAGCGCAAGGTCGTCCGGTATATCTTTCTCGGCGTGATGCTCGCCGCCATAGTGGCCGACATCCAGCTGATAGTGGCCCTGCTCGGGCCCTACAGCGCCTACGGCCGTATGGTCAGCAGCATCGCGGGCAACGGAGCGGCGCCGGTGGTGATTGCAGCCGCCGTGACCTTTGTCCTGGTGGCCGTGTGCGCCTGGCTATGGGGACGCGCCTGGTGCAACACCGTCTGCCCCGTGGGCACGGTGCTCGGCAAAATCGGCAGCCGCTCCCTGCTGGGCATAAGGGTGGACAGCGAAAAGTGCGTCAGATGCGGCGCCTGCTCCCGCCAGTGCAAGGCTTCCTGCATCGAGGAGGGCACCCTGAAGATAGACCGCTCGCGCTGCGTTGACTGCTTCGACTGCATCGACGCCTGCAAGGTCGGGGCCATCAGCTTCGGCCGTCCGGCAAAGGCAGCTGCGGAGCCTTCGGAGGCCTCCGGGGGACGCCGTGCGTTCCTCAACACCTCCGCCGTGCTGATAGCCGGAGCCGCCGCTTCCGGTATCGCCCGCGCACAGGAAATGAAGGTGGACGGCGGCCTCGCCCCCCTGGAGCCCAAGTCCGGCCTGGAGCGAAAGCCCCTGCTGGTGCCGCCGGGCGCAGGCAGCGTGGACAATTTCTACGACAGCTGCACCGCCTGCCAGCTGTGCGTGAGCGCCTGCCCCAACAAGGTGCTGCGTCCCTCCACCGGCCTGGAGCACCTCCTGCAGCCCATGATGGGCTATGAGAACGGATTCTGCCGGCCCGAGTGCACCGCCTGCTCGGAGGTCTGCCCCGCCGGCGCAATCAGCCGCGTGGACCGTGATGAAAAGACCCTCATACGCATCGGCACCGCCGTCGTGAACCCCGAGACCTGCCTTGCGGCGCAGGGGAAGGAGGGTTGCGGCAACTGCGAGCGCCACTGCCCCACCGGCGCCATATCGATGGTCAAGGTGGATGGAATCAGGCGTCCTGTCGTAGCCGAAGAACAGTGCATAGGATGCGGAAAATGCGAGTATCTGTGCCCCGTGCGGCCCGTCAGCGCCATCACGGTGAAAGGTTTGGAAGAACATATAAGGAAATAAGTATGGACAGAAGAGAATTCCTCAAGAGGAGCGGCGCAGTTGCCGCCGCCGCGGGTCTTGCCGCCTGCGCCCCCAAGGCCGCCGAAAGCGGCAGCAGCAGCCAGGAAGAGGCCGCGCTCGGTCCTATGCTCCAGCACTTTCCGGGAGTAGGCGTGCTCGGCTACGGCTGCATGCGCTGGCCCATGACAAAGGATGCCGAGGGCAATGACGTGATCGACCAGGAAAAGGTCAACGCCCTCGTGGACGAGGCCCTGGAGCACGGAGTGAACTATTTCGACACCTCTCCCGTGTACCTGCGGGGCGACTCCGAACGGGCCTCCGCTGAAGCGCTCAACCGGCATCCCCGTGAAAGCTGGCTGCTGGCCACGAAGCTGTCCAACTTTGCCAACGCCACCTACGAGAACTCCGTCAAGATGTACCGCCGCTCGCTGAAAATATTCAAGACGGACCACATAGACTACTATCTTCTGCACTCCATAGGCAGCGCGGAAGACTTCAACCGCCGCTTCGGCTCCACCGGCATTATGGATTTCCTGCTGAAGGAAAGGGAGGCCGGCCGCATCAGGAATCTGGGCTTCTCCATCCACAGCCACAAGGAAGGCTTCGATTCCATGATGGAACTGCATCCCAAATACCACTGGGATTTCGTGCAGATACAGATGAACTACCTGGACTGGACGCACGCCGGCGGGCGCAACACGAATGCGGACCATATGTATGCGGAACTGTCGGCCAGGGGCATCCCTGTCGTGATCATGGAGCCCCTGCGCGGCGGCGGCCTCGCCACCCTCACAAAGCCCCAGACCGCCCGCCTGAAGGCGATCGAGCCGGACCGGAGCGTGGCATCCTGGGCTTTCCGCTTCGTGGGCAGTTTCCCCAACGTGCTGACCGCACTCAGCGGAATGACCTACAAGGAGCACTTGGAAGACAACCTCAGGACTTTCTGCAATTTCAAGCCCCTTAGCGAGGAAGAGTTCAAGATGCTGGAAGAAATCGCGGACGAGCAGTCCAGATTCTCCCTGGTGGGCTGCACCGGCTGCCAGTACTGCATGCCCTGCCCCTACGGCATCGACATTCCCGGCATATTCCGATTCTACGACCGCAGCGTCGTGGACGGGACCTATGTAAAAGGACCCGAGCAGGAGCGCTACGCACGCGCACGAAGAAAATACCTGGCCGAATACGACAAGGCCGTAGAGTCCGCCAGGCAGGCGGACCACTGCATATCGTGCGGAAAATGTGTGAGTTCCTGCCCCCAGCACATACGGATTCCCCGGGAACTCCAGAGAATAGATAAATATATCGAAGAAATCAAGCAGGAAAAGTTTGAATAATTAAGAAGAATCGCCCTGATTATTTAAAACATTAATACAAAAAATTAAAAACTCGCGTTTTCTTCACCCCGAAAACGCGAGTTGATGTCTTTGAATCAGCATTTTGAGGAGGAAATATTTGGATTTGTAAAAAATTTTTCCGACCTTGCGGCCTAATTTGCATTAGTACTTTTAAGTTTGAACTAAAGCTTAGTTAGTATAATTTTATTGTTTAATTTAACGTAACGCTTATGAAAAAAGCTAAACTGTTCTTCAGCGCTTTGTTCCTTTTCCTTGGCGTGACGCTCGCAGCACAGAACGTCAGTTTCAAGGGTACGGTCAAAGATGCATCCACCGGTGACGGCATCCCCTTCGCGGCCATCCAGGTCAAGGGCACCAGCACCGGTACGACCACGGATGCGAACGGAGCATTCAGTTTTTCTGCTCCGTCCAACGCAACGCTCATCTTCTCCTCCATCGGTTACATCACGGAGGAAGTAGCGCTCAACGGACGTAGCCAGCTTAACGTTTCCCTGCGCCCCGATGCAGAAGTGCTCGGTGACGCCATCGTTGTTGGTTACGGTTCCGCAAAGAAGGTCGGCAACCTCGTAGGTACAGTCACGACTGTGACCTCCGATGTCGTGCGCAACGCACCCGCCGCCTCTGCTCTCGACAACCTTCAGGGCCAGGTGGCCGGTCTGAGTGTTCTCACCACCGGTGGTATCGCAGGTGACAACTCCGTCTCCCTGCAGCTCCACGGTATGGGTTCCCTCGGTTCCAGCACCACTCCGCTCTACATCATCGACGGTATCCCGTCCTCCAGCCGCACGATCATGGCGATGAACCCTAACGACATTCTCTCCATCTCCGTGCTCAAGGACGCATCCTCCACTTCCATCTACGGTGCCCGTGCTGCAAACGGTGTCGTCTTCGTGACCACCAAGTCCGGTTCCTATGATACGAAGGCCCGCGTGACCGTCCGTTCCCAGTATGGTATTTCAACCCTCGCCAACGAGCAGTTCTACGACAACATGATGTCCGGCGACGAACTGAAAGACCTCTGGCTCCGCACCGGCAAGTTCACCGCAGACCAGATCAAGGCCAACTACGACGACAAGGGCTACACCGCCAACACCAAGTGGCATACCATCTTCCAGCAGCTCAACAATCCCCAGTACCAGAACGACGTGACCATCGAAGGCGGTGGCGCAAAGGTCGCCTACCTCATCAGTGCTTCCCAGTTCCATCAGAGAGGTACTTCCGTGGGCAACTTCTACGACCGCTACACCGTCCGTTCCAACGTCCAGGGACACCCGAAGGACTGGCTCAAGGTTGGCATCAACCTCAACCTCTCCGGCGACCAGAACCAGCAGAACAGCAACTGGAACAATGCAGCCTTCTCCGATGCAGGTGCATACCTTTCCGGTGGTCTTTCCTATATGTACAACCCTCTGCACCCCGCCTACGACGAGGACGGCAAGCTCTATCCCTACAAGTTCCCCAACGGAACCACCAACCCTTATTATTGGATAGAGACCTACCCGTCCGTCACCAACCGTTATGGCCTGAACGGCGGCGCATACATTGAGATCGAGCCCATCAGGAACCTCAAGTTCCGTTCCCAGATCGGTACCGATACGATGTTCTACTTCAGCAACAGCCAGTCCATTCCTTCCAGCAAGATCCGCAGCGGCACCGGTGCAAGAGGCAAATCTGCACAGATGACCTCCAACAACACGATCACCAACACGATCGAGTACGGAACCACCATCGCCAACGACCACCGCTTCTCAGTGCTCGTCGGTCACGAAGGCATCAGCAACTGGTACGACTCCTTCTCCGCATCTTCCACCGGCCAGACCGAAGACCGTCTCAACATCCTCCAGCAGGGTACCCAGACTTCCAAGGCAGTGAGCGAATCATCATCTGCCAGCAAGTTCCTTTCCTTCTTCGGCCACGCCGACTACAGCTACGCCGGCAAGTACACCATCGACGGAACAATCCGTAACGACGCATCTTCCCGTTTCGGTAAGAACGTCCGTAACGCTCTGTTCTGGTCTGTCGGTGCCCGCTGGAACCTCAGCAAGGAAGGTTTCATGAAGGATGCCAAATGGATCAAGAACGCCAGCCTCAAGGCCAGCTACGGTACCCAGGGTAACGCCGAAATCGGTAACTACAGCCACCTTGCCCTCATCGGCACGATGACCAACTACAACGACGGCAATGCCTGGGCAGTCGGCCAGCCTTCCAACAAGGACCTCACCTGGGAGAAGCAGTCCCTGCTTTCCATCGGTGCCAGCGCCCGCTTCTTCGACTTCATCGACCTCGAGGTCGAGTTCTATGACAGGACCACCAAGGACATGCTCATGGATGTTCCTTATCCCTACACCAGCGGCTTCAGCGAGCTGACCGCCAACGTGGGTGGCCTGAAGAACACCGGTGTGGACATCACCCTCGGCGTCGACATCATCCAGAAGCCCGACGCATATCTGCGTTTCAGCACCAACTTCAACTACAATAAGGAGAAGGTGTCCGAGCTCTTTGACGCAGCCTGGGACGAGGAGTTCCAGAGGTATCGCTGGATCATGGCTTCCTCCGGTCTCGCCTACATCCAGGGCCTCCCTGTGATGTTCTACGCCCCTGTCTACGCAGGCGTGGATCCTGAAGACGGCGCCCCTATGTGGTATGTGCCCGGCGACGATCCCGACAAGACCACCAAGGACAAGACCACCAAGGACTATGACGAGGATGCCCTCATGCAGAACACCGGCATGCAGCTTTCCGCCCCTATGGTGGGTGGTTTCAGCCTGCGCGGCGGCTGGAAGTTCCTCTCCTTCGCAGCGGACTTCTCCTATGTGCTCGGCAAGACCCTCATCAACAACGACCGCTACTTCTACGAGAACGTCAACAACAACGTTGCATACAACAAGATGAAGAACGTCAGCGACTACTGGACCCCCAACAACAAGAACGCCCAGTATCCCGACTGGACCAAGGGCTATGTGATGCAGTTCGACACCCACCTCTATGAAGATGCCTCCTTCCTCCGCCTGAAGAATCTCCAGGTCGGCGTCGCCCTCCCCAACAAGTGGCTTGAAGCCCAGAAGCTCTTCGACAGCGTCAAGCTCACATTCACCGGACGTAACCTCCTGACCTTCACCAAGTACACTGGTGTCGATCCGGAAATCGACGGCAACTTGACCTACGGCCGCCTCGGTGGTAGCAAACAGTACCTCGTCGGTCTTGAGTTCACCTTCTAAATTATCGCAGCAATGAAAAGAATATTTACATACATCATTTCGGCTGTCGCTTCAGTCTCCCTGCTTGCTTCCTGCAACCTGGACCTCTATCCTATCAGTTCCATCGCCTACGATGAGGACGCCCGCCTGATCCAGACCAAGGCCAACCTCACCGCACTCGAGAACGGTCTGCTCGGTTCCTTCAGATCCTGCCAGATGGGAGAATACACCATCGCCAGTGAAGTCGAGATGGATTGCTTCAACGCTACCATCGACTTTGGCAACAACTACGGCGGCATCCACAAGACCGACTACAACTTCACCTCCAGCGACTACTATGTGGAGGACTACTGGAGCGCAAACTACAGCGCAATAAAGAACTACAACATCTTCATCGCCGCCGCAGACGACGTGGATGAAGAGATCAAAGCCGACACCCAGGTCGTTCTGGGCGAAGCCTATTTCCTCCGTGCAGCCAGCTACCTCAACCTTGCCCGCCATTTCGCCAAGCCCTACAAGGCCGCTACCGCTGCAACCGAGCTCTGCGTTCCCCTCGTTGTCAAGTACGACCAGCAGGAGAAGCCCGCCCGCGCCACCGTCAAGGCTGTCTATGAGCAGATCAAGTCCGACCTCGACAACGCCCTGGAGCTCCTGAAGGACGTCAAGGGTGCCCCCCGCAAGGACAGGCCCAGCATCGACGCAGTCTACGCTCTCTATGCCCGCTACTATCTTGATATCGCCGACTATGAGAATGCCGCTTCCTGCGCCCACAAGGTGATCGACTCCGGAGTCTACACCCTTGCCGCCAGCGCCGAGGCAATGGCCGCCGAGTATATCAACGACAACGGCACCGAGCCTATCTATCAGGTTTTCGCCAGCAAGTCGGAAGGCTCCAACAGCAATAATCCCTACACTTTCTACCAGGCCGACGACAAGAAGGGCCAGGTGTTCAGGCCTTACTACATCCCCACCAAGACCGTCATCGATGCATATGACGGAGGCGACCTCCGCTTCGCTGCCTGGTTCGACAACCACGAGTGGGTACTTCAGAATGGTACTTTCTACCAGGGCCAGTTCTATGTGTTCACAAGGTACTGGGGCAACCCCGACTTCACCGACGCACTCAGGAACGGCCGCCAGGCTCCCAAGCCTTTCCTTATCGGCGAGCAGTACCTGATCGCAGCAGAGGCTGAGCTTGCAGCAGGCAACGCTGGCGCAGCAAAGGCAGACCTCAATGCTCTCCAGGCCGCACGTGCAGCTAACCAGACCGAAGCCACCACAGAGACCATCCGCAAGGAGTGGATGAAGGAAATGATCGGCGAAGGCCAGCGTATGACCTGCTTGAAGCGCTGGGGAATCGGCTACAACGGCCGTCCCATGCAGACTGGCGCATCCGAAGCCCTCAACAGCGGCGACGTCTTTGACGGCAAGGTCTTCAAGGCCGACGACTACCACTTCCAGTGGCCCATCCCTTCTCACGAGATGAAGATCAACAAGAATCTCGTCCAGAACGCCGGCTACGTTACCGAATAATTCTAAAACAGCTAGAAAATGAAAACTATCTATAAAGTATTTATTTGCGCTGCCGCCCTTCTTAGCCTTGCGTCCTGCAACAATAAGATGGAGTACAAGAAAGTGCCCTTCGTGGTGCTCAGCTCAAAAACCGCCAATGTGAAGGAAGATGCCGGTAAGGTGACTGTCGATGTGGTTGCATCCAACCTGACCGGCCCCTGCACCGTCGCCTACACCCTTTCCGGTGACGCCGTTGCCGGCAAACACTACAACTTCTCCGATAAGAGCGGTGTGATCCAGTTCGACGAGAGCGGCAAGAAAACCCTCCAGTTCGATATCATCAACCACCCGAACGAGTACCTCGGAAATGCCGGCCTCAAGCTCGAGCTGAAAGAAGCTTCCGACGGTGTTGAGATCGGTCCAGTGAAGACTTTCTCCATGACCATCCTCGACAACGACATCCCCGTTGACTGGGCATTCGTCGAAGGCACCTGGACTGCACAGGACTTAGATAACGGTGCTCCTGACGGAGATCCCTACAAGGCCCAGTTCAAGAAGATCGACGATACCACCGTGGCCCTCATCAACCTGTGGGGTGGCGGCAATGCCATCCAGGGCACCATCGCATTCGATGCAGCGACCAACTCTGCTACAATGTCCTTCCCTGCAAGGCAGCTTGTTATGGATGCTACAGCCTATGGATATGGTAATCTCTTGATCATCGGCTTCGATAATGGTTGGGGCACATCCATTCCAGCCCAGGCAGTTGTGACTGCCGCTGGTATTGAGCTTGGCCCTTGGAATATGTTCTATGTCCAGGGAACAAGTGCTTACTTGTGGGCCGGTTCCTACACTACAGTGTTTACCAAGTAACCAGTATTACCTCAGATAGAAACCCGCTCCCGACCGTACGGTTTTTTTGGTCGGGAACGGGTTTTTATTAAAAAGAAATAATATGAAACGAGTCCTTTTGCTTATTGCAGGTATCTGCATTTTTACTCCCCTTTTCGCTCTTACCCCGTTCGAGCCCAGGGAAACTTGGCCCTACCTTTAC
Source organism: uncultured Bacteroidia bacterium (assembly GCA_902782225.1). Classification (GTDB taxonomy): domain Bacteria; phylum Bacteroidota; class Bacteroidia; order Bacteroidales; family UBA932; genus Cryptobacteroides. The sequence continues at coordinate 135,785 of CACZMF010000002.1, read as the reverse complement.
GAAAACTTCGAACCCGGAGCAGTCAGGACCAGCAGCGGAGCCCTGATAGCAGAGGGTAGCTACAATGTCTGCATCGCAGACGGTTCCTTGCACTACATATCCGAGGGCAAGGTAATGAAAGCCGATATGGCATCCATCTTCACCGCCCGCGTGGGTGAAGACGTATACGTGAAAGTCCGGGGCGCAATGTACAAAGTCCTGGCAGAAAACGACTACGGCAGCATTCTGGAGGGCGTGGAAGTGGATATGGAGGAATTGGGAAAGGTGGATGTCGGCTACGGAGTGTCCGTGTCCTCATCCTCCCGGCACGGCCTCAACGTGATGGCTCTTGACAGCGGCGGCAACGTCAACATCCTCAACGAGAACCTGCAGGTCGTAGCAGACAACAAGATGCGCGGAAAGGTGCTCCCCCTGAAGGTGACAACCTACATCTATTGCCACAACCGCCTCACCCGCGCGGGCAAGTCCGACATTCTGGATTTGCCGGGCATCGATAAGAAAGATGCCAACAATTTCATCAAACAGGAAAAGATCAAGTGGAGGAAGACCGATTCTCTCCTCAAGGTACTTGAATATATAGGCACACACACAGCTCAATAGACTTTATGCGAAAAACTTGCATACTTGCCACACTTCTGGCTCTGGCGTCCTGCACGATACAGGCTCCGACCGAACCGGAACTCTCCGGCCCCAAAGCAGAGACTGCCCAGGCCATAATCCCCGGAGTGCTCAACGTCGAGTTCTCCGAAGAAATGACGGCTTTGCTTGAAGAAGGCTTGCAAACAGGCTGCCTCGAGACCAAATCCCCGGGCCTGAACTCCGCGTTCTCATCCCTGGGAGTCACATCCGTGGAACGTATTTTCCCCGATGCCGGGGAGTGGGAGCCCCGCCACCGCGAGGCCGGCCTGCACCGCTGGTATCGCGTCCGGTTCAGTCCGGAAATTGCCGTGACCAAGGCGTCGAATGACTTCTACGGCATTCCCGGAGTAATATCTGCCGAGCCTAAAAGGAGGATCAAGTATCAAGCTTTCTTCAATGATCCCTACGCTGACAAGCAGTGGTCGCTCTACAACCCCGGCACTCCTGCCTCCACCCACAAAGCCGGTATAGACATCAATGTCTATCCTGTGTGGGAGCGCTTCACCGCCGGCAGCAATGACGTCATCGTTGCCGTGATGGACGGAGGCGTCCAGCTCGACCACCCCGACCTCAAAGCTATCACCCTGCCTGCCGGCCCCGACGGAAGCAAGTGTTTCGTCGATGGTTATTCCGGATACAGCATCCCTGCCGACGACCACGGCACACACTGCGCCGGAATCATAGCCGCAGTCAACGACAATGGCGTGGGCATCAGCGGAATAGCAGGAGGACGGAAGGGAGAGCCCGGCGTGAGGATAATGTCCTGCGCCATTATGATGGACAACCCGGACCCGGATGCTGAGCACAATACCCTTGGCGGGGATGATGCCGGTGCATTTGTGTGGGCTGCGGACCACGGTGCAGTTATCTCCAGCAACAGCTGGGGATTTGTGTATGAATCTGAGACAGAAGCCTCAAGGGGAGACAGGAATCCCGGCTTCAAAACCCTTAGGACAGCAATAGACTATTTTATCAAGAACGCGGGATGCGACAAAAACGGCAACCAGCGGGCAGACAGCCCCATGAAAGGCGGTGTGGTGATATTTGCAGCCGGGAACGAGAGCTGGCAGCATGCCTGGCCGGCTGAATACGAAAATGTTGTCGCAGTGGGCGCCGTGAGCGCCAAAGGCGGCCGGGCATATTATTCCAACTTTGGAGACTGGGTGGATATATGCGCACCTGGCGGAGACGCCAAGGAAGGGCCTACGATCCTTAGTTGTGTCGATCAGAGCAAATATGCAAATATGCAGGGCACATCAATGGCCTGCCCGCACGTTAGCGGCGTGGCAGCCCTCATCGCTTCCTATTTCGGAGGCCCTGGCTTCACCAATGAGATGCTCGTGGATCGGCTCCTCGGAGGAGCGAACAAAGATAAAGCTCCTTATTTAAGCAGGATAGGGCCTCTGGTCGACGCCATGGGGTCTTTCAGCTACGGCGGGACCACGGCTCCAGAGCCGACCAAAGTGCAGGAATGCAGCGCCAGGTCCAATTTCATCAGCGTCTCGATGAAGGTGACTGCCGATCCCGACGAAGTCAAGGCCTACGGATGCAGGGTGATTGTCAGCCCCGACCGAAGCGTCTTCGCCAATCTCGATCCGTCAATGATTCCGGAGGGGGTGGCATTTTCAGACGTTGAAGCAGGCCGTCTCGAGATCGGAAGCGACTTGTCGCTGACCATGGAAGATTTCGAATTCGAAAAAGACTACTTCGTGGCCGTGGCCGCATATGACTACGTCCGCAACTATTCAGCCCTTTCCGAAATCGCCCAAGTCAAGACGGGCCCCAATTCAGCCCCTGTCATCGACCTGCCGGCCGGCCTCGACATGTCTTTCAAGGCGTTCGAAAAACGCACATTCGAGATTCCCATTTTCGAACCGGACGGACATGAGTTCAAAATAAGTGTCGAGACCGCTTCCGACTTTGTGGAATGGGATTTCGTGGACGGCAAGCTGCGCTGCACGGTGGATGCACTGAAGGCAGACTACGGCCCTATCTCCATAGCCATCACGGCCACGGACAAATACGGGCTGGGCACCACCAGGACCCTCACCGGAGAAGTGCAGCCCAACCATGGACCGAAGGCAGCATCAAAGATAGACAACATATTGTTCAAGGCCCTTGGAGAGTATCAGGAGCACGGTTTTGCGAGCTTGTTCATCGATGAGGACGGCGAGACTCCGGAATACAGCGTCAGTACTTCTCCCGCAGGAGTTGTCCACCTCTACCCTGACGAGGGCACCCTGCGTATAATTGCCCTTGGCTACGGTCTTGCGGAAGCAAAGGTGAAAGCCACAGACGCCCGCGGCGCAAGCGACTCCCTGATGTTCCGCGTTTTCGTGAAGGAGCCCAACCGTTCCGTGGATATCTACCCCAATCCGGTGAAAACCAAGCTCAACATACGCCCTGCGGCAGAAGGGACGTTTGAAATCACCATCATCAACAAAATAGGTGCTGTGGTGTATTCCTCCAAGAGCGAGAGTTCCCCGTTCTTCCCCATCGCCATCGACGTCACCGGCTTCGATCCGGGAGCATATTCCGTCAACATCAAGGGCGCAGGCATTGACGGGACCTACACAATCGTCAAAATATGATGGCTATGAAAAGACTCATCCTTTCAATCACGGCGGCCTGTCTTGCACTGGGTGCAGCGGCACAGAGCGTTCCTTCACTGCTCATTCCCACCGACAGCCGTTCGCTGGCTATGGGCGGCGTGTCCAGGCCCCTCACCAACGACTTCTCGATGGATGCCCAGGCCTATTTCGGCATATGGGCTCCAAAGGCCATAAAAAGCACGGTAATCGGCGGCGAAGCCTCCCTGTGCCTGGGACGGAGCATACTCCTCACCCTGGAAGGCAAGACTTTCCAGGACAGCCCCTATGAAGAAGCCGGCGAGCAGGGCAAAGTCAAGAACACTTTCAAGCCCTACGACTTCAACATCGCCCTCGGCGGCACATACTTTATCAATGACCATTTCTACGCCGGCCTGAAACTGCGCGCAGTGACTTCATATCTCTCCAACGACGGCAAGGGAAGCGCCTTCTGCGGCGACATCTTTGCAAGCTACGGCGGAGAAAAATGGTCCGCTGCCATCGCAGGCCGCAATATCGGCTCAAATATCAACTATGGGAGCGGGGCCTATGCTCTGCCTGCCCTGGTTGCCATAAGCGGCGAATACAGGCCCCTGGAGGGCCTCAGGGCCGATGCAGAAGTGGATTACCTCTTCAGCGGAGCGCTTATGGCCGCCCTCGGAGTCGAATACGGCTTCGCGGACATGGTGTTTGCCCGCGCCGGTTTCCACTACGGCGACCCGTCCAAGGCTCTGCCCACCTTCGCATCAGTGGGCATAGGAGCCAAATTCATAGGCATAAGACTGGATGCAGCATACGTGTTCCTGTCCGAGACGCTGGGCAACAGCTTCCTCGTCAGTCTGGGATACGCTTTTTAAGATTATTGCGCCGAGCCGCCCACGAGATCGAGAATCTCGGAGGTGATCTTCTGCTGGCGCCCCTTGTTATACTCGAGCGTAAGCTCCGCAAGCAGGCTCTCACCATTGTCGGTGGCAGCCTGCATTGCTATCATGCGGGCGGCATGCTCCGCCGCTGCAGAATCCAGCAGGGCCGCATACAGCCGCAGATCCAGCACCTGCGGCATCAGGAACTCCAGCAGCCCGCCCCTCGACGGCTCCAATATATAGTCCCCCTCCGTGCCGTCCGTGCTGTTCGTGCCGTTCATGCTGTTCGTGCCGTTCGTGCCGTTCATGCTGTTCGTGCCGCCGGTGCCCCCTATCTCCCTATCCCTCAGCACCTTACCGCTTTTGCCTGCATCTTTTTCCATGCAGGCAAATTGCGCAATTTCTTGAAGGTCAGGGAGTTGCGCGGCACCGAGATACGGCTCCACGACGACTTCCTGCCGGCCGGTGCTGACGAAATGGTTGTAGACCAGCAGGACGCTGTCCACATCGCCGGAAGCATAAAGCGCACGAAGATCCTCCGCAATCGCAGCCACGGCAGAATACTCGCTATGCGACACCAGCGACGTATAATCACGCTCCACCGGAACGGACGCCTTACGAAGCGCCTCGGCAACCTTCTTTCCAAATGCCCAGGCCTCGACCTGCCGGCCGGAAGCGCTGATCGCACGGATCTCACTGAGAGTGCGCTTGATTACGTTTGAATTAAACGCCCCGCACATCGAGCTGTTGCTCGAAAAAGCCACCACCACAGCCCTTCCCGGCCGCTCATCCCCATCTCCCGACTCTGCAGAATCTTCAGGCCGGCGGGGAGATGGTCCCAGGGGCCTTTGTCCCGACTCTGCGGGATCTTCAGGCCGGCGGGGTATGGGGTCAAAGGGCCTTTGTCCTGACTCTACGGGATCTTCAGGCCGGCGGGGTATGGGGTCAAAGGGCCTTTGTCCTAAGTTTATGGCCCTTTGACCCCATACCCCACCGGCCATAAATGCACTAGATGAGGCAGCCGCCAGCATGGAAGCAAGTGCCTCCTCATACGGCCGCAACGCCTCGATCGCCCTCTGCGCCCTCCGCAACTTGGAAGACGCCACAAGCTTCATCGCCGAAGTGATCTTCAGCGTGCCACGCACAGAAGCGATACGATCCTTTACTTCCCTAAGAGACGACATACATCAGCCGCAATACCCTTAATACGCTCCTCCGCCCCGGAAGACACAGCCCCCGCCTCAAGCTCAGCCAGAACATCAGCGCAGGATGCCCTCATACGCTCGAGGAAAAGACGCTGGAACTCGATCACCTGGTCAATCTCAATATCAGCCATGAGCCCCCTCGTGCCGCAATACAGCACGGCAACCTGCTCCCCGACCGGCATAGGAGAATACTGCGGCTGGATCAGAAGCTGGTTGTTCTTGCGGCCCTTGTCCAGAGCCATCGCCGTGACCTTGTCCAGGTCGGAAGAGAACTTGGAGAAAGACTCCAGCTCGGCGAACTGCGCCTGGTCGATCTTCAAGGTGCCAGCTACCTTCTTCATGCTCTTCACCTGGGCCGCACCGCCGACTCGGGACACGGAAATGCCCACATTTACGGCCGGACGGAAGCCGGCGTTGAAGAGGGAGCTCTCAAGATAGATCTGGCCGTCGGTGATGGAAATCACGTTGGTCGGAATGTATGCCGACACATCGCCGGCCTGCGTCTCGATGATGGGCAGTGCCGTCAGGGAACCGCCCGCCCGGACCTTGCCGCGCAGCGATTCCGGAAGGTCGTTCATCTGCTCCGCAACCTCCTGCTGCGAAATGATCTTCGCGGCACGCTCGAGCAGACGGGAATGCAGGTAGAAGACGTCGCCCGGATAAGCCTCGCGTCCGGAAGGACGCCGAAGGATAAGGGAAACCTCACGGTAGGCAACCGCCTGCTTGCTGAGATCGTCATAGACCACGAGGGCATGCCGGCCCGTGTCACGGAAATACTCGCCGATGGCAGCGCCCGCAAAAGGAGCGTAGTACTGAAGGGCGGCAGGGTCGGCAGCGGTGGCGGCCACCACGATGGTGTAGTCCATCGCGCCTTTTTCCCTGAGAGTCTGCACGATAGAGGCCACCGTGGAGCCCTTCTGCCCCACTGCCACGTAGATACAGTACACGGGATTTCCTTCCAGGAAGCCCTTGCGCTGGTTGATGATGGTGTCGATGGCAATGGCGGTCTTGCCGGTCTGGCGGTCGCCGATGATCAGCTCACGCTGGCCGCGGCCGATAGGAATCATGGAATCTATGGCCTTCAGGCCGGTCTGCAGAGGCTCGTGGACCGGCTCGCGGAAGATGACGCCGGGCGCCTTGCGCTCCAGCGGCATACGCAGGGTCTCACCCTGCACGGGACCGAGTCCGTCCAGCGGCGTGCCTATGGGATCCACGACCCTGCCCACCAGGCCTTCACCGACGTCGATGCCGGCAATGCGGCCAAGACGGCGCACGCGCATATTCTCCTTCACGGGGTCGGTAGGGCCGAGCAGGACGGCGCCCACGTTGTCCTCTTCGAGGTTCATCACCACGGCCTTGACCCCGCAGTCGAATTCCAGCAGTTCGCCCGCCTCGGCCTTCTGCAGGCCGTAGATGCGGGCCACGCCGTCGCTGACGGTCAACACGCTGCCCACTTCCTCGTATTTGAGCGAAGTATCGACTCCCTTGAGCTGTTCAAGGAGTATGTCGGAAATCTCGCTTGCCTTTATTGAGTTTTGTGCCATCGTTAAACTATCCTGTTGTTCTTTTCAATAAAATTGCGTTCCAGCAATTCAAACTGCCGGCGCACGCTGGCGTCCAGCATCATTCCGCCCACTTCCACTCGGTAGCCGCCGATGAGGGAAGGATCCAGCTCCGTCTCCATGAGCACCTTTTTCCCGGTGGAGCTTTCGATCGACCCGCGGACCTGCTTCTCGAGCGCCTCCGAAGGCACCGCGGAAGTCAGTATCACGTGGGCAAGGCCCGCGGCCTCGCAGTGAAGGTCCACGAAAGTGCGAAGGACACGCTGAAGGTAGGGCGCACGTCCGTTCCGGACCAGGAGCGTGAGGAAACTCCGAAGGTCCGGCTCCATCGGCGAGGGCAGGGATGACGGATCACGGAGCATCCGGAGCACCTGCGCGCACACCTTTTCCCCGCTCCCGTTCTCCTGGGTGAGACGGAGGAGCGCGGTGGCGTAGCGCTTTGTGATTGCTCCCGAGTTCATGATCAATTCAATTCCGCCTGCCTGGCCTCTTCAGCGTAACGCTGCAGCAATGCCTGCTGCTCGGGGGTGGATTCCAGCTTTTCGCGCACCACCTTTTCAGCCACGGCCACGGACAGGGCCGACACTTCCGAACGGATTTCCTGCATTGCGAACTCCTTCTCCGCCGCTATTTCCGCGCGGGCGTTACGTATCATTTCGGCCGCCTCGGCCTGCGCCTTCTCCCGGGCATCCCCGAGTATCGCCTCACGGGTGCGCGAAGCCTCCTTGAGCATCTTGTCCTGCTCGGAACGCGTCTCCTCCAGCATCTGCTCCCGCTGCCTGATGGCGTCATCGATGCTTGCCCGCGCCTTTTCGGCCATACGGAGAGACTCCTCAATATGGTCGGAGCGCTTCTGCACCGCCTTAGTGATCACGGGAAAGCCGAACTTTGCAAGGATGAAGAACACAGCCCCGAAAATCAGGACCATCCAGAAAAGCAGGCCGAAATCTGGGGTGATGAGGGACATGACTAGTTGTTAACTGCAAGTAAGCACACCAGCACGCCGAAAAGGCACACGCCTTCGATGAGAGCGCCGATGATTATGGCGGTCATACGCAGGTGTCCTGCCAGTTCGGGCTGGCGGGCAGATGCTTCCATTGTGGATTGTGCGAGCTTGCCGATTCCTATACCGGCTGCGATGGCCACGATGCCGGCGCCTATGGCACCGCCGAATTTACCGAGAGCTGCTGCTTGAAGAATTGTTCCTAACATAATAATGATGATTTAATTGGTTTCTGTTTCAGGGTGTTGGTGCGCAAGTCCGATGAACACGGACGAGAGCATGGTGAAGACGTAGGCCTGGAGGAACGCCACGAGAAGTTCGAGCACGTCCAGGAACACGCCTATGATGACCGCCATGAAGGAGAGCGAGCCGTTGACGGCTGGCCCCAGCTTGACGGTCAGGAACACTATCGCTATAGTGCTGAGCAACATGATATGGCCCGCCATTATGTTGGCGAAGAGCCTTATCATCAGCGAGAAAGGCTTTGTGAACATCCCGATGATCTCGATGACGGGCATCAGGGGGATGGCTTTCAGGAAGATGGGTACGTCCGGCCAGAGTATGTCCTTCCAGTAGTGCTTGTTGCCGAACAGGTTGACGGCAAGGAAGGTGAAAAGGGCCATTGCCATGGTCACGGCGATATTGCCGGTGATGTTGGCGCCTCCGGGGAAGACGGGCAGTATGCCCATCAGGTTGTTTATCAGTATGAAGAAGAAAGCCGTCAGAAGGTAGGGGGAGAATTTCTTGTATTCGGGCCCTACGGCCTCCTTGATCACGTCGTTCTCTATCATCACGATGACGGGCTCCAGCAGGCCTGCAATGCCCCTGGGGGCCTCTTTCAGATAGTCGTGCCTGCGGTACCAGCGGGCGCAGGCCAGTATCAGCACGATGAGCAGCAGGCTGTCTATCAGCAGCCCGCAGACGTTTTTGGTGATGGAAATGTCGAACGGGCGTGAGCCGTCGGAGGCGCGCACCAGCTTGCCTTCGTGGGCTTCACCCTTGGAGGCTATGCGGTAGCCTTCATGGGCGGCGCCGTGCGAGAGCTTTTCGCTGCTGAATATGTGGACTCCGTTATCCACCACGATGCAGGGCAGGGGAATGGATATGTGCTTGCCGTTTATCGTGGTGATATGCCACTCATAGGCGTCCCCGATATGACCGAATATGTATTCCTGCATATCGAGGGCAGGGGCTTCAGCCCCTTCCACGGACCCTTCGCCTTCCGCCTGCGCAAAGAGGGGAAGGGAAAGGAGCAGGGCCGCCAGGGCCGCGATTATTGACCTACCTGCGCGCATATCGTCAGTACAGAGTCGGAGAGCATCATGGATCCCGTCTTGATGGCCAGGGCGGACTTCACGCCGCCGGCACGCCACTGCACCTCTCCCCCGTCGAGGGCGGAGATGATCGGGGCGTGCCCCGGAAGGACTTCGAAACTTCCCATCACGCCGGGCAGCCACACCGCCTCGACCGGGCCTTCGAAAGCTGTCCCTTCCGGAGTCAGGATCCTGAGTGTCAACTCCTTGAATTTCATTTGGCTGCCTCCAGTATCTTGTGTCCTTTTTCTATCGCTTCTTCAATGGTGCCGACATTGAGGAAGGCCTGTTCGGGCAGGTCGTCGCACTCTCCGTCGAGTATCATGTTGAAGCCCTTGATCGTGTCTGCTATGTCCACCATCACGCCGGGCACGCCCGTGAACTGTTCGGCCACGGCGAACGGCTGGGAGAGGAAGCGCTGCACGCGGCGGGCGCGGTTGACAGTCTGTTTGTCCTCGTCCGAAAGTTCGTCCATGCCGAGGATGGCGATGATGTCCTGCAGCTCTTTGTTGCGCTGGAGTATCTGTTTCACCCTCTGGGCCGTGTTGTAGTGCTCCTCCCCCACTATATTCGGGTCGAGGATGCGGGATGTCGATTCGAGGGGATCGACGGCCGGGTAGATGCCCAGGGCCGTGATCTTACGGCTGAGCACCGTGGTCGCATCCAGGTGGGAGAAAGTGGTGGCGGGGGCGGGGTCGGTCAGGTCGTCAGCAGGCACGTAGACCGCCTGGACGGATGTGATGGAACCGCTCTTGGTGGATGTGATGCGTTCCTGCATCGAGCCCATTTCCGTGGCCAGGGTGGGCTGGTAACCCACTGCGGAGGGCATTCGGCCGAGCAGGGCGGACACTTCGGAGCCGGCCTGCGTGAAACGGAAGATGTTGTCGATGAAGAACAGGATGTCGTGGGGGGCGTCGGGCTCGCGGCTGTCGCGGAAGGATTCAGCGAGCGTCAGGCCGCTCAGGGCCACGGAGCTACGGGCTCCCGGGGGTTCGTTCATCTGGCCGAACACCATAGCCACCTGCGACTTTCCTATCTCTTCCGGATCCACCTTGGAAAGGTCCCAGCGGCCTTTTTCCATCTCTTCCTTGAACTCCTTGCCGTAGCGGATGACGTCCGATTCTATCATCTCCCGGAGCAGGTCGTTGCCCTCACGGGTGCGTTCTCCCACGCCGGCAAACACGGAGAAGCCGTTGTGCTTTTTCGCGATGTTGTTGATCAGCTCCTTGATCAGCACGGTCTTGCCCACTCCGGCGCCGCCGAAGAGGCCGATCTTGCCGCCCTTAAGGTACGGTTCCAGCAGGTCGATCACCTTTATGCCGGTGAACAGGACCTCCTGGGATGTGGCCAGGTCTTCGAATTTCGGGGGCTCACGATGTATGGGCAGGGCGCCCTCGCGGCTCAGTTCGGACAGGCCGTCGATATGCTCCCCGGTGACATTCATCACGCGGCCGCGTATCTGCGTGCCGACGGGCATTGCGATGGGCTTGCCGGTGCTGACCACCTCCAGGCCGCGGCTCAGGCCGTCTGTGGAATCCATTGCCACGCAGCGCACGGTCTCTTCGCCTATGTGCTGCTGGACCTCCACCGTGAGCTTCCTGCCACCGGGAGAGAGCACCGTGAGGGCCTCGTGGATACCGGGAAGGGCTGCGGACGACTTGTCATCAAATGTGAAATGCACATCGACCACCGGGCCGATTATCTGTGAAACTATGCCTCTTGCCTGTTCCATAACTACGACTCTTGATTCTGTTGGGACATTCGCTCTTCGTGCTCTTTCTGGGCACGGATCACGGACACGGAACGCTTCAGCTGGAAGCCGCTGCCAAGGTATTTTGTGCGGACGTCGTCATCGGCGGCAAGCGACTCGGGCGTGCCCTGCTGAAGTATGGTGCCTTCATAGAGCAGGTAGGCCCTGTCGGTGATGGCGAGGGTCTCGCCGACGTTGTGGTCCGTGATGATGACTCCGATATTCTTGTATTTGAGCTTGGCGATGATGTACTGGATGTCTTCCACGGCGATGGGGTCCACTCCGGCGAAAGGTTCGTCGAGGAGGATGAACTTGGGGTCGATGGCAAGCGCACGCGCTATCTCGCAGCGGCGCCTCTCTCCGCCGGAGAGCTGGATTCCCAGGGACTTGCGCACCTTGGACAGGTTGAACTCGTCGATAAGCGATTCCAGCCTCTCGGTGCGTTCCTTGCGGGGGATGCCCTTCATCTCCATCACGCTCATGATGTTGTCTTCCACGGACATCTTGCGGAACACGGATGCGTCCTGCGGAAGATATCCCACGCCTTTCTGGGCGCGCTTGTACATAGGAAGCTTGGTGATTTCTTCATCGTCCAGGAACACCTTGCCGTCGTTGGGGACTATCTGCCCGGTGATCATATAGAAACTCGTCGTCTTGCCCGCGCCGTTGGGGCCGAGGAATCCGACGATTTCGCCTTGCTCCACTTCCATGGACACGCCCTTCACGACGGTGCGCAGGCCGTACTTCTTGACCAGGTTTTCGCAATGAAGCTTCATCGTATATCTAATGCTAAATCTTTAACCAATTCACTGAATTCGGCATTCTTGGCCATCAGGTCCTGCGCCTTTTCCACAGGCATGTAGATCTTGGCCTCCTGCTCTTCTTCAGGTATTACACAGGGCTCCAGACGCAGTTTCGTGCATTCGAGCAACTTCTGGAAGCGCTCTTCCAGCTCGCGGAGCTTCTTCTCGGCTATCCAGTTCTTCTGGGCCTCGTTGACAAGGGCGAAATCCACGATAAGCATGCCTTCTTCCTCGCGGGTCTCCAGCTTTGCATTGGCCAGCGCGCTGGAAAGCCGGGGCTGCGAGGAATACATCGCCGCAAGCTCCTTCCACTTCGAGCCGACTGTTTCGGCGTCAGGCAGCGGCCGGGGAGCCTCCGGGGCAGCATCGGGAGCAAGCTCCACGGTGATTTCATCGTCGCTCATAAGCGACGCCAGCGACAATCCCGACGCCCTCTTCACCGGCCTCTTCCTGGGCGCCGGCGCCTCCGGTGCCGCAGCCGGGGCCGGGGCCGGAGCCGGAGCCGGATCCGGGGCAGCAGCCGGAGCCTTCGCCTCTGCTACGGGATCGTTTTCGCCGTTTTCCTTCCCGCTAGCCTCCTTTTCAGGCGAAACGGGAACGTTTTGGGCGATTTCGCTCCCGCTAGCCTCCTTTTTAGGCGAAACGGGAGCGTTTTGGGCGATTTCGCTCCCGATTCCAGCTACCTGATTCGGAGCGGAGATGGTAGTTGGCTTCGGATCAGCGCAGGGGGTTTCGGGGGGAACGCCCCCCGTCCCCTGGGGGTGCAGGGGGATAGTAGGTTGCTGCGGAGCAGCAGCGGCCGGCTTGGCCGGTTGCTCGGCGGGCAAACCACCGAGGAAGGCAAGGCGCATAAGCGCGAACTCAATATGCAGCCGCTGGTTGGTGGAGGCGCGGTAGCCGGCCTCGCATTGCGACACGACCCCGATGGCATCGTAGAGGAACTTAAGGGACGTCCTCCCCGCCTGCTCCCGGTAGCGCTCACGCAGCGAGCCGGGCAGGTCGAGCAGCGACTCCAGGCCGCCGGTGCGGCTGACCAGCAGGTCGCGGAAATGCGCTCCGAGAGCCGATATGAAATGCAGGGCGTTGAAGCCCTTGGCAAGTATCTCGTCGAAAGTCAGCAGGGCCGTGGCGTAGTCTTTCGCCAGGAAGGCATCCACCAGACGGAAACTGTATTCGTAGTCCAGCACCCCGAGGTTGCGGATCACGTCTTCGTATTTTATGTCCGTGCCGCAGAAGGCGACCGTCTGGTCGAATATTGTCAGGGCGTCGCGCATGGCGCCGTCCGCCTTGTGGGCCATCACGTGGAGCGACTCGTCATCCACCGTGACCCCTTCCTTTCCCGCGATGTCGCGCAGGTTGCGGACGATGTCCGGGACGCTGATGCGGTTGAAGTCGTAGGTCTGGCAGCGGCTCAGGATGGTCGGGATTATCTTGTGCTTCTCGGTGGTGGCAAGTATGAAGATGGCATGTGCCGGGGGCTCCTCGAGCGTCTTGAGGAAGGCGTTGAAGGCCGACTGTGTGAGCATATGCACCTCATCGATGATGTACACGCTGTAGCGGCCGACCTGCGGAGGAATCTGCACCTGCTCCATTAGCGCCTTGATGTCTTCGACCCCGTTGTTGGACGCCGCGTCCAGCTCATGGATGCAATACGACCGGCCCTCCCGGAACGACACGCAGGATTCGCATTCACCGCACGGTTCCATATCTGCGGTGGGATGGGAACAGTTGATCGTCTTCGCGAAAATGCGCGCGGCACTGGTTTTGCCTACACCCCTTGGGCCGCAGAACAGATAGGCATGCGCCAACTGGCCGCGGAGTATGGAGTTCTTGAGGGTGCGGGCAATATTGTCCTGACCTATGAGGCTCTCAAAAGAATCGGGACGGTATTTGCGGGCTGATACTATATATTGTGCCATAAAAATACGGGTTGATTCTACAAATGTAGTGAATTTTTATATAACTTTGTTGATATGAAAAAGGCGTTTGGCAAATTTTTGTTGGTTTTGGTGCTGGTCGCAGCGGCCCTCCCTTCCTGGGGGCAGAAACGCATCTACACCAAGGGCTACAAAATGCAGGATTTCAGGAGCAAGACCACCAAAATAGTCCTCGACGCCGGCCCCATGGGGCGCTCCATAAGGCAGGAAGTCACATCCCTCTGGACCATCTCACCCTACGAATTCTGCACCCCCGAACAATACGAAAAGCAGAAGACCAGCCCCGACTACTACTTCCTCCACACGGAAACAAGCCGCGGCATAATCTGCCTCACCCTTGAAAAGGGCGGCAAGCCAGAAGACCCCAACGACCTGAAAAAGCCCTTCACCGTGGTCTCGCTGCCTATTTCGGGCGAACAGGACCAGTCCGGCCGCGTCTATATCTATATGCCTGCATATATAAGCGTGATCCAGGACTACACAGATGCCGCAATCAACTCTGAGACAGTGGCATACACAGGCGTGAAAGCCATCTGCAGGGGCGTCCCGAGAGGCGTCAGGGTGGTGAAGGATCCGGCTGAGGCGGACAAGGCCTTCTCGGAGCATACTCCCGAAACCGCCGTGCGCGTGACCGTGACCCCCACCGGCGACCCGTCCGACAAGCCCCGCTACCACCTCACCTTCGGCACCGAAGACTACCGTTTATATTCATTCAGATGATTTTCGCCATTTCCCACGACGCCTCGCCGGAAGCCGCAGCCGCACTCCATCCCGGGCTCCCCTTCACCGACCTTCGGGAGTACATAGAGCACAAAATCGGCTCATCCATTGAGGACATATGCGCCGACTCCCCCGAACGCTTCCACGTGATCGAGGAAGAAGCCGTCAGGGACCTCGCGGTGATGAGCGAAATCACCGGGACCGACCGTATCCTGCGGCTTCTGCCAGGCACGGCGGACAACCCGGAGTGCCGGCGTCTTCTGAATCTTTAGATCCTTATTTTCCTGCGCAGGCCGCGATCGGCGGCATTGCGCGCCGCAATCAGGCGGTAGCGCCCCTTTTCCGTGACCCAGGCCCCGGAGGCCTCGCTCCAGGAGGCAAGGTCGCTTTCCGCAAGCGTCATTTCCACGGTGCAGGTCTCTCCAGGCTGCAGTTCCGGGGTCTTGGCAAAAGCCTTGAGCTCACGGGCGGGCTTCTCCATATCCTTTCCCGGGGCTGAGACATACAGCTCCACCACATCTTTCCCGGCCCGCTTTCCGGTGTTCGTGACGTCCACGCGCACCTTCCATCCGCCTTCCGCTTCCTCCACCTTCATGTTCTTCCATTTGAAGGAAGTATAACTCAGGCCATAGCCGAAGGGGTAAGCCACTCTGCGAGGGGCCTTAGTGCAGAAATATCTGTAGCCCACCCAGATATCCTCTTCATAGTCGGTGTAGTCTATGTCCTTGACGGTGTAGTCTTTCTTATTGCCTTCAAGGCGGCGGTAGAAAGAGTAGTTGAAGGGCTTGTCGGCATAGATCAGCGGGAAATTGGAAGCTGACGGTTCGTCTTCGTAACGCCTTGATATGGTCATGGGAAGGCGCCCCGAGGGGTTCACCTCGCCGCTGAGCACGGATGCGACCGTGTGTCCTCCCTCTTCCCCGGGCTGCCAGCAGATGATTATGGCGTCGGCCAAATCCTTCCAGCTGTCCACTTCCACGACGCCCCCGATATTCAGTATGACAGTCACTTTCTTGCCCCTGCTCCGGAACGCCTGCGAAGTCTCGCGCAGGAGCTGCAACTCCCTGTCCTGCAGGAGGTAGCTATGATACAGATCCCTGTCTTTTCCTTCTCCGAACACGCGTCCGAAAGTCACGACGGCGCGGTCTGCGGATTCAGCGGCGGCGCGGATAAGGTCCACCGGCACCACCTCTATCGGACGTTCCCTGTCGATTACCCACGAATTCTTTCCGTCCACCATTGCGCAACGCCAGCGTTCGTCCTGCATATACGCGGTGTAGAACTGGTCCAGGCCGCCCTCGAGCGTGAATCCCTCGTCGGCAAGGCCCTGCTGCAGATCCACCACATAGGGACGGTGGACATCGCCGGAGCCGGTGCCTCCGGCTATAAAAGCATAAGAAGTCACACCGAGCAGCGCCGTGGTGCCGGATGGGCCGAAAGGCAGGGCGCCTTCGTTCTTGAGCAGCACCACCCCTTCATCCGCCACCTTGCGGCACACGGCTGCGTGCGCCTCCAGGTCGGGAGCGTCGGAGTGCTTGTAACCCCTGTAGGCGGGGCATTTCACTATCAGTTCAAGGGCACGGGTCACGCTCCTGTCCACGTCCGCCATCGAAAGCCGGCCCTCCTTGACTGCGGATATCAGGGCGTTGTAGCGGGCGTCGGAACCGGACTGGATGAGCTCGTTGCCGGCGTGGATCTGGGCTGCCGTGTCGTATCCGCCGCCCCAGTCGGTCATCACCGTGCCCTCGAATCCCCAGTCGCCACGGAGTATGTCGGTCAGGAGCCAGGGGGCCTCGGACGCGTGGGTGCCGTTGATGTAGTTGTAGGAGGTCATCAGGGTCCACGGCTGGGACTTGCGCACCGCTATCTCGAACACCTTGAGGTAGATCTCACGCAGGGCGCGCCGGCTCACGCGGGCATCGTTGTGGAGCCGGTTCAGCTCCTGGTTGTTGACCGCAAAGTGCTTCACGCAGGCACCTACTCCGTTGGACTCGATTCCGTCCACCATGGCGGCGGCCGTCTCCCCGGCCAGCACGGGATCCTCGGAATAGTACTCGAAGTTCCTGCCGCAGAGCGGGTTGCGATGGATGTTCACGCCCGGGCCCAGGAGCACGTCCACCCCGTACTCGAGCACTTCGTTACCCATCGCCTGCCCGGCTTCCCGGACAAGACCGGGATTCCAGGTGGAGGCGAGCATGGTGCCGATAGGGAAACCCGTACAGTAGAACGTCTTGTCCGTGCCCGGGCGGGTGGGGTCGATGCGCAGGCCCGCAGGACCGTCGGCAAGCACTATGGACGGGATGCCGAGGCGCGGAATGGCGTGGGTGGCGCCGGCGCTGCCTTTGACGCCCACGTCGTTGCGGCCTATGCCGTCGAAGGCGGTGGATCCGCACCCCACAAGGATGGCGGCTTTCTCCTCCAGGGTCAGAAGGGATACTATTTCAGGAATGTTGTCCGGCCTGAGCACGGGACTGGAAGCGGCAATGGCCGCGGCAAGCATGAGAGTGAGCATACACAAAGATATGAATTCTCACGGAAAGAAAAAAGGCCGGAGCTCTTCGAGGAGTCCCGGCCTTCACTTCTGGAAGAAATGATTATTTCTTCTTCTCCACTGCCTCGGGAGCGGGGACGAACTTGCCCACCTTCACGAGCTCGACGTCGAAGATAAGGAGAGAGTTGGGATCGATGCCGGGACGGCCCTGCTCGCCGTAAGCGAGGTTGGCGGGAACGTAGAGTTCGATGTGGCCGCCTTCACCGATGAGCTGCATACCCTCGGTCCAGCCGGGGACGACGCTCTTCAGAGGGAAGCTGATAGGATCGGCACCTTCTTCGGTCTGGTCGAACACCTTGCCGTCGATGAGGGTGCCCTTGTACTTCACCCACACGGTGTCGGCTGCCTCGGGCTTGTTCTCGTTGCCAGGCTCGATGATCTTGTACTGAAGGCCGCTCTCGGTCTCCTGCACGCCGTCCTTCTTGCGGTTGGCAGCAAGGAACTTGTCGCCCTTCTCCTTGTTCTCGAGGAGAATGTAGTTGTGGCGCTTCTCAAGATATGCGTTGAACACGTCGTTGATGCGCTCAGGGCTGATCTTGAACTGGTCGTTGAAGTCGGGATCGCGGAAGTCGCCCTTGGAGTTGACGAAATCCTTCATACCGGCGATCACCTTGGAATAGTTCACGTCGCCGAAGTTGTAGCCCTTCAGGAAGCTTCCGAAGTTGACACCGAGGAGATAGCTGACGGTATCGATCTCAGCTTTGGTAGGAGAATAATCCTTGAGGGTCTTGACGGCTTCTTCAACGCCTTCCTTGGCTTCCTGACCCTCCACTGCAGGCTCAACGTCCTTGGGGGTGCAGGCTACGAATGATGCACCCAGTGCGAGTGCGAAAAGAAATTTGAATGTTTTCATCTTAAAATATTAATTGTTAATGAATTAAAAATCCCAGGCAAGAGCTGATGCTCCGAGTATTGCGGCATCGGACTCGGAGAGGCTCGAGAAGAGCAGCTTCACTTTGTCGCGCCACAACGGCAGCAAGTTCTCATTCATAGACTTGAGTATAGGTTCATACAGGAACTCCCTCGCACGCGCCAGGCCTCCGAAGAGCACTATGGCCTCAGGAGCGGAGAATGCGATGAAATCAGCAAAACTGCGGCCGAGGAGATTTCCGGTGAAATCGAATATTTCCTTCGCCATATTGTCTCCGGCCTTGGCTGCCTCATAGACATCCTTGGAGGTGAGGTTTTCCCTGAGGCGGAGGAGAGAAGACTCCTCGGGATGCATCTCCAGCCACTCCTTTGCGGTGCGGGCCACTCCGATGGCGGAGCAGTAAGCCTCGAGGCATCCCGTCTTTCCGCAGTTGCAGGTGCGGCCGCCGCGCACTGCGCAGGTGTGGCCGAGCTCGCCGGCGAATCCGTCGTGGCCATAGACCACCTTGCCGTCGATGACGATGCCGCTGCCGACACCGGTGCCGAGAGTGATCATGATGAAGTCCTTGAGGCCCTTGGCGGCGCCGTAGGTCATCTCACCCACTGCTGCTGCATTCGCGTCGTTGGTGAGGGCCACGGGCAGGCCGTCCATGGCTTCGGAGAGCATCTTTGCGAAGGGTATGTTTTTCTCATGGGCCCAGGCGAGGTTGGGGGCATCCTTGATCTCGCCTGTGTAGAAGTTGCCGTTGGGGGCGCCCACACCGATACCGCGCACCTGTCCGGACACGCCGGCATCGGAGATAAGCTTCTTCAGGGTGCCTGCAAGGGCGCCGACGAAACTGGCGGCGTCTTCGTGGTTGTTGGACACGAGGATAGTCTGGGCGAGCACTTCGCCGCGGGCGTTGACCACGCCGCTCTTGGCGGTCTGTCCGCCGATATCAATACCGAGTACGTAAGGCTGTTCCATAATCTGCTACTCTACGGGGATATCTTTATTCACGTTCTTGCTGCCGGCTACGGCATAGAAAATCAGGTAGCACAGGCAGGCCACGATCAGCCAGTAGCTGCGCATCGAGCCGATGCTGGGCACATCTGCCAGGGTGTTCTGGATGAAGGGGATGATGCCGCCGCCGCAGACCAGGGTCATGAAGATACCGGATGCGGGAGCAGTATATTTGCCGAGCCCTTCGGCTGCGAGGTTGAAGATCGAGCCCCACATGACCGAGGTGCAGAGACCGCAGAGCATAAGGAAGATAAGGGACAGGGGAACCTGTGACTCACGGAACTTGATCGCCGTCGATTCAGGTATGAGGATGGCGCAGATGACGAACACCACGGCTGCCGCTGAAGTGGCAAGGAGCATAAGCTTGCTGCTGACCTTCGCGCCGATGGATGCACCCACGAGGCGTCCGATAAGCATGCTGAACCAGTAGCCGCCGATGATGGTGCCGGTCAGGGCAGGGCCCACCCAGTCGAGGCCGGAGAAATACACGTTGGCGGTGTTGGGGATGCTCACCTCGATACCGACATAGAAGAAAATGGCGATGGCGCCGAGCACGAAGTGGCGGAAAGACAGGGGTCCGTAGGGATCCTTGACTGCCTTGCCGGCGAGGCGGGCGGCCTTTTCGGCAGGGGTCTCCATATGGGGCTCGGGGATATTGGTGAGCATGATGATCACGAATGCCAGGGCGAAGATGGCCATGGCGATGATCATCACGGGTGCCGCCTTGGCGACGCTGGCATCTGCGATGGAGCCGCCGACGAGCCAGCCCACGAACACGGGAGCTATGGTGCCGCCGATGGAGTTGCAGGAGCCGCCCCACTGGATCAGCTGGTTACCTTTGTTGCCGCCACCGCCGAGGGTGTTCAGCATGGGGTTCACCACGATGTTGAGCATGCACATCGAGAAACCGGCCACGAATGCACCGGCCACATAGACGGCAAAGGACTCGACATATCCGGAGAGGAACTGGATGCCCACTCCCACGAAACCGATGACGACAGCGAGAAGGGACGTGAACTTGTAGCCCTTGCGCTTCAGGATGATGCCGGCAGGGATACCCATGCAGGCATAGGCGATGAAATTGGCTAGCGAGCCAAGCTGGGACAGGGCCTTGGAGGCACCGAACTGGTTGGTCACAATGACGCCCATCGAGCCGGCGAGGTTGGTGACGAACGCTATCATGAAGAACAGCGCGAACATCACCACTATGGCCGGGGTGTAGCTCTTGGCGTTGGCGGTTTTAGTCATAACGCATTAATTATTTTAGTGATTGAATATTCTTCTCGTTGTAGAGCTCCTTGCCTTCCGCGGTCATGGCGTACTCGATGCGGTCGGCGTAGAATTTCTCCACCTTGCCGCGCACCATCTTGGATGTGGTGTTGAGCATGCCGTTCTGCTCCGTGAAAGGAGTGTCGCCCACTATGATGGCGGCGGGAAGCCACTTTTCAGGGAACAGGCCTGCGTGCCTTCCGCCGGGACGGTAGGAGTCCACCTCGCCCTTGATGATGTCGAGCTGGGCCTTGATTCCTGCGTCGGATGCGGGATCCAGTCCTTTTTCCTTAACGGCCTCGGCAAGGGCAGTCTTGTTGGGAATCACGAGCACGACGGTCCAGGGGCTCTGGTTGTTGTGGAGCACGGAAGCTTCTATGAACCTGGATCCGTCCGCGAGGCTGTCCTCATAGCCTTCGGGGGAATACTTTTCACCGTCGGAGGAGATCAGGAGGCTCTTGAAGCGGCCTGTCACATAGAGGAAGCGGGGATCTTCGGCGCAGATGTAGCCGCGGTCGCCGGTGTGGAGCCAGCCGTCCACGATGGTGGCAGCTGTGGCTTCGGGATTCTTCCAGTAGCCGGCCATCACGTTTCCGCCGCGGATGACTATCTCGCCGGTGGTGCCGTTGGGCACTTCCTTGCCGTCTTCGTCGCATATCTTGATGTCCATGGGCTGGACGATGCGGCCGGAGGATCCGAAACGGGCGTGGCCGGCGGAGTTGGCGCAGATCACAGGGGTGGCCTCGGTCAGTCCGTAGCCCTGGAAAATGGGCATTCCCACGGCGCAGAAGTAGCGCTGCAACTCGATGTCGAGCAGGGCGCCGCCGCCGATGAAGAACTTGAAGCGGCCGCCGAAGCTTTCACGCACGCCCTTGAAGATGAGCTTGTCCATCAGGTCCTTGATGGGCTTGCGCCACCAGAGCTTCCAGCAGGGCTTGCCCATGTTGTAGTACTCACGGTTGTACTTTATCGCGTTGTCGAGCGCAAATTCATAGAGTTTCTGCACCTTGGGGCCCTTCTTCTTGATGCCGGCCTCGATGTTCTTGCGGAAGTTGCGGGAAATCGCGGGCACGGAAAGCATCAGGTGGGGACGGACCTCACGTATGGCCATGGGAATGTTGCGCAGCATCGTGATTGCATTCTTCCCTCCCGGGACAGTGGCTATGCTGCCGCCGTTGCACATCATGAAGTAGAAACCGGCAACGTGCGCGAAGCAGTGGTCGAGGGGGGTGATGATGAGCATCACGTCGCCACGGTCGATTTTCACCACCGAGTTGCACTGCACTATGTTGGAAGTGTAGTTGTTGTGGGTGAGGAGTATTCCCTTGGGGTCGGCGGTGGTGCCGGAGGTGTAGGAAATATTGGCGTAGTCGCCGGGCTTTATGGATGCGATGCGCTCTTCGAGCTCGGGAAGGCGGGTCTTCAGGAATTCTTCGCCCATGCTGCGGAGCTCGCCCACATACATTTCGCCTTCCTGCAGGGGCAGGTCGTCCAGCACTATGATCTTTTCGATTGCAGGGCACTGGCCGATGACGCGGCGCACTTTGTCGATCTGGCTTTCGGAAGCGATGATGAAGCGGGAATCGGAGTGGTTGATACGGAAAGTGAGGTCGAAGTCAGACTCCAGTTTGAAGGAGAGGGGCACGTCGGTGCCACCGGCGTACAGGACGCCCAATTCACTGAATATCCATTTGTTGCGCCCTTCTGAAATCAAAGCGACCTTCTCGCCTTTCTTCAGGCCGAGGGCCATGAAGCCGGCGGCGTAGATGCGACCCTCTTCGCGGGTCTGCTTGAATGATGTTTCCGTCCAGGTTTCTCCTACCTTTTCGCGCAGGAAAGTGTCATCGCCGTATTTGGCGGCATAATGATCGACAAAGTCGATGATCGTGTCAAAGGGTTTTTCCATATTTTTATTCGGGGAAGAGGCCATAGAGTTTGGCATCTATCATATTTGTGATTTGTTCAAAGTCTTCGGGGCGGTTGCCGAACTTGATATTGTCCGCGTCCACTATCAGCAGATTGCCGGTGTAGCCGCTGATCCATTCTTCATACTTCTGGTTCAGGCCGGTCAGGTAGTCGATGCGTATGCTCTTTTCGTATTCGCGGCCGCGCTTCTCGATCTGGGAAATGAGGTTGGGGATGGACGAGCGAAGGTAGATCAGCAGGTCGGGAAGACCGACCAGGGACATCATAAGGTCGAAGAGGTCGGTGTAGTTCTCGAAATCGCGGGTGCTCATAAGGCCCATGTCGTGGAGATTGCGGGCGAAGATGCGGGCGTCCTCGTAGATGGTGCGGTCCTGGATGATCACCTTGTCGGATTTGTTGATGTCGAGGATATCCTTGAAACGCTTGTTCAGGAAGTAGATCTGGAGATTGAACGACCAACGCTCCATATCCTCGTAGTAATCTGCGAGATAGGGGTTGAAATCAACCGGTTCAAACCTGGGTGTCCACCCATAGTGGGCGGCTAGCATCTTGGTCAGCGTGGTCTTTCCGCTACCGATATTTCCAGCAATCGCTACGTGCATAATATCAAGTGTTACAAACTACAAAGATAACTATTTATTTGAATAGACCGTAGAGTTCGGCGTCGATTTTGTCTGTAATCGAAGCAAAATCCTCCGGATTGTGCTCAAAATCAAGGGAATCGGAGTCGATGGTCAGCAGCTTTCCCTGATAGCTGGATATCCATTCCTCATAGTGGCGGTTCAGGCCGGAAAGATATTCCAGGCTTATGGTCTGCTCGTAATCGCGCCCCCGCTTCTGGATCTGCGACACGAGGTGCGGCACCGAGGCCTTGAGGTAGATCAGCAGGTCCGGCGGGTTCACCATGGACATCATCAGGTTGAAAAGCTGCATGTAGGTGTCGTAGTCGCGTTCGGAAAGGTTGCCCTGCTCGCGGTTGTTGGCCACGAAGATGTGGACGCCTTCGAGGAGCGTGCGGTCCTGTATGATCACGTCCTTGGAAGAGGCGATCTCCAGCACGTCCTTGAAACGCTGGGCCAGGAAATAGGTCTCCAGGTTGTAGGACCAGCGCGGAATATCCTTGTAGTAGTCTTCCAGATAGGGATTGTAGGTCACCGCCTCGTATTTCGGGGTCCAGCCATAATGGTTGGCAAGCATGCGGGTGAGAGTGGTTTTTCCGCAGCCGATATTGCCAGCGATTCCGATATGCATGATGTCGTGTTTTGCTTTGTACAAAAATAAATAGATTTTCGTATTTTTGCCAATTAATTATGGAGTTTTTTCGTTTCATATTCAATCCTCTCGGCGTGAACACATACGTGGTTTCCGGCGAGGCCGGCAAGTGCGTGGTCGTCGACCCCGGCTGCTACGACAGCAAGGAAAGGGAGGCCCTCTCTTCGTGCCTGAGGGAGAAGGGTTTCACCCCGGAAGCGGTGCTACTCACCCACGGCCACATGGACCACATCTTCGGCGCCGCATGGATACAGAAAACCTACGGCACGCCCGTCTACATGGCCCGGGAAGACCTCCCGGTCATAGGCTATTACCAGCGCGTCGCCAAGTGGGGGCTCCAGGTAGCCGATCCGGAATTCACCACCACCGACATACGCGACGGCGCGATCATCGACGCCGCCGGGCTCAGGTTCAAGGTGATCACCACACCAGGCCATTCCCCGGGCTGCGTGTGCTACCTTGAGGAAGAGGAAAGCTTCATGTTTTCCGGCGACACGCTCTTTGCCGGCGCCATAGGCCGCAGCGACCTCTACATGGGCGAATACGACGATGAAATCCGTTCCATAATGAACAAGCTGATGGCCCTGGACGGCGACATCACGATATATCCGGGCCACGGAGGCCCAAGCACCATAGGCACCGAACGTGCCACCAACCCGTTCCTCGAACCATTCAACGAAAGGGAAGAGATTCCCGAACTAAACCAAGATACCCATGACCAAGATTGAGGCCGCAAGGCAGGAATACAAGGACTGGTGCTCCGCAGTGGGCATCGACACCATCGAAAAAGTCAACGAAGTAGTGGACTCAGGGGAAGCCATTTCCCTCATCAATCTCTGCGAAGCCCGGCAGGAACGCAAATATGCCGAGGCCGCCGACCAGATATTCTGGCGCCACAAACGCTCGAACATAGTGCTGATTTCCGGCCCCAGTTCCAGCGGGAAGACCAGCAGCTCGCTGCGTATCGCCCAGCAGTGCAAGGTGATAGGGCTTTCCCCGAAGGTCATCGAACTGGACAACTATTTCCGGCCTCGCGAGGAGACTCCGAAAGACGAAAACGGCGAATACGACTTCGAGTGCCTCGGCGCAATGAATGTAGAGCTCCTCAACGAGAACCTCAACGACCTGCTCGCCGGCAAGGAAGTCATCATCCCGAAGTTCAACTTCAAGGAAGGCCGCTCCGTGCTCGATCCGTCCAGGGCTATGAAGTTGGAAAAGAACGACATACTGTTCATGGAAGGCATCCATGCCCTGAATCCGGAGCTCACCTATGCCGTGGACCAGAAAAGGATTTTCCATATCTACATCTCCGCCCTCTCTTCCCTTCCCGGAGGAGAAAAGGTGCACAATAGCACCACGGACAAGCGCCTGCTCCGCCGCATAGTGCGCGACAACCGCGTGCGCGGCATCAGCCCCGAGGACAACATACTCCGCTGGCCTTCAGTGCGTCGTGGCGAGACCTACAACATCTTCCCCTTCGAGGAGAACGCCGACGTGGTGTTCAATTCCTCCACGCTCTACGACGTGCCGCTGCTGAAATACTACGCCGAGCCGCTGCTCTACGGCATTGCTGAGTCGTCTCCCGCCTACCCCAAGGCAAGCGAGCTCCTGGAATTCCTGCGCAGGTGCAGCGCCCTGAAGCCCAACGAGATAGCGGCAATACCGCCCACCTCCATCATGCGCGAGTTCATCGGAGGCCAGACCCTGTAGAGCGATGGTCCACGCCTCGGAGTTCATCCTGCTCTCCACGACGAAAGTGGGCGACAAATCGCTTGTCGTCCACACCCTGAGTCCTGAGTGGGGGCGCCGCAGCTTCATCACAAGCGTGTCCAGGAAGTCTCCGATGGCCCTTTTCATGCCCCTGTCGATTATCGACGGAGAGGTGGTGGAGAACAGCAAGTCCGACCTTTGGCGCCTTCGGGAACTCAGCATCAGCGAGCCGCTCGGCGGCATCCGGGGCGACATCCGGAAGAACACGATGACGCTCTTCATGAGCGAGGTGCTCTACCGCACGCTGAGGGACGGCAGTTTCGAAGAAGGCCTCTTCGAGTGGTGCCGGCGCAGCATCCTCACGCTGGACGCCCTTGAGAGCGACTTTTCCAACTACCACCTGCGTTTCCTTCTGGAGTTCGCCGGAGCGCTCGGCTTCTCCCCCACTTTCGAGGACCTGGCGCCCTTCGCGGGCGAGCAGCTGAATGTCGTAAAGCAGCTACTTACGAGTTCCCCCGCCGAAACTCTGCTCATCCCCATGAACGGCGTCCAGCGCAACGCCGTGGCTTCGCTCCTTTTGGACTACATCGGCTACCACACCGACTCCCAAATCAACATCCGCTCCCTCCAGGTGCTCCGAGACCTGTACAGATAGCCGGAACGGGCTATTTCAGGGAGTCAGCGAGGTAGGGACCGGTAACGGAGGCGGGGTCGGAGGCGAGCTGCTCCGGGGTGCCGGAGGCGACGATGAGCCCGCCGCGGCGGCCGCCCTCGGGGCCCATGTCGAAGATGTAGTCCACGCTTTTCAGAATATCGGGGTTGTGCTCGATGATGATCACGGTATTGCCCTGGTCGACAAGCTTTTGGAGCACGTCCAGGAGGGTTTTTATGTCTTCGAAGTGCAGGCCGGTGGTGGGTTCGTCGAGCATGTAGAGGGTGTTGCCTGTGGCTGCTCTGTAGAGTTCGGCGGCAAGTTTCATACGCTGGCTCTCTCCTCCGGACAGGGTCACGCTCGACTGGCCCAGGTGGATGTAGCCCAGGCCCACGTCCAGGAGAGCTTTCAGTTTCGGGGCGATCTTCGGATGATTTTTGAAAAACTCATACGCCTCCGAAACGGGCATTTCCAGCACCTCGCTGATATTCTTGCCCTTGTATTTGACTGCGAGGGTGTCTTCCTTGTAGCGGCGGCCCCTGCAGGCGTCGCAGACCACTGCCACCGACGGCAGGAAATTCATCTCCACGACCTTGATTCCTGCGCCCTTGCACTCCTCGCAGCGGCCGCCGGGGACGTTGAATGAAAAGCGTCCCGCCTTGAAGCCGCGCACCTTGGCGTCGTTGGTCTCCTCGAACAATTTACGGATATCGTCGAAAACGCCCGTGAAAGTGGCCGGGTTGGACCTCGGGGAGCGTCCGATAGGGGCCTGGTCTATCTCTATGACCTTATCTATGTTCTCAATCCCCTCAATGCCGGAATAAGGCAGCGGTTTCTGCTTCAAATGGTAGAAGCGCCCCTTCAGTATGGGCATAAGCGTCTCGTTGATAAGCGAGCTCTTGCCGCTTCCGGAGACCCCGGCCACTCCGATGAAGCAGCCGAGCGGGAAGGATATGTCTATGTTTTTCA
This sequence comes from uncultured Bacteroidia bacterium, assembly GCA_902782225.1. Taxonomy (GTDB): domain Bacteria; phylum Bacteroidota; class Bacteroidia; order Bacteroidales; family UBA932; genus Cryptobacteroides. Next base: position 109,180 of record CACZMF010000002.1, on the reverse strand, counting down.
GGTTGTTGCCGCTTGCTCCGCGAAGGGTGATGAATTTGCCGTTGCCCTTCCTTCGGACGGACGGGACTTCGATTTTCCGCTTGCCGAGTAGGTATGCGGCCGTGATGGAATCTCCGCCGATTTCTGCGGCGGGACCATTGTAACACAGCTTGCCTCCGAGGGCTCCTGCACCCGGCCCCACGTCCACGAGCCAGTCGGCGGCACGCATCGTTTCCTCGTCGTGCTCCACCACGACCACGGTGTTGCCTTCGTCGCGAAGTTTCTTCAGGGATGCGATAAGCTTGCGGTTGTCCCTCTGGTGGAGACCTATGGACGGCTCGTCAAGGATATAAATCACGCCCACCAGCTTGGATCCTATCTGCGTTGCAAGCCGTATGCGCTGGCTCTCGCCGCCGGAAAGGGAAGCGGTGGCGCGGTCCAGGGAAAGGTACTCAAGTCCCACGTCCACAAGGAATTGCAGCCTGTCGTCAAGCTCCCGGAGCACGTCCCGTGCCACCGCCTTGCCGCGTCCGGACAGACTGCCTCCCAGGGAGCGTATCCACTCCAGCAGTTCGGAAATTTCGAGGGTGGAGACCTCCGAAATAGTGCGCCCGTCTATTTTGAAGCAGTTTGTCTCTTCCTTGAGACGGGTGCCGTGGCACTGCGGGCAGACGATGCGGTCTTCCACGTCTTCGACAACGCCTTCCCAAGTGGCCATCTGGGTCATGTTCCCCTCGCCGATGCGGTAGAGGTCGTCGGAGCCGTAGACCAGCATGGTCACGCACTCCTGCGGCAGGTCTGCAATGGGCTCATAAAGGGAAAAATTGTGCTTGCGCGCTATTGCACGCACGATTTCGAACTTCCGGTTGTCGCGGACCTTCCCCAGGGGCACTATGCCTCCGTCGGCAACGCTCATCGACGGGTCCGGGATAATGGACTCAGGGCTCACGTCCGGCACGGAGCCAAGGCCCTTGCAATACGGGCAGTAGCCTTCCGGGGAATTGAAGGAGAAAGTGTGCGGGGCCGGCTCCTGGAGGGAAATTCCGGACTCCGGGTCCACAAGGTGCTTGGAGAAATGCCGCAGCGAGCCGTCGGAAGGGTCGAGCACGGCCACGGAGCCCTTGCCTATGCCGATGGCTCCCGCCACCGACCTGCGCACCCTCGATTCGTCGCCCTCGCCGGGCTTGAGTTTGTCCACCACCAGTTCGATGAAATGGGCTTTGTAGCGGTCCACGGCCTCGGTCTCGGCCAGTTCGCATATCTCGCCGTCGATACGTATCTGGGAATAACCGCGGCGGCGCATCTGCTCGAAGAGCTCGCGGTAGTGGCCTTTTCGGCCCCGCACCAGAGGAGCCAGCAGCACGCATTTGCGCCCGGCATACTCTTTCATTATGAGGTCGACTATCTGAGAATCGGTGTAACGGACCATCTCCTTGCCGCTCACCGGGGAGTAGGCAGTGGAGGCCTTGGCGTAGAGAAGCCGCAGGAAGTCGTAGATTTCCGTGATGGTGCCGACCGTGGAGCGCGGGTTAGCGCTGGTGGTCTTCTGCTCTATGGCTATGATGGGGCTCAGGCCGTCGATGCTTTCCACGTCGGGCTTTTCAAGGATGCCCATGAAGTGCTTGGCATACGGCGAGAGGGTGTTCATATAGCGGCGCTGCCCCTCGGCATAGATGGTGTCGAAGGCGAGGGAACTCTTGCCGCTGCCGCTCAGGCCCGTGATGACCACGTACTTCCCGCGCGGAATATCCACATCCACGTTTTTCAGGTTGTGGGCCCTTGCGCCCCGTATCTTTATGAATTCTTCAGCCATAGAATTGTCCTATTTGATGCAGGCAAAATGCGTAAGTAGCTATAGGGTAGGGGGGTTAGCGGGCGCGGTCGACGAAGGCGCGGAAGAGCTCAAGCCAGCGGGAGTCACCGGCGCGGAGCATCTTTTCAGGATGGAACTGCACGGCCCAGACCAGGTCGGTCTCCCAGGCCTCGACGATGCCGTCGGCAGCGCGGGCGGTGACGGTGATACCCGGGGCTTCGTCCTTGACGGCCTGATGGTGCATCGAGTTCACAATCAACGAGTCAGGACCGTAGATACGGGCGAGCACGCACCCTTCCCGGAGCCCGATGGGATGCACCACGTCGCTGTGGCAGACGCCCTTCTGGGACGGAAGGTCCTGCCACAGGGTGCCGCCGAGCACGACGTTCAGCAGCTGGGAGCCGCGGCAGATAGCGAGGATGGGCTTTCCGGCAGAGAGAGCAGCACGGGCAAGGAGCACGTCGCTGGTGTCCCTTGCGGCATCCACCTCCACCGTCTCATTCCACACGGTCTCGCCGTACCACGCCGGATCCACATCCTCCCCGCCGGAGAACACAATGCCGTCCAAAGCGGCGACGACGGCCCGGGCCTCCTCATCGGTGTGGACGGTCGGAATCACCAGCGGCACTCCCCCGGCGCGCGATACCGCATCCGTGTAGGTGGTGGGGAGCAGAGTGCTGCCGGAGCCGCTGCGGGAGCAACTCACGCCCACCACAGGTGCATGATTGCGGGAGCACGCAAGCAGCGCAGCTCCCGCAATCAGCATCAGTATCAATAATTTAGCCCTACTTGATACCATACTTGGCAAGGATGGCGAGGATGGGCTTCTCAATGGACTTGCTCCAGAGATAGTAGCCGTGGTCGTCGGGATGTGTGCCGTCCACGGAGTACTCGTGGCTGCCCTTCGCGCAGGCGTCGGTCTGGATGAAATAGACGTCGGCATACTTGGGATCCTTGAGCAGTTCGTCGAACAGTGTGCTGGCCATATCCTGCTTGGCCTGCTCCTTTGCGTTATAGGTCAGGGAGAAGTTGCGGGCCTCACGGTAGATGGTCTGCTGGAAGATGAGGGGCTTGCCGGGATGGGCGGCTATCATGCGGTCGATGAACGGCTGGAGGCGCTCCTTGATCATCTTGTAGTCGGGATTCGAGAAAGCGTCGAACACGTAGGCGTCGGCATCGACATTCTCAAGCACGGCGGCGAAATACGGCTGCATCTTGCAGTTGCCGCTCATACCGAAGGCAAGCACCTGCAGGCCGGTGTGGCGCATGAACTGCATAGGGTAGCTCATGCCGGGACGGCTTGTGCTGATGCCGTGGGTGTAGGAGGAGCCGTGGAAGACGACCTTGCCACGGAACTGTCCGTCGAGCCTCTGGATATATGAGCCCACGGTGGTGCCTATCTTGCAGGAACGGATCTCGCAATAGTTCGGGAGATATAGGATGCACTCCTTGTCGCCGGGAGCCATGTCCTTGATCAGCACGAGGTTGTCGCCTCCTTTCTCGGGCTTGGTGGCGCCGGATGCGGCCCACTGCCACTCGCCCTTCTTGTTCTTGATGTAGAGGTCGTAGCCACGGTAGGCGATGGGCATCGTGGCCACTGAGTTGTAGAGCTGGCCCCATTCTGTCTGGACGCTGATGGAAGTAGCATTTGTCTTGAAGATGACGGCAAGGCCGGCAGGGACGCGGGCCTGGAAGTTCTCACCCTTGGTCATACCCTTGTACTTGACAGTGTCGATACGGTGGTAGGGATTGGGGGTGTCGTAGAACATCTTGCCCACCAGGCCTATATCGCAGGCCTCGGTGAAGCTGTAGCTGGTGCCCTTGGGGGTCGTGGGGTTGTCGATGACAGCCTGGAGCTGGGCGAAATGCTTGTCGTCGTAGGACTTGGTCACGTTGTAGAGCTTCGGGGCGCAGGAAACGGCGAGAAGCAGGACAACGGCTGCATAGAATACTTTCTTCATATAGCTTTGTTTTTAGTGTATGATCGTTCCACAAATATAATAAAAATATCACGCGCTGCCAATGAGCAGCAAGGCAAGTCCGGCGGCCATCATCAGCAGGTTGAGACTCTTCTCCCTGATATTCCCTTCCTTGAAAAGCAGGGCGCCGCAGACGAAGGTCACGATTATGGAAGTGCGGCGCACGGTGGAGATTATGCTCAGCAGGGCGTCGGGCTGCTTGAGGGAGAAGAAATACAGCATATCGGCTCCGGTGATAAGCACGGCCACGAGAAGGAGGGTCCAGTCCCAGCGGAAGGGGGGAGCAGATTCTTCGCTGCGCTCAGAATGACAAACAAGGCGACTGACAAGAATGCAGAGGGCGAGGAGAAGGGTGATGAAAAGATTGGTCCAGCTCTGCACGAAAAGGGGCTCGAGCGCGGACATTATGTGCTTGTCGTACAGGGCGCTGGCGACCCCGGTGAGGATTGAGATTCCAAGGTACACAAACCCGGCCCGCCGCACTTTGGCGGGAGCGTCCTTGCGGCTGGTGTGGCCCAGCAGGAAGAGCGCCCCGAGTACTATAGCCACGCCCAGCCACTGCATCCAGTCGAGCTTTTCCCCGAAGATCAGCACCGAGAACAGCACCACGAAGACAGGCCGCGAGCCCTTGAAAGTGCTCACGGTGGTGAGCGGCAGCAGCTTCAGCGCAGCCAGCCCGGACACCCATGAAGCTGTGACCAGCACTGCCTTCAGCAGCAGTTGCAGATGGTCTTTCAGCGGCCCTATCCTAAGAAAAGGACAGAGGAAGAGGGTTGAAAAAGCAGTCGCCACGAGAAGAACGGTGAGCACACCGTTCTTCCGCAGCGCCTGTTTCTTGGCCACATCGTAGAGGCCCAGAAGAATGGCGGACAGAACCGCCAGTAAAAGCCACATTATTACTTAACTTCAACCCAGCGGCCGGGCACGAGTGCGGCGCACGTCGCATCGTACATTGCCGTACAACTCACGGCCGGCAGATAGAAGCGGCCGGGATACGTTGCAATGATCTTGGTGTCTATGGTCACGCTTCCGCCTGCAGGCAGGTCGAAGAAGCTGTAGACCCTGTCGTCACGGATGTCCTGATAATCGACTCCGGAAGGATAGGATACAGACTGGGAATAGAGCCTGTCGTTCTGTATCTCCCAGCCGGAAGGGAACTTGTGGTTGAGGGCAATGTCCTTGATGCGGGCCGAACCGGTGTTGGTCACGGTCACGACCACACGCACAGTCCTGCCGCGGGAAAGAGTGTCGACGCGCACGGGATTGCGGTCCTGGTCCACATAGCTGACAGTCATCTTCAGCCTGTTGCTGACGGCCTTCTCCTGGGATGCCGGAGGTATGCCGGTCACGGAAGCGACCGCATAGAGATTGCCGGCGGACGCGTTGTCTATCTTCACCGTAACCTTCTTGTCGCCATCCTTCACGGGCAGCGTGACGGTCTCGAAGCACTTGTTGCCGCTGAACTTGAAGGTCTTTCCGCCGGCCGTGCAGCTGGCCTGGACGCCGCCGGCGTTGGCGCGGGCGTAGTCACAGACGGAGTAGAGGCTCCATGCGGTGGACTGGGTGCTCATATACACCGACTTGTCGTTAAGTCTGGCGGCAATGGCTTCGGCAAGCTTGAAGGCGTCTTCCTTGCGGCCGAGCAGGAGCATGGTCTTCAGGGCGACGGCGCGGTTGCGGTCGGAGCTGCCGTAGGCCTCGTAGATCGTGTCGTCATATTTCAGGGATGCGGTCAGCTCGCGCGCCACGTTCTTCTTGCCGTCGATGGCATAAGCAGCGGCAAGCAGCCAGGCAGCTCCCGCAGGCATCTTCTTCACCTTCTCACGGAGCAGGTTCATGGCGCTGCGCTGAGGCTTGCCGGCGGAGGCAAGGGCAAACACGCCGTAAGCCCTGGCTGTGGCCTCTTCCTTGGTGTTGGTGACTTCCCTGCCTAGCCAGGAGATGATTTCCTTCTTAAGGTCGGCGGGAACTGCATATCCGGCGTCCTCGGCCTCCTTGAGGAAGTGGAGGGCGTAGGCGGTGCCGAAGAGGGATGAATAGTTGGAGCCGGGCCAGTAGGTCAGCGAGCCGTCGCTCTTGCGGTAGTTCTGGAGCCTGCGGATGGCGCCTTCGATGTTGATGCGGCTGCGCACGCGGACGTTTTCGTCGCAGGTCATCACCTTGTCGAGGTAGAGCTGCGGGAATGCGGCGGAAACCGTCTGCTCAAGGCATCCATAAGGGTACTGGAGCAGATATTTCAGGCGGGTCTGGAGGTCGATTGCAGGGATGGTGGAGAGCTCGAGCACGGCGCTGTTGGTGCCGGGCGTGCCGAACAGGTCGGCGGAAAGCTCCTTGGAGGCTCCGGCTGCAAGCAGCAGGGTGTTGCCCTTAGTGACCTCGGGATTGGGATTGAGCACGTCGATCTCGACGTCGCTGGTGGACTTGTCGCCGGAAGATTCAGCGACAGCGCTCACGTGGGCGATGCCGGTGGCGTCCTTCACCTTTATTTCGAAGTACTCGATGGTCTGGCCGGCCTTGCCCGCCTGGACGGTCTTGGTGGCGGGACCCACCACCTCAACGAGATCGTCGGCCTTGATGCTGAGCTTGACGGAACCGACGTTGTCCTTGAGGGTGATGAGGGTCACGGGGACCTTGATGGTCTCACCGATGTTCATAGCCCTCGGGAGCGTGGCCTGCACCATCACTGGCTTGGTCACGGCCACGTTGGCGGCGCTGCTGCCCTGGGCCTTGCCGTCGGTGGCGATGACCATGGCACGCAGGGAACCTATATACTGGGGCACGTCGAAGCTGTGGCTGCCCGACTTGCCTGCCTTCAGGGTGAAGGGACCGAAGTAAGCCACCACCGGCTTGAAGCGCTGGGCGTTCTGCGGCTTGATGTTCACTACCGCCTCTTCGTCACCACCGATTGCGAACAGCTGCTCGATCTTGCCGCCGTAGGCGCCGATCACGTCGTCATACTGGTCCCAGGTGCGGACGCGGAGGGCTTCCTTGGCGTAGAAGGCGTTCCAGGCGTCAGGGGTCTTGAATGAAGTCAGGCCGAGGAGCCCTTCGTCCACGAGGGCCACGACATAGCTCATCGCCTTGCCGTTCTTCTCCTTGACCTTGAACTTGAGGGTGGTCTCGGGCTTCACCTCGGCGGGCACGTCGATCTGCGGCTCCAGATGGGACGCAGCGTCGGCGACACCCAGGTTCTGCACGCCGTAGAGACGTATGGGAGCGTCGTTGAGGGTGCTCGCATGGGGCTGCACGAGGGTGACGAACGCATAGACGTTCGGGAGCATGTCGGCAGTCACAGGCACCTGGATTTCAGTGCTTTCGCCCTTGCACTCAATCCATTCGGTGCGGAGTATGCGGCCGCCCTTCTCCAGGGAAAGGAGGGCCCTGTTGCCGGGAGCAGAAGGGATCACGAGCTTCGCGGTCTCGCCCACGTTGTAGCTTTCCTTGTTGGCGGAGATGGCCAGGCGGGCTGCGGCGTCGGACTGGTTGCCGGAGCCGCTGCCGTAGTTCTCATACACCTCGCAGAGCATGGAGGTGGAGTGTCCGCCGGCCTCGTCGCTGACGCGGATGAAATAGAGTCCGTCGGGGGCGTTCTTCCAGTCATAGGTGAAGCTGCCGGTGCCGGAAACGGCGGAGATGTGCTTGTCGAAGAAGATCTCCTTGCTCTTTCCGGACATGTAGCTGGCCATCTGGGAAGCGGAGTTCCACCACCAGCTCCAGTCCACGTGGCAGATTTCGACGTGGAGGTCGGACACCGTCACGGGCTTGCCGTCCGGGCCCACGGTCACGACGTCGAACTTGTGCGGCGCACCGGCCTTGATGTATTCCTCACCCCACTGGGTGGTGTTCTTTTCGGTCTTCAGGCCCACGTAGGCATCGAACGGGGACATCTTGAAGCTGAACCAGGAGGAGCTGAATTCGCCGCTGGGCTCGAAGGCACGCATGGTGAAGGCTATGTTCAGCATTCCGGGCACGCCCTCGCCGCGCAGGTCCATGTTGGTGTTGACCTGCACCTGGCCGTTCTCGTCGGTGAGCATATCGCCGTAGCGGCGGGACTGGGATTCGAAGCCGCGGGACTCATCCTTGAAATCGTAGGCCTCGTAGCCCTTGAAGGAGGTCTTGGCATTGGTCAGTTCCACGTCGCCGTTGACCTTCAGGCCGCTGCCGGGAGCACCGTAGAGCCAGTTCACGGAGATGGTGCCCACGCAGGAGCTCTTCGGGATGAGCAGTTTCTGGTCGAACTGGAGGTCGATGTCGAGCTTGTTGGGCTTGACGGTCTCTATCTTGATCTGCTTGGAGAAGCTCTGGCCGCCGACCTTCACGCCCACGCGCCACTGGCCCGTGGGGGCGTCGGCATCCGTGGTGAAGGGGAAATGGTAGATGTGGCTGCCGTCGTTACGGACGGTTACGGTGCGGGTGACCTGGCCGTCGGGATTGTAGAGTTCGGCCACCACGGGGTGTCCTATCGGAAGCTCGGAGCCCTCGGTCATGGTGATGGCCGTGACGTGGAGGGTGTCGCCGGGACGCCATACTCCGCGCTCGCCGAAGATGTAGGTCTTCAGGCCACCGGGAGCGGTGGTGCCGCTGACGTCGAAGTTACTGGTGGACAGTGACTTCTCATACTTGAGCGCAAGGTAGGCTGCGCCCTTGTCGGAAGAGGCGGTCACGTAGGTGCCGGAGCCGCCGGCAGGGAAGGAGATGCGGCCGTCCTTGTCGGTCACGCCCTTGCCGAGCTCCTGGAGCACGTCGTCGTAGAGCTTCACCTTCACGCCCTTGAGAGGGGCGCCGGAGAGTATGTCGCAGGCAAAGACTTCGGTCTTGTTGCTGCCGCTCTTGGCTATGAGGGCCACATCGCTGGCAAGCAGGAAGGTGCTACGCTCCTCGTAGGTGTCATAATCGCCGAAATAGGAGTCGCTGTCCCAGAAATCCTCTTCTTCCAGGGGCTCCTCGCCGCGGACTTCCACGAAATAGATGGCGCCTGGCTCGGGCTTGATCAGCTCGTCCATGCTGATGGCGTAGTTTCGCACGGTGCGCAGATGGGGAGCATCCGTGCTGCCGAGCACCACGGTGGTGTCGGTGAGCACGCGGGCCACCTTGGACAGGTTGTAGCGGGTCTCGTAGGATTCGAACTGCATGAACTGCAGAATGTTGCTGGTGAAGACCTTACGCACGCGGAAACGGGCCTTCGCATAGCCGTAGGAGCTGAACAGGATGTCCATCTTGCCGGTCGAAGGGAGTATGGAGCCCTTGCTGACCAGCTTGATCTGGGGAGCCTCGGGAGACTCTGTCTCGGTGGCCTCATCGCCTTCGTAGGCGTCATAGGTGTTTTCCACAACCGCTACCTGCGCGGCAGTTTCGGGGGCATCGGGAGAACCGGCAGCGGGTTCTTTTCCCTGATTCTCTTCGTTGCAGGCGACGCAGACCGTAACCGCGGCCAGTGCGCTCAAGAATAGTTTGGTTAGTTTCATATATTTTGGTTATTTTTGTTCCTGATGTCCAAATATAAGAAATTATTTTTGATATTGAGCCCCCTGGTGCTCCTATATATTTTCTGCCTGCCGTGGAAAATGTTCCGTGCGCCCGTGAGCGCGACGCTGACAGCGGCCGACGGGACCCTCCTCGGGGCGCGTATCGCAGCGGACGGACAGTGGCATTTTCCCCCTGCCGAAAGCGTTCCGGACAAGTTCGCAAAGTGCATAGTCTGCTATGAAGACAAGCGCTTCTGGTGGCACCCGGGCATCGATTTCCTGTCGATAGGCAGGGCCATAAGGCAGAACGCGCGGAAGGGCGAAGTGGTCAGCGGCGCCAGCACCATCACCATGCAGGTCATACGCCTGAGCCGCCCCGACGCCCCGCGCAACATACCGGAAAAACTGCTCGAAGCGGTGATGGCCACCCGCCTGGAACTGAGGCACTCGAAGCGCAGGATACTTCTCATGTATGCGTCCAACGCCCCATTCGGCGGCAACGTGGTGGGCCTGGATGCAGCAGCCTGGCGCTACTTCGGCCGCTCTGCCGACAACCTCTCCTGGGCCGAGAGCGCCACGCTCGCCGTGCTGCCCAACTCCCCCGCCCTGATCCATCCCGGCCGCAACCGGGCACGGCTTCTGGAAAAGCGCAACTTCCTGCTGGACAAGCTCTGCGCCGAGGGCACTATAGACGAGCTGGAGTGCGAACTTGCCAAGGACGAGCCCCTGCCCGACAAGCCCATGCCCATGCCGGACAAGGCCTACCACCTGCTGGAACGGCTCCGGGCGCAGGGCGGCGACAAGGCCTACAAGTGCTCCATAGACCCCGCCCTGCAGGAGCGCGTCAACCTGCTGGCGCGCAACTACTTCGAAATCTACCACGGCAATCTCGTGGACAATATGGGCATCCTGGTGCGCAGCGTCCGCACAGGCGAAATCCTCGCCTATTACGGCAACACCAGGGGCCTTGCCCCCGGCCTTCGCGGAGCCGACGTGGACATGATTCCCGCCCGGCGCTCCAGCGGCAGCACCCTCAAGCCGCTGCTCTATGCCGCAATGCTCCAGAGCGGCCGCATACTCCCCTCCTCGCTCATAAAGGACACCCCCTACCACCACGACAACTTCTCGCCGCACAACTACCTCCGCACCTTCGACGGCGCCGTGCCGGCAGACGAGGTCATACAACGCTCCCTCAACGTGCCCTCGGTGCGTATGCTGGAGCAGTACGGCGCCCCCCAATTCCTTGAGCTTCTGCGCGATATGGGATTCACGTCCATCGACAAGGATGCCGACCACTACGGCCTGTCGCTCATCCTGGGCGGAGCCGAAATCACCCTCGAGACCCTGGTCGGGGCCTACCGCGAAATGGCGGCGTCCCTGACCGACGACGCGGTGGGCACCAAAAAGATACCCCTCGGGCGCGGAGCCTGCTGGCTCACGTTCGAAGCCCTTTCCAAGGCGGGCCGCCCCGAAGAGGAGGCTTCATGGATGGGCTACAGCTCATCGGGCAGGATAGCCTGGAAGACTGGCACCAGCTGGGGCAACCGCGACGCATGGAGCGTAGGCGTGAACCGCGACTACGTGGTCGGCGTGTGGGTGGGCAACAGCGACGGCGAGGGCCGGGCGCAGATGACCGGCGTCAGCTACGCTTCCCCGGTGATGTTCAACGTGTTTTCCGCCCTCCCCCCCTCACGGTGGTTCAGCAAGCCGCTGGACGACCTGGTGCCGCTGGAAGTGTGCGCACGCAGCGGTCTTCCCGCCTCCGCGGTGTGCCCGGAACGCGACACGGTGTGGGTACCCGACATAGAGCAGCGCCCCGACGAATGCCGCTTCCACAGGGTGGTCCACCTCGACGCAGAGCAGCGCTATATGGTCAACAGCAGCTGCTACCCCGTGGAGAAGATGGTCGAAAAAGTCTGGTTCGTGCTGCCCCCGGCTATGGAGTGGTACTACATGAAGAACCACCTGGACTACAGGCCTTTGCCTCCGAAGCATCCCGACTTCGACGCCGCTTCCGACACCCGTAATCCCATCGAAATCCTGTATCCCCACCCCGGCGTCACGGTCGTGACCACTGTGGATCTGACCGGACGCGAACAAGGCGTGGTGGTGCGCGCCGCCCACAGGGATCCGCATGCCGTGCTCTACTGGCACCTGGACGACCAGTACCTGGGCAAGACCACCGGCGACCACGACCTGCTGATAAGGCCCGAACCGGGAGAGCACGTGCTCGTGGTGATGGACGAGGGCGGCGCCAGCAGAAGCGTGGCATTTACCGCAAAATAGTTATATTTGCACCGATATGAACAAGTTTATGGAACTTGCCATCCGCGAAGCGCGTGAAGGCATAGAACAAGGGCACGGGGGCCCCTTCGGCACCGTGATAGTCAAAGACGGAGAAATAGTGGGGCGCGGCCATAACTGCGTGCTGCGCGACAACGACGCCACCTGCCACGGCGAAGTGGCGGCAATACGCGACGCCGGACGCCGCCTGGGCACCTTCGACCTCAGCGGCTGCGAGCTCTACACCACCGGCGAGCCATGCCACATGTGCTTATGCGCCTGCATGTGGGCGAATATCAGCAAGATATACTATGGCTGCAACATCGCCGACAACGGCCTTATCGGCTTCCGCGACGACAAATTCGACAAAATCTTCGGCGGCCGCGACAAGCTCGAAGGCTATATGACCGAAATCGACCGGGAAGAATGCCTCCAGCTCTTCCGCGACTACATGTCGATGCACCACGAAAACTACTAGGCCGTTGTCATTCTGAGCGTAGCCAAGAATCTCCTACCGGAACTTCTTGTCCTCCTCGAGCATGCCGAGGTAGGAATTGTAGCGCTCGGGGCTGATCAGGCCCGAGTCGACGGCAGCCTTGACGGCACAGCCCGGCTCGTGGGTGTGGGTGCAGGGGATGAAGCGGCAGTCGTCGGCAACTCTCAGCATTTCAGGGAAATACTTCGAGATCTCTTCCTTCTCCAGGTCCACCAGGCCAAAGCCTCGAAGGCCGGGTGTGTCCACGATGAAGCCGCCTCCCGACAGGGGATACATCTCATAGAGCGAAGTGGTGTGCTTGCCCTGCAGGTGGGCGGTGCTGATGCGGCCTATCTTGGGATCCAGCGAAGGATCGAGGGCCTTGATGATCGAACTTTTCCCGACTCCGGACTCGCCGCTCACGAGACTCGTGCCGCATGAGCATATTTCGCGCAGGCGGTCTATCCCTTCGCCCTTAAGTGCCGAACACTCAACCACTTCGTAACCTGCTCCGCGATAGATCTCGCAGAACCTTTCCACTTCTTCCTCCGCGATTTCCCGGCAGAGGTCCAGCTTGTTCAGCACGATGACTGCCTTCACGCCATAGACTTCGCAGGTCACGAGCAGGCGGTCGAGGAACGGGAGCTTTATTTCCGGGAAATACAGCGTGACCACCAGCAGCGCGCGGTCGAGGTTGGCCGCGATGACGTGGGACTGGCGGGACAGGTTGGTGCTGCGGCGTATGACGTAATTGCTGCGGGGCAGCACGTCCTTGATGACTGCCGGGTGCAGTTCGTCCGCCACGGGGCCGTCCAGGACGTACTCCACTCTGTCGCCGACGGCCACGGGATTGGTGGCTCCGGAGCGCTCCAGGCGCACTTTTCCCCGCAGGACGGCAGGAAAAGGAGCCCACCCGGGCAGCTCGCTCAGCAGGAAATGGCTTCCTGCGTTCTTGACCACCACGGCTTCCATCAGCGGGCGCGTCCTATGAGTTTGTCGGCGAAGTCTTTGAGCACGGAGGTGTCCGGCCCCAGGCCTGCAACTGCCTCGAGGGCCTTTCCCGAATAGCGTTCTATCACGGTGCGCGCATCTTCCGGCACGCCGAGACTATCGTAGAGGGCCTTTATCGAAGCGATTTTTGCCTTCTCCTCTTCGAGGGAGGCACACTGGCGCTTGAACGCCGCCAGAAATGCCTTCGGGTCGGAGGTCTTTTCGAGGGCGCGCACGGTGAGCCAGCTTTTCTTTTCGTTGAGGATGTCGCCGCCTATGGGCTTGCCGAACACTTTCTCGTCGCCATAGGCATCCAGCAGGTCGTCTGCCACCTGGAACGCCATCCCGAGCTCGTAGCCGTAGCGGTACAGGGCCTCGCATTCGGCCTCGGGAGCTCCGGCCACAATTGCGCCCATCTTTGCCGAGCAGGCGATCAGGACGGCGGTCTTGAGCCCTATCATCCTTTCGTAAGCGGCCATGGGCACGGAGTCCAGCGACTCGAAATCCATGTCGTACTGCTGCCCTTCGCACACTTCGGATGCCGTTCGGGTGAAGAGCCCCAAAGCCCTGTCCAGGCAGGCTGCAGGCACTTTTGCTATATGTTTGTATGCCTCTATGAGCATCTCGTCGCCGCTCAGGATCGCGGTGGTCTCGTCCCACTTTTTCCACACCGTCGGGACGCCCCGGCGCAGCGGGGAACGGTCCATGATGTCGTCGTGGATGAGCGAAAAGGTGTGGAAGAGTTCTATTGCGGCCGCCGCTTCGAGGATATCGGGCCCCGGCTCCTTGCCGTACAGGCCATAGACCTTGAGGCAGAGCGTCGGGCGGATTCGCTTGCCGCCGATGCCCATCATATATCGCAGGGGATCGTAGAGGCCGGCAGGTTCGGCAGGAAATTTGATTACATCTTCAATCATACCCACAAATATAATAATTATATTTGCAGAATGAAACTCGTATTCGCAACAGGCAACAAGGGCAAATTGAGGGAGGCCCGGGAAATCCTGGCCGACCTGGCCGAGGTCGTGGCTCCCTCTGAACTGGGAATCTTCGACGACGTGGCCGAGACCGGCAGCACTCTGAAGGAGAATTCCATACTTAAGGCCCGTGGCTACAGGGAGCTCTGCGGCATGGACTGCTTTGCCGACGACACCGGCCTCGAGGTCGATGCCCTGGGAGGCGCTCCGGGCGTGCACGCCGCCCGCTATGCCCAGGACATAGCCCGCCGCGACGGCCTGTCCCTTCCGCCCGACCACGATTTCAGTGCAAATATCGACACCCTGCTCAGCGAGCTTTCCAAGTGCCCCGGAGCGCCCCGTACGGCGCGTTTCCGCAGCGTGGTGACCCTCCTTCTGGACGGGGAGGAGCACTTTTTCGAAGGCACGCTCAAAGGCCGTATAGCCCAGGCCCGCAGCGGTTCAGGCGGCTTCGGCTACGACCCCGTGTTTATCGCCGACGAGTATCCCGACCGCAGTGTCGCGGAGCTCCCGGAAGAAGTCAAAAATGCCATCTCGCACCGTGGCAAGGCCCTCCGCGCCATGGCTCAATGGATAAAGGAGAATATATGCGTAAATCAATAATCTGCATTCTGCTGCTCGCGGTCTCTCTTCAGGCCGGGGCCCAGTCGAAGAGCTTCAAGCTCGGCAAGTGGACGGAAATCCACAGCGCCATCGTCAAGGAACTCAACCGCGCCTACGTGGACTCCCTGCCCGTGGACCGCATAGAGCGCGCAGGCATCGACGCGATGCTTTCCAATCTCGACCCCTACACCGTCTATGTGCCTGAGGAAGAGAACGAAGACCTCCGTATGATGATCAACAAGAGCTACGGAGGCATAGGCGCCGTCATCTACAAGCCCGACCCGCAGGGCAACGTCATAATCAACGAGCCCTACAAGGATTCGCCCGCCTGGGGAGCCGGCCTGCGCGCAGGCGACGAGATCATGACCATCGACGGCGAGAGCGTCAAGGGCTTCACCAGCGCCGAGTGCAGCGAAAAGATGCGCGGCACTCCCGGCACAAAGGTGGTGTTCAAGGTGAAAAAGGTCCACACCGGTGAAATCAAGGACATCAAGATCACCCGCCGCACCATCCACCTGCCCGATATCCAGTATGCCGGTATGGTGGGCCCGCACACCGGCTACATCCTCCAGAGCGGCTTCACCGAAGGCGTGGGCGAGCAGATGCGCAAGGCGGTGGAGCAGATGCGCAAGGGCGGGCAGCTCGACACCCTGGTGCTGGACCTGCGCGGCAACGGCGGCGGCCTGCTCTCCGAGGCCGTGGACATCGTGTCCATCTTCGTGCCCAAGGGCTCCGTGGTGGTGACCGCAAAGGGCCGTGAAGCCGGCAGTTCCTACACCAACCGCACCACAAAAGCCCCGCTGGACACGGCCATCCCGCTGATCGTGCTGGTCGATTCCGGCTCGGCTTCAGCCTCTGAAATCGTGTCCGGAGCCCTCCAGGATCTCGACAGGGCCATCATCATCGGCACGCGCACCTTCGGCAAGGGCCTGGTGCAGAGCATACGTCCGCTGCCCTATGGCGGCCAGCTTAAGATGACCTCCGCCAAATACTACACCCCCAGCGGCCGTTGCGTGCAGGCAATAGACTATTCGCACCGCAACGAAGACGGCAGCGTGGGCCACATCCCCGATTCCCTGACCCACGAGTTCAAGACGACGATGGGACGCACGGTGCGCGACGGCGGCGGCATCACCCCCGACATCGAGGTCAAGCCCCGCGACTACAGCCGCCTGACCTACTCCCTGGTGCTCAACGGGGTCGTGGAACAGTATGCGCTCGAATATGTACGGAAGCACACGTCCATCCCTCCCACCGAGGAATTCTTCCTTTCCGATGCCGACTACGACGACTTCATCGAATTTGCCAAAGGCAAGGAATTCGACTACCGCTCCAGCGCCAAGACCTACTTCGACCTCGTGCGGAAGGAACTCTCGCGCGACGGTCTCGAAGAGGCCATGTCCAAGGAACTTGACGCCCTCGGAAAGGCGCTTGACATGGAAAAGGAGGAGTTCCTCCGCATCAAGAAAGACGAGATCGTGCCCTTCATAGAAGAGGAGATAGTGGTGCGCTACTACTTCCAGCCCGACGGGGTGAAGCTCCGCCTCCGCTACGACACCCAGCTCCATGAAGCCCTCCGCAGGGCAAAGGACTTTAGATTCGAGTAATGGACAGAATCGAAATAATGGCGCCGGCGGGCAATTTCGAGTGCCTGCACGCTGCTCTCCAGGGCGGGGCCGATTCGGTGTATTTCGGAGTGGGACGCCTCAACATGCGCTCCCACAGCGCCAATAATTTCGCCCCCGAAGACCTCGAAGAAGTAGTGCGCCTCTGCCACGAGGCCTCGGCGAAGGCCTACCTGACCCTGAACATCATCCTCTATCAGGAGGACCTGCAGCCGGCCCGCGAGGCACTCGATGCCGCGAAGGCGGCAGGCGTGGATGCCGTCATCGCGTCCGACATAGCCGCCGTGGAGTATGCCAGGAGCATAGGCCTGGAGGTTCACGCCTCCACACAGCTCAACATATCGAACATCGAGTCTCTGCGCTTCTGGTCGCGCTGGGCCGACGTGGTGGTGCTTGCCCGCGAACTAAACCTGGACCAGGTGCAGGGCATTTCCGAAGCCGTGGAGCGCGAAGGCATCTGCGGCCCCTCCGGGGAGCCGGTGCGCATAGAAATGTTCGCCCACGGCGCGCTCTGCATGGCAGTCAGCGGCAAGTGCTACCTGAGTCTCCATGCCTACGGCGAGTCCGCCAACCGGGGCGCCTGCATGCAGGTCTGCCGCAGGGGCTATGAGGTGCGTGACCTTGAGACCGGCTACACGCTGGACATCGACAACAAGTACATAATGTCCCCCAAGGACCTCTGCACCATAGAGTTCCTGCCGCGTATCATAGAGAGCGGAGTCCGGGTGCTTAAGATTGAGGGAAGGGCCCGGAGCGCGGACTACGTGCTGCGCTGCACTTCCTGCTACCGCAGGGCAGCCGACGCCGTGCTGGACGGCAGCTTCACCCCGGAACTCGCCGCTTCGCTGAAGGCGAGCCTTGCGGAAGTGTTCAACCGCGGCTTCTGGGACGGCTACTACCAGGGCGCACGGCTCGGGGAATGGAGCGCGATTTATGGCTCCCAGGCCACCAGGCGCAAGGTTTACTGCGGGAAGATAAGCAATTGGTTCGACCGTATAGGCGTGGCGGAAATCACCGTCGAAGCCACCGATCTCCGGCTCGGGGACGAACTGGTCATCATCGGTCCCACCAGCGGCGTCACCCAGACTGTCGCGGGCGACATGCGCGTGAATATGGAGCCCTGCGAGCTTGCCCCCAAGGGAGTCCGCTGCTCGGTCGCCATCCCCGCCGGCCCTTCCGGCGAGCACGTCCGCCGGGGCGACAAGGTCTATCTCTGGGTGGAAAACTAAATCTCGACTACACCTTCGAAGACGGTGCGGGCGGGGCCGTTCATAAGGAGTGACTCTCCTTCACAGACTATCTCCAGCTCTCCGCCGTCCATCTCGATGCGGCACGGCGATGTGCAAAGCCCAAGGGCTACGGCAGCGGCCGCGGTGGCGCAGGCGCCGGTGCCGCAGGCGAGCGTGACGCCGCTCCCCCGCTCCCAGACGCGCATACGGATGCGCCCCGGCTCCTCGACTGAAGCGAACTCAACGTTGATGCCGCCGGGGAAACTCTTTTCAATCTCCGGGCCGGCTATAGCTGGATTGATTGCCCCAGCACCATCGCAGAACACCACGAAATGCGGATTCCCCACATCCACGACAGTGCCCCTGAAGGGCTTGCCGCCAGCCTGAAGCTCACGCTGAAGCTCCACTATCCTGTATGAGCCCATACCCACGGTGACGCTGTCCACCAGGCCGTCTTCTCCGATGTGCAGACTGAGGTGCTTGATGCCGGACCTGGTGGCGAGGGAAAGCGAGCGCTTGGACGTCAATCCCTTGTCCCACACATACTTGCCTATGCAACGGGCAGCGTTGCCGCACATAGCCCCTTCGGAGCCGTCGGCATTGAACATCTGCATCGAAAAGTCGGCGGATTCCGGGCGGCCGATTAGCACCAGCCCGTCGGCGCCCACACCGAAATGCCTGTCACTCAGGCGCCTGGAAAGCTCCGCCGGGTCCGGAATATGGAACCGGGAGGCATCGACATAAATATAGTCGTTGCCCAGGCCCTCCATCTTTGTGAATTCCAACTTCATTGCCGAAATATAAGTATATTTTGCCAAAACTCATTCCTGACAACATGAAAATGTCACACTCACCATCCGAATTCCGATAGCTATGATGATAGGAAAGACATGCAGATTATTCCAGATACCGTTCCCTGAGTTTTTTGAAATCATCGTCCGTGAGTTCGATGGGGCCTTTCAGATAGGCTTCCAGGGAACCGTACTCCTGGTCAATGCGGTCCAGGGCCTTCACAAAGTTGTCTGTATTGCAGCCCAGGAAGGCTTTTACAACGCCTGTCTCTTCTTCCCCACCGCCCCAGAATTTGACGCGACGGGTATACTTTTTAACGTCTTTTTCATAGACTCTATTGGTGGCGTCGAAATCGGCCACAATGGTTTCCCGGCAAGCTCCCAGCGCCGCCAGCAGAAGAGCCGATGCTACGCCGGTGCGGTCTTTCCCCTGCGTGCAGTGGAAAAACACGGCGCCGTCTTCCGTAGCCAGCACATGGCGGAAGAACTGGGCAAACTGCGCCTGGCACTCCGGATCGAACAGCAGGTTGGGATACATTTCCCGGGCCACCTTCTTCCCCTTCTCATTGAAGGCGGCAAAGACGATGATCTTCCGCACGTCAAACTTCTTCTTCCCACGGGTGAACTTCTTCTTTTCCTTATCCGTCATCTGCTCCTTGGCGTGGCCGCTGGCGTCGATGGGAAGGAGGATGTAATCGGCCCCGGGGACCTCCCGGTCGGCCCTTTCCACTTTCTCGCTCTCTGTGCGGAAATCCACCACTTTTGCCACTGGCATCTGGGAAAGGAATTCCAGGTCTTTGTCGGTGGCATCGGCCAGATGGGCGGCCCTGATGAGGACATGATCCTTTACCTTTCTGCCATCCTCCGTGATATAGCCGCCCAGATCCCGGGCATTCACAATGCTCTTGGTGGGGAGAAACTGCTGGGCGTATAGGGAGGAGGAAACGGTCATGGCAAGTGCTAAGACAACTGCGGTCTTATTCATCAGAAGTAGTTTTTAACATGATTGCGGATGTACGAGGCAAAGAAAAGGCTCTCCACCAGGCTGGGCTTTTGAAATTCGTTGCGTACGACCAAATCCAGGCAGGCGAACTTTCCGGCCAGGCGGTTGAACGCTTCCGGGGTTTCCTCACCCGTATACGCTTTGGCAAACGCTGTCCAGAAACGCTTCAGATGCTCCTCTGACATATGGAAGATGTCCTGCACCTGTTTCATGGAAGAATACACGTTGCATATCTGGAAAAGATGGCCGATGTCGAACATAGGATCCCCGTAGCCAAAGCGGTCCAGGTCTATCCAGTAGTAATTGCCTTCCGATACAATGATGTTGGCCATACTGAAATCTCCGTGAACGCAGGTCTTTTCTTCCGGGATTGTCCGGGCGAATTGGGCTATGATTTCACGGTTCTTTTTGCCGATGAACCTCGCTTTGCCGATGGCCCTCAGCAACTGCTCCTTCCGGCTGGGGAAGATATCCGTATTGCAGGGAGTACGGAACAGTTCCTTCCCCTTCTCACACAGCACCCGAGCCATCTCTTCCGTGCGGTCAGGATTCTCCTGACAGGTCCGGGAGAAGGATTTCTTGTTCCTGATGCGCTGGGAAAGGGTAGCATATGCATCTCCCACCTTCACAATCTCATACATCTTGGGGACCTGAATTCCCAGTCCCTCCACGGCCCTGGAAACCTTGTAGTCGTTGGAAACAAACGCAAGCGTATTGATCCCCGCCTTATTCACCTTCAAAATCACATCCGGCTCCGACGGATTCTCGTACACAGTCCCGTTTCCGCCCTCACCCACCTTAGTCCAGGCACTGATGTCTATATTTCTGTATTCGTCCATAGGATAAGTAATTAATTGTACAAACCTTAGATTTGCGTGTAATCCTCGGCGTCGGCCGGATCAGAAGAACCAGCCCACGGTTATGTAGCTGGCCGTGCCGAGATGGACTTCGGGAGCTCCGGAAGCGAAAAGCGACCCAAGTTGCCTGCGGAAAGACCACTGCACCAGCAGGCCGGCGGCCTTGACCCCGATTACGGCTGCAATGCCGCCCTGGTGGGGATTGACCATCCAGCCCGGATCCGACTTATCCAGGGAATGGGAGAAAACGTAGCTGTAGTAGCCGCCGAGACCGAAGAACAGGGCGTCGCGACTGGCGGAAGACCGCACCAGCACATAGGCCGGCACGGTGACTCCCTGCTGCATGTAATTCTGGGCTACGCCGAGAGGCGTGTCGATTGACGGGAAACGGGAATTGGCGCACTCATACAAGGCTTCCAGCTGGAGGCCGAAGCTGCCGAGATTCAAGCGGGACACAAGGCCCGCCGAGTAGTCCGTGCGGGCTTTGGTCGTGAAATCAGCCTTTGTAAAGCTGAGCGACGAAGCCGCCAGCCCGGCAAGCACACCGAATTCCACTGCCGGCTGCCTGGGATCGTGCTTTCTGGCAAGCCTGCCGCTGGCCTTCCACTCCGGGTCGGCAGCGGCCTGGGCGGCAAAGTCGGCAAGGTAGCCGGACACTTTGTCGAGTCCGTCGTAATCAATAAGGTCCGGGGTATCAGTGGGCTTGTGATACTGGGGATGCAGCCCCGTGGATACGGCAAGCGTGGGCACACCCATGCGGGCGAAAGCGTCGGTGTCGGTGGCTGTGAGCACGGAGGTTTCGAAATTCTTCGGCCGTATCTTGATGGAATGGCGCTTTGCGGTCTCAGAAGCCATCACCTTGCCGTCCCGGATGGTCGCGACACCCTCAAGCACCAGGCTGCCGTGGCCCGCATAGCGGCCCACCATATCCACGCTGACCATCAGTTTCACATTCTTGATCCCCACGAGCTCGTCCAGGAATCCGGCCAGGGAGGTGCTGCCGAAGAGACCGAGTTCCTCGGCGTCGAAAGCGGCGATGATCACGCTGCGCTGCAGCTGATCCTTCTGGGCCACAAGTTCCCGCGCGATTTCAATCAGGGCCGCGCTGCCGGAAGCATTGTCGTCGGCGCCGGGATAAATCCGGCCATTCTTGACTCCCAGATGGTCGTAATGCGCTCCGAGCACGATATACTCATCCTTCAGAGCGCCTCCTTCGATGTAGCCCACCACATTGCAGTAGTCCGTACCTTTGGTCTGGAAAGGCACGAAAAAGTCCCCGTCCCGGAAAGGCTTCAGGCCGCACTCACGGTAGCGGGCCGCGATGAAGTTGCGGGCTTTGATGGCTCCTTCCGTCGCAGCGCCACGGCCCTGCAACTCTTCGGAAGCCAGGTAACCAACATAATCAGCGAGCCTTTCTTCGCGGCTCTGGGCGCTTGCGTCCACGGCCCCGAGCAGGAGCGGCAGGAGCAGGAGCAGGGGTAGTATCCTCTTCATTTTCAATGAGTTCATAGTCGAGCAACCGCTGCTCGAGGTTGGCATTTTTCACCTTGATCCGCACCCTGTCGCCAAGGCGGTACTGCCTTCGGGTGCGGCGGCCCACCAGTCTGTAGCGGGCCTCGTCGAATTCATAGAAATCGGAACGGATCTCGCGCAGAGGCACCATTCCCTCGATGTGGGTATCGTCTATTTCCACATACATTCCCCACTCCGTCATGCCGGACACGGCGCCTTCGAACTCCTGCCCGATCTTGTCCTGCATGAACTCCACCAGCTTGTATTTCACGCTGGTACGCTCTGCGTCGGCAGCCACAAGTTCACGCTCAGAAGCATGGACACACTCCTTCTCGAAGCGGGCCTTGTCGGCCGAAGAACCACCTGCGAGGTAGGCCGAAAGCAGCCGGTGCACCATCAGGTCGGGATAGCGGCGGATCGGGGAAGTAAAATGCGTGTAGAAGTTGAACGCAAGGCCGTAGTGACCGATGTTGTCGGTGCTGTAGACCGCCTTTGCCATGGACCGGAGGGCTATGTTCTGGAACGCCTCGTACTCCGGCTTGCCCTTGGAGGAGGAGAGCAGTTCGCGCAGCGATGAAGCGGCGCTCTTGCCGCTGGTGGCCTCCTCCATCTTGTAGCCGAAATTGGAGGCGAAGCCCCTCAGGCTCTCCAGCTTTTCGTAGTTCGGTTCCCCGTGGATACGGTACACGAAGGTCTTGGCGCTCTTCATCGGCACTCCGTTCATCTTGCCCCCGGTGCCCACATATTCGGCCACTGTGCGGTTGGCAAGCAGCATGAACTCCTCTATGAGGTTGTTGGACTCACGGGCGATCTTCTGGAAGACGCGCACCGGCTTGCCCTGCCCGTCCACCTCCACCTTCATCTCCGGACGGTCGAAATTGATGGCACCCGCCTTGAACCTGGTCTCGCGGAAAATATGCGCAAGGCCGTTCAGGGTCAGCAGGGCGTCCTGCAGGGGGGTGCGCTTATCCTTTTCCGGCGGATTGTCGATCACGGCCTGGGCCTGGTCGTAGTCCATGCGGCTGTCGGAACGGATGATGGTCCTGCCTATCCAGCGGGACTTCACCGCGCCCTTGGGACCGATTTCGAAAACTGCGGAAAAGGTGAGCTTGTCTTCATCCGGACGCAGGGAGCAGAGCTTGTTGCAAAGCTTTTCAGGCAGCATAGGGACGGTGCGGTCCACGAGATAGACGGACGTACCCCTTTCCCTGGCCTCCTTGTCCACAGCGGAGCCGGGCTTCACATAGTAGGACACGTCTGCGATATGCACGCCGATCTCATAGTTGCCGTTCTCGAGGCGGCGGAACGACAGGGCGTCGTCGAAGTCCTTGGCATCCGCCGGGTCGATGGTGAAGGTCAGGGTGTCCCTGAAATCCTTGCGGCCCTTGAGATCGGCTGCCGTGATTTCCTCCGAAATCTTGTCTGCGGCATTCTCAACCTCCTTTTCAAACCGGTACGGGAGGTTGAACTCCGCGAGGATGGCGTGCATCTCGGTGTCATTGTCGCCGGGGGTGCCGAGCACATCGACCAGATGACCCCAGGGGCTGGGTTCACCCCTCAGCCAGTGGTCCACGACCACCGCCACCTTCATGCCGGCCTGCGCGCCCATGCTGCGGGCAAGTTCAGCGTCCACCTGGATGTCGTAGGGCATGAACTTGCTCTGCATCAGCACCCAGGCCTGGGCACCCATGAAGTGCATATAGCCCACGAAAGGAGCCTTGCTGGGACGGAGTATCTCCACCACTTCCCCCTCGCGGCGCATTCCGCGGCCGGCGGATTTGGTCACCGCCACCCGCACCCAGTCGCCGTTGAGGGCATGCCTGGTCTTGCCGGCCTTCACATAGACGTCATCGTCCTGGCCTTCTATAATCACATAGATGAAGCCCTCGCGGGTCATCTGCACCTTGCCCTCGAACTGGGGATACTGGCGACGGCCGCTCCTGTGGACTCTCTCCTCGCGACGCGCTTCCTTTTTCTTGTTGTGTTTCTTCATACTGTCAAACGTGGCTCAGGAGGACCTTGAGGCCTCCCGCGTCCGGGATAAACTCAATATCCTGCGCAGATGCAGGCACCAGCACACACTCATCGGAAGCGATCTTCGCTTCCCGGCCTTCGCTCCGAAGCAGCGCTCCGCCCTCCAGGCACATGACTATCAGGAAACTGTCCAGGGTGCTGAGGTCCTTGCGGAAAGGAGCGGAGAGCTCCAGCACCGAAGTGGTGAAATACTCACAGCTCACCAGAGGCACCTCAGCGTCGCGCTGCGGCTCGTAGGGAGTCTTGTAGCTGTCGCAGACCCTGTAGTCGAGGGCGTCCTTCGCCAGCTCCGTGTGGAGAGGGCGGGGCTTTCCGTCCAGCCCCGGACGATTGTAGTCCCAGATCCTGTAGGTCGAATCCGAAGTCTGCTGGATCTCAGCGATATAACTGCCTTCAAGAAGGGCATGCACCCGCCCGGTGGGGATGAAGAACACATCTCCCGGAGCAATATCGTGGCTGGCGATCACGTCGGTGATACTGCCGTCCGCGACCCTGCGGGTGAACTCTTCCGGGGTGATTTCCCTGGAGAAGCCGCACATCAGGCGTGCGTCCTTTTCCGCCCGTATGACGTACCACATCTCGGTCTTGCCGTGGAGCCCCTGACGGGCCTGCGCAAACTCCTCGGAAGGGTGGACCTGGATGCTGAGCGGGGCGTGGACGTCGAGGAACTTCACGAGCAGGGGGAATTCATCGCCGAAGCGGCGGTAGCACTCCTCCCCCACCAGACGGCCCTTCTCACGGGCCACCAGTTCGTTGATATTCATGCCTTTGTCGGGCCCTTCGGCGACCACGGAAAGGCGCTCCGGATAGCCGGAAAGCACCCAGAGTTCGGAGCCCCAGATCATGGGGCGCAGGATCGGTTCGAGTTTATACATCAAATAAGCGGCTCTGCCGTCATCGCTGCCGGCTGGGGTATACCCATAAGTTTCAGGATGGTGGGGGCCACGTTGCAGAGAGCACCGTCCTTGACGCTCTTCACCTCGTCGCCGGCGCCGATGACGATGAACTGCACCAGGTTGAGGGAGTGGGCGGTGTTGGGGCTGCCGTCTTCGTTGACCGCATAGTCGGCGTTGCCATGGTCGGCGGTCAGGAGCACGGTGTAGCCGTGGTTGAGGGCGCAGGTGACGGTGGTCTCCACGCATCCGTCTATGCAACCGACTGCATTGCAGATGGCTTTATAGACACCCGTGTGGCCAACCATGTCGCCGTTGGCGTAGTTGAGGATGATAAGGTCTTCCTTCTCACTGCGTATGGCCTCGCACAGGCGGTCGGTCACCTCGACCGCGCTCATCTCGGGCTGCAGGTCGTAGGTAGCCACCTTGGGGGAATTGACCAGGATGCGGTCTTCGCCCTCAAACGGGGTTTCACGTCCGCCGTTGAAGAAGAAGGTCACGTGGGCGTACTTTTCAGTCTCGGCTATGCGGAGCTGCCTCAGGCCGGCTTTGGAGATGGTCTCTCCGAGGGTGTCGGCGACCTCTTCCTTGTCGAAGAGGATGTGGAGGCCCTTGAAGGAGGCGTCGTAGGGGGTGAGGGTGCAGTAGTAGAGGGGAATGGTATGCATTCCTTCCTCCGGCATGTCGTTCTGCGTGAGCACGTTGGTCAGCTCGCGGGCGCGGTCGTTGCGGAAGTTGTAGAAGATCACGGTGTCGCCTTCCTCAACCTTTGCAAGGGGCTCGCCGTCTTTGGTGATCACGACGGGCTTGATGAACTCATCTGTCACCTCGGCTGCGTAGGACGCCTCGATAGCTTCGGTGGCGCTTTCAAAACGGGCGCCTTTGCCTTCCACGAGCATGTCGTAGGCCTCCTTGATGCGGCCCCAGCGCTTGTCGCGGTCCATGGCGTAGAAACGGCCGCAGACTGTGGCCACCTTTCCGGTGGTCTGTGCCATCTTTTCTTCAAGCTCGCGCACGAAGCCAAGTCCGCTGCGGGGATCGGTGTCGCGTCCGTCCATGAAGCAATGGACATAGACTTCGGGGAGTCCGGCCTTCTTGGCTTCCGAAAGGAACTCATAGAGATGCTCCAGGGAAGAATGGACTCCGCCGTGGGAGCAGAGGCCGAAGAAATGGAGTTTCCCGCCACTGCGCTTCACATTGTCGTAGGCTGCCTTGATCTCCTTGTTGTCCATCAGGGAGTGGCTGCGGCAGGCCATGTTGACCTTCACCAGGTCCTGGTAGACGACGCGGCCGGCGCCGAGGTTCATATGGCCGACTTCGCTGTTGCCCATCTGGCCGTCGGGAAGGCCTACGTATTCGCCGCAGGCGTGGAGATGGGCCATAGGATACTTTGCCCTGAGGCTGTCGATGAAGGGAGCGCCCTGGGTATAAATAGCATTGCTGTGGTCGGAGCGTCCTTCGCCCCAACCGTCAAGAATCATTAAAAGAACTTTGTTTTTCATTTTTATGTATTATTGAAGCCCTCTTGCACGAAGAAGGGCACCGGGATCGGGATCCTGCCCGCGGAAGCGGCGGTAAAGCACCATAGGTTCCTCGCTGCTTCCCATTTCAAGGATGTTGCGGCGAAGGCTCATAGCGGTCTGCGCGTCGAAGATTCCCTTCTGCTTGAAGAGTTCAAATGCATCCTTGTCGAGCACTTCTGCCCAAAGGTAGCTGTAGTAGCCTGCGCTGTAGCCGCTGGAACCGAAGATATGGTTGAAATAGGTGCTGCGGTAGCGGGGTATTATTTCGGGAATGAGGCCCATATCCTCGCAGACCTTCTTTTCGAACTCATCCACGTCCACGCCCTCTATGCTGCCCAGTTCGTGCCACTTCATATCCAGGATGCTGGCGGCGCAGAGCTCGC
The DNA here is from genome assembly GCA_902782225.1 of uncultured Bacteroidia bacterium. GTDB lineage: Bacteria > Bacteroidota > Bacteroidia > Bacteroidales > UBA932 > Cryptobacteroides. The sequence continues at coordinate 82,766 of CACZMF010000002.1, read as the reverse complement.
CCGTAGTGAATCCCTGGTTGAAATTGGCGGCCGCCTGCACTTTGCGCACAAGCGCTTCGGGAATGACCTCGCCGGTCTTGTAGTGGAAGGCGTAGGTGGCGAGCACCTCGGGCTCGAACGCCCAGTTCTCGTTGACCTGGGAAGGGAATTCCACGAAATCGCGCTTCACGGAAGTGCCGCTCGTGCCTTCGTAGCGGCACTGGCTGAGCAGGCCGTGGAGGGCATGGCCGAATTCGTGGAACATAGTCTCCACCTGGTCGATGGTCAGGAGCGAAGGCTTGTCTTCGGTGGGTTTGTTGAAATTGCCCACGTTCACTATGACCGGACGCACCCCTTCGCGCTGCTCCACGAAGTTGGTCATCCACGCCCCTCCCCTCTTGGAATCGCGGGGATAGTAGTCGGTGATGATGATTCCGATAAGGGAGCCGTCGGAATCCGTGACCTTGAAAGTCTCGCACTCGGGGTTATAGACGGGCACGTCCTGCAGGGGCTCGAAATGGATGCCGTAAAGCCTGGATGCGTTGGCAAACACGCCGGCGCGGACGTTCTCCATCTTGAAGTACTCCGACACTTCGGCCTCGTCGAGGTCGTAGCGGGCCTTGCGCACCTTTTCGGCGTAGTAGAGATAGTCCCAGGGCTCGATGCGGGAGCCTGCAGGCAGCAGCCCGGCAGCCACATCTTCATCCATCAGCTTCTGCATATCAGCCACTTCCTCCTTGGCGCGGCGCATCGCAGCATCCATTATGTTGCCCAGGAAAGCATCGACCGTGGCGGGGTCGCCGGCCATCTTGTCGCTGAGGATGAATGCCGCAGGAGTATCGTAGCCGAGCAGTTTTGCCTTCTCGATGCGGAGGGCCATAGTCTTGAGCACAAGCTCACGGTTGTCGAAGGAATCGCCGTTGTGGGCCCGCATGGAATATGCGCGGAACACCTTCTCGCGCTCCGCCCTGTCGGCGATGGAGGCCATCTTGTCGTAGTAGGAAGCCACGGAGAAGCCGGTCTGCTCCTTGAAGGAGTTGGACTGGGCAAGGAGGTTGTTGGCGAAATTCAGGGCAAGCGTTGCAAGTTCGCCGTTGATTTCGCGCATCCTGGCCTGCGAGACCTCGTCCAGGCCTATGCCGTTGCGCACGAAGCCGTCGTAAATCTTCTTCAGGAGCATCTGCTGCTCACGGCTCAGGCCGCTCTGGTCCGATTCATAGACGGCCTTGACGCGGGCGAAAAGGCCAGCATTCATCATGATGTCGTCGGAATGGGACGAAATGAGGGGCGTCGCCTCTTCCACGACCTTGTTCAGCGCCTCGCTGTAGTCAGATTCGCTGACGTTGAAAAGCACGTTGGAGACCTTTGAGAGCAGCTTGCCGCTGGCGTCATAGGCCGCGATGACGTTCTCGAATGAAGGGGCTTCCTCATTATCGATTATGGCTTGTATCTCCGCATTGTGCTGTTCGATGCCGGCCTTGATGGCGGGCATGTAGTCGGAGACCTTTATCTTGTCGAAGGGAGGAATGCCGTAGGGGGTGTCCCACTCCTGCAGGAAAATATTTTCAGTGTTGCAAGCGATTGCCATCAGTCCGGCAGCTATAATTGCAAATACCTTATTCATAATCAGTACACTTTCACGGATATTGACGGGTCATCCACCAGCGTGAACTGGGCGGCGTCGTTGTAGATGGAAAGTATGCCGGTGATGTCGCAGGTGCCGGAGCCGTCGAGGAGGCGGGAATCCAGCTTCTGGTCCGCGAAGCGTGCATATCCGCTGGTGCGCACCTGCACGTCGGTCTTGCCGACTTTGAAATAATGCGACACATAGTTGGCCGTGGCATACTTTATCATAATCTGCTTGTAGGGCATGGAGGCGTCGGCGCCGAAAGAGGTGAGCACCTTTTCGGACAGCTTGTCCCTGAAATCATAGGGGCTTGAGAGTATGGTGCCGTAGCGGGTGCTGCCGCTGCCCACCTGGGCTGAATCCCAGGCATTGCTGTTCTGCAGGATGTCGATATAGGTGTTCTTGGAGAGCGCCCAGGTGTCGATCCCCCAGGTGCCGGAGTCGGAAAGGAACACACGGTTCTCGGGATTGCCGCTCTTGTGGGGCATATTGGGGTTGGGATAGATCAGGGCAAAAATCTCTTTCCCGTACTTGAATCCCTTGATGGTCACCAGTTTGCCCCAGAGCTCGCCGGTGTAGCCCGCACTGATTGCGGCCTTGATCATACTCTCGTCAGCCACCACGGGAGCCACGGGGTCTGCATAAGCTCCGCGGAACACGTGCTCGTCGATGATGGCCTGGACGTCGATATACGAGGTCTCATATTCATTGGTGGTGGTGCTGTCTGCTTCCAGGCCCAGCTGGGGCATGCCGTTGTAGGCGCCCAGCGTGAGGTTGTTGCAGTTCACATACACCCACTGCCCGAGGCGGAACTCGCTGTAGAGGGAAGACTTGCCTATCTTCACGTCGATGCCGCCGGTCTCGTCCTGGATGTAGAGCTCACGATAGACATTGCCGTTGACGTCGCTCGAAATGACCTGGCCCTTGATCCAGACATTACTGCGTATGGCAACTCCGCCGGGCTTGTACATACTCTTGAGATCCCTGATGGTCGTGAATGTCCCTGGGAAGCCCAGGTCCTTCAGGTCCGATTCGGCATACAGCTTGGCGGCTGCGGGCTCGTTGGCTCCGAAGGTGAACACGGGATCCCATTCTTCCTTCAGACTCTTGCAGGAAGAAAGCGCCACGATGGCGACCGATAATGCGATAAATAACTTTTTCATACGCTAGAATCTGAAGTAGATGTTCAACATATAATTGAATCCCGACATATAGAAGTACTTGGGATCGAAACGGTAGAAACGCTCCCTGGAGACGGTGTTGTCCACGAGGCGGGTCTGCTCATATCCTCCGGTCCTGACGTTGGTGTTGTTGAGGATGTTCTTGGCATTCAGCGAGAAACCGAGCTGATACTTGCGCTTGATGAACCAGGACTTGCCGACGGATGCGTTGACCAGCCATGCTGGCTTGAACATTTCCTGCGCAGTCATGTACACGATTTCCTCGTCGGTGATCCTGTTGTCGGGGCCGGCGGTCGCGTAGTCGGTGCGGTAGAGAGGGTTCATGTCGAGGTAGGAGCGTCCGAAATACTCGACGTCGAAGTCGATGAACCAGTAGTTGATGTTATACGAAAGCCCGAGGGAAGCGGCTGTCTGCGGAGTGGAGGGCAGATAGTGCTTCTGCACGAATCCGTCCGCATAAGGGGTGCTCTTCCAATAAGGCACCAGCACGTCCTTCATCACGACTTCGGAACTGTTGTCGACCGTCTGGGTCATCAAAGGATTGGATGTGTACTCGTAGCTTCCGAGCGCGAGGACGCCCTGCAGGAAGAGGTTGTCCACGAAGTAGGTCGGAATCTTGAATCCCAGTTCGATGCCCATATGGCGCTGGTCGATGTTGGTGATGGCGAAGTTGGAGAATGCGTTCTGGAGGTCGTCGTAGGCGCTCATCACCTTCGACTGGTCCAGGATGCTGGTGAAGTAGGCCGTGGCGCGCACGTTGATTCCGCCGCCGGAGTACTGCCAGTTGATGTCGCTCGCGAAGGTCCTGACGGGCTTGACGTCGTCGACCATGGTGTTGCGTGTCCTCGGGGAAAGGAACACCTGGTTGAACTTGGGAGCGTCGTTGAAATAGCCCACGTTGGCATAGACTCTCTGCTTGCCGCCGATCACGTAGGACAGGCCGAGCTTGCCGGCATAGGTGAGGAAGCGAGCCTTTTCGGATGCCCAGGATGAACTCTCCTCGGAGGGAGTGATACCTGCCGCGGCCCACTGCCTTGCCATCTCGTCGTTGCTGGGATAGCCGGGGAAGAGGCCCTTGCGCATCAGGCCGTGGCGCCAGAAGCACTCGTAACCGAGGCGTCCGCCCACGTTGGCGCTGAAGTTGCCGAACACGAACTTGCCGTTCACCCAGCCGCCGATATTGCGCACCTGCGCAAGATAGTCGTAGCCATACTTGTCGCCCTTTCCGAGCTTGCGGGCACTGCCGTTGGCAAGGAAGTAGTTGAGGTCGTTCTGCACCTTCCAGGGCTGGGACGCGAAGTCGCGGTCGGCGAAATTGTCGATGTCCAGGAAGTACTCGCCGCCGAGAAGGTCGGCCACCACCTTGTAGTACTCGGTGCGGTTGATCCTGCCGTTGAGGCCGCCGGTCACCGTGATGTTCTCGGCAGCACGCCACTTGAAGGTGGCCGCCACGTTGAAGTCCTGCTGGTCGGTGTGCCTTTCCTCCTGGATGTACTTGGCCCTGCCGTCAGCCTGGGTGCGGTTCACGTTGTAGAGACGGTCCCAGTCGATGTGGGTCAGGTTGGGGTAGTATTTGGAATAGCTCCACACCTCGTTGGCCCACGCCCATTTCAGGTAGTTGGCGCGGTTCATGTCGGGGTTCGGGTCCAGGAAATAGCTGGGCAGGTTGCGGTAGTAGTCCGGACGGGGGTCCTGGGCGTCGTACCAGTCGAGCGCCGTGTAGCCGTTCTTGCCGAAGCGGTAGAGCACCGTGGCGCTGGCCTGGAAACGGTCCGAAGGGGTGAAGTCGTACTTCAGGAAGGTCACGGGCTCGTGGGTCTTGCGCACGCGGGCGTTGCGGACCCTGCCGTTCTGGTAGCCCCAGTTGGAGTTGTACATGTTGTCGCCCATCAGGTCATAGACCTCCTGGGTCGCAGCGTTCTGGGCGCCGCGCTCGCCGGGGGTGGCGAAGAAGGCGAAACTCAGCTTGTGGGTCTTGTCGAACACCTTGTCGGCGGCCAGGTAGTAGGCGAAGGAACGGTAGTACACACCGTCGATCCAGTCGTTGCCGCCCAGGCGGGCCGACACGTTGGCCGCAAACGACCATCCATTGTCCATGGGCCCGGTGGCGTAGGAACCCATCACGCGGAGGCGGTAGAGGGTGTTGTTGGTCAGTACGCTGCCGCGAAGGCCCTTGCGCACGGAGGATGCGTTGCCGAAGATGTTGGTGAGGCCGTTGTAGCCGCCGAAGCCGTAGTCGGACACTTCCGCACCGCTCACGGATTCCTTCGAACGCATCGCCTCGTTGAGGCCGCTCCAGAGGGAGAACGGGCTGTAGCCGGTCACGGCGTCATTGAGCTTCACGCCGGCCAGATACACGTCCTGCGATTCGGAAGAGTATCCCCTGGCGCGGAAACGCACTGCGGAGAAATTGTAGCCGGCGATGTTGTTGAACACGTCATTGGATCCGAAGAGGATCGTGGGGTTGTCGTTGTAGCCGGAGTCGTCCATGTCGAAGGCGGCGAAGGAATCGTCGTCCAGTTCGGTGACGCGGTTCACGCCTGTCATCGACAGGTTGAACATGTTCTTCACATAGCCGTCGTTGACGGTGACCTGCACGGTGTTGTCCAGGAATTCCGGAGCGACTATGGACAGGGTGTACATGCCGTCGGGCAGGCCCTGGATCTGGAAGGTACCGTCTTCGGCCGATTCTGTCTCGGCCACCTGCTCGGCTCCCTTGAGGAGCACGAGGCGGGCCTTTTCAATAGGCTGGCGGCCGTTGCGGTTTACGATCGTACCCTTCACTCCGCCGGTGGGTTCCTGGGCGGACAGGGTGAGCGAGAAAGCAAGGGCAGCAAATGCCAGGAGCAATCGTCTCATATTATTTTCGTATTACGATATACGTTGGATAGTGGTCGGAGTAGCCGCCGACGAAGGAGCCGCCCGAGAAGGTGCGGAAAGGAGTGCCCTTGTACTGGCCGCTCTGGTTGGTCATGAAGGGCTTTACGAAGATGCGTCCGTAGTAGGTCTGCTTCACGAGCGGCATCAGCTCGAAGGAGCCGGGGGCGGGATTGGCCAGGGCGTTGTTGACCATCACGATGTCGAAAATGTTGTTGCCGCCCTGATAATACAGGGAGGCGTAGCCGGCCTTGATCATGCTCAGGAACGGATCGAAGAAATCCTCGTCGGAGAGGCCTTCCCGGAACTCCTTGCCGCGCAGGAATTCGGTCATGCTCACGTCGGTGGGATTGTCGTTCATATCGCCCATCACCACTATCTTGATGCCCGGGAACTCCTTCTGCAGTTCCATGGCGCGCTGATAGATGATCTCGGCCCCGCGGGGACGAAGGTCGGCACCCTTGCCTCCCAGACGGGAAGGAAGGTGGGTCACGAAAATGGCGAACATTTCGTCCTCGATGGTGCCGCGGCACATGAGCACGTCGCGGGTCTTGAAATTGTCCATCTCCTCCTGGGTCCACTGGCTCCAGTCGATACGGGAAGGGGTGAAGGTGAAAGGAATGCTCTCCGTGGCTATGAGTTTGAACACCTCGGGCCTGTAGAGCATGCCCACATCCACGCCGCGGCGGTCGGGACCGTCGTAATGGACGATCTGGAAGCCTGCTGAAGCTATGGCGGGCTCGGCCACGAGGTCTTCGAGGACGTGCCTGTTCTCTATTTCGGACACGCCCAGCACTGCATGCCAGACGCCGTTGTCCTCTTTCATTGCGGCAATCACCTGGGCCATGTTGGAGAGTTTCTTGGCGTACTTCGCCTCGGTCCACTGGTTGGCGCCGTCGGGCAGGTACTCATAGTCGTTCTTGCCCTCGTCGTGGTAGGTGTCGAACAGGTTCTCCAGGTTGTAGAACCCGATCACATAGGAAGACTTATAGGCGGAGCCACTGGTGGCCGCCTGTCTGGCCGGACCGCATCCCGTCACTACCAACAGGATGAGTACCAGCGCTTTGAAGTATCTGTTCATCATGATTCAGTGTTATCTGTTTATTTCCACCACGCCGACGGTTTCTCCGCCTCTATCGCATCAGCGGCGGAAGCGCTGAGGGTGCCCTTCAGGTTGGGGAAGAAATCAATGCCCGTTTCCTTCTCGAGGTCGTCGATGGAAAGTATGTAGTCGAGATAGTTGCCTTCGGAGATGGAAATGTCATGGGGCAGCAGGAAGCCGGCGGCCATGTAACCTCTCGGGGCATAGGTGGACACGCCCTTGAACAGCAGAGCCTTGAAGTAGTGGGTCGGGATCTTCACGTAGAAGCCGGAGCTTCCGCCGCTGTATTCGACGGACCCTGCGTACTGGCAGCCGGTCACGACATAGAGCGTATCCGCTGCCGCCGCGTATGCCCGCACCCTGTTCTCCAGGTCGGCCCAGATGCCTCCGTTGAAGTTGTACTCCTGCGGAGTCATGTTGGTGCTGTAGAAGGTGGACACGTTGGGCTTGTAGAGCAGGCGGTCGGCGGAAGGCAGCTGATGCCCGCGGGTCCAGCCGCCGCCATAGGAATGGCCTATGAGCTCGGGCTGCTCGCTGCTCGGAATCAGCGGATCGAAGCCCCATTCGTCGGTGCGCTTGCCAGTGCCCTTCAGCTTGTTGTTGAGGGGATAGGCCACCCAGAGGGAGAGGTGCTCCTGCGCATCCCAGTAGAATGACCAGTTGCGCACTCCGCTCGTCTTGGCATCGAGGTACTCTCCGCCTTCCATGTCGTGGGCATAGAAGGTGAGGCCGTCGCCTGCCTTCGTGGCCGGCAGCTCGAGCCACAGTGGTGCGGCGGTGTCCTTGCCGGAAATATGGCCTCCTGAGCCGCCGGAACCCTGCCCGGAGTCTTTGCCCTTCTGCACCACGGTGGCCCTGGAGGAAGGCCCGGAACCGGCCTTGAGCATAAGGGTCACGCTGCGGGATTCGCTCCCGTCGTTGGCGTCGTAGCGAAGGCGCACGTCGGACCTTGAGCCGGAGCCGGAAGACGGATCCACAGTGGCCCAGGACGAGGTGCCCCCCGGGAACTCCAGCATGATGGTCCAGTCGCCGGCGGCGGTCACATCCACGAAGATGCTGCCGCCCTCGGCGCCGAGTTCAGTGCTGCGGGGCTCTATCGAGGCGGGAACGCCCGCCGGCTCTTCCCCGGGCTCGCATGCGGGCACGAGGAAGAACAGGGAAAACAGCGCCGAAATAAAGTGAATCCGTTTCAGCATATCGGCTGACTATTCGTAGACGAGGGTTATGGTCTGGAACTGGGTGTTGTATGCGTTCGTCACGACGAAGCGGTAGGCTGCGCCGGGCTCGCCGGCGAGGGTCCAGTCGTAGGTGGTGCCCTTCTTGAGCTTGTCGTTATTGACGTTCAGGCGGGTGCCGTCGGCCTTTGCAAGGTCGCAAATCACATTTTCGGATGCACCGGCACCGGTGAGGAAGGACACTTTGACCAGGGACTTGCCGGCGATGGCCGGGAATTCCACATAGGAATCCTTCTTTCCGAGAAGCAGGTAGAAGTTGTCGTTGCTCTTGGCCTGATAGTACTTGTCTGCCGCGTGGAAGGTGAAGGTGTAGCCGGACACGGTGTAGGTGCCGTCAGTCTTGCCTTCGGAGCTGCCCTGAGGCAGGCTGGTGTCTTCCTTGGTGAAATCTGCCGTGATCGTCACGGCGTCGCCGCTTGCGGGCTTGGCCTGGGTGATGACGACGGTCTTTTCAAACTTGGCGTCGGGGCAGGATACCTTGATGTTCGCTGTCCTTGCGGCGTCGCCTTCATTGGCGGAATACTTCACGGTCACCGTCGCGTCGGCGCTGCCGGAAGCGGGCTCCACGGTGAATGCAGCATTGTCGGAAACTGCGGTCCAGGCGGCGTTGGCGCTGATCTTGAAGCTGGTGGAGCCGGCTTCTGCCTTCACGCTGATCGAGGCCGGTTCCACTGAGCAGTACTTGGCGTTGGGATCGGCCGGAGCAATGGAGGTCACGACGATCTGCACCAGGTTCTTGCTGGAGTGGATGGTGTTGAAGTAGCCGGTCATCGTGACCTGCTGGCCCACCAGGGACTTGGGGGTGATTGAAGAATGCAGGCTGGAAGGAGTGGCCTTGCGGGTGGCTCCGCCCACTTCGACGTTGAAGTAGTTGCCGTCTTCGACCAGCTTACCCACGACGCAGATGAATTCAGCCACGCTGGCGTTGTAGGAGTCGATCGTGGATGTGATGTCCTTGAGGGCGGTGCGGGGCACCTCGACGCCGCTTGCAATGCCGGTGACCTTGGGGTTGGTGAATTCGGGCAGGCCGTAGTAGGTGGTCTTGGTGGCTTCGATCTTCACCTTGTCGCCGATCTTCACGGAAGGCTCGGCCTTCAGGTACACATAGACGTTGCTCTTGCCGTCGGTGGCGATGAAGCCCTGGGATGAGAGGGCGGCCACGATGGCCTCGGGCACGACCACTCCGCTTTCGTCGGCAGCGGCGATGGTCTCGGTGACGGTGCCGGTCACGGTGGTGGAAGGAGTCGTGCTGCCGGTGTCGCCGTTCAGGGAGTAGAGGTAACCGCCGGAGTTCTCGGGCTTGCTGTTCTGGTAGTTCATCAGCTCGGCGTAGATGACCACGACGTCACCCTTCTTGATGTCGGTCTTGCCCTGGGTGAACTTGGTGTTGCCGAGGTAGTTGAGGTTGTAGAGGATGAACTGTGCCGCGGATTCGGAACCGTCTTCGGAGATGTTGAAGCGGGCGTTGCCGTAGGTGCGGCCGTCGGAGATGTTGTAGGTGTAGTCCTGGTCGATGGAGGAGACCTTGCCCTTCACGTAGTACGGACCCACCTTGTCGTAGGTCTTGCTGTCGGTCCATTTCAGGTTCTTGACGGCCTCATAGGCGGCAGCCACGTTGAACGGATCGTCCTGGGTGCCTTTTCCGGAAGGAGTGCCGGCATTGACCGTGCCGTCGCCCTCGTCCTTGCCCTCGAGCGAGAAGAGGAATGCCGTGCCCTGGGATGTCTCGGGAGTGGTGCCCCTGTAGTTGACCACGTTGCCGAGGATGACCACGTTGCTGCCCACCTTGATGTCGGCATCGCCGGCTTTGAACTTGCGGTTGCCAAGGTAGAGGATACGGTAGCAGTAGAACTGGTCGCCGGCGGTGGTGCCGTCGTCGGAGATCTTGAAGGTGGCGTTGCCGTAGGTGCCGCTGCCGGTGTAGGTGTCGGCGTCGCTTTCAATGTTGGAAACGATACCCTTCACATACACCTTGTCGGGACTGGCCACGTCTTTGCCGAGGCTCTGCACGTAGGCCACGACACCTGCCACGGTGTAGGGATCCTCCTTGGTGCCGGAACCCTTCTTGAGCTCACCTGCGGAACCTGTCTGCTTGATAGTGATCATCGCATCGCCGTAGCCGTTCGTGAGCACGAGTTCGCCTGTCCTGTCGTAACCGCCGTTGGCAGCGACGGACACGGAGAGCGCCTGGGCCTTGGTGGAAGCTACGCCCTTTGATACGCTCAAGGCAACCCAGTCGGGCTGACTCTTTACGAACCAGGGACGGGTGCTGATCAGATTCACGTTCTGGGAGCCCTCGCCCTGGCCGAAGCTGAGCTCGGCGGGATCGACGGAAATCTTGGGGGAGCCAAGTTCCTCCTGCTTTTCGCAAGCGACGAAAGACAGTGCTGCGGCCAGCAGGGCGGTAAATAAAACTTTGAATTTCATAATAGCGCGTTATTAGAATTAATTATCTCTTGATTAGTAATTTTCAAAGATAATTTTTTTTTGCCTAAACTCCAACAGCACCGGACAAAAAACCGCCCTGACAGCGGAAACTGCCAGGGCGGAATTTCAAGTCTGTGGACAGCTTACTTGGCCACACCGTTCAGGGTGTGGAGGTAAGCCCTCTTACCATTGGTCTCAGCGACTTTGTTCTTGGCGTAGTATGTCACTTCGCCATAGATAAGGACAGCGTCACCCTCCTTGACCGTCTGGTCGCCGTCAACCCATTTCCTGTTGCCGAGGTACCACACGTTGTAGGCCTCGAAATCCTGGACAGGATCGTTCTTGAAAGCGCCGTCGTCGGAAATCCAGAACTGGGCGTTGCCATAGTTCGAGGAGAACTGGCTGGCTATCTTGGATACCTTTCCGGACACGAACACACAGCCTTCGATCTTTGTGCCTGCAAGAAGAGGTGCAATTTCGGAAGGAGTGTAGGGGTTGGCCCAGGTACCCTTGGCGCCGGGAGTGTATTCGACGATGGAAGTGGCGATGACATTGAGGTACTTGTCGCTTCCCGACCAGCCGTTGAAATAGCCGGTGATCTGGATGTCCTTGCCGTCGAAGCTCTTGGCGTTCAGGTCGTCGGCCGGATAGACGATGCTTCCCATCTTGGAGCTGGCGTCAATGCCTTCCAGCGTCACGTTCAGGTAGTTGCCGGACACGGCAAGCTTGCCGCAGATGGTGATGTACTCAGCTTCGTCAGCCTTGTAGTCAGGGGCATAGTCGGTAACATACTTGGGGTTGGGGTAAGTGACGGCGTTGCCGCTGGATTCGACGGTCACGCCGGACACCTTCTCGACCTCATGGACACCGTTATATACGGTCTTGGAGCCCTTCAGGGTGACCATGTCGCCGATTTTAACTGCATTGGAGCCGCTGTCGTACACATACACGGCCTTGGTGCCGTCGGAGATCACGAAGCCCTTGGTGGTCTTTGCGACTACGAGGGACGGCTTGGTGGAAAGGAGAGAACCCTTCTCTGCCTTCAGCACATCACTGACAGTGAGCACGGGGACCTGGGAGCGGATCACTTTGCAGGTCTTGGACTCGAGGCCGGAGGCGGCAAGGGTGATGGTGCCTTCCGCATCGGGGCCGGCGGCCACTGTCACCTTCACGGTGGCGGAGGCGTTGCCGGAGGCGGGATCGAAACTCAGCCAGTCCACGTCAGCGGTTAGGGTCCAGGTCACGGCGTTGGAGGTGACGGGCAGGTCGAAGGTCTCGCCAGTAGCTCCCGCTTCATACTTCTCAAGACCGATGGCTATGCTCGGGGTCTTCGACTTCTCGTGGCTCACATAATAGGCATTGCCGGCCTGGGGCTGGCCGTTGTAGGCGCTCCTGGTGGCACGCATGGTGAGGATGTCGCCTTCGCGGATATCCATCTGCTGCATGTAGTTGTTGATGCGGGCGGCACCCTTTGACTCGAAGAGGCCGTAGGTGTAGACACCATCGCCTTCGACGGAGCCGTCGTTGATCCAGAAGTCGTTGTAGTACTCATCGGTGATCTTGGTCACGGTGCCGGTGATTTCATAGAACACGCTGGCATCGACGGGCTTCTCGAGGAATTCCGCACAGGTGAGCTTGAGCACCCTTTCGCCTTCGGCTCCGGGCTGGTTCACGGTCACGGCGCCGCTGAGCCTGCTTCCGATGAAGGAAACGAGGGCCGCGCGGTTGTAGCCGGCATTGTTGGGGACCTTGATGGTCACGGTCTGCTCCTTGTCGGAGGCGGAACCGGAGGCAGGGCTGACGGTGATGCCGTCAATCTGGTCCAGGGAAGTGGCGGGGGTCACTTTGGCGGTCCAGTCTTCGGAAGAGAGGAGCTTCACAGTGATATCTCCTCCGGTGACGCCGATTTCATAGACGCCCTTGTCGGTGGAAATCTGGGGCAACGCGCCGCTCTCTTTCTGGCAGGATGCGAGCAGGGCCATTGCGGGCACTGCGACTGCGAGTAATATCTTATTGAGTTTCATATTCTTTCAACTGTTAGAAGATGTAACGGAGGCTGAGGATCATCTCCCAGGTGGAAGAGAGGCTCTTGGACCTCGAATAGGTCTCGGACAGGATGTTCGTACCGTTCTTCTGGAACTGGAACACGGGAGTGGCACCCTCTGTGTAGACAGCGGCGGGGTTGGTCAGGTTGAGAGGAGTGATGTTGCCATATCCGTCGCCTGCATTGATGCTCCAGACATTGCCCCAGTAGGGATTGAACAGGTTGCCCACATTCATGATGTCGACACCGAGCTGCACGGTGTGGCGGTGCTTGTTGGCTCCGGTGTAGAAGTAGAAATTCTGGTTGAACTTGAAGTCGAACTTGTTGACCCAGGGGCTCACCAGGCCGTTGCGGTCTGCAATCTTGCCGCGGTTCCTGCTCAGGTAGGCATCCTGCTGGATGAACTTCTCGAAGTCGGCCTTCTGGTCGTCGGCGGAATAGGTGACGGCGCCGTCCTTGTCGGTGAAGTCCTTGAATGTCCAGTTCTTCAGCTGGTCGGCGGTCGGGATGTCGATGAGGCTGTAGTTGTAGGCGCCGTCGCCGAAGACGTTGTTGACATAGTCGGCGTTGCTGCGTCCGGTAGGACCTCCGTAGTAGGAAAGGGCCACGGTGGTGCCGAAGAACCTGGCATAGTCGACGGAGTAGCTGATGTTGCCGATGATGCGGTGAGGCATCACGTAGCTGGCATATCCGAGCTCGGGATTGTTGGTGCCGCGCTGGGAGACGATGCCCTTCCATGCGGAGCCGGGCTGGTCGCCGATACCGTCGATGATGACCTTCGCCTGGCTGTAGGTGTAGGCGATGCTGGCGCTGAGGCCGTGCCAGTTGTTCTTCTCGAGTTTTGCGGTGACGGAATAGTACTCACCGGACTTGCCAAGGCCGCTCACGTTGTTGATGAGGTAGGCATCGGTGATCTGGCTGTCGTAGCGTCCATTGGCGTAGAAAGGCCTGGCTGCCACGCCGGGAGTGCCGGTGCTGATGAGGGAGGTCGGAGACTGCAGGCCGATGTTGGACAGGGTCACGACGTGGATGTCTTCCTTAAGAACGCCTTCGACGGAAGCCTTGATGTCGCCGGGCAGGATCACGTCCAGGGCGAGGGAGCTCTTCCAGGTGGTGGGGTTCTTGAGCTTGGGATCCATCAGGGTGATGGAGGTCAGGTTGCCGCCTGCCGCGACTGCGTTGAATCCGGAAGGATAGAGCTGCTTCAGGATGGCAGCGCGGTCGTTGCTGATGGTCGGGATGCCCTCACCGATCCTGGTGACGGTGGTCTGGAGCACGCCGGCATCACCCGACTGTCCGACTATCCACACGAAAGGAATACGGCCCACGAACACGCCGGTACCTCCGCGGAGCACGAGCCTGCGGTTGCCGAGGATGTCCCAGTTGAAGCCGAGACGGGGCGAAACGCTGAGCCTGGTGGCGGGAGTGTCGACTGTGCTGTATTTGCCGCCGGGATTGCTCGGAGTGGGAGCGAAAGTCGCCTGCTCGACGCGGGTATTGCGGTTGAAGGTCAGGGAAGGATAGAAGGGCACCTCGAAGCGGACGCCTGCAGTGAGCTTGAAATAGTCGCTCACGTTGAAGTTGTCCTGCAGGTAGAAGGCCAGCTGGCCGAAGTTGAAGTGGGGATACTCCTGCGAGAAGGAGGAGTTGTTGCCGTGGGTGATGGCGAACTGCTGGGGATTGGCGAACAGGGTACCGCCCTTGACGGCGTCGTAGAGAGCCTGCTCGTTTGCGAAGTCGAACACGTAGGCGCCTGCGCCCATGCGCTGGAAGCCGTTCTTGGTGTTGTCGTATTCGAAGGACACGCCGCCCAGCAGGGAGTGCTTGCCGATATTGAATGTCACCTCGTCGGTGGCGGTGACGGTGCTCACGTCGCGGAGGTTGCCGAAGGAGAATGCCTCGGTGCCGAAGGTGGTGTAGATATGGGCCTTGCCGTCGCCGTTGACGTCATTGACCACGAGGTCGACGAACGGGAAGTAACCGCCGTCCACGCTGCGGGGCTCATACTGGTGGGAGTAGGCCACGCGGAGGGAGTTGCCGAGCTTTCCGTCCAGGAAGCGGGAGTTGAGTTCGGCCGCCACGGAGGAGAAGTTCTGCTCCTGATAGTAGCGGGCGTTCTGGAAGTACTGGGCGTACCAGGCCTGGCAGTTGGTGGTGGAGAAGCCCGAGTTGCCGAAACCGGTCGTGGATGTGGACGGAGCGAGCACGGACTTGCTGTTCACCATATTGTAACGGATGTTGAACTTGTGGTTGTTGTTGATGTTCCAGTCCACGCGGGCGAGGATCTTCAGGGACGGGGTCTCGGAATTGTAGCCGAGGTATGCGCCCGGATCGTAGTTGTAGTTATTCTTCAGGTAATCGTGGATGGCGTCCATGACCACGTAGGAAGGATAGGCTATGCGGTCCTTGCCGTCGGTGAACACCTTGCCGGCCACGTCGGTGAGCTTGCCGTCAGCGCCTACGGTGCGTTCGGAAAGGTTGCCGGTAGGGCCGGGGCTGATGGAACGGTCGGCCTCGACGTTGACGAAGAAGAAGAGCTTGTTCTTGATGATGGGACCGCCCACGGAGGCGCCGTACATCATGTAGCGGCTGTCGGTCTTGTTGATAGGGTCGTAGTCGGCAACCTTGTAGCCCTGCATGTCCTGGTTACGGAAATAACCGTAGGCAGTGGCGTAGAACTCGTTGGTTCCGGACTTGGACACGGCGTTGATGCCGCCGCCGGTGAAACCGGACTGGCGCACGTCAAACGGAGTGATTGCGATGGCTATCTGGTCGAGGGCGTCCAGGGAGATGGGGCTGCCGCCGGCGGGCAGGTTGCTGCCGATACCGAAGGCATTGTTCATCGCCGCACCGTCCACGGTCACATAGGAATCACGGTAGGAACCGCCTCCGATGAAGGTCTTGGTGCCGGACACGAAAGCCTGGGGGGTCTGCTTGAGAATGTCGTTCATGCTCCTGGTCACGGTGGGAACCCTCATCATCTGCTTGGAATCCAGTGAGGTGAGGGCGCCGGCGCGGTCGGAACGCATACTTGAAGTATTGCTTTCTGCCGAGACCACCACCGCGTCGAGGCTGAGGGACTCTTCTTTGAGCTCCGCGTTGATGACGAAGTTGTCGGAAAGGGCCACCTGGACATCCTTGAACACGGAATCGTTGTATCCCAGACAGGAAACGGTGACGAGATAAGGGCCGCCGGCCATAATGTTGTTGATGTAGTAACGGCCGCCGGCGTCGGTCACAGCATAATACTGGGAACCGGTGGGCTGGTGGACTGCCACGACGGCGGCCCCGACCACGGGACCGGAAGTGTCAGTGACCTTACCACTCATGGAAGCAGTCGTGACCTGCGCGTAGGCAGACACGGCAAGGAACATTGCTGCCAGGGACAGCAACATCGCTTTGAATGATTTTTTCATAAAATAAAAATAATGTAACAAAAGCTTTATTTTCGTGCTGCAAAGTTATATCAAGAAAAGATACTGCACAAATAAGAATTCAACAATTTATTAACATTTTTTGCTTATCTTTGCACCCAATAACCTGCGAGGAAAGATTTGTATGCTTGCAACCTCGCTTTAAAAAATGCTAAAATGAATTATTTCTTCACGTCGGAGTCCGTCTCCGAAGGGCATCCCGACAAGGTTGCCGACCAGATTTCAGATTCAATCCTCGACGAGTTCCTCTCCCAGGACCCGGACGCCAAGGTCGCATGCGAGACCTTCTGCACCGCCGGCCTGGTGGTCGTGGGCGGCGAAGTCCGCTCCGACAAGGCCTACGTCGACATCCACGAAACCGTGCGCCGCACGATACGCAGGATTGGCTACACCAAGGCCGAATACGGCTTCGACGCAGCTTCCTGCGGCATAATCAGCACCATCCACGAGCAGAGCGCCGACATCAACCGCGGCGTCGTGCGCGAACAGGCCGACGAGCAGGGCGCCGGCGACCAGGGAATGATGTTCGGCTACGCCTGCCGCGACACCGAAAACTACATGCCCCTGGCCCTGAGTCTCTCGCACGCGCTTCTCCGGGAGCTTGCCGACATCCGGCACAACGAGCCGCAGCTCATGCCCTACCTGCGCCCCGACGCCAAGGCCCAGTTCACCGTGGAATTCTCGTCCCACCACCATCCGGTGCGCGTCCACACCATAGTCCTGAGCACCCAGCACGACGAATTCGATTCCGATGAAGCTATGCACGAAAGGATCGAGTCCGATGTGCGCAACATAGTGATACCAAGGCTCATAGCATCGCTGCCCGAACGCACGGCCGCCCTCTTCAAGGGCGACTGGATACTCCACGTCAACCCCACCGGCAAGTTCGTCATCGGCGGTCCCGCCGGCGACACCGGACTGACCGGACGCAAGATAATCGTGGACACCTACGGCGGCCGCGGAGCCCACGGCGGCGGAGCTTTCTCCGGAAAGGACTCCTCAAAGGTGGACCGCAGCGCCGCCTACGCAGCAAGGCACATAGCCAAGAACCTGGTGGCCGCGGGCGTGTGCGACGAAGCCCTGGTGCAGCTTGCCTACGCCATCGGCGTGGCCGAGCCCGTGAGCGTGTTCGTAGAGACCTACGGATCCGCCAAAGTACCCGGGGGCGACGCATGCATCGCGCAGAAAGTCAGCGAGTTGTTCGACCTGCGCCCCGCCGCGATCGTGCGCCGTTTCGGGCTCACCAACCCCATCTTCTCCCCCACCGCCGCCTACGGCCACGTGGGCCGCAAGCCCTACCGGGCGAAAGTGCTGGTCCAGGGCGAGGAGCGGGAGGTGCAGTTCTTCGGCTGGGAGCTGCTGGACATGGTGGACGAACTGAAAAATGCCTTCGGCCTATGAGCGGCAACTCCAAGAAAGGCAAGTCGCCCCGCGTGCAGGTGAGCAACAAGCGGGCTTCGTACGACTACGAGTTCCTCGAGCAGTACGATGCCGGCATAGTGCTCGTGGGCACCGAAATCAAGTCGCTCCGGGCAGGAAAAGCATCCCTGCAGGACGCCTGGTGCTATTTTTCCGGCGGCGAGCTCTACGTCAAGGGGATGAACATCTCCACCTATTTCTGGGCCTCCAAATGGGGCAGCCACGAGCCGGCGCGCGACCGCAAGCTCCTGCTGACAAAGCGGGAACTGCGGCACCTCGCCCAGGCCGTCAAGACAAAGGGCCTGAGCATCATCGCCGTACGCGCCTACATCGCCGAGAACGGTTTCGCCAAGCTCCACATCGCCCTGGCAAGGGGCAAGAAGGAGTACGACAAGCGAGCCACCATACGCGAAAAGGACATACGGCGCGAAATGGAAAGGGATTAAGCTACTGCTCCAGAGCCAGACTCACGATCAGATCTTCCAACATCGGCGCCACGGCTGAGCCCGGGGCGGCGACGTTGTTGGTCATTATGGAGAAGAAGACGGTGTTCTCGCGTTTGCCGTCGGCCGGAAGGATATAGCCGCTGAAGCACAGCACGCCGTTCATGGAGCCGCTTTTCATGCGGACGCGCTTCCGTATTTCCGGCTGGACGCCGGCCAGACGATATTTCAGGGTGCCCTGTCCCGGGCCCGGAAGCGAGCTCACGAAGTAGTCACGCACCGGACCGCCGTGCATGCGGCGAAGGAAACGGACGAAGAACTCGGGAGAAACGTAGTTTTTCCGCGAAAGCCCGCTGCCGTCGCGGATGACGCAAGCTCCGGCCGGGCGAAGGCCCAGCACCGAAAGCATCTCCATCTCGGCATCGTCGGACAAGTCCCTCGAGGATTTGCCGAAACGCTTGGCCGACAGCATGTTGAACAGCGTTTCCGCGTAGAAGTTGTTGCTGTCGAAATTGGTGTCGCGCACTATCGCCCAGAGCTGGGGCGAAAGGGCGAAGCCCAGGGGCCGGAGGGCCTCCTGGGGAGCCGCGCTCCTGCCCACGTCGGAGAACAGCAGGTCACTGCGTATGTTGCCCTGGGGAGAGATGTCGGCATAGCCGCCATCCACCGGTATTCCCAGGGAAATCAGGTAGTTATAAAAGAAATAGGCACAGGTGTAGGTGCCGAAGGAATTGGTGCTGTAGTACTTGTAGGGCTGGCGGCCGGAAGGGAACTGGCCGAGGAACTCGCCGAAGGGGCCGAATCCTGTGCCCAGATAATAAATGGTGTTGGGCGTTCCGGATGCTGAAGTCACGGCTGAGTTGACATAATTCATCCAGGGCGTATCCGGATACTGGAGTTCTATCTTCGGGGCCTTCCCAAGAGGTCCCGGGCTCACCAGGAAGAGCTGGGAGTTGCCGAAAAAATTCAGTCCTGATGGGCCTGCGCCGTCGATCGAGCCCAGGTCTTCAGCCTGCCATGATGGGTCTATGAAGGGCCGGCCGAAGAATCGCGGGTCGCCGACCACGGCCCCCCTGATGGCCTTTATACCATTATCGTCCAGGATTTTCTTCCAGTTTGCAAAGGTCACGGACAGGGAGTCGGCGCATGCAGTCTGGGCCGCTGTGGTGGGGTCTCCCCCGCCAACTATATAAAGGTCTCCTTCAAGCACACCGTCCCTGATCTCCCCGGTGCAGGAAAGCGTGGTCCGGAACTGCCAGTCTGCTCCGAGGTTGATAAGCGCAAGGCCTGTGGTCAGGAGTTTCATGTTCGATGCCGGGACCATTTTCATCGAACGGTTCATCTGGGCGAGGGTATCGGCGCCGCGCACGGCAAGCACGCCCACAATACCTGAACGCAGAGGCTCTTTTCCGGCATATCCGGAGAGGAGCTTCTGCGTCGCGGTGTTCTGTGCCGCCACTCCTGCGGAAACCAGCAGGACAAGTGGCACAAGTATCTTTCCTAACGGACTCAAGCCTGCTTCTTGACGGCCGCGCTGAGTTCCTCGTAGAGGGCGTCGGTCTTCTCGAGGACCTCCTTGCGGAGTGCGTTGTAGTACTTGCCGGCAGGGCCCTCGACTTTGTTTACCTTGTCGCGGAGCTCGTTATAGAGGTCGACGGCCTTCTCCATCAGCTCGGAAGCCTTCTCTTCGGGAACCTTCGCATTGACGGCCGCAACCAGTGAACAATCTTCGATAAACGCGCTGAGCACGTAGTCGATGTCTTTTTTGATGTCTCTAAGATTCATGTCTTTCTGAATTAATCCGGTGCAAAGATAACATTTTTTAACAGCATAGCAAGCGGGCGGGTGCTTATATGGTTACCTTGAAGCCGTAAATCTTGCCGTTTTCGAGAGAGAGCTTGGACGTAATTGTCTTCCGCATGTCGCAGCCGGGGAACACGGTGACAGAATTCCGGCGTTCCTCCTCGTCGTCGTAATAGTTGCCGCCGAACTGGAAGCACAGCTCATACCCCGCCTCAAGGTCCTTGTCGAAGCGGACGGGCACAAAAAAGGTCTTTTCAACCACATCATCGTCTATCAAGCAGAGGTCGCTGTTATTGCCGGAATCGAGCAGATAATAGTCCTGAGGTCCTCTCTCGATCGTAAATGGCTCTCCACTATAGCTTTCGGTGGTTACATCCAAACCGGAAAACCGGACGAAGACAGGATCACCATTCACGCCCCACTCTTCCTCTTCTTGCGAGTCGGGATCCACGCACTTGATGCGGATGGTATTGATTCTCGCCTGGTCGAAAGGTGAACCGGCAGGCGCTTCGTACGGAAAGTTCCTGAGGGTCACCTCGATTCGGAACACGGCGAACTGGTGCTGCAGGTGCACCCAGGTGCCCTCCCCCTCATCGACCGTCACCTCGCCCAGCATCAGATCGACGTCGGAAACGCCCCCCGTATCATCGTGCTGCAGGGCACCCGAAGCAGTCGAAAGGTTTCTCATGTAAATGGTCGGAGAGCCCTCCCTCACGCCATCGAATATCGAATTGCCTGCGTACGAGTCCACAGGAGGATACAGGCAGATAATCTTGTCACCTTCGTTTCCGGTCCAGGTTCCGGAGAATTCTGCTTGCTTGCGGCCTGCTTCACCGATAGAAGTGAACGTGTCGACAGCCGTGATGCCGTTTTGGCCGAAAGAGACCACCGTGATGGCTTCCTCCGAATCCCAGAACCCTTCCAACGTCTTGTCGTCCGTGTAATCATACATCGTCTTCGTGCTCGCCGGAGCAATTACAGACGCCTGGATTGTCATCGGAACGCCTTCCTTCTTTTCGGCCGGCGTCTTCTGGCAGCTGTTCATCAGCACGGCCGCGCAGGCCGTCATTACCATAATCGTTATGATACGTTTCATGTTGCAGACTTTTTAAAAGGTTAAAAATCCAGATCCCAGCCGTGTTCCATGTCAGGGACCCTCCCTTGAGGGGCCCCCGGGCCATCTACCTCAGGATCAGAGTCGTCGGGAAGCGAATCGGAGTCGTAGGAAAGCGGATCGGAGACCACTTCCCAGTCTGTAATGTCACCAACAACAAAAGATGCATGGTTTGAGGAAATCTGCTGGCTGGTAATATCGATAGAAGCCGTGTACTGCTTGCCGGCGACGAAGGTCATGGGGGCGTTCAAGGAATAAGTATAAGTGGTACCGCCGGTAACCGTTATCCTGATCTTGGGGGCGATATCCTCTGCAGGGAGGATGATGGCCTCGAAGGCATCTGCCGAAGGATCCGGGCGGAAAGCGAGAATCGTGCCGGGAGTGGTGAGCGACACGATGGTCTGGGTTTCAAGGTCTACGGTACCGGAAAGATTGGTGTCCAGGATCTCCACATTCTCAACTTCGGAAGAGTTGTTTTTGGTAATATTAACAACAAACTTGACGCCCTGATGGCCGAAGGTAAGGGTAATGGGATCTGCAGTGGCAGGGTCTGCGGGAACGGCCACATTCGCCGCCAGGGCCGTCAGGAGATCTGCCGCGGCGTAATTGGCGGCGGAACTCTGGTCTGAGGGAACGCTGAAGGTGAATTTGAACGGGTCGGCGGGTTCTGCGTCGCAGTTGGCATTATAGGGATGATACGCAGCGAAGGTGGTGGCTTCGGTCTGTCCGGCCTGCCAGAGAATCTCGCTGCCGGAGGCGAAGTCTACGCCCTTGGAGGAGTTTACCGTACCCAGCACGTTGATGCGGGAGATGGGAGCGCCGGCAAAGACGCCAATCTGCTCGTTCTCTGCCAGGGACGACTTTACGGCGTAGTCGTTGAGGTGGGTGGAAAAGCGCACCACGCCTCCCTTGGAGTGGCCATCGGAACTGTTTTCCTTGTTGCAGCCCACGAAAGCGCAAAGCGCCGCGAGAGCGAGGATAAATAACTTTTTCATAAAGAACTTATTTATAAATACTTCAACAAGCAAAATTAATAAAATATCTGCAGAATCACTCAACTCAAAAATCAAGGGCTTCAGGGCTCAGCTACAAGGCGTGGCGGAATTGAAGTGATCGAAAGTCTTAAAAGTAATTCCAATTACTGATTACTGAGCCCTTTCGGCGGCCTGGATCAGGGCGACGTTGAGCTGCTCCAGCAGGGACAGGCGGATGGAAGCGTTGCTCCGCGCAGGAGTGTACCACAGCTGATCCTCGAAATACGCCTTCAGGTCCTTTGCCTTGAACACATAGCCGTGGGCGGCCAGGATGGCGTTGCGCATCACGCGCAGCGTGGGCTTGTCCAGGCGGCGAAGGCCGCTGTTGAGCAGGGAGCGGCTTGCAAAGTCGAAGCGGCTTTCCCTCCCTGTCCACTCGAGTTCGTAGCTGGAGACGGTCTTCTCATACCAGGGTTCCCCCTCGTTCATCTTGACTTCGGTCATACGAAGGCCTCCCGGAGTGGGCACAGCTTCCACCTTGCCCACAAAGAACGGTCCCCCGCTGCCGAAATCGAGCACGCCCGTAACCATACCGTTGAAGGTCACCGGCGCAAAATGCATATCCTTTCCCTTATATGATCCCTGGTCGCTCCAAATCTTGACCTGGGAGCCGCTTTCGGTGCAGTAATCGCCAGTAATCATCTCCATCCACTTTCTGACATTAAGTTGCTGGGCGTCCGACACTTTCGTCGCCTCCAACGCATCCGTCAGCAGATTGTTCTTTTTACCGTAAAAGCACAGCACATCGAGGCTTCCCTGCCTGACGCGCCGGGCATAGGCGGCAGCCCCGAATTGGTTAACCCCCTCGTCCGGCCCGTCCGAAACCACGTACAGATCGCCTCCATCCGTTATCGGGGTAAGCACAAACTCGTGCTCCTCGCCTTCAGCCGAAGCTTTCATAAGCACGCTGACCTCCTCGAAAGTATGGGCTGTATAGACCAGCGCATCACCGTGCCAGAAACTGCCATCTTCAAAAGAGTCCATAGGCTTTACGAGCGGCAGCACCTTGAGAACGATGTCGTTGTCCCCTATGACCTCCAGGTAGCTGTTGTCCGGACGGCTGACAAAGTTGACACGGCAGCCGAACTCCGCGCCGTACTTCGGATCTTCGGCATTGCGGCTGGGCCGCAGCCTGAACACATCCGGCGTCGAGCCCCATTGCTCCAGTGTCAGTTCTTCTTCCCCTAGGACATCCGTCATATAGACGACCGTGCCCATACGGACCTCTTTGACGGTATAGAGTAAATCCCCGTCATAGAAACTGTCTCCCACCCGGATGCCCTGCGCATAGGCGAGGGTAAATGAGCTCAGCGCGAATGCGAGCAATGTGATGATAATCCTTTTCATAGCCACTAAAGACATTTTCACAAATATAATTATTATTCATTAATGTCCGGCCAAATATATGGCAATGCGGGCCTCTACAAGCAACTTTAAATGAATTGTCCGTAATGTTTAAACGATTTGTCCCGTGCGCGTACGGCCCAACATGGTATCTTTGATATTAGAATAATTACACCACAAATGAAAAAAAGCTCAATTATCAGGATTCTTACGGCTGCGCTGGTACTGACCGCCTGCGGCGGCGAAGCAAAGCAGAATATCAACCCCGAGGTTCCGGTAAAGTCCGGGGATTGGTTTTCGGTTTCCGCATCCTCCGGAGATACGATAGAAAAGGAGGACATTTCGCTCGAGATTGCCAAGGGGACATTCGGGCAGGATGTAAAAATAGCCATTACCGAAGTCAAGAAAGGTTCGGTTATGGGAAACGATGAACAATCTCCATTCTATCAGATCACGGTAGACGAAAAAGGCACCAAAAAGCCCATTGTCGTCAAGATCCGCTACGCCGGAGATCCTGACGAAGTGCAGGCAGTCATTAAAATGCCCACCTACAGCTTCCACGAATCGAAATTCGTATGTGAGCCATTCCCCATAAACTCTTCGGCTGGCGACGGTTTTATTTCCGTGACCATACCGGAAATGAATCCAGCAAAGGGCCCCAGCCCCTATTTCACCATCGGGCTCATCAAGAATACTGTTCCGCCCACGACAAAGACGCCGGACACGAAGGCCCAGAAGTATCCCCTTCTCATAATGCTGTACACTGATGTTCCTTATGATTATATAAGCTCCTTGCACAACGTATTGCTAAAAATGCTGCCGAAGTCATTCGACGCGCTGACAAGCGCCAAGATGAAGGCAGACTTCAACACGCTGGGGATAAAGATTTGCAAATTCAGTGAAAAAGAGAAAGATCTATTTGGAAAAGCGAACCCCAATATCCTTTGCAAAGACCTGGGTTACCTGTCCCTGAACGCAACCAAAATAAATGAAATGATCAAAATTGGATTCAAGCAGAACGATTTGATCGAGCTGCAGCAGACCATAACGCACGAAATATTCCACGTCGTGCACAATTGCCTGTTTGACCCAAGGTACGGGGCACAAATCAACTGGCAGGGCTGGTGGGGAAGCGAATGGTCTATGCTCGGCGAGGGAATCGGCACATGGACAGAAAAGTTTTGCGGAATCAACACAATGGGTGATAATGTCAAAGCCCACGGCACTAAGTTCCTCACCCACTTCCTCCCTGCCTCCAGTTCATCAAGTGCTTATATGGAGAATGGTTACGGTATGGGACTGTTCATTGAATACCTGTCCAAGAAATCTTCAGACGCAAAAATCAGCAAAATACTTGAATACCAACGCGATGGCGCAGAATCACTCCAGGCAGCCCTGGAAAAGTTCTGCAATGCCAATTCTATAGGATTCTTTGAGCAGGAGGGATATATGAAATTCGTGAAAATGGCACTTGACGGCGAACTGGATAGCGATTATACCGTGGTAATGGCCTGGAAATCAGACTGCTATGATGACGTGGCAAAGATAACCAAAGCCGAATTGAAAAGAATAAGGGGAGAAGTGTACAACTACGGCGTCAAGATGAACTTCCTTGAAATGGATGAGAAATTCCTCTCCGGGATACAGGACAGGGATATCGTGATAGGCCAGAAAGAGGCAGATATCGTGACCTATGTCTACTACATTACCAATTCTCAGCAACTTAGGGAACTCGGGCGCGCCACATACAGCAATGAGTACTCGATTCCCGTAAAGACTTTCCTCGGGTATAAGACAAAATTCCCCATTGTGCTGGTGTCCACACGGAAGAATCCTGTATATGGTCCCGGGAAATATGATTGCGTGGCCACTGTTGATTTCCCCAAGCCGGATAAGAATGCCCCCAAGATCCACGAGCTCAAATTCAGCTTCCAGCTTGAGAACAGAACCGATGCCGGCGACAGCGGATATTGCCCGGAATTCACCTGGTCCACATCCTATGACGATGTAATGAGCGCCATTTCGTCCGGAAGCGGGGTGAACATTTCATGTTACCACAAAAGCAGTTCAGCTACGGACGACCAGGCTTCCATCGAATTCAAGATCGATTCTTATTCAAAAGGCAAGGTCGGATCCATATCGTCCATCGTTTTCGATTACACCCGCCCCTATAGCGACGGCGAAGACAAATGGCACGTGGAAATCAGCAGCCTCCCCGTGGAAGAAAACTCAGTGGATCTCTTCAACAGCAGCGAGGCCCTCTGGAAAGCTCAGGGGTCAAAACTCAAAGTCAAACTGACTCACAAAGACAAATACGGAGACGTCTACAAATATGTTGAGAAATCCAGCAACTACGCCAAAGTCAATATGGAGTATAAACCTTAGTCACTGCAGCACAAAGTAACCCAGGCAGGCGCAGGTACTCCCGCTGGAAAAAGCGGCCGGCTCGCCAGGCAGGCGCAGGTGCTCCCGCTGGACGATTTTCCTGGCCAGCGGCAGCAAAACAAGGGCAAAATGCTCCCGCTATCCCACTTTTCACGCCAGCGGGAGCAGTGGGCAAGAGCAACAGGCGGCAGGAGCAGTGCCCCATTGTTCCAGGGTCAATTCTTCTTCCCCGAGGACATCCGTCATATAGACGATCGTCCCCATACGGATCTCCCTGACGGTAAAGAGTAAATCCCCGTCATAGAAACTGTCTCCCACGTGTATGCCCGGCCAAATCGGGCCTCTACAAGCAACTTTAAATGAATTGTCCGTAATGATTAAACGATTTGTCCCGTGCGCGTACGGCCCAATATGGTATCTTTGAAATTTGATAATCATTATCACTTTATATGGAAATGACCAGAAAAATAGTCTATGAAGCCCCTTCGGCAACGGTCTACGAAGTGGCGCAGAAAGGCGTGATTTGCGCATCAAATCGCACAGAAGCATTCCGCAGCAGCGGACACAACTATGGTGACGACGCTTTTGAATAAGAGAGCTGCCCAATGAAACGAATCTACATCATCGTGGCCCTCGCCGCCACCACCCTGACCGCCTGCCAGCAAAAGATAGAGGTCCCGGAAGAGCCAGTTATTCCCGGCGGTCCGGAGACCTCAGGTCTCATCTTCACCGCAACTACCGAAAAGCCGGCCACCAAGACTGCGCTGGAAAAAGATGGCGATGACTTTAACGTCGCCTGGCGCAGCGGCGACCGGATCACAATAGCAGATGGCGCTGCCACCCCGAATGTGGGAGTCTATACGACCGACAGCAACACCACTACTGCTACCTTCACATTCGAATCCGGCACTGAGGCGGCCGCGTCGCCGTTCACTGCCTGGTACCCGGCAAGCATATACAATAATGGCGCGCCAGCGCTGCCGGCCACCCAGGAATATGTAGAAGGCAATATCGGCGGCTCGCCGATGTTTGCCAGCAGCACCACCACCAGCCTTTCATTCAAGAACCTCTCTGGAATCATATGCCTTAATCTGTCCACGGGTATGTCGGATATTTCCGTGGCCGGCATCTCCCTTAGCGCAGCCCAGCCCCTGAGCGGTCCCATCACCAACGTGGCGTCGCTCAGCTCGGAAACCCCGGTGGCAGCGACCGTCTCCGGCTCGGCCGGCGTCACCCTCGACTGCGGCGCGGGCGTTGCCATTGACGGCACCCCGAAGCCGTTCTTCATCGCTGTTCCGGCCGGCTCCTACACAGGTCTTGCCATCACGGTCACCGCCACAACTGGAGCCTACCAGACCTTCACCCTGAAGTCCGACAAAACCGTTGTCGTGGAACGCAGCCAGATAACCAACATCAATCTGACTGCCAATAACATACTGTATGACCTTCCGGGCAGTTATACATCTGCTGAATACTTAGAGTCGACCGGCACGCAGTACATTGACACTGGCGTTCCCTGCGACTGGCAAGACTTTGTCGATATAGACTTTATGTATACCGGACATGAGCCAGGGAACGTCCATTCCACCGAAGGCGGATCCGTTTTCGGCGCCCACGGCTGGTCCAAAGCAAACGGAATCTACGAAAAATGCATCTACTGGCGCGGCTTCGGCAAGATTGCATATAACTTTGCCCAGAACACTCGGTACAACGTTAAGACCGTCGATGGCACACACAGCAGCATCAACGGCACCAGTTATCAGATTGACGTCACAGGTTCTGTCGGCGTTGCGTCCAGTAATTTTGCAATGTTTGCAAATTTCAGCGAGTATAACAACCAGGGTTGGACATATTTCTCCGTTGCCCGCATCTACTTCTGCAAGATATATGACAGCAACCATATGTGGCTCAGGTACTTCGTTCCCTGCGTCCGAATCTCCGACAGCAAACCGGGAATGTTCGACCGCGTCACCGGCGCATTCTACACCAACAACGGAACCGGCGAGTTCACTACCGATTTAACTCCGTCCCTGTATAACCTGACGGCAGGAGACGTTACCGTTCCGGCGGGCGAGACAGCGACTGTAACGGGAAGCAATGCGAATTCCGTCCTGACCATCGGAGCCGGCGCTACAGTTACGCTGAAGGATGCCACTCTCAAACAAATTGTAACGCAGGGCGATGCCACTTTGATTCTGAGCGGCACAAACACGCAGACCACGGAGTTCACCGGCGCAGCCATACAGATTGCGGACAATGCAACTCTCACGATTGACGGAACTGGCAGCCTGAATGTTGACAGAGGGTGGTCGCAGAATTACGGATGTATTTACGGACCGAATGCCAATCTTATAGTCAATGGCGGCACTATGGAATTGCTTTCAAACAAGGGTGCCGGCAGTAGTAATACTTGGGTTGCTATCAATCTGAATAACTATACACAGAACGGCGGCAGTGTTGAAGCATATGGCAGATACACCAATAATGACGCTAATTCATATGCAAATGGTATGCAAATCTCCAATGATGTGTTGATTACTGGTGGATCCTTGAGAACGGAAGGTGCGACAGGCTTGTGGGTTGGAAACAACATTTCCATCAGTGGTGGAACTGTGACTGCCATAGGTACAGATCAGCAATACTCAGGCTCCACCGGTATTGTCCCCGGCGGGAATAATACTGGAGGCAAGTTGACTATTAGCGGCGGTACAGTGGTTGCCAGAGGTAACGGTGGCGGTGGCGGACAGGGCCCTGGAATCGGCAGACGTACTGCTGCCTGCGGAGATATCATCATCTGCGGAGGGGATGTGACGGTAAGCAGTACCGGTAATGGCTTTCCCGGCGGCGCTGCCGCAATCGGAACCGGCACCGATGCAGTGGACATCGGTTGCAATATAACCATCACAAGCGGCATTACCCGACTCGTGGTCACAAAAGGCGTTAATGCCCAGGCTCCAATCGGCAAGGGAAACTCCGGTTCATCTGTGGGCACAATCACAATCGACGGAGTGGTGGACCCCACGGCCAACAGCTTCTTCGAGAACCTGAACCTCGCGGTCAGCAATGACGGCAACACCTGGACCCTGACTCCGGCCTCCAACACCCCTCCGGCTTCGTTAGCCGAACTCAAGGATATGGTGAATGACGGATGGAATCTAAACGGTTACCTAGGACAGTATGTCTATGCTGACGGAAGCATCGGGACCATATCCACAGATGCTATCGGTAAAGTGGCTCATTTTTCTCCGGATGCCAGTACTGATGCCAGCAGTAAAGTAGCGAGTTCGCGTATTTTGATTCTCGCTTTGAATGATCTGGCCGCCAATGTGGAGTATGGTAATATCATTACCATCAGATCCAGCCATTACCGGGGCGGCACAGACCACTTGGATGGTTCCCACTTACTGGGAATGGATAGATATGAGTAAGTCACTCGGTAGAGGTGGTTTCCAAACATTGATCGGATCTGTCGGAATGAGCGAAAGCATCAGATATTGGACATCGAGTTCAAGTTCCGGTGGTTACGGCCATTATTACGTACATTACTACAGTGAGGGAAACGCTGATGGCGTGACTAAGATTTATACGGATTTTGCGACAAGGACTACACATCCCAACGCCCGCACCAACTTCGGTTATTAGCCAAGCTGCGGCTCGCCAGGCAGGCGCAGGTGCTCCCCGGCTCGCCAGGCAGGCGCAGGTGCTCCCGCTGGACGATTTTCCTGGCCAGCGGCAGCAAAACAAGGGCAAAATGCTCCCGCTATCCCACTTTTCACGCTAGCGGGAGCAGTGGGCAGAAGGAGCCGGCTGGAGCAGGGGCAAGGGCAAGGGCAAGGGCAAGAGAAACAGCAAGGGCAAGAGCAAGAGCCGGCAGGTGCTCCCGCTGGACGATTATCCTGGCCAGCGGCAGCAAAACAAGGGGAAAATGCTCCCGCTATCCCACTTTTCACGCCAGCGGGAGCAGTGGGCAGGAGCAGTGGGCAGTGTGCAGGAGCAGCGGGCAGCAGCTCTGCCCCGAAAAGATTTGGTTCGTGAGGGTAGATTACGTATATTTACGTCAACATTGATTTGAGACATGATGTCAAGGCGTTCGGAAATAGTTTACGCGCTCTCGGCGCCGGCGAAACTGGCGGCTCTCTCGGCGCCGGCGACACCGGCGAAGTTCTCGGCGCCGGCACCACTGGCAACTCTGGCGGCGCTGGCGGTGCTGCTTACCTCCTGCACGGAGCGGAGCGCGGAGCTGCGGCCGCTGGGCGCAGCGGACGGCGTGCCGCTCCGCAGTATGAGCGTAGAGCGGCTGCCGGACCTGCCAAAGCCCCGCGGCGGGCACCACACGATGCTTCTCGGGGAAGAGCTGACTGTCCTTGGCGGCATCACCGACGGCTTTGTGCTGGAGCCCACAATCGCTTATCTGAAGGACGGCGCGTGGCAGGAAGTCCCAATGAAATACCCGCACTACTACGGCTTCACGACCCTCCTGCCGGACGGCAACGTGATGCTGGGAGGCGGATGCTCGGACAATTTCGGCATCGGACAGAGCTGGGGCGTCGAGACTTACAACCCGGCGACGCACGCCTGCAAGGCCGTGGGAATCATGGACCGGAAAAGGGCCGGCGCATCAGCTTCAGCCCTCCCGGACGGGCGGGTTGTCGTGGCCGGCAACTGGTATGCCGACGACGCCATAGAGCAATATGAACCCGGCGAAGCTTTCTCATACGTAAAGGAGCCCGCAATTCAGAGAGTCTATCCATTCATCCTGCCAGTATCGCCTGACAATGCGCTTATACTCAGCGCAGAAGGCCCTTATGGCGAGCGGGCTGTGTGCTGCATCGACCAGCTGGATGGTGAGCCATTCACAGAACCGCTGCTGGATGACTGGGACATCCTTCCCCATCCCGTCAATCCGACATCGGCCGACGACCTCAGGATAGGTGAATATTCATATTTGCTCCCGGCCGTTCGCCGCGAAGACGGGCAGGCGGGCATTCTCCGCCTCTCCGAGAGACGCTTCAGCCTGCTGGAGACGGACCACCCGCTGCCAATGGCGCTGCCGGACGGCGAAGCTCTCGTATGGGAGGGCAACCTGCAAGTGGACCGTGCCTCCCGCAGCGCCTGGATGTACGCACTTGGCGACAAGGGACATTTTGCCGCGGCAAGAATCGCCTACGACCCCATATTCGAAGGCAACAAAGCCACGCTGGAGCTTTATCTGGCCGACAAACCCGGCGGCGGATCTTTCTTCAACAGCGCGGCCAGGCTGCTTGACGGGGGGCGTATCGTGCTGGCGGGAGGCGTGTCTTTCGACAAGGTAAAAGAAAATAACTTCGAAGCTAGCGGAGAAGTCTGGATGTTTCACACCACGGCGCCGGCGAAAGGCTCCTTCCCATGGTGGATACTGCTCGTCATCCTGCCTGCCTGCGCCTTCGGCTGCTGGGGCATATTCCGCATTCTCCGCAGTCCCGCAGCCCCGCAACCGCCCGTGGAGGACATCCCCGGGAAGAACGACCTCCTCACCCGCATCACATCCCTGATCGAAGGCAGGAAGCTCTACCTGGTAAAAGACCTGAAAATTTCCGATATCGCCCGAGAACTGGGCACCAACGCCACCTATATCTCGGCCTGCATCAACGGGCAGCTGGGCCTTTCATTCCCGGAACTGATTGCCCGCTACAGGGTTGAATACGCGCAGGAGCTCATGCGCAAAAACCCTGAAATGCCTTCCGTGGAGGTCTGGGAAGAGTCTGGGTTCAACAACGAAAAAACCTTCTTCCGCTGCTTCCGCGCCCAGGCCGGAATGACTCCCGCCGAGTGGAAAAAATCGGCTTTTGACGCCAACAAGCAGCAGCAAAACAAGTAGGGGGTTCTGTATTAAACAGAAATAATCATTATATTTGCTTGTTGCATAAAACTTGTCCGACAATGAAAAAGTCTTTTTCCATTCTCCTCTGCGTGCTCGCCGCCACGGCTGCAATTGCCCAGACTCCGCATAAGTACGGCATCAAATGCGCAATAGTCAAGACCGTGACCGAGAATTCGGGCGGGCAGAAATCCTACACCACACTCTGGTTCGACGACTACGGCGCCAAGGAGAGGAGTGAAGTCACGATGGATATGGGCAGCGGAATGGGCGAGGCCAAGTGGGTGACGATTTCCCTTCCGGACGGCAAGTCCTACATGCTGGACCGGAGCGGCAAGAGCGCCAAGGCGAATCCCAGGGTCGACGTCAACTATCTCGACATGTCTGAAAAAGTGGCCAAATCCCGCAAAGCCAAGGTGATAGGCGAAGAAAAGGTGGGCAGCCGAATGTGCACCAAATGGGAGGAGCACGTCAAGCAGATCCTCCACACCGCCACCGTCACCTCCTGGGTCTGGAAAGGCATACCTATCAAGTACACCGTGGACAATCCCCGCTCCACCACCACTCTCGTTAGCCTGGAGCAGAAATCATCCCTCCCCGCATCCCTGTTCACGGTCCCTAAGTAAAAGATTATTATGACTCTTATTTCCCTACTCGGCTGGGCGGTGGTGACGCTGTCGTCCAGTTTCATGAGGGCGCAGCCAGATTATGAGGCGCCCCTGGACAACCAGATGCTCATGGGGGCCCTCGTGGAGACCCTCGGAGAGACCGACCGCTACTGGGTCAAGGTCCGCGCGGAAGACTACACCGGCTGGGTCACCGACCTCGCGATCCACGAACTCACTGACGAAGAAAAGGACGCCTGGCTCGCAGCGCCCAAATGGATATGCACCGCAGAGTACTCCCGCGTGCGGGAAAAGCCCGGCAAAGACAGCGACCCCATCTGCGACTTCACTATGGGCAACCTTGTGCGCCAGACCGGAGAGACCTGCCCCTGCGGCCGCTGGACAAAGGTACAGCTCCCCGACGGACGCTTCGGCTGGGTGCCGACTGCGGACATAGCCGACTTTGCGGCTCGCACCGAGGCCCTGAAGCCCAATGCCGAAGACATCCTCAGGCTCGCCCGCAGCTTCGCCGGCACCCCCTACATGTGGGGCGGCAACTCCATCAAGCACTTCGACTGCAGCGGCCTGGTGAAGTTCTGCTACTACATGAACGGCCTCATCCTTCCGCGCAACGCCAGCCAGCAAATAAAGTGCGGCAAAGACGTGCTGAACGAGAAGTGGCAGCCCGGCGACCTGCTGTTCTTCGGCAGCGCCAAACCCTTCAGGGTCACGCACGTAGCCCTATATGCAGGAGACGACACGATAGTCCATTCTTCCAAGAAGGTCAAGATAGAGACCCTCGATGTGTATGGACGCAAGCCTATCGGCGCCGTGCGCATCCTGGGCCACGAGAACAACGGAGTCAAGTTCCTCAAGGACGATCCCTACTATTTCAAGCAAGATGGCAAGCAAAAGTAAGAGCGTCTGGTACTGCACCAGCTGCGGCAACGAGAGCCCGAAATGGATGGGGCGCTGCCCCGCCTGCGGCGAGTGGAACACGATGGTGGAAGCCCCGGCCGAAGCAAAAAAGGCCGCCGGCGGCTCCGCAAGGAGCAGTTCCGAAGCCCGCAAGCCCCGCAGACTCAGCGACGTGGATTTCTCGGCCGAAGCCCGCAAGGCCCTCGGGATAGCCGAACTCGACAGGCTGCTGGGCGGCGGTATAGTGGGCGGCTCGCTCATTCTCATAGGCGGCGAGCCCGGCATAGGAAAGTCCACCCTCAGCCTGCAGATTCCCCTCGGCTGCCCGTCGCTGAAAACCCTTTACGTGACTGGCGAGGAAAGCGAGAAACAGGTGAAAATGAGGGCGTTGCGCCTTGCCCCGGCGGGAATTCCCGACGACTGCCTCATCTTCTGCGAGACGCAGATCGAAGCCGTGATCGAGCAGGCCCGCTCCCTGCAGCCGGACCTCATGATCGTGGACTCAGTGCAGACCATGTACACCGACGCCCTCGAGAGCACGCCCGGTTCCGTGAGCCAGATCAAGGAAGTGGCCGCCATGCTGCTGCGTTTCGCAAAAGACAGCGGCGTGCCGGTGATCCTTATTGGCCACATCACAAAAGACGGCTACATCGCCGGCCCAAAGGTCCTGGAGCACATCGTGGACGTGGTCCTGCAGTTCGAAGGCGACAACAAAGGCTCCTACCGCATCCTTCGCAGCATCAAGAACCGCTTCGGCAGCACTTCGGAGCTGGCGGTCTTCGAAATGACAGGCAGCGGCCTGCGCGAGGTGCCGAATCCTTCGGAAATGCTGATCCCGATGCACGAGGAGGGCCTCAGCGGCACCGCCATCACCGCCATGCTGGACGGCACGCGCCCCCTGCTGTTCGAAGTGCAGGCCCTGGTCTCTTCCGCCGCATACGGCACGGCGCAGCGCTCCGCCACCGGCTTCGACACCCGCCGCCTCAACATGCTCCTCGCCGTGCTGGAAAAGCGCGCCGGCTTCCACCTCAGCGCCAAGGATGTGTTCCTCAACATGGCCGGCGGCCTCAAGGTCAGCGACCCCGCCTGCGACCTCGCTGTCATCTGCGCCGTGCTCTCGTCCAACTTCGATTATCCCCTGTCGCTCGACTGCTGCTTTGCCGGCGAAGTTGGCCTGAGCGGAGAAATCCGCCCCGTCGCCCAGACCGACCGGCGCATCAGCGAAGCCGCCCGCCTGGGTTTCAAGAAGATATTCATCAGTTCCTACAGCAGCATAGACGGCAAGACACCCGCCGGAATACGGGTGGTCAAGGTGGCCGACGTACCGGAGCTCGTCAAGGCGCTGTTTAAATGACCAGAATGTGGTGGTTGCCCAGGGGCGTGCGCAGGAAATAGCGCTTCAGGTCGGATGCCGGATGGCTTGACGGGCTCACCAGCACCTGCGTGCGGCACAGATTCCCTTCATAACTGTTGGCATACAGTTCCACTTCTTCGTCGATGCAGCTAAGCATATCGGCGCTTATCTTGTAGATTCTTGCCTTTCCGGTGGGAAGTTCGCCGTGGATGGCCACACCCATGCCCGACTCGAAATGGGTGTCGTAGCAGTAGTCCGAGACCATGTTCAGCGGCACGGTGCAGTGCGCAAACAGGAAACTGCCGCCGGAAATACGGGACAGATTCACCTGGAAGCCGGTTTTTCCATAGCGCTGGTGCAGCACTGCCATCGAAAGCATGGCAGGGATGTCGCCTTCGCAGGCAGCCACGAATCCCTCGGCGTTCAGCATGGAGAGGGCGAGGCAACCGGTGTTGCCAAGGGCGGTCAGCAAGTCGAAGCAGCGCAGTGTCAGACCGTCCAGATTGTAGTCCGCAATTATCTGGCGCAGAGCGCGATAAATAGCCTGTGCCCCGCTGAAATCAGCCTCCGAAATAGGCTTTCCGAATTTCGGTTCATTCATCGGCTTGAGAGGGATGACCGAGTCGTCGGAGCCGACGCCGGCACGCACCATGTCCACCAGCTTTTCAATCGGGATATCCACGATTTCCGCCCCGAGCATGTCGCGCACCTGCTCATAATCCACGGCGCTGCTGATAAGCCAGTCGGAAGGCCGGCCCACCACGCCGTAGCGCTTTCCGTCCAGGATACCAAGGTCGGCAAACGGCTGGATCAGCGGCGAGACCACGCGGGAGCGCCTGGGATAATAGCGGTTCAGTTCCGAAGCGATATGCTCTATGGAACCGTGGATGATTTCCCCGTCCATGCCCTGCGCGCGCAGCCATGCGAGGATTTCCATCGAAGCCGCCAGGGAATTGCTCTGCCCGCTGGTCAGGAGCCGCACGCGGGCGCCTTCGTGGCCGGCAAAGACCTCCTTGAAAATGGCCTCCGTGCCTCCGGTACGCACATAGATGATATCGCCGACGGCCCCATAGTCGGAATAGTCGGTTTCGCGATAATCGAAGGTCTGCCCCACAGCAGCCTCTATATCCTTGATAAACTGCTCGTTATGGGCATTCTTGGCGAGTTCGCCGTGCAGGTCGGAAGTCAGGGTGAATAGTCTCATACCGCAAAAATAAAGTTTTTTTTTCATTCCTAATCGTATCTTCCATTAGTATTTTTTAATATATTTGTTTGCTAATAACGATTATTATTTAACCAATTTAATGACCGAAGACTGAGAATGAAACAACTGCTTTTTGTAATTTCGATGATTGCGCTGTCGCTTACCTGCGGGAAGACTCCCACGGATGACAAGCCCAATCACGGCGAGCCGTCCGGTAAAGGAGAGCCCATAAGCGTCGTCGACGGGAAAGTCCGTTTCTATGTCGAATACGAAGCCACGAACTCCGTACGTGCCGCCCTCGGCACTCCGACAGACGACTTCACCGGCTGCAAGCTCAGCGTGAACGGCAATGACTACATACTACAGAATGATTCCGGCGACGACTGGTACGCCGATGTAGAGGCCGTTGACAATGAAGTCTACAACGCTGTGCTGATAACCCGCTATTCCGGGAAATGGCACGGCAGTTCCGCATACAAGGACCTCGCGGTCCCCTTCTCCCAGTTCTGGTCCGGCACAAAGTCATCTTTCAAGGACTACCCTCGCTACGCCAGCTACTACAAGGAAAACGGCAACGTGCTGAAATTCAAGGACGCCGTGGCCTTGCTGGACCTCCGCATCAAGGGCAGCGGCAACCTGAGTTCCGTGAAAGTCCAGTCCCCGGCAGGTGAAATCATCGCCGGCAAGGCTACATATTCCCCATCCAAAGGCAGCCTTCAAATGACCGAGGGCGTCGATTTCGCTGTGGTCAACTGCACCGAGAACGGCAAGTTCGTGCCCCTGACCCCTGAAGGCACAAGTGTGGCTGTGGTCCTTGCCCCGACAGCCCTGCGCAGCGGCATTGAAGTCACCGTCTGCAGCTCCGACCACCGCATGGTCCGCAAAACCCTAACCCCCGGCCAACTGACGGCAGGTTCGGTAACTACCCAGACTATTGACTTCACTCCCGACGCCGACCTCATCTGGTACGAGGGTTTCGACAATTGCGTCTGGGGCGGCAACATAATGGGCGGCGAGAAGACCAAAGCCTACGCACCCGACGGCGCAAAAATAGGAATCTCCGACGGCACGCAACGCAACGGCTATGACGACGCCTTCACTCCGGTGGCCTGCACCAATCCCGGCACGGGCTACATCCAGTCCAACACATGGTCGGAAGTATCCGGCAAAGGCGTGGCGAAGTCCCACGTGGTGTCGGATTCCTACATTGCAAGCCGCGCATTCAGCGACTGGCGCTATCTGTTCCGCTGCCAGGAATACCAGGGCGTCCTCTCAGTGGGCTCCGGCGAGGGCAACAAGTCCCGCGGCATAATGCAGACGCCCCCCATTTCCAACATCAACGGTCTTGCCGACATTTCCATTGAATTCAAGTTCTGCTTCCAGGACGGTGCTGGCGACGACCTCCTCTTCCAACTGGTGAATGCAGGCCATATAAGCTCACTGAAGGTGGACGGCAAAGACACAGGACTCACTCCCAACTTCGAAGCCAGCGCCTCCAAGGCCCCGATTGACAGGAAAACGGTCAGCATCCCCGCTTCGGCTTTGGAACCCAAGGCATGGCACACCGCCACCCTGACCGCCACCAACGCCACCGACGGCACCTTCCTGTACTTCGCCGGTGCCAATCCCTCCTCAGCCACCATCCACGGATTCTACCTGGACGACATCACGGTGCGCCGAACCTCGGAAATTTCCAGGAAAGGCAACCTGAGGCTACTCTACTGGAACATCCAGAACGGCATGTGGGCCGACCAGCACAACAACTACGACAACTTCGTGGCCTTCGTGAAGAAATACGATCCCGACATCTGCGTTTGGTGCGAAGCGGCTTCGATCTACAAGGACCACACGAACACCAGCCAGTCCTCGTCGCTCCGCTACCTGCCGGGCAACTGGGCCTCCCTGGCCGCACGCTACGGCCACAATTACTCGGCCCTGGGCGGCCACAGGGACAATTATCCCCAGGAAATCACCTCCAAGTACCCCATCACCACGCTTCTGAAAATCACCAACACGTCTTCCACCTCCGAAAAGCCCATCGCCCACGGCGCCGCAGTGCAACAGATCAACGTGAACGGCAGGATGCTGCACTTCGTGACCTGCCATATGTACCCCCATTCCTACGGATTCAACGTGGCCACGTCCCAGCGCGACAAGAGCTCCGAAGCCCATGAAGGCGACTACTACCGCCAGTTCGAGATGGAATACATAATCTCCCGCACCATCAACGCTGCGGCGTTTTCCGGAGTCACCGACTGGATACTCCTGGGCGACCTCAACTCCCGTTCCCGACTCGACAACTGGTACCTGGGCTACCCCGACGACGACACCCGCCTGCTTACCCAGGACGTGGTGCTGAACAAGACCGCCCTCAGGGACGTCATATATGAATTCTATCCGGCACCTGCCAACTACCTGTCCTCAACAGGCGGCTCCGCAAGGATAGACTACGTGTACGTGTCAGAGCCCCTTATGAAACAGGTAGTCAACGCGCTGATTATCGGAGACAAATGGGTGGATCCCCTTCCGAGCACCTACGTGCCTTCATTTTACGACCCCTCCGACCACAGGCCCATACTCATTGATTTCGATCTAACCAAATAACCATAATTATGTCAAAAGCCACAATCATCGGTGCACTCTCGGCCATGGCCCTCGCCCTTCTCTGTTCCTGCAGGAAAGAAAGCGGCGAGGTGTTCCGCAAAGAGTACATCGATTTTTACAGGAACGCAGACGACGAAGAACCGGCCAAGGTTGTCAGCGTGCCCGTGAAGGGTGGAACAGCCACATTCACGGTCCGCGCCAACGTGGAATTCACTGCGTCCTGGCAGGATGACCTAAAAACACCATGGGCATCCGTGCAGAGCGTGGAAAAGAAAGGCGATGACCTCTATGAAGTCACCCTCGCCTTCGGTCCCCGCTCCACCATAGCTTATTACACACGCCGCACCGGCACGCTTCTGCTCACGGCCCCCAGCCTGCAGCTGGGCACTTTCGTCACCGTCAACCAGG
The DNA here is from genome assembly GCA_902782225.1 of uncultured Bacteroidia bacterium. GTDB lineage: Bacteria > Bacteroidota > Bacteroidia > Bacteroidales > UBA932 > Cryptobacteroides. The sequence goes on along the minus strand of CACZMF010000002.1, from coordinate 44,368 downwards.
GCCTCGTCGCTCCGGTTGCCAGCGACTTCTCCTGGAGCAAGTACGGCACGAACGATCCACGCAAGCTGGACGGCACCGTCTATGCCCAGTGGATCAACAACGACAAAAACCGCGGCTGGGTCACGGCCGACGATGCCGCCGTCTACGGAAAGAACGGTTTCCTCATGCTCGGCAACGATAAAGGCCGCGGAGGCAGCATATGTTCGCCTTTCTATGAAGGTATACGCAACGATTCGCTGGCCGTCGTGTCGTTCCGCGCCATCGCCTACACCGACCTGGAAGGCAACCACGATGCCAACAAGCTCACCGTTGAAATCATCGGCGGCGGCGTGTTCCGCGACAACGGCTCCACCAGCTTGGAACTGGAGGCCCCCTATGCCGACGTCAAGTCTGCCGAATTCCCCAGCAACTTCTGGAACGGTTCCGAATTCCTCGTGGGCATACTTTCCTCAGACCGCAACCCCTTTACCGGCAACACCCGCATCCGTATTACGGCCGGCTATCCGGAGTCCGAGGGAGGCACCCCCAACAGGATTTTCGTAGACAACTTCTATATCCGCAGGATTATAGCGAAAGACGGCGACGAAGACCTTTGGACAATCAACGGCGGCAGCGGGAAGGATAATATACTCGGCCCCTTCACGGGCATGCCAAAAGATTAATCTGCCACGACTATGAGTAAGAAACTGCACATAATACTGATGGCCGTCGCACTGCTGTGCTCCTTCGCGCTCATCGCCCAGGACAAGCAGATGACCATCTCCGGAAAGATTGTCGACGCCCAAGGCGCGCCCCTTCCCAGCGCAACCGTACGCATCCAGAACACAACCAAAGGCACCGCAGCAGACATAAACGGAAAATACACCCTCAAGGTCAGCAAGGGCGACACCATAGAGGTGCTCTTCATGGGCTTCAAGACTGCCACGGCCAAAATAACCGGCGAACGCACCGTCTATGACTTCACCCTCGAGGAAGACAGCAACATGCTGGAAGAGGTCGTCATGATTGGCTACGGTTCCGTCAAGAAACAGGACCTCACCGGCTCCGTGACCAACGTCAAGATGCAGGACATCCAGAGCGCTCCGGTGCTCTCTGTCGACAATGCCCTTCAGGGCCGCATCGCCGGCGCCGACTTCATGTCCACCGACGGCGCCCCTGGCTCCACCACCACGATTCGTATCCGCGGCACCCGTTCCATAACGGCGTCCAACGAGCCCCTCTTCGTGGTTGACGGCATAATCGACGCCATCCACGACCTCAACGACATCAACTCCGACGATATAGCCAGCATCTCCGTGCTGAAGGACGCATCCTCTACGGCAATCTACGGAAGCCGCGGAGCCAACGGCGTCATCATCATCACCACGAAGAAAGGCACGGGCCGCAAGGGCCAGACCGGCATCACCTTCAAGGCCGACGTCGGTTTTGCCCAATTGCCCCGCAAGCTGGACATCATGAACGCATCCGAGTTCCAGATGTACCGCAACGAAGTGGCCTCCTTCGGTGCTGATGCCAACCACACCGGCATGGGCCTCGACACTCCCCTCTCCGAGCTTGTCTACCACGACCCTTACCACGTGACGGAAAGCACAGACTGGATTGAAGAAATCACCCGCACGGCCATCACGCAGAACTACGCGCTGACCCTCAACGGCTCAGAGAACAAGCACAACTACTACGCCTCCTTCTCCTACAACGACACCCAGGGTATCATCCAGGGCAGTGGCCAGAAGCGTATGACCGGCCGTATCAACCTGGACCGCAGGATATTCAAGTGGCTCAAGGTCGGCTACAACGGCTCATATACCTGGCGCCAAAACGACGAGAACAAGGCAACCCTCGGCGGCACCTCCTGGTACCAGGGCGCCATGTACCTGAATCCCAACATGAAGCCGGAGGACACCTTCAACGACTACTACTACTCCGGCGCTTGGATTAACACGCCGCGCTCGCTCATCGACATGAACACCCACTATCTCGAGCGCCACTCCATGACCAACAACTTCTCCGCGGTCGTGACCCCGGTGAAGGACCTGGAGATCCGCAGCGTGTTCTCCTACTATTTCTACCAGCGCCACACCTACCGCTACTATCCAGGCACCCTTCCGACCAAGGGCGAAGACCAGGGCGGCGACGCCTACAGGGCGGAATATGACGAGCATTCGCTTTCGTCCGAGAACACGGCCACCTACAAGATGAAGTTCGGGAAGCACAATCTGGACGTCATGGCGGGCCTTTCCGCCTACAAGTTCGGCGCCAACAACTTCACCCTCAGCGGCAGCGGCTACATGGACGATGAAGTCATGTGGAACAACATGAACGCCGTCCAGGATAAGGAGACCTACAGCGCCGGCACTTCAGCATCCGAAACCCGCAAGTTCTCCGTGTTCGCCCGCGCCAACTGGAACTTCGATTCCCGCTTCTACATTACCGGTACGATACGCCGCGACGGTGCCTCCAACTTCGCCGAGAATCACAAATACGCATTCTTCCCCTCAGGAGCCTTAAAGTGGAACATCGCCAACGAGCCCTGGATGAAGAACGTCAGTTGGATTGACGAACTTTCGCTCCGTGCCAGCGCCGGCCTTTCCGGCAACGACGCCATCAGCGCCTACCGGTCGCATGCTGCGATCAGCACAACCACCGGCGGCTACCTGTTCGATGGCAAGCAGCCGGCGGCCGCCTACCGCAGCAGGCTGGATTCTCCCGAACTTAAATGGGAAAAGACAGCGGCCTACAACCTAGGTCTCGACTTCTCGGCATTCAATGAGCGCCTGTCCGTGACCCTGGAGCTTTATGACTCCCGCACTTCCGACCTGCTTCTGAACGTGCCCACGCCCACCCAGGTTGGCTATTCCAGCAAGTTCATCAATATCGGAAAGACCTCCAACCGCGGTATCGAGCTGTCCGTCGAGACACGCAACATAGTCAAGAAGGACTTCAGCTGGACGACCTCCTTCACCATCTCCCACAACTCACAGATGGTGGACGATATCGGCGGCGAAGAGTTCGTGTCGGCCTACGACAGCCCCGGCAACAACAAGTACATGATGTACGGTTACGTGGCCGGTTATCCGCTGAACTCCCTATGGGGCTTCAAGTACGGCGGCACATGGAAGAGTGCCGAAGAGCGTGAGCGCAACAAGACCACCCACGCCTACGCCTCCCTCACCAACACGGACGGCGGCCCCCGCTACTACGACATCAACCACGACGGCATCCTCTCGCAAGACGACCTCGTGTACATGGGCAACGCCGACCCGTACCTCTACGGCGGTCTCCAGAATACCTTCCACTACAAGAACCTGCGCCTGGGCGTGTTCCTCGCCTACTCACTCGGAGGCAAGATCTACAACTACTCCGAATTCTACATGGCAGGTTCCATCTTCGGCAACCAGTACCGCTACATGCTTAACGCATGGCATCCTGAGCGCAACCCCCTGTCGGACATCCCCAGGGCAGCCGCCAAGACCGATGCCGCCTTGCCGAGCGACTTCATGATCCACGACGCGTCCTTCCTACGCCTGAAGAACGTCTCCCTCTCCTACACACTGCCGTTCAAGCGCGGAAACTTCCTGAGGGACATGACCTTCAGCGTTATCGGCGAGAACCTCTTCCTCTGGAAGAACTACAACGGATTCGACCCCGATGTGTCCTCGGAGGGCACGTCTTCTACTCTACGCCGTGTGGACCTGGGTGCATATCCTAAGTCCCGCACCATCACTTTCAGTGTCCAGGTAAGATATTAAAACAGAAGGACCATGAAAACAAGATACTTTATCACCGCGGCCATTGCCGCTGCAGCCCTTTTCCAAGCATGCTCGCTCCAGGAAGACCTGTCGCCCATCTCAACTCCGGACAATTACTTCCGTTCCAAGGCTGAGTGCGAATCCGTGGTCAACGGCTGCTACATTCCGATGAAGAATTTCTACAACTACACCTATATGCTCGCAACCGAGTGCTGCACGGACCTCGCTTACTGCGCATCCGGCACGCTGGACGCCCGCTTGGACATCTCCCCGGCGACTCCACGCCACGGCCAGACTGTCTGGACACAGTGCTACACCGGCGTTCAGCGCTGCAATTTCGCAATCGCAGGCATAGAGAGATCCCGCGCCTTCCTCAACAAGGAGACAAAGGAGATAGATGAACAGAACGCCGACCGCATCAAACTGCTTTGCGAAGCAAAGACGCTGCGTGCATTCTATTATTACACGCTGACCTGCTTCTTCGGCGACGTGCCCTTCTATTTCGACGACGTGGAAGACCTTGGAGTCCTAGACCGCATTGCCGTCCTGCCGCGCATGAGCGCGACCGACACGCGCAACGAATGTATCAAGGACCTTCAAGAAATCGCCCCTCTCGCGCCCCAGACCCGCACTTCCGACAACGAGGAAGACCGCCTCGGCGCTTCCACGGCATACATGCTCATCGCCAAAATGGCCATGTGGAACCAGGATTGGAACACGGCACTCGAAGCCCTCGGGCATCTGGAGACTATCTACGGTGACTTCTCGCAGTACGACTACGCAGAGAACGTAATGTTCCGCAACAAGAACACGCCGGAATCCATTCTTGAAATCCAGCACACTTACACTCAAGGCGGAACCGTCTATACATCCAACGTCGCTGCTATCTGCATGCCTTATCCCCGCACCTCCGGAGACTATTACGACGGAATCCAGATCACCGAGCTCGGCAGCCAAGCCACCGCATGGTCGCCCATGAGGCCGAACGTGATATTCTGCCAGGGTCTGCAGTCCAAGATGAGCAAGGATATTCGCAAGAACTACAACATGGCCTGGAGCTACGACGGCCACGACTTCAAGAGCGTCAACACACGTCCCTGGTGCGGTCCGAAGTTCTGGTGCCCCGGCATGTACCAGACCAACGACGGCAACAACTACAAGGTGTTCCGCTACGCCGACGCCATCCTGATGATGGCCGAGTGCTACAATGAGCTGAACCAGGACGAGAAGGCGGTCGAATACCTCAACAAGACCCGCGTCCGCGCAGGACTTTCAGAGTACATCTACCGCACCCACGTGCGTCTGCAGACAGAAATCCGCAACGAACGCGCCCGCGAGCTCTTCGGGGAGTTCCAGCGCAAATTCGACCTTGTGCGCTGGGGCATCTGGTACGAAGAGACCCTCGCCAACACCAACTACGAGCAACTGCTCAACTACATCAAGCCCTGCCATCGCTACTACCCGATTCCGGAGCAGGAGGTCATCAAGTCCAAATATGCCCTGGACAATAAGGAATATGAAAAATACGGACTATAATCCCACGGTATCATGAAAGCATTGAAACACATATTCCGGATATTTACAGGTCTTTTCCTCGCAGCGGCCGCCGTCCTATCCTGCGACAAACCCTTCGAGATGGACCTTCCCCTTGCAGTCAACTCACATAAACTGACGCTGTCCAGTACATCCGGTTCCACACATATACTCATATATGCCGACGGAGACTGGACCGCACGCTTCGGAAGGGTAATCGGCTGGGGCTCGCTGAATAAACTCGGTGGCACAGGCAACAGCGACATCGAGTTCTCCTACGCCGCCAACTACGGCGTGACCCGCAGTATCGACCTCATTCTCACCAAAGGCGACCTCCGCGACACCATAGTGCTTGTTCAGAAAGGCACCCTCGCGGGCGACAACGTGTCCCTCGCATTCAAGAGCCAGTCTATGGCCCTCCTGAAGAACGGCTACAGCGTCAAATCGCCCATAAGCACTTCGTTAATCTACAGCACCGATATGATTGTGCCCAGTGTCGAGTTCTTCGACTCCTACGGACTCTCCCAGGGCGTCGTCACTGTCGGGCAGGACATCCCGGACACGCTGAAGGTCACTCCCTGGATCAGCGACCTGAGACTTGAGTCCGAAGGTGGTCTCAACCTTGCCTACGACGTGGCTGAGAACACTACCGGAGAGCCCCGCTACGCCGTGCTCTCCCTCGTGGTCAACGCAGCAGATGGGGCAGTCTACACCGCCAGCCAGACCGTCACCCAGGGCCTCGACTCCCCGGCGCTCGTCCTTGCCGAGACCTCCGGTGAGTACAGCGGATTTCCCGCCTCCTACACCATTCCCGCTACGCAGAACAACGTCTTCCCCTACAGCCAGTTCATCTCATGCGAATGCAGCGAGGACTGGATTTCCTCGGTGTCGCTGACGGCATACGGGCTGGCTTTCGCTGTCACCAAGAACGACACCGGCAGGCCCAGGACGGGCACTGTGAAAGTGACATTCAACGACGGAGCAGGCACTACACTGACCGCCAACTACAAGATCACCCAGCTCTCCTATCCGGGCGGCGCCTCTTTCCAGGACGTCCGTTCGATGACTCCGGGACTGCTTGAGGAAGACAAGTACATCGAAGGCTACATCGTCAGCGACCCGGAAAGCGCCAACGTGTGCCAGAACCCGCAGATTGCCCAGTTCAATTTCGACTTTGAAGAGAGTTACAGAGTCGCCTACATCGAGAGCGTCGACGGCCAGTACGGCTTCCGCCTGCGCTTCGTCTCCCGGGACGAAAACGTGACTGAGCGCTGGGCCCGCGTGCGTGTGAGCATCAACGGGCTCACGCTCCAGCGTCAGGACGATCCCCTGTGCTTCACGCTTGACGGACTGACCGCGGCCAGCATAATAGAGACAATCGCCGGTCCAGACGAGTTCGTAGTGCCAGCCAAGAAGAGAACCATTGCGGAACTTACCGACAGCGACATCTTCACGCTGGTTTCGCTCCAGAACGTAGAAATCATGTGCAAGGACGGCTCCTACACCAATTGCACCGATGGTTATTCCCTGAAGGACAATGTCGTTAATCCCTATTCAGGCACAGGAACGGCCCCCCGCTGGGACACCGCGCCCCTGCTGATGAGCGACACTTCCGGCAACGTGATCTACATGCTCACCAACTCCATGGTTCCTTGGAGACGCAACGGCACCACCTACGGCAACGGCAACGAGGTCGTGGCCCAGGGCTCCGGTACCTATCGCGGCATCATCACAACCGAGGAGCTGGTGCGCTACGGCGAACTTGGACGCTACAAGATACGTCCCATGGCCAAGACCGACATCCAGATGGAAAAGCCCGCGTTCTCAAACACCCTCGTAGAGTGGAACTGGAATGACAATGTGGCCGACGTGACGCCTGAAATCGGTTCCGGCACCCTCAACCTCTACGACGCCACCATCGCGGCGAATGCCGACTTCAACAGCATGATGAGCCACGAATACGACAAGAAAGGCCAGGCCGGCCTCGTGACCGCCGGCGCCATAATCGCCACCCGCAAGTGGTGGAACTTCAGCACCGACCAGGGCGAATATTTCGACATCAGCTTCTCCACCGCAGGAATCAGCGGCTCGAACCTCGTGTTCGGCATAGTCTGGAACCACGGACAGATGAACAACACCACGCTCGACTCCCCCGCCCACTGGAACCTGCTGTATTCCATCGACGGCGGCTCAAGTTTCAAGGCTGTGCCCGGAGCGGACATGATAAAGAACCGTTCGATAGTCTGGTGGAGCGGAACAGGCCAGGACGCTTGTCCGGGCTTCAAGGACCACCTGCGCAAATTGCCAGCCGAGTGCTTCGGCAAGGATAAAGTAATCCTGCGCCTGCAGGTTGCCGACAAGGTCACAGACAAGGCTCCTGCAACCAGTGCGTCAACCTATCTCACCAACCTCGGCATCGAGCAGGGCACCCTGACCGACAAGGCCACCGGCATCCGCATAGGGACCATAACCGTTCGATACAATTAGCCATGAAAATGAAGAACATTATACTTAAGAGTTTCGTACTGCTGCCAGCGCTGGCATTAGCAGCCGCTTGCAACTACGACGATGCGACACCCGTTTCCCTGGTGGAACTGGGCGCGACGCAGAAAGAGTATGTCATAGACGAGGACGGCGGCAGCATCAAGATCGCAATCCTGTCTAACGGTCCGTACAGCGTCATCTCCCTTGATGACGCTCCCTGGCTTACGCTCGGGGCAACGGCCGGCAACGGCGATGATTCCCTGAAGGTCACGGCCACGATGAACGAAGAGTTCAAGCGCATGAGCCAGATAGTGCTCTGCAGCGACGTGGACTCCCGCCGTGATACCCTGAACATCAAGCAGAAAGGTTCTATCGAGGCTACCCTGACAAAGGAAAACACATCCATAGTGCTTCCTGGAGCCGGCGGAACCGTGACCGAATACGTGTCCACGAACGTGCCGTTCTCCTACATGAAGGTTGATGTCGAATATCCTGAAGGAGCGCCCTCCGGATGGGTTTCCGGCGTGACTATCGACGATACGCCGCTAGCCGACGGCACCCACGCCCTGACAATTTCTTCAGAGGCCAACTCCGACGAAGTGGTGCCGCGCACCGCCATTGTGAACATATCCTACACCGACGGGTGGGGCGACGAGGTCAGCGTGCTGCTCAATCTTGTGCAGCGCAACGCCAAGGAAGGAATCGGCATACCGGCTTCTTTTGACGCTATCACCAGCACCTATGCTACCGGCAAGCCCATCGATGAGTACATCATCCTGGACGGCATCGTGGTCAGCAATCCCGCTTCCGGTAACTCCGGCGAAAACGAGCAGATCACCACTTCCAGCATAGACTACACAGGCAGCCAGCGCACCGTGTACATAGAGGCTCCGGATGGCAACCGAGGAGTGATGGTCATTCTTGCAGACGCCACCGACAACGTCTTCAACCAGTTCGACCGTGTGCAGATACTTCTCTACGGTGCCACTGCTGTGCTCAGCGACGAGCCAGAGCGCGTATCCATCAAGAATGTAACCAAGAACATGGTAGTGTCCCAGGTGGCCGGCGACAAGTCTTCCCTGCCAAAAAAAGAGAAGTACATCTCCGAACTGACCGACAGCGACCTCTACACCTACGTGACACTCAAGGACGTCGAGTTCCCGATGCGAAAGGGCTCCATCGTCCCGGTCAACGAAGGCTACGCCATCGGCACCGGCGCCCACCGCCTGTCGAAGTACCCCCTGATGGTGCGCGACATCAACGCCAACCACATCTACATGTACACCAACACCGTCTGCGAATACCGTAACGACGGCACACGACTACCGTACGGTTCAGGCAAAATCAGCGGCGTGATTGTCCACGAGCGTTACCCCCGTTTCGAGTGGAGGGAGGGCGCTGACCCCGCCGAGATGGATGACGACGTCACCCTCGGCAACATCGGACGCTACCAGATACGCCACCAGTGCAAGGATGACATCTGGGGACAGATGAACGACAGCGTGGAAGACAGTTTCTCCGCCCTGCTGACCGAATACCGCTACTGGTTTCCCGACATGACAGAAGAAGTCTGCCGTCCCACATACGGTGAAAACGGATGGCTCACCCACACCTACCAGCGCAAGTACACCGGATCCGAAGCCAAGGAATATATGCAGGCCACCTACAAGCAGCACATGTGGGGCGCCGGCACATATGTATATCTCGGACCCATGGGCAACAGCGCCAACTACAAGTTCGGCCAAAACTGGGGCAACACCAACGGCTGCGGCATTATCATAGACCCCGCCAAGGAACACTATGACGCCGACCACACCGCCCTCCTCAACCTGGTCAGCTTCAATCCCGACGGCACTATAGAATGGTGCGGACCCAACGCCGCCAGCGCAGACGCAGTCGGCACTACCATGGGCGGTGGCGGCATCAACAACCAGAGCAGTTCGATGTACGGCAAGAGTAACGTCTACGGCGCCTGCTTCACCGCATGGGCATCCCACTACTGGTGGGACTACGACACCAACCGTCCCCATGCCTGGATGATCAACTTCTCCACGGAAGGCATCTCCACCAGCCATATCTCGATGCAGATTTCGGTGCTCAACACCCAGCAGAACTGGTACGCACCCCGTTTCTGGAGGGCCGAGTGGTCGCTCGTGGACAGCATGGACCCGAAGGACGACCCTCAGTGGCACACCATTGCCGACTACACCGTTCCCGATGTGTCGGTATGGTCCAACACCCTGTATTCGTCCATCGTCGGCTACAAGACCCTCGACTTCGAGCTGCCTCAGGAAATCCTCGGCAACGAGAACGTCTATGTGCGCCTGAGGCCCACCAGCGACGTCTGCAGTAACGGTTCCGATTACGCCAACGACATCCTGATCAACCAGCCTGCAGGCGACGGCGCGCACGCCAGCGCTATCGAGTACTTTGCAATTCGATATAACAAATAATCATAATTATATGAAAGACGAAACTATTAATTACGCAGCTCCGGCCATTGACGACCTGGAGTTGGGGCTCCTTGGCCTGCTGTGCCAGAGCCAACTTGAAGACATTGTCGGCGACGACAGTGATGGTTTGGTTTTTTAAATGGAGGAAGAATCATGAAAAAGAATTTATTCATTGCAGCGTTCGCGCTTACCGCGGTTCTTTCCGCCTGCCAGGTCAAAGAAAACATTGAGGTTCCCGCCCCCGGCCCCCGCATGATTGAGGTCAAGGCCGTTATGGACGAAGGCGAACTTCCCACCAAGACCATCCTTCCCGAAGGAACCACCCATTTCTTCTGGAGTGAAGAAGACAAGATTGCAGCATGGGACGGAACTACTGCCACCACTGACATTGAGATTGCCAGCATCGACGAAAGCGGCATCGCCACTTTCGTGATCCCCGACAACACCCAGTGGGTAATCTATCCTTCTCGCGCAATGACCGTTGAAGAGTCCGGCGTGGACAAGGACAAGCTCACCTGGAACCGTTCCTACAACCAGAGACTGTCAGAAGACGGCACTGAACTGATCGGCGACGGCGCCAACCCCATGTATGCCATCTTTGAAGGCGGCGTGCTGAAGTTCAGGAACCTCTGCGGCTACATCCAGTTCCAGCTCACCGGTTCCAAGACTCTGAACAAACTGCACTTCAAGGTCAACAACATCACATCCCCCGCAATCAGCGGCAAGGCTGTCCCCGTCGTATCCAACGGCACCATGGTGCTGGAGTACCCCGTGCTCAGCCAGGTGACCACCAGCGGTGCGGGCAAGCACGGTTACGTGACCGTTTCCGGCAGGGATATCCCCCTTAGTTCCACCCCCGTGAGCGTCTATGTCGCCGTGCCCCCGGCAACCTATGAGGCCAGCGAGCTGGTTCTCGAGTTCACCGACGGCACTTCCGCCGCCCTGGTTTCCACCAACGACATCACCGTGGAGCGCAACACGGTCCGGAAGATCAAGCCCATCGACACCGACGCCCTCTTCCCTACAGCTCCCGAGGCTCTGGATGCCAACGGCCAGTCCAACTGCTACATGATTATCGCTGGACCTGAGGCCAAGCACTATAGTTTCACAGCCATGAAGTGCGTCTCCGGCGAGACCTTCGACCTTGCAAAGGATGCCAGCCTTCTGTGGTCCGAGTCCAAGTCCCTCATCAGGAGCATGACCTATGACTCCAACACCCACATCGTCACCTTCCAGTACGGCGGTGGCAACGAGGAAGGCAATGCAGTCATCTCCCTCGACCAGGGCACGCTCGGCACCGCCGCCACCCTGCTGTGGAACTACCACATCTGGGTCACAGACCAGCCTGAGAACATCCTCATGGACGAGACTGACATGCCCGGACCTATCCTGGACCGCAACGTAGGCGCCACCTGGGCTCCCAAGTCCGAATCCGAAGTTACCGGCATGACACAGGAACAGTGGCTGGAGACCATCGGAACCTATTACCAATACGGCAACCATATCCCTTACCCCCGCCTCAGGGAGCCCATGAATTCCACGGCTGCATGGGACAACTACAGGATGGCCGTCATGTACGGATTCAGCAACTACTGCCACCGCTTCGCTAACAGTTCATCCTCAAAGAACACTCTGGCAGAGCAGGAGCAGTTCCCGAACTATGTATACCACAAGAGTACCGGCGTTAAATATGGCGCTGGAAACGAGACTGTCTGGACCAATGTCGTCCTCAAGGGCGGTCCTACCGGGGAAGAAGGTGAGAACATCTGGTACGTGAACAATACCGCCACCGAAAAGACCAGCGACTACGATCCCTGTCCGCAGGGCTACTGCTTCATTACGGCCACCTACACTTATCAGGAGACCCTGAACAATGAGGTCACTGACCACCTGTTGGGCGGTTACTTTGCAGGCAAGTGGAACACCGATGTCAGCGGACATATCATGTACTTCCCTGCTGCAGGTTATCTGGGAAACGGTAGATACTCACTGGTCGGCGGAGTATCCGACAACAAGGGCCGTGTGGTTTACTGGTCATACTATAGCGATACCAATACTAACATGGACCACATATTCCGCAGAAACTACATGAACCAAGCCCAGAAGAAGTTCGCCTTCGACAACCAGCCGTTCAGCTCCCAGGCACACAATATGCGCTGCCGCTTGCTGATAGCTTCCGAATAATCTGTAGTTGTTTAATCTTTTGTTTATATTAGAATATGGATTTTTTAAAATATATCCCGCCCACTGCAGAGGTCCTTTGCATAGACTTGTTTCAGATGTTGTGCGAAAGCAACAAAACTGAACGTATTGTTTACTATGGTGATGAGGTTGATTTTTAAAGTCAGGAGGATAGAATTATGAAAGTCAACTATTTTATCAGCATTATCCTGCTTGCATCACTTTTCTGCGCCTGCCAAAAAGAGCAGCCCGCCGCAGAAACCCCTGAAGGCCCCGAAATGATCGAGGTACGTGCCGTGTTTGCCGACAATGAACTCTCATCAAAAGCTGCACTTTCCGACGGGGCAGACCAATTCGAGTGGCAAGCTGCCGACAAGGTCGTTGCCTGGGACGGCAACGCAGCCACACAGAACTGCGCCATCACTAATATTGACGCCAAGGGAATAGCCACTTTTGAGATTCCGGCTGGTTCCCAATGGGTTATTTATCCTTCAGCGGCGCTCACAGTGAGTGGCAACACGGCCACTTGGACGCGTCCCGTGCCCCAGACCATTTCCGAATCCGGCCAGATAGTAGGCCACGGAGCCAACCCGATGTTCGGTAAGGTTAACGGCGACGAAGTCGAATTCACCAACCTCTGTGGTTATATACAGTTTAAGTTCACCGGTTCCAAGACCCTCACAAAATTCTCGTTCAAAAGCAACAACATGACTTCTCCGGCCCTGACCGGGAAAGGCACCATTGACGTGAGTGCGGACAAACCGGTACTGTCTTATCCTATATTAAGTCAGGTCAGCTCCAGTGGCACCAATCAGTTCGGATACACCAATGTAAACGGGCTTAACCTTGCCCTTGACCCGACAACACCGACCCCGGTGATGGTGGTCCTACCGCCCGCAACTTATGAGGCAGGTGAGATTATTCTCGAGTTCAGCGACGGTACCGCCCTTGCAATCATATCCAATAACAACCTGACCGTAGAGCGCAATACCGTGCTCACGGTCAAGACCATTGACGTTGATTCCCGCTTCCCCGCAAGCCCCATCGCCCTTGACGCTGGCGGACGGTCCAACTGCTATATGGTAGAGGCAGGCTCAAGCGCACAGGCCTATAGTTTTGAGGCGGCAAGCATACTTGACGGTACGACATTCGACCTTGCCAAGACAGCCAACATTGTCTGGTCCGAGGACAAACGGCTCATCAACAACATCACTTATGATGCCAACACCCACCGGGTAAGCTTCCTGTACAATGGTGGCAACCGCGAGGGTAATGCCCTTATCGCCATAGACCAGAACCTTCAAGCGGCTGCCACGACCTTGCTTTGGAACTATCATATCTGGGTCACGGACAAGCCTGAGAATATCATAATGGACGAAACCACTATGCCCCAGGCAATACTGGACCGCAACGTAGGTGCCACGTGGGCTCCTAAATCCGAATCCGATATTACAGGGATGACCACGGATCAGTGGCTGGAGACGATAGGAACTTATTACCAATACGGCAACCACATCCCTTATCCCCGAATTAAGGAGATTAAGAATTCGTCTGCTGCATGGGACAACTACAGGATGGGCGTCATGTATGGATTCAGCAACTACTGCCACCGCTTTGCCCAGAGTACAGCCGTAAAGAGCACCCTGGCAGAGCAGGAGCAGTTCCCGAACTACGCCTACCATAAGAGCACCGGCACTAAATATGGCTCGGCCACAGAGACCATCTGGACCAATGTCGTGCTCAAGGGCGGCCCCAAAGGCACCGATGGAATGAACATTTGGATTGTGAGCAACACCAATACCGCCAAAACCAACGACTACGATCCCTGCCCGCAGGGCTACTGCCTCATCACTGCCACCCACACCTACCAGGAGACCAATAATTATCCGGTCACCGATCATCTGCTCAACAGTTATTTTGCAGGCAAGTGGAACACGGATGCCAGCGGACATATAATGTATTTCCCTGCCGCAGGTTATTTAGGACAGGGTAAATATGCCCTGGTGGGCGGCGTGTCCGACAACAAGGGCCGTGTGGTTTACTGGTCATACTATGCAGATAACAACACAGACATGGACCACAAGTTTCGCCGGAACTACATGAACCAGGCCCAGACGAAGTTCGCTTACGACAACCAGCCGTTCAGTTCGCAGGCGCACAACATGCGCTGCCGTGTGCTGGTATCGGAGTAAAACGTCGTTCAATTGCTATGAAAAAGAGGTCGCCAATTTTTGTGGCGACCTCTATTTTACAATTCGAAGTCAACCAATATCGGCCGGTGGTCGGAAGGCATCCTGAAGGTCTCAACGTAGGGACTGGGGTCGGCCTTATAGTTCCACTGGTCGTTGAGGATGAAGCCGTTGACGACTTTCTCCATCATTGCCGGCGACACGTAGACATAGTCGATACGGGCGGAGCCATAGGTACTGGACACGAAGTTATCCGGGGCGGGATAGCGACTGCTGATGACGTCTATCATGTCGGTGTTGTTCAGGATTTCATCCTGAGTGAGGAAAGCCGTGCTACTGCTGGTATAGTTGTACGCGGCGTTATCCACTCTTGAACGGGAATTCATGTCTCCCAGAAGCACCCAGTTCTCCACGCCGGAGTACTGAGGAGCATTTATGGTGTGGGCAAGGATGTACTGCATTTCGTACTGGCGGTAGTAGTCACCCTCGTTGGCGGCCTTGCTACGCTCCTGGTCGGACGTTGCCACGCCGAAGCCGTATGCCTGCGGCCACATGTGGCAGGTCACGAAATAGATATCCCTGCCATCGACTGTAATCTTCTGGATGGCGGCGCCATGGGCGACAGGCTTGCCGGATGTATCTGTGTCCGTGATTTTGAGCACGGTGGTGATGGGATACTTGGCAGTGATTTCCTGGGGGTAGTTGTCCCGCCAGCCGCCGGTGGCCGCATAATTGTGGCCGTAACGCTTGGACAGTGTCAGCCAGTTGCTGGGCAGGTAACGGCTGGAGCTGGACGCCGAAGTGTTGGTGTTGTTCTTGTAGATGGAGGACGCTTCGCACCAGACGCAGACGTCGGGATCGTACTTTTTCACGAAAGCCACGAAATCCTTGTAGTTGTTGGCCTGGTCGTACCACATGCCGTTCTGGATGTTCCAGTACAACAAGCGCAGGTTGCCTTTGCGGGATGATCCGAGGATAGTACGTATCGTGAAGTCATCAAGCCAGAAGCCGTGGATGCCATAGGAGGAGCTGGCGCCCTTAATATCAAAGAGCGTTGCGTCGGTGGCGTTCGTTACTGTCATCTCCAGGGTATGCCATTCCTTGGCCGCCGCTACGGAAGCTGGGATCACGAAAGTATTCTTACTGAATTTGGCCTCGCAATGATTGGACTTGATGCCCTTCGCCGTCGGAGTCACTTCAGCGCCGTCCAACCTGCAGGAGCTAATGTATCCGGCATTTAAAATGTCAATTAGAAGGGCGTCGTTGAATCCATTCTGCAGGCAGAAGCGGAATGAAATGACAAGGTCTGTGAGGCTCTCTATACTGGAGAGGAACGGGGTGCGGACCTGACCCCTATAGGAATTGCCTGTGCCGACGGCAAGGTAGCCGGGGCACTCCTGGCAACGGAACAGGTAGGTCCAGTCCGAGATGTTGCGGCTCGCCACGTAGGACTCACTTACTGCATGGGTTGCGCCGACGGTGCTGTTCTCAACGCCAGACCATGAATTTGGCTGGATGAAGCCGGTGCCGGGATTATTGTATGCTATTTTGGTCGCCGACATGGCATAACCATCGCGGTCCAGGCCACCCGAAATGCCTATCTGGGTATCATCGGGGGCATATCCGAAGGCGCTTTCGCCAGACATTATATCTCCGCCCCAGACGAAATTGTCAAAGCCTTCATAGAACAGCAGATCATCGTCAGGAGCCCATGTCAGCAGCAGCTTGCAGACCTGCCCGGGCTTGAGGTCTAAGGGGCTTATGGTCTTGCGCATCATCCTGTGCGAAGAGTCGCAGATGGTGAGTTCAAGGCCGGCGGAATAGTTGCCGGGGCTGATGAACAAAGGTATCGAGATTGCCTCGGAGGCAAGCGGTACGAAGTTGCCGTGTTCTGTACAGTTGACCACAGCCCAGTCCAGACCTTCCGTCAGTCCCAAGCCGGCTTCAGGAGTGTAGGCTGCCATGCCGCTGAGGCGCTCGCCAGCGAGAGCCCTTATCTTCACGGAACTGATTGATGCTGAGCCTTTAAGCCTCAGGTTCACGAGAGAGAGGCAGTCGGAGAAATTCAGGGTGTTGCCCATTTCGGAGCTCCAGCTCAGGAAGCGGGGGTAAGACGGGTAGGCCGCCTGGGTGGCGCTCCAGAACTGTGAGTACGGAACCGGGACTCCGCTGAAAGGGTCGGAGCCGCACCAGGTTGAGGCGTCGGGGCCAAGCAAGGCAGCAGTGTACTTGCTGTCGGCAGCCGCAGGGGCTTCGATAAAGTAACGGCCGTCGGTATCGGTCTGTATGTCGCAGGAAGTTCCGTTCACGTTGACCTTATATGTGCTCAAGTCGCCCGCATGAATGCCGAGGGCGGAGCAGATGTCGCTGCCGGCAGAAATGTAGAAACGCACATTGCCACCGCACGGGGTCACGGAATTGATTCCCTCAAGCGCACCGAACGTGCCACGCTTTATGGTTTGGGACCTGTGGGAGACAAGTTTGGAATCAGGCACGCCGCCGCTGTGCTTCAAAGTGATTGTCAAGCCTTCGGGCAGGGAGACGGGATACAGCACCGCATAATACTGCTTACCGGGGACGAAGCCACCGTCGGGGGCAGTTAAGGTAACTTCCTGTTTGGGATTTGTGATTTCCTGAAGTATTGGGATGCCTTCCTGGAGGGTCACCTTAGCCGTGCCGGCGATGGCCTCACCGCCGCAGCCGCTGAGCGACACGTGGCTGACACCCTCTTCGGAGAGCGAGAACTTGATGCCGCCGGCAACGTTGCAGAAATGCATTTTGTTACCTTCTGCTATAGCTACTGCAGGGAAAAGATCGGTGTCGAACGTGCCTTCGACGGCCTGTTGGGTTTCAGGGATAGAGACAGTAATTGTGCCGTCGGAGGCCACTGACGCGACATCGCTGACTGGGTAGATGCCGTAATAGGTGTCGGACTGGGCAGCCTCGCCGGTAAATACGGCCACTGGACTGGGCTCAGTTTCACTGCTCACGAACTGAGCAGGGGCAGCACCGGCGCCGGCAAATACCAGTATCCTGTCGCCGACGCTCCACCAGACGCTCCTGCCGTCGGACTGGACGGAGGTTTTGGTTGCGGGACCGGTGGCTTCACGGGATGCCGTGAACGAAAGATCGGAGACTGCAGTCCATTCCGGTTCCGACTCCCTGCTACAGGCAGCAAGCACGGCAGCACATAGAATCAGCTTGAATATAGTCTTGACGTGCATCATTTCTATAAGTTTGTTGGTGTAAAGTTAAGCATTTTTCACCATCTTTGCAGTACTTATGGAACTTTTCTTCAGCGACGTCATCGATAACGGGCTCATACTGCTCGACCAGGAAGAATCCACCCACTGCGTCCGCGTACTGCGGCATAGGGCGGGAGATGAGATTTCAGTGATTGACGGCAGGGGCACACTTTACTGCTGCATCCTCGAGAATGCCGACCCCAAGGGGGCATCGGCCCGCGTGGTATCAAGCGAGCCCGGTTTCGGCGGGCATCCGTACCACCTGACCATGGCGGTCTGCCCCACGAAGAACATCGACCGTTTCGAGTGGTTCGTGGAGAAAGCTACGGAGATTGGCGTGGACGTGATTGCGCCCGTGATCGGCGAGCGCTCTGAGCGCAAGGTGCTGAAAACCGAGAGGTTGGAACGCATCGTACGCTCCGCCGCCAAGCAGTCGCTCAAGGGCGCCGTCCCCACGATTGCTGCCCCCTGCTCCGTCCGCGACTTCATCCTCGCCGCCCCGGAATCCGCCCTCAAAATGATCTGCTACTGCTTCGACGGCAACAAATCAACAATTAAAGAATTACTTGAGAATTGTTCTAATGATATTTATGTCTTGATTGGACCGGAGGGAGACTTTTCTCCGGAGGAGGCGGAGCTGGCGCTGAGCCGTGGCTGGAAGCCCGTCACATTAGGAAAAAGCCGCCTCCGGACGGAGACGGCTGCACTTGTAGCTGTCGCTCAGGTTTACTCAGCCTTCTGACAACCCTCGCAGGTCTTGCCTTCTTCCTGGCACTTCTCAGCGCAATCCTTGCACTCACCGCTGCACTCCTTGCCCTCTTCCTTGCACTTGTCGCAGCACTCCTTGCCTTCTTCCTTGCACTTGTCGCAGCATCCCTCTGCCTGCTCGACAGCGGCTGCTTCGCCTTCGTTCTGCTTGTTCTGGTTGTTGTTGCAGCAGGCGCAGAAGCACATAGCTGCAATCGCGATAGAAATAATAACCTTCTTCATGGTAATGATGTTTTAATTGTTAAACCTTTCAACTAACCTGCAAAAATACCACTTTATTTTGGTAATTCAAACACTTCCATGTCTTTTACTTCTCCTGACTCTATTTTGAAGCGCAATGCGGTGCGCACCAGCTGCCAGCCCTGAAGGCCGGCTGCCCCGGGATTGATATAGAGGAGATTGTACTTGGGGTCACGCATCACTTTGAGGATATGCGAGTGGCCGCAGATGAAGATATCGGGCTTGTGCTGCTCTATGAGCGCCTTTGCCGCCGGGTAATAGTGCCCGGGCGAGCCTCCGATATGGGTCATCAGCACTTTAAGGCCCTGGAGTTGAAGCACCTGCGCTTCCGGATACATATAGCGTATCCCGGAGCCGTCGCAGTTGCCATGCACTCCTACCACAGGCTTGAACCTGGCTATGCCGTCCGCAAATGCGGCGTCGCCGCCCCAGTCGCCGGCATGCCAGATCACGTCCACCGGATCAAAGAACTCCCTGAACCCCTCCCCAAACACCCCATGTGTGTCAGATATAAGCCCTACGTACATATTCGTTGGTTCTTAAGGGGCAAAGGGGTCCTGTCTGAAAACTGTGCCACCCTCGGCATCATAAGAGGGAGGGTGCCCTTTAGGGAGGGGTCGCGTAGCGACGTTTTCAGACAGGGCCCCTTTGCCCCAAAAATTTACGGACGGATGATTTCGACCTCGCCGCGGAGGCCGAGCTTGATGATCTGGGAGGGGCGGCCGGTTGCGCCCGCCTCGAACCTGCGGGGAGCGGTCCAGTCCACGGCCTCGATAATCTCGGGCGCGATTTCCCTGAACGACGCCGGAGAAGGCTCGCCGGAAATGTTGGCCGAAGTGGACACCAGCGGCCTGCGGAGACGGCGGATAAGCGCCTCGCAGAACTCGTGGTGCGGAATCCTTATCCCCACGGAGCCGTCTTCCGCAACCACTTCGGGAGCAAGCCCCTGCGCACCGGGGTACACAATGGTCATCGGAGCGTCGTTCACCTCCACCAGGTCGATTGCAATCGACGGAATCTCACGGATATGCAGCGCCACCATATCCAGGTCGCACGCAAGCACCACCAACGATTTCGCCTCGCTGCGCTTCTTGATGGCGAACACTTTCGCCACCGCCTCGGGATTGGTCGCATCACATCCCAGGCCCCACACGGTGTCGGTGGGATAAAGAATCACGCCGCCGGCCTTCAGGACCCGCACGGCCTCGTCAATTATCTCTTTCATAATGAATCACGTTCAAAAAGGACTCCCCTCTTCCGCCACCACTTTATCATGAGCCAGCCGATGAGCATACCCCCAAGATGCGCGAAGTGCGCCACCCCGTCGGCAAAGCCGGCCACGCCAGTGAAGAGTTCGATAGCCGCGAAAATGATGACCATCCACTTTGCGCTCAGCGTCACGGGAGGGAAAATCAGCGTCATCTTCGACTGCGGGAAGAGCATGGCGTAGCCGATCAGCACCCCGTAGATAGCGCCGGAAGCGCCCACGGTCGGAGTGCTTTTCAGCACTGCGATACCCTTCAGGGCAGCCTCCGAAGCGGAGTTCAGAAATGCCTGCATTTCAATATATTGCGTGCCCATCTGCAGGGCTGCGGCCCCGAAGCCGCACACAAAATAGAACAACAGGAACTTCTTCGTGCCTATAATGCGCTCCACCACCACACCGAAGATGAACAGGGTGTACATATTGAACAGGATGTGCCAGAAGCCGCCGTGCATGAACATGTGCGTGACCACCTGCCACCAGCGGAAATATGGAGACGTGGGATAGAACAGGCCGAAGGTGCCTATCATGTAATTCTCATTGATAATCGTGGCCACGAAGACCAGCACGTTGACCAGGATAAGGTTCTTGGTCGCCGTAGGAATGCGGGACAGGAAGCCGCCGCTGTTTTCCTGATAGTAGTATGACATTCTCTAAAATCTCTTTTCAATTTCGTCCGCGCCCATCACCGACACGATCCTTCGGCCGTTGGACGTGAACTCTGAGTTTTCACAAGCAAAAAGCGTGTCGAGCAGCTGCCGCGCCGCCTGCGGGGAATCAGGCACCTGGGCGTTCACGGAGCCGAGCATGGCGAACTTGGAAGCCGTCTTCTGCTGCATCACAGCCTCGAGGCCCGTGCCGAAGTCCGACAGGATCAGCAGCAGGTCCCCTATCATCTGCTCCACCTTCCCGGGCTCGCAGCTGTAGCCCTCCGGCACGCCTTCCACGGCCACCGCATCCTCCCCGGCGGGGCGTATGTCGAAGCCGAGGCTGGAGAGCAGCGCCGCATTTTCATCGAAAAGCAGTCTCTGCTCCACTCCCACCGCCACCTGCACCGGGAAAAGGGCGGTCTGGGTGACGTGCTCCCCTTCCGACACGGCCCGCAGCGCACGCTCGTAGAGGATGCGCTCCCAGGCGCGGCGTATGTGGATTATCATCAGCCCGGACTCGCTCCTGGTCACGATGAAACGGCCCTGCACTATCATAAGGTCAGAGGCCGCCTGAGCAGAATCGAAGAGACGGCCGAAATCGGGCTTGCGCCCGGAAAGGCCGCCGCGCTCATAGGAAGTGGAAGGCTGAGGTAGCTGAGTCTCAGCGGGTTCCGGCTTAAAAGGATCGAAGCCGGGATCGAACTCCACCGAAGGGGTGAAAGCCGAACCCTTGTACTCATCGAAAGCCCGGCCGCGGCTGGGGAATTCCACCGCGCCATCCGTATCGAAATCCAGGCTCGCGCCGAAGCTGCCGCGCCCGAGGGCCTCGCGCACGGCGGCATACAGCACCTGGAAAATGACGTTGTCGTCTTCAAACTTGATTTCCGTCTTCGTGGGGTGGATGTTCACGTCCACGGAGTGCGGATCCACCTGGAGGAATATGAAATACGATGGCGTGAGACCGTCGGAGAGGAATTCTTCGTAGGCCTTCATGACCGCCTTGTGGAGGTAGGGGCTGCGGAAATAGCGCCCGCCCACGAAGAAGAACTGGTTGCCGAGGGCCTTGCGCGCGCTTTCGGGGCGCCCGGCAAAGCCGCTGATCTTCACGATGGAAGTGTCTGCCGTCACGTCCACCACTTCGCCGACCGCGTTGCGTCCGATGACGTCCTGGATACGGAATTTGAGCGACTGTGCCTTGCGCAGCACGAATACTTCCCTGCCGTTGTGGGACAGGGTGAAGCCAATTTCGGGACGGGGTATGGCCACGCGCGTGAATTCCTCCACTATGTGCTTGAATTCCACGTTGTCGGACTTCAGGAACTTGCGGCGCGCAGGGGTGTTGTAGAAAATGTTGCGCACGGCGAAGTTGGAGCCGACGGGAGCAGAGACCGATGAAGTCTTGACAGCTTCATCGCCGCTTATGGTCACCTGGGTGGCCGTCTCGTCCCCGGGCCGGCGCGTTCGGAGCGTCACCTGGGCCACGGCGGCAATGCTGGCAAGCGCCTCCCCGCGGAAACCGTAGGTCAGTATGTTTTCAAGGTCTGCGGCACTCGCTATCTTGGACGTAGCGTGCCTCTCGAAGCAGAGCACTGCGTCCGAGGGGCTCATGCCGGAGCCGTTGTCGATGACCTGCACGAGCGTGCGCCCGGCGTCCGTGATGACCACGTCCACCTGGGTGGCTCCTGCATCCACTGCGTTTTCCATCAGTTCCTTGACCACGGAAGCTGGCCGCTGCACCACCTCTCCCGCGGCTATCATGTTGGAAATCCTGGCCGAGAGTACTTTAAGCCTTCCCATCCTAAAGCATCGTATAGAACTTGGCTATGAAGTACAGTATCGCCACTATCAGCAGCAGGCTGACGATGCCGATGATGGTCTGGGTCCTTCCCAGATGGCCTCTGGAGCGGCTGTAGGCCCCGTCGCGGAGCGAACCCTTGATGTAGGAGCCGGGCACGTAGGTCCCCTTCTCCTTTTCCTTCTCGAGGGTGCCGTCCACGGCGCCGAACATCTGCTTGCGCTTTTCCTCTTCAGGGTCGTAGTAGATCGGCTTGTAATTGAACACGCGGTGCTCGCTTTCTCCGAAAAAATTGAATAATCCCATAAGTATGCAAAATTAATTATATTTTTGTAAAGAAATCGGAATCGTTATGAGAAAACTGAAACTTTGGATAATACCCGCCGTCTTCTTCCTGGTATGCTGCGCGCTCAATCTTGCCGGCTGCCTGACCGACGGCAGTCTCGAGAAGACGGTAAAACCGGCACTGATGCCGCTCCTGTGCGTCACCACCATGGCCTGCCTGCTGGGCAGCGGGGCCGTGCCGGGAAAGAAAGCCGCATTCCTGCTGGCCGCCCAGCTCTTCGGTTTCGCCGGCGACACGATGCTGATGGGCAAGGGCTTCGCATTCTTTGCCGGCGGCATCGGTTTCTTCCTCGTCGGCCATATCTTCTATATGTGCCTGTTCGGAGGCATTTCCTGGAAGGGGCTGAGGCCCTGGCAGTGGATCGCGGGCATAGCGGGCGCCATCGCAGCGGCGGCTGTCCTGGCCCTCATGATCGGAGTGAACGGTGTCATGCTGGCTCCGATGGGCATCTATGCCCTTGCGCTTATGATGCTGATATTCAGCGGACTTTGCGGCGTGCTCCGGATCGGAGGCGCGACCTGGTGGATTATCTTCTGCGGCGCACTCCTCTTCACTTTCTCCGACTCCCTCATCGCCGTGCGCCATTTCGGCACCCTCAGTCCCTTCATGGACGGCTTCGGCGTGATGAGCACCTACCTCCTCGCCCAGTCCCTCCTCGCCATCGGCGGAGTGCGGCTGTGCAAAAAAGATTAATCCTGATTAAAATATGAAACACACTTTCCTCTTACTCATTGCCCTGGCGATTCTGGCAACAGGATGCGGCAGCAGTTATCAGGCAAACAACCAGCAGAAGAGCCAGCAAGGCGGAGAGGTGGCCCAGCCCTACGGCAACACCACCATCTCCAGCAAGGTAAACTCGATCAAGGGCTACTCACCCACCCCGGACGACGTGAGCCGCTACAACAACGACATCTACACCTTCCTGCAGGCAAACGTGCCCAATTTCTCCCGTTTCAGCCGCGCACTCGTGGTGATTGACGGCGTCGAGGCCGAAAGCATCAGCGGAGTGGCGCTCAGCGACGTGCGCCTCATTTCCGTGCTCGACTCATCCAACGCCGTAATCCTCGGCACGATAGCAGCCGGCGGCGCCATAGTGATCCAGACAAAGTAAAATCGCCGGTCAGCGGTTTGGCCTGACTTCGATTATGTCGTCCTCCGTGGAGGCCTGAATCAGGCTGTCTAGGTAGGCGTTGATGGCTTTTACGCCCTCCCAGAGCGCCTTCGGAGGCCATGCATTGTCGGCGCTGCAGTCGATGGAACTTTTCTCGTACCGGATGAACACATGCCACATGGTGCCGTCCCGCACGTCGAACGGGGGCTTATACGTGCTTTTCAGCCTGTAGAGCTTGTGCTCTTTCACAAGCCCGGTGAGTTTCTGCGCCGCTTCTTCGGGAACGCGCAGCACGGTGTAGTCGGAATTGGACTTCGACCAGGTGAGCGTGAGGCCGTTCTCCTGCGTGTTTTCCAGGCGCCAGAACTCATGGGGATATTCCCGCATCGTCGTGGACCTGTATTCATAATACTTGAAGGCACCCTCGGGCCTGCGCCCCTCGGTTTCTCCCCTGCTGCATCCAAACAATGACATGACCATAGACAACAATAACAATAGTTTCATTTCCGGAGTAGATTGTTTTCCAAAAATAAGCAATTGAATCAAGAACTGCAAAAATACGTTATCTTTGCTATCGTGAAAGCCTCGCTGCCATTCATAGAAGAAAGCTTCGACAAGTTCAACCGGACCATATTCGAAGACAAGCTGCCTAAGATTCCGGTGGCGCTCAGCAACGCTTCGTCATATGTGGGGCTTTGCACTTTCAAGACGCGCAGGAGGGCCTTCAGGGCCCCCGAGCACTACGATTTCAAGCTCCGAATCAGCACGCGATTCGACCTGCCGGAATCCGAACTCGAAGACACCGTCATCCATGAAATGATCCACTACTACATCCGCCTGCACGGCATCAAGGACACTTCCGCCCACGGCAATGTGTTCAGGCAGATGATGGACGAAATCAACACCAGGCACGGACGCCATATCACGATAAGCCACCGCACAACGAAAGAACAGCGGGAAGCGCTCATCGACAAGCGCCCCAAGTGGCACGTGGTGGCCGTGGTCACGTTCAAGGACGGCAAGCAGGGGCTGAAGCTCCTCCCCCGCATCACTCAGCGAATCACGGCCTACCACAGGGCGCTCATGCGCAGCGGCAAGATTGCCGGCATAGAGTACTACTTCGAATCCGACCCCTGGTTCAACCGTTTCCCGACATCCTCCGCTTTCAATGTGTTCTTTCCCCCTATGGACGAGGTCAGGGCCCACATCAGCGGCGCGAACCCCATAAGCGTGACTTCCAGGGGCATAGAATACGGAAATAAAGAATAACTATATGGCACACGAGCATAATCACGAACACCACCACGAAGAAGGCGGAATTAAGGAATCCATAATAAGGATAGCCGTTTCCGCCGACGTCGGTGTCACCGTCCTCGCCGTCCTCAACGCCATGCGCGCCCTGAGGGGGTGAAGGGTGCGGGAGCCGTTACTTCGAATACTTGTAGAATCCCTCGCCGGTGCTGCGGCCGAGTTTGCCCTCGGCAATCATCTTGTCGAAGAGCTGGAGCATGCCCTTGAAGTTGTAGGGCATCATCATCTTGCGGAGGATGGGGGTGAAGAGACCAGGGACCTTCTGGTACTGGAGCGCTATGTTGCGGGCTGTGGTGATGCCCACCACGTCGAATATCTCAAAGGGCCCTCGAGGGGCTCCGGTGCCATATTTCCATGCCTTGTCGATGCTGGCGGGGTCGCTGACACCGTTGACATAGAGATCCAGGCCGGAGAACAGGAACGGGACAAGCATGGAATTCAGCAGATAGCCGTTCTTCTCCTTGTTCACGGGGAGGGCCACCATCCGTATGTCGTTCGCAAAGGCGATGACGGCATCGAAGGCATCTTTCGAGGTCTTGTCCTGGGCCATGACTTCCGCAGTGTTGTTCTTCCATATGGAATTGGCAAAATGCAAGGACAGGTACTTTTCCGGGCGCCCTGTGTATTTGGCGAAGTTCGACGGAAGCAGGGTCGAGGAGTTGGTGCAGAGCAGGGTCTTCTCCGGCATGAGCGGGGCCAGTGCCTGATAGAAGGCGATCTTGTCTTTCACGTTTTCAGCTACGGACTCGATGATGATGTCTGCGTCGGCCGCGGCTGCGGCCATGTCCAGCTCGAGCTTGATTCCGGAGTAAGCCTTTTCGACCTGCTCCAGACACTTTGCCGGCTCGAAACTGCCGGCATCGGCGATACCGCGACACCAGTTGGCCTCTCCCTGGGGAGAATCCATCAGGCCGATGGCATCGATATAAGATTTACGAAGATTGTCGATTTTGGGCTGGGTGCGCCCGATGCTGCCCTGGCTGCGAAGCCATATTGTCACGTCAAACCCACAATATGCTGCCTGGAAAGCAATCTGGCTGCCAAGCACGCCGCCTCCGGCGATAACTACTTTTTTCATAAGATATATAACTAACTTTCCCACAAAGATATAACATTTCTCTCAATATCCGAATAAAGGAGCGTATTGATTATTTTCCTATATTTACCGCCGGCAGAATCAGTCGCCCTCGCGCAATGAACATAAGGAAAGCGACATATCAGGACATTGGAGAGATCATGCCGGTGATAGACGCGGCGAGGAGAATCATGCGCTCCTCGGGCAACCTCGGCCAATGGGTGGGCGGATATCCTTCCGAAGACACCATCAAGGCAGACATCGACCGCGGCAACGGATATGTCCTGGTGGAGCGGGGTGCCGTGGCGGGCTATTTCGCATTCATAGCTTCGCCGGAGCCCACATACGCCCTCATTGAAGGCGGCGAGTGGCTGGAGCCCTCCCGCCCCTACTACGTCATCCACCGCATCGCGAGCTATCCCGAAGTGCACGGAGTCTTCAAAGCCATTATGGACTATGCATTCAGCGTGTGCAGCAACATCCGCATCGACACCCACCGGGACAACCATATCATGCAGCACAACATCGTCAAATACGGTTTCCTGTACTGCGGAATAATCTATCTGGAGTCGGGAGACGAGCGTCTGGCCTACCAGAAAATCAAGGATTAGCAGCAAAAAGGGGCCGGCTCACCAGGAAGCCGGCCCCTTCTGGATTATTTCAATCCCCGTTTAGTTGAGGGGCACGGGAGAATTGATGGAGAGTCCCTTCACGCGGGTCACAGCGCTCCAATCCTGCAGATAGGAGCAAGTGAAGTCTGAGCCGCCTGTGACGTGGATGCTTGCCGGGCTGACGGGCCTGCCCTCGAGAGCAGCTTCAGTGGCCTTGCACACAAGATCCATTGAAATGGTGCCCTTGTCGAGGGTGATGGATCCGGACACCGGGTAATAGGTTGTGCCGGAGTAGGTGTTCTGGATGTAGCACCTTGAAGCAGTGCCGCTCCTCAGAGGAAGAAGAGCTCCGATCTTTGCCTCGGCCGAGAAAGTATAAGTACCGTCAGGAACGGGGTCGGAACTATACCTGGGGTTGTTGGCAGGATAGGTCTTGACATATGTCCAGCCGGCATCTGAGACAATTGAGAAGAATGCAGACCATGCTCCGTTGAAACTGGAGTTGGAACCGATGGAGAATACGTTGCAAGGGGTGTCGGCGATGGCGGGCTTCATGGTGGTGCCGTCCTCCAGCACACCGATGTTCGAACCATACCAGTAACCGATATACACACTTCCGGCTGCGCCTTCCAGACTGGTGATTACGGCGTCGCCGTCCTCGGAAGGATGGGTCTGGGTATCAGTCGCTTTGCCAACAGGCACATTGACATCTATACTGACCTGCACAGGACTGCCGCTCACCTTGTTGTAGCTCTCATCATAAGAGTAGGGAGTGACGGTAGCGGAATATTTGAAATTCTTTGTGCCGTCCGCATTCTTCGTGATGACCAGTTTGGAACCTTCAGGTGTAACGTCGGTGTAAACAATTCCGCCGGCTTCATTGTAGAGGGAGACATTCACATCCGAGAGCAGCCCGGGATTGGCTTTCAGGATACCATTCTTGTATTTGAGGCTTGCATCGGCCTCGGCAGCTCCGAAAGTATAAGTGCCTTCCGGAATCTCCTCGAGGTTCACGTCTCCGGGAGCGGAGAAGAATGAGAATGAAGAATAAGCCACCTCGTTCTTGTCGGCAGGGTTCTTGCGCGGATGATAGAAGGAGACGTACCAGCCGTTTGCCTTGGTGGTGAAGTGGGTGTCGTAGGTGTTCTTCCAGTTGACCTCGGCATTGCCGCCGCAGAAGTCGTTGGAGAGAGCAACAGGTCCTGCATAGGAATAGTTGTGCTGGGTCCCGACGGCGTCCACGAGTATGGCTGTGATGATGTAGTTGCCGTTTTCTTCAGCCACTACTACTTCACCGTCATAAATGGTCAGTTCGCGGCCGTCGATCACGAGGCCGGTGTAGTACTTCTCCTCGCCGGTGGAAGACATGATCGAGAAAGTGCCGTCCACCTTCTTTCCGGTAGCGTCAACTTCGAAAGAGCCCTGAGGAAGCTTGTCCACGGGGAAGAATGAGAAGACGCCGTCCTTGAGCTCACCCTTCTTGTTGAGCACTACGGTGACCTTGTCTCCGTCTTCTGTCGCCAGCTTCACGACATACTGCTGATGGAGGTTGATCGTCCAGGTCTCATTGTCATAGATGGACTGGCTGTTGCCGATATAGATGGCTTCAGCGGCTGATGCGGGAATCCAAGCTGCGGACTGGACCACGGTATAGGTCTGGGAATAGCCGGGCGCTGCAACAACGAAGCTTCCGGTACGGGGGGCAAGCTCGCTGTTGGCAGCCACGTGGACCTTGATCGTGCCTTCCTGGGGAGCGGCCTTTGTAGAAACCACGGTAATCCAGGGAGAGTCGGCAGCAGGAGTCACGGTGTACTGCAGGTTGGTCTTGACAGGAATCGCGATATCCTGGGCCTCAGGAGAGATGCTGAAGGCAAAAGCGGACTCCAGGATCGATTCAGTGCCCTGCACGATGGTGAAAACGGTTTTCACCTTACCCACGGACACGGTCACCTTTCCGCTTCTTTCAGCCCAGGTGTCGTTTTCCGAGACGGCAATCGTGATTGTGACGTTTCCGGCTTCTCCGGAAGTCTTGTCAGGGGCGATCCACTGGGAATCGCTTTCGGCCTTCCAGGCCTTGTTAGCAGTGAAAGTGATGGCCGGACTGGCGGCTTCCTTTCCTACGGTGATGGTGGTCCCTGCTATACTCAGGGCATCCTCCGGTTCGATCTCCTTCTGTTTGCAGGAGACGACAGCCAGCCCCACCAGGGCTGCAACTGCCAGTAAAACATACTTTTTCATAATACTAACTAAACAAATTATGGTTGTGTGTTTGTTCCTTTCGATCCGTCGATCTGCGAGAGCAGATATCGTATCCTGTCACGGTCATAGTCGCTTCGCGCCGCACGAAGACTCTTTTTCAGTATGCCCTCCAGCCTTTCCAGTTCGGCCACGCAGGCGTTTTCAAGCACGGGGCGGTACAAATCCTCCGACAGCGGCAGCGGAGCATACAGCTGGTCCGTCCTGTGCGTGTATTCTTTCAGGTTCTGGTTATACACCGGCACGTTCTTCATCAGCCCGAGCGCGATCCACACGCCGGCCAGAAAATCTTCGCCCTCAGGGACCCGGCCCCGGCGCAGGTTGCAAGTCACTTCGTCGCTTATGTCGGAGAGCAGTTCTTCCAGACTGTAGGCGGAACATCCGAGCTTCCGGGAGGCGGCGCTCCATTTCAGGCGGGAATTAATGCCGCTCTGCGTGAGGGCGTTCACGCGCATCAGCGTGGCGAAATCGTTGTACGCACCGCTGAATGCCTGAAGTTCCTTGTCGGAGTCGATGAACTCCAGCTTGTTCATCCCTGCTATGCAGGTCTGCATGGCCTTTTTCTGTATCTCCCGGCTCACCGGAACATACTTGGTGCCTGAGGATATATCCTGGACGAAGAGTCCGCCAATCATCCTCGCAAGTTTCTGATGTTCAGCATTATGATGGAGAAGTATCTGCTCCACCAGCACGGCTCTGAAACTGGTGTTCTGCGGCACTGTGCTTTCATACCATGCAGGGATGTGCTCAGCAATATAGTGCAGCCTCCTCACGTTATTACCATACTCCTCGAAGGGGTCATTGCCCAGATCGCCACGGCAGCACCTGGGGTCCGGGGAACTGCTTGCGGCAGGAAGGTAGAAGAATGAGGGGCTGCCGGCCCCGGACTTCAGCAGGGAATCGGCAAGAGCCCTGTCCGAAGGGGCGTCGGGACGGGAGTAGATCCACTCTATCGCCATATAATCGTATTCTCCGGGCTGGTCCACGATGGTTGCAACTCCCCTCTCCCTGTCGCCCGGACGGGCGAGCGTGTTGAAGAGCACGTCGTCGGTGACGGAGGCGGTGATGCCGCATCTCCGGGTGAACTCCGGGTCCCGGAGCTGCGAGGGAGAATAGGCATAGGAGCCGGCACTGTTGGAGGAAAGGCCCAGGACCCGGGCGAAGGCCTGCATGACCCTGGCAGTCAGGGCCTCGCAGAAAGCGTCTTCCGGGATTTCATATTCGTGCCATCTGGGGTCCACGTCGGAAATGCCGAACAGGCCTTCCATGCGCAGGGTGCCGCGCAGGCCAGCCGGGACCGTGATGCTGGCGGCAGAAATCAGGCCGGTGGCAGGATCGGAGAGCACGGAGACGGCAAGCCGGCCGGACGAGCTGTGCACGTCGGCCATCACCTTGCTCACCAGCGGATTCTCCACGACGAGGCCGCGCTCATAGGGGCGCACTTCTACCACGCTCCCCAGCCCGGCCGCCTCGAAGGGCTTGTTCCAGGCAAGTATTCCCCTGCACACGGCCTCCCGCTGCACGGCAGAGAAAAGCGTGTCCACATAGACCACTATCTTCTTCCCGCTGGAAATATCCCATCTGGAGACTATGTCTTCCCGCCTGGTGCCTTTTTCGGGGGAGAAAACGCTTCTGGAAGCATTCACGGTGCCGATACGCGGGTCGGCGGCCCGGACCCGGACGGATCGCTCCGGCACCAGGGTCAGGATAGTGGCCACGTCGCCGTCCACCGACATGATTTCTTCATTCACCACCTGCAGCATGCCCCCGCCCACGTTGTATTCGGGCGCAACCTTGAAGGTGATTCCCTGGAGCACGCCGGCGCTGCACGGATACGCTACAAGTTCCTTGAACTGGGTGAACTCCGCCTTTGGAGTGGCCTTGTTCACCATGGCGCTGCCGTCCACCTGCACCTTCACGGGATTGAAGGCGTCCTTGTTGGAAGGATCGAAGAGCTTGCTCACTTCCACCACGACGGCCGTGGAATCAGCGTTCCGGTACTTTATCGGGAAGGCATAGCGTATGGGCGCAAGAGCGCTGCGGGCCAGGGCCTCTTTCAGCGCCGGGTCGGGCGATTCCGGCAGCACCACGGGCGAAGTCAGCAGAAGGAGCGAATCCGTGCGGGACAGGGTGAATACCTCCCTTGCGGAAATGTCCGTGCCGCAGCTGGTCCAGCCGGAGGAGCTCCGCATAAACGAGGACAGGATCACTCGCCGTCCCATCAGGGAATCCGGGAACTCCATCCAGTATTTGGCCCCGTCCTTATAGATGCGCATACACTCCCCCGCACTCTTGATTCCGGCTTTGGAAACAAAAGTCGCGTAAGTGTCTGCGCCACGCAGGGCAAGGGCAAGCGACAGCGCAAGGATTGTCAGAAACAGCTTTTTCATCATCTCACGCCGTAATCGATTATACTTCTCAGGAGGGCATAATGGCCCTTGTCTTCACCCTTTCCGGTTTTCCTGCCTATCAGTTTGCGGACCTTCATCAGTTCGGCATAGATGGTGGGCTGTGTGATGTGGCCACCGCCGAAGTTGCGCGGCTGCCACTCGAAACCGGATATCTCGTCGTAGGTGATCCTGCCCATCGGGGACTGGGGATCCAGTATGTCGCAGCAATGCTCATGGAGAGCCGCCGGCTTCTCCTTGACCGCAGGATTCTTGAATCCGACCATGTTCATAAGCGACTCCACGTACACCCGCTGGAAAAGCCTGTCGCCTTCGGTGAGCGCGCGGCCCTTGATGGTGGGGCCCCAGACCCTGCCGTAGAGTTCGTCCATCAAGTCGGTCACGGGCAGTTCCTTCGTGTCTATTCCGTCTATCATCGCCGCGGCGAAAGACTTGCCCATAACGTTCTCCGCAATGCTACGGCGCACCTTGTCGACAGGGGTCCCCACGATGGGGAGCCTGCCCAGCACGGCCTTGTCTTCCAGCCACGCCAGGTCGGAATACATGGCAAACACCTGGTCAAGGGCCCGGAGCTGGGTGTCCCGGGGCACGTTTTCGAAACGCTTGAACCCGTCTCCGGGCACGGTCTCGTTGCGGTAGATGCCTTCGATGTTGTGCATCAGGTGTCCGGCATACCTTAGATACTGGTTCACGATTCCAAGGTAGAGTTCGGTCCGGTATTTCATATCCGGATCGTCCTCGTCGGCAATCCAGTCCATAAATCCGGACATTATGTACTTGAGGTTCTCCACACCTGCGGCGGAGGCGGCGAAAACGTCGTCGCTCAGGTCTTCGGTCTGGCACCTGGGGTCGAAGAACATGCCCATCTGCTGCTTGCCGTAGCGGTAGATCGGAGACACTGCCACCGAGTCCGTGATCCAGCCGGCAGTGATCCTGGTCTCTTCTTCAAAACTGGCGGCGTCGAACACGGGAGTGTAGCCCCAGCGTATGGCCCAGTAGTCATTCTTTCCGAATTTCGGGGGAGTGAGCCTGACGCCGCGCTCCTTGTCGCCGGGAGCGGCCACATAGTTGAAGCGGGCATAGTCCATTATGGAAGCCGTAGTGCCGTTCTCACGGGTGAATTCAGGGTCCCGGAGCTGCTCCATCGTGAAACAGGTGGACGCGCTCATATTGTGCATAAGGCCCAGGGTATGTCCCACTTCGTGGCGGAGCACATAGGTCAGCGCATCGCCGAGGATTTCCCTCGGGATGTCGGCCCGGCGCACCGAAGGGTCGGCCTGCGCGGTCTGCACGAACATCCACACGCTCAGGAGCTTGATGACATCGTGGCACACCCACACGGAAGCGTTGATGATCTCGCCGCTGCGGGGATCCGTCCACGAAGGCCCCATTGCGTTCTGCACCGACACCGGAGCGTAGCGTATGCAGTTGTAGCGTATGTTGTCGGGATCGAACTCCGGATCGTCTTCGGGGAACGGGAGGGCACGTACGGCATTCTTGAAGCCGATGTTCTCAAACACATCGTTCCACTGGAGCACGGCGTCGAAAATATATGGCTTCCACCACTCGGGGAAGTTGTTGTCTATCCAGAACGTGATTGGCTTCACGGGCTCCACCGCCACTCCTTTTCTGTAGGCGGCGGTATCCGATGGCTCCAGGCGCCACCTGTTCACGAACCAGATGTCCTTGCTCGTGGAATTGAGGTCCTCCACCATGCTTCTCTTGGTGAAGAAGAAGTTGATCCTGGGGTCGGCGACCCTCGGATGATAGATTTCCTCCGGCAGCAGCAGGAAGGAAGTCACGGTCTCCACGGTCAGGGGAATCGTTTTCTTCTTGACTTCATAGGTGTAGGACCGGCTCACGGACACGGAGAAATTGTCCTCGAAGCTCTTTGTGCCCGCAATGTAGGAAAGGTCCTTCTTGTAGGTCTTCTTGACGGCCTCGCCGCCAAAGGGGTTGTTCTCCGTGGGGTCCAGCTCCTTGCGGTCGGAGAGGAAGAAGCTGCTGGCGTCCACCACATAGCGTCCTTCCGTAGCGGGAGACTTTATTTTGAACTTCTCCACCGTAGCCCCTATGTGGTTGTCGGACAGGGCCTTCAGGATATTGCCGTCGGACGATGAAAAATCGAACGACACTTCCTTTAGCCGTATGGTGCTGTCCACCTTCTCGAAAGTATAGAATCTAAGGCCTTCCACATCCTTCAGGCCGGCGACGCCCCTGCGGCTGTCGCTGATGGCCCGGACGGTCGAAGCCATCGCCCAGGTCCTGCCCAGAAGGGAATCCGGCAGTTCCAGGAGTATCTTGCCCTTCTTGACGGAGGTCTTGACGGACGGCTGGCCCCCTGCCGCAAGGCAGGCGGGGCAGATGAGGGCCGCAATGGCCGCAGAAAGGCATATCTTTTTAAGTAATTTCATAATTATCTGAAAGTTGTCGCCACGGCCGTTATCCTGCCGAAGCCGCCGTATACTCCGTTGTCTTTATACGTAAACAAACCGGTACTCACATTGAACGGACGCAGGTAGATCTTCCCTTCTCCGGTGGATTCGTCGTATGTGAATATCATTATCTGCATCCTGTTTGTGGGGATGGGAAAATCATAGGTATTGTAGTCGAAACCGTGGGTCCCGTACCACCCCTGGGTGTAGAATTTTATACCAGTTATCGTTTCCCCCTTGCCCTCCGGTTTCCAGTTGATATCCCTGTACACAGGGCTGCCGCCGAGGATGGTCACGGAGCCGATCTTGCTGTCGGTCGCCATAAACACTATGTCGGCGTTGTCGCAGAAGGCAAAGTACTTAGCATCCGGCAGCCACTGGGACGCCTCCAAGGGATAATGGACCACTTCCTTGTCGCTGGGGTGGATATTTACAATGTGATGCCTGCCGGCTGCATCCTCGATCAGGAATGCGCAACGCGCGTCCCTGCCGGCACCGGCCCAGAGGCACTTGCCTCCTGCCAGGTCTGCCGCTACAGGGTCCGTGACCTGGGCGAAGCTGCTGTAGCCTGAGAACTGCGCATGCATATAATAGAACTTGCCCTCGGCTTCGTGGAAGAAAGCCACGTCGCTCTGCTGCACTGCGTAGGAATAGCCCACGTTGGTGGGAGTATAGACATCTGAGGGTATTCCGCTGTAACCCGCCTTGTTGAAGACATTGTTGGTGTGGCAGATGTTGAGGTAGAGCTGCTTGTTGATCTGGGCCGCGGTCATTATCTGGCCGTAGTTGATAAGGTTGTGCACTTCGAAAGTGGATTCCTTGAAGCCGTTGAACAGGGCCCCGTCCTGCTTGACCACCGTGAAAGTCAGGGGGTCGAGCGCAAACAGGTGTTCGTTTGTGCCCACCAGGATGAGGGTCTCGTTATACACGGTGCCGTCGGTACGCACGGAGGAAATCAATGTGTTCACCCGTCCCTGCATAGGCTGCCCGTTGGCCAGCTCGAAAATGTTTCTGGTGTATCTGGGGGCGTCGCTCGTATAGCCGTAGGTGACATATTTATTGGCAAGCAGGTCGAAATCGCTGGTCATTCCGCCGTCACGGGTATGGGCAACCAACACCCCTTCTCCCAAAGAAGAATTCACGAACACGAAGCAACTGACGGTCTTGGACAGGCCGCTTTGGGTGTCGGTAGCCGTAAATGACAGGCAATAGGGGGAGGCATTGGGGCTGTTGGCTACCCTGTAGGACACATCCTGCGTTTCCGACAGGCTCATCCTGTCCTTACTGTCCCCGGGCTTGAAATCAATGGCCCATTCATATTCAAAGCCGTCATACTCTTCCCCTCCCAGAGTGGCGACGGCGTGCAGCTGAATCTCATCTCCGAACAGGACGTCAAGAGTATCCGGCACCCCGGTGATTTCTATTCCGGGGAGCTCCCTGGTCGACTCCGTGCTAAGGTCTTTATAACACGAGAGCATAAGCGCAAGTGGAATGGCCAATATTGCTAATCGCTTGATCATATGGACACTAGAGTTGAATAGATGGTGGGAATCACTGCGGGCTTCTTACCCTGCCCTACCGGGGTAGAGGCATTCGGGTAGTCTTCATAATCATCGCTGTGCATATACGGACTGTCAGGATGCAGCAGGTCGTGGTCGCGGACTATTTCCCTCACCCGCTTGTTGAGGGCGCTCCACCAGGTGGGGTCTTTATATATCAGTCCATTCCCGGGTGTGACTGCCGACCTTTGCCTGACACAGAAGTCGATCTCGTCACCATATTCGGCCACAAGGATTTTATGAAGGGCCTTGCTGTAGCCCGTACTTATGTAAAGGTACCAGTTCCTCCACACGTCCGGCACGGGCCTGGCGTAGGAGTTGGTCCATTTGACTATCGCCTTCTGGTAATTAGGCTCGCCGACACGGAAATAATCATTGGGCACTATGCTCATTATTATCACCTTCTGCTCCACGTCATCTGCCAGAGCTTTTGCCCTCACTATTATATTTGTTTTGAGTTCGCCGGCTTTTACCACGGAAGAGAGCACCTGGTAATCTGCAGCGGTGGCGATGGAGTCACGGATGTCCAGCGTAATCTCCCGGTCATAATCGACGGGAATGCCCAACACTTTCACGGGAACGTGAAGGTCCTTGAACTCTTCCGTCCATCCCCTTAAAGAGAATGAATTCTCTATTCCGTTGAACGAAACCGAACAGTCTTCCACCTTGAAAGTCTGAATCTCGCTTTTCTTGCAGGCCAGGCAGCACAATAGCGTTGCGACACTTAAAAGTAAAAACCGTTTCATAAGTCTTGATGTCTTCCGTATGACAATTCATCTGTGGGATAAGGATAGGGAGTGAGCGATTTCATCCTGAAACGCCAGTCGTTATCGATATTTATCCAAAACCGCGCCTTTGCGGGGATACGTCTGGCAGCAAAGTACCCGACGCTTTCCCCCAGGAATTCCCTTACATATTCCATAAGCACTCCGGATAGAAAGGCATTGGGGCTGGCGAAGTTCGGATCGTCGAGAAAAGGAGAGGGATCCTGAATTCCACGGTGGCTTCTGACTTCGGTCAATGCCTGGAGCATGGTTTCCTGGTCT
Organism: uncultured Bacteroidia bacterium; assembly: GCA_902782225.1. Lineage (GTDB taxonomy): Bacteria > Bacteroidota > Bacteroidia > Bacteroidales > UBA932 > Cryptobacteroides. The sequence continues at coordinate 7,659 of CACZMF010000002.1, read as the reverse complement.
TGCTTTTCCGCCGCCACTTCCGCGATAATCATATACATTTCGGAAATTTTGATCATCGGCACGCGGTTCCTGTAGCCCGAATAGTATGAAGAGTTATTGTAATACTTATAAGGGCGATACTGGCTTGCGAAGAATTTCAGCATCAAGGCAGGGCCCCTGATATCCTCGGAAGAGGCGATGCTTGCCAAATTGTATGGTGCCACGCCACAAACGTTCCTATCCACAAGTATCGAGGACGACCCGGAGCCGAGAGCGTTGAAGATATATAGGTCTGTCATCGACTGCAGATTGCTGACCTCCAGCGCGAAAAGCTGCTCGGAAGAGAAGGTCCAGTCCACTACGTCATTGGAAGTGGCCTTGGTCATGGCCTCGGCGTCAACCCATTTGAAGGCACCTGCGGCATTGGCTTCATCTATCACCCCACGGGCAGCGGCAGCGGCCGCATCCAGTTCGCCGCGGAACAGGAGGACCCTTGCCTTGAGCGCCTTGGCGGCGAAATAATTCATCCTCTTGTCCCTGGCATCCCAGAAGCCGTCTGCATTGGCATTGGCCATGAACTCCGCGGAAGCGTTGCCACGCACCGGATCTTCATCGAGAAGAGTGATTGCCTCGTCAAGGTCTTTCTCCAGAAGGGTCAATGTCTCCCGGTAGGTCCTCTGCGGAGCAGGCTCCTTGTCATAGGTGGTCACGTATGGAACAGTGTATTTTTCGTAGTCGTCTTTCCCGAGCTGGGCAAGGCCGAACATACGCATAAGGTCGAAGTGGATGTAGGCGCGCAGGCCCAGAAGCTCGCCCTTCATCAAGTTCCGCTCTATCCGGTCGGACACGATATCGGGCTTGGCCTCAAGCTCATAGAGGACCTTGTTGGCATTTGCTATCGAGAAATATCCCACTCTCCACATCCTTTCCGTGATGGTGGCCACGGAATAGTTGTCCCAGTCGTGGTTCTGTATGGCCGTGAAGATTGGGCTGGACTGCTGGGCATAAGGGCCGTATGCCAAATCGTTGACATACCAGGTCCACGCCTCGCCATATTCGGACTCGTCGCCCATACTGATATACACCCCGCAGAGTGCGTCCTGGAATCCGCTTCTGGACGAGAAGAGGGTGATGTCCGACACCTGCGTGGAGGATGTGGCTTCCAGCCATTTATTGCAGGACTGAAGGCTTCCAAGGGCGATCAGCAAACACGCCAGTATCTTTGTCGTCTTTATCATAATACAATCAGAATGAGGCATTTACACTAAAGGAGAACTTTCTGGCGTAGGGGTAGGACGTACCCCTTTCGATATCTATCGAAGAGAATGTGAAGATGTCGTTCGTGTACAGGCTGAGCCGCAGGCGGCTGAGTCCAAGGCCGCTTATCAGGCGGAGCGGGAACTCATAGTACAGGGTGGCGGAGGAAAGGTTGAGCACGTCGTTCTTCTGGACGAAACGGCTGGTAGCCTTGGTAACGGCACCCCCTATCCCGCTCTGCGCTTTGAACGGCGCCACGTCTCCGGCCTTGGCCCAGCGGCCGCTGAATACCCTCCTGTCCACATTGTTTTCGAGAGTGGTGTTCTCGACCTTGTTCAGGAGAGTATTGTTGTAGAGATAGCCTCCGCCATAGAAAGTGGCAGTGAGGCTGAATCCGAAGCCTTTGACTTCTCCGTTGATGCCGAAGTTGCCGTTGAACAGCGGGTCGGACGAGCCGCAGTTATAGAGGTTGGAAGGGTTCCAAGTGGTAGTGATGTTGCCGTTCCTGTCCAGGAAGATCTCATGGCCATCGGCCGAGTTGATCCCGAGTGAGCGTACCACCCAGATCGAGTGCAGGGGCATACCATCGTAGTACTGAATCACGGGATCGACCATTCCGGTTTCCTTCGCACGCGCCTTCTGCTGCTCATTGTAGGACTTAAGGACGTCGGAGATTTCCAGCACCCTGTTGTCGTTGATCGCGGTTTTGCCGAACAGGCTGATGTAGGACGCTCCCTTCCGGTAGAAGGTCCAGCTCACGCTGGCCTCAAGGCCCTTGTTGCGGACTTTTCCCATATTGTCGTTGGTGGACAAGAATCCGGTGGACGGCAGTATGGTCCTGGAGAACACGAGGTTCTGCGTGTCGGCGATATACGCGTCCAGGATCACGTTAAGCGACCTGGTGCGGAAGTCGATTCCCACGTTGTAATCCATCTTTTCCTCCCATCCGAGCTCCGGATTGGCCATATTGTTCAGCGCAGCTCCGGTGAAACCGCTGTAGTATGCGGAAGAGTAGTAGGTATATACTGGCAGGGCCACATTGCTGGTGTAGTTCTGGTTGCCGGAAGAGCCCATGCTTGCCCTGAGCTTCAGCTGGTTGATCCAGGACACCTTGTCCTTCATCCAGCGCTCGTTGTGGATGTTCCAGGCAAGGCCGGCGCTCCAGAAAAGGCCCCAGTGGTTTTTGGTGCCGAAAACGGAAGAAGCGCTACCCTTGATGGTCGCGTCCGCCATATAGCGGTTGTCATAGCTGTAGCCGGCGGTGGCGAGGGCTCCGAGGTTCCTGTTCAGGCCGTCGCTGCCCGTGGGCACCATATCCGTGGTATACTGGCGGGCGAAGGTGATGCTCTTCATGTTGCTGTTCGGGAAGCCTTCCGTGTAGTTGACTATCTCCTCGTAGTTGGTCTGGGAGACGCTCCAGTCAAGGGTGGCGAAGAGGTCGTGCTTGCCGGCGATATTGTGGTTGAGCTGCGCCGACACGTCGCCGGAGTAGGTGGTGTAGCTTCCGTTCGACTGCTCGTAGCTGCCTCGCCGCAGGATTTCGTTGGTGTCGTAGAAGTCGGTGTGCTGGCCGGGCTTGAACTCGTCGGTCCTGGTCTTCTGCGAGTCGATTCCGAAACGGGCCACCAGGCGCAGGAACTTGAGGAACTGGTACTCTGCGTAGAAATTGTCGGATATGGCAAGATACTGGCTTGTGTCGGTAGTGCCTATCGTAGCGTTGTACATAGGGTTCATCACAAGTCCGAAGAAAGTGGATACCCCATCGTACGTATAATCCTTCATCTGAAGCACTTTCTTGAGATTTCCTTCATCATCGTAGGGGGTGAGGTATGGATTCAGGACCGCATACTCGTTGAAGTTGCCCCAGGGGGACTCTGAGCTGTTCATGTGCGAAATGCTCATGATGTTGCGGAAAGTCCATCCGCCGCGCCTGTATGCCACGTTCACATTGCCGGAAATCACGTCACGGAAGGAGCCTTTCATAGCGCCCTGGGTGTCGTTGTAGGAGAAGGTGGCGAGCGCCTTGAGCTCCTTGGAGCCGAGCTCTATGCTCACGGAGTGCTTCTGCCCGACGCCGAGGCGCAGGGGTTTGGAGAGCCAGTATGTGTCCTGGCCTTCCAGAGCCCTCTTGAGCCTTTCGTTGTAGAGGGCCTGACGGGCCACGGTCTCGAAAGAATCGCCGTTCTGATAGTAGCCTTCGCGCCTCTCAACGTCCAGTTTCTCGAGGGAATTGCAGAGATTGTAGCTGGTGAGGTCCGGAGCTTCGATGGAGAGGCTGCCGTTGTAGGTGACGCGGCTCTTGTCGTTGGTCAGGGCCTTCGTCTCTATGACTATGACGCCGTTGGCGCCCTTCGAACCGTAGATGGCCTTGGCGGAGGCGTCTTTGAGGATGGTTATGCTCTGGACACGGTTCATGTCCATGTCTGTTACTTTTTCCAGGGTGGTCTCGAAGCCGTCAAGGATGAAGAGCGGCTGGTTGGCCTTGGCGAGGAAGTTGCTCTTGAGGCCGGAAGTCTCGGCGGCAAGCGTGGACGCCCCGCGGATCTGCATGGAGGCCATCGCATTGGGGTTGGAGCCCGCCTCCAGGTTGTCAAGGACCAGCAGCGAAGGGTCGAGGTTCTTTAGCGACTCCACGACATTGCTGTTGGACACCCTCTTGATGTCTTCGCTGGTCATGGACTGAACCGAGCCGGTGAAACTATCCTTGCGGCGGGTGAAGATACCGGTCACGACCGATTCCTCCAGCACCTGGGTGTCAGGCTCGAGATATATCTTAAGTTCCTGTTTTTCTTTTAAGTCCGCGACACGGATTTCCTGGGTTTTATAGCTGATCATCTCCACCGTGAGCACGGCATCCGAAGGGACTGCCTGCAAGAGGAAGCGGCCGTCCACGTCGGTGGTGGCTGCAAGCTTGTGCTTTCGGCTGATGACTATTACTCCCGGGAAAGGCTCCCCTGCCTCGTCATAGACGACGCCCCTGACCTGGCGGGTGCCCTGGGCCATAGAGGCGGGCGCAAAAACTGACAGCAAAACAGCAAGCGCCAGGAGTTTCCGATATACCCCTTTGAAGATTGACATAATACACTACTACTGTTGACGGACAAATGTAGTAAAAGTATTGCCAATCTGCAATACTCACCACATTGGTTTTTGCGGCAAAAGTGCTATCTTTGCTCTAGACCGGCACACAAGCAACCACTATTTTGATATTTATTAAGCAAACATACTAAACATGAAAAAAGCATTGGTAATCATCGGCTCGGCTCTTCTGCTGCTCGCTTCCTGCGCTACGGAGGCCCCAAAGAGCCACCCCAGAGTACTTTCGCACCGCGGCCTCAGGACCTCCGGCACCGAATTCGTCACCGACGAGAACACCCTTGACGCGCTCAGGAGGGCGCAGGACAAAAAAGTCGACGGCTGCGAGTTCGACGTGCATATGTCCTCGGACGGGCAGCTGCTGATTCGCCACGACGCCAAGATCACATCCACCCTCCACATGCAGAAAAGCACCGCCGAAGAGATACGCGCCTACCGCCTCCCGTTCGGCAACCAGATTCCCACCTTGCGCGAGTGGCTGGAGCAGGCCAGGACCACCCCTGAAATACTGCAGTTCATTGAAATAAAGTCACATGCCACGCAGGAAATCGAGAATGTGGTAGTGGCCAAGTGCCTTGAAGAAGTGAGGCGGCTGGATATGCTGGACCAGGTCTACTTCCTTTCCTTCAAGCCGGCCACCTGCGAGGAAGTGCTGCGTCTGGAGCCCCGGGCAAGGGTCCTCCTCAACTCCAGCAGCCTCCACAACTCCCTTCCCCCCGAGGAAGTGGAGAAACTCCACATCAATGCCGTTTCCTACAGCGTGGAAGTGTTCCTCAACCATCCCGAATGGGTGGCCCAGTTCAGGGAGAAAGGCATCGAGACCTTCTTCTGGATGGTCAACAGCGTGTACCTGCGCGAGATAGCCGAAAAACTCGGAGTCGACTGGATAACCACCGATTTTTACGACATCATAGGATACCCGGCTTCTTCACATAAGGATTAAGCCGGCTCAGCGGCTGAACCGTACGGATACGGAACCGCTGCCGAGTGCGCTTTCCAGGCCTTCAGGATCCATTATCTTTCCTATCCTGGTATAGCTGTAACCCGTGTTGAAGGTTTTGTAGAAAACCACGACACAATTGTTTCCGTAAAGAAGGATGTCTCCGGCGTGGATCGTGCCGGGGCAGGAAGCGTCCGTGGGTAAAGAGGAGCTTAAGTAATGGTATTTCTCATTGCCGTTCAACTCGCTCATATCCAAAGTCATCGGGAGGAGAGCGCCAAAGGCTTCTGCAGTGGCGTTGCCGGCAAGGTCCGCCGAAAAGACGGTGCTGCCGACCGTCAGGCGTATCTGTGTGGAATTGTTCATCAGTCCGTTGTCTGTAAGCCAGGTTTTCAGCTGGTCCCTGGTATATCCGTTAAGTCTTGCACCTGATTTCCAGTTGATTGCACCATAAGTACCGCGCAACTCCGACTCCGCGGCGGAGAGATGACGCCATGCAGGATGAAGAAGGGGGAAACTCGGGCCTGATGACGCTAAATCCCTTTACCTGCGTCCCAGGCCTTGCCCACTACATCTCCGAGAGCGCGGTAGCATACGCCTGATGCGTCGAAGACGATGGGCTTGAGAAGGGCCAGGTCCACCTTGCCGCCGGCATCGAGGATGCTGGGATCAGCGCTCATATTGACCACTTCCCCGATGAGGCAACCGTTTTCCCAACTCACCACTTTGCACTCGAGAGTGAGAGGGTACTCATTGATGATGGGAGCATCGACATTGGGGCTGGGAGTCACGGTGAATCCGCACTTTGCCACCTTGTCTGGCACATCGTTTCCGCTGACCATTCCGAGATAGTCGGACTCCTTCACCGTGCGCTCGTCGGCAAAGCTGACGGTAAACGCCTTGGTGAGTTCGAGGTTGTCGGTCGTCTTGTGCTTGGACAGGCTGATGACGATCTCCTTGGAGTCATACTGACCCGCCCAGGCAGCCATCATCACATCCGGATTCTTGTCTTTGTCCCAGGTCGCAATCATTACGCAAGGCTGAGGAGTTGTGACGAGAGCGTGGGCGGAGCCGAAGTTTTTGCGGCCGGCGACTTCCTGCAGAGGGGCGGATTCTTTCATTTCCTGAGAGTTTTGAGTGTTGTTCTGGCAACCGGCCAGCATCATCATACATGACGCAAGCGCGAGGCTGCTGAGTTTTAGTGTGTTTTTATTCATGGCACAAATATAAGTAATGTGTTGCAAAGCGCTCCCCCGGCGCGGGGAAACGATCATTGCAGGGTTTGCCTGTTTTGCCCGGAGCCTTGGCGATTTCGGCAAAAGCGGAATCAAGAATAGCGTAATACTTATCTGCCTGATCTTCAGACCACGTATCTACTGTGTATTCCCAGATATTGTAGAGGTCTTCAGCCGCCTCTCTTGAAATATCATACTTTGCCATGCTTTCGCTCCTTCATCTGCTGCAGGAAATCCTGCGAATCAAAATCCTCGACAATGCCACTTTTCAACCCTTCTTCAATAGCAGATCGGAGCGCAGCCATCCTCTGTTCCTGATCTTCCAGAAGGCGAAGACCGGAACGAACCACCTCACTGGCGTTATTGTAACGTCCGCTCAGTATACTGGCCTGAATGAATTCTTCGAAATGCGCACCAAGCGCAACTGATGTTGTTTTCATAAGCAACGCTGTTTTCCATTGCAAAGTTACCAATATTTCATAATAATCCAAACAAATACCATTGTCCCAGATAGAACCAGGCAAAGAAATGCTCCGGAATGCCTGGTATATACTTGAGGCCGATGAAAAAGTGGGGCGACAAGATTGTGAAAACTGAAAAATGATTACATTTGTATCCCGTTATAAATAAATCGGTTGAACGATGAACACAAAATATGTATTTGTAACGGGCGGCGTTGCTTCATCCCTCGGGAAGGGCATTGTGGCGGCATCCCTGGCCAAACTCCTGCAGGCCCGCGGGCTTCGCGTCACCATCCAGAAATTCGATCCATATATCAACATCGACCCCGGGACACTGAATCCCTATGAGCACGGCGAATGCTATGTAACCGAAGACGGCGCGGAAACAGACCTTGACCTCGGCCACTACGAGCGTTTCCTCGGGGTGCATACATCCAAGGCCAATAATGTGACCACCGGCAAGATTTACAACACCGTCATCACCAAAGAACGTGAAGGCGCCTACCTCGGAAAGACCGTCCAGATAGTTCCGCACATCACCGACGAGATCAAGCGACGCATGCTGCTTCTCGGCAAGACGGGAAAGTTCGATGTCGTCATCACGGAAGTCGGAGGTACAGTAGGCGATATGGAGTCCCAGCCGTTCGTGGAAGCAATGCGCCAACTGCAGTGGGAAATGCCGGAGGAGGAC
>CACZMF010000001.1 GCA_902782225.1 uncultured Bacteroidia bacterium | reverse complement strand
GAAGGGACTTTTCCCATGTTTTATGTCCCTTCGGGGACACACACTGCCGCTGAACAATAACGTTGCAATATAGTAATTCTTTTTCGTATAATGTCAGTTTCTAAAAAAGAAATGCTATATTTGCATGATTTAACGGAAAGTTAGTTTTTCAAAAATAATTATGAAAGTTTCTTTTAAAGATCTTGGCCTTGTGAACACCCGCGAGATGTTCGCCAAGGCAGTCAAGGGCGGTTACGCCATCCCCGCGTTCAATTTCAACAACATGGAGCAGCTCCAGGCCATCATCCAGGCTTCCGCAGAGACCAAGTCTCCCGTAATCCTGCAGGTGAGCAAGGGCGCCCGCAACTATGCCAACCAGACCCTCCTCCGCTACATGGCCCAGGGTGCCGTGGCATACGCCAAGGAACTTGGATGGAAGAAGCCCCAGATCGTTCTTCACCTCGACCACGGCGACAGCTATGAGCTCTGCAAGAGCTGCGTGGACTTCGGTTTCTCATCCGTGATGATCGACGGTTCCGCCCTCCCCTACGACGAGAACGTCGCCCTGACCCGCAAGGTCGTCAATTATGCCCATAAGCACGACGTCACCGTCGAGGCCGAACTCGGCGTGCTCGCCGGCGTAGAGGACGAGGTTGCCTCCGAGGTGTCCCACTACACCAAGCCCGAGGAAGTGATCGACTTCGTCAAGAAGACCAAGTGCGACTCCCTCGCCATCTCCATCGGCACCAGCCACGGCGCTTATAAATTCAAGCCCGAGCAGTGCACCCGCGACCCCAAGACCGGCAGGCTCGTTCCCCCGCCCCTCGCATTCAATGTGCTGAAGGCCATCGAGAAGAAGCTCCCCGGCTTCCCCATCGTGCTCCACGGATCATCTTCCGTGCCCCAGGAGTATGTCGACATCATCAACACCCACGGCGGCAAGCTGCCCGATGCAGTCGGTATCCCCGAGGAGCAGCTCCGCAAGGCTGCCAAGAGCGCTGTCTGCAAGATCAACATCGATTCCGACAGCCGTCTTGCAATGACCGCAGCAGTCCGCAAGGTGTTTGTGGACAAGCCCGGTGAGTTCGACCCGCGCAAGTATCTTGGCCCCGCCCGCGACGAGATGAAGAAGCTCTACATGCACAAGATCATCAACGTGCTCGGTTCCAACAACAAGGCCCGTTAAAGATCAGCTGGAAAGTTTTTTGCAAAAAGTGTCCGCCAATTCCCCGGCCGGACACTTTTTTTATTGAAAAATATGTTTACCTTTGCACGTTTGCAGCTAGTTGAACCCCTTCCGACAAGTGTGCCGGGAACAAACAGGAAGGAAAGATGATCAGAATCTTTTACCGCAAAGGGGGCGAGATACTTCTCACCCAGTCTGAAAAGCAGTTCGCTGCCATCGGCAAGGACAACATCCTGTGGATCGACCTCATCTCCCCGAGCGGTGAGGAAAAACGGGCCACGGAGAATTTGCTGGGAATCGAGATCCAGAGCCGTGCAGAGGCCGAGGAGATCGAGAGTTCGTCCCGTTTCTCGGAGGACGACAAAGCCATCTATGCAAACACCAACTTCCTCTCCCCCGCCGACGACGAGATGCTGATGGATCCCGTGTCCTTCGTGCTGCTGGACAGGGTCCTGACCACGCTCCGCGAAGTGCCCCTCCGTTCCTTCGACACCCTCCAGCGCAAGATACAGGCCCTGCCGGACCAGTTCCCGGACGGGTTCACCGTGTTCGTGGAAATCATGGACAAGCGTATCGACCTGGATGCCGACATCGTGGAGCTCATCGCCAAGGACGTGTCGCAGTTCAGCAAGCGCATCAACCAGCAGGAAGACATCAACGAGGAATTCCTCCTGGACATCAACCAGTTGCAGGAAAATGCCATGTTCGTGCGAGAGAACATCGTGGATAAGCAGAGGCTGCTCTCCAACATCATGAAGAGCAAGCGCTGCCCCAAGAATTCCGAGTTGCGCGAAGACCTTTCGGTCATTTTGCAGGATATCGCATCCCTTATCAACCATACCAATTTCGCTTTCGAGAGGCTGGAGTATCTGCAGGAGACTGTCGTGGGCCTTATCAATCTGGAGCAGAACAACATAATGAAGATATTCACCTTCGTGTCCCTGCTCCTGATGCCTGCCACGCTGGTGGCCAGTTTCTACGGCATGAACGTGACGCTCCCCTTTGCGGAAAAGTGGTGGGCCTGGATAGCCATCGCCGCCCTGATGACCCTCCTGATTCTCAGCATCTGGCTGATATTCAAGCACAAAAAAATGTTATGAAGCATCCGTTGTTTCCCCTTCTGGCGCTCGTGGCCTTTGCCGCTTGCGCCCGCTCCGAAGTTAAACTTCTTCCTGCCGCCAGTTTTGAAACCGTAGCGGACGGCAGGCAAGTGACGCTCTACACCATTTCGGGCGGCGGGCTGACTGCGCAGGTGACGAACTACGGCGCACGCGTCGTGAGCCTCTGGGCCCCCGGGCGCGACGGATCGATGGCCGACGTGGTGATAGGATATGAGAATATCGACAAATACATCGACAACCCCGGCGAGCGCTTCCTCGGCTCCAGCCCGGGTCCGGTTGCAAACCGCATAGGCGGCGCCTCCTTCGAACTGGACGGCAACACTTATGAGCTGGAAGCCAACGACGGCAGGAACACCCTGCACGGAGGCTTCAAGGGCATCGACCACCTTGTCTGGAACGTGCCGGAGAGCAACGACAGCAGCGTCCTTATGCGGGTGCTGCACCCCGACGGCCTTGGCGGATTTCCCGGCAACAAGTTCATCTCCGTCCGCTACACATTGACTTCTTCAGGGGCCCTCAAGGTGGAATTCGAAGCGATGAGCGACGCACCCACGCTGATGAACCTTGCGCACCACCCCTTCTTCAATCTCAAAGGCAGCGGAAAGGGCGACATACTCGGACACGTGATGACCATCTATGCATCACGCACCACTCCCGTGGACTCCGAGCTCATTCCCACCGGAGAAATCGCCGGCCTTGACGGCAGCCCGCTGGATTTCAGGGAGCCGCACACCATTGGCGAGCGCATCGGGGCGGACGACGACCAGCTGCGCTACGGACATGGCTACGACCACAACTGGATCATCGACCGGGATCCTTCATCCGAGGGACTTACTCTGGATGCAACTGTCTATGAGCCGGAAAGCGGACGCTTCCTCGAAGTGCTTTCCGACCAGCCCGGACTTCAGTTCTACAGCGGCAACTTCTTCGGCGACGGCAAGACAATCGACAAATACGGCAACCCTGTCGCCTACCGCGGTGCTTTCGCCCTGGAAACGCAGAAATTCCCCGACAGCATCCACCATCCCGGCTTCACCGACACCGTGCTCCGCCCCGGCAAGATCTACCGCCACACCTGCCTCTACCGCTTCACAACAAAGTAGGCCCTGGAGTGCGGCATGAAGGGGCTCGTCACATCAATTGCATTGCTGGCGCTGCTGACAGGGTGCGGCGGGAACGGTATTCTCGACGACCTGAAGCCTAAGGAGCAGCCGGAACAGACCGACCAGCCGGAGCAGCCCGGTCAGGGGGCGGAACCCAGCCCTGGCGACGTGCTCTGGGAGGAGAATTTCGACCTTTTCACCGCTGACGGCGGCCCCGACATCCAGTCGGACGATTTCCGGGACGATGTGCAGAACCCCCTGAGCCACATCGAGTTCAAGTCCACCGAATGGAAGACGGTCGGCACCTCGCATGTATGCTCCAACGACTACATCCAGCAGAAGCACATCGGCGACTGGGTATATCTTTTCCGGTGCCGGGAATACAACGGCTGCCTTGGCTGCGGCATCAACGACCGCGGCAAACGCGGCATCGCCCAGAGTCCTATGCTGTCTGCCATCAGGGAAGTCTCTGACATACGCGTGAGTTTCCGTGTCAGGACCGTCGAAGGCTTCGACGACCAGCTGGGTTTCCGGGTGATGCTCAGCGGAATCATAAGGGCTGTCACGCTCGATGGCAAGTCGCTGGATGTCAGCACGGTCCACGACGGCCTTGAGCACGCGTTCCTCTTCTCCGCCGCCCAGCTAAAAGGCGGCTGGCACACCATCACTGCAGACATAGAGAAGGCCACCGACGGCACCATGTTCCAATGGTGCGGCAACTCCACTTCCACTGCGCTCACCCACGGATTCTGGCTCGACGAAATCAAGGTCACGCGCCTCCGCGACATGGAGCGCGCCCCCAGGAACCTTCGCGTCCTTTACTGGAACATCCAGAACGGCATGTGGAGCGACCAGCCGGACCAGTACACCAATTTCCGAAAATTCATCCAGAAGTACGACCCCGACGTCTGCGTCTGGTGCGAGGCCCAGTCCATCTACAAGGACCACTCCACCGACAAGAGCGACCCCTCCTCCTGGTATTTCCCGTCCCATTGGCAGGGATTTGCGGCGGTCCACGGCCACAAGTATGCTGCAATCGGCGGCTATCGCCTCTATGCGGATGATTACTATCCGCAGGTCATCACTTCGAAGTATCCCATCAGGACCCTCCTCAAGATCACCGAGACTGAGTCAGGAGTCGATACCGTCAATTTTACCCACAACGGCAAGCCGGAAAGCTATATGCCCGTGGCGCACGGGGCAGGCGTGTTCCAGGTCGACGTGGACGGCACCAAGGTCAATTTCGTGACCCTGCACCTCTGGCCGCACGCCTACAGCTACTACGCCAAGTTCGTGCTCAAGAAGACGTCCTACGACTCAGCCCAGAGCAAGGGCGGCAACCGCCAGCGGGAGGCGGAGATCAGATACATCTGCGGGCAGACTATCTTCAACCCGGAGTTCTCCGGACAGGCCAACTGGCTGATGATGGGAGACTTCAACACCCGGTCCCGAATCGACAATTGGCACTACGGCCTCAAAGAAGACAGCCCGTTCCTGAGTTCGCACGACTACATCCTGCAGCAGACGGACTACAAGGACATCATCGGTCTGACCTATCCCGGCCATTTCTTCGCCACCCGCACCTGGGCCGACGACGCGGCCGGCAACACCCCTCCGCGCTACGATTTTGTCTACGCCTCGCCGGCCATGATGGCCCGCGTGCGTAACGCAATGGTCCTCAATGAGAAGTGGACGAATATGGTCTGGGAGCGCAGCAACTACTACAACTCCTCGGACCACCGTCCAATCCTCGTTGATTTCGAATTATAAATCCTTTATTCTACCACCGTTATAGTGCAGATGGCCTGCTGGCCGCCGGAAGTATAATAAAAAAAGCGGCCGAAGCCGCTCTTTTTTATTGTTCGTCGGGTTGACCGTTTCCGTAATCGGGTCCCGGACCGCCCTGGGAGCCACCCTGGGGACCGCCGCCGAAGCCGCTGCCCGGGTTGCCGCCGAAGCCTGCATCACCGGGGTTGAATCCCGCGCCGCCCTGAGGGCCGCCCTGCTGTCCGGCCTGGTACATCTTCTCGAATGCCTTGTTGAGGGCTTCGCTGTAGCGGTCGATGTCGGCCAGGTTCTGGGACTTCACGGCCTCCTTGAGGAGGTTGCAGTTGTTCTCGACTTCGCCCTTGATGTCGGCAGGCACCTTGTCGCCGTTCTCCTTGAGGAACTTTTCGGCCTGGAAGGTGAGGGCGTCGGCGTTGTTGATCTTGTCCACGCGCTCCTTCTCAGCCTTATCGGCCTCTTCGTTGGCCTTGGCCTCGTCACGCATACGCTGGATTTCGGCGTCGGACAAGCCGCTGGAGGCCTCGATGCGGATGCTCTGCTCCTTGCCGGTGGCCTTGTCCTTTGCGGAGACGCTCAGGATGCCGTTGGCGTCGATGTCGAAGCTTACCTCGATCTGAGGTATGCCACGGGGTGCGGGAGCGATGCCGTCCAGATGGAACACGCCTATCTGCTTGTTGTCCTTTGCCATGGGACGCTCGCCCTGGAGCACGCGGATCTCGACGCTGGGCTGGTTGTCGGCCGCGGTGCTGAACACCTGGCTCTTCTTGGCGGGAATGGTGGTATTGGACTCGATGAGCTTGGTCATCACGCCGCCGAGGGTCTCGATACCGAGGCTCAGAGGGGTGACGTCGAGCAGGAGGACATCCTTCACGTCGCCGGTGAGCACGCCGCCCTGGATTGCTGCGCCGATAGCCACGACTTCGTCGGGATTGACGCTCTTGTTGGGCTCCTTGCCGAAGAAGTCCTTCACAAGCTGCTGGACCTTCGGGATACGGGTGGAACCGCCCACGAGCAGGACTTCGTCGATCTGGGAAGCGCTGAGTTTCGCATCCTCGAGGGCCTTGCGGCAAGGCTCGATGCTGCGGCGGAAGAGGTCGTCGCAAAGAGCTTCGAACTTGGCGCGGCTCAGGGTCTTGACAAGGTGCTTGGGCATGCCGTCAACAGCGGTGATGTACGGAAGGTTGATTTCAGCGCTGGCAGCGTTGGAAAGCTCGATCTTCGCCTTTTCGGCAGCTTCCTTGAGTCTCTGGAGGGCCATAGGATCCTTCTTGAGGTCCATGCCGCCGTTCTCGGAAGCGAACTCGCCGGCAAGCCAGTCGATGATGGCCTGGTCGAAATCGTCGCCGCCCAGGTGGGTGTCACCGTTGGTGGAGCGGACTTCGAAGACGCCGTCGCCGAGCTCGAGGATGGAGATATCGAATGTGCCTCCGCCAAGGTCGTAGACAGCGACCTTCATATTCTTGTTCTTCTTGTCCAGACCGTAGGCAAGTGCGGCTGCGGTAGGCTCATTGATGATACGCTTCACGTCAAGGCCTGCGATCTTGCCGGCCTCCTTGGTGGCCTGGCGCTGGCTGTCGGAGAAGTATGCCGGCACCGTGATGACGGCCTCGGTGACAGGCTGGCGCAGGTAGTCTTCCGCGGTCTTCTTCATCTTCTGGAGAATGATTGCGGAAATTTCCTGGGGGCTGTAGAGACGCCCGTTGATGTCGACGCGGGGGGTATTGTTGTCGCCGCGGGCCACATTGTAGGGCACACGTGCGACTTCAGTGCTGACCTGGTCGTAGGTCTCACCCATAAAGCGCTTTATCGAGAAGATTGTGTTCTTAGGATTGGTGATGGCCTGGCGTTTTGCAGGAGAGCCCACTTTGCGCTCGCCATTGTCCGTGAATGCAACGACGGAGGGCGTGGTGCGCGCACCTTCGTCATTTATGATTACGGTAGGCTGGTTGCCTTCCATTACGGCCACACATGAGTTGGTGGTGCCGAGATCGATTCCGATGATTTTTCCCATAATATCAAACTTATTTAAATTTCACTTCAGTCATCCGCCGCTCCGGACGGACCGCAAACCATATCATCAAATCCTTTGCCATCCCGGTTTTGCTGACAATTTGTCATATTTTGCTATCTTTGCGGCATGGTTTACAGACAACTGACAGCTGAAGAATACGCCGACCTGGAGGGACGGATACTGTATGAAGACAACCACCTGATGGTGGTGAACAAGAAGAGCGGGGAAATCACGCAAGGCGACAAGACCGGCGACGAGTGCCTCGCAGAGTCCTATAAGGCATTCATCGCGGCCCGCGACTCCAAGCCCGGGCAGGTGTTCCTCGGCATTCCGCACCGCCTCGACAGGCCCGTCAGCGGAATCTGCATCCTGGCGAAGACGAGCAAGTCGCTGGGGCGCCTGGGCGTCCTTCTGCGCGAGGGCGGCGTCCACAAAACCTACTGGGCCCTCTGCTGCTCCAAACCCGAGCCCGCCGAAGGCCATCTGGAGGACTGGCTCATCAAGAACGAGCCGAAGAACAAATCGTACGTGACGACGGAACGGCCCGGTGCCAAATTGGCGAAACTCAACTACAGGCTCATCGGCAGTACCGAGCGCTACTTCCTTGTGGAAGTGGAACTTCTGACCGGCCGCCACCACCAGATACGCTGTCAGCTGGGGCATATCGGCTGCCCGATAAAGGGCGACCTCAAATACGGCGCCCCCCGTTCCAATCCCGACGGCAGCATCTGCCTCCACGCCCACGAAATCCGCTTCGAGCATCCCGTGAAGCATAGCGAAGTCCATATAATCGCCCCGCCGCCCGCCGGCTGGCCGGTGTAAGACCGTCCGGGCTTCTAGGCGGATTCACGCGGCTTCGTGAGCTTTTTGAGGCTGCGGACGTATTCGCTGGGCGTGATGCGCTCGTTGAGCTTGAATGCCATGTTGAACGATACTATCGTGTGGAATCCGCACATCTGGGAGAGCTCGACCATCTTCAGGCCAGGGTCTTTCTTCATTATTTCCTGCGCGTACTTGACTCGGTAGAAATTGACCATCTGGTTGAAATTGCGGCCTGCGTGGAAATTGATGGCCTTGGAAAGATACATGCGGTTCGTGTGCGTCATGCGCGCAAGGTCATCTATATTGAAATCATCCTGCAGATAGGGCTTCTTCGTCTCCATGACCCGCACCACGTCATTGAAGAGCACGGCCGACCTGCTGTCGGAATCCACATACTGTATGGGCATCTTTATCACGGCATTCTTGTGCCCCCGCTTTATTTCCTCTTCCTTCCGGCGCCCAAGGAATACAGTGCTCCTGGTCCGCACGCGATAATACTCCACCCCATACAAAACCACCAGACCGGCAAGACACCCCCAATTCAACTCCGGAGGCGACGGCGGCAGGCACATCATCACAAGGCCGGAAGTCAAAGTCAGGGCCACATGAAGCAGAAACATATAGTCTTCAACCCCTGGCCATACGGCGCATGTCTGGAAGAGCATGGGAACATCACTGTACTTCTCCGCCGTCCTGCGCACCAGAGATGCTGCCAACGCGATGCACGCCACCGCCACCAGCACTACGTCCCTAACCCGCAACAGCTTAAGGGCAAGGAAGATAAGCAATGCGCTTCCTACGAAGGCAATCGAAGGTAGCACTCTGTCGCGCGATCCCGGATACAGCATCAGCAGCATCGACGCGCAGAACACGTCGGTGCACATCCGTTCCGGACCCGGCAGACCGGACACGGCTACATCACACAAGAACAACAGCGGAACCGCTGCAAGGCACAGCATCCGCACAAGCTGGTGGGCACTGATTTTCACTTTCATAACGAAGCAAATATATCAAAGCGCTTCGTTATTCCGGTGGTACTTCAGGGGGTATTTTTAGAAGTTTACGATTCTTTCGAAAGAGAATTTTTTCCCTTCACTTTTCCCTTGATACTGTCAAACCCCTTTCCATAAACTCCGGTCACGGAGGCCACGGACAGGAAAGCATCAGGGTCGATGGACTTGATGGTGCGGAGCAGGATGCTCAGGTCTGTCTTGCGGGTCAGCACCATCAGCACCTCAGTGTTGTTCTTCGTGTACCATCCCTTGCCGTCAAGGACGGTCACGCCCCTGTGGAGGTCATGTGTAATCACATCCGCAATCTGTTCGAACTTACGGGAAAGGATGAACAACTGCACGGACTGCTTGGAGCCGGAAAGATAGAGGTCTATCACGGTGCTGTTGACCATCACGAGTATGAAACCATACACCACCGTGGTCACTTTTTCCGTCCAGGGAAGAAGCGTGCCGTCGGCCGTATACGAAGGTACAAGCATGGATGAAAGGATGATCACGACATCCATCCAGAGTATCATACGGCCCGGGGAGACGTTGCGGTACTTATTGACTATCAACGCAATGATGTCGGTGCCGCCGGTACTGCCGCCCTGCGACATCGTGAGGCCGATGCCGACGCCGGCCATGATGCCGCCCATAATCGTGCTCATCAGTTTGCCGTTATCCACGGCAAGGGCCTGCACAATCTCACGAGGAATGACGTCCTGCAGCACATTCAGCCCGATGGAAGCCACTATGACGGCATACACCGTCTTGCCGCCGAAGCTCTTTCCAAGGATGAAGAGGGCTATGATCAGCAGTATGGCATTGATGAAGAAATAGGTCGTACCTATTTTGATGAAACCGTTCGTACCGTACTGGACTATGGAGGCGACACCGGAAACGCCTCCGCCGACAAGGTTGTTCGGCACGAGGAATATGGCCCAGGCCACGACATAAAGCAGAATACCCAGGGTGATGAGAGAGTACTCTTTAAAAAATGTGAGTACGTTTTTTTTACTTATCGGCATTTTTCTTTCGTGTTTTCTTTATTCCTGCCTTGATTTCATCGAAACCTTCACCATAGACGTTGTTGGTAGGCGACACGCTCATGAAGGCCCGCGGGTCGATGCTCTTGATAACCCGGGACAGTTCGGGAAGCTCCTTCTGGCTGATGAGTATGAGCAGCACTTCCCTGCTCTGCTTGGTGTACCATCCGGTGGCGTTGAGCACCGTCACTCCGCGCGACATTACATCCGTGATATAATCGGCGATTTCATTATACTTGTGGGAGAACACCATCAGCTGGTAGGAAGACTTCTTTCCTCCCACCACGAAATCTATGATCATGGAGAAAATCACCACCTCCACAAGACCGTAGCAGGCATCCGAAAACGATTTGTCCGGAAGGAAGAGCAGCAGCGATATGATCACGAGGTCGGATATCAGGAAGGTCATGCTCAGCGACACGGGATAGTACTTGTTGACCATAAGGGCTATGATGTCAGTACCTCCCGTACTGCCTCCGTACCTTAGCACAAGGCCGATCCCCACTGCCTCGGCAACGCCGGCCAGTATAGGTATAAGTATGGTCTCCTGCACATAGAAAAACTCCCCCGGGACGCTGTGGAGTGCCGTCCAGCCGGACAGCAGCTCCATCATCACAGTCGACATCACTATGCAGTATATGGTCTTGAAGCCGAAGCCTATGCCCATTACCAGGACCGCGATTATAATCAGGACTGCATTTATGCCTATATAAGTGTACTGGGCCGGGATAAGCCCGCCGGTGGCATACTGGATGACGGTACTCAGGCCCATCATTCCGCCCGCAGACATTCCGTTCGGAATCATAAAGCCCTCCCAGGCGAAACCGAAGATGAAACAGGCGACGGTCAGGGCCAGATACTCCCAGATAGTCTTAAGCACTTTCTTGTCCATCATTTCAAAACGATGTTGACAATCCTTCCGGGGACCACGATAACCTTCACTATATTCATACCGCCCACATATTTGGACGTCTGTTCAGCGGCACGCACGGCCTCTTCGACCTGCGCCGGAGAAGCGCTCCTGGGCATATCGATCGTGAAACGCATCTTGCCGTTGAACTGCACAGGATAGGTGACGTTGTCTTCCGCCGCATAGGCGGCCACGAACTCGGGGAAGCTGGCATCAGCCACGGAGCCGGAGTTACCGAGACGCTCCCAGAGCTCCTCGGCAATATGCGGGGCGAAGGGGCTGAGAAGCACCACCAGAGGCTCAAGAATCTCACGCTTGCTGCATTTCAGGGCGGTGAGGTCATTGACGGCAATCATGAAGGCGCTGATGGTGGTGTTGTAGGAGAAGTTCTCAATGTCTTCCTGCTCCTTTCCTATCAGCTTGTGCAGAGCCTTGAGCTCTTCGGGGCTCGCCTTGCCGTCCCCGACCAGCCACTCGGACTTGTTGTAGAACAGCCTCCAGAGTTTCTTCAGGAAACGGTTCACGCCGTCTATGCCCTTCGTATCCCAAGGTTTGCTCTGCTCCACGGGCCCGAGGAACATCTCATACAGGCGCAGGGTATCGGCACCATAGGTGTCGCACACAAGGTCGGGGTTCACCACGTTGTACATCGACTTGCTCATCTTCTCGATGGCCCAGCCGCAGCGGTACTCGCCGTCTTCGAGTATGAACTCTGCGTCGGCAAACTCAGGGCGCCATTTCCTGAAAGCATCCAGGTCCAGACGGTCGTTGTAGACTATGTTCACGTCGACGTGGATCTCGGTCGTGTCGTAGGAATCCTTCAAGCCGGCGGACACGAAGGTGTTGGTGCCGACGATGCGGTACACAAAGTTGGAGCGCCCCTGTATCATCCCCTGGTTCACCAGTTTACGGAAAGGTTCATCCTCGCAGACATAGCCGAGGTCGAAGAGGAACTTGTTCCAGAAACGCGAATAGATGAGGTGCCCGGTAGCATGCTCCGTGCCTCCCACATACAGGTCCACCGAACGCCAGTACTCATCGGCCTCGCGGGACACGAGGGCCTTGTCGTTGTGGGGATCCATATAACGCAGGTAATATGCGCTCGAACCGGCAAAGCCCGGCATGGTGGAAGTCTCCAGCGGATATCCGTGCCATGTCCAGTTCTCGGCCCGGGCGAGAGGAGCCTCGCCGGTGGGCTTGTAGGAACTGATCTGCGGCAGGGTGAGCGGCAGCTCAGATTCAGGAAGCGGGCAGGGAATGCCGTCCTTGTAGTAGATGGGGAAAGGCTCGCCCCAGTAGCGCTGACGGGAGAAAATGGCGTCGCGCAGGCGGAAATTGGTCTTCCTGCGGCCAAGGCCCTTCTCCTCGACGTAATCCTTCGCCCTTTCGATCGCATCCTTCACATCCAGCCCGTTGAGGAAGCCGGAGTTGCACATCTTGCCCTCCTTGGCGTCGAATGACTCCTCAGACACGTCGCAGCCCTCTATGATAGGCACTATGGGGAGATTGAACTTGCGGGCAAATGCATAGTCGCGGCTGTCGTGGGCCGGCACAGCCATGATGGCGCCGGTGCCGTAGCCCGCCAGCACATATTCAGAAATCCACACGGGAATGCGCTCACCTGTGAGCGGATTGATGCCGTAGGCTCCGGAGAACACGCCGGTCACGGATTTAGTCTCCGCAATGCGCTCACGCTCAGTCTTTTTCTTCACCTCGGCGATGTAGGCCGCCACTGCTTCCCGGCGGTCGGCAGACGTCAGTTCATCCACCAGTTCGCTCTCGGGGGCCAGCACCATGAAGGTGACGCCGAAAATAGTATCAACGCGGGTGGTGAATATGGTGATCGTTTTCCTGCGTCCGTCGCATTCCGTCTCAAAAAGCACTTCGGTGCCGTCGGAGCGGCCGATCCAGTTGCGCTGCATCTCCTTCAGGGAATCGCTCCAGTCCAGGCGGTCCAGGGAATTCAGCAGGCGGTCGGCATAGGCGGAAACGCGAAGCTGCCACTGCGTCATTTTCTTCTGCTCCACGGGGAAGCCGCCGCGCACCGATAGACCGTCCTTCACTTCGTCGTTGGCGAGGACAGTGCCGAGCCCCTCACACCAGTTGACGGAGGTTTCTCCCTGATAAGCAATACGATAGCGCATCAGGATATCGGATTTCCCTTTCTCCGTTGCAGCCTTCCACGCTTCCGGCGTCACATCTTCATAGCCTGTGGTCTCGAAACGCGCCACAAGTTCGGCAATCGGACGTGCCTTGTCGGCTTCGGGGTCATACCAGCTGTCGAACATTTTCAGGAAAGCCCACTGCGTCCACTTGTAGAAAGCCGGATCGCAGGTGCGGACTTCACGGTCCCAGTCGTAGGAGAAGCCGATGCGGTCGAGCTGGCTGCGGTAGCGGGCCACGTTTTCGTTGGTGGTCTTCTCGGGGTGCTGTCCTGTCTGGATCGCGTACTGCTCGGCGGGAAGACCGAATGCGTCGTAACCCATGGGATGAAGCACGTTGAAGCCCTTCAGCCTCTTGTAGCGGGAATAAATGTCGCTGGCAATATAGCCCAGGGGATGCCCGACATGCAGTCCCGCCCCGGAAGGATAGGGGAACATATCCAGCACGTAATACTTGGGCCTGGAAGGATCCTCGACGGCCTTGAATGTCTTTTCAGCAGCCCAGCGGGCCTGCCACTTGCTCTCGATTGACTTGAAATCGTATTCCATTGTGCGTTTACTTTTTCTTCTCCAGACGGAACTCCACGTTGAGCGAAATCCGTGATTTTACTTTCTTTCCGCGTATTTTTCCCGGCTTCCAGTCGGGTGAGGCCTTGATGACGCGGAGAGCCTCTTCCTCAAGCAGGGGATGGCTGCTCCTGACGGCTTCCACCTCGGTCACCTTGCCCTTCTCGTCTATGACAAAATCCACGAGCACGCGCCCCTGGATCCCCTGCTCCACTGCCGCCCGCGGATAGCGCAGATACACATACACCCACTTCTGCAGGAAAAGCGCCGGATCGCTGCTGCCAAGGAACGAGGGCTTCACGTCGCATTCATAGAAGGGCACTACCCCCCCCCTCCGACCGTTGATATACAATTCTTTGGAAGCTTCGGAAGGGTCGAATTCGGGCCTCGCTCCATTGCAGAGCGCCACGACGTAATTATAGATATACTCCAGCTCCCGCTCCATATAATCGTACTGCAGCACAGAGGGCGTGTCGCGGTCGCTGTTGTATTCCGGATACATGCCGGTGGTGAACAGGACCGAAGGAATCTTGCGGTCGTAGAACATGCGGTGGTCGGAGTTGCAGGGCTCATTCGCGACCAGTCGGGGCAGCACAGGCTGGAGGGTGCCCGACATTGCCGTCACCAGCTTGTTCATGTCGGCGTTGGATGCCGTGTAGGCATAGAAACCAGCCGCACCGGTGCCGAGCATGTTCAGCTCCACGCAGGCGTCGATGTCGTCAGCGGCCGGGAACGAACGGTTAAGGAAGTACCAGGAGCCGGCGCCGTCCCGGAGCGACGCCCCGGCGGCGAGCAGCAGAACGGAGCGCTTCAGGAGCACCCGGTTGGTGCTGAGTTTGCCGGCGAGCTGCAGCAGCATGGCAAGGCCCGAAGCATTGCCGTTGGCCCCATAGTATGTCCTGACCACCGGCGAGCCGTCCACACTAACCGTCGCCTGCCCCAGGTTATCCAGCCTCGCACAGATGACTATGTATTTGTCTTTCAGTTTTTTGTCGTAGCCCGGAATGAATGCCGCGACGTTGCGCGAGCGAAGCGTGTCGCCGGCCGCCTCCTGCCTGAGGCCGAACAGGTCGCCGTCGTTGCCGTAGAGCAGGTCCACGCCGAGGGACTCCAGGCGCGAAGACAAATAGCGCGCCGCTTCGAGTTCACCTTCCGAGCCGGCCGCGCGTCCCTCAAGGGCGGCGGACGCAAGGAAGCCCACATCCTCCTTCATCACCCGGACCATCTCGCTTTCCGACAGGTCCGCATAGCCGGGAGTGCGGTACTGGGCACTGACGGCGACGGGCAGCAGCAGCAATAATGATAATAACAAGCGTTTCATACTCACTCGTCAATCAAAATCCAGGCCTCTTTGGGGGCAAAGGGCAATACTTTTATGCGGCGGAAGGCATCCATTGCATCAGTGATGCGGGCGGTGGGCTCTACGAGTACTGCCGTGGTGCCGCTATGGTAGCGGAGAGCCTCCGCGCGGAAACCGGCATCGCGGTACCTGGCAACCAGGCGTGTGGCATTGGCTTCCTGGGAGAAAGCGCCCACAACCACATAATAACGGCTCTGCAGCTTTGCCTTGGGGATATTCCGTATTGATGACGCCCTGCGAAGCTTTCCCGCCTTGAGCAGGCTGTCCGTGGCGTGGGTGGAATCGGAGAGGAACTTCTGCGCCCGGATGACCGAATCCATCCTTGCACGCTCCAGAGAGTCCCTGAAGGCTTCCGCGCGCTTTTGTGCCGACTCTATACGGGCACGCTTGGCCTCTATCTCGGAAGAGAGTGGACGGCCTGCCAGCCCCCGGAAAAAATCGCAGGAGGACAGTCCGCAGAGCAGCAACAAGGCAGCGAAGATGAAAGAAAGCCTTTTCATAAACTACAAAGTTAAATAAAAATCTTATATTTGCGAGTGCGCAGATTGATAATCATACTTCTTCTCCTGCTCCCGGCCATCCCCCGTGCCGGCGCCCAGTACTACTACAAAATCGCTCCGCCCCAGGCGCTGTACCTTCCCTGCGACACCACGAGCCTCTTCATCATCGGCGACGTGATGATGCACAGCAAGCAGCTGGAGCACGACCAGGAGTATTTCCTGCGCCACATCGAGCCACACATGCAGAAAGCCAGTTTCTGCATTGCCAACCTGGAATTCTCCCTCGGCGGACCGCCGTACACCGGCTACCCCGCATTCTCCACTCCCGACGATTATCCGGAATACATCGCCCGCTGCGGCGCAGACATCTTCCTGCTGGCCAACAACCACGTCCTCGACCGCGGCACCGCAGGCCTGAAGCGGACTATCAGGGTCTACGACAAACTCTCAGATTCGCTCGGTATACGCTACACCGGCATAGGAGACGAGCCGCTGATCATCAGGCGACGGGGCCTCAGCATCGGACTCGTCAACTTCACCTACGGCACGAATATCGGCCCCGACGCCGCCAGCCCGGACGTGCTGCGGATGAAACGCAGAGACGTGAAAAAAGCCATAGACGACGCCCGGAAGGCAGGGGCGGACTACGTCGTGGCGCTCCCCCACTGGGGCAACGAATACGTCCTGACCCATTCGGCCAACCAGGAAGACTGGGCCAGGTGGCTGGTAGACCAGGGCTGCTGCGCCGTGGTCGGCTCCCACCCCCACGTGGTGCAGGACAGCACCCACATCAAAGGTGTGCCAGTCATCTATTCGATGGGCAACGCCGTATCCAATATGAGCGCTGAGAACACGCGCCTCGAGCTTGCCGTGACGCTGCGCTTCGTCAGGGACCAATGCACCGGAAAGAGCCATATGCTGGAGCCGGAGCTGGACTTTATGTGGTGCACCCTTCCGGACAGGCTCACAGAGAGTTACGCCACCATCATGGTCGATGAATGGCTGGGCCGCCGCGACGAGTGGCTGATGCCTTCCGACTACGACAATATGATTGCCACGCTCTCGCGGGTCAAAGCCGCCACGGGAATACAATAAAAGCCGGTCTCCTTCGGGCCGGCTTTTATTATGCGAGTCTAAAGCTTCTACTGTGCCGAAGCGGCGAGTGCGGTGTATTTGTCGTACTTTTCCTGATAGACAGGGTCGGTGCGGAAGCGGAAGCAGGCATTCTTGAGATACTCTGCGACAGCTGCCTTGGTCTGCGAATCCTTAAGGATATCGAGAGACTTCTCGAAAGGCTCGATGCAGGCCTTGAGGCTGCTCTCGAATTTCTCCACGAGGGCCATGTACTTGGCGTCGTCCATTTCGTTCTGGGCTTCCTCGGAGAATTTGAGGGCCTGGTTGTAGTAGAGCTGGCCGAGGCCGATGTAGCCGTAGGCGTAGTTGGGGTCGATCTGTGCGCACTGGTTGTAGGCGGCCACTGCATCATCGACCTTGCCGAGCTGGTTGCAGATGTTGCCCTCCACATAATAGAGAGAAGCATTGTTGGGCTCGTTCTTCTTGGCCTCGCCGAGGAGTTCGAACAGACGGTCGGTGCTGCCGTTGCTGTTGATGTAGTAGTTGATCAGGCCCACCAGTATGCTCTGGCTCTGAGGGAATTTCTGGAATCCTTCCTCAAGATAGTCCTTACCCTTTTCGGCATTGCCCTTCTTTTCAGCTATGTCTGCAAGTTTGGCGAAAGTCTCGCCGCCCTCTCCGTAGTAGCCGAGCTTGTAGCACTTCTCGAAGAACTCCTCGGCACGGTCGTTGTCGCCGTCGAGCCATGCGGTGAATGCGGCATTATAGACGGAGTTGGTGTCGAGCTGGCAGGCAGGCTCCATTGCGCTGGCGCCGGCTGCTTTCTCGAAGAGCACGGAAGCCTTCTTGAGGTCGCCCAGGGTGTAGGAGGTGTAGGCATCTTCCACATATTTGCCGGCAATCGACAGGAGCGCGCCCACGATATCCTTGGTCTTGGTCTTCTTGACATCGAGCTCGGCAGCCTTTTCATAGGCCTCGACGGCACGGTCGAGGGCATCCTCATAGATAGGCTTGGTGATTTCGATCATGCCGAGGGCGCCGGCCGAATTGAAGTAGTAGTTCTTGGTAGGATACACTTCCTTCTCCCAGGTCTGGCCACCGAGAGTCACGGTCTCGACGGAAATGGGCTTCTCGTTGTTGGAGATGAGCTGTATTTCCTGACGGGAGGCGTTGATGAATCCATTGCCTGCAGGAGCGTCGTAGGCGTCGATGAGGGCGTGTCCGTACTTGATCCAGGTTGCAAGCTTGGTGTTTTTCTTGGGATTCTCGACATCTGCCTTGGCCTTCTGGACGGCGGATTCGGCGGCTGCGATGGTCTTGACCTGCGCATTTGCGGCGGTGCAAGCGGCTGCGAGAGCCAGAACCAAAATTAATCTTTTCATTGCTATAAGTGTTTAATATTATTCGACTGTCGTTTCTTCAGTAGTTTCAGAGCCTTCTTCGGTCTCTTCCTGGCGGGGTACCGGGCAGACTGATGCGATCGAGTCTCCCTCGCGTATATTGATGAGCTTGACGCCTTGCGTGGCTCGTCCTGCAACCCTGATGTCGGCAACGTGCATCCTGATAGTGAGGCCGGAGCGGTTGATAATCATCAGGTCGTTTTCTTCCGTTACGGACTTGATTGCAACAAGCGGGCCAGTTTTGTCCGTGATGTTGATGGTGCGGACGCCCTTGGCCCCGCGGGCGGTCTTGCGATACTCCTCGGTGTCGGTGCGTTTGCCATAGCCGTTCTCGCTGACTACCAGCACTGTACGCGATGCATAATCAGGGTCGGAGGGATTGGCTGAAAGGGCTCCGATCACTTCGTCGTCTTCATCGATATTTATACCGCGGACGCCGGAACTGTTGCGGCCAAGGGACCGGAGGGCGGCCTCGTCGAAGCGGCAGCAGCGGCCCTTGCGGGCAGCGATCATGATCTCGTGGCGGCCGTCTGTGAGCAAGGCGTCAAGCAGCTCGTCCCCTTCGCGTATGTTGATGGCCTTGATGCCCTTGTTGAAACTGCGGGAGTTGGTGTAGTCGGCAAGGTCCGTCTTCTTGATGATGCCCTTCTTGGTGACGAGCAGGACGTAGCGTTCCGCATCCATATCGGCGTTCTTGGGAAGAGGGATGTTGAGGTAGGTGCGGATATTGTCTTCGGCATCGATGGCCAGCAGGTTCTGGACGGCGCGGCCCTTGGATGTCCTGGTGCCTTCGGGAAGCTCGTACACCTTCTTGCAGTAGCGGACGCCCTTGTCGGTGAAGAAGAGCATCACGGAATGCATGTTGGCCACGAAGATATGCTCGATGAAATCTTCGTCGCGGGTGGCGCTGGCCTTCTTGCCCACGCCTCCCCTGCTCTGGGTGCGGAATTCGGCAAGAGGGGTGCGCTTGATGTATCCCATATGGGAGATGGTGATCACGACATCCTCGTCGGGATAGAAGTCCTCGGGGTTGAATTCGTCGGCGCTGAGGGTGATTTCGGTGCGGCGGGGATCGCCGTACTTGGCTTTCATCTCGGCGGTCTCCGAGCGCACGATGGCAAGCTGCTCGGCGTCGCTTCCGAGGATCACGCGGCAGCGGGCGATGAACTTCTCGAGCTCGTCGTATTCCGCCTGGAGCTTTTCCTTCTCCAGTCCGGTGAGCTGACGCAGGCGCATCTCGACGATGGCGGCGGCCTGGATTTCCGTGAAGTCGAATGTGGCCATCAGTTCGGCCTTGGCATCATCCACGCTCTTGGAATGGCGTATGATGCGCACAATCTCGTCGATGACGTCTATGGCCTTGAGGAGGCCTTCCAGGATGTGGGCACGCTTCAGGGCCTTGTCCAGCTCGAACTTGGTGCGGCGCACGATCACTTCGTGGCGGAACTCCACGAAATTGCCTATCATCTCCTTCAGGGAGAGGGTGCGGGGACGGCCCTTGACCAGGGCCACGTTGTTGATGGCGAAACTGGACTGGAGGGCGGTGTATTTGAAGAGCATGTTGAGCACCACGTTGGAGTTGGCGCCCATCTTCAGGGGTATTTCGATGCGTATGCCTTCGCGGTTGGTGAGTTCAAGCAGGTCCGCTATGCCTTCGATCTTCTTGTCGCGGACAAGCTCGCCGATGTGGGCGATCATGTCTTTCTTGTTCACCATGTAGGGAACTTCGGTCACCACGATGGTCTCGCGGCCGTTGTCGGCCACTTCGATTTCGGTCTTGGCACGCACCACCACCCGGCCGCGGCCGGTGTTGTAGGCGTCGACTATGCCCTGGCGGCCCATGATGATGCCGCCTGTCGGGAAGTCGGGGCCCTTGATGTGCTCCATCAGCTCCTCGGTGGTGATGTCGGGATTGTCGATGTAGGCGCAGATGGCGTCGCAGACTTCTCCCAGGTTGTGGGGCGCCATGTTCGTGGCCATACCCACGGCGATGCCGCTGGAACCGTTGAGCATGAGCAACGGCAGCTTGGTGGGGAGCACGGTGGGCTCATCCAGGGAATCGTCGAAGTTTGGAGCCATGTCGACGGTGTCCTTGTCGAGGTCGGCGAGGATGTCTTCCGTCATTTTGGCAAGCTTGGCCTCAGTGTATCGCATGGCCGCCACCGGGTCGCCGTCCATGGAACCGAAGTTGCCCTGGCCGAACACCAGGGGGTAGCGCTGGTTCCAGGGCTGGGCGAGGCGCGCCATTGCGTCATAGACGCTTGAATCTCCGTGGGGATGATATTTACCGAGCACTTCGCCGACGATACGGGCGGATTTCTTGGTCTGGCCGCTGAAGCTCAGGCCCAGTCCGTCCATTCCGAAAAGGACGCGGCGCTGCACCGGCTTGAGGCCGTCGCGCACGTCCGGGAGGGCTCGGGACACGATGACCGACATCGAATAATCGATGTAGGCCGTACGCATTTCATGGTCAATTTCTACAGGCTCTATATAGCCGTGGACGATTTCTTCACTATCCATAAAAATCCAATGGTTATAATCGTACAAAGATAATAAAAATATTGGGATTTTTTAGCATCTTTGCATCATGGATTATCGCTTTTCAGACGATTTTATCGAGGTTCTCGACATCAGCCGCGACGAGGCCTTCCGCACCGGCTGGCACAACATCTGCCCGGACCACATAATGCTCGCGATCCTCCGCCAGCGGACCAACGGAGCCTGCGACGCGATGGAGGCCCTGGGGCTCAGCGCGGACGCCTTCAAAACGGCTCTGGACGACGCCCTGTTCGTGGACGAGCAGATTCCCTGGGAAGAGCGGGAAAGCATCAACCTGAGCGATTCCTCCGTGTCCATGCTGCAGGCCGCCGCCCTGGAGGCCAGGCGCTGCAAGGCGGACGCCGTCTCCCCCCTGCATTATTGCCTCGCAGCGATACGCACCTTCGGCAGCTACAGCCACGACTGGTTTGCCGACAACGGCGCCGGACTCCGGACGATGGTCGAAGCTTCCGGCCTGCGCTGGGAGGAATACGGCCTTGCGACAGCCCCTGAAAAAGAAGCCGCGGCCCCGGATCCCGGGATCCTGGCCGCAGCTATAGAAAAGCGTCTGAGGGAGGGCTATGTGCCCGACAACCCCCATCTGAGTTAGCCGACGCTACAGGGTTGACATCTTGTCCACAGCAATCTCCACAAGCTTGCGGATGGCGGGCTTGTAGTCGGGATTGGAGCTCTTCAGGTAGCGGTTCGCTATGATGCAGCAGACGGTCGATGCGTTATGCCCGAGCTGCGCGGCAAAACCTGCCAGGGGGGAGCTTTCCATTTCGAAATTGGTTATGCGGTAGTCTTCTCCGGCAGCCGAAAAGCGGAAGCTCTCTATGTCTTCGAGCATGTTGGGCATTGCAAGGGGAAGGCGGACCACCCGTCCCTGGGGGCCGTAGAAACCGGGGGCGGAGATGGTGACGCCCTTGATGGTCACGTCCTTCATCAGGTCTATGATCTTCTGCGAAGCTTTGACGAAATACGGTGAAGGAAGGTCAGGAGCCCAGTCCATATGCTTCTTGAAATCCGCCTCGACTTCGGGGATGGTGACTTTCTCCCGGTGGGCATACCAGTTCATGACACCGTCGAATCCCACGCTGATGTGCGAGAGCACGTAGCTTCCGAGGGGAATGTCTGCATGCAGGGCGCCCGATGTGCCTATGCGTAGGATGTTCAGCGCCTTGTGGACGGGCTTCACCTCGCGGGTCTCGAAATCGACGTTCGCAAGGGCGTCGAGTTCGGTCATCACTATGTCGATGTTGTCGGGACCGATGCCGTGGGAGAGGACAGTGATGCGTTTGCCGTTGCGCCTGCCGGTGATGGACACGAATTCGCGGGATTCATGACGGAATTCGATGTCGGTAAGATACTCGCCGATCATGTCCACGCGGGACGGATCGCCTACCATGATGACGTTGTCGGCCAGCTCCTCCGGTTTCAGGTGGATGTGGAACACGGAACCGTCTCCGTTGATAATGAGTTCAGATTCAGGAATACGCATAATTATTTGTTTTAATGTTTCTTACGTTTGGCGGAACGGAGCCTGTCGGAGCTGCGGACCATAAGTTCGTCGGCCCAGACGCCACGGGCCGCGAGCACGTCGAGGATCACGGCGACAAGCGGGAAGATGGCTGCCACATGGAACAGCGGATCATTTCCGGACAACACGAAATCCACCACCAGCCAGGCCTGCAGGCCGAGGGTGACCAGTGCGGCCAGGACGGCTGTACGGACCTGGAACACACGGAACCTGTAGGTGGTCAGGGCCAGGATGTTGAGAAGCGTTATCACCACCAGCAGCACAAGGTAGGGCCAATAAGAAACAAAACTTATGTCTCCGGCCTTATTGCAGAAAAACATGGCGGCTATCAATGCCGTGGAAATTGCAAGATAAAGGGTTTGAACTCTCTGCCACATATTATGCTCTGGAATTGAAACGGGCAAGCACCGCCTGCTCGTAGGTCTTTGAAACCGGGATGCGGGGGGTCGCGTCGCTCTCGAGCTCCAGGCTGTAGCCTTCGCGCCCGGAGGAGAGGAGCCGCACCCTCCTGATGTTGATGATGTATTTGCGGTGGCAGCGCACCAGGTCGCTGCCGGAAAAACTGTCTTCGATCGTCTTCAGGCGGCATCGTAGCATATAACGCTTCATCTCACCGCCGCTGTCGGTGTACCACACCTGGATGTAGTTGTCGTCCGATTCGATGAAATAGAGATTGTCGGGATTGATGGAGAACTTGAGGACTCCGGAATTGTCGAAAAGGGTGATGCGCTTCTCTTCGCTCGGGGAGATCGGGGCGTCGCTGACCACGTTGCCGTAGTTCATAAGGCGTATCGTGTTGTCCTTTTCCTCCAGCATGAAATACAATGCTGCAATGATATAAGGCACACCGAGGGAAATGACTCCATAGACCACGGCGCTCAGGAAGAGGCGCCAGAACTGCATGTTGTGGAGGTCTATGATGCCGAAGCGGTCGCCCTCTATGGTGAAGAAAGAATAGATCACCGCTATCAGGAGAATCTCGACGGTGTTCCACAGGACATAGTGCAGGACCGTGAAGTTGGCGGTCTCCCTAAGCATGTAGAGGCCCACCTTGCTGAAGGAAACTATGGCCAGCGAGAACACGAAAAACACGACGGTGAACCAGAAAGCCTCGCTCCGGCCAAGATTGAACCACGCATTATGCGAGAAAGGAATGCTCACCAGCAGGAACAACAGGGAAAAAAAGGCCGCAAAGAGAACGGTCATAACCAACTGATGTTTTCCAAGCAGAACCCTGGGGAACTGGTCTTTAAGCGAGCGCATATCTCCGCAAATATAATGAAAAGTTTGTATATTTGCGCCGTAAAAAATGACCTTATGGAAAAAAGAGTTGTAGTCACCGGACTTGGCGTCCTGTCCTGCATCGGCAACGATGTCCCTTCGTTCTGGAACAGTCTTGTCAACGGAGTGTGCGGTATAGATTATATAACGGAGTTCCCCACCGACGGGCTCCCCGTCAAGATTGCCGGCAAGATACGCAATTTCGACCCCACCCTCTACGGAATGGACAAGGCTTTCATCCGCAAGCAGGACCCCTTCACCATATTCGCAATGGCGTCCGCCTGGCAGGCAATGCACGATTCCGGCCTCGTGTCCGGCGAAAACATCGAGCCCGGCAGGCTCTCCACCTACGTCAGCTCCGGCATCGGAGGCTTCCAGACCATACAGCGCGAGGTCGGCAAAATGATCGAAGACCCCAGCGGCCAGTGGATTTCTCCCCTCTTTGTCCCGACCATGATTTCGGATATGGCAGGCGGCCAGATAGCCATCAAATTCGGCGCCCAGGGCTCCTGCATCGACATAGTGACCGCATGCGCCACTGCGACCCACTCCATAGGCGAGGCCTACCGCAACATCAAGCACGGCTACTCCGACGCCGTCATAGCCGGCGGCACCGACCATTGCGCCATCCCCATCGGAGCGGCTGCTTTCGGCAACGCCCGCGCCCTCACGAGGGCCGAAGATCCCAAGCACGCCAGCCTGCCGTTCAACGCAGACCGAGGCGGCTTCGTGATGGCCGACGGTTCCGGAGTCATCATACTGGAAGAATACGAGCACGCGAAGGCACGCGGTGCCAGGATCTACGCTGAAATCGTCGGCTACGGCAGCACCTGCGACGCCTACCACGCCACCGCTCCCCGCCCGGACGGTTCCACGCAGGCCGGCTGCATCAGCATGGCCCTAAAAGAGGCCGGATTCGATCCGGGAAAGGACGAAGTCTACGTCAACGCCCACGGCACCGGCACGCAGCTCAACGACGTGGCCGAGACCGCGGCCTACAAGCTGGCTTTCGGAGAGGCCGCCTACAAGATCCACATAAGCAGCACGAAATCGATGCACGGCCATATGTTCGGGGCGGCAGGCGCTGCGGAAGCGGTCGCGACCATTCTTGCCCTCTGCAACGGCACCGTGCCTCCCACGATCAACCTAGACAATCCGGATCCCGAGTGCGACCTGGACTACACGCCGAACAAGGCGGTAAAGGCCCGGCTCACTCTCGGTCTGTCAGATTCCTTCGGTTTCGGAGGCCATAATGCCTGCATCGCTTTCAGGCCGATAGCATGAAAGCTATCTATTCGATAATTATTCGCCGGCTTCCTTGAGGCGTTCGGCGTTTTCGGCTATCTGCAGCTGGTCGATACACTCCTGTATGTCCCCGTCCATGAAGACGGGCAGGTTGTACATGCTCCAGTTGATGCGGTGGTCGGTCACACGGCCCTGGGGATAATTGTAGGTGCGGATCTTGGCGCTGCGGTCGCCGGTGCTGACCATGGTCTTGCGCTTGGCGGCGATACCGTCCAGATACTTCTGGTGCTCCAGATTGTAGAGACGCGTACGGAGTTCCTCGAAAGCGCGGTCCTTGTTCTTCAGCTGCGAGCGCTCCTCCTGGCACTGGACCACGAGTCCCGAAGGAATATGGGTCAGACGCACGGCCGAATAGGTGGTGTTGACACCCTGGCCGCCGGGGCCTGAAGAGCAGAAGAGGTCGAGGCGTATGTCGTCCCAGCTGAGGTCCACGTCAAACTCGCCGGCTTCCGGGAACACGGCCACGGAAGCGGCCGAAGTCTGGATGCGTCCCTGGGTCTCGGTCTGGGGCACACGCTGCACGCGGTGGACGCCGGATTCGTATTTCATCACTCCGTACACCCCGTCGCCGCTGAGCTTGAAGACTATCTGCTTGAAGCCGCCGGAGGTGCCGGGGGCCTGGTCGGTGACTTCGAGCCTCCAGCCGCGGGACTCGGCAAAGTGCTGATACATACGGAAAAGGTCTCCTGCAAAAATAGCGGCTTCGTCGCCTCCGGTGCCGCCGCGGATTTCCACGATGGCATTCTTGGAATCGTCGGGGTCGGCGGGGATGAGCAGCAGTTTGATCTCCTGCTCAAGGGCAGGGATGCGCGGCTCCAGTTCGGAGATTTCCTCGCGGGCCATTTCCCGCAGGTCCTCGTCTTTCTCATTCAGGAAAATGTCCTTTGCGGACTGCAGGTCACTGACAACCTTTTCATACTCGTGGCCCTTCTGGATGATGGGCTCGAGCTCCTTGTAGTCCTTGTTGAGCTGGACATACTTCTTCATGTCGGACATCACTGAAGGGTCCGACAGCTGGTCCTGTATGGATTTGAACTTTCCTTCCAGGGAAAGCACCTTTTCAAGCAATGTGTTCTCTGCCATAGCTTAAGCAATTTTTTTGATGTAGCAGCGGCGCCGCATGAAGGGCTCGTGCTCGTAACTGTTCCAAATGTTCACGGCGCTGTTGGACTCGATCTGGGGATTGGAAATCGCCCAGCGGTTGCCGATGCGGGCCGCCTTGTCCGCCATCTCCTTGTAGTACACCGCCGAAACGCCCTTGTTCTGCCACTCCGGGACTGCGCCGTTGATCATCAGGTCGGTGGTCTCGTAGTTGCCCAGGGCCTTGAGCAGATGTATCCATCCGAAGGGGAAAAGATGCCCCCTGGCCTTCTGGAGGGCCTTGGAGATACTGGGGAATGAAATGCCGAAAGCCACGATTTCCTCGTGCTCATCGAGCACCAGGCAGCTGGCCTTGTCGGAAATGAAGCGCATGGACATGCGGGCTTCCTCTTCTATTTCCTCTTCCGTGAAGGGGATGAAATTGTACACGGTCTGGGAGAAGCTGTCGGAATAGACGCGGAAGAACTTGCGCACCAGATCCTTGTCTTTCTTCAGTTTGTCGAGGCTTCCGAAATGCAGGTTGTAGCGCTCCTCGACCACCTTCGCCACCCTGCGAGCCTTCTCGGGCACTCCGTGGTTGGCAACCATCTTGTACTGCAGCCAGTCGCATTCCTTCACGAAGCCGAGGGCGGTGACCAGGTCGTTGTAGTACGGGAAGTTATACAGGCAGTTGAAAGGCGGTATGTTTTCATATCCCTCCACCAGCATACCCTGTTTGCCTAGGGTGTTGTAGCTGAGCGGGCCGTGGATTTCCTCCATTCCCTGCTCTTTGCCCCACTGCTCGGCCGCAGCTATCAGCAGGCGGGCGGCCTCCAGGTCGTTGATGCAGTCGAACCAGCCGAACCGCACGCTTTTCCGGGAGTAGCGCTCGTTGAAGCGGGGATTGATCATGGCGCAGATACGGCCCACGACCCTGCTGCCGTCTTTCGCGAGCCAGAGCTTGCTCTTGCAGTATTTCAGGCTCGGAGACTTGGTCAGCATGTGCACCTGGTCCGAATGAAGGGCCGGCACATACTGGGCACAATTGCGGTAGAGCTCGTCCGGGAAACGCACGAACTCCTTCAGCTGACTTCTGGATTTGACTTCTTCTATCGTGTACATAACTTGCAAAGATACTAAATATCTTCCACACTGACAATATGTTCCACCGCA
The DNA here is from genome assembly GCA_902782225.1 of uncultured Bacteroidia bacterium. GTDB lineage: Bacteria > Bacteroidota > Bacteroidia > Bacteroidales > UBA932 > Cryptobacteroides. The sequence continues at coordinate 177,235 of CACZMF010000001.1, read as the reverse complement.
GCCTGCGCGCACACGCACCCGAAAACCGCTGGCAGATAAGAAATTGTGCCGGTCTGGGACTTCTTGTTGCGGCTCTCTTCCAGCACCACCGAAGCCCGGTCGGGACGCTCGGTCGAGAACACCGCCCGGAAACCGGTCGTGATGCCAAGCTTGTGGAGGCGTTTGCGCAGCATATGGGCAAGCGGGCACTGAAAAGTCTCCGATATATCGGCCACGCGCACCCTGGTGGCGTCCATCTTCGAGCCGCTGCCCATTGAACTGACCAGGAAAAGACCGTGCCCGAGGCAATACTGTATGAGGGCAATCTTGGGGCTGAGGGTATCGATAGCGTCCACGACGCAGTCCGCCTCGATTCCGTCCAGCACTGCCGGAATCCCCTTTTCATCCAGATACTCCTCGATGCAGCGCAGTTTCAGCCCGGGATTGATGTCCATCAGGCGTTCACGCATAACCGAGCATTTACTGCGGCCCACGGTGGAATGCAGCGCCGGAATCTGCCGGTTGATGTTCGTCTCCCCCACCACGTCGGCATCCACGACCACCATCTCCCCCACTCCGGAACGCACCAGCATCTCGGCAGCCATGGCGCCCACGCCGCCGAGGCCCACCACGACCACGCGGGCGGCCTTCAGCCGGGCGAGGCCCTCCTCCCCCAGCAGCATCCCGGTCCGTTCCTGCCAGCTTTCCATTACTTCATCCAGCGGGACAGCCAGTCGAAGAAAGTCCGATGCCAGAACAGGGCATTCTGCGGCTGCAGGATCCAATGGTTCTCCTCGGGGAACACCACCAGCTTGCTCGGCACCCCCATCATCTGGGCGGCGTTGAAAGCGGCCATACCCTGCTCGTACGGGATACGATAGTCCATCATTCCGTGGATGCACAGGATGGGCGTATGCCACTTCGTGACCATGCTCACGGGAGCGTTGGCATAATGCCTGCGCGCCCTGGGCGTGGAAGCGTAGGGGGCTCCCGCCTGCTGCATGCCGCCGAAGGTGACGCCGTCGCCAGCGGGGCCCTGCCCTCCGGGCTCATAGGCGTATTCGGTCAGGCCGCCGTTGTCCCAGTTGGCGAACCACATCTCCTCCGTGGTGAACCACAGCTGCGCCTCGTCGAAGATGCCGGCGTGGGCGATGAAGCAGTCGTAGAGGTCGCCGTGGAGGCCTTCCAGCATATATGCCGAATAACCGCCGTAGGATGCGCCCACGCAGGCAAGCTTGCCCACATAGGGCTGGCTCTTGATGTAGCGTCCGGCGCTCAGGTAATCCTGCATGTTGAGCCCGCAGTAGTCGCCGCTGATCTGCTCCTTCCATTCCTGGCCGAAGGCAGTCGTGCCGCGGCGGTTGGGCATGATTACGATGTAGCCCTGCTGGGCCATCAGGCGGTAGCACCACCTGTAGCTCCAGTCCTGGGAATTGGTGCCCTGCGGGCCTCCGAGCACGATTTCAATGGCGGGATAGACCTTGCTGCGGTCGAATTCCGGCGGATAGAGCACCCAGCACTGCATCTGCTTTCCGTCCACGGTCTCCACATACACGCTTTCGAAAGAGGGCTCTTCGAGCTGGTCGAGGATGGCTGCGTTGGTCGAAGTCAGGTTGCCGAAGGCCTCGCGGGCAGGCTCCACGGCCACGAGCTCGAGCGGGAACTGCAGCGAATAGAAACTGGTCAGCAGGCGGTCGCCGTCCCACCCGAAGGGGGTGAAGAAATCATAGGGCCAGTCGGCGGGGGTGATGCGGGTCAGTTCATCCGCGAGCGAGACTTTGAATATGGCCTGTATGCCGTCGATGAGGGCGTTGAACCAGATTTCACCGTCGTGCCAGGCAAGCCCGGAGGCGTCGCGGTCGAGGGCGGCCGCCAGCTGCCTGGTGTTGCTGAACACGGGAGCATCGCCGGGAGCGACGTCGCAGACAAGGATCCTCTGGGCATCAGCCTCATAGCCGTCGCGGCGCATTGAAATCCACGCAATATGCGCTCCGTCTTCGCTCCAGACGGGATCGGTGTCATAGCCTCCGTCCGTCTTCACGGGCAGAGTCGCACCGGTCTGTGTGTCATAGACATAGATGCCGGTGTTGGTGCTGAAGGCATACTGCTTGCCCGTGAGTTTGCGGCAGGAATATGCGATATAGCGGCCGTCCGGACTCCAGTCGAGCTGCTCGATGCCGCCGAAGGGCTCGGTGGGAAGCTCGTAGGGCTCGCTGCCGAGCAGGTCGGTGGACTTGTCGGGGGTTATCGTTCCCTCTCCCAGGGGAGCAACGTAGCTGCGCGGCGTTTCAGTCACCCAGTGGTCCCAGTGGCGGTACATCAGGTCCTCGGTGGCATAGGCGGAGGCCTTGTCCAGGGCCGGATCGGTATCGGAAGGCTGCACCACGGCCGGGTTCTTTACGCTCGAAATATAGATGAGCTTCGTCTGGTCCGGGGAGAGCTTGAACTCGCTGATTCCCGCAGGGACATCGCTCAGACAGACTTTTTTACCGAGTTTACTCCCCTGCAGAGGAGCTTTCCAGATCTGGCCGCCCTGGATGAAGAAGATGCTTTTTCCGTCCAGCGACCAGCGGGCGTTGCTCACGCTTTTGGCATAGCGCGTCAGCTGCACGCTGCCGGAGCCGTCCGTCTTGCACAGCCACAGGTTGCGGCAGCTGCGGTTGGCGGCGATGTCGGTCCAGGACACGCCATAGAGGACCTGGCTGCCGTCGGGGCTGAGCTGGGGATCGCTCAGGCGCCCGAGAGACAAGAGCACTTCCGGGGTCATCACCCCGTTCTCGATATTGACTTCGGAGGGCCCGATATATCCGGATCCCTCATCTTGTTTACCACAAGCCATAAGCGTAAAGACGGCCAGAAAGCCGATCAGGTATTTTTTCATATTTATTTGGTTTTAAATTCATTAACGGCTTCCGCCACCGTGTCCGCCACCAGAGAAGCCACCGCCTCCGCCGCTGGACGACGAGCCGCCCCAGCCTCCGTATGAGCCTCTTCCGTATGAGCCAGAATGGCCGGAGCCGGAATAGGTGCTTGAATAGAAGGAGTTCATTCCGGAACGTATGGCACGGCCGAAGGTATCCGAGAACACGACTACATCAGGAAGGCTGGTATAGCTTACCGGCAGTTTCTTCAGCAGTGCGGGATCTATCTTGCTCATTTCCTTGGCCACCTTGTTGGCAATGCCGAACACGGCGGCGTTGACAAGATAGTCGCCCCACAGGCTGACTTCGACAGAGCTGCGCTCGCCCACGAGGGTGAAATCTTTAAGGAACTGCCTGAAGCCAAGCGCTTTAAGAGCAGCGTTCTGCCCCTGCTCATTCAGTGCCAGGGTATACCACCCAGTACCGCCGGACACATATTTGTCGTTCTGGAAATTACGGAACACCAGGTCCTGGATGGAAGACTTGAACGACCTCAGAGACGAAAAATGGGACCCGCTCCACCTCTTGAACTCCTGCTCCTGAAGGATACTGTCCTCACCGGCAGCCTGCTTGAGGAATCCAAGCAATTCCTTCTCCGGCGGTGTCATATAAGCGGTGTCCGGAGAAGGATTGAAGGTGAATTCCACCTTCTTGTCCCCGATCTTGTTCATCCGGATGACATCGTGGAAGATCATTCGCAGCAGCATGGCCGGGATGATGGTGTAGCTGCTGTCATCCACCCCGTTCATATGGGCTTTGATGAAATATGTTTCATAGATGTCGCCTCCGAAAGGAATGTCCCGGCACCAGTCGAAAGTCCCCGGCAGGTGGCGCATGCCGAAAATCTTCTTGCGGCGGCGCCTGTCCTTCCTTTTTGAGAGGCCCAATGCCTGCAGGAACTTCTGTATGGGCTTGATGATCGCAACCCATATCATTCCGACGAACATCAGGAACCCAAGGACAGTGTAGTACCAGGGATCGGGGCCGGCATCCGGGAAGTAGCTGCCCTCGCGGGCACGGTCCAGGACCTCGGTGAAATCCCTGTCCTGCACGCTCGGGGAACTGAATATCCCTTTATCGAAACGAAGCAGCAGGATAAGCGAGCTGTAGGTGTCGAAAGGCTCGCCGGATTCAGCCACGACCGTGCCGTTTTCCCAGTTGCACGTGCCCGTGTAGCCGAAGCCCCAGATGTTTGAATTCCCTTCATTCAGGGGCACGGGGGCAGACAGGGTCAGCCTGGCGTGCTGCGGGGCGCTGGACAGATCGTCGCTGATGAACTGGATGTGCAGCATGTCGTGGTCGTTGAGAGTCTTGACCACGTTGGTCATATCGTAGCTGACAGTAAAGACGTGCGGGCCGTAACTACCTACGCCCCAGCAGATTTCATAGCCCGAAGACGTAGGGTTCAGGCCGCATCTACGGGCCTTCTGCTCAATATCCCTGTCGAGGTTCCATATGCCTTCATCCTTGAACTGCGCCCCGGTCTCGTCGCTGACGGAGAGGTTCTTGATCGATATGTCGCCGAGGTTGCTCCGCACCAGGTACCATTCAGTGCCGGAAGCCACCACGACATCCCATACCTCAACGATGTGGGCCGTTCCGTCTTCGGAAAGGCTCACATCGATCCTGATGTCGTTGATTGCCGGGCTGAACGCGGCAAGCACTCCCGCCGGAAGCAGCGAGAGCAGGGACAGCAGCAGTTTCCTCATACCTAGATCTTGAGGGAAGGCATGTCCGCCTTTGCTGCAACCTCCTTGAGGTAATCCTTCTCGGTGAAGCGGAAGATGGATGCGACTATGCTGTCGGGAATCTGGCGTATCATCCTGTTGTAGCGGGTCACGGAGTCGTTGTATGTCATACGGCTCATACGGACCTGGTTCTCGTAGGTGTTGACCGAGTTCATCGTGTTGACATACATCGTGTCTGCCTTGATGTTGGGATACTGCTCAGCCACGACGCTGATGCGGGACATGACCTTGGTGATGAGGTCTTCCTGGGCCTGTGCTTCAGCCGCGGAGCTGTTGGAACCGATGTTGGAGCGGGCGGCAATGACATCCCTGAGGGTGTTGTATTCGTGCTCGTTGTAGGATTTGAGGAGCTCCACGAGTCCGGTCAGGGCGTCCCAGCGGCTGGACTGCTGCACGCCGATCTGGCTCATAGCATTCTTGACGATTTCTTCAGCGCTGACGAGTTTGCGCTGCACGGAGATTACCCAAAGCACCAGGACTGCGACAACCGCAATCACGATAATAGTTGTTATCATAAAGCTTTAAATTTTTTGCAATATAATAAAAATCTACGATATGTTGCTATAGTCCTGCAATTCATACTTGCCTTTGCGCAGTTCCCGCACAAGCACGGCATTTTCAGGCCTTTCCAGCGACGGGTCGGCATCAAGCACTCCCTGGGCGCAGTGGCGTGCCTCTTCCAGAAGCAGGCCGTCCCTGGTCAGCGAGGCGATAGTCAGCGCTATGGGGAGCCCGCTCTGCTGCGTGCCCTCCAGGTCGCCGGGGCCGCGCATCTTCATGTCCTGTTCGGCTATTTCGAAACCGTCTTCGGTGGAGCACATCAGTTCCAGTCGCTGCTGGGCTTCACGGCTGGTCTTCGGATCCTTGACCAGGATGCAATAGGACTTTTCAGCTCCGCGCCCCACTCGTCCGCGCAGCTGGTGCAGCTGGCTGAGGCCGAAGCGCTGGGCGCTGCGTATCACCATCACGCTTGCGTTGGGCACGTCCACCCCCACCTCGATGACCGTCGTAGACACGAGGATATGGGCCCGTCCTTCGGCGAAAGCCCTCATGTTGAAGTCTTTCTGCTCGTTGCTCTGCTGGCCGTGGACAATTGCCACCTTGTAGCCTTCCTCGAGCGGGAAAGCCTTCAGTATATCTTCATAACCCTGCTCCACGTTGCTGACATCCTCCAGCTTTTCGTTGATGAAAATCATGGGATACACCACGAAGCACTGGCGTCCAAGGGCGATTTGCTCTCGCATAAAGCGATACATCGCCGGCAGTCGGTTCTGGCCTATCAGCATGGTCTGCACCGGCTTGCGCCCGGGAGGCATTTCGTCGATCACGGACACGTCCAGGTCGCCGTAGAGCGTCATCGCAAGCGTCCTGGGGATCGGGGTGGCAGTCATCACGAGCACGTGCGGCGGCGCTCCGGGGCCCTTGTCCCAAAGGGCTGCGCGCTGGCCCACTCCGAAGCGGTGCTGCTCATCGATGACGGCCAGCCCGAGCGCCCTGTAACGGACCGTGTCCTCGATAAGCGCGTGCGTGCCCACAACTATGCCTATCCTGCCGTCAGCGAGCCCCTCGAGTATGGGGCGGCGCTCCTTGCGGGTGGTGCTCCCGGTCAGCAGGGCACATTCCACCCCCGTGGGGGCCAGGTACTTAAGGATGTTGGCATAATGCTGCCTGGCAAGCACTTCCGTGGGGGCCATTATGCAGGCCTGGAAGCCGTTACCCACGGCAATCAGGCAGCTGAGCACCGCCACCATGGTCTTGCCCGAGCCCACGTCTCCCTGCAGCAGACGGTTCATCTGGGAGCCGCTGCTCAGGTCGGCACGTATTTCCTTTATCACCCGCTGCTGGGCGCCGGTCAGCGAATACGGCAGGGCGTTGAAGCAGGCGTGGAACGCCGGGCCCACGTGGGGCATCGGAATGCCGTTGGAGGCGCGGCTGCGGACGTATCGCTGCTTGAGCAGGCTCAACTGCAGAAAAAACAGCTCCTCGAACTTGAGCCTGCGGGATGCCAGGGCAAGGGCGCGCTGGTCGTCGGGAAAATGGATATTCTTGAGGGCGTAGGGCAAGGGGCAGAGGCCGTGGGCCTTAATTATGCTCTCTGGCAGAGTCTCGCGGATTTCATTCAGGCAGAGCGAGAGCGCGGCCTGCTCGAGCTTGCACATCACCTTGCCGGTGACTCCCCCGCTCTTGAGCTTCTCCGTGCTCGGATATACCCCCGTAAGCACGCCCCTGGAGGAAGGATCCTGCACGGGGGCGTCCACTTCGGGGTGGACGATGTTGATCTTGCCGTTGAACGACTGGGGCTTGCCGAAAAAGAGGAAGGTACGCCCCGGCTCAAGCTTGTCGTAGGTCCATTTGACACCCTTGAAGAACACCATTTCCATGCGCCCGGTGGCATCTTCCACAATCACGCTCAGGTGCTTGATATTAATCAGGTTGCGGCTCACCACCGTGCCCTGCACCTGCACGTAGGCAAGGTCCGGGGTCACTTCCGCGATCGGGGTCACACTGCTGCGGTCCAGGTAGCGGAAGGGATAGAAATGTATGAGGTCTTCGAGGGTGAAGATCTCCAGCTCGTTCTTCAGGAGCAGGGCGCGCTTGGGGCCTACGCCCGGCAGAAACTGTATGTCGTTCTTCAGCTCTCCCATGACCTATTGCTGCATCATTATCAGGGCCGGCGCCTTGCCCTCCGAGAGGAGGTCGCGCATCTTTTTCATCGCGCCGGCGCTGCGGGTAAAGAACATCTTGTAGCCCTCGCAAAGGGCGTTCAGGCCGGTCTGGCCGTTGTCGGTGGTGTTGAAGCGATGCTTGGGGCATCCTCCGTGGCAGAGCTGCAGGGCTTCGCAGCGCAGGCACTTGCGCGGCAGGGAGTTGCGTTTGTCGATGCCGAAGCGCACCTGCGATGGCGACTGCATAAGGTCCGCCAGACGGTCCCGGAACAGATTGCCCAGCAAGTAGCGGGGATAGACGAAATGGTCGCAGGCATACACGTCGCCGTTGTGCTCAACCACGGCATTGCCTCCGCAAGTCTCTGCAAAACTGCAGGTTCCGGGCTGCACCCCGCACCAGTTGGCAAGCGTGCAGTCGAAGAAATTCACAAACACGCGCCCTACGTCGCGGCGCACCCAGTAATCGAAAATATCGCACAAGAAACGGCCGAAGCCCACCGGGCTGACCGACCAGGGGGCAAGCGTCGCACCCGGCTCCGAAGGGTCGACGATACGGGGCCTGGACTGCCTGTCGGGCTTGCCTCCGCGCAAAGGATAAACGACGTGTTCCACCACGGGTGAAAACTGAAGGAAATCGCTTCCCAGCCCCTTCAGGAACTGATACACCTGAAGGCCCTTGCCTTCCGAAGCGCTGTTGACGGTGGCCATTATATTGTATTCAGCGCCAGCAGCGTGAAGCTTTCTCAGGCCCTCGATCACCCGGGCCGAGGTCGGGGCTCCGCCCTTGTCGCGGCGGTAGCGGTCGTGGACTTCCGGGGTGCCGTCCATCGACACGCCGAGAAGGAAACGCTCCCGGGCGAAGAAGTCCGCCCACTCAGGAGTGATGAGTGTGCCGTTGGTCTGGAGCGTGTTGTGGATCTTCTTCTCCCCCGCGTATTTTTTCTCGAATTCCACGGCCTTACGGTAGAAGTCCAGGCCCAGCACGAGGGGCTCGCCGCCATGCCAGTTGAAGGTCACTTCATCCGCTTCGCAAGCCTCGATATAGGCGCGCACATAACGCTCGAGGCCTTCAACATCCATCCGGGGCTCCTTGCCGCCGTAGATTTCCGCCTTGTCGAGATAATAGCAGTAGGCGCAGTCAAGGTTGCACAGTGAGCCCGCAGGCTTGAGCATCAAGTTGAATGCCAGAGGGCCCGAAAGCCGCTCGGCATCCTGCAGGGTCAGGGTGTCCTTTATGGTCCTCATAAGCCCCAGTCGGAAGCGACTGCGGTGCCCTTGGGGGCGTTGGGGACGTTGACGAAGTAATTCAGACCTGTGATGGCCTCGAGTTCCGAGACCGTGTACATATCTGAAGCAGAAGGCTTGTGGCCGGCGTTGCTGCGGTGGGCAAGGATGAATGCCGCACACTTGATTTCGCTTGCCGTGCACTGGTCCAGGCGCTTGCCGGTCTTGCCGCTCTTGGTGCGGATCAGCACCTTGTAGTAGGCGGTGGGCACGTGGACGCTGCCCACGGTCCTGGGCTCCACGGTCTTGCCGTAGCGGTCGGTGAAGGACGTGAAGATGCAACCTATGACCTGATAGAGGGTGTCGGCGCACCACTGTCCGTCGGTGAGCGACTCAAGGTTGTTCCAGGAGCCGCCTCCGGTGTTGAAACCGGACTGGAGCTGGGCGCCGATGTTGGAATAGTAGAACACCTGGCGGTTGGTCTCCTTGCTGACGGTGCGGTCGGAAGAGCCGAGCATGTGGCCGCGTGTGTAGCCGTCCACCTTGCTTGCCTGGGCGCACTTTATGTTGGGATCGGCCTTGTAGGAATCGTTGCGGCCCGATGAGCCTTTGTAGCAGGAATGCATGGGAGCGGCCACCCAGACCGGCTGCATGTTGTATTTCGAGTAGCAGCAGGAGAAATTGCGTATCCTCGGGGCGTCGGCCCTAAAAGTGTGGGAATAGTAGTAGTCGGAGATGACGTCGTCAATGCCGTTACAGTCCTTGTCGGTCTGCGCGGGCAGCTCGAACCAGCCATAGTCGGCCTTCGCATTGGGATCGTATGGCGGCACCACGGGATCGGGGCCCGGATCGGGATTGGTGCCGGGGCCGGGATCGTCGCCCGGGATGTAGCTGCCGTAGACGAGGGAGATATCGGTTATGCGTGCGCAAAAATCGTCGGCACGTATCCATATCTGCTTGAGGTCCAGGGAGCTGACGTCTACCGTGGTGACGCTGCCCTCGCACGGGACGATCATGCTGCCGGCCGGCGTCGAATTCGAGCCGCGCTCGCTGCAGAAACACAGTTTCCCGTTGGTGGTCTCCCCGCTCGCTATGGTCACGGTGATGGACTTTATAACGCCCGGCATCGCAGGGGTGCCGATATAGGCCACCTTGTCTTTATTCAGCTGGAAGGCAGACTTGTTGGTGTAGTTGTATGCACAGATGGTCCACTTACCGAATTCGTTGGTGTATTCTGCGGGAGATCCGTATCCCTTCACATATGTGGACGGCGTCGGCAGCTCGCTGTAGCTCAGGCTCGCCGTGCCGCCGGGAAGTTCGTCCGAGGTCCAGTCGCCGTCGGCAATGGTGAACGGGCTCACGTTCACCACCTTGCTGCGTTCGACCACGAGGTTGGCGTCGCTCTTGGTGTAGGTGGCGGTGCGTCCGTCGTTGTCCGTGAAAGTGATGGTGAAGTCTTTGTAGGTGCCGGGGAATGCGATCGCATAGTAGGTCCTTCCGGCTTTGATGTCGCCTTCAAGCTCCACGTAGTCCGCGCCCTTGTCGATATCGCTGACGCAGTCGGGATCGGATCCGGTGTATTCGACGAGGGCAGTGCCCGTGAGTGCTCCGCCGGAGACTTCGGTGGCGCTGAAGCGTATCGTGTTGACATCTGAGTTGGCTACGGTGAATCCGATCAGGCCGCAGATATTCTTGAACAGCAGATTGCCATCCGTGCCCACGAGGGAAATCGCGATATTTGTCGCAGTCTCGAAACCGCCTTCCACGGCTTCCTGGGTGGTCGGAATGCCGAGGCTCACGAGGCCGGATTCGTAGTCGACCTCCGGCTGGGCCGGATAAATGGCATACTTGCAGCCCGACTGGGGCACTTCGCCGGAGAAGGTCGCGCTTTTGCGGTCGGCGCTGACAGCCGTCTGGCTCAAGTCGTAAGTCGCTCCAAGTTCATCCACTATGGTTATGCCTTCCCCGCTTTCATCCCAGAGCACGGAGCCGCCGGAGGCAAGACTGGTGCGGGTCTGGGGTGCGCCGTCGAGAGCGGCGGTGAAGTCCCGGTGGATAAGATTATGGTTATCAAGCCCTCCCTTGTCGCACCCGGCGGCAAGGAGAATGGCACACAGTGTCAGTATTGTGGTCTTTAATTTCATAGTTTACAAATTTAACCATTATTTTTCTATTTAAGGAAGAAAAGCACTTTTTTTGTTCGGAAGTGTTGGATTACAAAAAAAGTTATTACCTTTGTAGTCCCATTGGAAAGATGCTCGAGTGGCTGAAGAGGCACGTCTGGAAAGCGTGTGGCCGCCTAAAGCGGCTCCAGGGTTCGAATCCCTGTCTTTCCGCGCAATGGAATACTAAGCAGGCGCCGCACGAAAGTGCGGCGTTTTTTGCTTACGCCGGTCCACTTAAGATGCAGGGTATAGTCACTCAACGACTGCCTGTACTTTTACAGGGCTGAGGGTGGCGGTGTTTCGATAGGTAATCTCTCCGTCATAACCCTAGAAAAACGCCGCCATAGCGTCCCGCACCTCGTAGAAACGCGGGGTCAGCTGCCCGGATTTATCCATATGGAGACGGTGCCTAGCCTCCGGATATGGGTGATGCTCGGAGCGAATGCCAAGGGCAAGGGCCTTCTCGTGGATTGACCGTGTGCCGTACATATATCCTGAGATACCTCGTGTGAACAGGCTGAACTTAGCCATTGGGTAGCCCTCGACATAAGGAACCACAGGATCCTGGACCGATTGGAATGAGATAATGGGCACGTCTGCCCTCTCCAGCACCGACAAATCGTGGACGGCACCCCAGAGATTGGCCACTGCGCAAATACGGTGGTCCGCCCCGGGCCGGTAGGCCAGGGCCATCGCCGTGATTGCGCCCGAACTGGTGCCGGCGGCAAAGACTCTTTCGGGATCGATACGGAGATCTTTCCTCGCCGAGAGCAGGTAATCCAGGGCGGCATCAGCATCCTCGAGTGCACGCAGTTCCGCATTCCGGAAATCGTTCCGGTTTAAGTGAAACCCGAGCCGGTAGTTGATTGAGGCGGCAACGTATCCAAGCGAGGCAAAATACCGGCACCACTCCGACTGCCCCTTCTCATTCTTGTTGCCCAGATAGAACGAGCCGCCGTGCATCATCAGCAGCAAGGGCCTGCCGGACGAAGCATCCCCTTCCGGCAGATAGATATCCATATCCACCTCCAGCTGCTTGGGAGAGCCGCACCGCAGAATGAGGCCGAGAGGCGGAGCCACGCCGGCAGGAGCCTCGGTCCAGTATCCGGATGCAGTGGTGTACACGACATTCCGCTCAACCTTGACATCGAATCGGGGGGTTGTATAATCTGCTGGCATAAGCGGGCCTCGTCCTCATTTTGTTATCCTGACGGCTTCCAGATAAAACTCCCTGCGCTGCTCCTGGGAAATCTGGTACCGCACCAGGCGGGAACTCTCCCTCAGGCCGTCGTCCAGATTGCACACGAAGAGGTCGTCGACATCGGCAAGATATAACCGGTTATAACGGATATCATTGTTCTTCTGAAGAGACATCGTATACCGCATAGCGTGCAGGGCATCGGGTTCGCCAAGGTTATCCCGGCTGAAAACAAACAGCCCCATCTTGTCGAAACGGCCATAGAAACCGCTTCCGGCCTTGGAAACCTTGATTGCAAGGATCCTTCGCATAGGCAGGGCCATGGACCAGTAAGACAGTTCTTTCACTCCGATGTACTTCCCCGCTTTCAGGCCGTAGCCGTAACCCGACTCCAGTATCTGCCTGGTCTCTTCATCCCGCGCCGCAGGAGTGACGCCCGAAATATCCTTCAGCAGTTCCTCCTCCGCCCTGCGGCTCTCTTCCATCGCCCGCGTGACCTCTATGCCGATACTGTGGTCGTCCGTTGACTGCAAGTCGGGACGGTCCCTGTTCACAAGGCAGTCAAACTCGCGCCCCAGCAACGCCGAAAGCGAAATCTGCGCGTACTGTTCAAAGAAACAGGTGTCGAACTTAGGCGAACTCATTACTCGGATGTGATTAGTTTTGCACAAAAATAATGTTTTTCGTTGAAATTTATTTACTTTTGACACTAGCCGCTCTTCAGGCCCCCCGTCAGCCGAGGTGGTACAGATTCCCCTTGCCGGTGCCGGCTTCTGGGCGGTCCGTGCAGTTACGCCGGAAGATATGCCTACTTCTGTCGCTATGGATCCGGAGGTTGCAAAGCAGAACATATTCTCCGCAGTTATCCGGATACTATCTTGATAGAGACAGCATGGGAAGCAATCAGTTATCAGCACTTTTGGTGGCATATAGCTTGCATAATGATTGCAAATGATTATATTTGCATAAAATTGAAGCACTATGGCACAGACAGCAATGACCATCCGCATGGATAATGACCTCAAGGTGCAGTTTGATGCGCTTTGCGACGAATTCGGTATGAGCACCAATACCGCTTTCAACATTTTCGCCCGCGCCGTTGTACGGAAACGCAGGATTCCCTTTGTCATCGAGGCCCCTTCCAAGGAGGATGTAGTGGGCAGAGGGAAAGCCGCCTTCGACGAGTTGCGTCGCATCGCTGCTGACAACGGCCTCGCCGGCATGAGCCTGGAGGAGATCAACGAAGAGATCAGACTGACTAGGGAGGGTAAATAATGGTGTACGCAGTGATTGACACAAATGTACTTGTGTCAGCTATATTTGCCGCCCACCCGGATTCGGCAACCGTAATCTGGTAACAGGCAATACAAAGCATTTCCCGGCCACGCCCATCGTGGTTACGCCTGCAGAATTGCTTCGTATTCTTGAGGCTATGGACTGAATTCTCTATCCCCGACATTCTCGACCTCTGTAAAGATAGAGGCTTTGTCGATAGTGACCTGCATCTAATCTTGATACTTGTGGAAGCTGTACTTCTCCCGAAGCGCGGCTTTTGTCTCTTCGTCCTGATTTGTAAAGTACGCCTTGAAGCCCGGGCAGAAATTGATGTGCCACCGCCAGAAGCGACCAAGGACAGATTTAGAGTTTTTGTCGTAGTGAGCGCGGAACTTGCAGTTCTCGCAGGGGTATTGTTGTGTTGCCATATTACTTACTTGTTAGTTCTAAATAGTTCACCGACCGTCCATTCTTCTTTGCATACTCTATCTCGCTGCGGGAACTCTCCCTCAGGCCGTCGTCCAGATTGCACACGAAGAGGTCGTCGACATCGGCAAGAAAAAAGAGCTAGCTTTCTCATAATCACTTCTTCCTGGGATCTTTGCCGGGATAGTAGCTGACTTCGTGACTGACGCCGGGGTCAAACTTGAAAGTGCCGATTTCGGAGCCGTCCTTCGGCGAGAGGATGTAGTTGACGCCGTCACGCTCGCCGTAGATGAAGTTGCCCTGGGAGGCATCGGTCAAGTTGTTCGTGTTCCAGTCGAGCTTCTTGTATTTCTTCGCGGTGAGGATGCGGCAGTCTTTGTCCATCAGGCCCCATCCGCCGTCGAGGAAATGTACGCCGACAACGTGGTCTTCGAAGACATAGACGCCTGCGTATTTCTGTTTTGTGGCCAACGAGCCGTCCAGTTTGTAGACGTCCACTTCCCACTTGTCTTTCCATCGGTCGATTTCGTGGATGCCGAAAATGAGGGGAAGGCGGTCACCGGTCTCACGGTTATAATTGGTGAAGATATCCTGATAACGGAACGGGATAATAATCTTGCCTTTGGAATCCATGACTCCCCAGACGTTGAAATCATCCGGATCCTCCTTATAAGGCTTCCCCTGCACCTTGGCATAATCCGGGAAGGCCAGGTCGGCCCCATAGAACAGGCGCCCGCCGATGGCGTGGCTGAGCACTTCTTTCATCAGGTCCTGACCGGAAAGCCCGCCGCCAACCGCCTTGTATGCTGCAACGGCCTCTTCCCGGGTGCGTAATATTTCTTCCATGAATTCTACATTCTCCCCGCGCGCTTTGGCTTCTGCAATGTCCTTTTTCGCCTGAACAATCTCCCGGCTCATTTCTTCGGCGGCCTTGGCATAGCTGTAATTATCGATACGCTGGGAGAGATCGAACCATTCAAGGCTATTGTAATACTCTTCCGTGAATATGGCAAATTTGGGAGCGTTACTGTCCTCTACCAGGTCGCGCACGTCGTGGGAAACCAGATTCTGAGCATTGATGGCACCGCATGCCAGCAGCAGTGTAGCAAGAAGAAGTATGGTTCTTTTCATGGAATATGGTGTTATTGTGTCACCGGATCTGCGGGCTTGTCCTCGGTGCGGAGGAATTTGTAGGTCTCGGCATTATAGACGTCGAGGCGGCCGTCTGTGCGGCTGAACTTGAGTTCACCGCCTTCACAGCTCCAGTAATCCTCATATTTGAGCGGAATGACGAGGCTGCCGTCAGGACCGACTACACCCAATGGACCGTTTTCTTCCTTCCGGACCAGCCATTCGCCTTGAGGATACGTCCACGCGTACACGCAGGGCTGAAGCACTTTGCCGTCGAAACTGACCATTCCGACTTTTTCGGATTTGTACATCGCAGCCACGTGCGAATCGAGGTTCCAGCTGCTCACCCCATCATAATCAAAAGGTATCCGTATGCGGCCGTCGTAGCCGGCTGCGCCGGCGCACACATTTCCCTTTTTATCCAGACAGGACAGGAAAATAATGTCGTATTCTGCCCAGAAGTCAAAGATACGGTCGTATTTCTGCTCGATGATTTGTTTGCCGGCGGTGTCAATGACTCCCCAGGAGTATCTGCTCTCGTCCGGAATGATGTCCTTGCGGCCGTCCCCTTCGAATACGGAGCCGTAAACCGGAGCCTCGGTCACGGCATACCGTTCACCGCCCAAGTCGCGCCACGCGGAATAAGCCTTCTTGTTCACGGCTAAAGCCTTCATCTCCTTGAGAATCTTCACCGGATCCACCGAGAGCGACTTCATGTCCGGATTGGCATATCCGGCAATTTCTGCACGCGCAGACTCGGCTTCCTTGAGCGCTTCTTTCAGCTGATCCGCCATTTCCGGGTGATCCTTCATCATCTGCCTGATGGCGGCGATGTTCTCGTCGAACTGGTTAAGGTTTCCCGGGGTGGCATCGTTCACCTGCATCTGCATAAACTCTTCCGTAAACGTTTTAAGGTCCTGATAGAGCGGTGAGTCTTCCGACAGGGAATCTTCGCGGAGCAGTATGTACTGCTTTAAGGTATTCATGTTGTCGGTGCCGCCGGTTGCCGCGTAGTTAAGCGCGGTGATGTTCAGCCATTGGACGTCCTGTGCCCCGGCGGTCAGGCCGAGCAGGATAGATAAAGTTGTGATTATAAACCGTTTCATGATTATGATTATCTGTGTTTAGGGGAGAAGCCACCGGCGGAGACACTGAAGAGGCCGCCGCTGTTGTAGGTTGCCATTAACTTGCGCCGCGAGATTTTTCCGGCCTGATGGATCTCGTCCGTGAGCTTGAATACGCCGTTGAAGTCGGTCGAGCGGCTCGTGATATTGCGCTGGTGGAGGTTGCCGGCGCCGTCGCGGACCCATCCGCCGTGCCGCTGGCTGTCCGTGGTCTCGATCAACTTGCCCTGCCGTGCCTTCATCGCCAGATCCAGCGGACCGGCGATCTTGAGTGCCTTGCCGAGTTCGCCGTAACCGGAATAATCCAGTATCTGCTCAAGCGCGTTGGTCCAGGAAACGTCGGCGCCCAGCTGGCCCATGACATTGTCGATGAATCCCTTTACGGCAGCGTTGTCCGTACCGGTCGCCTTTATGGGCTGTCCGGTCTTCTGGCTCTCATAATCGGCCCAGACTTTCTCCCAGAACTTCGTCTCGGTGTCCAGGTCCATACCCAGCTGCCCGTCCACGAGACCTACACGGATTGTACCGGAGGGCAGGTTGATGTCGAAAGTGAAATCACTGAGGCCGCCGATTGCGTTTTTCGGAAATTCCTTTTCGTCGCGCGCGTCGAATATCTGCTGGTAATAATCGTTGGCAGCCGCATTGGCGTCCCGCCAGGCCTCGTTCTTGAGCTTTGCTTCCAGTTGGAGAATCCTCTGCCGGGTTTCGTAGAGACCTTGTCCTGCAAGTGCCTTGGAGAAGAAGGTACCGCTATACTCCCCGTAAATATCGGAAAGGGTACGGAACCAGAAATATTTGGCGACATTGGGATCCAGGCAATACAGGGAATACTTGGACACGTCCGCCCACCATTCGGCCAGGATGGGCCGCACCGTGCTGTTGTAGTAATCCATATAGTGGCCCTGCTCCTCAGAAGCCTGGGGCGCGGTGATATTGTCCAGCACTTCGAGCGGCTGAGTTACGCCGACAAGGAGATGTAACGGACGGAAAATCCTTCTTTCGGCCCTCGCCCACAGCGAATCGCTCGCATCCGGGTGCGCCTTAACCCAGGCATCCCACTCCTTCTCGCACTTCTTTCCCTGGGCTATGGCTGCAGCCTCGTGCCGTTTCTGCATGGAGAGGTACATATCATTATACTTCTTGCTGCTTGCTACGTCCGCAGATATCCATGTCTTCCAGCCAGAACAGAGCACGCCGTGGAAGGTATTCGTCTCCTCGTCGTACCCGCCGAACGTGTTTGTAATGGCATCCAGCCGGTATTTGTAGTAGCGTTCCAGCGCCCAGAGGCACCAGAATGCCCTGTCGTCCGGAACGTAGAAACCGTCCACGCCATACTTCATGCCAAGGGCGGCGGTGGTTTTTGCGTATCCGTTCTCGGTATATTTGCGCACGGCGGCCGGCAGTTTCAACTTGGCGGCAGCGGCCCTTCCGCGGGCATTCCCTTTCACGCTGGGGAGTTCCCGGGCAGTGTCATAGATTTTATCGGCATTTTCCGCCATTCCGTCGAGTCCCATGGCCATAATCAGGCCTATGGCCGGAGTTGCATCCATGGCCGCCTGGGATTTTCTCCAGGCGGACTCGCTCTTTCGGGTGTATTGCTCGTCGTAGTTATTGTTAAGTCCCCGGTTGCTCTCCAGACTTCCGGCCCCTGTAGCCGTGAAATCGCCTTTCTCGCTCTCGAATTTCTCCGTGCGGCTCCAGGTGATGCCCTTGCGGATGTTGTCCAGGTTCTCCTCGGTAAATACAGATTCCACCAGGTTCAGGAAGTCGCCGTCGCGCTCGGCCGCCGCCATCTCGGCCGCATCAAGCTCCGTTAGGAGAGAGCTGAGCATAAGGGCGGAGTTCTGGTCGAAGTAGCCATACGAGATGGACTTGAAGAGGTAATCGGCCGCCTTGAAGGGGCTGTCCTTCTTCTTCTCCAGCAGGGCCTTGTAGAGCCATGCGCGACCGTCCTGCAGGCCGTTCGGCGTCATCTCCAGGATCTTGGGGACGATCTTGCGGGCCTGTTCCTCGTTGCCCATATCGAGATGGCACTCGATCTGTCCGTACAGGGCTTCTGCGTAATTGGGCTGATACTCCGACGATTTCTCGAAGTATTCGAGGGCATATTTGGGCTCGCCCAGCTCCAGGAGCATCGTGCCGGTGGTGTTCAGCATCGTCGGATGCGGATACACGCTGCAGCGGGCGATGGCGCTCTCGGCAAGTTCGCCGGTGATGGCGCCGGTGAAGAGAGCCCAGCCAAGGCTGTCGGCATATTGTATCACATTACGCTCAATCTGCTCTGCGGACTTGCCTTTGCATTGGGCGAGGAACCGCACCGTAGCGAGCTTTACGCCTTCCTGGGTAATCTCGCGGTCGATGCGCAGTTTCTTTTTGGGTGTTGCCTGTGGCAGGGAGGATGCCAACACGGGAGCGCTCACGCCCTGCCTGTCAGTAATGGAGATGCTTGCGAGGCTGACGCCGCAGGAAAGCTCGTCGGGTGTACCGCTGTCGGTCCAGGGCTTCGCGCATTTCGGCGGAGCGGGGAGAATGCTGGCCGGCGCGGCAGCGACACCGGAGCCGGCGCGGGCACCATCCTTACCGGCAGAGCCGCCCATAGCTCCAAGGGCCATATTGACCATATCGTCGATGCTCATCCCTTCCGGAAGCTTCTCTCCCTTCAGGCTCTCGCGTATCTGTGCTTCCAGCGCGGCCCGGTCCATTCCAGCCATGGCCAGCGCATCGTCCGCGCTTATACCGGCGGCTGCGCCCATCCCGCTGCCGGAGGCGCCTTCCTTCCAGTCATTGCCGATGCAGAAGTACATGTTTGATGGGATGAAGGTGCTGAACGACAGCAGGCTCATGGGGCCGAGGCCTTCTCCGGCAACCGTGCCCAGATCGACGATGGAGACCTTGTCTGAATTGTAGTAGAAGGTGATGGTCGTGCCGTCAGCGGCGTACTCGTCGAAGTACCAGCCGTCCTTGCCGTTCACGCGGCAGCGGCCCTGGCGCACGAACTTCAGGCCGCCGTATGACGTGCCGCCTCCGGGCTGCGCAGTCCAGGTCTTTGCGGCCTCGTCGAGTATGTAGGTGGCATTGTCCGTGGTCAGGGTGACAGCGTCCATCAACTGCATGTGGGTGCGACTCATCGAGACGCCGCCGCGGCTGGCAATCTCTATGGACATCTTTATCTTGTCTGTCTGAATGTCAGGATCGGAAACGGACTGCACGGAGCCGAGCTTCATGTAATACTTTCCGCTTTCCATCGCCTTTACGATCGGGCTGGAGACATAATTGCCTTGCGCAAAAGCCAAACATGCGCCCAGGGCCAGAAACAGGGAAAGGAAGAATCTTTTCATCGAAAATGTGGTTATTCTGTATCGCGAGATACAAATATAATGATTTTCCTTTTGAAGAGCTAAGCTGCGGGGCTCTTTTTTATTGCTCCCAGTAGTGGTCGAGCGTATTCTTGACAAGGAACTTTATAAAATTCTCCCGACCTCGATAACCTTCAGGGATAGCCACGACTATATACCATGCACCTGGATAATCCCACATCCACTGGAAATAGTCTTCCACACGATTGGAGTGGATTCACCACAAAAAAAACTTTTTTGGGCATCTAGGAGTTGGGGGCAGTGGCTGGGGCCAACTATTCCGACAAGCTCAGCTTCCTGATAACCGGTAAGCTCTTTTCGCAGACGGATTCAACCTTTTTTATGATTTCCATACACCTTCCCAACCAACCCATCTCGCTAGATTCTGGAAATGGCGATTTCCGCACGGTCGCCGGAAGCGACCTTGGTGATTTCGCGGAAATGGTGGGCCAGCACTTCGGCTGCGCCTTCTTCATCGCCGGCCGAAATCTTTTCTACTATCTTTTTGTGCTCTTCAATGATGCCTTCAGGGGGCATTGAGCACAGATTCATACTCCTGTAGTAGTGGAGAATCTCGGGATTGATGATCAGAAGCAGGTTGTTGATCACCGGATTGTGGCTGCACTTGGCGATTGCGGCGTGGAAAGCAAAGTCCTTTTCATCCCTGGCGGGGCCGTAGGCGTTGGCTATAAAATCGTCGAGCGCTTCATTCAACACCCTGAGGTCATCTTCCGTATGATTCCTGGCGCACTGGCGCACCGAGTCGGTCTCCAGAATCGTTCGGACCTGCACAAGAGAGCAGAAATCATATTTGCCGCCGGTGAGAATGCTGTCGAACTGCTTGACAAGGGCGGTTTTAGAATAATTGACAAGGACCGAGCCGCTCTGCGGCAAAATCCGGAGGACTCCGTAGGACTCCAGACGCTCGAGGGCCTGGCGCACCTTGGCGCGGCTCACTGAAGTGTCTGCAGCAATCTTCCTTTCTGCTGGAAGCCTTTCTCCAGGCTTGACTATATCGTTTTGGATCAGTTCCTTAATATGGCAAATAACCGAACGCAACTCAGTCTCCGCATCAATCTTGCCCTTAAATTTTATCATAGCTTTTTAATATCGAAGTCTGCAAATTTAAGAATTTCGTCGCGAAGAAGATACGCCAGCGACCGTTTTTCTCCAAAATTCCTGTACAAACCCCACTTCGGGCGCATCCCGGTGCAACCCGTACGCCACATATCCAGACTTGCCTTATCAACCTTCAGAAGCTGCTTTCCGTCGCTTATCCTGTTGACTACCACCGAATAGACTCCTTCGTCTGCGAAAGTCACCGTCTCAGTGACCGACACCCACTGCCCGAGGAACTCGGAAAGGTCTGCGCGGGCAAGGTAGGTGGAGCCGCCGGCGGTCTCGACATTGGAAGCGGTATAAATGACCTGCATCTGCTGCTTCCCGTTGCTGAGGGAACGGCAGGTAAATGTGATGGCGGGAAGGGACACGTCTGCGTTGCCTTCTTTGTTGTCTATGCCCTTGAGCTGATGGATATGGGCAAACTTGTTGGTGGTCTGCATGCCCTCAGGGAGGCGGAATTTCCAGGTCATGCGGAGAGTTTCACCGTACTGGGCCACGAGGGAGTCAGGCGAATGGGCGTCCGTCTTGATCTCGTTGCGCTGGCGGTCGGTGATGTTCGGCAGACCCCTGTCGTCGTCGTTGTCGATATGCAGATAGAAGTCGAATACATACTTGCCCAGTTCCTTGTCGTAGCTCTGGCGAATGTGCCGGAAAGGAGCAGAGGCGTGAGCGCCTGAATTGTCGGGGCACTCGTAGTTGTAGCCCTTGGAAAGTATGAGCTCGTAGGTGCCTTCATCGTTGCCGTCGGCCCTGAGGCCGGACTGCGGTTCGTCCTTGGCCGGTTCGGTACTATCCTGCTGCTGCTCAGTCGTTTTCTTTCCGCCGGGAACGGGGTCGGGGATCAAGAAAGCCGAACTGCAGGCCGCAAGAAGGGCCAAAACCACAATAATGCCAAAATATTTTTTCATATCAGCAACTTTTAATTATATTTGCAAAAGGCAGTTAAATTGGTTAACCAATTATCACTTTGCAAATGTAATAAACAAAAATAGGAAATAAAACACCAAAACACATGAAACCACAACTTTTTTTCGCATTGTTCACGGGCCTCGCCCTGACCGTGTCCAGCGCATTCGCACAGGATGCCGTACCGACCAACCGCTACGCCATGAAACTCGAGAAGAAAGCGGACGGAAGCTATGCCCTTCAGAAGGAAGACCGCTATGCCAAGATCCTCAATCTCAGCGAGATTCCCGACCTCTATGTCCCCTACACCCACGTGAACGACCGCCTCACCGGCAAGCTCTACAACAAGGTGGAAACTGTGGAAATCGAATATAAAGGAAAGCTCAAGATAGCCGTCGACAAGGCTATTTCCGAAGGCCCTTCCCCGGTCGTCTTCTTCTGCCACGGCGGCGGATGGGCCAGGGGCAACTTCGACGCTTCCCGCCCCCTGACCAAGTATCTTGCCCAGAACCACGGCATCACCGGCGTGCGAATCGAATACACCCTTGCTCCCGAGCCCGGCGCCAACGTGAATGTCTCCATCCAGGACGTCCTGGACGCCGTCCAGTACATCCGAGACCACGCCGCGGAGCTCAACGTCGACCCTTCTCGCATGGCCTTCGGAGGCACTTCTGCCGGCGCCCACCTTGCAGCCTGCGCCGCGATGAAGACGCCTGAAGCCAAGGTCTTCTTCGGCTATTCCGGCATCTACGACCTCACCACTGCCGCCATCGTGCAGAAGACCAAGGACAAGCAGCGCATCCAGTATTTCGGCGACCGCGACGAGAAGTGCCTCCGGGACGCTTCCCCGATATATCTGATTCCCAAGAAGACCAAGATCGCAGCCCAGATCTTCTGCGGTACGGGAGACATCACGGTCGAATACAGCCAGAGCGAGGCATTCGCCGACGCGCTCAAGCGCCACAAGGCAAAGGTGGACCTCCAGGTCTACAAGAACTACGACCACGGCCTCAACGCCAAGGCCTCCGACAAGATGGAGGAAATCTTCTTCAAGACTGTCGACTTCGTGGCAGAGAACATCTAGCCGGCCAGGCAATCGGACAAAAACGGCGCCCGTGCAAGGCGCCGTTTTTTGCTTAATGGCTCGTCACGCTGAAATCAGCGAAGAGCAAGGTTTCGTCCCGCAGCTGCGAGGCGGCCGAACGTCCCTCCCCGAACCAACGGTAGATCCCCCATTTCGGCCTGAGCCCGGGAGTACCGCTCCGCCACATACACAGCGGCTCGTTCTGTATGTCCACGAGCGACTTTCCGTCCCGTACGCGAGTGATACTCACTGAATAGGAGCCGCTGGTGGTGCAGGTCATCCGCTCTTCCACTCGCACCCATTCCCCGAGAAAATCCGACAGCGGCACTTTATCCAGATACTTGAGGGTGTTTCCCTCCGACGAAGGCGACACGTGGATTACCTGGAACTCCTGCCTGGAACTTGTGCTGCGGCAGGTGAAGGTGATGACGGGCTGGGATATGTCTGCCGTGCCCGCCTTGTTGTCCAGTCCCTTTATCTGGTGCACATGGGTGAAAGACGTAGTGGTCTTCATCCCTGAAGGCAGCTGGAAGAGCCAGCTGTCCGCCAGTTCCTGACCTTCCGTGGCCACCATCGAAGCGGGAGAATTATTGTCGGTCTTCAGCTCATTTCGCTGACGGTCAGACTCTTCACCCTTGTTGGTGTCGGTGTCGATATGGATGTCGAATGCAAACACCCAGCGGCCCAGCGTGGCGTCATACTGCTGGCGGACGTGCCGCACCGCCGGCGAATGGTCGGTATCGGGCGACTCGTAGTTGTAGCCTTTAGACGTGATCAGCGCGTAGGTACCCCCGTCGTCACCATTGGCGACGAGGGTTCCTTCGGCTGCGGGGTCAATCGACGGGCCTGCAGGCGGGGCTTCTGTCCTTCACTGCGGCTGGACCTGGGGCCCGAACGCCGCATAGGCGCTGACCAGCGTGAATTCGCCGGTGGCGTCGTTGAAGCTTGCAATGGGGTTCGAATCCAGGATGGTGACGTCCGAGAGCGGTCCGCGGCATACTTGGTCGCTGATCGTCCAGGTCTTTTCACCGAGGTTGCCGAAGCAGTAGTTGTCTGAGGATACGCCTTCGAATTGAGCCGGATTCTCTTCAGTGCCGATGTTGGCCTTGAACATTTTGATGTTGCTGCCGTAGGAGCCATCCTTGGCCCAGAGAATGTTGTTCCGGATGCTCACCGATTTGAGGATGTGCGTCCTGAAGATGCCGCTGCTTGCCGCTATGTTGTAGAACAGGTTGTTGTCCATCACCACTACCTGCTGGCAGGAAGCGGGATCGATGCCGGCTGCCGATGTTGCGAACACATAGGTCTGAAGGGCATCGCCGGTAGTACTGTAAAGAACGTTGTTGGTGAAGGTGAAGTCCTTGTAGCCCTTGAGCGTCGTGGCGCCGGAGTTGATGGGGAAAAGCTGCACGCCGGCACCGGTTCCTATACGGTTGCCGTTCATCAAGACGCTGGTGATACCGTATTCCAGCGCGGCGCTGTTGGGCGTGAAGAAAGGCCTCTTGACGTTCCTGATGTCGCACTGACTGACGGTAAGGGAGTTGAAGCTGCCGTTGTTGTCCTTCTTGGTCATGAACTGACCGGAAGTCATTGCGGCCATATCGATGATGAGGTTGTCAAAGACAAGGGAGCCGGACTCCAGGACGAACGATTTGCTGAGGGTGCCAGTATAGGTCGCGGGATGATCCAGGTCGTTGCTGGCAAGGACCACGTCCGAGGTGATTTTTGCTTCGGAGGTGTTGGTGACGTTGGCGGAAGCATCCAGGAAGATAAGGCCGGACATGCTGGAAGTCTTGAAAACCTCTCCGTCGGCAAGCAGCGTGGCATCTCCGTCCGTGGCTTTGTTGTAGGTCTTTCCTGCAATGGTCACGTCGAATCCTGCGGTATAGACTGCATACCTGTCGTAGGCAAAATTGACATTGCTGCTCGTGAATGTGCCGAGCGGGTAAAGGGTCTTGCGGGCAATCTGGAAAGGATTGCTTGCCACCCTGCTTGCCACCTGCGCACCTGCGGTGATGAGTTTTGCCGTGAAGCCTTCCTGGGAGTTGCTGCCGGTGTGGCGTACGCTCACGTAGTAGGTTTCACCCTTCTTCAGGGGACTGCCGTCGGCATTGCTTAGGGTCACGCTCTTGTAGTTCGGGGTGCCGGTCGCCACGCTGGTCGGGCCGGTGGCCTCGACTGCATTGGTGAAGGTGACGTCGCCCGACATGGGGCGGCTGCCGGAGAATTCCACGAACACGACGTCATCGAAATCCACGCTGAAGCTCATCAGCGAGCCGATGAGGCGGAAGCGGATGGATGGATTCTCGGAAGTGGCGGATCCCACGGTCACGAGGGCCTCGGGATCGAAGCTGCCGGCCACGGCGTGCTGGTCCTGCGGGAAGTCGATTTCGCAGGCGCCGGTGGCCACATCCACGCTCTTTGCCGCAGAATACGGGTAGATGGCGATGAACTGGGTGGCGCCGGCTGTGACCGTGCCTGTGAAGGAGACTTTGTCTCCGTCTGAGCTGGCCACGAACTCGTTGGGGCCGGAGGACTTGTCGTCGAAGACGGCAATCTTGTCGCCCGCCTTCCAGGTGAGCTTGAGGGCTTTGTTTTCAGTGTCGATTTCGCCCACTGCGACCTTGGTGCCGGCGGCAAGAGCGTCACTCAGGTCAAAAGAGGCGTTGAAGGTCATTTCCACTTTCTGGAGGTCTTCCGCTGCGGGGACTTCCGTTTCTATGGTCTGGCAGGAAATGAATGCCGAAAGAGCCATAGCGCTGAGCAAATAAATCTTTTTCATAATAGCATTCATTTTTTGGTTACCACTGGAATTCATCTACGATGATCATATCCTCTGTGACGCTGCCGTCGAAATTGCTCTCACAGATGAACTCATCTGTTTCCTTGCGCTCATAAGCGCATAGGGGTGCTTTGTAAAATTGTTTGGTATACATAATTGTTGAATTATTAGCTGAACAGCACACCGCCGTTGATGTCGATGCCGGTGCCGGTGATGTAGGATGATTCGTCGCAGGCGAGGAAGCACACGAGATCGGCGACTTCGGAGGCCTCTCCCTCACGGCGCAGGGGTGCGCTGGCATGGAGATTCTCGCGGGCTGCGGGTTTGGTGAATTTGTCGTGGAAAGATGTGTTGATCATTCCGGGAGTCACAGCGTTGACCCTGATACCTGCGGGGCCCAATTCCTTCGCCATTGCCCTGGTGTAGCAAAGCACGGCGGCCTTGGAAGTTGCATACAGGGAGGCGCCGGGACCGCCGCCGTCACGTGCGGCCTGGGATGAGAAGTTGACGATAGCGCCGCCCTCGGTCATTGCGGGCACGGCCTCGCGGGTGCAGAGCCAGACGCTCTTGAAATTCACGTCCATAAGCAGGTTGTACCAGTCTTCGTCCTGCTCGGTGACGGCCTTGCGGCCCATGATGCCGCCGACCACGTTCACAAGCACGTGGACAACCGGTCCGAAAGCCTCTTTCGTCTTCTCGAACAGGTTCTTCACGTCCTCGGCCTTGGTCATGTCGCCCTTCACGATGATGGCTTCACCGCCTTCGCCCTTGATGAGACGGAGGGTCTCGAGGGCATCCTCCTCGCTTCCACGGTAATTGACACACACCTTTGCGCCTTCACGGGCGAGTTTGACTGATACTGCACGGCCCAGGTCGCGGGAACCGCCGGTCACCACTGCTACTTTTCCTTCAAGTTTTTTGCTCATAATGTTTAATGTTTTAACTTATTTTATTTTGTGTTACTTTCAACCAGGGCCTCATGTTCGATCTTTCCGCCGAACAGGAAGACGCAAATCAGACTGAGCGGCACCAGGGATGCGCCCATGATAAAGAACGGAGTCCAGTTGTCGCCTGCCGTCAACATAGGGATGAAAAGCATGCTGAGAATGGTGCCGAGGGTCGCAGCTGCGCCGCCGAGCCCTGCGAGCGAACCTATGCTCTTGCCGGTGTACATATCTCCGGGCAGGGTCTGTATGTTGTTGATGGTGAACTGATATCCGAAAAGGATGATTGCCATCACCGACACGGCGACCATAGGATCCTGCACGAACGCCACCCAGATGAGGGAAGGCAGCAGGATGGCGGCTCCGATGACGATGGACGCCTTGCGGGCAAAGCCCACGCTGCGTCCCTTGCGGATGAAGAAACTGGACACCCAGCCGCCGGCAAGCGAACCCAGGGCGGCTCCCACGTAAGGAATCCACATATGCGCCGCGAGCTGCTTGATGTCCATACCGTACTTCTGGCCGAGATAGATGGGCAGCCAGGTCACGAACATCCACCAGATGGGGTCGAGGAAGAAACGGCCGAGGATAACCGCGTAGCTCTTGCGCCTGGAGAGGAGCTGGCCCCAGCTGAGGCCCTTGTCGTTCACGACCTTGCACTCGGGCTGGCCGCTGAGTATATAATCCTTTTCCTTGTCGGTAATCCAAGGGTGGTCCTTTGGCCCTTTCTTGTTCACGATGAGCCAGGGGATGATCCACAGGGGTGCCAGGATACCGATAGCCACGAAGGTCAGCTTCCAGCCGAAAGCGGAATAGATGAGCGCAATGAGAATCGGCGCCAGAATGGCTCCGATGGAGGCACCGGCATTGAAGAAGCCCTGGGCCATGGCCCTTTCCTTCTGGGGGAACCATTCTGCATTGCTCTTCACCGCTCCGGGCCAGGGGCCGGCGACACCGAGTCCGAGACCGGCACGGAAGGCACCGATGGACTTGAAACCTCCGGCGATGGAAGTGAGCATATCGGAAATTCCCCACAGGAGTGCGGAGAAGGTGAAGCCGCGGCGCGTGCCGAACTTGTCGTACAGTTTTCCGGAGAACATCTGCGACAGGCCGTAGGCAATCATGAACACCATGTTGATGTCGCGGAACATCTTCTTGCTGAGGTCGTTGAACTCAGCTTCCGACATCCCTTCGGTGTTGATCAGGCCCAGGTCCTCGACGATCTTGGCCCACATGATTCCGAGAGTGTTGCGGTCCAGATAGTTAATGATGGTCACCAGGACTATGAGTCCCAGCACCCACCAGCGCATGCCTTTGACTTTCATGGCTTATTTCTTGAGAAAGTCCGCACGGTGGGGTGAGAAAACGTCGATCAGCACGCCCTCCTCGAGGCAGACGCATCCGTGGAGCTCGTCTGGAGCCACGTAGTATCCGTCTCCTCCCACGAGGACCTTCTTTTTGCGGCCGATGGTGAGTTCGAATTTGCCGCTCACCACGTAGGTGGCCTGGCTGTGGAAGTGTTCGTGGAGGTTGCCCACGGCGCCCTTCTCAAAGTGCACCTTGACAATCATCAACTGGCCGTCATAGCCCATAATCTGGCGCTTTACGCCTTCTCCGGCAGGCTCCCAGGGGAGCTTTTTGCCGATCTGGAATGTTTCACTTCTTGTCTTCATATCAATTGTAGTTTACAGTTGCCGTTTCTGTGGGGCTCACTTTAAGCGTCACGCTGTGGGAGCCGATGAAATCATATCGTACGGTTATGCCGTTTTCGTCGTCGGAAATTACCTCGACGCCCTTGCAGGAGTGCACAAGGTTCGCCGACTGTTCCACCTGCAGGTCATACTTGCCGTGGGTCTCCAGGCAGGAGGCGAACACGTGGCCTCCGGCGTTCTTCTCGCGGACTATGTACATTGGCTCGTTCCTGAGATTGAAATCCGGATCCGAAGCGCCGCCGCGGCAGATGAAAATATCAGTTGAGGGAGTGGTGGCGGTGGATACGGTGTACATCCTGTAGCCGGTGAGCCAGGTGTAGGAGGTCGTGCCTTCCCCGCCGTGCGCCCTGGCCTCGGTCCAGATGTGCTGGTAGCCGTTGGCGGGGCCGAGGGTGGACATCGATGTCAGCGCCCTTTCGTAAGGCACGGAAAGGGATATCATGTGTCCGTTGTAGTGGACGGGATAGTCGTACTGGTGCCTGCCCGCGCTTTCCGCCTTGAGCACGTCCATGATCAGGGGGTACTCCAGGAAAGGCACGTCGGCATAGACGAGGTAGCGGGTGAAGGACACGCCTTCGTAGGCATTGTCCTCGCGGGCGGCGACGCTCTGCAGGCCGTCCTCGAAACTGTGCCAGAGCACGGTGGGATGGTATTTCTGGGACTCCCGCCACTTGCCGTCGAACATATTCTTCCCGTCCACGACCAGGGTGTTGTGGGCTATCGAGCTCTTGGCCCAGCTCTCGTTCTCGTGGGTGTAGTGGCCGTTGTACTTTGCCTCGATATTGAGGAAACGGGCGGCACCGTAGTCGGTCACAATCTCGTTGCCTGCGTCGTAGTAGGCAAAGGTGAGCTTGTCGAAGTGTCCGTGGCTCAGGCCGTGCGATGTGGCCTTGAAGGTGAGCGCGCTGTTGAGCTTTTCGGAAGAGGGCCTCATTATGCAGAAGGCGCCCTCGGAGCCGTCACCGCCGTCGCGCAGCCACATGCTGTGGAGTTTCAGGGGCTCGGTCTCCCCTGCCGCAATGCCCTTGGCCACTGCGAATCCGGCGTCGGACACGAGCACCTTGTGCTGATAGTCCTGGACGACAGACAGGAGGCTCTTGTCGGCGGGATTGGCGTGGTAGGCTATGTCCACGGCGGAAATGAGTTCCTGCGCGCTGTAGCCCTTTTCCAGGGCGTCGTTGAAATGCATGAATTCGCCTTCATAGGCCATCTGGAGCAGGGCATCGACCGCCTTGAGAAGGATGCCGTCGCGATACTGGAAAATCTTCAGATCCGGATTATAGACATCCAGGCACTGGGCGAAGGTGACGAAGGGCCATATCGCATACCTCAGGTAGTAAGCGCCCTCCGTGAAATAGCCGTCCGGAGAAAAGAGGACGTCCATCTGGCGGAGGAATCCGCCCTCTCCGCTGAGGTCGCTGCCGTAGAGGGCCTTCTGCACCAGCGAATCGTCACCCATCGCGATACCTATCATACCGACTCCGGCGCATGCCCAGGTGGCCCAATTGTTGAGATTGTTGAACATCTTGGTGTTGGCCCTGTTGCTGGGAAGGCCGGTCATGATGAAGTCGGTGTAGGGGCGGAAGAACTCCTTTTCGATGAGCCCGCGCTCTTCGGCGGAAAGGTAGTCATACACGCAGTCGTAGGCCACTGCGGTATGCACCAGAAACACGCTTTCGTTGAGAGTCTGCCAGAAGATACGGCCGGGGTTGCCGGACAAGCCCAGGGGATGGAAATCCAGCGAGGGGTAGAAATCCACGTAGGCAAGGAGGATTTCCTTGACCTTACGTGCATATTTTTCATCTCCGCTCAGCTGCCAGGCAATGCCCATATTATACATATCATAATAGTTGAGCTTGTGCATCTCGTGGCTGTAGCCGCCCCCGCCGTCCTTGGGGGTGGGAAGGCAGATTTCGCGCGCCACCGCGGCATCTGCATCCTGGATCAGCTTGTCCAGCGAGGCGTCGAAAACCGGAAGCTTTCCCTTGTGGGCGCGGATTTCCTTCACGCCCCTGGACGTGAGCAGAAGGCTTGGGTGCGAGCTCTCTCCGGCCTGGGTGCAGGCGCAGAGAGCAAGCGCAAGAAATATGGTTATTATTCTCATAATGCTCTGTTGGATAATATTTTACCGCTGTCGCGGAAAGTGTTGCCCCGGACGGTGATCTTCTCCCACGGAGCTTCGTCGAGACGGATGGAGTATCCGCCGCGGCCACTTCCGGAGAAGGTATTGCCGGAGATGTCCAGGACCTGGGCGCCGATAATCCTCAGCACTGAGCCACGGACCTTGTTGCAGCAGTCGTCGAAGGTGCATCCCCGCACGGTCACGTAGGGGCCGGCGGTGGATTCGTCGCTGCCGTTCCTGGCAATCTGCACAGGTATGCCCAGGATGCGCTTGAAGCTGCAGCCCTCTATGAGGATGTCGTCGGCATTGTAGCGTCCCTTGTCCTCGGTCTCGGCGGCGTAGTTTATAGCGTCGCCGGAAAGGGCCTCGAAGGAGCAGCCGCGCACGGTCACGCTCTCGGCGAAAGTGCCCTTGAGCCCGCGGATGGGCACGAATCCGCTTTCCCCGCAATCGGAGAAGCTGCATTCCTCCACCGTGAGGGTGTAGGGTTCCACCATATTGTCGTCCGTGGAGATGATGCCTTTCGCGAGGCTGCGGCCCGGGGTCAGGCGGCCGCTGAAGCGTATGCCGCGCACGACGAGGGACCCGCCGTCGCAGATGGTAATCATGTTCTGGCTCTTCCTGCCGGCAAAAATAACCTCAGGAGAAGCACCCTCTGCGGCCCGGATCAAGGTGGTACGGGTGATACGCATCCCTTCTTCGAACACATAGAGACTGTCTTTCAGGACGATTTCTTCAACTTCACCGGTGTCCGGGGCTCCTGCGGCGAACCAGGAGGCGCCGCGTCCTGCGGCAAGCTCTTCATATGACGGTTCGGAACTTGTCTGGACGGGATTCACGGTATTGTCTTTCCAGACGGTGCCCTCCGGGGCGAGCGTGCGTTCGAAGTCCAGTCCGGTGTTGAATTCGATGCTGCGGCAGGCCTCGAAAGAGTTGTCCTCTATAATCGTGTTCCTGACCTGCATATAGCGGTTGGGCAGGGAATTGGGCACGCCGCACATAAGGGCGAGCGCGGAGAAAAAGCGCTCTCCGGCAAGGCTGAGGAAGGTATTTCCCCGCACCACCTGGTCTTCGCCCACGATGCGCACGCCGCCGGTGTTGCGGACCCCGTGCCCGATGAACAGGTTGTCCAGGGCCTGGTTGCGGTCGCCGTGGCGAAGGGCAAGCACGCCCTGGCATTCATAGAACACATTCCGCTCGATGACGTTCTCCGAAGACTTGATGGACACGACCTCCACCTCGCCGTTGCAGCGGTCGAAGAGGTTGTCGCAGATATGTGCGCGGGAGTTCTGCATGCACTGCTGCGAAGTGCCCACGCGTATGGTCTCGGCCCCGTTGGAGCCGTACACCGGCCTGGGCCCGAAGTAGTTGTGGTCTATGCTGTGGCGGTTGTCGTCGCAGCCGTCATAGTTGAGCATCACGATGAGCGTGACCCCCAGGTTCAGCTTGCCCGTGAATGAGCAATGGTCCACCCGGTTGCCGCGGCCGTAGAGGTGGACGTAGCTGTAGGAAATGTCGCGGCGCGCCGGATTGCAGGAATCCAGCACGCACTCGGTCAGGCGGCATCCTCCGGCGAGCGAATCGCCGTCCCGGAATTCCACGATGGCGCCTCTTTCGGCCGTACAGTTGCGGAATAACAGGCCGCTGACCACAAGGCCGCTGCCGCTGATGTGCAGCGACGAACGTCCTTCCACGACCACCCGGCCGGGATTTTCGGCCAGCACCACCACGGGCCTGGCGGCATCGGCTTTGCCGCACCAGCGAAGCGTGACGTCATTCCAGACGCCGTCGCGCACCACAAGCGTGTCGCCGGGGCCCGCCGCCTCCAGCGCCCTTCCAATTTCTTCCAGACCGTAGGAACGGGGAGCGCAGGAGCAGACGGCCAGCGCAAGAAGGAGTATCTGTGCAAAGTGCCTTACCATTGGATTCCTGCGTTCTTCCGTATGAGGGAAATGATTTCAGAATTGTCGCCGACTACGGGTCTGCTGCCCGCGGTCTCCAGGGAGACGCCCTTCTGGGAGCCGCCGAAGATGATGTTGTCTTCCCATTTGACAGCGCCCTCGGGGGTGCCCTCCAGCACACTCACGGGAATCATATAGTTCTTGCCGGAAACGATGGTGTTGCCTTTGACCAGAAGGTTCACAGGTGCGCTGTCCTGGGTGTCGCGCTGGCCGTAGTTGACCACGATCCCATTGAGGCAGTCCACGAAAAGGTTGCCCCGGACCACGCAGTCCTTTGCCGTCCAGTATCCGTTCAGCGCAGCTTCAGACTCCCCTTTCACGACGCACAGGGCGCTCTTGTAGTTGCTTCCGGTGAGCTTGTAGAAGAAGTTGTCTTCGACCACGTGGCGTTCGCCGATGATGCGCACGCCTCCGACTTCAGACCTGCCGCCGGATAGGAAATAATTCCGCCTCACGGTGCAGGCGTTGCCGTGGCGAAGGGTCAGTGAGCCCTCCCCTTCTTCGAAGAGATTGCCTTCGTAGATGTTGCCGCAGCTCTTGTTGGAGATGATTTCAGCCCTTTCGCCGTCGCAGCGGTAGAAATGGTTGCCGCGCACGATGCAGCCGCCGTCCGACATGGAGAAGTCGCTCGTGCCTATGCGTATGGACTCCTGGCCGTTGCGGGCCTTGCCTTTGTCGTCGTAATGGGTGTAGGGACGGGTGAAGTAGTTGTCGGCAATCACGTGCCCCGGCACGATCCCGGCTTCCATCCAGACCACGAGCAGGCAGCCCATGTTCTTCTTTTCCAGGAAGGTGCAGTGCGATATCTCGTTGTGGGTGCCGTATATCGACACCCATTTGGTGTCCACTTCCGAGGGCTTGCTGCTGCGTCCGTCTATCTTGCAGCCGGAAATGCGGCAGTTGCTGCTGCCCTTTGCAAAAGTGAGCACGGAGCCCTTCACGGAAGTGTCCAGCCGGGTGAATGAAAAGCCTTCAGCCACCAGCCAGCTTCCCTGCAACTGAATTGACGACACCCCTTTGAACACCACCTTGCCGGGGGTCTGGGCCCGCAGGGTAATCGGGGCGCCTTCGCTGCCGCTGGCCGTCATTTTCACGGCCACGTCCTCGTATTCTCCGTCCGCCCAGAGGATGGTATCTCCTGGCTTTGCAAGCCGGAGAGCGGCACGGAAAGACTCCGTGTCGCTCACCACCACTCCCGCTTCCTGTCCGGAAGGGAGCGGATCCGGTATCACAAATCGGCTCGAGCATCCCGCCGGAGCGGCGAGCGCGAAGAGCACTGCTAATTCTGCAAACAGCATTTTACTCATTTATTACGTTTGACCAGTAGAGGTCGACCTCGATGTAGCCTTCCCTCGACTCGAGTGCAAGTCCGGTGGCAGGATTGCCGCAGGTCACCTCACGGATGTACATGAATCCGGTCTTGTGGACGTCGGAGATGTCCGCAGCCTTGCCGCCGGTGGTCGATGCATGGTCGTAGGTGAGGTACTGCAGGCAGAGCACGCTGCCCTTGATCCAGGTGCTGCCTTCCTCCTTGCCGAATGCCGGGGCGCTGGTGCCGGCGGGATCGGTCTCGCAGAGGATGTCCGCGAGCGTGCCGGCGGCCACGTTGGTCTTGGTGTCACCATCGCCCATTATCCTCATGAAGATGATGGGCGTGCCGAATGTGCTCGGCAGCGAAGTGCTGAGGTCGGCAAGACGGTGGGTCTTCAGCTGGGAAGCGGAGTTGGCGGGGTTGTTGAACGCCAGTTTATGGGCGCTGGAAGCACTTGCGAACAAATAGGGTTTGACCGCATAGTAGTCATCCTTGCTGCCTCCGGTCACCTTGCTGGACTGGGAGACGACGGCGTTGGTGCCTGCCTTAGCGGGAGCATCCACGGGGATGTCGTTCCACTCGTCGGCGGAGATGACGCGTCCTTCGTCGAGCAGGATGAAGGCGTTCTGGTTGTTGAAGGCGGGATAGGTGCTCTTGGAGTTGGAGCCGGTGCCTATCCTCAGGCCCCTGGTGTAGTAGAAAGGATACACGGTCACGGTGCCGAAATCGGCGCGGTTGCCACCGTTCCATATAGCCGTGAGGCTGACCTCCCTGGCGGCGGTGCCGCTTATGCCCGTGGGCACGACGAACTGCGCCTGGATGTCGGTGGGAGCAGCTGCGAGAGCCGCTTCGACGCCGTCGATCTCGAACTTTTCGATGGAAGCCATGTTCTCACCCTTCACGGTGACGGTCCTGCCAAGGAAGATGCCGCTGTAGCCTTCATCGGCCGGGGCGACGGACGCAAGGACCGGAGCTGCGGGGCCAATGGGCGAGGTGTCGATCCTGAAATCGGAGAGTATGGTCACAGGCTGCTCGGCGGGAATGCCGTAGAAAGCCGTGAGGGCCTTGCTTGCCACGGGAGGATTCTGCTCGGGGATGCCTGAGGGGATCTTGAAGGTGATGGATTCGCCCGAGGCTTCCGCTATCAGCAGCTCCTCGTCTCCCCATTTGATGGAGGAGACCAGGGTGAGGTTGCGGCCGCTGAGCACCACCTCGTCACCGAGCCTTGCGGGCTCAGCCTGCGAGAAGCCGGTGAAGACGGGAACGCTCAGGGTGAACTTGTCGGCCATAGTGATTGTCCCGCCTGCCCACACGGCAGCGACGTCAAGCTCGGTGTCGGCCTGCGTCACACTCACTGCGGGCACTTTGACTACTGCAGAAGCTGACTCCAGGGACAGGATGTCGGCAGGCACGCCCCCGAAGGACACCGTGCCGAGCTGCTCCAGATTACGGCCGCTGATAGTCACCGTGGTGCCCACGGTGCCGCTCTTGGGCTCGAAGCCGCTCACGAGGGCGTCGGTCACGGGCACCGTCACGAAGTAGTCGTACTTGAACACGACGGTCTTGGCATCGGCGTCAAACACCTCCAACAGAACCATATAGGGCTCATCCTGCTGGGCCTTTTCCATTGCTGGGATCTCGAACACGAGGGTCTTCATCGATTTCTCGACTATCGTGGCCTCCTTGCCGTCTATCTTCACGGCTCCGACCTTGTCGAGGTTGAGACCCTTGGCTGTGACCTTCGTGCCTGCGAAAGCCCGCACGGTGCCGCTCTCATCGGTGTTGGGGTCGAGTTTCTCGGTGGTCACGTTGACCGCAGGGGTGTTGACCAGGGTCTGCGCTTCCTTTTTGCAGGAGGCGAAGAGGGCTGCGGCAAACATCAGTATTCCAAATATCTTTTTCATATTCAGCGTGCTTTAAAGTTTGGAATAGTCGTAATCGTATTTCTGCCAGTAGCAGTTGAAAGTCACGCGGGTGCTTCCGAAGTTGGAGTTGTTGTACACGCCCCAGTCGATGCCGGTCACGTGCAGTATGCCCAGGCGGCGGATGTTCTTCGCGGGCTGCTCCTTGTCGAAGCCGTTATTGGAGTAGTAGGCCACGAGGAACACTGCGTCGGTCTTGTAGCCCGGATCATCCTTGAGCTCGGAGGTCTGGTGGTCGCACCACTTGTCCGACTTGATGGCGCCTGCAAGAGATGCCACCGAGATGCCGGCAACGGTGCCCGCGGCAACATCTATGGGGAACAGGGCCTCGTTGATATTGTCGAGCTTCCCGCTCAGCACCTTCTGGATCAGCGCCGTCTCGGCCTCCACGGCAGAAGCGGGATTGAGGTAGCGGAAGGCAAGGATAGGCGTGCCGGGCAGGTTGTTGTTGCTGCCGGGTACGCGGTAGTCGTTGGCCGGGGTGCCGGCGAAACTGATGTAGAAGTTCTTCAGCTGGCTGTTGGAGTTGGCCGGAGAATTGATCTGCAGCACGTTGCCGCTCACGGCGGAGAAGAAGAAATAAGGCAGCACTGAGTTGTACTCCTCATCCGACACCACGCCGGGCTTGGGGGTGTTGGCCGCAGCCCACTGGTCGCCGTTGTGCTTGAGGGCCACGGGATCCAGCACGTCCTTCCACTTGGCGTTCTCGTAGGCAATGCCCGTCTCCGGAGAGAAGAAGGACACGTATTCGTTGTTCTCCGTACGGCCCTGCGCCCAGGTGCGGACGTTCTCCCAGAAGCGGACGAACGGCACATACACCACGAAGGCGTCGGACAGCACGATGCTCTCGTTGTTGTCGAAATACCATGCCGTCAGAGGGACGGTAGTCTCGCCGTCCTCGAAGTTGCCTGCGGGCACCGTGAAAGTGATCTGGCCGGCATCCTTGAACAGAGGGGCTTCAAATTCCCCTACCGTCACCTTGTCGATGTTGTTCAGGTATGACCCGGTGAGCACGATGCTCTTGCCGACGGGAGTGCGGTCCAGCGTAAATGCGTTGAACGTAGGCACATAACGTATCACCTTGATCGAAGGGGCGCCGTCGAGCGGGGTGAAAGCCTCGCCCGTGCCGTCGAAATAGCCGAGGGTTATCCTGGCGTCGGCCTCCTCGACATAAGGGACCTTCACCACGACCTCATCTTCGGAGGCGACGATGATTTCCGCCTCGTGGCCCTTGGTCTGGCCGTTTGCAGTGAAGATCACGGAGGTGACGGCGCTGAGGTTGGTGCCGGAAAGGAGCACCTCATCCCCCATTTCGGCCTCTGCCTGCAGCAGGGACGCGGCGATGGCGGGAACTGCAAAGGTGCAGCTGAATTCAGTTGCGGAGAGGCCTTCTCCCACGGTGTTCACCAGCTTGATCTTGCCGGTGGTGACTCCGCCGGCCACCCTCAGGGACAGCCTGGTATCGGACACCTTTTCCATGATGTCCACCTTCACCGAGCCGATGTAAGCCTCCGTGACGTTGTTGAGGCTTTTGCCGGTGACACGGATCTCGGCCCCGACGGGAGCGGAAGCAGGGGCGAACGCCTCTACCACCGGTGCGGACAGGGTCACCTCGTCGACGTGGATCCGGTCGCAGCCGTACATTGCCAGCACGGCGGCAATCGTAAGTATGATTAATTTACTGATTCTCATAATCGTATGCATCAATAGCCCGGATTCTGGGCGACACTCTTGTTAATGTTCAATACGGACACCGGGATGGGCAGTTTGGTCTGCCATTCGGCGATAGGGTTGACCACATAGTCGTATGCGGCGTAGAAGGGCTCGGAAGCGAGATACTCATTGATGGTGGACACTGCCGTCCCCCACCTGAGCAGGTCGAAGAAGCGCTGGTTCTCGAAGGCGAATTCGAGCCGGCGTTCGGTCCTTACCGCCTGGCGGAAAGCATACTTGGAGGCCACGTCGGACATTTGGTATGCGGGGATGCCGGCGCGCTCGCGAATGGCGTTCAGAAGCACAAGGGACCCGGCGGAAGGGCCGCCCAGTTCGTTGTCGGCCTCGGCCTTCAGGAGCATCACGTCGGCTAGGCGGATCACCGGGAAGTCGTTCTCGGCATCGTACTCGCTGGTCATGTCGGGATCGATGAACTTGCTGCAGTAGCGGGCGTTGGCATTGTCCACAACCACTCCGGTGGTCTTGTTGAAATAGCTCTCCTGCAGGCATACGTCCTTGCGGAGGTCGCCGGGATTGGCGTTGAACGCGGAGATGATGCTGTTGCTGGGATAGTTGTACTGCTTGGGTGCACCGATGGCCACGTTGCCGCCGTTGTTGACAGGCGCGTAGAGAGTCGTGAACGGCGAGCCGATTCCGACGTTGCCGCTGCGGTAGCGGACGGCGAAGATTATTTCGGCGTTGCCTTCCTTGTTCTTGTCGAAGATGTCGGCATAGGGCACGAGGGCGGCGCCAGAAGCGGGATTTCCGCAGGCCTCGAGCACTTCGCCCAGAAGGGCGGAAGCCTTGGCGTACTTGCTCTCGGAGGGCTTGTATTCAGTCATATAGACCTTGGCAAGGAGGGCCTTGGCGGCCTTCATGTCCGCCCGGCCGAGGTCTGCCGCAGGCATAGCGTCGGGAAGAAGTTTGTTGTCCACGATGGCCTCGAGGTCTTCCTCGATAAGGGCCCACACATCTTCGGCCGGAGAGCGCTGCATGTAGCGGGCTTCGTCGGCACCGGTCTTGCTCCTGACGATGAAAACGGGGCCCCAGAGGCGCACAAGGTCGAAATACATCCAGGCCCTGAGGAAGCGGGCCTCGCCTTCGTAGCGGGCGCGAAGGGCTTCATCAGAGACCACGTCAAGGTTGGCGAGGACGGTGTTCGCCCTGTTCACCACCACGTAGATGGCATCCCAGTAGTCCTGCACCCAGGCGTTGGCGGTGAGCACCACCAGCTGGTCGAGCTGTTCGATCAGCTTGGAATCCTGGGAGGTGGAGTTGTTGACACGCATACGGGCGTTGTCGGAGCGCAGCTCTGTCATCGCCCATTCATTGTAAAGCACGTCGTACAGGCCGTTGTAGACGCCTATCACGAGGTTGTTCACGGACGTGGCATCCTTCACGTACTCGCTGGCGGCCACCTCGGAGAAAGGATACTTGTCGAGGTTGCAGGATGTCAGCGCAAGGACGGAAAGCAATACAGGTAATATATATCTTTTCATACAGCGTCTCGATTAGAATTTCACATCGACACCAAAGGTTATGGTGGTTGTCACGGGGAAGCCGCCGCGCTGGTAGCCGGCAATCATAGGAGAGGAGTACACTCCGGAAGTCATCCTGGATTCGGGGTTCACGCCCTTGTAGTCCTTGGACCACAGGTATGCCAGGTTGTTGCCGGTCAGATAGATGCGGAGTCCGTCAAGCTTGTTGCGGAGGTCCTTCTTGGAGAAGGTGTAGCCCATGATGACGTTGCGCAGGCACACATAGGAGCCGTCCTGGAGGGGATAGTCGGTCAGGAGCATGTCGTAGCCGACCTTCATGTAAGGCACCTTGCCGTTGCCGGGATCCTGGGGGCTGACCCAGCGGTCCTTGAGGTAGGCGGTGTTGTATTTGTGGGATTCGTTGTAGAAGACGTCGCCGTTGAACACCGTGATGCCCTGGACTCCCTGGATGAGGAACGACAGGTCGAACTTGCCGATCTTGAAAGTGTTGGTCATACCGTAGGTGAAGTCGGGATAGGGGTCTCCGAGAGCGACGCGGTCTTCGTCGTTCAGCACTCCGTCGGTCTTGGTGTCCACGATGCGGAGGCCTCCCGGCACGTCGGCAGCGAAGTGCGGATTCGACTGTATCTCATCGGTGGAATTCCATACGCCGGAGGTCCTGAATCCGTAGTATTGGATAAGAGGTTCACCCACGCGCGCGATGTAATTCTCGTTGCGCTCGCCCTGGGTGATAACCTCCCTTTCGCCGCCGATCTCGAGGAGCTTGTTCCTGGAGAGGGAGAAGTTGAAGTCGGTGGTCCAGGTGAAGTTGCGGTTCGTAAAGTTCATCGTGTTCAGCTGGATCTCCACGCCGGCGTTGCGGACGCGTCCGATGTTGTTCCAGTATTTGGTGAATCCGGTGAAGGACTGGGTCGGCTGCTCGAAGAGGAGGGCGCGGGTGATGGAGTAGTAGGCATCGACGCTCAGGTTGATGCGGTTCCTGACCACACTGAGGTCGAGACCGGCATTGAACTCATCGGTCTGCTCCCAGGTGATGTTGGCGTTGGCCAGGGTGGAAGAATTGTTGGCCGTGCCGGAGACCAGGGCGCCGTTGCCGGCGCCGGTGGCGTAGTTGGCGCCGCCGAGCACCTCGAGGGCGGAGAAGTAATTGACGTTGTT
Organism: uncultured Bacteroidia bacterium; assembly: GCA_902782225.1. Lineage (GTDB taxonomy): Bacteria > Bacteroidota > Bacteroidia > Bacteroidales > UBA932 > Cryptobacteroides. The sequence continues at coordinate 137,785 of CACZMF010000001.1, read as the reverse complement.
GTTGCCGGTCACACCGTAGGAAGCCCTGAGTTTCAGGGTGTTGAGCCAGTCGATGTGCTGCATCCAAGGCTCCTGCGAGACCCTCCATCCTGCCGAGACCGAAGGGAACCATGCGTTACGGTTGCCGCGGGTGAAGAGGGATGAACGGTCCAGACGTATGGAAGCCGAGAGCAGGTACTTGTCGGCGTAGCTGTAGGTAGCCCTGGCGAGGCCGGACTCCAGGATCTTGTCGGGATAGCGGAACGTGCCGGTGCCGGCGCCGTTGCCGTTGTTGCTGGCCGCAAGGGAGAACACGGTCGCTGCGTTCAGGGTGTGGATGTCGTCCGTCGGGAAGCCGGTGCCGTCGAGGGCGACGCGCTGCACGCGGGTGCTTTCGAGGGTGTAGCCGGCAAGCAGGTCGAGCTTGTGGCGTCCCTTGGTCAGGTTGTAGTTGAGGGTGTTCTCGGTGAGCAGGTCCACATACAGCGTGCTGTTGAATGTCGCCTCGCTCGGGGTGCCGTCCTTGAGCGCGTTGAGGTTCTGGTAGCTGTAGGAAGGGGTGTAACGGACGTTGAAGCCGTTGGAGCTCTTGAATTTGAGGCCCTTCACGATGGTGATTTCCAGGTAGACGTTGCCCAGGCCGGAGAAGGATTCACCCCAGCGTTCGGTGTTGGCCATGACGCTCTTGGGGTTGTTGTTGGCCGAGTTGAACGGGCTCACCTTGCTGTCCCAGGTGGGGTTGCCGTAGGCATCGGGGTCGCCGGTCGGGGTGGTGATCTGGTTGAAGTGGCTTCCGCGGGCGAATCCGGTGTAGCCGCCGGTGAATTCGGTGGTCCAGTCGTTGTGCGTCACGGGGAGGAAGGACGGGGTCCTGTAGAAGTCGATGAAGTTGTTGCGGGGACGCTCAGTCTGGGAATAGTTGGCGGAGATGTTGTAGCCGAACTTGATGCTGGGGCTGAGGTCCACATCCAGCCTGGTGCGCAGCGAAAGCTTGTCCACGGAGTTCTGCAGCATGATACCCTGGTCCTTGGTGTAGGAGGCGGAGGTGTAGTAGCGCATGGTCTTGCGGCCGCCGCTCACGGTGAACTGGGCGTTGGTGATGCCGGTGAAGTCGCGCAGGCCCTCACGCTGCCAGTCCGTGGCGCCGATGTTCTTTTCGATCCAGGCAGCCGCCCTGTCCTGACCCTTGACGGCAGGTCCGCCGACGGATTCTTCGTACTCCTGGAGTCTCAGATAGTCGGTGGCGGTGAGCAGGTCGTGCAGCTTGTAGGCGTATTTCATACCCTGATACACCTTCACGGAGTAGTGGGGCTCGTCGGCCTTGCCGCTCTTGGTGGTGATCATGATGACGCCGTTGGCTGCGCGTGAGCCGTAGATTGCGGCCGACGCTGCATCCTTCAGGATTTCTATGGACTGGATATCGGTGGCGTTGACGGTGGAAAGTCCGTCGGGCACGGGGTATCCGTCCACGATCACCAGCGGGGAGCTGTCGGCGGAGATGGAGCCAGTGCCGCGGACCCTTATCGAGGGCACCACGCCGACTTCGGAAGTGTTGTTGTTGATGGTGAGGCCGGCGACCTGGCCCTGGAGGGCGGTGGTCACGTCGGACACTGGGATGTCGATCAGGGCGCCGCCTCCTTCAATCTTGGAGATGGAGCCTGTGAGATGAGACTTGGCCTGGGTGCCGTAACCGACCACCACGACATCCTCGAGCAGGTTGTCGTCGATGTTCAGGCGAACGTCTATGTCGCGGGAATTGCCAACCGTGCGTTCCTCGGTCTTGTAGCCTACGCACGAAAAGACGAGAACAGCGCCGGAGGACGGGACAGAGATGGAGTAGTGTCCGTCCATGTCGGTTGCCGTGCCGGTGGTGGTGCCTTTGATCACGACGGAAGCGCCGATAAGCGGTCCTTCATCGTCGGTCACCACACCTCTCACCTGCAGGTTCTGAGCGGGCAGCATTGCGGGCAGCAGCGCCAGCACAAGTGCCAACAGTCTGGTTTTTAATTTGATAGAGAATTGCATATAATGTGATGGATATTAGTATCGTGCCTGGGCAAAATTGGTTAACCAATTCTTACTTTTGCAAATATACTTATTTTATCTTATTATCCAAACAATTATATCAATTGTTTATCCAGCCTGGCCGGAAAGCTCGCCCCTTCGCCCCCGGCTAGCCCCTCCGAGCTGCCCCCGTGCTCAAAACCAGGCCCCTTTGCCCCCGGGTGGCCTCTCCCCACCCTGCGACGGGACTCTCAGCCCTGCCACAGTCCCGTCATCCCGCGTAGATGGCCGCCAGCACGCCTTTCCTCCTCTGCGACGGGACGCTCAGCACCGCCACAGTCCCGTCATCCCACGGAGATGGCCGCCAGCACGCCTTTCCTCCTCCGCGACGGGACTCTCAGCCCTGCCACAGTCCCGTCATCCCAGCGGAGATGGCCGCCAGCACGCCTTTCCTCCTCTGCGACGGGACGCTCAGCCCTGCCACAGTCCCGTCACGGCACGAAGTACTGGGGCGCAGCGGGCAAGGTCTAATTATTGATGGGGGATCTTGCCCGCAAGGATGGCCTGCAGGGGCATGAGAGGCATATTGGCGGGCAAGGTCCCGGCAGCAGAAAAGACCTTGCCCGGCAGGACCTTGCCAGACAGCAGAAGAAACCTTGCCAGACAGGACCTTGCCAGACAGCAGAAAAGACCTTGCCCGGCAGCCTCTCAATTGAGAGAAAGTACACTAAGGCCTGCCATCGGCCCGGGACTTCTCGTCCTGCTTGGCACAAAAAAAGAGGCCGACCCGTTTTAGTCGGCCTCTCATAGAAGGGAGGGGCGCATCCTCGCCCCCTGATTCAGCATGTCAGGCGTCAGAGATCGTAGGTCATACCCACGGTCACCATCTTGTTGTTGGCCTTCAGGGGAATATCCGAGTATGGCACAGTGCCGCCGAAGCCGTCGCAATAGCCGACAGTGAGGCGGAACCGCTTCAGGGCCACATTCGCAGCAGCACCCCACACGGGGCCATGGCTGCCGGTGCCTGCATTGGCGGTCACGCCCAGCCAGTTCCAGGGATTCCAGGCAAGGGCCCCGCGGACCTCATAATAAGACATGCGCTTCATGCTCACGTAGTTGCCGGTCGCGCCGACGGCAAGGGCCTTGTAGAACGGCATCTCATACTTGATACCCAGATTCGCGTTGAACGGAATGAATTCCAGTGCCGTCCTCTTATCCACCGACTTCAGCCTGAGGGAACCCAGGAAGTCATCCTTGACATTCTCGAACTGGCCCATGATATTCTTGCTCTGAATCTCTTCCAGGGTCAGATTCTTCACGCCCGTGAACGAGGTCTTGCCCTGCGAGCGGGCCGCATTGCCGTAGTACCAGAACATGCCGCCGAAATCCAGCAGTGAAGCGCTAAGGGTGAAGCCCTCGAAAGGAGTGGCCACAACACCAAGGTCCAGCGACAATCCAGCGCCGGAAGGCAGCCGCCAGCGGTCCTTTGCGCTCAGGTCCAGGAGGTTGAGATAACCTTCCTCGTTTGTCCGTATCTTGCTCCAGCGGCTGGTCAGATCCAGGTCCGCCTCCAGGTCCGCCGTATATTCATCTTCGGAGAAGTACATGTCGAGACGGGACACATTGTAGCGCAAGGACTCGACGCCCACCAGCAACTTGGCACGAGCGCCGACGGAAAACGCATCCGAAAACTTATATGAATACCCATAGGCCAGTTCCACGATGGCATTGCCGGCCAGGCCCATGCCTCCGAGATCGTACCCCATTTCAGCGGTGCCGAGCTTTGCTATGGCAAAGATTTCCTTTGGGATGGAGGCAGAATAGACTGAACGGACATTGGCTTCGATGGTATGGTATGCATTATCCCTTCTCCAGCCGTAGGAGAACAGGTTGAAATCGATGTTGCCGCACAGGTAGTTGTCATCCTTCAGACTGCCCAGGAACTCACCGGAGGAGACGCTCGAATGAAGGGCCGTGACCACTTCCCCGTCCCGGGGATACAGGAAACTTGCCGCTCCGATGTTGTTTCGCAACTGGCTCTCCCACTGGCCTACGCTCAGGAAGCCGGACTCATTCTGCAGGGCAGGATTGTAGCGGTAGCCCAGCCTGTAGCCGTCGAGGAACAAAGCCTGCTGGAAAGACTGGGCACCAGCGGCCGACGCTGCGACGAAGAGTATAGAAAGCGCAAATAATATCTTTTTCATAGCTATTGCTCCTCCGGTATGGTTATGCCTCCGCTGAGTTTGGCGGAAGAAGATTTGACGACTATTCCCTGCTTCCCGGAAAGGGCTACGTCCCCAAGACCGGGCTGGGCGGCGACGGTCAAGTCGATGAGCAAGGAACTGATGTCCGGAACCGTGCCCTCGAGAGCCTCTATCTCAAGCTTGATCGTGGACGTGGCCGGATGCTCGAGCGAGCCGCCATCGATGGTGAAGCCGGACGTGATCACGAGATTGTCATCGACTGCGGGCTCTTCGCCCTCGGCAAAAGCAGGCTTGAGAGCCCGCACGTTGTCGATACTCACGGCAAGAGGCACCGTGCTCTCCAGCTCGACCGACACCTCGCACTTCTTGACCTTGTACTTGCCTATGGGGAGGTTTATATCTCCGGTCGACATATCTTTCAACGGCAGGGAGAAGGTCTCGCCCACAGCCAGACCGCAGATGTATCTGAATGAAAATGCGAAGAATAGGTTCCCCTTCTTATCAGAAATCTGCGACACCGGATTCGCCGGCAGGTCCAGGGTCAGCTTGGAGAAGCTCACGGAGGTCAAAGGTGCAGTCACGCTGGCCGGGAGCTCTTGCGTGGCGATAAGTTCATTGTTGGCCCTGGCCTTCAGGGTGAAATTGTCCAGGGACGGCACGGGTACGGATGTATAATCCGACCCGGAGCAGGACAAAGTGGCGCCGCAACTGACGGGGACATCGTCCCAGAGTGGATTGGAAGCGGTGATCTCGACTTTCTGGTTCACGGTCTTGAGCCCGAACATACCCAGAGCAGCGGCCATTCCGCCAGCATAGCTCGACTGGAATCCTGCATCCCAGACCTGGGGAGCGGAAACGTTGCCGATCTGCTTTTCAAGTTCGTAGACGCTGGCCTTGAAAATGTCTCCGCTGTTTTCCATCACAAGGGAGCCGTCTTCGCCCTCCTTTATATACTCTCCGATCAGCCCCCCGATCCCGGGCACCTTGCTGACGCCCCCGAGGGTGGAGCTGATGGTGAATGGACCGATGTTGCCGATGGGGACGGAAATCTCTTCCTCGAAGAGAGTTACCTCTTTGCTGAAGCCCTCCGAAATGTCGTAATCCATATTGGAGCAGGACCAAAGTAGCGGGAAGGCAATTAAAGATAAAATCAAATAACGTTTCATAGCCCGCAAAATTAATAAAAGAATCGCATTTTGCGAATAGTCCGATTATCCTTATATTTGTTTATCCAATACCAGAGTGACGATGAATCCCGTATCCGCGCGCCTGCTCGGCCAGCAGCTGGCAGCACCGCAGTTTAAAGATCCCGCCGACGTGGTGGCCTGGTTCGGAGCCATGCAGGCCCAGGACTACAAGGCCATGCGCTGGGCTGTGGCCATGCGCACGCAAAAGCCTTCATTCAAGGCCTTCGAGAAGGCCTTCAACGACGGACGCATCATTCGGACACACCTGCTTCGCACGACCTGGCAACTGGTGTCCCGCGAGGACTACCACTGGATGCTGGAAGTATGCCGCACGAAGGCACTGGCAGGGCTTCGCGGCTGGATGCAGTCCAACGGCATCTCCATCCCGGACAAGGAAAAATGGCACATACAGGAACTGCTTTCCGGGATCATGGAGGGCAGAAGAGCCGCCCTGAAAACCGATATAGACACTGCGCTGCGGGAGAAAGGAGTCTGCATGGACGACCACAGGCTCTCCTACCATCTGCGGCTCGCCGAATTCGACGGGCTGCTCTGCTCCGGCGACCTCCATCCCACCAAAAGGACGCTTGCCCTAGTGTCCGAGAAAATCGGGCCGAGCCCGCAGATGGATCACGATGAAGCCCTTGCGCTCCTGGCAAGGAAATACTTCAGGAGCCACGGCCCGGCAACGCTGGAAGACTTTGTCTGGTGGTCCGGCATCAACATAAGCGACTGCCGCAGGGGAATGGATGCCATCAGGGACGAAATCGCATGTATACGCCACCAAAAGAAGGAGTTTTTCCTCATGAAAGATGCCCGCACAAGGGGGTTCCGCAGCGGAAGCGTCCTGCTTCTTCCCGCATTTGACGAGTACCTGATCGGCTATAAGAGCCGCCACGTGGTCCTCCACCCGGACCACGCCCCGAAAGCCCACAACAACTCCGGGATATTCTACAGCGTCGTGGCCCTGGACGGAGAAGTGGTGGGCAACTGGCGCCCGACGGAGGAAGACTGCGGCATTTCCGTATTTAAGGAAGGCGCGGTTCTGCCCGAAGACGCCCTTCAGCGTGAAATCCAGCGCTTTAAATCTGCTGCTTCACGGTGATGTGGAAGCAGTTCCGCTTCCCGGAAAATGTGTATATTTGGCAAATAAATAACCCATATCATGACAAAAGACAGATTTGACTTCAAGGGACTGAAAGGTCTGATTCTCCTGCCCCTGCTGCTGATTTCTTTGACCATGGCGGCACAGCCTGCACCGGGCTCGTTCAAACAAACCTGGACAAAGGGCCCGAAGTGGCTCGAGAATGCCGTCATCTACCAGATCTACCCGTCTTCCTACAAGGATTCCGACGGGAACGGGATCGGAGACATCCAGGGCGTTTTGTCCAAGATGGACTATATCGAGAGCCTGGGGATAACGGCCATCTGGTTCAATCCCCTCTTCGAATCCGGGTGGATAGACGGCGGCTACGACGTCACCGACTACTACCGTGTGGACCCGCGCTTCGGCACCAACAACGACCTGTTGAAACTGATCGACGAGGCCCACAAGCGCGGCATCAAGGTGCTGCTGGACCTGGTCCCCGGGCACACTTCCGACAAGCACCCCTGGTTTGTCCAGAGTTCGCAAGACACCAACCTGCGTTATTCGGACTATTTCATCTGGAGCGACCGGCTGCCTGACGAGAAAGCAGCCAGGGACCTCGAGGAGATGCTCAAGGATCCGAACTACATGCAGAACACGCGTGGAAAATGGATGAAAAGCGACTACCCGCGCGACAAATTCTACTACAAGAACTTCTATGCCTGCCAGCCGGCCCTCAACTTTGGCTTTGCCCATCCGGACCCGTCCCGTCCCTGGGAGCAGGGCGTGGATGCTCCGGGGCCGCGTGCCGTGAAACGTGAGCTACTGAATATCATCGCGTTCTGGTATGACAAAGGGGTGGACGGATTCCGCGTGGATATGGCCAACAGCCTGGTCAAGGGCGATCCCGGCAAGGAGGAGACCATCAAGCTCTGGCGGGAAATCCGCACCTGGTCGGACGCCAATTATCCCGGTCACGTACTGCTGGCCGAGTGGAACAACCCTAAATACTGCCTGGCATCGGGCATGAACGTGGACATGTACATCAACAGTTCTTCCAACACCAACCGGCTGATGTACTTCGACCGCAAGCACCAGGCCAACGGCGGCGCATATTTCACCCTGGATGGATGCCAGCCGTCGGTCAGGGACCTTTACGGCAACCCCTGGCCAGAGGAGAAGACGGACCGCAGCGTCACCGCGGCCGGAGCCCTCAAGGAATACTATGACCACTACACCGATGCGACGGCGTGGACGAAGGAATGGGGCTATTATGCCTCCATCACGGGAAACCACGACCATCTCCGCCTGAACACCGGAGACCGCAACAGCCCCGACCAGCTACGTGTAATGCTCACGTGGATACTCACCATGCACCTTCCCATCCTGTACTACGGAGACGAGATAGGCATGCGCTCGCTCGCTGACTTGCCCAATGTGGAAGGAGCCAACCATAACGGAAAAGAGCGTGCTGGAGCCCGGACGCCTATGCAGTGGACCGGAGGAGAAAACGCCGGATTCAGCACCTGCGCACCGTCCGACCTCTACCTTCCCGTGTGCCCCGAATGGACGCCGGCCACATCCTATCCGGCCTACCTTGCCTGGAAAGAAGCAGGGGCCAAAAAGCCCACGGCCCCGGGAGCGCCCACAGTGGAGAGCCAGGAAAATGACCCTGAGTCGCTCCTCAACTGGACCCGCATGCTCATCGAATTCCGAAAAACCACGCCTGCTTTCTGGGCCGACAGCGAATTCACTCCCGTCTACAACGCGCAGAAGCCGTATCCGATGGTATACACCAGAAGCGAAGGTAAAGAGACCTGGATTGTGGCACTGAACCCTACAGGCAAGAAACAGGTCGTGAATCTTCCCGCCGGCATCTGCCCGGGCAAAGGAAGCGTAAGCCCGGAAATCTCGCACGGCAAGGTCTCACTCAAGGACGGGAAGCTTTCGATGGGCCCCACCTCCGTGCTCATCGCACGCCTCCCCGACTGAAGCAGCGCTGCCGCCCGGACATCAACGGCCCTATTTCAACAGCTCGACATACTTTTCGCACAGCCTCTTCCTTGCTTCCCTGCTCTGTTCGCTGCCAGGCTGCAGCATATCGAAGGCGTGGGCATCGCCGTGATAGACGTCCACCGAAGCCTCGACTCCCGCTTCCCGTAGGTTTCTGACATAGGTCAGCGTCTCTTCAAAGAAGGGCTCGCCGTCCTGCACGAAGGTGTAGCAGGGCGGCAGGCCGGAATAATCCGTCTCGCGTGCGGCAGAGGCATATTTGCTCACCGAATCAGTGCCGTAGAGTTCCCTCAGGTAGAGTTTCCAGCCCCAGTGGTTGCGCCTGGTGTCCCAGAAACGTCCGTGGTTGTGGGCCGACGAAGCCGTGTCCTCGCTGTCCAGCATCGGGTAGAGCGGCAGCTGCAGGGCGATGGGAATCTCCCCTTTGTCGCGGGCGTAGATGCACAGAGAGGCGGTCAGGCCGCCGCCGGCACTCTCCCCTGCCACCACTATGCGTTTGCGGTCGATGCCAAGCGTGTCCGCATTGTCATACATCCACTGAAGGGCGGAGTAGCTGTCTTCCAGGGCTGCCGGATAAGGTGCCTGCCAGGAAAGCCGGTAGTCGGGATACACGAGCACGGCGCCATATTTTTCGGCCAGCATGGGACCGCAGGTCATCGGCGCGATGTACGGGCCCCAGGCCATATAGCCGCCGCCGTGGAGCCAGAGTATCCCGGGAAGGGGGCCGCCGGCCTCCCTGGGCCGCAGGACCATCACCCACATTTTCCCGCCCGGGGAGTCAATGCGGAAGTTGCTGGCCTTCAGGCTGCCGCCGAGACAGGGCGGAGCAGCCAAAGCCAGCGTCAGAAGCAATAATAACAAGCGCCTGGCCACTTTAGCCGTTGATTATTTGTGTCAAGTGTCCTCAAATTTACGATATTTCTCCGAGTTTGCAATCAAAAATGTTTATATTTAGGGCGTAAAAAACAGATTCATTCGCTCCAGAACAACCGTTTTACCCATGAATAAACACATAAACCTCAGCGAAGAAGCGGGCCGCTGCCTTTTCTGCGAAAATGCTCCTTGCAGTGCCGCCTGCCACAGTGGCGACCCCGCACGCGCCATACGCGCTATCAGGTTCGGAAATGAAAAAATTGCCGCCAGGTGGATGGCGCCCTGCTCCGACGAAGATCTGAAGGCTGCTGAATCAGCCTGTATCCACTATGATTTTCCCCTTCGGCTGCGCGAGATAGCCAAATCCCTTCCCGAAGCGCCCAAGTCCCAGGAAAAGCCCTCACTTGCCGTGGACTTCTGCGGAATCAAGTGCGAGAACCCGTTCTTCCTGGCCTCTTCCGCGGTCTGCACCAACTATGAAATGGTGGCGAACGCTTTCAGGGCCGGCTGGGCCGGAGTTTACTACAAAACAATCTGCCTGCAGGACATCAGGGAGGTCTCACCCCGCTTCGACGCGGTGAAGAACCTCAACGGCAGCTTCGCGGGATTCCGCAATATGGAGCAACTGAGCGAAAACCCCGTCGAAACCGACCTCGACATACTCCGCCGCCTCAAGAAAGACTTCCCGGACAAAGTGGTGATCGCTTCCATTATGGGGCAGCACCACGATGAATGGATCAAACTGGCCAAAATGATGGAAGACATAGGCGTGGATGCCGTGGAGCTGAATTATTCCTGCCCGCAGATGGGCATCTCCGGAATGGGCAGCGACGTGGGCCAGAACGACGAGCTCGTAACCTACTACACGGCCTTCGTGAAGCAGGCGGTGAAGATTCCCGTGATAGCCAAAATGACGCCCAACATTTCTTCGATGCGCAGGGTCTCCACCGCCGCGCATTTCGCAGGCGCCGACGGCCTTTCGGCCATCAACACGATCAAGTCGATCACAATGTCGGACGAAGCGGCTGTGAGCGGGAAGCTCACAGTCTCCGGACTCTCCGGCAAAGCCGTGAAACCCATTGCATTGCGCTTCATCCACGAGATGTCCTCAGACAAACTTATGCCCGGGCTGCAGCTCAGCGGTATCGGCGGCATAGAAACGTGGAAGGACGCCCTGGAATTTCTCCAACTCGGGTGCAACAACCTCCAGGTCTGCACGGCCATTATGGAATACGGCTACAGGATTATCGACGACCTTGTGGACGGACTGGGTAACTATATGCTGGAGAAAGGCATTGGTTCCCTTGATGAAATCATCGGCAGCCGAGTCGGCGATTTCCTCCTGCCTCCGAGCCTGGATCGCGACACTGTGGTTTACCCCGTTTTCAATACTTCCTCCTGCATAGGATGCGGCCGCTGCTACATTTCTTGCCGCGACGGCGGGCACCAGGCCATAGAATTCGGCCCCGAGAGGCATCCCCGCCTTCTCGGAGCCAAATGCGTCGGCTGCCACCTCTGCCGCCTCGTCTGCCCCACCGGCGCCATTTCAATCTCCAAGAGAGTCCCCAAAAGAAAGTAATAAAAGGAGCACCACCCTCTGAAAACGTCGCTATCGCGACCCCTCCCACTGCGCTGCGCTTGTGGGCCCCTCCCTCTTATGGTGCCGAGGGTGGCACAGTTTTCAGAGGGTGCTGCTCCTTTTATTCGCCCCTGAAGTTGTCGATGCCGGAGCGAAGGAAGGAAATGAAGGAATCGACGTCGAGGTTATAGCCGCGGACGGGGGCGAGAAGCTTCCCGTCGCTGCCGAGAAGGGCGTAATTGGGCTGGGCATTGACGCCGAAACGCTCCCGCACCAGCCAGGAATTCACGCGGCCGAGGTCTTTCAGGACCCGGCCGTTGTCGAGCTTCACCCAGTCCGCTTCGTCCAGCCTGGTCTTGTCGTCGGTGTAGAGAGCCACGATCACGTACTCGTCCTTCAGTATCTGCAGCACGCGCGGATCGCTCCAGACCCGCTGCTCCATCTCGCGGCAGTTCACGCATCCGTGCCCGGTGATATCCACGAACACGGGCCTTCCCAGCCTCTCAGAGGCCGCAAGTCCCTCTTCCAGAGTGAAATATCCTTCCAGTCCGAGAGGCATCTTAAGATCGTATTTCTGCGCAAATCCGCCATCGGAAGCACTTGATCCGGAGGCATCCGAAGTGCCCGCGCCCAGCACGAAATCCTGGGTCTCCAGCGGTGGCAGGTAACCCGAGAGCGCCTTCAGCGGGGCGCCCCACATACCCGGAATCATATACACCACGAATGAGAACACGGCGATGACGAGCCCGAGCCGGAACACCGACAGCGGCTTCTCTTCCGGATCGTCATGCGGGAACCTGATCTTGCCAAGAAGGTAGAGCCCAAGCAGCGAGAACACCACAATCCAGATGGCAAGGTACACTTCGCGGTCCAGCAGGCCCCAGTGGTAGGTCTGGTCGGCGACGCTCAGGAACTTGAAGCCAAGCGCCACTTCGATGAAGCCGAGCACCACCTTCACGCTGTTGAGCCACGACCCGCTCTTTCCCCTGATCTTGCCGAGCAGCGAAGGGAACAGGGCAAATATCGTGAACGGCAGGGCAAAAGCCACGGAGAACGCCAGCATCGTGACCATCGGGGTCCAGAACTCGCCGGCCGTGGAACGAATCAGCACCGAACCCACAATCGGGCCGGTGCAGGAAAAGGACACCAGCACCAGCGTCAGCGCCATAAAGAAGATGCCCACAAGGCCGCCTTTCTCCGAATTCTTGTCGCTTTTGCCCACCAGCGAAGAGGGCAGCACAATCTCGAAAGCCCCGAAGAAGGACGCCGCGAACACCATGAACACTATGAAGAAAATCAGGTTGGGAATCCAGTGCGTGGCAAGCCAGTTGAAGATATCGGCAGTCACCGCATCGCCCCCCAGCAGCCGCGTCAGCAGTATGATCACGCTTATCGGCACGGTGTAGAGCAGCACTATGAAAAGCCCATACATGAATGCCTTGAAGCGGCCCGCTGCGGCAGTGGTGGAGCTCTTAAGGAAGAAAGACACGGTCATGGGCACCATGGGGAAAACGCAGGGAGTCAGCAACATGGCAAAGCCCCACAATATGGCTTCAAGTATCAGGGCCCAAAGGGAGCCGGCCCCTGAGGCACTTTCCGAAGGGTCCGAAATCACGCTGCTGTGGGCCGTGTCGGGCACGGCGCCGAGACTCAGGTCGAACTCCCAGTCCTCCGGACTCGCGCAAGCTCCGCCCGTGCAGGCGAGCCAGGTGATATAGCCGCCGGCCGCTCCGGAATCTGCGGTGAGCCGCACTTTCTGGCCCAGCTTGAAACTGCCGTGGAACACGGGCTCGCCATCTTCGAGCACAGGCTCTGTGATATCGTAAAGCCCGCCTTCAGGCACGCAGCCCTGCAGCTTCTCCAGAGTGATGGAAGGGGCGGAATACTTGGAAGCGGTGCCGTATGTGTGCCAATCCGGGGCAGTCTCCCCGGTGAATACCAATTCATACAGTCCGTCGCCGGCCTGAGTGGCCTCGGCCTTCCAGCGCACGGTGGCATCGGGCACCTGCGCATCCAAGGCGCCGAGAGGCAGCAATAACAGCAATGCCGATAGGATATGTCTGAGTTTCATAAGCGGTGTATCTGATAAAAAGGTCGGTAAATATAATCATCTTTTTCGTATTTTTGCAAAAAGGAATTGCCGATGACACCACTTGCAGTCGTGCTGACCATGCTGGGCTATTTCGCCCTGCTGCTTGCAGTCTCCCTGGTCGCTTCCAGGGGGAAGGGCAGCGCATCCGATTTCTTCAACGGCGGGCGGAAAGCCCCCTGGTGGATTGTTGCTATAGCGCTGATCGGTGCGCCTATGTCCGGGGTCACCTTCGTTTCGGTGCCGGGCATGGTGGGCGGATCCGCGATGAGCTACATGCAGATGGTCCTGGGCTTTTTTGTCGGCTACCTCGTGATCGCCTTCGTGCTCACGCCTGTGTTCTTCAGGAAGAATATGGTGTCCATCTACCAGTATCTGGACGACAGGTTCGGAGTCAGCTCCCATAAGACCGGGGCGTGGTTCTTCTTCATTTCCAAGATGTTGGGAGCTGCGGTGCGGCTTTTCCTCGTGTGTATGACCCTGCAGCTCATGGTATTCGGGCCGCTGGGGCTGCCTTTCGCCCTGAACGTTGCCGTGTGTATGCTGATAGTGCTGGCATACACCTTCCGGGGCGGGATGAAGTCGGTGCTCTGGACGGACGTGCTGAAAACGGTGTGCATGATAGTGTCCATCGTGCTGGCTATAGTGTTCATAGCCAGGGACATGGGGCTGGATTTCGGAGGCACGGCAAAGGCCGTGCGGGAAAGCCCGATGTCGCGCATCTTCTTCTTCGACGATCCCAACCACCCCAGATTCTTCTGGAAACAGTTCCTTGCGGGGGTGTTCACCGTGGTTGCGATGACGGGGCTGGACCAGGACCTGATGCAGCGCACGCTCAGCAGCCGCAACGCCAGGGATTCCCGCAAGAACCTGATCACCAGCGGGTTGCTCCAAGTGCCGGTGGTGTTCCTCTTCCTCTGCCTTGGCGTGCTGCTCTACGAGTTCTCGGCGCAAAAAGGGATCACGGAGACCGGCGACCTGCTGTTCCCTGCGGTGGCCACGGGAGGCAGCCTGCCGATGATAGTGGGCGTGCTGTTCGTGCTGGGGCTGGTGTCCTGCGCTTTTTCAGCAGGGGGCTCCGCTCTGACCGCCCTCACCACTTCCTTCACCGCCGACATCATTGGCACCGAAGGCAAGCCGGAAGAGGCGGTGGGCCGCACCCGCAAACGGGTGCACATAGCAATGGCCGTGCTGATGGGGATCGTCGTGTATGGCTTCTACCTTCTTAATACCCAAAGCGTCATCGATGCCGTCTATAAGCTCGCGAGCTACACCTACGGACCTATTCTCGGAATGTTCGCCTTCGGGCTCGCCTGCAGGAAGCCTGTCCGCGACAAGTGGGTGCCGCTGGTGGCGGTGCTTTCCCCCATCCTTTGTTACGTGCTGCAATCGCACTCCGAGCAGTGGCTCGGCGGCTACCGCTTCGGATATGAGCTGCTGCTGGTCAACGCTTTGCTGACCGTCCTCGGGCTGTGCCTGCTGATAAGGAAGAAGGCCTAGGGAGCGGCGATGGAGCAGCGGGCAAGCTTCGCCATATCTTCCGGGGGCAGGATGCATGCTTTGGAGAGGGCGTCGAGGGTCCATTCTTCCCGGGGGCTGTTTTCCCGGAAAAGCACGATAGAATGCGCCGTCTGCCAGTTCTTTATATAGGGATGCTGCCGCAGGCTGTCTTCCGGCATCTGCCAGAGCCTGAAAGGTTTAGCTGGAGAGCTGCAGACAACGAGGTCGCTCAGGCCGTCGTATTTTTCCCGGTCGAAATGGTAGATGTCCATCAGCTGCTCCTTAAAAGAGTAGCCGCCGAGCCGGGTCCTGTATTCCACCATCTTTGCCGCGAAATACGGACCTATGCCGGGAAGGGCATCGAAAGCGGCCGAATCCGCCCGGTTGATATCCAGCCGGGGAATGTCGATCCAGGGCTTGAGCCGCTGGAACACAGAATCGGCGACGACATAGGATTTAGCGAAGTCGGAGGGCCTGCGGAAGCGGCCGCCCCTGGCGCGGTAGTTGTCTATCGACTGCGCCTGTTTCTCGCTGAATCCCAGTCGCATAAGGTCCTCGACGCTGACCGTGTTGGGATTGAAGCGGAAGCTCTCCACCCGGCGGGTCCGGTTCCTGGCGTGCTGCACGGGGGCGCTGTGGACGGCATTGTGCCGCACCACCTCCGGAACCGTATCCGCAGGGGCCCTGTACACAACGTACACCGTGTCCGGCTTGTCGCGGGCAGCCGCTACGCGAAGCTCCGCCGCCCTGTGGACGAACAGCGCAGACTGATAACCGATTATTAAAAATGCAAGGGCGATCGCGCCCACTTTGAAAACCGCCGTCGGGCTATCCTTCCTGTCCTTCTTCTCCACGATCCTTCCCCTCCTTGTACTTGTTGTGGTGCTCACGGTGCCCTTCGGAGGGCAGGCCTGCCACGACGATTACAATTTCTCCCTTGGGCTCCACGGCCCTGAAATGTGCGAGCAGCTCGGCCAGACTCCCCCGGCAGTGCTCTTCGTGCAGTTTGGAAATCTCCCGCGCCACGGAGCACTCGCGCTCCGGGCCGAAGAATTCGGCAAATTGCTCCAGCGTCCCGACAAGACGCCTTGGTGATTCATAGAATATCATAGTTCTCGTTTCTTTGGTGAGTTCGGTCAAGCGGGTTTTGCGCCCCTTTTTCTGCGGCAGGAAGCCTTCGAAGCAGAAGCGGTCGCAGGGCAGGCCGGAACTGACTATCGCAGGAATGCATGCAGTGGCGCCCGGAAGCGTCTGGACTTCGATGCCCTCGGCGGCGCACTCCCGCGAGAGGAGGAATCCCGGATCGGAGATTCCGGGCGTGCCGGCGTCGCTGACAAGGGCTACCGTCAGGCCCTGGAGGAGCCGCTCCTTGACCAGGCCCACGGTGGCGTGTTCATTGAACTTGTGGTGGGAAAGCAGCTTGCCCTTGATGCCGTAGTGCTGCAGGAGCACCGCGCTCGTGCGGGTATCCTCGGCCAGGATGAG
Organism: uncultured Bacteroidia bacterium; assembly: GCA_902782225.1. GTDB lineage: Bacteria > Bacteroidota > Bacteroidia > Bacteroidales > UBA932 > Cryptobacteroides. Next base: position 121,785 of record CACZMF010000001.1, on the reverse strand, counting down.
GTCTGCCTCCCGGAGCACGGAAAGGGCCCTGAGAGTGATGTCGTCCAGATTTCCGACAGGGGTCGGAACTATGTAGAGAATACCGCTGGGCATATCACAAGTTTTTATTATATTTGTCTCCACAAAGCTAAGCAAATGTTTTCAGAAAACCACAAAAAATCCGGCTGCATCGAAGTAGTTTGCGGCTCGATGTTCTCAGGCAAGACCGAAGAACTCATCAGGCGCCTGCGCCGCGCCCAGTTCGCCAACCAGAAAATCGCCATCTTCAAGCCCGCGATAGACAACAGGTATTCGGACGTGGAAGTGGTGTCGCACGATTTCCACAAGATTTCCTCCAAGCCCATCGCCAAAGCCGCCGACATGCTGGAAATCGAGCCCGACGTGGAAGTGGTCGGAGTGGACGAGGCCCAGTTCTTCGGGCCGGAACTCGTGGACGTGTGCCAGACGCTTGCCAATCGCGGGGTCCGCGTGATCGTGGCCGGCCTTGACACCGACTACCTCGGCAAGCCTTTCGGGCCCATGCCCATGCTCATGGCCGTGGCTGAAGACGTGCAGAAAGTCCATGCAATCTGCGTGAAATGCGGCAATCTCGCCAACCACTCCCACCGCCTCAGCAAGAGCCGCAAGCTGGTGGTCCTGGGCGAGAAAGACATCTACGAGCCCCTCTGCCGCGAGTGCTACAACAAAGCCCTGGAGGAAGAATCCTAACGGCGGGGATGGTGGTCCAGGATGGACCGCTGCCAGGTGCTGGAATCTATGTGGGTGTAGATTTCAGTGGTCAGTATGCTTTCGTGACCGAGCATTTCCTGCACTATACGCAGGTCGGCGCCGTTTTCCACCAGATGCGTTGCAAATGAGTGCCTGAAGGTGTGCGGGGAGATTTCCTTCCGCACGCCTGCCAGCATTGCGCGGTTCTTGACCATATTGAACACGGACACGCGGCTCAGAGGTTTCCCGCGCAGGTTCAGGAAGGCAAAGTCCGAATACTCCGGGGCGGCGGGCCCGGGGCGGACCTCAAGCCAGGCCCTCAGCGCCTCAAGGGCCGGCTCCCCTATGGGCACCAGCCTCTCCTTGTCGCCTTTTCCCACCACCCGCACGAAGGCCTCGTCGAAGTCCACGTGGGAAATCAGCAGCCCGCAGGCTTCGGAGACGCGCAGCCCGCAGCCGTACAGGACCTCGAGAATGGCCCTGTCGCGCAGGTCCGAGGGCTTGCTGTCGGGCACGCTGCCGATAATTGCATCCACCTCCTCGACTGACAGGACCTCAGGAAGATAGCGCCCCAGCTTCGGGGCATCCACCTTGTCGCACGGGTTGTCTTTCCTCTCTCCCTCCAGGATAAGGAAGTCGAAAAACGACCGGAGGGCGCTCAGGGCGTGGGCCTGGCTGCGCTTGGAAAGCTCCCCGGAACGGGACGCCATATAGGCGACGATGTCGTCGGAACTGCACTCCGTCGCCTTCTTCCCGACCAGGAAATCCAGAAAAGCAGCCACCTCGGCACCGTATGAAGCCACGGTGTTGGGCGAAAGCTGCCGCTCTATGGAAAGATAATATGAAAACTGGTCCACATACAAAATTAATAAATATTTTGTATATTTGTGAATTCTTATGCCAAAGAAGCTGTCACGCATATTCTGTGCAGCAATCTGCGCACTGGTCCTTGCCGCCTGCGGACGGCAGGAAGCCGAAGCGCCCGGCACCAGAAGGGTTTTCCTGATGTACTCCGCCGCCTTCAGCAACCTCTCCCCCAGCATCCACAGCAACGAAAAGCAGCTTTACGAAGGAGACGACCTTCCGTTCGTGGGAAGCGACGACGTGCTTCTGATCTACTCCCACCACACATCCAAGGGCGGCGTCTACAACATCCCCACCAACCCCATTCTCTGCCGCGCATACAAAGACATGACGGGCTCGATACGCAAGGACACCCTGATAGTCTATCCCGACACCGACATAAGCGCCTCCGCCGAGACGCTGCGCAAGGTCCTTACCGACGTGCAGGACCTCTTCCCCGCCTCGAACTACGGCCTGCTGGTCTCTTCCCACGGCAAAGGCTGGATTCCCCCGGGCTACAAGGAAGAGAGTCCCAGCATCTTCAGCGTGGACAGCACCAAGGAGCTAGGTCAGGAGGCCGTGGACAATTCCGGCATAGACATAAGGGACCTGCCCGGCGCCATCCCCATGCACCTGGAATTCTTCATCATGGATGCGTGCCTGATGGGCTGCGTGGAAGTGGCCTACGAGCTGAAAGACCAGTGCGACTATATAGTCTTCTCCCCCACCGAGATACTAAGCTACGGAATGATTTACCCTCCCATGCTCCGGCGCCTGCTCGTCTCCGGCAAGCCCGACCTGCAGGCCGTCTGCGAAGACTATATGGAATACTACAATGCCCAGACTGGGTCCTACAACTCCGCCACCATCACCCTCGTGGACTGCAGCAAACTGGACGCCCTGGCCGCCGCCTGCGCCCCCCTGACGGAAAAATACAGGACCGCGATCGGCAAGCTGGACCGCAACAAGGTGCAGGCATATTTCTACAACGAGCTTCACTGGTTCTACGACCTTCGCGACATTTTCGCCCAGGCCGGGGCCAGTCTGACAGAGCTTGCGCAGCTGGACGCCGCACTGGACGAATGCGTGCTCTACAAAGACGCCACCCCCACATTCTTCGGGCTCAAGCTTCTCCGGGTGTGCGGGCTGAGTTCCTACATCCCCATGCCGGAGAGGGAAAGCCTCAACAACTACTACAAGACATTGTCCTGGAACAAGGCAACAGGCCTGATACAATAAAAAGATTATGTCATTCATTGATGAAAAAATCGCACTGGAAGGACTGACATTCGACGACGTACTGCTCGTTCCGGCTTACTCGGAAGTCCTGCCCAGGGAGGTGGACCTGCATACCAGGTTCTCCCGGAACATTACCCTCAACATACCTATCGTGTCCGCTGCGATGGACACGGTCACCGAAGCCACCATGGCTATCGCCCTCGCCCGCGAAGGCGGCATAGGCGTGATCCACAAGAACATGTCCATAGCCGAACAGGCGGCTGAGGTGCGCAAGGTCAAAAGGGCCGAGAGCGGAATGATCTACGACCCCGTGACCATCCACGTGGACCAGACGGTCGGCGACGCCCTCGCCCTGATGCAGGCCAACCACATCGGCGGCATCCCTGTGACCGACGCCCAGGGGCACCTGGTGGGCATCGTGACCAACCGTGACGTCCGCTTCCAGGAAGACATGGGCATACTCATCAAGGACGTGATGACGGCTGAGAACCTCGTGACCATTTCCATAGGCCGCACCGACCGCACCCACGTCAAGGAAGTGCTCCAGAAACACAAGGTCGAGAAACTCCCCGTCATCGACGGCGAAGGCCGCATCGTGGGCCTCATCACATATAAGGACATACTCACGGAAAAGCTCCACCCCAACGCCTGCAAGGACGACAAGGGCCGCCTTCGCGTAGCGGCCGGAATCGGGGTCACCCCCGACGCCGTGGACCGCGCCCGCGCGCTTGCCGCCGAAGGCGTGGATGCCGTGGTGATCGATTCCGCCCACGGCCACAGCAAAGGCGTGCTGGAGCAGCTCGCCCGCGTCAAGGCGGCTCTGCCCGAACTCGATGTCGTGGTCGGCAACGTGGCCACCTATGAGGCCGGCGTGCAGCTCGCAAAGGCCGGCGCTGACGCCGTGAAAGTGGGCATAGGCCCCGGTTCCATCTGCACCACCCGCATCGTAGCGGGCGTGGGCGTGCCCCAGTTGTCCGCCATCTACGAAGTGGCCCGTGCGCTCAAGGGCAGCGGCATCCCCGTAATCGCCGACGGCGGCCTGCGCTACTCCGGCGACATCGTGAAGGCACTTGCAGCCGGAGGCGACTGCGTGATGTGCGGCTCCATGTTCGCCGGCACCGAGGAAGCCCCCGGTGAGACCATCATCTACAACGGCCGCAAGTTCAAGTCCTACAGGGGTATGGGCAGCATCGACGCCATGAACGCCGGCTCCAAGGACCGCTACTTCCAGGACAAGGAAACGGAAGCCAAGAAGCTCGTTCCCGAGGGCATCGTGGGCCGTGTCCCCTACAAGGGCACCCTCGAGGAGACGGTCTACCAGCTCATCGGCGGCCTCCGTTCCGGCATGGGCTACTGCGGCGCCAAGGACCTCGCAGCCTTGAAGAACGCGCGCTTCACCCGTGTGACGGCCAGCGGCATGACCGAAAGCCACCCCCACGACGTAACGATCACTAAGGAAACACCTAACTACTCCCGCGGTGAATAAAATAGTCATCCTCGACTTCGGCTCCCAGGTCACCCAGCTTATCGGCCGGCGCCTCAGGGAGCTGAACGTCTTTTGTGAAATATATCCGTTCAACAAAGTACCCGCCCTGGACTCATCCGTCAAAGGCGTAATCCTGTCCGGCAGCCCCTGCTCCGTGCGGGACGCAAACGCCCCCCAGATTGACCTGAAGCCCATCAAGGGCAGGTTCCCGCTCCTCGGAATCTGCTACGGCGCCCAGTACATCGCCCACCGCTTCGGCGGCCGTGTGGAGGGTTCCATAGCCCGCGAATACGGCCGCGCCATGCTGGACGTGGTACGTCAGGACTCCCCCCTGCTCAAGGGAGTGAGCCCGCACACCCAGGTCTGGATGTCCCACGGCGACACCATCTCCGCCCTCCCTGAAGGAGGCGAAGTCATCGCCTCAACAGCGGACGTAGCCAATGCCGCCTACCAGATTGCAGGAGAGGCGACCTACGCAGTACAGTTCCACCCGGAAGTCTTCCACACCACCGAAGGCACGCAGATACTCTCCAACTTCGCCCTGGGCATCTGCGGATGCGCCGGAGACTGGACCCCTGCATCCTTCATCGAGACGACTGTAGCCGACCTCCGGGCCCGCATCGGGGACGAAAAGGTGATACTGGGCCTAAGCGGCGGTGTCGATTCCACCGTGGCTGGCGTGCTGCTCAACAAGGCAATCGGCCACAACCTTACCTGCATCTTCGTGAACAACGGCCTCCTGCGCAAGAACGAATTCGAAGACGTGCTGGATTCCTACAGGGACATGGGCCTGAACGTTATCGGGGCCGATGCCTCAAGGGAATTCCTCGACGCCCTTGCCGGGGTCACTGAACCCGAAGCCAAGAGAAAGATCATCGGACGACTATTCGTCGAGACCTTCGACAAATACGCCCACAGCATTGAAAACGCCCGCTGGTTAGCCCAGGGGACCATTTATCCAGACGTCATCGAAAGCGCCGGCATTCCTGGCATAGCCTCAAAGATCAAAAGTCACCACAACGTCGGCGGCCTGCCCGAAGAGATGAACCTGAAGGTCGTGGAGCCGCTGCGCATGCTTTTCAAGGATGAGGTACGCCGCGTCGGCCGCGCCCTCGGCATCAATGAAGAACTAGTGGGCCGCCATCCTTTCCCCGGGCCTTCGCTCGCCATCCGCATCATAGGCGACGTCACCGAAGAAAAACTGAAAGTACTCCGGGAAGCGGACGACATCTTCATCCGCGGACTGCGCGCATACGACTGCAGTGGAATGGGCTTCCCTTCAGCATCCGACCCCAGAGTGATGGCTACCAATCTTTACGACGCAATCTGGCAGGCCGGAGTCATCCTGCTGCCGGTCAAGAGCGTGGGAGTGATGGGCGACGAGCGCACATATGAGAATCCGGTTGCACTGCGCGCCGTGGTATCCACGGATGCAATGACAGCCGACTGGTTCCCGTTCCCTTACGATTTCCTATCGAAGGTTTCCAATGAGATAATCAACAAGGTGCGAGGCGTCAACAGAGTGGTTTACGACATTTCCTCCAAGCCGCCGGCAACCATAGAATGGGAGTAACGATATGAGCAATATTATCGACGGCAAGGCAGTCAGCCTTGAAATCAAGGAAAAGCTGAAAGAGAAAGTCGAAGTGATAAGGGCTGAAGGCGGGCGCATCCCATGCATCGCGGTCATTATCGTGGGAGACAATCCTGCGAGCCGTTCCTACGTGCGCGGCAAGATCAAGGCTGCGGAATACACCGGAATGGACAGCCGCCTCATAGAATTCCCTGAAGATGTGGAAGAAGCCGTGTTGCTCAAGGAGATACAGGCGCTTAACACCGACCCCGGAGTGGATGGTATACTCGTCCAGCTTCCGCTGCCCCGCCATATCAATGAAGACCGCGTACTGGACGCCATAATTCCATCTAAGGACGTCGACGGATTCCATCCCGTCAACGTCGCCAACCTGTGGCTCGGCCGCCCCTGCTTCGTGCCGTGCACCCCTCAGGGCATCATACGCCTGATTGAGAGCACCGGAGAGAGCATCGAAGGCAAGATGGCGGTAGTTGTCGGACGCAGCAACATAGTCGGCAAGCCGGTCGCCAAACTGCTGCTCGACCGCAACGCGACCGTGACCATCGCCCATTCCCGCACCCGTGACCTTGCAGCCCTGACGCGCCAGGCCGACATACTCGTGGCCGCTGTCGGGCGCCCGGGAGTCATCACCGGCGACATGGTCAAGCCCGGCGCCATAGTGATCGACGTGGGTATCAACCGCACCGAAGACGGGCACCTGACGGGCGACGTGGATTTCGCCTCCGCATCCCAGGTTGCAGGATGGATAACCCCGGTTCCAGGCGGTGTCGGCCCCATGACCATCGCGATGCTGATGGAAAACACCCTGAAAGCCAGCGGATTGTCCGCATAAATATTATAGCCCCATACCATGAGCAAACTGAGATTTGACGTAGTACAAGACGCCTTCAAGAAGAAGGCACTGGACGTCGAGGCGCCCGCAAAACGACCTTCCGCCTACTTCGGCGAACTGGTGTTCAACCGTGAGCAGATGCGCAAATACCTCGACGTGAAGGTATTCTATGCCCTCGTGGACTGTATCGACAACGGCCGTCCCCTCGACCTGGAGACCGCGGACAAAGTCGCCGGCGGGATGAAGGAATGGGCGCTCGACCACGGCGTCACCCACATCACCCACTGGTTCCAGCCGCTGACCGACCTGACCGCCGAAAAGCACGACTCCCTCATGGAGTACGACAACAAGGGCGGCATGATCGAGTCCTTCGACGGAAAGTCGCTCATCCAGCAGGAGCCTGACGCCTCTTCGTTCCCCAGCGGCGGCATACGTGCCACCTTCGAGGCCCGCGGCTACACCGCCTGGGACCCCACTTCTCCCGTGTTCATCCAGGGCGACACGCTCTGCATCCCCACCGTGTTCATTTCCTACACCGGTGAGGCGCTGGACTACAAAGCCCCGCTCAAAAAGGCGCTCAAGGCCGTTTCCGACGCAGCAGTACCCATCTGCAGGCTGTTCGACCCCGAAGTGAACAAAGTGAACTCCTACCTCGGATGGGAGCAGGAATACTTCCTTGTCGATGAAGACCTCTACGCGGCAAGGCCCGACCTTATGCTGACCGGACGCACGCTCATGGGGCACGCATCGTCCAAGAGCCAGCAGCTGGACGACCATTACTTCGCCGCGATTCCCTCCCGCGTCGCCGCATTCATGCAGGAGCTGGAGATAGAAGGCTACAAGCTCGGCATCCCCATCAAGACAAGGCACAACGAAGTGGCTCCCAACCAGTTCGAGTTTGCGCCGATCTACGGGGAATGCAACCTGGCCAACGACCAGAACCAGATGATAATGAACGTGATGAACAAGGTCGCCCGCAAACACGGCTTCGTGGTGCTGCTGCACGAGAAACCCTTCGCAGGCATCAACGGTTCCGGCAAGCACAACAACTGGTCCCTTGGCACCGACACGGGCACTTCCCTGCTGGCCCCCGGCAAAGACCCGAAAGGCAACCTGCAATTCATCGTCTTCTTCGTCAACGTACTGGCTGCCGTGCAGCGCCATAACGCCCTGCTGAAGGCAAGCATCGCCAGCGCCACCAACGCCCACCGCCTCGGAGCAAACGAAGCTCCGCCTGCAATCGTATCCGCCTTCCTCGGAAATGCGATGACGGACGTACTGCACAAACTGCTGGAAGTTCCTTCCGGCACACCCATTGAAATCGCCGGCAAGAAAGGCGCATCCGTGGGCATAGTGGAGATCCCGCAGATCTTCCTGGACAACACCGACCGTAACCGCACTTCCCCCTTCGCGTTCACCGGCAACCGCTTCGAATTCCGCGCGGTAGGCTCATCGGCCAACTGCGCCGGCGCCATGACCGTGCTCAACGCCGCGGTGGCACAGCAGCTGAACAAATACAAGGCGGACCTGGACAAGGAACTCGCCGCCGGCAAGAGCCTTGAGGTCGCCGCGATGGACAGCCTGAAGCCCATTATCCGCTCCGTCATCGACGTGGTCTGCTTCGACGGCAACGGCTACACCGACGAGTGGAAGAAGGAAGCCGCCCGGCGCGGCCTGGACGCCGAAACCAGCGTTCCCGAGATGATCAGGACATTCACGAAGCCGGAGTCCGTCGAACTCTTCACATCCCTGGGAATCCATTCCCTCAAAGAACTTGAGGCCCGCAACGAAGTCAAATGGGATATCTATTCCAAGAAAGTCCAGATTGAAGCCAGGGTCATGGGGCGCATGGCTGTCAACCACATCATCCCCGCCGCCCTTGAATACCAGAGCAAACTGCTTAAGAACGTGGCTCTTATGAAGGAGGTATGGCCTGATTCCTTCAAGGAAAAGGCCGGGGTGGCCCTGGAGCTGGCGGACCAGGTTTCCGCCCTTGTTCAGGAAATAAGGACCAAGGTGGACGCCATGGTAGAAGCCCGCAAGAAGGCCAACAGGATGGAAGACGAGTATTCCAAGGCCTGCGCCTACCATGAAATAGCCGAGAGCCTGCCCGGTATCAGGCAGCCCATAGACAGGCTGGAGGAAATCGTCGACAACGACACCTGGCCTCTTCCCAAGTATCGCGAGTTACTCTTCATCAACTAGATTCACCATGACAAAGAACAAAATAGACGTAGTACTCGGGCTCCAGTGGGGCGACGAGGGCAAGGGGAAGGTCGTGGACGTGCTGACCCCCGGCTACAAAATGGTTGCAAGGTTCCAGGGAGGTCCGAACGCAGGGCATTCACTGGTGTTCGACGGAGACAGCTTCGTGCTGCACACCGTCCCGTCCGGCATCTTCCGCGAAGGGACAGTGAACATCATCGGCAACGGTGTGGTCATAGATCCCGTCATCCTTATGGATGAAATTTCAAAGATCGAAGCGATGAGCGTGGACGTGGACAAGAAACTGTTCATCTCCAAGCGCGCGCACCTCATTTTGCCTACCCACAGGGCCCTGGACGCCGCCAGCGAAAGCGCCATGGGCAAGTCCAAGATAGGTTCCACCCTGAAGGGCATAGGACCGGCCTACGCCGACAAGACGGGCCGCCACGGCCTGCGCGTCGGAGACCTTCTCCAGCCAGACTACCGTGAGTTCTATGAGGCCCGCAAGCAACGCCACATGCAGCTACTTCAGCAGTATCCCGCATACGAGTCCCCCTTCGATTTCGACGCCTACGAGCAGCAGTGGTTCAAGGCGGTGGAAGAACTCAGGCGCTTCCCATTCATAGACAGCGAAATCTATGTGAACAAGGCCCTTGACGAAGGCGTACCAATCCTGGCGGAAGGCGCCCAGGGCTCGCTTCTGGACATAGACTTCGGCACATATCCCTACGTCACTTCCTCCAGCACGCTGTCGGCGGGAGTGTGCACCGGTCTCGGTGTAGCGCCCAGCCGCGTCGGTTCCATCTACGGCATATTCAAGGCCTACTGCACCCGCGTGGGCAGCGGCCCTTTCCCGACCGAACTTTTCGACGCCGACGGCGAACGCCTTCGCAGCATCGGCCACGAATACGGAGCCACCACCGGCCGGCCGCGCCGCTGCGGCTGGCTCGACATGGTGGCCCTCAAGTATGCCGTGATGATGAATGCCGTGACGGACCTGATCATGATGAAATCCGACGTCCTGGACGGCTTCGACACCATCAAGGTGGCGGTAGCCTACAAGGATGGAGACCGTATACTCGAGAGTTTCCCCTACGACGGAGGAAAGGACGTCACGCCCGTATATAAAGAATTCCCCGGATGGAAAACCCCGCTCTGCGGCCTCCGCCGCTACGAGGATTTCCCCGAGGCATTCAAACAGTATATGGCCTTCATCGAGGCGGAAACCGGTTGCCGGATCAAGATCGTATCCGTCGGCCCCGACCGCGAAGCCACGGTCGTCCTCTAGATCCCTACGCGGGAGAAGATCTCGTCGACGTTACGGAAATAATAATCCAGGGTAAAGCAACTGTCCAGTTCTTCCCTGGATAATTTATTTCCAACCGCCTCCGAGGCTTCGAGAAGCGTCTTGTAGTCCTTGTCCTGTGTCCATGCCTCCATTGCTATGGGCTGGACGGTGTCGTAGGCCTGCTCGCGGGACATCCCCTTTGCAATCAGGGCATTCATCACGCGCTGGGCGAAGATGACGCCGCGGGTGCGGTAGATGTTGGCCAGCATAGTCTCAGGATAGACCACCAGGTTATCCAGTATGCCCTTGAAACGCTGGAGCATGTAGTCCAGCAGTTCGGTGGCGTCAGGCAGGACGATGCGCTCGGTGCTGGAGTGGGAAATGTCCCTCTCATGCCACAGGGCCACGTTTTCGTAGGCAGTGGCCATGTAGCCGCGCATGACGCGGGCGCAGCCGCATATGTTCTCGCTGCTGATGGGGTTACGCTTGTGCGGCATCGCGCTGGAACCCTTCTGCCCCTTGCGGAAGGCCTCCTCGACCTCACGGACTTCCGTGCGCTGGAGATTGCGAACCTCGAACGCCATCTGCTCGAGGGTGGAGGCGATGAGTGCAAGCGTGCCGACATAGCAGGCGTGGCGGTCTCTCTGCAGCACCTGGGTGGATATGCGGGCGCTCTCGATTCCGAGTTTCCCGCACACGTAGTCTTGTATGTACGGCGGAATGTTGGCAAAATTGCCCACGGCCCCGCTCATCTTGCCGGCTTCCACCCCGGCGGCGGCATACTGGAAACGCTCCATGTTGCGTTTCATCTCCTCATACCACAGGGCCCATTTGAGGCCGAAGCTGGTGATGTCGGCATGGACTCCGTGGGTGCGGCCTATGCAGGGTGTGGACTTGAATTCGAGCGCACGACGGCGCAACACCTCCATGAATTCCTCCAGGTCCTTGCGGAGTATGGCGTTGGCCTGCTTGAGCAGGTAGCCGTTGGCGGTGTCCACTACGTCGGTGGAAGTGAGACCGTAGTGGACCCATTTGCGCTCATCGCCGAGACTCTCGCTGACGGCGCGGGTGAATGCCACCACATCGTGGCGGGTCTGTTCTTCTATCTCCTGAATGCGGCTGACCTCAAAACGGGCGTTCTTCCGTATCTTTTCCACATCTTCCGCCGGAATCACGCCAAGCTTGCTCCAGGCTTCGCAGGAGAGGATTTCAACTTCCAGGTAGGCGCCGAACTTGTTCTCTTCAGTCCATACGTCCCGCATTACCTTACGGGAATAGCGTTCAATCATATCGCTTGCTTGTCTATAAACTTCCTGATATTGGCTTCGATACGCGCAGCGACATCGGGGCAGTCCGCCGGATGGAATTCTTCGCCGGTAATGCGCTCATAGAGCTCGACGTAGCGGTCGGTGATACCGGCAACCACTTCGGGGGTCATTTCGGGGACCTTCTCCCCTTCCCTGCCCTGGAATCCGCCGGCCATCAGCCACTCGCGTACGAACTCCTTGGAAAGCTGTTTCTGGTGCTCCCCTTTTGCCAGCCGCTCCTCATAGCCATCGGCGTAGAAGTAACGGGAGGAGTCGGGAGTGTGGATTTCGTCCATCAGGATTATCCTGCCGTCCTTTTTTCCGAACTCATACTTGGTGTCCACCAGGATGAGGCCACGCTTCGCGGCGATTTCCGTACCTCTTTGGAACAGGGCCAGGGTGTAGCGCTCCAGTTGCTCGTATTCGTCTTTCGGGACTATGCCGCGGGCGATGATCTCTTCCTTGCTGATGTCCTCGTCGTGGCCTTCTGCCGCCTTTGTGGTGGGGGTGATGATGGGCTGCGGAAGTTTCTGGTTTTCCTTCAGCCCTTCGGGAAGGGCAACGCCGCACAGGGTGCGCTTACCGGCTTTGTACTCCCTCCATGCATGGCCTGCGAGGTAGCCGCGGACCACCATTTCTACTTTGTAGGGTTCGCAGCGCCAGCCAATAGTGACCATGGGATCGGGCACGGCGACCTTCCAGTTGGGCACAATATCTTCTGTGAGGTCGAGGAAACCGGCGGCTATCTGATTGAGAACCTGGCCCTTGCAGGGGATGCCCTCGGGAAGGACCACGTCGAATGCGGAAATGCGGTCAGTGGCGACCATCACGAGGAAGCCGTTGTCGAGGCTGTATACATCCCGGACTTTTCCGGTGTACTTGGATTCCTGGCCGGGAAAATGGAAATCGGTTGATACGAGAGCTTTCATATTGCTTGATGTGCTATATCAGTGCGAAAATACAAATTATTGCAGACAATACCAGCGGCGGCGGCATAAACGCGGTCGCGGGCTGCGGAGAGGGTGGCGGCACGGCACACGGGCATTAGCACGCGGCCCCCGTTGGTCACGTAGCCGCCGTCGCGCAAGGCGGTTCCCATATGATAGACGCGGGCGTCCAGACCGTCGAGTCCGGAGATGGGGAAACCCTTTTCATAATGCCCCGGATACCCCTTTGAGGCCAGCACGACGCCGATTGTGACGTCCCCGCTCCACCGGAGGTCCTCCACCGGACGGCCGGAAGCCACGGCGTCGAACACCTCGAACGCGTCGCTATCCAGGAGCGGCAGCACCACCTCCGTCTCAGGGTCACCGAAACGGGCGTTGAATTCAATCACCTTGATGCCGTCGGCGGTTTTCATCAATCCACCGTAAAGCACGCCGCAGAGCGGACAGCCCTCGGAGACCATCCCGGAAGCCGCCTTGCACATTATTTCCTGGTAGGCAAACTCACGGTCGGCGTCAGTAATGAACGGCAGGCCGGTGTAGGCCCCCATCCCGCCGGTGTTGGGGCCGAGGTCACCGTCGAAGGCGCGCTTGTGGTCCTGCGAGAGCGGCATGGGATACACGTCGTCGCCACTGACAAAACACATGAAGGAAAATTCAGGGCCCTCCAGGAAGTCTTCCACCACCACTCTCCCCTGTCCGAAACTGTGGTCCAGCAGCATTGAGCGCAGGGCGGCTTCAGCCTCCTCCATCGTGCCGGCTATGACCACGCCCTTGCCTGCCGCGAGCCCGTCGTACTTCAGGACTGCCGGCAGCGGACGCCTCTTCACATATTCGAGCGCCTCCCCGAAATCGGAAAAACTGCGATAGGCTGCAGTGGGGACGCCATATTTTGCCATCAGCTGCTTGGCAAATTCCTTGCTGCTCTCGATGCGGGTGGCGGCGGCGCTGTGGCCGAAGATGCGCAGCCCTGCGGCACGGAACACGTCCGCGACTCCGGCCGAGAGCGACGCTTCAGGGCCCACGACCGTCAGGTCAATCCCCTTCCCGAGAGCAAAATCCTTCAGGCCCTCCACATCAGTGTCTTTAATGGGCACACATTCCGCATGCGCCGCTATGCCGGCATTGCCGGGGGCACAGTAGATCTTGGAAACCTTCGCCGAACGCGAAAGGGCATCCACAATGGCGTGCTCGCGGCCGCCGGAACCTATGACAAGTACTTTCATATCAGTGCTTAAAATGACGTACACCAGTGAATATCATCGGAATGCCGAGCTCGTTCGCCTTTGCCACGGACTCTTCGTCCCTTATGCTGCCGCCGGGCTGCACGATGGCAGCGACTCCGTATCGGGCCGCCAGATCCACGGTGTCGGCGAAAGGCAGGAAGCCGTCGGAGGCAAGGATGAGACCATCGGTGAAGCCGGCCTCACGGGCCTGCTCAAGGGCTATATGGGCGGAGCCGACACGGTTGGTCTGCCCTGCTCCTATGCCCACCGTGTGGCCGTCACGGACCACGGCTATGGCGTTGGATTTGACGTGCTTGACTATCTTCCAGCCGAATTCGAGGTCGGCAAGCTGCGACTTGTCGGGAGTCTTTTCGGTCACACAGCGGAACGACTCAGCGGCCTCGACCTGCGTGTCAAGCTGCTGGACCAGCATCCCGCCGTTGACTCCGACGAACTGCCGAACAGGTCCCTCGCTTGGGGTCATATCCACCTGAAGGACACGGAGGTTCTTCTTGGAGGCGAGTATTTCCAGTGCCTCGGGGGTGAATGAGGGGGCTATTACGATTTCGAGGAAGATGGGCTTCATGCCGAGGGCCACTTCGGCGGTCAGCTCGCGGTTCACGCCGACTATGCCGCCGTAGATGCTGACCTTGTCGGCTTCATACGCCGCCTGCCAGGCTGCTTCTATAGTCTTGCCAACGGCAGCGCCGCAGGGATTCATGTGCTTGAGCGCAAGGCAGAACGGTTCGGCGAAGTCGCGGAGCACGTTCAATGCTGCGTTAGCATCCTGTATATTGTTGTAGGACAGCTCCTTGCCCTGGATCTGCCGGGCCGTGGCGAGGGAGTATGGCTCCGGCTGCATGGCGGCATAGAAGGAGGCCTGCTGGTGGGGATTTTCGCCGTAGCGGAGGGGCTGCTTCAGCTCATATTCGAGGAACATCCGCTCGGGGAGGCCGGCCTGGGCGCGCATGTAGGCGGCTATGCGGCAGTCGTATTCGGCTGTGTGGGTGTAGGCCTTGGCGGAGAGTTCGAGACGGGTCTGGGGTGTGGTAGTGCCGTTCTGCTTCAATTCGGATAGTATGCGGCCGTAGTCGGAGGGATCGCAGACCACGGTGACGTCGCGCCAGTTCTTTGCCGCGCTGCGGAGCATGGAGGGGCCGCCGATATCTATGTTCTCGACGGCTTCTTCCATGGTGACGCCTTCCTTCGCGATGGTTTTCGCAAAAGGATAGAGGTTGACGCAGACGAGGTCTATGAGGCCTATGCCGTTCTGTTTCAAGGCTTCCATGTGCCCGGGAACGTCGCGGCGGGCGAGGAGGGCGCCGTGGACTTTGGGATGGAGGGTTTTGACTCTGCCGTCGCAGATTTCAGGAAAACCGGTAACCTGGCTGATTCCCGTCGTCTTCACGCCGGCTTCTTCCAACATTTTTTGTGTTCCCCCGGTGGCTATTATTTCCCATCCGAGGTCCTTCAGTCCCTTCACAAAATCCACGACTCCACTCTTGTCACTGACACTTACTAATGCTCTCATCTATTATTTTTTGAATAGTTTCTATATACAGTTGATGTTCGATGATCTGGCCGAGGCGGTGGACTTCGGCGGGGTCTGAGCCTTCGTAGGGGAAGGCGCGCTGGGCGATGATGGGGCCGCCGTCGAGGGTTTCGTCGACATAGTGGATGGTGATGCCGAAGACCTTGACGCCGTAGGCGACGGCATCCTCGACGGCGTGGGCGCCCTTGAAGGCGGGCAGCAGCGACGGGTGGATGTTGATGATGCGGCCGCGGTAAGCGTCCAGCAGGGTCGGCCCTATCAGCCGCATGTAGCCGGCAAGGCACACGAGGGAGACGCCGGCGGCGTCGAGGCGCGCGACGATCTCACGCTCAAAGTCCGCCTTGGAGGCGTAGCTGCGGGGCGAGAATACGAAGGCCGGGATGCCGTGGCGACGGGCGCGATGCTCGACCTCGGCGCCTGGCTTGTCGCAGACCATTAGGGCGACCTGCGCGGCTATGCGGCCGTCCTCGCAGGCCTTGGCGATGGCCTCGAAGTTGGTGCCGGTGCCGCTGGCGAATACTGCTATTTTTTTCATGACTCTATGCTGACGCCGGGGGTGGAGGTGACGCGGCCGATGACGGTGGCTTTCTCGCCGTGGGCGGAAAGGATCTCTATCGCCTTGTCCGCTTCGGAGGGGGCGAGGACGATGACCATGCCTATGCCCATGTTGAAGATATTGAACATTTCCCTATGCGGCACGCCGCCGAGGCGCTCCAGGAAGCGGAACACCGGCAGTATCTCCCAACTTCCCTCCTGCACGCTAATGCCCTGGCCGGGCTTTAGCACGCGTGGTATGTTTTCGTCGAAGCCGCCGCCAGTTATGTGGCTGATGCCGTGGACATTGCAGTTGCGTATCACGTCCAGGACGGGCTTCACGTATATCCTTGTCGGGGTCAGCAGCACGTCACCGAGGCGCCTGCCGCCGAATTCCGGGATGCAGTCGGTGTAGCCTAGGCCGGCGTCGGCGACTATCTTGCGCACCAGGCTGAAGCCGTTGGAGTGGACTCCGCTGGAGGCGATTCCTACCAGCAAGTCTCCCACCTCAACCTTGGAGCCATCTATCAGTTTCGACTTCTCCACGGCGCCGGTTGTGTAGCCGGCTATGTCGTATTCACCGCCGCCGTACATTCCCGGCATCTCGGCGGTCTCGCCGCCCACGAGCGCGCAGCCCGCCTGGCGGCAGCCCTCGGCCACGCCAGCCACTATCGCCTCGACCTTCGCGGGTTCGTTGTGCCCGAGCGCCACATAGTCAAGGAAGAACAGCGGCTCGGCCCCCTGCGCCAGCACGTCGTTGACGCACATCGCCACGGCATCGATGCCTATGGTGTCGTGCTTGTCCATCGCAAAGGCAATCTTCAGTTTGGTGCCCACGCCGTCGGTGCCGCTGACCAGCACCGGTTCCCTGAGGCCCAGGGCCGAAAGGTCGAACATACCTCCGAACGAGCCTATATTGCCCATCGAGCCCGTGCGGGCCGTCGATGCCACATGCTGCTTGATCCTCCGGACAACTTCGTATCCGGCTTCCAGGTTCACGCCTGCGTTTTCATAAGTCTTGGCCATATCTATTCATCAGTTTCATCATACAACAAAGTGGGGTATTCGCCGGTGAAGCACGCCTGGCAGGGGTCCGCGCAGCCGAAACAGGAGTCGCGGGTGGATTCCGGGCTCAGGTAGCCGAGGGAATCGGCTCCTATGGCGATGCGCGCCTCCTCCAGGCTCCTGTGGGAGCAGAGGAGCTCCTCGGGCGTGGATGTGTCCACTCCGTAATGGCAGGTGAAGCGCATCATCGGGCTTGCTATGCGCACGTGCACCTCGCTCGCCCCCGCTTCACGCAGCAGGCGCACTATCTTCAGGGACGTGGTGCCACGGACTATCGAGTCGTCCACCAGCACGATACGCTTGCCGTTCACGATGCTGCGCACCGGCGAAAGCTTCATCTTCACGCCCAGTTCGCGCATCGACTGCACGGGCTCAATGAAGGTGCGGCCCACGTACTTGTGCTTGACCAGGCCCATCTCGTAGGGGATGCCGCTTTCCTCGCTGTAGCCCATTGCGGCGCTAAGGCTGGATTCCGGCACGCCCACCACGATGTCGGCCTCGACCGGGCACTCCCGGTAGAGACGGCGCCCCGCTTCCTTGCGGTAGGCGTGGACGTTGCATCCGTCGATATCGCTGTCGGGACGGGCAAAATAGATGTATTCCATCGCGCACATGCGGTGGCGGCAGTAGCTGGAATACAAGGTGCTGCGCAATCCCTTGGCATCCATGGACACAATCTCGCCGGGCCGCACGTCACGTATGAATTCCGCCCCCATGATCTCGAAGGCACAGGACTCGCTGCTGACCACGTAGCCGTCGCCTATCCTGCCGATGCACAGCGGTTTGATGCCATACTTGTCGCGGCAGGCATACATGCGGTTGGGGGTCAGGATGATGAAGGTGAAACCGCCTTCCATCATGTTCAGGGCCTTGACTATGTTGCCCACCCGGTCCTCATTGGAATTCTTCTTGATGAGGTGCGCCAGGAGCTCTACGTCGGTGTCGGTCTGGAAAATCGTGCCGCGCTTCTCCAGGTAATCAGCTATCTGCTTGGAATTCACGAGATTGCCGTCGCCTACGACAGCGAAATCGCCGGTCCGGTGGCGGAAGAACAGCGGGCCCACGTTGTCGAGGCCGCTCTTGGACACGTTGGCATATTTGACGCATCCTATGCCCTTGTCGCCCTTCAGTTCCCCCACTTCCCCGTTGGTGAAGACCTCGTTCAGGAGGCCCAGCCCGCGATATCGGTGGGACACCCCGTTCTCATCGAAGGTAGCCATGCCGCCGCCTTCCTGGCCGCGGTGCTGGAGGTTGTGGAGACCGTAATACAGGAAAGTGGAAGCGCCCTGCACGCCGTAAACCCCGAGTACGCCCATATTATTTGATCTTTATTGAATTCAGTTTGTCAAGGACCTTGGCATAGGCCTCGGCCACGTCGCAGATATCCAGACGGAAACAGTCCTTGTCCAGCCTCTCCCCCGTCTTTTCGTCCCAGAGGCGGCAGGTATCCGGGCTTATCTCATCGGAAATGATGATGGCTCCGGTGTCGGAAGCCCGTCCGAATTCCAGCTTTGCGTCCACCATTTCGATGCCCGCTTCGTGGAAGAGCTTAGTGAGCAGTGCCCCGGCCCGCCTGGCTATGCTGAACATCTTCTCAAGTTCCTCATAAGTAGCGAGTTTCAGGGCCACCGCCTGGTCCTGGTTGACAAGGGGATCGCCAAGCTCGTCGTTGTTGTAGCACAGATCCACTATCACGTTGCCGGGCTTGAACCCGTCTTCGACTCCGAGCCGGGAGGCAAGAGTGCCGGCTATGCGGTTGTGGAACACCACTTCCAGGGGGATGATCTCTATCTTGCGGCAGAGCTGTTCCCGCTCGCCCAGTTTCTCCACGAAATGGGTCTCCACGCCGTTGCGGTTGAGATAGTCGAGCAGCATCGCCGATATCTGGTTGTCCAGTATGCCCTTGCCCGGGAAGCGGGCGCGCTTGACGTTGTTGTAGGCCACCGTGACGTCCTTGTAGCGGAAAATCACCAGGTCGGGATTGTCGGTCGCGAACACCTGCTTCTCGTTACCGTCGAAGAGTTTTTCCCTTTTCTCCATAACTACTTATGCTGAAAGTATTTGACTGCGTTGCTAAAGATAGGCTGCTCCAGCTCTTCCTCGATATTCCGGAACACTCCGCGCTCGTAGCGCTCGGAATGGCCCATCTTGCCGAGTATCTGCCCGTCCGGGCTCACTATGCCTTCTATATCGTACCAGGAGCCGTTGGGATTGGTGCCGTCGGCATACTGGAATGCCACCTGACCGTTTTCGAACAGCTTGCGGGCCATTTCAGCGCCCACCATGAACTTGCCTTCGCCGTGGCTCACGGCAATGGTGTGGTGGTCGCCGATGCGGAAACCGGACAGCCAGGGAGAGTTCACCGAGGCCACGCGCGTGGTGACGAGGCGCGAGACGTGGCGGTTGATGTCGTTGCGGAAAAGGGTCGGCGATTCGCGGGTCACCGAGCCGGGCTTGCCGTAGGGCAGCAGGCCGCTCTTGACCAGGGCCTGGAAGCCGTTGCAGATACCGAGGATCAGGCCGCCCCTGCCGAGTAGTTTCTCTATCTCGGCGGCTATCACGCTGTTGCAAAGTACGGAAGCGATGAACTTGCCGCTGCCGTCGGGCTCGTCGCCGGCGGAAAAACCACCCGCAAGGGCGAGTATGTGGCACTCGGAAATGGACTTCGCCATTGCCGCTATGGAATCGCGCACGTCGCCGGAATCCAGGTTGCGGAACACCTCGCTGCGCACTTCGGCACCGGCAGTGCGGAAAGCCTTTGCCGTGTCGTAGTCGCAGTTGGTGCCGGGGAACACGGGGATATAGACCAGCGGGTGCTCCACAGGGGCTCCGGGATACCTGAACTTTCGCGGCGCAGGGGCGGGCACATGAAGCGGCGCAGGCTGCTGCGGTTCCGCCTCCTGCGGATACACCTTGCCGTAAACTGAATTGGACGCTTCCTCCAGGGAGTCCAGCCGGATGCGGGTGCCGTTGATGCGCAGCAGTCCGTCCTCACCGTCGGTCACGACTCCCAGATACTCTGCAAGCGGGTCGTCCAGCGGCACGCAGGACTCCACCACAATCGAACCGTAGGAAAGACGGTAAAGGTCTGACTCCTCTATCTTTACGCTGGCTCCGAAGCGGTTGCCGAAGCACATCTTCGCAAGCGCCTCCCCCACTCCGCCGAAGCCCACGGCCCAGGCGGAAACTATGTCGCCGGACAGGATGCGGGCGTGGACGAAGTCCCAGCAGCGGCGCAGCCTGTCGGTATCGGGCATATAGTCGGCAAGAGGGGTGTGGCGGACCAGATAGATGCGGTTGCCGTCCCACTTGAACTCGGGAGAAATCACATCGGACACTTTCACGGGCGTGATTCCGAAGGCAATCAGCGTCGGGGGCACGTCGAGCGTCTCGAAACTGCCGCTCATAGAATCCTTGCCTCCGATCGAGGGCAGGCCGAGGGCGAGCTGCATGCGGAGGGCGCCCAGAAGGGCAGCCAGAGGCTTGCCCCAGCGGTGCGGGTCGCTGCCCAGGCGCTCGAAATACTCCTGATATGAGAAACGCATGCGCGACCAGTCACCGCCTGCGGCAACCACCTTCGCGCACGCTTCGACCACGGCATAAGCGGCTCCATGGTAGGGGCTCCAGCTGCTCAGGTCGGGGTTGAAGCCGAAGGCCATCATGCTGGCGGTGGAAGTGGTGCCGTCCACGGGGAATTTCTGCACGGAGACCTGGGTCTCGGTGCCCTGGGTGACTCCGCCATAGGGCATCAGCACGGTGGAACGTCCGATGGTGGAGTCGAACATCTCCACCATACCCCTCTGGGAGGCCACGTTGCGCAGCTTCATAAGATTGAGCATACGCTCTTTCAGGCTTTCCCCGGCGGGCACGGCGGCAAACGGATCGCGCTGCTCCACGGCCGGCACGGCAGCCTTTGCGTGATGCGCGGCGCCGGCGCTGTCGATGAAGTCGCGCCGCAGGTCCGCCACGAGGACGGAACCGTTGTACATGCGCATGCGCCCGGTGCCGGTGACTTCCGCCACCTGCGTGACTTCAATATTGTCCGCCCGGGCGAGGCGTTCGAATTCAGCACGGTCGGAAGCCGCCACGACCACCGCCATCCTCTCCTGGGACTCGCTGATCGCAAGCTCGGTGGCATTCAGGCCGGAGTATTTGACGGGAACGCGCTCCAGGTGGATTTCCAGCCCGGGGGCGAGCTCCCCGATGGCGACGCTCACGCCGCCGGCTCCGAAATCGTTGGATTTCTTGATGAGGCGGGTTGCTTCCGGCCGGCGGAAGAGGCGCTGGAGCTTGCGTTCCTCGGGCGCATTGCCCTTCTGCACCTCGCTGCCGGCGGTTTCGAGGGAAGTGCCCGTGTGGCTCTTGGACGAGCCGGTGGCCCCTCCTATGCCGTCGCGTCCCGTGCGCCCCCCGAGCAGGAGGATCACATCGCCGGGCGCAGGGCTCTCGCGGCGCACGTCGGCAGCCCGCACGGCCCCGACCACGGCGCCGACTTCGAGGCGCTTGGCAGTGTAGCCTTCGTGGTAGATTTCCCGGACGTGGGTGGTCGCAAGGCCTATCTGGTTGCCGTAGCTGGAGTAGCCGGCGGCCGCTTTGCGGCTGATCACCCGCTGCGGAAGTTTGCCGGGAAGCGTTTCGGCGACGCTGCGGCATATATCTCCCGCTCCCGTGACGCGCATTGCCTGATAGACATAGGCGCGCCCGGAAAGGGGGTCGCGGATGGCGCCGCCAAGGCAAGTGGACGCACCGCCGAAAGGCTCTATTTCCGTGGGATGGTTATGTGTCTCGTTCTTGAATTGCAACAGCCATTTTTCGATGCGGCCGTCCACATCCACGTCCACGTAGATGCTGCAGGCATTGTTTTCCTCGCTCTGTTCCAGGTCGTCGAGCAGGCCGCGCCTGCGAAGGCACCTTGCCCCGATAGTGGCAAGTTCCATCAGGCAGAAGCGCCTCTCTTCTCGCCCGAGCTCCCTGCGCACCGCCCTGAACTCCTCCAGAGAGGCCTCCACGGCAGGTTTAATGAAGGAATCTTCGACCCGGACTTCGTCCAGGCTGGTGGTGAATGTGGTGTGCCGGCAGTGGTCGCTCCAGTAGGTGTCGAGGATGCGGAGTTCGGTCTCGGTGGGGTTGCGCCCTTCGGTCCGGAAGTAGCGCAGCACCTCGCGGAGGTCGTCTTCGTTCATCGCAAGGCCCCATCTTCGGCAGAAATCTGCCAGCCCGTCCTCCTGCAGATCCAGGAATCCGTCGAGGGAAGCCACGGGCCGCACCTCGGCACGACCTGGCGCCTCCAGCCGGGAAAGGTCCTTCTCGCGGCACTCCACGCCGTTGATGAAATAATGGCGTATCGCCTCCAGCGCTTCGTCGGAAAGGTCGGGATCAAAGATCAGGAGGCGCGAGGAGCGTATCTGCACGTCGGCGTCGGGGTCGATGAGGTGGACGCAGTCCACTGCGGACGAAGCCCGCTGGTCGAACTGGCCGGGAATGTATTCCACCGCAAGGTACTTGGCGCCTTCAAGGGGGCAGGAATCTGACACGCAGTCGGTCACGCGCTCGCCGAAGACGGTGTAGCGGCAGGCCTCCAGCAGTTCGTCGCTGAAGCCGAAGAGATCATAGACGTTTATCAACCTCAGGGAACGCAGTCCCAGAGAAAGGTTTTCGTTGAATTCGTCGCGGAGGCTCCTTGCCTCAACCTGAAACTCCGAATACTTTTCTACGTAGATGCGGTGTATGTTCATTGCCTAAAGTTCTGTCTGCAAAACTTTTTCTGACTGTTTTTTCCGGAAGGCCTCCAGCCGGCGCGCAAGCTCCGGGTCCTGGAGGGCGAGGATGGTCACGGCGAAGAGGCCTGCGTTGCGGGCGCCGTCGATGGCCATGGTGGCGACCGGGATTCCCGACGGCATCTGCACGATGGACAGCAGGGAGTCCAGGCCGTTAAGCGCCGCACTCTTTATGGGCACTCCGATGACTGGCAGGGTGGTCAGGGCGGCGGCCATTCCGGGGAGGTGTGCCGCCCCGCCGGCTCCCGCGATAACGCAGGAAAGGCCGCGCTCGCGCGCGCCGGTCATATATTCCATAAATTCCGCGGGCGTGCGATGCGCGCTCAGGACCTTTTTCTCATACGGCACACCGAACTCTTCCAGGATCTCACAAGCGGCGGACATGACGCCCCAGTCGCTTTTGGATCCCATCAGCACTCCTACTTTCATTGGAACTTGATCAGATTTCATAGACGTATACACTAGGTCACAAAGTTAATCTTTTCATTCCACACAAATGAAGAAAAAATGCATTATTTATCCACAGCCCGTTGTTCATAATTTTTTTTCATAATTCAGCGAGTTTTCCCTACCTTTGCACAAATGTGCACAGAAATGAACACAGGCGTTGTGGATGAAAGATAAGTTATTCATATCCAACGTGTTCACTCTATCAGGAAAGAGTTCAGTGCTGATAGAGGACGGGCGTATCGCCGCTCTCGGCATCCCCGCTCCCGCAGATGTCCCGGTACTTGACGGAGGCGGCGCCCTTCTCAGCTACGGCTTTGCCGATATCCACGTCCATTTCCGCGAGCCCGGAGCCCCCGAAAAAGAGACCATACTCAGCGGTTCCCTTGCCGCAGCCCGCGGCGGCTACACCACAGTCTGCGCCATGCCCAACCTTGACCCTGTGCCCGACACTGAGGAGCACCTGCAGGCCGAGATGGACATCATAAGGCGCGACGCCCGCATCGAGGTGCTCCCCTACTGCTCCATAACCACCGGCCGCAAAGGGCTGCAGCTCGTGGATATGGGTGCTCTGAAAAAGAGCTGCGCGGCATTTTCCGACGACGGTTCCGGAGTGCAGGACGAGGCGATGATGCGCAAGGCAATGGAGCTCGCCGCCCGCGAAGACTGCATCATCGCCGCCCACTGCGAAGACAACACCCTGCTGCACGGAGGCTACATCCACGACGGCCGCTGGTGCGCCGCCCACGGCCACAAAGGCATCTGCTCCGAAAGCGAATGGAAGCAGATAGAACGGGACCTCCGCCTCTGCGGGGAGACCGGCTGCCGCTACCACGTCTGCCACATATCCACCGCAAGGAGCGTGGAGCTGATCCGCGAGGCAAAGGCGCGCGGGGTGCGCGTGACCTGCGAGACCGCGCCCCACTACCTCACCCTCTGCGAAGACGACCTTCAGGAAGACGGCCGCTTCAAGATGAACCCGCCCCTTCGCAGCGCAGCAGACAGGGAAGCCCTCATAGAAGGCCTTCGCGACTGCACCATCGACGCGATTGCCACCGACCATGCGCCCCACACCGCTGAGCAGAAGAGCCGCGGGCTCGAAGGCAGCGCCATGGGCATCGTGGGGCTGGAGACCGCATTCCCGGTGCTGAACACCTGCCTTGTGCGCACTGGCCGCATCAGTATGGAGAGGCTGCTCGAAGCCCTCTGCGAGGGCCCCAGACGCATCTTCCGGCTCGGCGGGGCCCTGCGCCCCGGCGAAAGGGCGGACCTCTGCCTGATCGCCCCGGACGCCCGGTGGCGCATCGACAGCAGCCGCTTCCTCTCCAAGGGGCGCTCGACGCCTTTTGATGGCATGGAGGTCACAGGCCGCATTGAAAAGACATTTTATAACGGTTATTTAGTATATGATTCGTCCAAAGAAGAAACTGGTGCTTGAAAACGGCATGGAATTCCACGGAATGGGATTCGGAGCAGACTGCAGGAGCGTCTGCGAGATCGTTTTCAACACGTCCGTCGTGGGCTACCAGGAAATCATTTCAGACCCGTCCTACGCCGGACAGATCGTGGTCATGACCTATCCGCTGATAGGCAACTACGGCATCACCGACGAGGATTTCGAGTCCAAGTTCCCGAACATCGGGGGAATAGTTGTGCGCGAATGCTGCGACACCCCGAGCAATTTCCGTATGACCAAGACTCTCGAGGAAGAGCTTGAAGACCACGGAATCCCCTGCCTGAGCGACATCGACACCCGCCGTCTGACCAAGGTCATCCGGGAGCTCGGCCGCCCTATGGCCGCCATCGTGGAGGAAGAAATGCCCCTCGAGGAGGCCCTGAAGCTGATAGCCGAGGCCCCGCGCCACGAGAGCTGGGTGCCCAGGGTCAGCTGCCGCAAGCGCTGGCTCACCCGCACCCCCAACCACCTCTACCAGGTGGTTGCCGTGGACTACGGCATCAAGCATTCCGTGCTGCGCCTTCTGACGGCAAAGGGATGCAACGTGGTCATCGTGCCCTACGACACCCCGGCCGAAGCCGTGCTTTCCTACAATCCCGACGGAATCCTGCTGTCCAACGGCCCCGACAGCGTGCTGGACGTGCCCGGGCTCGCCAAACTCTACCGTGAGTTCAAGGGCAGCCGCCCCGTGCTCGGAATAGGCCTGGGGCAGGAAATCATAGGCGTGGAGTACGGAGCCAAGGCCCAGCGGCTTGGCTGCGGCATCCATGGCGACCACCCGGTCCGCGACCTGCAGGACGGCCGCATAGGCATTGCGGTGCTCAACCAGACCTGGTGCTTCCCTTCCGTGGAAGGCACGGGTCTCACGGCCACCCACGTGACGGTGCCCGAAGGGTATGTGGTGGGATTCGAGAATACGGAAGACCGCGTGATGGGCTGCCAGTTCCAGGTCGAGGCCGGACCGGGACCCCACGACTTCATGCCCATTATCGACAAGTTCATTAAAATGATGGAGGACCAGAAAAATGCCCAGAAGAACTGACATACGCAAAGTTATGGTGATAGGCTCCGGTCCTATCGTCATCGGACAGGCCGCTGAATTCGACTATGCCGGCACCCAGGCCTGCCTGGCGCTCAAGGAAGAGGGCTACGAGGTGATTCTGGTCAACTCCAACCCCGCCACCATCATGACCGACACCCATATCGCCGACAAGGTGTATATGGAGCCGCTCAAGCTTGAGTACATAGCCAAGATCATACGCTACGAGCGTCCGGACGCCATAGTACCCGGGCTCGGCGGCCAGACCGGCCTCAACCTCGCCGTGCAGCTGGCCCGCAAGGGCATACTCGAAGAATGCGGCGTGGAGATACTCGGCACCACCCTCGAAGGCATCGAGAAGGCCGAAGACCGCGAAAAGTTCAAGGAGCTCTGCATCAGCATAGGCGAGCCCGTGATTCCGTCGGAAATCTGCTACAGCATAGAGGACGGCGTGCGTGTGGCCGCCGAGATCGGCTACCCGGTGATCCTGCGCCCCGCTTTCACGCTCGGCGGCACCGGCGGCGGCTTTGCCGACGACGAAGAAGAACTGCGCGACCTGATGCGCACAGCGCTTGCCCTCTCCCCCGTGCACCAGGTGCTCGTGGAAAAGAGCATCAAGGGATATAAGGAAATAGAGTTCGAGGTGATGCGCGACGCCGCCGACACTGCCATTGCCGTGTGCAGCATGGAGAACGTCGATCCCGTGGGCGTCCACACCGGCGACTCCATCGTGGTCGCTCCCGCACAGACCCTCACGGACAAGGAGTACCAGCTCCTTCGCGACTCCGCCCTGAAGCTCATACGCGCCCTGGGAATCGCCGGCGGCTGCAACGTGCAGTTCGCCCTCGACCCGCTGTCGTTCAAGTACTACCTGATAGAAGTCAACCCCCGCGTGTCGCGTTCGTCGGCCCTCGCATCGAAGGCCAGCGGCTTCCCCATAGCCCGCGTGACGGCAAAGATAGCGGTGGGACTCACCCTGGACGAAATCACCATTGCCGGCGCTCCCGCCTGCTGCGAGCCCGCAATCGACTACGTGGTGGCCAAGGTGGCGCGCTTCCCCTTTGACAAGTTCACCGAGGCCTCCAATGAGCTCGGCACGCAGATGAAGGCCACCGGAGAGGTCATGAGCATAGGCCGCACCCTGGAGGAGAGCATCCTGAAGGCGATGCGTTCCCTGGAAAACGGCTGCTGCCACATCCACAACAAGAAATTCGACGACTGGGACGAGGAGCGTCTGCTCAGCTACATCTGCAAGCCCACCGACGACCGCATCTACGCCATCGCCCAGCTCCTGCGCCTGCGCATCGACCTCTCCCGCATCTACGACCGCACCAAGATAGACCTGCTCTTCCTGGAGAAGATCTACAACATAGTGCGTCTCGAAAGGGAGCTTGCCGCCGCCCCCGAGCTGGACGCGGAACTGCTTCGCAAAGTCAAGCGCATGGGCTTCGGCGACAAGTACATAGGCCAGGTGCGCGGGATGAGCGAGACCGACGTGATACGCCTGCGCGAATCCTTCGGCATCAGGCCAGTCTACAAGATGATAGACTCCTGCGCGGGCGAGCGCGACACATATGTGCCGTATTTCTACTCCACCTACGAAGAGGAGAACGAATCGGTGCGCAGCGACCGCAGGAAGATACTCGTGCTCGGCTCCGGTCCCATCCGCATCGGCCAGGGAGTGGAGTTCGACTATTCCACCGTCCACGCCATCCAGGCCATACGCGAGGCGGGCTTCGAGGCCATAATCATCAACAACAACCCCGAGACCGTCTCCACCGACTACAGCATCTCCGACAAGCTCTATTTCGAGCCGCTCACCGCCGAAGACGTCCTCAACGTCATACGCCTCGAGCAGCCCGAGGGCGTGATCGTGACCCTCGGCGGCCAGACCGCCATCAACCTGGCGGCTCCCCTCTCCGAGTTCGGCGTGCCCCTCATCGGCACCGACCTCCAGGCCATAGACAACGCCGAGGACCGCAAGCTCTTCGAAGCGATACTCCGCAAGACCGGCATTCCCCAGCCCAAGGCGAAGGCCGTGACCAACGTCGAGGACGGCGTGCGCGCCGCGGCTGAAATCGGCTATCCCGTGCTGGTGCGCCCCAGTTTCGTGCTGGGCGGACGCGCCATGATGATAGTGGGCAACGAGGAAATGCTGCGCCACTACCTTGCCAACGCCGTGGAAGTGAGCGAAGATTCGCCCGTGCTCGTGGACCACTACATAATGGGACGGGAAACGGAAGTGGACGCCATCTGCGACGGCAAGGACGTTTTCATCCCCGCCATCATGGAGCACGTGGAGCGCACAGGCATCCACTCCGGCGACAGCATCAGCGTCTATCCTTCCTTCAGCCTCAGCGAAAAGGTGAAGAAGCAGATCATCGACGACACCGTGCAGCTCGGCCTCTCCATAGGCATCAAGGGACTTTTCAACATCCAGTTCATAGTGGACGGCAACGACAACGTCTACGTGATCGAGGTCAATCCCCGCTCCTCGCGCACCGTGCCGTTCATTTCCAAGTCCACCGGCATCCCCATCGCAAAGATAGCTACCCGCGTGATGCTGGGGCACTCCCTGAAGGAGCAGGGAATCACCGACCTCTACTTCCCCGAGCGCAAGCGCCACTTCGTCAAGACTCCGGCGTTCTCCTTCGGGAAGATCAAGGGAATAGACTCCTACCTGTCTCCTGAGATGAAGTCTACCGGCGAGGCCATCGGCTACGACAAGTCGCTCACCCGCGCGCTCTACAAGTCGCTGCAGGCATCCGGCATGGAGGTGCGTCCCTACGGCACCGTGCTCGTGACCCTCGCCGACAAGGACAAGGAGGAGGCCCTCCCGCTGATACGCCGCTTCTACGACCTGGGCTTCAATCTGGAGGCCACCAGCGGCACGGCCCGCTTCCTCAAGGAGCACGGTCTGCGCACCCGCACCCTCCACAAGCTCAGCGAAGGCAGCGACGACATCTTCCGCAGTCTCCGAAAAGGCCACGTCAGCTACGTCATCAACACGATAGACCTCAACCAGAAATCCTCCCACCTCGACGGCTACGACATCCGCAGCTGCGCCGTGGAGAACAACATCACCACCTTCACCTCGCTGGAGACCGTCCGCGTGCTCCTCGACGTGCTGGAGGAAATCAGTTTCACCGTGTCCACGATCGACGCCGAGTACAAATGAAAGAAGTCACCTTCACCGTGCTGGAAAATGCAGGGATCGCGCCCCGGACCTTCTGGATGAAGTTGTCCGGCGACACGTCCGGCATACGCGGCAGCGGCGAATTCGTGCAGATAGCCCTGCCCGGCAAGTTCCTCAGGAGGCCCATTTCGGTCCACGACTGCGACTGGGACACGCTCACGCTGGTATATAAGGTCGTGGGCGAAGGCACGGAGGCCATGTCTGCAATGCGACCGGGTGACAAACTCAGCGCACTGACCGGCCTGGGCAACAACTTCGACATCGACGCCTGCCGCTCCAAGGCCCTGCTGCTCGGAGGAGGCGTGGGAGCCGCCCCGCTCTACCTCCTGGCAAAGGAACTCTGCGCGCAGGGAAAGGAAGCCACCGTAGTCCTGGGATTCAACACGGCGGAGGAAATTATGCTTGAAGAGGACTTCGCGAATCTTAATGCCCGGGTCCATATCGCCACGATGGACGGCTCAGCCGGCACCAGGGGCTTTGTCACGGACGTGCTGAGAATCAAGAACTTGTCTTACGACTACTTCTACGCCTGCGGGCCCAGGCCCATGCTCAGGGCAGTCTGCGGAGCCATCAAAGGCCCGGGAGAGCTCAGCATGGAGGAAAGGATGGGCTGCGGTGCCGGATTCTGCTACGGCTGCACCATACAGACCGCCGGTGGTCCCGCCCGCGTCTGTGCCGACGGACCCGTGTTCAAAAAGGAGGACTTAATATGGTAAGGGACCTGTCCACAACGCTTTGCGGCATCACCCTGAAGAATCCGGTGATTCCGGCGAGCGGCACTTTCGGCTTCGGGCTGGAACTCTCCGGCAGCTTCGACCTCAATGTGCTCGGAGGCATTTCCCTGAAAGGCACCACGCTGGAGCCGCGATTCGGAAATCCCACGCCGCGCATCGCCGAATGTGAAGCCGGAATGCTCAACTCAGTCGGCCTCCAGAACCCGGGGGCGGAAGCCCTGGTGCGGGACAAAGTGCCGGCGCTCCGGCGCATCTATGGCGGATGTATCATAGCTAATATCAGCGGCTTTGCCGTGGATGAATACGCCGCCTGCAGCAAGGTTGCGGACGGCAGTCCGGACATAGACATCATAGAGCTCAACATCTCCTGCCCCAACGTGCACGGCGGCGGTATGGCCTTCGGCACCGACCCGGCGGCCGCAGCGGAAGTGACCGCCGCAGTGCGCAAGGCCACTTCCAAGCCCCTTTTCGTGAAGCTCAGCCCCAACGTCAGCGACATAGTGGCGATAGCGCGCGCCTGCGAGGATGCGGGCGCAGACGGACTCACGCTGGTGAATACTTTCCTCGGGATGAGGATAGACATAGGGACGCGCAAGCCGGTGCTCGCCAACCGCACCGGCGGCCTTTCCGGCCCTGCCATCTTCCCCATCGCGCTGCGTATGGTCCACCAGGTCAGCAAGGCCTGCCGCATCCCGGTAATGGGCTGCGGCGGAGTTGCAAGGGCCCGGGACGTCATAGAGATGATGATGGCCGGGGCCAGCGCCGTGCAGGTGGGTGCGGAAAACATCCGCAATCCCTATGCCTGCAAGGAGATAGTCGAAGCTCTGCCGGACGTGATGGAAGAGCTTGGCATTGAATGTTTAAGCGATATAATCGGATGCGTATGAACAAGGATGTGATCATAGCCTGCGACTTCAGCGGCAAGACCCAGGTCACGGATTTTCTCGACCTTTTCAAGGAGAGCCGCAAACCCTTCGTGAAGATAGGGATGGAGCTGTTCTACAGCGAGGGCCCGGAAATCGTGCGGGAAATCAAGCGCCGCGGCCACCGTATCTTCCTGGACCTCAAGCTCCACGACATTCCCAACACCGTGCGCAAGGCGATGGCCGTCCTGTCCGGGCTCGACGTGGATATGGTCAACGTGCACGCCTCAGGCACCATCGCGATGATGGAGGCCGCCCGCGAGGGCCTCACCCGCCCGGACGGCAGCCGCCCGCTGCTTATTGCCGTGACCCAGCTGACCTCCACGAGCGAGGAGCGCATGCAGAGCGAACTGCTGATCGGCGCCACGATGGAGGACACTATCGCCTGCTACGCCCTGAACGCCCGCAAGGCGGGGCTGGACGGCGTGGTGTGCTCGCCCCGCGAGGCCGGGCTCGTGAAGGAGATGTGCGGGGGGGATTTCCTCACCGTGACCCCGGGCATACGCTTCGAAGGGGCCACCGCCGACGACCAGGTGCGCATCACCACCCCTGCCCGCGCCCGGGAGCTGGGCTCCGACTACATCGTGGTGGGCCGTCCCGTCACCGCCGCCCCCGACCCGGTGGCCGCCTACAAGCGTTGCCTGAATGAGTTTTGCCAATAAAATCGGTATGGAAAAACAAATAGCAAAAGAACTCCTTTCGATCGGCGCCGTATTCCTGCGGCCCGACGACCCTTTCACCTGGGCGAGCGGCATCAAGAGCCCTATCTACTGCGACAACCGCCTCACCCTCTCGGCCCCCTCGGTGCGGGAGAAGATAGAGGCCGGACTCGCCTCCCTGGTGCGGGAGCATTTCCCTGAGTGCCAAATGCTTATGGGCACTTCCACCGCCGGCATAGCCCACGCCGCCATAACCGCTACGCTGCTCGGCCTGCCCATGGGCTACGTGCGCGGCGAGGCCAAGAGCCACGGCCGCACCAACCGCATAGAAGGACGATTGGATCCGGGCACGAAAGTAGTCGTGGTCGAAGATCTCATCAGCACCGGAGGCAGCGTCATCGAAGTGGTCGGTGCCCTGAGGGAAGCCGGTGCGGAAGTGCTTGGAATAGTCAGCATCTTCACCTACGGCATCCGGCGGGGCCTCGAGCGCCTGCAGCAGGCAGAAGTAGTCAATTATTCCCTCAGCAACCTCGACGCCCTTGTCGAGGTCGCCGCCGATGAGGGTTATATTGCCCCTGAACAGAAAAAAAGCATTATTGAATTCCGTAACAGTCTATGAAACACCTTATCGACCCTACAGACCTCACCAAGGCCGAAACCGATGAGATCGTCTCTCTCGCCGAAGATATTATCGCACACCGCGACAAGTATTACGAGCGCTGCGCGCACCGCAAGCTCGCCACGCTTTTCTATGAACCCAGCACCCGCACGCGCCTGAGTTTCACCTCGGCCATGATGGAGCTAGGAGGCAACGTGCTCGGCTTCTCCGACGCCCGCAACTCTTCTGTGAGCAAGGGCGAGACAGTGCAGGACACCGTGCGCGTGGTCGGCTGCTTTGCAGACGTGATCGCGATGCGCCACTACATCGAAGGCGCGCCGCTCGCCGCTTCGCTGGTCTCCCCCGTGCCCATAATCAATGCCGGCGACGGCTCCCACAGCCACCCCACCCAGACGCTGACCGACCTGCTCACCATCAAGCGCGAGCTCGGAAGCATCGACGGCATCACCATCGGTTTCTGCGGCGACCTGCGCTTCGGCCGCACCGTGCATTCGCTGATCAAGGCCCTGGCGCGCTACGAGGGCATCAAGGTGGTGCTGATCGCCCCGGACGAGCTTCGCCTGCCCGACTACATCAAGCAGGACGTATGCGAAAAGATGGGCGTCAGCTACCGTGAGGTCCGCACCATCGAGGAGGTGATGCCGGAGCTGGACGTGCTCTATATGACGCGCGTGCAGAAGGAGCGCTTCCTGGATGAGGACGAATTCGACAGGGTGAAAGACAGTTTCGTGCTGGACAGCGCAAAGATGTCGCTGGCAAAGGAGAAGATGGCCGTGCTGCATCCCCTGCCGAGGGTGAACGAGATCCTGCAGGAGGTGGATTCCGACCCCCGCGCCGCCTACTTCCGCCAGGTGGAGAACGGCAAGTTCGTGCGTATGGCGCTGATCAGCAAGCTGCTGGATTGGAAAGACGACCCCGCGCACCAGATGCCGGAGCGTCCCCTTGCCGAATTCGCCGGCCGTTGCACCAATCCGAAGTGCATCTGCAACTGCGAGAGTGTGGAGCCGCGCTTCCGCCGCACCGACGAAGGAGTGGTGCGCTGCGCCTACTGCGATGCCAAGATTCCGGCAAATTGATTATCTTTGCGGCGTATGAAGAAGATTTACGCATCCGTCCTGCTGCTTGGCGCCGTTCTTTTCGGTTCCCACGCGGCCGGTGCCCAGACCGATATCCGGGCGCTCTACAACATCTACGGCAGCGATTCCGTCGGCACCCTTTGGGTGGAGAGTTTCGGCACCGACAACTGGGGAGACACCTTTTTCCAGGGCGGTTTCGGGATGAAAGCCGAGCCGTTTTCGCTCCGGGACGGACGCATAGAGGTGGCAAGGGACATCAACCTGTGGCACAATGTGCCCGTCCTTAAGGATTTCAGCCTCCACGCTGAATACAATGCCATTTTCAATATGGGCAACAGCAACTGGCTCTTCGGTGTGTCCTACACGCTGCCCGTGGAAAAGAACCTGCTTCGCGCCACCGTGTCCTACAAGACCTTCAACGGCAGCGCCACTTCCATTTTCCCCGTACAGCTCACCCTTATGTGGCGCCTTCCGGACCTCTTCGGAGTCCGGGGCCTGGAATTCCGCGGCCTTGCCAAGGGCTGGGGAGAGAACACCCGCTACTGGTATGGAGAAGAAAAGCCGAACAACGGCATGATCGGCCAGATGATACTCACGGCCAATCCCCAGATCTGGTACGCCTTCGGCCAGTTCATCAATCTCGAGGGCCTCAGCATAGGGGCCGAGGTGGAACTCTCCTACCACTGGCTCGGCTGCTTCGGCTTCCGCGCCCGCCCCTCCGCCGGCCTCAAGCTTTCATTCTGAACCGGCTGCCACTCCGCGTCGACTGCCATTTCGAACCGATTGTCATTCTGAGCGCAGCGAAGAATCTAACCGACAGAGGTGTCCCAAAAACCGGGACACCTCTGTCGTTTTCGCCGTATTTTGCAGGAGGTGTCCGTGTTGCCGGGACACCTCCATCGGATCGTCTAGAGTCTCTTTAAGATTTCCTCAGTCTGGGCTTCGTAGCCGGGCTTGCGAAGCAGGGCGAACATATTCTTCTTATATGCTTCGACACCGGGCTGGTTGAAGGGGTTGACTCCGAGGAGGTAGGCGCTGATACCGCAGGCTGCTTCGAAGAAATAGAAGAGCTCTCCGATGCAGAACTCGTCCACGCGCTCGATTCCGATTTCTATCTGGGGCACGCCGCCGTCGATGTGGGCGAGCTTGGTGCCGAGGGCCGCCATAGCGTTGCAGTGCTCGACGTGCTGGCCTGCAAGGTAGTTGAGGCAGTCGAGATTCTGCTCGTCGCTTCCGATCACTATGCTGCGCTGCGATTTTTCCACGCCCACCACGGTCTCGAACATGCAGCGATCACCGTCCTGGATGAACTGGCCGATGGAGTGGAGGTCGGTGGTGAAGTTGGCGGAGGCGGGGTAGATGCCCTTGCCGTCCTTGCCTTCGGACTCGCCGAAGAGCTGCTTCCACCATTCGCCGAAGAACATCAGGCGGGGGTTGTAGGTCACGAGCACCTCGACCTTCTTGCCGGCCTCGAAGTACTGCAGGTTGCGCATGGCGGCGTACTGGACTGCAGGGTTGTCGGCGCTGCGCACGCTGACCTGCTTCTTGGCCGCGGCTGCGCCCCTGAGCATTGCGCGCACGTCATAACCGGCCACGCAGATGGGCAGCAGGCCCACCGGGGAAAGCACGGAGAAACGGCCGCCCACGTTGTCGGGGACGACGAAGGTGCGGTAGCCTTCCTGGGTGGAGAGGGTCTTGAGGGCGCCGCGGGCGGCGTCGGTCACGGCCACGATGCGGCCGGCCGCTTCCTTCTTGCCGTAACGGGCTTCAATGTGCTCCTTGACCACGCGGAAAGCCACTGCGGGCTCGGTGGTGGTGCCGGATTTGGAGATCACTATGCAGGCTACGCTGCTTTCTGCAGCAAGGTCCATCATTTCGGCGAGATACTCCTCCGAGAGGTTGTTGCCGGCGAAGACCACGCGCGGTTTGGCGGGATCCTGGATGAACTGGTGGTTCAGGGCCTCGAGGGCGGTCCGGGCGCCGAGGTAGGAACCTCCGATGCCGATCACGATGACGAGGTTGACGCCGCGGGCCTTCCAGTCGTCGCGAACGGCCTCGCAGGCCTGGATAAGGGATTCGGGAGTGCCGTCGGGAAGCTGCTTCCAGCCGAGGAAGTCGTTGCCCTCTCCGGTCTCCTTGTCGAGCACGTCATAGGCGGCGAGGGCCTTTTCTACATATTTCTGATATTCGGCGTCCTTTACGAAGGAATCGCAGCCGTGTAAATTAACTTTAACCATTGGATCTATTTTTTTTTATATTCGTTGCTTCCGAGGAGTTCGCGTACGAGCAGGGGCTCGTTGGTGGTGATGGCGTCCACGCCGATCTCGATCATTTTCTTTATTTCATCCGCCTTGTTGACCGTCCACACATTCACGGACATACCGATGTCGTGGGCGTTCCTGACCCATTCGGGGTGGGCCATGAACATTTTCCTGTGGTAGTCCACACCGTTGATTTTCAGGGCGGCGTAGATTGCAGGATCCTCATTCAGGATGGGATCGGAGGAGAGGAACTGGTTGATGAAGAGGGGCTGCTCCCTGGCAATCCTCTCGCACATGTACTTGCTGAAGGTTATGAAGAGCACGCGGGTGGGATCCAGGAGCTTATGGGCCTTGAGGGCTTCGATGGTCAGGTCCAGGAGCCTGTCTTCGCGGTCTTTGTTCATCTGCTTCTTCAGCTCGATGACGAGGAACGTGGTCTTGCATTTTGCGGCCTGCACCAGGTATTCGTCGAAAGTGGGACGGCGCTCGCCGTTCGGCAGGAGGTCGGAGGCGAAATCGGCGAACTTGTGGGTGCCGATGGCCTTGCCGTTGATGCTCGGGTCGTGGTTCACGATCACCACGTCGTCGGCGGTCACGTGGATGTCGCATTCACTGCCCCATAGACCGGCGTCCTGGGCGGCTTTCAGGGAAGCGATGGAATTCTCGCTGAATCCGGCCTGCTCGCAGTTCCAGAAGCCCCGGTGCGCCACGATGGCGACCTTGCCGCCCTGGTCCACGATGGGGAAACCCTGGGGAGAATAGGAAAGCTTTTTTGTCGAAGAACAAGCGACTGAGGCCAGGACAATGGCCGCCAGTGCTGAAATTCTGAAGAAATGATTCATCGTAATGGTTTTTAATTCCACAAAATTACCAAAAAAAACCATATATTTGCGAAAGACTATTATGAAAAAATATATTTTAGCACTCGATCAGGGAACCAGCAGTTCCCGTGCCATCATCTTTGATCACGACGGCACTCCTCTTGCCGTCAGCCAGAAGGAATTCACGCAGTATTTCCCCCGTCCCGGCTGGGTTGAACACGATCCCGAAGAAATCTGGGACAGCGAATCCGGGGTGATGAAGGACGTCATCGCCAAACTCGGCGCCGACGTGTCGGAAATCGCCGCAATCGGCATCACCAACCAGCGTGAGACCACCATCGTATGGGACGCCGCGACCGGCAAGCCCGTCCACAACGCCATCGTCTGGCAGGATCGCCGCACCTCCGAGTACTGCGATTCGCTCAAGGCCCTGGGACTCACCGAAAAGATACGCGACAAGACCGGCCTGCTCATAGATGCCTATTTCAGCGGCACCAAGATACGCTGGATCCTGGAAAACGTCGAGGGCGCACGCGACCTTGCCCGCGCCGGACGCCTGCGTTTCGGCACCGTGGACAGCTGGCTCATCTGGAAGCTTACCGACGGCCGCGTGCACTGCACCGACGTGTCCAACGCGTCCCGCACCATGCTCTTCAACATCCACACGCTCCGCTGGGATGAAGAGCTGCTCGACCTCCTCGGCATACCTGCATCCATGATGCCGCAGGTGCGCTCGTCCAGCGAAATCTACGGCAACTGCGAGATGCTCGGCGGCG
Source organism: uncultured Bacteroidia bacterium (assembly GCA_902782225.1). Taxonomy (GTDB): domain Bacteria; phylum Bacteroidota; class Bacteroidia; order Bacteroidales; family UBA932; genus Cryptobacteroides. Next base: position 85,178 of record CACZMF010000001.1, on the reverse strand, counting down.
TGCCCGTGGCAGGCGCTGCAGGCGACCAGCAGGCGGCCCTCTTCGGCCAGATGTGCACCGAGCCCGGCGACGTGAAAAACACCTACGGCACCGGCTGCTTCCTGCTGATGAACAGCGGCTCCAAGGCCATCAGTTCGCAGAACAAGCTCCTCACCACCATAGCATGGAAGATCGGCGACAGGGTGGATTATGCCCTCGAAGGCAGCGTCTTCGTGGCCGGCTCCATTGTGCAGTGGCTGCGCGACGGCCTCGGCCTGATCAGGCAGTCTTCCGAAATCGAAGCTCTGGCGGCGCAGGTGCCCGACAACGGCGGCGTCTATCTCGTGCCTGCCCTGACCGGCCTCGGCGCTCCCTACTGGGATCCCTATGCCAAGGGCACGGTGACCGGCATCACCCGTGGCACCACGGCGGCCCATATCGCCCGCGCCGCCCTCGAAGGCATAGCTTTCGAGACTATGGACGTGGTGGATGCGATGCGCAAGGACGCCGGAATCGCCCTCCGTTCCCTGAAAGTGGACGGCGGTGCGTCCCGCAACAACCTGATGATGCAGTTCCAGGCCGACATACTCGGCACCGATGTGGTGCGTCCCGTCGTGACGGAGACTACCGCCCTGGGAGCTTCGTATCTCGCCGGCCTTGCCGTGGGCTTCTGGAGTTCCCTGGACGAACTCCGCGCCCAGTGGAAAGCAGAGCGCACCTTCAGGCCCGAGGCCTCCCAGGAGACCGTCTCCGCCGCCGTCCAAGGCTGGCAGGAGGCCATTTCAAGAACACTAACCAAATAATGACATATGGAACTGTTGACTAAGTGTCTGTTTGAACTGATCGGCACCTTCGTGCTGATCCTTCTCGGCGACGGAGTTGTCGCCTGTACTACCCTCAGGAAGTCCAAGGGACTCGGCGGCGGCTGGGCCGTCATCACCCTCGGCTGGGGCTTCGCCGTGATGTGCGGCGTGTTCATCGCCGGCCCGTATTCCGGGGCCCATCTCAACCCTGCGGTGACCATAGGCCTTGCCGCGGCCGGCAGTTTCGCCTGGGCCGATGTGCTGCCCTACATCGCAGCACAGATGGTCGGCGGATTCCTCGGCGCCATCGCAGTGTATCTGTTCTACAAGGATCATTTCGACGCCACCGAAGATGCCGACACCAAACTTGGGGTCTTCTGCACCATGCCTGCAATCCGCAATGTGTGGCGCAACTTCTTCTGCGAGGCCCTCGCCAGCTGGCTGCTGGTCTTCGTGATCCTGATGTTCGCCACCGCCGAAAATACCCCCACCCTCGGCATGGGCTCTCTCGGAGCCTTCCCCGTGACCTGCCTCATCATGGCCATCGGTATGTCTCTGGGCGGCGCTACCGGCTATGCAATCAACCCTGCCCGTGACCTTGCCCCGCGCCTCGCCCATGCGATACTTCCCATCCGCGGCAAGCGCAGCAGCGGATGGTCCTACAGCTGGGTGCCGGTAGCCGGCCCTGTGGTCGGTTGCCTCCTGGCAGCCCTCTGCTTTATCGCGATCTTCTAGCCTTCCGAAATCAGCGCTCTATACAGGAGCCCGCAGAGAGAGCGTTCCGAAATGTTTTGAAATGAGTGCGCATCGACAGAGGTGTCCCGGTTTTTGGGACACCTCTGTCAATATCTGGGCTTTTTGCGGGAGGTGTCCTTGATTTTTGGACACCTCCCACACCGCAATGGAAGATGATTTGGAAAAACCCATAAAAGGGTTGCTATAGTTCCTGGAATTTGATATCTTTGTCCAATCCGGAATAAGAATCCGGAGCTTAAACTATGAGGAAATTGTATTTGATAAGCACGGAGCATCTTGAAAGCACGGTATGGTTTCGCTCCGAAGACGACTTCAGAGTCGGTATGAATTATGTGGCAGTCCTTGCCGCAAAGTTTTCCAATGTCACCGTTTTGGTGTTTATTCTAATGTCCAACCACGTTCATTTTGTGCTGTATGGAAAGCGGGAAGACGTCATTTCGTTCATCAACCAGTTCAAGCGGCGATACTCGCAGTATGTCAGGCGGAAATATGGCGTCAGGGAATTCCTACGGAACAACAAAGTGGATGTGAAGGTAATCGAGTTTGCCGATGAAGCTCCGGAGAGGGCCTATGCGTATGTGCAGATGAATTGCGTGGCGGCTAATATCTGCTCGCACCCCTGCCAGTATCCGTGGGGCACCGGGAATGTGTTTTTCAACCCGTCTTTGAAAAAAGACGGAATCCGGGTTGGGGATATGTCCGGTCGGGCCCTCAAAAGGATGCTTCATAGTGAGGGTATCTCCCTTCCGGATGATTGGATTGTCTCTGGAGACGGTTACATACTTCCGGAATCGTATGTGAATGTCAAAGCTGTTGAGGACTGTTTCAAAACACCCCAGCGGTTGGATTATTTTTACCGGAATTCTTCCAAGGCAAAAATGAGACTTGAGTCCACGGACAGTAATCTTCCGTCTTTTCGCGACCAAATCATTTTGCCGGCCGTCAATGAATTGTGCAGGACACTGTTCGACAAGAAGTCGTTTGAAATGCTTTCCATAAATGAGCAGGTTGAGATACTGCGTCAACTCCGGTTCCGTTTCAGCGCCGACACGCACCAGCTTGCACGTGTGTGTGGCTTGTCATATAAAGAGGTTTCCAGACTTCTTGACAATGTCTGATGTTGTCGGCCCCAATCAGGGGATCCAGACACCCTCGATGAAACACTACCTACACTCAATGAAACACTACCAAACACTACCGATGGAGGTGTCCCGGCAACACGGACACCTCCTGCAAAATACGGCGAAAACGACAGAGGTGTCCCAAAAACCGGGACACCTCTGTCGATGTAGGTCGTTTCTAAAATCAAAAACTTGCATATGTTTTATTTGCGTTGTAACTTTACATTGTTTTAACTATACATAAGTATTAACTCTCCAAAGAATAGCTTTTCGTTCAATGAAAAAACACAGCTTGAAAGAGTGGTTTGCAGTGACCCGTTACTGGTCTTTCCCTGTCTCGGCAATGCCAGTAGTAGCCACTTTCGCTTATCTTTGCAGCATAGGCCTGGTGCCCCTGGAAGTCAAACCGATTGCGGTGTTCCTCCTCTCCGTGCTGGGCGTGGTGATACTCCACGCAGCCGGCAACGTGCTCAGCGACTGGTCCGACCACCGCAGCGGAGTGGACAATGAGGAATCCTGCCCCGTGCCCTTCCTGGTGTTCAAGCAGTTCGAGCCCAAGGAGTACCTGTGGTTCAGCGCCCTGCTCTTCGCCGTGGGTTGCTGCATCGGAGTGGCCATAGTACTGCTCACGACTCCCAAGTTGCTCATTGTCGGAGGCATAGGTGTGGTCCTGACGCTCGCCTACTCCTTACTCAAGTACCATGCCCTCGGCGACCTGGACATCTTCATCATCTTCGGCGTGCTCACGGTGCTCGGCACCGCCGTCGCCATCACCGGTGATTTCTACTGGGATGCGCTCGTGTTGTCGCTGCCGATAGGCATCATCACGGTGTCCGTGCTCCATGCCAACAACACCTCCGACATCGAATCCGACCGCGCTGCCGGCATCAAGACCTTCGCGATGGTTATTGGCGGCAAGGCCTCCAGCATACTCTACCGCGTCTATATGGCCGTCCCGTTCCTGTGCATCATTGGAGCCGTGGCCGTGGGGCGCCTGCATCCGCTGGCCCTCCTTTCGCTCATTGCCGCCATTCCGGCCTGGAAGAATTTCAAGAAAGCCTCCACCTTCAAGACCGAAGGCATCAAGGCAATGGAGGGCCTGGATCTCGGTTCCGCCCAGCTCCAGCTGGTGTTCTCCAGTCTTCTGTCCGTTGGTCTCCTGGTAGCTGCATTCCTGTGAAAGACGGCCGCAGACTGGCCATCGCCATAGCGGTGGCCGCATTGCTCTGGTTCTATATGTTCAGCCCCTGGACCAAGGGGCTGACCAATTTCTGGATCACCATGTCCTGCGCCGCCCTGACCCTGACCGGGCTCGCGCTGGCCTTCCGGCAGAAAGAGAGGATCGTGGTCGAAAAGCCGCTGCTGCAGATAGCCGGAGGCATTGCGATCGCCTTTGCCCTGTGGGGCATATTCTGGATCGGAGACAAGGTGTCGGCCTGGCTCTTCGACTTCGCCCGTCCCGGGGTGGATTCAATATATTCAATGAAGAGCGGGCTGCCTGTGGGCGCAATCGCCGCACTGCTGCTGCTCGTCATAGGGCCTGCAGAAGAATTCTTCTGGAGGGGCTATGTGCAGCGCACTTTCAGCCGTCTTTTCAAAGGCCGGAAGTACCCTGCCGACCTGGCGTTCCTCTCCACGGTGCTTATCTACGCTCTCGTGCACATCTGGTCGCTGAACTTCATGCTGATAATAGCGGCGCTGGTGGCAGGCGCCGTGTGGGGTTTCATCTACCGGCTATGCCCCAAGGCCCTTCCTGCGCTGATAATCAGCCACGCCCTGTGGGATGCGCTGGTATTTGTCTGGCTCCCGATATAAATAGAACAAGCGGTCCCCGTGGACCGCTTGTTCTATTTATGGGCAGCAAGCACTCAGGCCATTTCGGCGCGGGCAACTGCATCCTTGTAGTACTTCTGGTTCACGAAGACGTCTTCCTTGTAAGGATTTATGTGGCGCTTGCGTGACTGGAGGATGATGTAGCAGAGGGCCACTGCGTTGGTCACGAGGGCGAGGGCGCTGATGACGGTCATCATGGTCGGGTTGGCGGCGACCACGGAAGGATCCACGGTAGTGCCGATCACTGCGGCCTCACCGCCGGCAGCGGCATAAAGCTGCTCGATGGTGGCGACTCCCTGGGGATAGAGCACCGGAAGGGTTGCCCAGCTGAACCACTGCTGACCGTTCTTGAAGGTCTCCTGGAACAGGGGGAACACCTGTGCGAACATACACCAGATAGCCAGGGTGTTGGCGCGGTTCTGGATCCAGCCGCCACGGTTCCAGCAGAGAGCTGCGATGGTGGGAGCGAGGAGCAGGGCGATACCGCAGTACCAGCTGTGTGTAGGCAGGCAGTTGTAGGTGTAGGCGAAGTTCCAGATATCGTACACGACGATATAGACCCAGGTCATATCGGCCCAGATCATATCCTTCTTGTCCTTGGAAGGATAGACGTTCCACCAGGCGGTCATGCAGAAGATGTTGATCAGACCGGCCACACCGTTCATCACGTTGTGCCAGCCGCCGTACTGCCATACGCCTTCGGAGGTGAGCCACCACTTGTTCCATCCCATCACGGCGCTCTCGAAGTCGGAGACGCAGGCGATCAGGATGTTGATGGCCACGATGATGAACGGGAAGGGCTTGAACCAGTGCTTGGCACCGATGCCCCACTTGTACTTGATCATCATGAAGCCGATACATCCGGCAGTGGCCGCATAGAGCTTGGCGTAGTGGAACCAGCCGGCCATATAGACATGGGTCTGGTTCTCGAGGGCCCACTGGGCGCCGGTCTTCACGCCGATCCAGATGGCGAGGAAGTAGGCGGTGAGGGCCAGAGGGATCACCAGGAAGGTGAAGATGCCGCCGAACTTGGTGCGGCGGGCGAATTCATTGAAGAGGATGAGGCCGGCAAGCACTACCAGCAGCATTCCCCACTGAGAGAGGGCGTTAGCCCCGTAAACTTGAAAAAACATAGGATTTTTTGTTAGTAATTAAAGTGTTATTAAAACAATTCAAACTTCTATTTCTTTGATTTCCACTTCATTGCCGCGCAGCAGCCAAGTCTGGTCGCTGCCGCACACCGGGCAGGTCTTTCCGTGCGCCACGGTGCCGTATTCGGCGCCGCAGCCGTCGCACCTGGTCACAGCCGGGATGATGTTGACCTTGAGGGCGCAGCCCTTGAGCAGCTCCTCCTTGTCGGCGGCCCAGCGCCAGCAGTCGGTCAGGTATTCGGGCACCACGGTGGACACCTCGCCGATGTTCATCACAACGGCATTGACGTGCTCCACACCGTGCTCCCGGGCCGCCTCCTTGACGTCGCGGATGATGTAAAAGACTATTCCGAGTTCGTGCATTACTGCTTCTTCTTGAACAGGAGGCGCGAGCCGCGCTTGATCATGTACGGCAGGATGCCGCTGAACTTGTCTTCGGAAGTCACGAAATGGCTGGCCTCGGGATGCTCGCGGTAGAGGTGGATGGCGTCGAAACCGCACTTGGTGGTGCAGATGCCGCAGCCAATGCACTTGTTGGGATCCACCACGGATGCGCCGCAGCCCAGGCAGCGGGCCGTCTCCTTGCGCACCTGCTCCTCGGTGAGGGTGAGGTGGTAGTCGCGGAACGGATTCTCCTTCGGCTCCACTCCGGGCTCCTGGCGGGACGAATTGTCGTAGGACTCGAGCACGATGTCTTTCTTGTCGAGCTCTATGAAGTCACGCCTGTTGCGGCCTATGGTCATATGGCCGTGCTGCACATAGCGGTGGAGCGACTCGGCGGCCTCCTTGCCGGCAGCTATGGCGTCGATCGCGAACTTGGGGCCGGTGAAGACGTCGCCGCCCACGAAGATGTCGGGCTCTGCGGTCTGGTAGGTCAGCTTGTCGGCCACGGGATAGACTCCGCGGAAGAATTCCACCTTGGTGTCTTTCAGGAGGTCCTTGAGCACGACGGTCTGTCCGATGGCGAAGATGACCATGTCGGCGTCGAGGGTAATGAGCTCATTCTCATCGTATTCGGGAGCAAACTTGTGCTCTGCGTTGAAAACGGAGGTGCACTTCTTGAACACGATGCCGCTGACCTTGCCATCGCCGAGCACTTCCTTCGGGCCCCAGCCGGGATTGATCACCACCCCGTCTTCACGGGCCTCGCGGCGCTCCTCGAGGGATGCGGGCATGATGTCCTCGGTCTCGAGCGAGAGCATCGTGACCTGGGAGGCGCCGCTGCGAAGGGCCACGCGGGCCGCATCGATAGCGACGTTGCCACCGCCCACCACAACCACCTTGCCGCTCACCTTCACCTTTCCGCAATTGGCTTCGTGGAGGAAGTCTATGGCGGTGGTGGTGCCTTCGAGGGTCTCGCCGGGGATGCCGGGCAGACGGCCGCCCTGGCAGCCGATGGCCACGTAGAAGCCCTTGTAGCCCTGCTCGCGAAGCTGGGCTATGGTGATGTCCTTGCCCACCTCGACGCCGGTCCTGATCTCCACGCCGATTTCGCGCATGATGTCGATTTCGGCCTTGATGACGTCTTTCTCGAGCTTATATGAAGGTATGCCGTAGCGGAGCATTCCGCCGGGCTCTTCGTTCTTTTCGAACACGGTCGGGAGATAGCCGACGGAAGCCAGGTAGTAGGCGCAGCTGAGGCCGGCGGGGCCGCCGCCGATGATGGCTATCTTCTCGTCCCAGCGCTTCTGCACGCTGGATGCAATATTGATTTCGGGCACGAAGCGGTGCTCGGCGTTGAGATCCTGCTCGGCGATGAATTTCTTCACGGCGTCGATGGCGACCGGCTGGTCCACGGTGCCGCGCGTGCAGGCATCCTCGCAACGGCGGTTGCAGATGCGTCCGCAGACTGCCAGGAACGGATTCTCGCGCTTGATAAGCTCCAGGGCCTCACGGTATTTGCCCTCGGCGGCCTTCTTCAGGTAGCCCTGCACGGCAATATGGGCCGGGCAGGCGGTCTTGCATGGCGAAGTGCCGGTCGGGTAGCAGTTGATGCGGTTGCGGTCGCGGTAGTCTTCGTTCCATTTCTCCGGGCCCCACTTGACGGCGTCGGGAAGTTCCTGCCTGGGATACTCGATGGCGCCCTTGCCCGTGCAGAGCTTCTGGCCGAGCTTCACCGCGCCTGCGGGGCAGTATTCCACGCAGCGGCCGCAGGCCACGCAGTTCTTCGGATCTACCTTCGCCACATATGCGCTGCGGGACATGTTGGGGGTATTGAACAGCTGGGAGGTGCGCAAAGCGTTGCATATCTTCACGTTGCAGTTGCATATAGCGAAAATCTTGCCCTCGCCGTCGATGTTGGTGACCTGGTGCACGAAGCCGTTGTCTTCGGCTATCTTGAGTATCTTCATGCACTCGTCGTAGGTGATGTAGTGGCCGCGGCCGGTCTCGGCCAGGTAGTCGGCCATGTCACCCACGCCGATGCACCAGTCGCGGTAGTCGTCGGCGCAGCCCTCGTCGAGCTTCTTGCGGCCGTAGCGGCAGGAGCAGATGCCCACTCCGAGGTGCCCTTCATACTTCTTGAGCCAGTATGAGATGTGCTCTATGTCCACGGACTGGTTCTCCATGCTGATTGCCTTCTCCACGGGAATAACGTGCATGCCTATGCCAGAGCCGCCCATAGGGACCATCGGGGTGATCTTCTCCAGGGGGAGGAAGGTCATGCGCTCGAAGAACATGGCGAGCTCCGGATGCTTGTCCATCAGGTCGGTGTTCATGTTCGTGTACTCGGCGGAACCGGGCACGAACATAGGCACCCAGTAGATCCTGTCCTCACGGTTGTAGGTGGTGCCGGGCACGGGGCCGTCCTTGGTGTACTTGTCGCCGTAGTCATACTCCAGCATGCCGAAATAGGACAGCTTGTCGAGCAGTTCGTCGAAGGACTTGTCGTCGGGGGTATAGTGCTTTTTGGCGTTCCATTCGTGGAGCAGTGCGTAGCTGCGGTGTTCCCTGACCTTGAAGAAGTTGGGCGGAAGCATGTCCAGCAGCAGGTCGAGGGAGGCTTCCCTCGTGGCGGCGTCCATTTCGTCTTCGAAAATGCACGCGAGCCCCCAGTACTCGGGGGCGTCGGTGGTCATCTTTATCTTGCCTGGAATACGGTCTGTGACGTGACGGACGAATTTAAGAAGTTTCGGGTTCGGGTTTTTGTCTCCTTTGTGCTTGGGGACAAAACGGGTTGACATTTCAGGCATATCGGTTGTTTTAGTGTTTCCAGTTTTCAAGTTCGCGCAGCACCCAGCCGGCCAGGGCATCTATCCCCTCTCCGCTTTTGGCGCATATCGGGATCACTTCCGCTGCGGGATTGCGCATCTTTATGTACTGCCGGCACTTGTCCATATCGAAGTCGAAATACGGCAGCACATCTATCTTGTTTATGACCACCAGGTCGCAGACGGAAAACATAAGCGGGTACTTGAGCGGCTTGTCCTCCCCTTCCGGGACGGATAGGATCATCATGTTGCGGCAGGAGCCGGTGTCGAATTCAGCGGGGCACACGAGATTGCCCACGTTTTCGAGTATCACCAGGTCGGTCTCCTTCAGATCCAGGCCCCCGAGGCCCTGGCGGGTCATCTCCGCATCCAGGTGGCACATGCCGCCGGTGTGGAGCTGGATGGACTGAATCCCCGTGGCTTCCTTGATCTTCACGGCATCGACGTCGCTGTCGATGTCGGCTTCCATCACGGCCACGCGGACCTTGTCCTTTATCCTGTTTATCAGCTGGATGAGAGTGGTGGTCTTGCCGCTGCCCGGGGAGGACATCAGGTTGAGGAGATATACTCCCCGTTCTTTGAGTTCCTTGCGGAGAAGGTCCGCATCGCGGTCGTTGTCGGCGAAAACGCTTTTCTTTATCTCGATGACTTTGACCGGGTCCATTACATCTTGACTATGTTGACGAGTTCCTTGACGTTCTGGACCTTGCCGCCCTTGTTCCGGGTGATGACAAGCACTTCGCCGACACCCTTCGCCATCCACTGCTCGACCTTCGTGTCGAGGTTGATGAAGGCCACGGTGCCGCGTACGTCATATTCCAGGCACCAGCAGTCGAAAGAGCCGGCGAGGGTGGTGACCTGCTCGTGCTTTGTGAAGCGGATATTGGAATAGCTGACGTTGGCCATCAGGGATTCGATGGAAATGGAGGTGTCCGCAATCTTCTCGCCTATCACAGGATTCTCGGGGATCCCGGGGGCGCTGCCCTTGATGTCGAGGCCCTTGTCGAACTGCCCCATCGCGGCTCCGGCATCGGCGGTGAACGCCTTTCCGTCGGACTTTGCAACGCAGCCGGGGTGGGATACGGAAGCGCCGCTCTTGTCGGCCACGGTCACGTCGTAGGTGATTACGGTCGAAGAGCCGGTGCGGGCCACATCCTTGATTGCATACTGGACGGCGCCGTTCTGGGGCGCTCCGATGGCGTCTTTCTGGATATAGGACACGCGGGTGCCGGGCTCAGTGCAGAACCAGGTCTGGGCAGATGCGTAGGCGCTGAAGGCCAGCATCACGGACAATATAGATATAAAATGTTTCATAGCGCAAATATAGTCATTATTTTTTCACGTTTGCAACAATTGCTGAAAGAGCGTCGATCTGGGCCTGGCCGGTTGCCCAGCTGGTGGCGAAACGGGTGACGAGCCGCCCGTCCGGAAGTTCCTCCCAGATTTCGAAGCATACCTGCTCCCCGATGGCCTCCGCCTGGCTTTTTGAGAGGATAGGGAACTGCTGGTTGGTCGGGGAATTGATGTGGAGCGGGATGCCGTTTGCCGTGAACATAGCCTTCAGCTGCATCGCCTTTTCGACGGCTTCACGGCCGATCTTGAAATACAGTCCGTCGGTGAAGAGGGTCTCGAACTGAAGCCCAAGCAGACGTCCCTTGGCGAGGAGGGCTCCGTGCTGCTTGACGGTGGAGAAGAAATGGGCGGGAGCGCCTTTAGGGAACACCACGGCTTCGCCGCAGAGGGCCCCGACCTTGGTGCCGCCGATGTAGAACGCGTCGCACAGGGAGGCGATTTCGGGAAGGGTCACGTCGCAGCCCACGCCCGCCAGGCCGTAGCCCAGGCGCGCTCCGTCGATGAAGAGCTTGATCCCGTAGGAGTCGCAGACGGCGCGTATGGCTTCTATCTCCCCTTTCGAGTAGATTGTGCCGTATTCGGTGGGGAATGAAATATAGACAAGGCCCGGATAGACGATGTGGTCTTTTGATGGGTCGGAATGGTACCAGCGGAGGTAGGCCTCGAGTCCGGCACTGTCAATCTTGCCGGCGTGGCCGGGGATGGTGAGCACTTTGTGGCCGCAGAATTCCACGGCGCCGCTTTCGTGGATGGCTATATGGCCCGTCTCGGCAGCCACGACGCCTTCGTAGCCCGCAAGCAGGGCGTCGATGACGGTGGCATTGGTCTGGGTGCCGCCCACAAGCAGGAACACGTCGGCTTCCGGGCACCCGCAGGCTTCCCTTATGAGGGCGCGGGCGCTTTCGGTGAATCGGTCGAAGCCGTAGCCCGGCTCCTGTTCGAGGTTGGTTTCGGCAAGGCGCTTGAGTATCAGCGGATGGGCGCCTTCGCTGTAGTCACAGGTGAATGACAGCATAATCGTTAATTTGGGGCAAGTTAATAAATCTTTTCAAGAAACCGGCCATACCGTCGCCAAACCTTCGGTTTTCATCGGAACGAAAAAATGCCTAACTTCGCAGGCACTATGACAAAGGAAGAACAATACAGGGAAGACCTGACCAGATACCTGCTGGAGGTCTGCACCGGCAACGGATACCTCAAGGGCACGCTCCTGGAGACGGAAGACATTGATTCGGCGTGGCTCCGGTACGCACCGTCGTACTACGGAGACGCCGTGCGCGAGTTCAACGGCTATCCCGAATACAGCCTGGGCTGCGCGGGGTATCTCGGCATGGCTGTGGCGCACCTCTGGGACAAGGACTGGCAGAAATACAAAGACACCCCGTACTCCTTCTTCCAGGGTGAAAGGAAGTTCGACGATATGGACGACCACATCACCGACACCATCCTCAAAGACCACAGGCACAGCGTCGATGCAATGCAGTCCACAGCCGCCTCGGCATATCATTTCCTGATGCGGCGCAGCGTCGAGCCCGGCACGGCCGAGGCCTACCGGCTCTTCCTGATCACGGTGGAAGTAATGTACAAGATCGGCGCTTCCATCGAACTCTGCCGCCTGGGCTACAAGTTCGAGCGCCTCTGATTCATCCTATATCTATACGCTCGCCCAGGAAGTGGGGCTGCTTGCCCATAATGAGGTCGATAAACACCTTGCAGCGGGCGAACACCTCGCGTATCCTTGTCTTGAAGCCGTATCTGAGACGGGTGTCGCGGGCGTTGTAGCCTATGGCGTCGATGCCCTTGCGGCTTGCGATGAAGATCCCACGTTCATTGTGGAAGCGCTGGCTCACAATGATATACGCGTCCTGTCCGAAGATTTCCCGGGCGCGCACCACGGAATCCAGGGTGCGGAAGCCGGCGTAGTCGAGGAAGATGACCTCGCCCGGAATGCCCCTTGCCACGAGTGCCTTGCGCATCGCCTCGGGCTCGTTGTAGTTCAGGTGGCGGTTGTCGCCGCTGACTATGATCCTGTCCACTTTTCCCGCCTCGAAGAGCTCGGCGCAGGCTTCGATCCTGTAGACGAAGTACATGTTCTGGAGTCCGCCACGGACATTGGGCGAGGTGCCCAGCAGGAGCGCGGCATGCCTGTGCGGCACGTCCCGGACATCATCGTAGATCCGGGGCGCGGCATAGCTCTGGATGCGGACGTTGCAATAGAGCACAAAAGCGGCCGCAAGCAGAGCCAGGACGGCAAGCGTCTTGAAAGCGAACTTCATAGCTGAAAATCACTTGCTTCCGTAGCGCCCGGCAAACAGCACGGCACCGGTGCTGCTTTCCGTAATCAGGTAGATGAACGGGCGGTCTGCGTGGAAAACAACACGCTGGCCCGGTTCGACTGCGGCATCTTTCATCATTCCTCCCACGGACACGGCAGCGGCCTCGGTGCCTTCCTCATCGACCTTGATCACCGCATCCTGCTGCACGAAACTCAGGCAGAGGGCGAACTGCGACATGGCCTTGAAATCCGCCTTCTCCTCGTCGAACGCGCTCGGCATTCCCATCGCCGAAAGAATCTCATTCAGGTTGATATGGTACTTGGTCTCGAACTTCGGCAGCCACAGGTCCACTTTGCAGCTCACCATGGAGCGGAGAATCTCTTTCCAGTCCTTCTTGCGAAGGGCTTTCGTGACTTCGGCCACGCTGTGCCCGGGCTGGGGCAGCAGGGCCACCATGGAGAAAGCGCCGTTGCCATATGGGAGGCGGACGATTTTGTAGATGTCGTTCTCGTCGTAACTGAAGTCCTTGTCTATTTTCATCATCGTGGCCTTTCCGGTGCTGCCGTTTTCGTAGGTGAAAGTTTCCGGTGCGGTGGACCCTTTGGGGAACTTTTCCTTCCACTGGCTCTTGAAATACAGGGCATTCAGGAGGTAGGCGAGCATATCCGGGTCGACGCTGTCCAACACCTTGGGCACCAGCCCGTTGGTCTGTTTGTTGCTCCAGCCGTTGATCTTCTTCAGCGAGCCTTTGGAGTCGCTGAAGTCCAGATTGGCGACCTCCGCCCGGTAGTACTTTCCGACCATGCTTGTGTAGCTGTCCAGAAGCGGCCAGCCGTCATCCACGAAGATGGCGTTCGCAATTGAGAGCTTGGTCTTCTTGTCCAGCTCGGGCAGCTGCTTGAGCATCGACAGGCAGTACTCGTTGACTGCGTCCACCTCGCCGGCCCCGTAGCCGAGCACCTTGGCGATTTCGGCGGCTGTGTCGCCCCGGGCGCCGTCCAGCAGCATCCCGAGCAGGAACTGCATGCTGAGAGGAGAAATGATGTAGTCTTCCTTTGCCCCGGCGTTGATGCGGTCGAGGAATGCGAAAGTGAAATCATCGCTCTTGTCCACGAACTCCGCGGATTTGGTGGAGAGTTCGAGGGGCTTATACGGATTCAACCTGGCATCGATATCATTGATGATGCCCTGGCAGGAAGTGCCTGCAAGCAGAAGTGCGGCCGCCGCTATGTGAAGGATTCTCATGACAATAATAAAATGCAGATTCCAGCCGAATCTTGCGTGTACGGTGCGAAGATACTAAAAAAATGGAAATGCCCGCCAGGCCCGGGGGCGCTGGAGGCCGGATTTGGCACGGGAGAGGGGCCACACCGTGCCAGGTCTGCCATCCGACGGCAGGGCCTGCTACGAAATCGCCTCAAAACGTGCCAGCTCCTACCACAGAACTGCAGACCTGCTACAGCGCGGCAATCGCCTCCGGAGTCAGGCCGGTGTATTTGGCGATACGCTCTATGGGCATTCCTTCCGCCAGCATCGCCCGAGCATCTTCCGCTTTCCCCTCCCAGTAACGAGTATTGGCAATATCATCTATATCCCACTGTGTTGTCATATGCATTCTCTTATCTTAAACATTCTTACTCGATTGTAATTCGCTGATCTTCTCCAAGGTTAGACCGGTGTATTTGGCTACCAGCGATTCCTTCATTCCATCCGCCAGCATCGCTCTGGCATCTTCCACTTTCCCTTCCGCCTTCCCTTCCCAATAACGGGTATTGGCAATATCATCTATATCCCACTGTGTTGTCATGTCTTTTCTATATTCTTTACGTTCTTCAGCATCAAGCGCGCGCACTTCGCACGCCTCGAATATCTTCGCGAAGACTTCCTCCATCAGCGCCACGGGACGTTCCGTCAGCGACGACATGTGCGTGAAGGCCCATGAGAGCTTTTCCGCGAAGCTGTCTTCCGGATGGGGCTCCTTGTAGCCCCGCTTGTAGTTGGTCATCTCCAGGAAGATGAAGTTCACACGGTCCGTCATCAGCTCGCCGCTCTCCCGCTCACGAAGGTCGTACCGGTACACTATCCGCTCCGAAAAAGGATGGAACGAGAAGTTCAGGAAACTCACCACATACACCGGAGGGTAGTCGAAGTGAAGGTCGTGCGACTCAGGCTCCTTATCCGCGTCCTTCCCCCGCGCCAGCACCTGCTCCTGCAGCGGAAAGGTTGAATAGAACAGCGCACGGTCGTGGAAGTGCTCCTGGTGCGCACGCTGCATCTCCACCACGAACCGAGTCCCGTAGCCGTCGACGCACTCCACGTCGAAGAAGGCGTCGTGGCAGCCCTTGAACACGTTGCGCTTGCGGACCGGCTTCCGGTTGTATTCAATGTCCACGATCTCACGCTCGGGGATGAGTTCCTGCAGGATCTTCAGAAGGATGTCCTTGTTCTTGCTCGCGCCGAGGATCTTCTTGAACCATTCGTCCAGCAGGATATTCACATACCGGCCGATCGTGCCGCGCCGGGGGCGGTGGATCTGCGGAGAATTGAGCACCCCTACGGGGGCATCGTCGAAATACATTCGTGCATTGAGAGGGTCGTCGAGTCGATAATTAAACATAATCCTTTAGTTTTAAACAATTTAAGCTTAGTCCTACCTGCCGCCGGAGCCCCATGAAACGCACAAAGCGAGCTCAGCACGATATAGCCAAACTCGCTTTGTAGCCTCCTAGAACTACGGCACACAGACTTGTAGTAGTGCAAAGATGGGAATAAAATCCGAATCCTGCAAGTAAAAGTGGCGGGGATTCAGGCCCGGGGGCGCTGGAGGCCGGATTTGAGCACGGGAGAGGGGCCGCACCGTGCCAGGTCTATCATCCGGCGTCGGGACCTGCTACGAAATCGCCCCAAAACGTGCCAGGTCCTACCACCTAACTGCAGACCTGCTACAGCGCGGCAATCTTCTCCAACGTTAGACCAGTGTATTTGGCTACCAGCGATTTATTCATTCCATCCGCCAGCATAGCCCGAGCAGATTCCTCTTTCCCTTCCTCAACACCTTGCTTTTTGGCGTAGGAGATTTCGCACATCCTGTCGATTTCTGTAGTCATAACTTTGTCGTAGTTTTGTCGTTGTATTACTGTCATTGTTGCCAATTCAGTGGCCGTGTACAGATGAACCAGCAGCGGGTCGTCAAAGCCGTCCGGGCGTTGCTCCATCTCGTGCATATACTTCATCGAGAAGATGAACTTCTCCAGAAGGTTTCGGCACTTGTCCTTGTCGTCCGGTCCCAGTTTCAGTCGCCCCATCTCCAAGAACACGAAGTTCAGCGTTCCGTTGAACCGTTCCCCGTTCTTCTCATTCCGGACACCGTATCGGCTGATGTACTCCTGCTCAAGGGCGTCCTCATTCTCGTGTTCAAGTTCAAAGTTCACCAGGCTCAGGACGTAAACCGGCCGCAGGCTGTAGTCCATCTTGTCATTGTTCGTCGTCCCGGTGCCGTCCGGATGCTTCTCCAACTCCTCCCTAAGTTTCTTTATCTTCTCCGTCATCTGCTCTCGAAGCGGGAAGGTGGCGTAGTAGAGCATCCTGTCCCGGTAACTGTCGTGCGGCCTGTTCTGCACCTCGACCAGGAATTTCTCCCCGGTGTCCTTTTCCGTGCACAGCAGGTCAAAGTTACTGCTTTTTTCTTCAATAACAAGGCCGTGCATCTCCTTATTTACAAAATCGATGCTTGCGATGTGCTTTCCCGGCAGCAGCAGTTCGAGGATTTCGATGAGAAGATCTTCGTTCTCTGGAGTGCATACGACGACCTTAAAGGCGGCGTCTGTCAGGATATAGGCATATCGGCCCTTTCCGGCAATTACATTGTTTCGTGACATCATAGTAAAAGTTTAAACCTATGCCATCCTCCACCGTGGAAGAGGCCAGGCATTGCAACTAGGCAATGCCGCCGCTAAGATGAAACGATTTTCCCAGACTGCAATGGAATCGAAAAAATCGTAAATGAGTTTTTGCGAATTTTTAAAGTTCAAAATTATTTTGAGTTTTCTATAAGAAAAAGGGGCGATTCTTCTTGCATTCACAATAAATAAAAGTTATATTTGTGAGTTCAATATAGGGATAGATTGAAACAGTACAACGAACCGTGGGCGTACCGCCTTGCCTTGGCCGAACTGAGTGTGGCCCCCGCCGCGCTTTGCCTTACGGCCGGATGCGTTTGTTTCAAGAGACCTCAATGTGTTTGAAATTAATTATTTAACATTTTAAATTTTATACATCATGAGTAAAAAACTCTACGAACAACCAACAACAAAAGTCCTCGTGGTACGAGTCGGGGGCTGCTTCCTGGTTACCTCTCCTCTACTTGGAAAAGCTGGACAGGCTGGCGCTAATGACATTTACAATGCCTATGATGAAGATTTTTAATGGAGGATGCCCTATGAAGAAGATCGTTTACTCACTGGGAATTCTTGCTGCAGCAGCAATTGCATTCTCATCATGTCAGAAAGAGCAGGCCACTAATGAGGTACTTACTCCTTCCGAGGAACTTGTAACCATCACTTTCAACGCTGAGAAAGCTGGCATAGACACCAAGACCGCTGCCGTTGAAGGCGAAACTTCCGTTTCTTATGAATGGACAGATAGCGATGTCGATCATATGAGGCTTTTCGTGGTATCGGAAGATAAAGATGGAAAAGAAGTTCTTACATCGGTATCCAATATCACTGTCAACAAGGTATCTGGGACAAAACTCACAATTGCCGCTCAGGTTGCGCCCAACGCCACTTACACCTTTAGGGCTGTGCTCGCCGGCAGTTGGACTAACGATGGAACAAAACCTCGTGTTAACAACACTCAATATCCTAGCCTTTCGAACTATGACAGTGCCGCTGATGTTCTTGTTTCTGACGATAAAGAAGTCACTGTTGGTGCTTCGGAACAAGCGACCATTCCAACTGAGGCGATGGAGTTATCCTTCCGCCGTCTTGTGGTTGTCAACAAAATGACCCTTAAGAATTTGACAAAAGGAGAGGTTATTGACAAGATAGTCATCACCTCAACTCAGAATCTTACTGGTTATTATGATACCAACGCTAAAACAGCTATTGGTAGCGGCAAAGTTCTCACTTTGAACTACAACAGCAGTGCACCGGTAACTAATGACAACGGGCAATTCCCCGTTTTCTTCACAGCCATTCCTCAAACTGGCCACGTTCTCACTGTTGAGGTCACTACAGACCAGTTTATCTACACCAAGACCTTCGCCGCAGGCAAGTCCATTGATTTCAATCTTGGTCAGTTCACCAAATTTAACTTCGCCCTTCCTGCAGGTGTTGCCAATACCGCTCTTGCCCTTCCTGTTGAAGATGAGATGACTTGGGGAATGACCGGTGGCTCAGACGCAACTGCTGCAATGAGCGCTGCAGATCTTACAGCTGTGCAGGGCACAAAGAAGATTTATGATTCCTCTTCGTATGCATATAAAGGATCTGATGGTATAAAGTTAGGCAATAGTGGAAATAACGGCTATATTAAAACAAACAGCATCAACCTATCTTCTGATTTCTATATTGCCATCGATGCAAGAGCTTATAAAGAATCTGATAATCCTACATTGGAGATTTCTGTAGATGATAATTTGGTTTATACCAGTGCTCCTCTCCTGGCTGACTTTAATACATACTATGTTAATTGCTCTGCTGCGACAGCGGCTTCATCAGTGACGATAACCTCTAATTCACGTAGTTACATCAAGAATCTCGTCATTGCTTCTGGTACTTATGCGGTTCCTCCGGTAATTAAAGTTACCTCATCTAATCCTCTCGAAGTTGCCAATACAGGTGGCGCGCAGACGATAGCCTATTCTATTGATAATCCGACTAGTGGTGTGAGTCTAACAGCATCTACTGAGGCAACATGGATCAAGAATCTGAGCTATGCCACATCCGGGAGTGTAACCTTCGATGTTGATTCTCAGGAAACCGCTGCAGCCGCTCGCGAGGCTACAATCACCCTTGCCTATACTGGAGCCAAATCTGTTAATGTTACAGTGAGCCAGGCAGCAGGTGCTGGCGCAGCCATTGACTATTCAAAGATTGAAACCAGCAATGTGACTCTTACTGCAGGAACCAATGGTTCTGCTGCAACTGTTAATGGCAAAGATGCCATTAAGGTTGGTAGTAGCAAGGCTGGCGGAAATATGACCGTTACTGTTCCTGCAGGAACCACTAAACTCCACTTGCACGCTGCTGCTTGGAACGGTGTAACTGGCCTCTCGCTTAATATCAGCGGAGCAACTGTTTCTCCTGCTTCAATTGCTCTTACGGCTGATTCTGGTATTTCCGATAATAGTCCTTTCACGCTTGCTGGTAACCCTGCGGACTTCTATTTCGTCATCGAGCTTTCCAACATCACGGCTGATACTGATATTACCTTCACTTCGTCTTCTGCAAAGCGTTTCGTTGTTTGGGGCGTGAATGCAGAAGCTGGTACCCCTGCTACCCCTAAGGTTGCGACTCCGACAATCAGCATTTCTGGCACCGAGGTATCCATTGCCTGTGCCACCGATGGCGCGACAATCTGGTACTCCCTTAATAGTGCTAATCTTGAAGAATATAGCGCACCTATAGACATTTCCGGTTCAAATGAGGCTACGATTGAAACTTACGCAGTAAAAACTGACTATGAAGACAGTGACGTGGCAGGTGAGATATATTATGCTGTTAATGTCAACTCTACTACTAACGGTTCTGTCACTGCCGTACCTTTTGCTGCTCAATACGATGAGGTAAGCCTTACTGTTACTCCTGATGCTGGTTACGCGCTTGACCAGCTCAGTGTTGTCGATGAGAATGATGACGCAGTGGCTGTTGCAAACAATAAGTTTACCATGCCGGCAAGCCCTGTGACTGTGACCGCGTCCTTTGTTGCTGGTACCGTTCCTTCTACACCAACCCTACAGTATACACTTACACCTGAATCAGGAAGCAATAACAGTTACACTGGGAATTGCGATATAGAGATTGACGGCATTACCTGGAATCTCACAGGTAATTCTCAACAAATTCCTTGGCGAATTGGTGGTAAATCCCTGAGTGGAGTTGATCGCGCCCTTTATAGCAAAACTGCTTTGGCTAAGAATATTAGTAAGATTGAGATTACTCATGGAACGGCAAGCAGCATCACTGTTAACTCCATGACTGTTATAGTTTCGAAAAATGCTGATTTCTCTAGCCCTGTTTCAACATTGACACCCAGTTTTGTTGCCAATGATACTGTGACAGTTGATCGGCCGGACGGTAAAGATTGGAGCAACTGCTACTACAAGATTGTTTACAACGTAACTGTTTCCGGAACATCTAACAAGTTCGTCGAATTCTCAGAAGCTAAATTCTACGGAACCAACTGAAGCGGATCCGGCGGTGGCGCCGGGGGGCAAACGCCCACAGCTTCAGTAACAACCGCCAGCACTCCGAATGGAGTGAGCTCGACAGGGGCAACCCTGTCGGGCTCCTTCTCCGGAGCGAGTGGAAGGATTAACAGTACAGGTATTGTTTTGGGGGCCAATTCGTCTCTACTTGACGATCCCACTGCCAACACTGCCTCCCTTAACTGGGCGTACGATGATACGAGCATTGGAAATGTAGCAAGCGGAAGCATCAACTGCACGCTTACTTCCTTGTCGGAGTCCACCACTTATTATTACAGGGCCTTCGTAGCCGAGTACAATGAAAGTACCGGCGAATATGAGTATCGCTACGGTAGCAAGTATTCTTTCACTACAAGTGCTGCGCAGCCGTCAGTCAGCCATAATTGGCTGGAATTGCCGGCCTATACTAAATCTTTGATGTCCGGTACTACTTCTTCAAATCTTAATGATTTGTATGAAGTGACTCACAGGGCGTCGATGGGAGGGAAGCAACAGCGCAATTACACCTGCCTGTATGATCCTGCGATGTACGCATCGTATTGGGTAGCTTATCCTCTCTGCTCCGCCCATTTGGGATCTGGCAGCCTTAGCAGTTTCTCGTATGATCCGGATGTTCCTTCATCCAAGCAGACCAATGTAACAGATGGTGCATATGGAGTGAACATAGCTACGACTAATTACCCGAGCAACCTGTATTCCCGTGGACATCAGATTCCAAACGCCGACCGTAACGGGGTTTCTGCCATGCAGTCCCAGACTTACTACATCACCAACGTGACACCTCAGATTCAAAACGGCTTCAACAGCCCTCTGTGGAGTGACTTGGAAGATGCGGTAAGAGCACAGACCAGTTCTACCGATACGGTTTACGTGGTCACCGGAGCCGCATTCCGCAAGAAAGGAGGGTCGGAGAGCATCACCACCATCACGAACACGCGTGACAATAAAGTACTGCCCGTGCCCAATTATTACTGGAAGGTTGTACTCAAAGTTACAAGAAGCGGAGGCAACATCACCGCGGCAAAGGCAATCGGAGTCTGGATTCCTCATCAGGACTTGAAGGGCCACAGCTATACTGAATATGTCTGCAGCGTTGATCAGATAGAGACCTGGACAGGATTCGATTTCTTCCCCAACTTGCCTGGCGACAACGATTCCGGGATTGAAAAGGCTGCAGAATCCAACACCAGTTGGAGCAACTTCACGTCCACTTCCAACCTCTCCTCCGTCTCCGACAAAAACTGGGGCACCCTGTGATGACATTCCTCGACAAATTTATGCAACTGGCGGCGCTTCTTGGCGCCGCCATTGCGGCTTTTGCCTGCACGCGTGATTTCGCACCGGAGGAGGCCGTCGGCCGGGCCGACGGCCCCAGCGTGGTGCGCTTCCACGCGTCCCAGGCGGACACCAAGGCCCGCTTCGGAGAGGATTACGGCAACGGCGTACGCCCCACGCTTTGGACGAGCAATGACTCGGAAGTCAAACTCTCCCTCAACTACGGCAGCGCCGTAGCGGCCGGAGTCGTGCCGTCTTCCGATTTTGGGACGGCTTCGTTCGAGGCGACTTTCGATTTATCCGAAGTCAGCGGTCCATATACATTCTATTCGGTCTCCCCTGCCTCGGCAGCCCTGGCGCTCAGCCCCAGCCGCTCGGCATGGAAAGTGTCCATCCCTTGCGAGCAGACGCCGTCGGATGCGTCTCCCGACGAGGCGGGAATAATTCTTGCCGCCGCCAGCGACGAGTTCGCTTCTGCCGTGCAGGTGGGGGACGTCAACCTTTATTTCAGCCACCTTACGGCCTACGGACGCATGTCCCTTCTGAATCTGGCTCTGGCTGACGGAGAAACGGTATCCGCCGTGGAACTAACCGTCACCACCCCCATCGTAGGCGACTGGTACTGGGAGACTTCCGGATCGGGCATCACCGACTACGGCGCCTCTTCGACCCTCACCATCAACACTTCACGCACGTCGGACATCTGGTTCGCCTGCTCTCCGGTGGACGTGTCGGAGCAGATTATGACCGTGACCGTGTACACCTCCGCAGGCTGCCATGAGCAGCTGGTGGAATTCCCCGCCGGCAGGAAGTTCGACGCCGGGCAGGTGGCCGTGTTCTCCGTGGATATGGACGGGGCTGAATTTACTGCCGCCGGCAGCGGGTCCGGAAGCGGCAGCTCGGGCGCATTCGAACTTGTTACCGACGCTTCCACGCTGAAGGCCGGGGATGAGGTGCTGATTGTAAGTTTAGCCCCCACCGACGAATACGTGGCTCTCGGAGAGAGTAACGGCAATTACCGCCTTCCTGCTGACGTGACTGTTTCCAACAACGCTATTTCCGACCCGGGTGATGCGACTGTGCTGACTCTTAAGGCTGGAACATCAAACGGAACGTTTGCTTTCCTCGATGGCAGTTATTACCTTTCCAGTCCGACTACGGATAAGAATTATCTTCTCAGCACGCTTACCTCTGTAAACGACAATGCCAGCTGGAGCATCGTGGTCAGTAATGGCACCGCAACTGTTACTGCCAAGGCAGGGTCGAGGACGCTTCTGAAATACAATTCCAGTTCTCCCCGATTCAGTTGCTATTCTTCGGGCCAGACAGACGTTTCCATCTACCGGCGCAGCGCTTCAGGCGGTGGAATTTCAGCCAACGACCCGATGCTTTCGAAGACCGACTACGGCTGCTGGCTCGGAACCGGCCTAGAGTGGGCCCTGGACCCCGGCGTCAATCAGGTGACCCGCGCCTACGACACGGACGGAGTGCTCACCTACACCATCATCAATCCCGATACGGTTGAAGAACTGGAGATAAGCGGCTACAAGAAGTCGAACATCAAGGGAGACCGGGTTACCCTTACGGTCAACTGGCGTTACGGCAGAGTAAACCGCCTGAACAGCGCAAGATACACCATGACCGTCATCAAGGAGCAGGGACCGATGGTCTGGCTCAGTGACGGGAACGGCAAGGGCGCAATCATCAAAAAGTAAGTCCGGCTATGAAGAAGATATTCGCAATCGCGATTGCAGCTTTATGCTGCTGCGTTTCAACGCTTGCAGTACCTGCCTACCCCGGATGGCGTTCCTATACCCAGCCGGACGGCAGCGTGATCAGGATACGTCTCCACGGCGATGAGTTCTGCCACTGGACTACCGACGCTTCCGGACAGACGGTGGCGCTCGATGCGGACGGATTCTACCGCCCCGTCTCGGAGGCCCAGTTGAATGCAAGACGCATCAAGGCCCGGGCAGCAAGGGCTGAAGCTAACGCACGGCGCCGTTATGCTCCCGCCAAAGCGGGCGTCGCCAGCGGACAGAAACATTTCCTCGTGATACTCGTGGAGTTCAGTGACGTGCACTTTTCCAGCAGCACCGCCAATGCCGATTTCACCGCTATGCTCAACAATCATAATTACAGTGTAAACGGAGGCACCGGTTCCGCCAGGGACTACTATTACGACAATTCCGGCAAGGCGTTCGAACCCATATTCGACGTGTACGGTCCGGTACGTCTCGACAACAATCAGGCCTATTACGGCGGAAATGATAGCGATGGCGATGATTTGCGTCCCGAGTATGCTGTAAAGGAGGGCTGCCAGTCACTCGATTCTTCCATCGACTTCTCAATCTACGACTACGACAACGACGGAGAAGTAGACCTCGTCTTCATGTATTATGCAGGAAGGGGCGAAGCCGACGGTGGCAGCGAAGACTGCATCTGGCCCCACCAGTGGGAAATCACTTTCGCCGGCATATCCCTCACCCTCGACGGCAAGAAGATCAACAAATACGCCTGCTCCAACGAGATTGTGCAGTATAGCGACGGACTGAAAATGTGCGGCATCGGCACAGCCTGCCACGAATTCGGCCACGCCATGGGACTTCCGGATTTCTATGATACCGATTACAAGACCAACGGCGAGGCCGGAGGCCTGTATGCGTATTCTACGATGTGCAGCGGTTCGTACAACAACGAAGGCCGCACTCCCCCCTACTTCAATATCGAGGAGCGTATTTTGCTTGGCTGGCAGCAGCCGTCAATCATACAGGAGTTCGGCCAGTCCGGAACATATACCCTTACCAGCGTCAGCGGCAATGTCGCTTACAAGACGCTGACCGATATGGACGGTGAGTATTTTGTTTACGAATGCCGCAGCAAGACCGGTTGGGACAGGTATATCCCGGAGGCCGGACTGATCGTGTACCATGTGGACAAGTCATCGCGCCAAGTGGCCATAAGTGGCAGCTCCGGCAACATCAACGTGTCGGCCGAATCGCTCTGGAGCAACTGGGGCAAGTACAACTCCATCAACGAGAACGGCTCGCACCCGTGCTTCTACGTGGTTCCCGCCGGCAACCAGACAAGCCTGAATTACACAGGCGCCAAGTGGGCATTCCCGGGAACGGCCGGCAAGAAGACCTATACGGCCAAAAGCTGGAACGGCGTCAATTCTGACATTCAGCTGTCCAACATTACTTATTCCGAAGGACAGGTATCCCTCTATGCCACCGTTCCATCCAGTTCGCTCAATTACAACGTGATCGCAAATCCGGGAGGCGGAGTGTATTCCGCCGGCAGCGACTTTGCGCTTACGCTCATCGAAAGCGAGGCCCAGCCGGTCTCCTCGGTCGCGTGGTTCTTTGACGACGAACCGGTGAGCGGCCCCTCGGTAAGGCTCACCACCGGTAAACACGTCGTCGAAGCACACCTGACGCTCGCCAGCGGCGAAAACAAGATCCTCGAGCTCACACTGGACGTTCAGTAGGCCCTGGAAGAAGTTCAGCGTTCAGTGGGTTCTGGAGGAGAGTCGGCAAAACGTTCCCGGAGCCATGGCTGAAAAGGCTCGGTTGAGAGGGCTCGGTTGAGAGGGCTCGGTTGAGAGGGCTCGGTTGAGAGGGCTCGGTTGAGAGGGCTCGGCGGGCGGCAGGGTCAGCCGACCTTGAAATTTCGAGCGAATGCGCTGAAATTTTGTAGCGGGAGGCTGATCCCTGCTGCCCGCCGAGCTTTCGCTCCCGCCGTTCCGCTCCCGCTGGAAAGATTTTCGCTCCAGCGGCGGCACCTGGGGGCTTTTTCGCTCCCGCTGGAAGGATTTTCTGTCCAGCGGCGGCACTTGGGGGCGGCCCTTCCCCGCCGTCGCAAAAGCGCCTGTCCCTGTTGCACTTGGCGCTTTTTTTTCGTAGGTTTGCGCTATGAAAACAGTGCGACACATTACGCTGCTCCTGGTGTGCCTCCTTCTTGCCGCTGCAACCACAAGCGGGCAAGCCCCCAGCTCTCTGGCGCAAGTCACCGCAAGCGGGCAAGCCCCCGGCTCTCAGGCGCAAGTCACCACAAGCGGGCAAGCCCCCAGCTCTCTGGCGCAAGTCACCGCAAGCGGGCAAGCCCCCAGCTCTCTGGCGCAAGTCACCGCAAGCGGGCAAGCCCCCGGGCGTGCGCAGGACAAGAACCTGCTGCGCCTCGGCTGGGGAGACCCCCTGTTCGAACAGTTGGTCTTCTACCCTGCGGCAGGGGCGTCCGACCACTGCTACACCGGCCACATCTTCGCCGACTACCGCCGGAGTCTCGGCAAGGTGGTCAGCGTGGGCGCCGAAGTGGACTTCCTGAGTGTCAGCTGGACCCAGGACGGCCGGCGCACCCGTAATTATGACCTTTCCGTCCTGCCCACGGTCCGCTTCACCTGGCTGGACCGCGAGTGGGTGCGGCTCTACTCCGGGCTGGGGGCCGGGGCGCTCTTCGCGTGGAACAACTCCGACGCCCGTGAAGTCCTCCCGGTGTTCGATGTCAACACCATAGGCATCCAGGTAGGGAAAGGCCACTGGTGCGGGTCGGTGGACCTTGGCTTCATGGCCGCACTCAAAAACGTGAACCATATATTCATGGCCGGCTCCCGGCTGGTGTCCGTGGGCTTGAATTACCGTTGGTAGCCTATGAAGAAGTACCTGATTATCACCCTTGCGGCGCTTTCCGTCCTCTCCTGCCGCCACCCGGAAGTGGAGCAGGTGGATTTCGAGACCTTCCACCCGATCACGTTGAACACGTCGTCCGTTTTCACGGAAGGCGGGGACCTCAATCCCGACATCAAGGTGATGGAAAATCCGGATCCCGCCGTGGACGCCAAGCTTGCCTACACCGACGCCAACAGCATCGTCCGCAACATCCTGGGCGAAATCAACTGCAACTCCCTGGTCCACGTTGCCGGCACCTACACCGGCCACGACGTGGACGGCCTGCCGATCACCCTTTCCGGCAAGCTGCTCTACCCGCGCAAGGGTCCCATAAAGAACCTCATCATCGTGAGCCACTACACAATAGGCGCGAACTTCGAAGCCCCGTCGGAAACCTTCCCGCTGGAGGGCATCTGGGCCGCCAAAGGCTATGCGGTGGCAATTGCGGACTACATAGGTTACGGGATCTCGGCAGACCACATCCACCCATATATGCACACTGAGAGCACCGCCCGCTCCGTGCTGGACATGGCGCTGGCAGTCAAGCCCTACCTGAAGCACATCGGGCGCGAGCCCGAGAGCGAAAAGGTCATCCTGGCGGGCTACTCGCAGGGCGGCGCCACCACCGTGGCCGTGATGAACATGATCCAGGACGAATGCGAGGACATCTTCCCCATCAAGAAGGTCTACGCCGGCGGCGGTCCCTACGACCTGGCGGCCACCTACGACACCTCGATGGAGTGGGATGAGACGGGCATCCCCTGCGCGATCCCCATGATACTGCAGGGCATCAACGACGGCGAGGCCCTGGGGCTGAAAATGGAAGACTTCTTCCTGCCGAGACTGCTGGAAGGCTACAAAGAGTGGATCAACTCCAAGAAATACACGGTGAAGGAGATCAACGAGAAGATCAACGCCACTGCGCTGCACGAAATCCTTACTGCCGAAGGCCGCAACAAGAAGAGCCGCCAGACGGCCCGCTTCTACCGTGCGCTCCTGGGCAATTCCGTGCTCAATTTCGCCCCGCACGCCCCTATGTATCTGTTCCACAGCACGCAGGACAGGACCGTGCCGTTCGTCAACGCCCTCAAGGCCGAACAGTGGTTCAAGGGCTATGATGTGCAGTACGACTTCGGCGAATACGGCAACCACGGCGCGGGCTGCGTCACGTTCATTTTCAAAGTGTTCAAGGATCTATGAAAAGGATTGCATTCATCTGCCTGGCGCTTGCGCTGCTCTCCGGTTGCTCGAAGGAGAAAATCGTGTCCACGTCCTGCACCTTCGACCTGAAAATCGACTGGGTGAAAGGCACCAAGGTGCAGTTCACCGTCACGCCCGGCAACCCGGACGCCTGCTACTGCTACGGCGTCATGTCGGCCGACCAGCCGCAGGCCGCCTGGTCGGATACGGAACTTGTAGAGTGGCAGCTGGGATGGATCACGGATATCTACAATAGTCTGAAGGGGACTGGAGAGGCAGGCTCTTTTACCGATATGTTCTGTTATAAAGGCCCCCGCACGATCAAGCAGACCAAGCTCTCGTCCGGAGTCGACTTCGTGCTGCTGGTATTCCAGATCAACCCCCAGACCAAGGAGGCGATAGGCCCGCTCTACAGGCTCCCCTTCTCCACGCTCCCCGTGACCAAGGAGGATCTGTTCTTTACGATCCACCCGGAGGAGAACGGCTTCACGATCATTCCCTCCGACCCGGAGCGCACGTGGTTCTGGGATTTCGAGACCGACGAGAAGATCCGGGACGTGTTCAGCGACGCCTACTTCTTCTACTACAGCGTCCTGGATCTCTACGAAGAGTATGATTTCCTGGAGAATCTGCTGTATAAAGGCCCCTCCGGCCTGACCCTTCCCGCCATCACCTCCGATCTCCCCGATGGCGTGC
Organism: uncultured Bacteroidia bacterium; assembly: GCA_902782225.1. Lineage (GTDB taxonomy): Bacteria > Bacteroidota > Bacteroidia > Bacteroidales > UBA932 > Cryptobacteroides. Next base: position 57,430 of record CACZMF010000001.1, on the reverse strand, counting down.
AATACACGCTGGCAATGTCCGGCTGTGCCGGCGGAGAGATCAACTCCGACGTCTACTACGCCAAATTCACCATCAAGTCCGGCAAAATAACCTTCACCGACTCCGACGTCCCCATCCAATAGCCAGGCACCGCAGCACGGAGAGGACCGCAAAGTCTCCTTCACCTACTCCCACGTCCCCATCCAATAGCCAGGCACCGCTGCACGGAGAGGACCGCAAAGTCTCCTTCACCGACTCCGACGTCCCCATCCAATAGCCAGGCACCGCTGGGCCCGGCCGGGCGCTGTGCGGGCCCCAAGTGCTGCCGCTGGACAGTAATCCATTCCAGCGGGAGCGAAAGAGCCCCCCAAAAAATGGAAAAAATCAACAAAATGTGGAAAATTTTGTAAGCAGGTGGAACAAAGTGGAAAAATTTTATTATATTTGCACCTGCGTATAAGAATTATTATGGTCACATTTATCGGCACATACACCGCCAAGGTGGACGATAAGGGCAGGCTGGTCCTGCCCGCATCCGTGCGGCGTGCCATGCCGATAGGTGGTGATATGAGGTTCGTGATCAAAAAGGGAATCTTCGACAACTACCTCGAGATGTCCACGTATGAGGCGTGGACAGCGGAAGCCGAAGACACCAGGTCCAAACTCGATTTCTTCAATGACGAGCATGTCCAGTTCTGGAGGGAATACATGCGCGGCATAGAAGTCGTGGAGCCGGACGCCAAACTGGGACGTATCTCCATCCCCCGTGATCTTCTTAACGCAATCAGTGTAACCAAGGAAGTGGTATTCCTGGGCATTGGAAGCAAATTGGAAGTCTGGGCGAAAGAGACGTATGAGACGTCCCGCATCAGTAACGAAAAATATGTCTCCATTGCCCGAAGCCTCTCCACGAAATAGGACGGCAGGCAATGAGCGAATATCATAATCCCGTATTATACAAAGAGAGTATCGACGCCCTGGTCTGGAACCCGGACGGCGTCTATGCCGATGCCACCTTCGGCGGCGGCGGGCACTCCCGCGGCATACTCTCACGGCTTTCCGGAAAGGGCCGCCTCATCGCTTTCGACCGCGACGCGGACGCCCTTGCCAACGCCCCGGAAGACCCCCGCTTCAAACTGATCCACAACAATTTCCGTTTTATACATAATTACGCTCTAATCGAGGCGCCCGACGGACTGGACGGCATCCTTGCAGACCTCGGTGTCAGCTCCCATCAGTTCGACACCGCAGAGAGAGGATTCTCCTTCCGTTTCGACGCTCCCCTCGATATGCGAATGAATGTGCAGGGCGCCAAGACCGCCTCCGACATTGCCAATTCTTATACGCAAGAAGAATTGGAAAAGATCCTCAGAATCTACGGTGAAGTCGAAAACGCCCGCAAGGCCGCCCAGCTCATAGTGGCCGCCCGTGCAAAGGCCCCCATTCTGACCACCGGTGACCTCGGCAATGCGCTGGCGGGAGCCCTGCCTTCTTTCGCGGAGCACAAATATCTTGCGAAAGTCTTTCAAGCCCTGCGGATTGAAGTCAACGACGAGATGCGCTCCCTGGAGAAATTCCTCCAGGGCGCATCCCGTTCCCTGCGCAGGCAGGGGCGGCTCGCCGTCATCACCTACCACTCCCTCGAGGACAGGATGGTGAAGAACTTCATCCGCAGCGGCAGGACTGACGGAAATGAGGACAAGGACGTCTATGGCCGCTCGAGCGCTCCCCTGAGGAGCATCAACCGCAAGCCCATAGTGCCCGAAGAAACTGAAATAGAAGGAAATACGCGCGCGCGCAGCGCCAAGCTCCGCGTAGCCGAGAAGATATGATATGGAGAAGACCTGGAGAATACAAGACCTGGGACAGGGGCTGAAAAACAGCTTCCGCGCCATACTGAAGGGCGAATTCCTCTTTCGCCTCAACGTAGGGCGTTACTTCATCCATATCGTGTACACATTCTTCCTCATAGCGATGGTCATATGGATATCGCTGATGATAGAATCCACGATGACGAAGGTGGAGCAGGGCAAGGCCGTACTCCGCGAACTCGAAATCGTCCACACCCAGAAGACCTTCGACGTGGTCAAGCTGACCCGCCGGGCTTCAGTGAATGAAATGCTGCAACAAATGGGATCTAAGGTCACCGAACCATCCGACCCCGCAACCAGGCTAAAGTAGCGATGGAAGAGAACACAGTCAACGTCAAGAAGAAGCGGGACCGCATCGGAGTCATACTCTATGTGGTCTACGTGCTGCTGCTGCTCGCCTCCGTGCTGCTGTTCGCCAAGATCGTGGGCATACAGCTGTTCTTCAAGCCCGACCCCAAGATCGAGAGCGCGCTGACCCCCGGAAGCCGCCCCCGTGCCATCGAGCCCGTGCGCGGCAACATCATAGACTGCAACGGACGCCTCCTCGCCATGTCCTGCCCCACCTATCAGATCGCGATGGACTGCACCGTGATGCGCGAAGAGTACGCAAAAGACAAGGAGTCAGGCGCCGCCAAGGAAGAAAAGTGGCTAGAAAATGCGAAAGAACTCAGCGTCGAGCTCGCCAAAGTCTTCCCCGAAAAGACAGCAGACCAATACTGGCAGTTGATTTCCAAAGGCCGCAAGAGCGGGAAAAAGTACCTCCGCCTCGGCAAGCCGGTGGACCGAAATCTATACAACCGTATCGTCAAATTCCCGCTCTTCCGTGAAGGACGGTACCGCGGCGGACTCATTGCCGAACCACAAAACGTTCGCATCTATCCCTACGGCAAGCTGGCCCGCCGCACCATCGGTTTTGTCAGGAACAATCGCTCCGACGTGGGCAACACCCACGTCGGGCTGGAGGGAAAATTCGACTACGTGCTCCACGGGCGCGAGGGCAAGGAATGGCTCAAGGTGACCGACTACGGGCGCGTGCTCGACAACGACAGCACCAAGACCCGTCCCGAAGACGGAAAGGACATCCGCACCACCCTCAACATTGATTATCAAGACATTGCATGGCACTCCCTCTATGATGAAATCAAGGAGGAGGAAGACCTGGAAGGCGCCTGCCTCGTGCTGATGGAAGCCTCCACCGGCGCCATCAGGGCCATGGTCAACCTCTACCGCGACGCCGGCTCGGCCGACTTCGAAGAGGTCAGCAACATGGCGATAGGCCGTGCCATGGAGCCCGGCTCCGTGTTCAAGACCGTCACCCTGATGCAGGTGCTCTCCGACGGCCACATCAAGAGCCTGGACGAGACCATTCCCACCAACCACGGCAACTTCAACGTGAAGGGCATGCGCCCCGACGACCACATACCCGACTTTGAGCGCAAACACAACACCAGGGAAATCTCCATCATCGACGGATTCAAGATTTCTTCCAACTACGTGTTCGGCACCCTGGCCGTGAAGAACTACGGCAAGAAGCCCATGCGCTTCATCGAGAACATCCACAGCTACAAGCTCGGCGAAGCCTTCGACTTCGACCTTGACGGCCTCGCGACCCCGACGATTCCATCCCCCAAGGACAAGAACCGCTACTGGAGCATGAGCGACCTGGCCGTGATGGGCTACGGCTACGGCACCCGCGAGACGCCCCTCCATATACTCTGCTTCTACAATGCCATCGCCAACAAGGGCAAGATGATGAAGCCCTACCTGGTCGAAGACATAGAGCTCAACGGAGTGGTCAAGGAGCGCCGCGGACCCGCCCTGCTGTCCACGATCTGCAGCCGTGCCGTCGCCGACACCATCACGCGCGCACTCAAGGCCGTGACCGAAGAAGGCACCGCAAAGCGCCTCAAGGATGCACGCTGCACCGTGGCGGGCAAGACCGGCACTTCCTTCGGCACCTACCAGGGAGGCGGCTACACCGACGCCAGCGGCAAGCGCAAATACCAGGGCACCTTCGTGGGCTTCTTCCCAGCCGACGATCCGAAATACAGCGTGATCTGCACCGTGTTCAGCAAGCCCACCAACAAGCAGTTCCAGGGCGGCGGCATCCCCGCCAGGGCCATCAAGAACCTCGTAGGAGGCATATACAGCATAGATCCTTGTTTCCAACCGACTTTAATCGCAGCGAAATGAAACTGAGCGAAATAATAAAGAATTGCGGCGCAGTGTCCGTGAGCGGCAGCACCGATATCGAGATCCTGGACGTGACCAACGATTCCAGGAAGGTGCGTCCCGGCAGCCTGTTCATCGCTGTGAACGGTTGCGGTAACGACGGCCGTGCCTACATCGCGAAAGCCATCGGGAACGGCGCCTCCGCCATCATGAGCGAACCCGCTGACATTCTGAGCGGAAGCGAAGAATCTGCGCCCACAAGGATCACCGTGGCCGACTCCCGCATCGCCGTGGCGATGGCCGCGGATGCCTTCTACGGCCACCCGAGCCGCAAGCTCAGGCTAGTCGGCATCACCGGCACCAACGGCAAGACCACCACCGTGACCCTGCTCTACCGCCTCTTCCGCAGCCTCGGATACGAATGCGGACTGCTCTCCACCATAGCAAATTACGTGGGCACCGAACGCCTGGAGACGGCCAACACCACTTCCGACCCCCTGACCATCAACTCCCTGCTCGCGAGGATGGTGGATGCCGGATGCGAGTACTGCTTCATGGAGGTGAGCTCCATCGGAGTGGAACAGGAGCGCGTGACCGGACTGGAATTCAAGGTCGGAATCTTCTCCAACCTCACCCACGACCACCTCGACTACCACGGCACCTTCGCCGAGTACCTGCGCTGCAAGAAGCTCTTCTTCGACCGCCTGGGACCGGACGCCGTGGCTATCACCAACATAGACGACAAGCACGGAGACGTGATGCTGCAGAACACGGCGGCCACCCGGGTCACCTATTCCTGCCGCGGAATCGCCGACCACTGCTGCCGCATACTCGAGCAGAGCTTCGAAGGAATGCTGCTCCGCATCGACGGCTCCGAAGTATGGACCCGCCTCATCGGCACCCACAACGCCTACAACCTGCTGGCAATCTACTGCGCCGCCATAGCGCTCGGCGCCGGGAAGGATGAGGTGCTCGTGGCACTCAGCACCCTGGAGTCCGCCCCGGGGAGGCTCGAGACCATCGCCGGCCCGAGGGGCCTCTGCGCCGTGATCGACTATGCCCACACCCCGGACGCAATGGAGAACGTGCTCAAGACCCTGCGCGACGTCGCCCCCGAGAAGACCCTGGTGTGCCTCTTCGGCTGCGGCGGCGACCGCGACCGCACCAAGCGCCCCGAAATGGCGGCCGTGGCGGAGAAGTGGGCCGACCGCATCTTCGTGACCTCCGACAACTCCCGCACCGAGAAGACCTCGGACATCCTCGAGGACATCCGGGGGGGCTTCTCCCCCGCCGGACTTGCCAAGGCCGTGTTCATCGAAGACCGCAAGGAGGCCATACGCGCCGCCCTGATGCTTTCGCCCGACGGCAGCACCGTGCTGCTGGCAGGCAAAGGCCACGAGACCTATCAGATAATAGGCACCGAAAAAAGACATTTTGACGAAAAAGAAATAGTAAAGGAGATTTTCGCACAATGCTGTACCACCTTGTAGACTGGCTAAAAAGCCTCGGAGTGACCTTCCCGGGAATGGGATTGATGCATTACCTGTCGTTCAGGGCAATGCTGGCCGTCGTGATAAGCATGCTGATTGCATTCATCGCGGGCGGGCGCATAATCCGCTGGCTGCGCAAGCACCAGATCGGAGAAGATATCCGCGACCTCGGCCTCGAGGGGCAGATGCAGAAGAAGGGCACCCCCACCATGGGCGGCCTGATAATCATCGTGTCGCTGCTCGGCTCCGTGCTGCTCGTCTGCCGGCTGGACAGCATCTACACCATCCTCCTGGTGATCACCACTCTCTGGTGCGGCGGGATCGGCTTCCTGGACGACTACATCAAGGTGTTCAAGCACAGGAAGGAGGGCCTGAGCGAAAAGGGTAAGCTAGTGCTCCAGTTCGGCCTCGGCCTCGTGGTGGCCCTGACCGTGTGCATCAGCCCCGACATCCCCACCGACCGCCTGATCACCACCATCCCCTTCGTGAAGGCCCACGAGTTCGATTATTCCTGGCTCTCCCCCTTCCACGGGCAGCTTGGCGTCTATTGCTCCTGGGGCATCTACATGCTGATGATAATAGTGGTCACGCTCGCCTGCTCCAACGGCACCAACCTCACCGACGGAATGGACGGCCTTGCCAGCGGCACATCGGCTATCGTGGGTGTGACCATCGGCGTGATGGCCTGGCTAAGCGGCGACGTGCTCGACGCCAGGTACCTCAATATCATGTACATACCGGGCTCCGGCGAGGTGGCCATATTCATGGCGGCCTTCGTGGGCGCCCTCATAGGCTTCCTCTGGTACAACACATTCCCCGCCCAGGTGTTCATGGGCGACTCGGGAAGCCTCACCATCGGCGGCATCATCGGAGTGAGCGCAGTGCTCATCCGCAAGGAGCTCATACTCCCTCTCCTGTGCGGCATCTTCCTGATGGAAAGCCTGTCGGTGATCATACAGCGCACATATTTCAAACACACGAAGAAGAAATACGGAGAGGGACGCAGGGTGTTCCTGATGGCTCCCCTTCACCACCACTATCAGAAAAAAGGAATCCCGGAGCCGCGCATCGTGACACGCTTCTGGATCATAGGAGTAATACTGGCCGTATCGACATTGGCGGTACTAAAGATAAGATAAGAGATGGCAAGAGTAGTTGTTTTAGGTGGAGCTGAAAGCGGCGTCGGTGCCGCAGTGCTCGCAAAAGTCAAAGGTTTCGACGTGTTCCTGTCCGACAACGGAAGCATAAAGGACGAATATGCAAAGATGCTGCGCGACTGGGACATACCCTTCGAGCAGGGAGGCCACACGGCCGGTCTGATCCTCAACGCCGACGAGGTGGTCAAGAGCCCCGGCATACCCTCCACCGCCCCCATGGTGAAGGCTCTCGCGGCCCAGGGCACCCACATCGTGTCCGAGATCGAGTTCGCCTCGCGCTACGACAGCGCCAGGAAGATCTGCATAACCGGCTCCAACGGAAAGACCACCACCACTTCCCTGATCCACTACCTGCTCAAGGAAGCCGGACTCAACGTGGGCCTGGGCGGCAACATCGGCAAGAGTTACGCCCTCCAGGTGGCCACCGAGAAGCACGACTACTACGTGCTGGAAATCAGCAGCTTCCAGCTGGACGACACCTACGATTTCAGGCCGGACATCGCCATCATCACCAACATCACCCCCGACCATCTCGACCGCTACGACCACAAAATGGAGAACTACGTGCGGGCGAAATTCAAGATCGTGCGCAACCTCCGTCCCGAGGACTGCTTCATCTTCGACTCCGACGACGCCATCACCATCGAGCACCTCAGCAAGATAGTGCTGCACGCCAAGATGCTCCCCTTCTCCCAGGAGAAGAAAGACTTCAAGCAGGGCGCCTGGGTGGACGGCAACCGCATCGTGGTCCGCTACGAGCAGAGCGAAAGTGAAATCTACCTCCGCGAGCTGGCTCTCGGAGGCAGGCACAATATCTACAATTCAATGGCCGCGGCGCTGGCCGCAAAGGCCTCCGGCATCGAGGATGAGGTGATACGCAACTCGCTGAAGAGCTTCTCCCCCATCGAACACCGCCTGGAGCCCGTGCTCAGCATCCGCGACGTCATGTACATCAACGATTCCAAAGCCACCAACATCGACTCCGCCTGGTATGCACTCGAATGCCAGACCCGTCCGGTGGTGTGGATCGTGGGCGGCACCGACAAGGGCAACGACTACAGCGTGCTCTTCGACCTGGTGCGCGAAAAAGTGAAGGCCATCGTGTGCCTGGGCGTGGACAACAGCAAGATCCACGCGGCATTCGAAGGTATCGTGGGCAAGGAGAACATGGTGGATACGCTCAGCGCCGAAGAGGCCGTGCAGGTGTCCAGCCGCCTTGCAAGTCCCGGAGACGTGGTGCTGCTCAGCCCCTGCTGCGCAAGCTTCGACCTCTTCGAGAACTATGAGGACCGTGGAAAGAAATTCAAGGACGCAGTAAGGAAACTGTAAGAATATGTCGGACAAGAAACGTACAGTCTGGAACTTCTTCGACCGTATCGAAGGTGACAAGGTGGTCTGGATCATCGTCCTGATGCTGATCCTGTTCTCCATCGTGTGCATCTTCTCGTCGACGTCCCGCCTTCTGGAAGGGACCCAGACCCGTATCGACATTGTCCGCAGCCAGCTGCTGGTGGTGCTGGGCGGCCTCGCCCTCATCATCGTGTGCTACAACATAAAGAGCATCAAGTTCTTCCGCCGGCTCTCGAAGTGGGGATTCTTGTTCTCGTTCGCGCTTCTGGCGCTGCTCCTGAGCAAGGTCAACCTGCCATTCCTCCGTTCCATCGAGATCAACGGCGCCCGCCGTATCCTGCAGGTCGCCGGCTTCCAGGTCCACGTGTTCGAAGTGGTCAAGGTGGCTATGGTGATGTACCTCGCCTGGGCCCTGGACGCAATCAAGAAGAAGGAGCTGAAATGGCCCGCGAAGGATATCTGGAAGAAGATCGCCTACATCTACGCGCCGTTCCTCCTGACCATCATCATGATCATTCCGGGCAGCAACTCGGCCGCGCTGTTTATCGGCGGCATCATGTTCATCGTGATACTGCTGGGCGGCGGCAACCTGCGCGACATGGCCATCCTGGGCGCAGCCGCCGTGGTGATCCTGGCGGCATGCTGGGGCATCTACGAGATAAGCGACCACAAAGTGATGTACCGCATCGGCACGGCAATCAGCCGCATCAGCGACGACGAAAACTGGGAGCAGAAGGTCATCGAAGCCCGTCCCGGTTCCGACGAATACTACAAGGCCCTGGACAAGATACGCCAGCCCTACAGCGCGAAAATCGCCATCAAGGAGGGCGGAGTGCTGGGAAAGGGTCCCGGCCAGAGCACGCAGCGCTATGTGGTGCCGGACATTTCGGAAGACTACATGTACAGCTTCATCATAGAGGAATACGGACTGTGGGGAGGGCTGATCGTGATTTTCCTTTATGTGTCGCTGCTGGCGAGGGCGTCCATCATAGTGCGCAACTGCGGAAAGGACCTCTATGCGAAGATCAGCGTGGCCGGCCTGTGCCTGCTGATCACCGGACAGGCTTTCCTGCACATGTTCGTCAACGCCGACATCGGCCCCATGACCGGCCAGACCCTGCCGCTCATAAGCCACGGCAACAGCGCCTTCCTGTGCTTCAGCCTGGCATTCGGCATCATCCTGTCCTTCAGCCGGATAGCTCAGAGAAGGATAGAGCGGGAGCAGCGCGACGCGCAGCCCCTGATAGAGCTCAAGGAGAATGTCCGCGCGGGACTTGACGACCTCGATGCATTCGAAAGCGGGCAGGCGCCTGAAGAGGTGGAGGAAATAGAACTTACAGATGAAATGAACGACTATGGAGTATAGGAAATTAAGGGTAATCATCAGCGGCGGCGGCACCGGCGGGCACATTTTCCCGGCCGTGTCGATAGCCCGGAAGCTCAAGGAAGTGAATCCTGAGAGCGAGATCCTCTTTGTGGGCGCCCAGGGCAAGATGGAGATGGAGAAAGTGCCGCGCGAGGGCTTCCGTATCATAGGCCTTCCCATCGTGGGACTCCAGCGCCAGCTGACGCTCCGCAATCTTGCAAACGACGTCCAGGTGCCGTTCAAGTTCGTGGGGAGCATAGCCCGCGCGCGCCGCATCATCAAGGAATTCAAGCCCGAAATCGCAGTCGGAGTGGGCGGATACGCCAGCGCTCCCCTGCTGATGGCCGCGACCCGCATGCACATCCCCTCCCTCATCCAGGAGCAGAACGGTTTTGCCGGACTGACCAACAAGATGCTGGGCAGGAAGGTGCAGAGCATATGCGTGGCCTACGAGGGTATGGAGCGTTTCTTCCCCGCCGACAAGATCATCCTGAGCGGCAACCCAATTCGCCCCGAGATGCATCCCTACTCCGCAGCCGAGAAGCGCGAGGGGCTCGAATTCTACGGATTCGACCCCGCCAAGCGCCATATCCTCATCGTGGGCGGAAGCCTCGGCAGCGGCACGCTCAACAAGGCCATGAAGGCCTGGATCGAGGCTGGATGCCCCGGCGGAGAGGACGTGGAGGTGCTCTGGCAGTGCGGGAAATACTACAAGGCCGGGATTGACGCCTTCATGGAAGGCCGCAAGGTGCCCGGAGTGATCCACAGCGATTTCATTTCGCGAATGGACCTCGCCTACGCCATGGCGGACGTGATCGTGAGCCGCAGCGGCGCCTCTTCGGTGTCGGAGATCTGCGCCACCTCCAAGGCCGCCGTGTTCGTGCCTTCTCCCAATGTGGCAGAAGACCACCAGACCCACAACGCGATGGCGCTGGTGCGCAGGAACGCCGCACTCATCGTGCCGGACGCCGAGGCGCAGGAAAAACTCCTGTCCACAGCCCTGGACCTTGTCCACTACCCGGCACGCATCGCAGAACTGGAAAAGAACGCAGCCGCAATGGCCCTGCCCGACGCTGCGCAGACTATAGTAGATGAAATATACAAGATTCTGTCAAAATGAGGGACGAAAAGCTTAAATATGTCTATTTCATAGGAATAGGCGGAATAGGGATGAGCGCCATCGCAAGGTGGTACAAGTTCCGCGGCTTCGAGGTGTCCGGATATGACCGCACGCCTTCCGACCTGACCGCGGCCCTGCAGGCTGAAGGCATAGACGTCCACTACGAAGACGACTGCACCAAGGTGCCTGCCGACATCGCATCCACCCTGGTCATCTACACCCCCGCCGTGCCCGCAGAATTCGGAGAGCTGCAGTTCGTGCAGCAGAAGGGCTACAAGGTGGTGAAGCGCTCCCGGGCCCTGGGCGAAATCACTTCCGGACTCGCCTGCCTCGCGGTTGCCGGCACCCACGGCAAGACTACCACCTCGACGCTGATCGCCCACATCCTCACCGAAGGCGGCGAAGGCTGCTCGGCATTCCTTGGCGGCATTTCGAAGAACTACGGCTCCAACCTCCTGATGAGCCGCACCCCCGTGGTGGTGGCCGAGGCCGACGAATTCGACCGTTCGTTCCTGCAGCTGCACCCGGACATCGCGGTGATCACTGCAATGGACGCCGACCACCTCGACATCTACGGCGACCTCGCCCACGTCCACGAGGCCTTCCGCCAGTTCGCCTCGCAGATCCATGAGACACTGATACTCAAGTACGGGCTTCCCATAAAGCCGGGACAGATCGGTGCGCGCATCTACACCTACCACTTCGACGACCCGCGTGCCGACTTCCACAGCAGCAACCTCAGGCTCGGCGCCGACGGCCACTACACCTTCGACCTGGTGTACCCGGGCGGCGTGCTGAACGACATACGCGTGGGCGCACTCGGCTGGGTCAACGTGGAGAACAGCGTCGCAGCGGCGGCAGTGTGCCTGTGCTACGGCGTGGACGGGCAGAAGATGCGCAAGGCGATCGGTAGCTTCAAGGGCGTGCAGCGCCGTCTGGACGAGCACGTCAACAAGCCCGGCCTCGCCTACATCGACGACTATGCCCACCACCCGGCAGAACTTGCCAGCGCCATATCTTCCCTGCGCGGCATATTCCCCGGACGCAAGATAACGGGCATATTCCAGCCCCACCTCTACACCCGCACGCGCGACTTCGCCCCCGAATTCGCAAAGGCGCTGAGCGCGCTGGACGAACTCATACTCCTGGACATCTACCCCGCCCGCGAGGAGCCCATCCCCGGAGTCACTTCCGAAATGATATTCGAAGACGTGACCGCAGCCTCCAAGGTCCTCATCCGCAAGGAGGAACTCATGGACATGCTCGCAGACAAGCCGCTCGACGTGCTCGCCACTTTCGGGGCCGGCAACATAGACCGTTTCGTTGAACCCATAACCCGCATGCTGGAGGCAAGATAATGAAAATCACCCGCAAGCATATCGTCTTCGTAGCCATCCTGGCGCTGCTCTCGGCCGCATTCGCGCTGCTCTCCGGTGCCGCGCGCGTCAGCCGCTCCGCCAAGTTGTGCAACGCCCTCGACGTGCAGATACGGGAGAGCTACGAATTCGTGACGCCGGAGGACATAAAGGGCTTCCTGGACAAGAAGTACGGGCCCTACATCGGCGTGCGCCTCGACAGCCTCGACCTCGGGCGCATCGAGAAGATGCTGGAGGAGAAGAGCGTGGTGATGGACAGCGAAGCGTGGACGACCTCCGACGGCGTGCTGCACGTCAGCGTGTCCCAGAGGGTGCCCGCGGTGCGCTTCCAGAGGGGCGAGAAAGGATTCTACATGGACAGGACGGGCTATGTGTTCCCCTTGCACAAGAGCTACACCGCCGAGGTGCCCGTCATCGAAGGGGCCGTGCCCGGAATCGAGGACGGCGGATATGAGGAATGGTCCTCCGGGGTGCTCAGGCTGCTGGAATTCATCTCTTCCTCCAGAACCTGGAAGGACAGGATAGAGAAGATCAGCGTGGAGGACGGCGGAGACCTGGTGCTCAAGACCGTGGACGGGAAGGAAAGGTTCATCATAGGTTTTCCGGATGCGATTCCCGAGAAATTCGGGAAGATGGCAAAATACTACTCCCACATCCTTCCTTCGAAGGGCGAAGGATACTACAAAAGCGTGAATTTGAAATACAACAAACAAATCATATGCAGGAAAGATATATAGCGACAGTCGACCTGGGCACTTCGAAGCTCGCTCTGTGTGTGGCGAAGGTCATAGGCGAGAACGTCCAGATCATCTACTACAAGGAACGTCCTTCGGATGGCGTGCGCTACAACTGCGTGTACAACCCGAAGAGGGCTGCTGCGCCCCTGCGCGCCGCCATTGCCGAAGCCGAGGACGAGCTGCAGATAAAGATCCTGCAGGTCGTGGTGGGACTTCCCCGCTACAACGTGCGCCAGGAGACCGCCAGCGCCAGCATCAAGCGCAGCGATCCTTCCAAGCTCATCGAGGATGAAGAGATCTCCACCCTCAAGAACATAGCGCTCGACACCTATCCGCTGAACGACAGCAACAACGAGCTCATCTACGGCGCAGTGCCCCAGTCTTTTTCGACTGACGACGTGATCGGCTCCGACGAGGATGTGGTGGGTACGTGCAGCGACACGCTGGCCGGCAATTTCAAGATCTTCGTGGGAGCGAAGAAGGCCGTGCGCAACATCGACATCATGCTCAACGATGCCGGCGTGGCGCTTGCCCAGGCCATTTTCACTCCTTCCGCTGTCGGCGAGGCCGTGCTGAAAAACGATGAGATGACCAACGGAGTCGCCCTCATCGAGATGGGAGCCGGAGTGACCTCCCTCTCCATCTACCAGGGCGGCATAATGCGCTACTTCGCCGCCATTCCCTTCGGCGGCAAGAACGTGACCACCGACATACGCCTGGAATGCGCATTCGACGACGTGCTCGCCGAGAACATCAAGCTCGCATTCGGCGCCTGCCTGCCCGAAAAGCTCCAGACGATGGGCGACAAGATCATCCAGATCAACGACGAGGAAAACGGTTCCTACGAGAACCTGGGCGTGAAGTACCTTTCGGAAATCATCACCAGCAGGTGCAGGGAAATAGTCGTTGCGATACTCTACCTTATCCAGGAAAGCGGATTCGCGGACAGGCTGCGCTGCGGTATCGTCCTCACGGGCGGCAGCGCCAACCTTGCCAACCTCGGCAACCTGATCAAGGAGGAATCCGGCTACAACGTGCGCATAGGCTTCCCCCTGAGCCGGAAATTCAGCTCCGACGGCTGCCCCGGCATAGGTGAAGCCGAAGCCTCCGCCTCGGTGGGAATGATACTGGAGGCGGCAAGCGACCCCTACCTCAACTGCATCGAGGAATCTGCAGTCGCCCCTGTGGCCGAGACCAAGGAAGACAAGCCAGAGGAGAAGGAGGAGGCCGTCGGGCAGCCCGGCACTGAGCAGCAGCCACAGGGCAAGCTCTTCACCGACGACGAGTTCGAAAAGGTGGTCAAGACCAAGATAGTCAAGACTCCCGGCAGGAGCCGCGGCCAGAAGGCGCCCAAGGTCCAGAAGCCGGCGAAGGAGGGTCCCAGCGGACTTCAGGTGCTCTGGAAGAAGGTGGGCACCATCTTCGAGAACGGCTTCGACGGCGTGCTGGGCGGACTCTACGATGAAATGGGCAACAACAACGAAGGAAAGGAATAAGATATGTTCGAGGATTTCAATATAGACCTGGAGGAGACCACTCCCAAGGACTGGAAACGCTCCGACCAGATAATCAAGGTGATAGGCGTCGGCGGCGGCGGCTGCAACGCAGTCTCCTACATGTACCGCACCGGCATCGAAGGGTGCAGCTTCGTGGTCTGCAACACCGATTCGCAGGCGCTCGAATGCAGTCCCGTGCCCGTGAAGATCCAGATGGGAGCGGGCCTGGGAGCTGGCACCAACCCCATCAAGGGACGCAACGCAGCACTCGACAGCCAGGCCGAGATCGAGAAGAAGATCATCGACACCGGCACCCGCATGCTCTTCATCACCGCCGGCATGGGCGGCGGCACCGGCACCGGCGCTGCTCCAATCATTGCCAAGATGGCAAAGGAGAAGGGCATCCTCACGGTGGCCGTGGTCACCCTCCCCTTCAAGAACGAAGGCGACAGGGCCATGTCCAGGGCCATCGACGGCATCCAGGAGCTCGAAAAGAACGTGGATTCCCTGCTGATCATCAACAACGAGAAGCTCTACGACCACTTCGGCGGCCAGCTGACCCACGACGCTTTCCCCAAGGCGGACGAGGTGCTGACCACCGCCGTCAGGGGCATCATCGAGATCATCCAGAAGCCGGGCTACATCAACGTGGACTTCGAAGATGTGATGACCATGATGAAGGACAGCGGTATGGCGCTCATGGGCTACGGCGAGGGCGAGGGCCCCAACCGCATCCAGGACGCCGTCAGCCAGGCCTTCGAGTCTCCCCTGCTCAACGATTTCGATCTGACCACGGCCAAGAACGTGCTGGTCAACATCACCGGCGGCAAGAACGACCAGGGGCTCACAATGGACGACATGTCCGAAATCAACCGCCGCATCGACGAATACACCGGAGGCGCCAACAACTTCAAGCGCGGCCTCATCTGGGACGAAGACCCCGCCGTGGGCGACAAGATACATATCACCTCCATCGTGACAGGCCTGAAATTCATCGACATCGTGGGTTCGCGCCGCGACATGGGCAACTACATAATGATCACCCGCAATTTCACCTACGACAAGAACGAGGCCGCAAGCACCAAGGGCATCAGCCTGATAGAAGACACCGTGGGCTCCAGGATAGGCTACAGTTCCACCGACAACCAGCGCGCCTTCCGCTACGACCCCGAGAAAAAGCCCGCCCTGCTGGTGCACACCGGCGAGCAGATTTCCGACCTTGAAAACATACCGGCAATACGCAGATCATGAAAAGGACAAGAGTAAGATTCGCCCCGTCCCCGACGGGTCCCCTCCATATGGGAGGTGTGCGCACGGCACTGTATAACTACCTTATTGCCAAGAAGGCAGGCGGGGATTTCATCCTCCGTATAGAAGACACCGACTCCCACCGTTTCGTGCCCGGAGCGGAAGAGTATATCATAGAATCCCTCCGCTGGTGCGGAATAGTGCCCGACGAGGGCCTGGACGAAAACGGCAAGCTGGCCGAGACGCCGGACGAGCGCAACCCGCACGCCCCCTACAGGCAGTCGCAACGCAAAGGCATCTACCGCAAATATGCCGAGCAGCTCGTGGCAGGCGGATTCGCCTACTACGCCTTCGACACCGCCGAAGAGCTGGAGAAGTGCCGCGCGCAGGCCGAGGCTTCCGGGCAGACCTTCATCTACAATGCCGCCACACGCAAGGACCTTCGCAACTCGCTGACCCTTGAGCCGGCCGAGGTGGAGAAGCTGCTTTCCGAACGCAGCGACTGGACCGTCCGATTCCGTATGCCGGAAGACGAGGTGGTGGCGATGGACGACCTTATCCGCGGCCACATCGAAGTGAACACTTCCACCCTTGACGACAAGGTGCTCTGGAAACGCGCCGACGAGCTGCCGACCTACCACCTTGCAAACATCGTGGACGACCACCTGATGGAGATCAGCCACGTGATCCGCGGCGAGGAATGGTTGCCGTCGCTCCCCCTGCACTACCTGCTCTATGCGGCGTTCGGCTGGGAGCGCCCTCAGTTCGCCCACCTTCCGCTTCTGCTCAAGCCCGTCGGAAACGGCAAGCTGAGCAAGCGCGACGGCGACAAGATGGGCTTCCCGGTGTTCCCCCTGAAGTGGGTGGCGCCAACGGGAGAGGTGTCCAGGGGCTACCGTGAAGACGGTTATTTCCCCGACGCCTTCGTGAACCTGCTGGCCATGCTGGGATGGAATCCCGGCACCGAGCAGGAGATATTCTCCATGTCCGAACTCATCGAAGCCTTCTCGCTGGAGAAGGTCGGCAAATCGGGGGCGAAATTCAATCCCGACAAGGCCAAGTGGTTCAACAAGGAGTACTTGCGCATGCGTTCCGACGAAGAACTGACCGGCCTTTTCATGCCCATTCTGAAGGAGCATGGAGTGGAGGCCGACAAGGATATGGTGCGCGAAGTCGTGGCTCTGATCAAGGAGCGCGCCACTTTCGTGGCCGATTTCTGGGACATTTCATGGTACCTTTTCAAGGCTCCTGAGGAGTATGCCGAGAAGGATGCCGCGAAGTTCTGGAAGAGCGAGAACGTGGACATGGCGCGGGAAGCGCTGAATGCCACCGCTTCCGCGGAAGAAATGGAAGGCTACATCCGTGACAGGGAGTGGCCGATGGGCAAGGTGATGAACTGCATCCGCCTTGCGCTCACAGGCTCGTCCAGCGGGCTTGGCATAGCTGATATAATGCGTTTCGTAGGCCGGGAGGAGGCGCTCAGGCGTTTCCGCAGGGCCGAAGAGCGGTTATTATTATAATGACGGGGCACGGGCTTAGGACAAGGTCCGGGTCCCGTTGCCGACTACTTTCCCCCCGGCTGCCTTGAGCGGCGTTCTGAATAGTCCGGGACCGGAAGAAGACTGAACTGCGTTTTTCTAGGGTTTTGCAGCGATGTCGGAAGCCGGTCCCGGGACTGTTTCTATGCCGTTCCGGCATAGAAACAGTCCCGCACGGCACACCGTGCAGGACACACCATCCCCCTGCACCCCCAGGGGAGAAGGGGAAGGTTCCCCTTCCGCTGCGGCGCAGCTATCCCCTCTGTCGGCCTTCGGCCTCCGGTCCCGGAACGGCATAGAAACAGTCCCGCACGGCACACCGTGCAGGTCACACCATCCCCCTGCACCCCCACAGGCAGGACCGGCATCCCTCTGTTCCCCATGCAGGACCGGCATCCTCTTGCCAATATTCGTGCGGCGCAGATCCCCCAGCCAGGCGGCGCAGGTCCTCCAGCCAGGCGGAGCAGGTCCGTTTTCTCAAGGGACTCCTGCGCCGCCTATCCAACACCCACGCTTTCCAGCGGCGCAGGTCCTACAGGAAAAAACTGACCTGCGCCAGAATGCCCCAGGACTTGCGCCGGGATGCCCCAGGACTTGCGCCGGGATGCCCCAGGACCTGCGCCGGCCAATTGGGGGGCCCGCGCCATACTACTGCCTTCCCTGCGGTGACGGGACTCTGGCACCGCTGTGGCTCCCGTCGCGGAGAGGAAGACGGAGAAATGAGCCTAGTTCCCTGCCATGACGGGACTCTGGCACCGCTGTGGGTCCCGTCGCGGAGGGGAAGAAGGAGAAATGAGCCTAGTTCCCTGCCATGATGGGACTCTGGCACCGTTGTGGGTCCTGTCGCGGAGGGACAGGCGGCGGAGGGGCGGTCCCCGGAACGGCAGCGGAGAAGCAAACGGCGGAATGCCAGCGGGAGAAGAACGGCGGGAGAAGAACGGCGGGCTGCAGGAGCCAGCCGACCTTGAAATTTCAAGCGGAGGCGCAGAAATTTTGTAGCGGGAGGCTGTTCCTGCAGCCCGACGGGCTAGGGCGGGGGCGCTACTGGATGAAGCTGGCGAAGTAGCCGGCGAAGAAGACGTTGGTGACGAGATAGCCGACCACGGTGGCCACGATGACGCTGATAAGGCCAGGCATCATGAAGCTGTGGTTCAGCAGGTACTTGCCGATCACCGTGGTGCCGGAACGGTCGAAGTTGACCGTGGCGATGTCGGACGGGTAGTTCGGGATGAAGAAGTAGCCATAGACGCTGGGGAGCACGCCGAGCAGCACGGGGCCGGCAATGCCAAGTTCATAGGCCAGAGGCAGCATAGCCACGACCACGGCGCCCTGGGAATTGATCAGCACCGACACCAGGAAGAACACGAACGCGATGCTCCAGGGGTAACTGGTGACCAGTCCGGCCAGCATCTGCTTCATCTCGTCCATATAGTTGCCGAAGTAGGTGTCGGCGAGCCAGGCGATACCGTAGATCGCCACCACGGCCACCATGCCCGACTGCCACACGGCGCCGGCAACGGCCTTCTTCGGGGAGGCCTTGCAGAACATGATGTTGCAGGCGGCGGCCATCAGCATGATGATCTGGATGCAGATATTCATTTTCGGCAGGTTCACAGCCTTTGCAAGCGTCTGTCCGTCAGCGGTGTGGATCATCTGGAAGAAAGCGAAGCCCACGATGATCAGGAGCGCCCCCAGGAAGATGAAGACCGAAGCCTTGGCAGGCCTGGTGATGACCTTGTCCAGGGTGGTGGCGGAGCTGCCGTACATATATTTGTACATTTCGGGATCGGACTTCCTCTTCAGGAATTCGGGATCCTTGTCCAGGTCCTTGCCCCTCTTGTAGGAGGCAAGCGCGGCGCACATAAGGCCGAGCAGGCACGCCGGAATCGTGACCATGAGCACCTGCGGGATGGACACCATGTAGCCGTTGGCGTTGGAAATGGTCACGAAAGCCACCACCGCCGCGGCAATCGGCGAACAGGTGATTCCCACCTGCGAGGCCACGGACGCCACGCCGCAGGGGCGCTCCGGACGTATGTTCTTCTTAAGCGCTATGTCGCAGATAATCGGCATGATAGTGTACACCACGTGGCCTGTGCCCACCAGCACGGTCAGGAAGAAGGTCACGAGAGGGCCCAGGAATGTGATGTGGTCCGGATGCTTGCGCAGCATCTTTTCCGCAATCTGTATCATCCAGTCCATGCCGCCGGAAGCCTGCAGGGTGCCGGCACAGGTGACGGCCGCGATAATGATGTATATGACGTCCGTGGGAGGGGTGCCGGGCGTCAGGCCGAAGCCGAACACCAAAATTGCCAGACCAATTCCGGAAATGGCGCCAAGGGCGAGACTGCCGTAGCGCGAGCCCACATAAAGAGCCGCCAGCACGATGAGCAGCTCGATTATCATCACAAATGACATATAGTTTATAATTTATAAAGGTTCAAACCGGTTTCGGGGTCGAAGCGACGGCCCACTTCAGCGTCGAATGCCTCCACGAAGAGCTCGCAGGCGCCGTTGATGCGGGCGCACAGAAGGTGCCCGCCGATGCAGCTGTAGTCCCTGCGCCCCGCAGTGACATGGATATGAAGATACGGAGAGCCGGGGTCATCGGGGCGGCGGGAGATGTTGCCCTCAAGGCCCGTGATCTCCATCTGCTCCGAAAAGGTCTTGTCCACATACTGCCTGGTGGCGGGATCGAGGAAGCGGAAAGTCGCTTCGCAGACGGCGCCTATGCCTGAGATGACTCCGGCCAGTATGCCTTTCTCCACGCAAAACGCTGATACTGCTTCCATTATCTCCACATGGTTGTCAAGACTGAGGACGAAGCGGCCCGGCGCTACTTCTTTATATTGGTACATAGTTTCGTGTATTTGGGATATAAATATAGCAATTTTGCGCAACAATTGCGTGCGGGCGGCGAAAAAAGACGCGGTTTTTTGCGAAACTGCAAATATCAAACGCCCCTGCAGGGCCGCCGGAGCGCGATTTTGAAAATAAGTGTTGCACACGGAATTAAAATGGATAATTTGTATCACCTTTGCATCGAGACAAAAACGACCGACTATGAAAAAGATTGCGATTATCCTCTCCGCGGCTTCACTGCTTCTCGCCTGCACGCAGAAGGAATACAGCTCGTGGAACAAACCCTACCAGGGAGACGAGTCCTTCTCCCACGACGAGATAGTGCTCGGCGAGCAACTGGACGACCCTTATTCCGTAAGGAACATGACCAAAGCGCTGCAAAGCATAGCTCCGAATGCGCGCACCACCATCGAGCCCACAGACTTCTACGTGCGCTTCCTGCCGAAAGACGACGGGCAGCTGCAGCAGCTTCTGGAACTCGGGCTCGAACTGACCGACCACCCTCTGGACTACAGGATAGTGCGCGACGGCGACTGGTACCACGATCCGATGCTTCCGGACGGCAGCATCACCTGGCAGTACGCAGTGGTGCCCGTGGACTTCGAATTCCCCGCGGGCGTGCGCTACGAGCGTATAGATGAATGTTTCCTGCCGGAAAACAACCCCGCCACGAAATCCGACGGCATCGACTGGGACGCAGTGGAGCGCGAATCCTTCAGGCTCACCGGCAACGCCGAACTCTTTCCCGAAGGCACAAAAGCGTCCGAAAGCAGCTACCCGAAAGGCCGGATAACGATCAGCGACCCGGCCCTGGACGATGAGCCCATAGGCGTGAAGGGCGTGAAGATCTGCTGCAACTCCTTCGTCAAGTTCGCCGTGACATTCACCGACGACGAGGGCTACTATAAAATGGGAGTCAAATTCTCTTCCAAGCTGCGTTACAGGCTGGTGTTCCAGAACATCAACGGTTTCAAGCAGGGCATCAACCTGGTGCTGATACCCGCTTCAGTGTCCACTCTCGGAAGCCACCCGGCAGAAGGATGCGACGCACTTATCGACAATTATTCAGACCGCAAGCTGTTCACCCGCTGCGTGGTCAACAACGCAGGCTTCGACTACTGCGCCGCCTGCAACGAATCCGGACGCAGCCTGCCGCTGCCTCCCAAGGACCTGCGCATCTGGGACTTGCCCCTTCTGGACGTGAGCATGAACGTGATGATGCACCAGGGCTGCATAGTCGAGACCTATGAACCCCTCTCGATGGTGCTGGGGGAATACATTCCACTCGTGAAACTGCTGCAGCCCGACGTCTACCTGGGACTGCACGACACCAACGGATACTCCGAAGTCTATGAGCGTGCGCTGCTCGTGTTCGCCAAGGCCGGGCTGTTTTCGCAGGTCGGCAAGAAATGGTGGGGCGTGCTGGTGGAATACAGTCTGATGTCCATGTTCAGTTCGGGGCTGGTCAACCTCTACGGCTCCCGGGACGACGAGAACAGCGGATACTGCGAAGTGGCCGGAATGTATTCGGCTTACTGCCAGACCATCCTTTTCCGCAGGCGCTACCCGGATTTCAGCGGGGTGTTCGGAACTTCGTCATGGTTCAGCCCGCAGATACTGCTCTACCTCGACGAGAGAGGCCTGGGGCTGGAGAAGATCGCTCCGGTGTTCACCTCCGACGTGGTGGACCTCGAGGGGCTGCAGAACAAGATGCTGAGCTACTATCCCGCATTCAAGAGCGTTATCAACGAGGCATTTGCAAGATACGGAGAATAAAACTTAGAATATGAAGAACTTCTTGTTGGCTACCGCAGGACTATTCCTGTGCGCGACAGTCTGGGCACAAAACTTTTCCGTGACCACAAACGTGCTGGACTATCTGGATTTTGGGACGTTGAATATGGAAGCGTCCTGCGGAATTGCCAGGCAATGGACCCTCAACGCCGGGGTCAAGTACAACCCCTTCAGCTGGGGAGAGGGCGGAAAGGAAATGGCGGACAAACAGCGCAGCCTGGAAGCCGGCGCCCGTTTCTGGCCCTGGCACATCTACTCCGGATGGTGGATGGGCGGAAAGCTGAAGTGGCAGGAGTACAACAGGGGCGGCATCGAGTCGCCCGCAGCCTCGGAGGGCGACCGCTACGGCGGAAGCCTCTCGGCAGGCTACACCTTTATGCTGAACACTCACCTGAACCTCGATATCGGTATTGGGCTGTGGGGCGGTTACGACAAATACACCGCCTATGAATGCCTGAGATGCGGAAGGGTCATCGACGGAGGAGAAAGATTTTTTGTGCTGCCGAACGATATTCTTCTGACAATATCATACATTTTCTAAAAAAGTTGTATATTTGCAGTCCAATCCGAAGCGCGGGTGGCGAAATGGTAGACGCGCTAGTTTCAGGAGCTAGTGGGGTAAAACCTGTGTGAGTTCGAGTCTCATCCCGCGCACGAGAGTGGTTGCTAAATCAGCAGCCACTCTTTTTTTGTTTCACATTATCTTTGATATATCACGAATTTGTGATATATTTGTAAAACCAAACTTAAATGACTTGGAAAGAATTAGAAAAAATGGCTATAAAAAATGGCTGGAAGTTCGTCAGGCACGGTAGCAAACACGATATTTACATTAAGAATGGCATTGCCTTGGAGATAGAAAGGCACAGGTCAAGGGAAGTAAGGCCAGGAATTATGATAAAGCTATTAAAACAGATTAATAATGAATAAGATAACTGTAGTTATAGAGAAAGACAAGAATGGGTTTGGAGCTTTTACAGCAAGCACAAAGTCTACCATTCTCGGGGAAGGAAAAACAGTAGAAGAAGCCAAGGCAGACTTAATGAATTCTTTTAATGAGGTGCTGGAAACTTATACTCAAATTGGGCAAGAGATTCCAGAAGAATTGAAGGATCCGGAGTTTGAGTATACTTATGACATTTCTGCACTATTTGATGCCTTCAGATTCCTGAACGTAAGCAGATTCGCAGAGAGTATCGGCCTGTCCCCCAGCCTTATGCGGCACTACAAGCGAGGCGATACGTATATTTCCACCACACAAGCAAAGCGAATTGAATCAGGCCTTCACCGAGTTGCCCGTGAATTATTGATGGTTAACCTCTAAAAACGGCAGGTTCCGCCCCTTACAGCAGCGAGATTCCCAGATACAGGAAGTGGGCGATGATGCCGGCGCAGAGGCCGGCGATGGTGTGGGCGCCGAGGGCCTTGGAGATGGCCTTGCGGTAGCCCAGGGTGTCCAGCATGGCAGTGTGGGTGGAGAGGAATCCGCTCCAGCACATGCCTATTGCGGTGAACACGGCTATGGCGTTGCCGTCCAGGATGCCGGCCTCATTGAAGGTCGGCAGCAGGCCCAGCGACGCACCCACGGCTCCGAGCGCGGTCATAGGGAACGCGATAAGCCGCATATCGGTGAAGCCGAACAGCCACTCGAACACCCAGTGGATCTTCTCCGCAAGCCACGGGAGGATAGGCACGCCCTGGTTGGCGGCGCCTGTGTAGCCCTCGGCGCCAGCCCCGAAGGTGATAAGAATCACCATGGTGGTGATGATCAGCACGCCGGGAATGATGGCAAGGCCCAGTTCGACTCCGTTCTTGCCGCCGTCGAGCACGGCATTCAGGAAACGCATGAACACGCTGTCCTTCTTCTGCTCATCGCTCTTTTCCTCAATCACGGTGCGCGTGCCCTTTTCGGCAACCGGCGCCTCAAGCTCCGGGAAGGCCTTCAGGCAGCTGCGCTGCATGATGCGGGTGGAGATGATCGAACCGCAGACGGCTCCCGCAAAGCCCACGAGCGCCCCGCCGAGATAGCCGAGGCTCGCCATCGTCACGAGCACCACGAAGCCCATGCCGAAGGCGGTGCCGAAATTGGTCAGCGAAAGCAGCTGGTACTTCTTGAAGTATGACGAGAACTCCTTATCCTTTGCGAAAGCGATAATTGCCGGATTATCAGACAGAAAGGTCATAAGCGCGCCGAGGGCGGCCACGCCGGGCAGGTTGTAGAGCGGCTTCATCAGGGGACGCAGGAAACGCTCCAGCGTGCTCACCACCCCGAATTCGGAAAACAGCTTAGAGAGCGCTCCGGTCAGCACGGTGATGCCCATAAGATAGAACACGGTGTTGAGCAGCAGGCTGTGGGCCGTGTTCATAATCGTATTTATCAGGTTGCTCCCGCCCATCTTGACGCCGAGCGGAACGAAAATGGCGACCAGGAAGACAAGGAACACTACGGCTTCTATGGTGGACCTTCTGATATGGAATTTTCTGTTTTGTGCCATTGTTGCGGTTTAACGGCGCGAAGATAATATAATTCTGAGACTTTTGAATATAATTTCGTATATTTGCGAATTATGGCATTCAGTTTTTTTCAGAAGATAGGCAGGGCCATTGCCGGTAAGTCGAGAGTCGATGACGACACCCTCGACGCCATCGAGGAAGCTCTCATCGAGTCCGACATGGGCGTGGACACCACGCTCAAGATCATCGACAATCTCGAAGAGCGCGTGGACCGCGACAAATATATGAGCCAGGACGAGCTGCGCGGAATGCTCCGCGAAGAGATAGCCGCCCTGATCCCCGACACCAAACCCCTGGAGACCAGCACGAAACCTTATGTGATACTGGTGGTCGGAGTCAACGGCGTGGGCAAGACCACGACCATCGGGAAGCTGGCCAGGTACTGGAAGGGCCAGGGCAAAAAGGTGCTGCTCGGAGCCGCCGACACCTTCAGGGCCGCCGCCGTGGACCAGATCGAGATCTGGGCGGAACGCGCCGGGGTGGAGATAGTCAAGCAGCAGATGGGTTCCGATCCGGCAGCCGTGGCCTACGACACCGTCAAGGCCGCCGTAGCCCGCGGCTCGGACATAGTGCTCATCGACACCGCCGGCCGCCTCCACAACCGCGTCGACCTGATGAACGAGCTCACCAAGATACGCAATTCCGTGCGCAAGGTGCTGCCCGAGGCCCCGTCGGAGGTGCTGCTCGTGCTGGACGCCAGCACCGGACAGAACGCCTTCGCGCAGGCCAAGGAGTTCGCACGCGCCACCGACATCACCGGCCTGGTGGTCACAAAGCTCGACGGCACAGCCAAAGGCGGCGTGGTGGTGGGCGTATCCGACCGTTTCGGCATACCCGTGCGCTTCATTGGCGTGGGAGAAAAGATAGAAGACATACGGCCTTTCGACAAGCAGTCATTTGTCGAGGCCCTTTTTAAACCGGAAGATATATGAAACTCAGTTACAGTTGGTTGAAGGATTACCTGAAGTGTGAGCTCTCTCCCGCCCAGGTGGCGGAGGCGATGACCTCCATCGGCATAGAAGTGGACGGAGTCGAGGAAAGCGAAGAGATACCCGGCGGACTCGCCGGCGTGGTGGTGGCGAAAGTGCTTGAATGCGAGCCCCATCCCGACAGCGACCACCTCCACATCACAAAAGTGGACGACGGCACTCCCGAGCCCCTGACGGTGGTCTGCGGCGCTCCCAACGTGGCGGCCGGCCAGAAGGTCCTGTTTGCCCGCATAGGCACCGTGCTCCCCGGAGACTTCAAGATCAAGAAATCCAAGATACGCGGAGTCGAATCCTTCGGCATGATCTGCGCCGAAGACGAACTCGGCATCGGCTCCTCCCACGAGGGCATCATGGTGCTCCCGGAAGATGCCGTGGTCGGGACTCCCGCCAAAGAGTTCCTGCACCTCAAGACCGAAGCCGTGATCGAATATGAAATCACGGCCAACCGCGTGGACGCTGCCTCCCACTGGGGTGTGGCGCGCGACCTCTACGCCTGGTGCAGGTTCAACGGCATACCCTGCGAGCTTGCAGCCCCGCTCCCCGAGTGCCTGCCCGGCAACGACCCCGACCTGGGCGGCCTCGTCGACGACCCGGCATCCCCCGGCATTCCCGTCGAAGTATCCGCCCCTGACGGCGCCCCCCGCTACACCGGAGTGACCATGCGCGGCATCAAGGTCGGCCCTTCGCCCGAATGGCTCCAGAAGCGCCTCCTGAGCATAGGCAGCCATCCCATCAACAACATCGTGGACATTTCCAACTACATACTCTTCGAGCTCGGACAGCCCCTCCACACCTTCGACGCCGGCAAGATCCGCGGAGGCCGTGTCATAGTGCGGCGCGCCTCCGAAGGCGAGATTATCCGCACCCTCGACGGAGTGGAACGCAAGCTGCACTCTAGCGACATGGTCATAGCCGACACAGTGGGCCCCATGTGCATCGCAGGCGTGTTCGGCGGCGAAGACAGCGGCGTGACCGCGGAAACTGTAGACGTGTTCATCGAAAGCGCCTACTTCGACCCTTCGTCCATACGCAGGACGTCCAAGAGCCAGGGTCTCCAGACCGACGCCTCCTTCCGCTATGAGCGCGGATGCGACCCCGGAATGCCCCTGTATTCCCTGAAGCGTGCCGTGCAGCTCATACGCGAATGCGCAGGCGGCACCGTGGTCGGAAGCATACAGCAGTGCTGCCCGGAAATGCCCGCCCGCAAGCGCATCAAACTCGATTTCGACCGTATCCGCCGCTTCGTGGGCAAGGACATCGACGACGGCTCCATGCTCTGCATCCTCGAAGCCCTGCGCTACGAATTCGTGGAGCGCAGCGGCAACCGCGCCGTGGTGCTCGCACCCTCCTACATGGTGGACGTCAGCCGCGAGTGCGACGTGGTGGAAGAAATCCTCCGCATCTACGGCTACAACAACATCGACCTGCCGCACCACATGAAGATGTCGGTGGCCCCCTCCCCTGTCCCCGACCCGGAAGCCGTGCGCAACAGCATATCCAACTTCCTGGCAGCCAACGGGTTCACCGAAATAATGAACAATTCCCTGACAAAGAAGGACTACTACTCCCGCCTGAGCTCCTTCCCTGCCGCGGCGTGCGTGGAGATAGTCAATCCCCTCAGCCAGGACCTCAACGTGATGCGCCAGAGCCTCATTCCCGGCGCGCTCGAGGTGGTGGCCTACAACGTGAACCGCCAGGTCTATTCCCTGAAGACCTTCGAATACGGCAACGTGTACCGCAGGACCCCGGATGCCGACCCGACGCAGCTCTCTTCCTATGAGGAACACGGCTGCTTCTGCCTCGCCCTGTCCGGCACTCCGGAGAAATCCTGGAAGGCCGCTCCTGCAAAGAGCGACTACTTCCAGCTCAAGGGTTACGTGGAGCTGCTGCTCAAGCGCTACGGCGCCGACCTCTACCAGCTCCAGGCAGAGGCCGCTCCCTCGGACATCTTCTCCGACGGCGTATGCTGCAAGCTTCCGGGCAAGAACCAGACCCTGCTGACCATGGGCATCGTCAATCCGGCCCTCTGCCGCACCTTCGGCATCAAGCAGCAGGTGGTCGCCGCCGAAATCAGCTGGCCGGCCCTGCTCGAGATAGTCAAGCGCGACAAGGTTGCCTTCAAGGAAATGCCCAAGTTCCCCGAAGTGCGCCGCGACCTTGCCCTGCTGCTGGACGAAAACGTCAGCTATGCAGACCTGCGCGCCGCCGCATTCAAGCAGGCCCGCAAACTGCTCCGCCAGGTGGGCCTGTTCGACGTCTACCGCGGCGACAAGATACCCGCCGGCAAGAAGCAGTACGCCCTCAGCTTCGTGATACGCGACGATGAGAAGACACTCACCGACCAGGATACCGAACGCCTGATGGACAGGCTCCTGCAGATGTTCCGCAGCGATTTCGGGGCCGAACTCAGATAATGCGCAGCTTCCGTCACATATTGCTCCTTCTGGTGCTTGCGGGCCTCTTCGCTTCGTGCGCAGGGCGGCCGCGCATCATACCCAGAAGGGTACTGACGGACATCTACGCTGAAATGTTCCTTGCCGACCAGTGGCTCAACGACCATAAGACCGAGCGCTCAAGGGCGGACACGACGCTGTTCTACGACCCCATCTTCAAGCGCTACGGCTACAGTTTCGAAGACTACGACGCAAGCGTGCGCCACTACCTCGAGGACCCGGAAAAGTTCTCCAAGGTGTTCCGCGACGCCGCCAACAAACTCCGGGACAAGCGCGACATCTACCGCCGAAGGATAGAGGAGCAGGAGAGAATCAGGGATTTCAACGCATCGATCAAGGGCTACTCGGTAAAGAACTTCAAGGCAGATACCATCATCTGGCGCTCCGCCTACAAGGATTCACTCAAGCAGGCCTTCGCCGATTCCGTGCGTCGGGATTCCCTGATCCGGGATTCCCTGCGCCTGGATTCGCTGCGCCGCGATTCCATCCGGGTAGATTCCCTCCGCAGGGACAGCCTGAAGATTATCTCACGAGGAATCCCGAAACGGAAGAAACTGATAAAGAACAACCATTAAAAAAAACCACAATATGGATTATTTGGATAAATACGGGTACACCCCCGACGAAGAAAAGATTGCCGCCGGCATCAAAGCTGTGGCCGACAATCTCGACAACCTTTGCTCGCCGGAAGTGCTGAAGCAGTGCTTCTCTATAATGGACCTGACCACCCTGAGCCCCAAAGACACCGACGATTCGGTCATCAAGCTCGTGGAAAAGGTCAACAAACTGCCGGAGTCATTCCCCGACTACCCTGCCCCGGCATCCATCTGCGTCTACCCCAACTTCGCCACCACAGTGCGCGACGCCAAGGCAGATCCGGAAGTCCACGTGACCACCGTCGCCAGCTGCTTCCCGTCTGCCCAGAGCTTCCTCGAAGTGAAGGTGCGCGAATGTGAACTGGCCGTGCAGGGCGGAGCCGACGAAATCGACATAGTGCTGGCACTCAACGCGTTCCTCGCCGGCGACAAGGCCCGTGCCTTCGAAGAAATCGTGGCCATGAAGAACGCCATCGACAAGGCTGCGGCTGCCCTGGAACGCCGCGTCGTGCTCAAGGTGATTCTTGAAACCGGCCTGCTGGTGACTCCCAGGAACATTGCCGAGGCATCATTCCTCGCCATGGAGGCAGGAGCCGACTTCATCAAGACTTCCACCGGCAAAGTGGACGTCAACGCCACTCCCGTGGCCGCATGGGTGATGTGCGAAGCCATCCGCCGCTACTACGAGGTCAGCGGCCGCAAGGTCGGCTTCAAGGCTGCCGGCGGCATCTCCACCGCCAAAGACGCCCTCTGCTACTACTGCATCGTGTCTAATATCCTCGGCCGCGACTGGCTCTGCAGGGAGCGCTTCCGTTTCGGCGTGAGCCGTCTGGGCAACAGCCTTATGAGCGCCATCGAACAGAAGACCGTGAGCTACTTCTAGCAGAGAAGCAGCATAGAAAAAGATACCCCGGCCTTTCGAAAGGCCGGGGTATTTTTATCTGAAACTTGGATGCTCTTATTTGAGCTTGCCCAGGCGGGCAGTAACCTTGATTTCGGTCTTGGTGTAGATTCCAGGGAATCCGGTGGTGTGGTCGAGGACCTGGGGATACATCACGAAATCATATCCGGGATTCTTCTCAAGAAGGTCATAGACAGCATACATCTGGCTGTTGCTCACGGGGATACCGATGATGGGGGCGGTGACGAAACCGGCCTTGACGTTGAACAGACGTTCCCAGTCGATACCAAGTACGCGGACGACGGTTGCCTCACCGGTCTTGATGTCGGAGAGGGTGTAGTCGTGGGAGTTGAGCTCGATGTAAGAGAGGGGCTCCTTCATGGACTTAATGGAAGAGGAGCAACTGGTGGCGCCAAAAGCAAGGACCGCCAGAAGGAGGATAAATAAAGACTTTTTCATTACTAATGATTATTTATTAGTACAAATATAGCATATAGATTTGTTTTTTGCTAATTTTACGTTTAATTATGAGCAAAAAATCATTCCATATAGCATTAATTGCTATCAGTTTAGGCTTTGCGGCGATGAGTTTCCTCGCCGCAGCACAAGCACCAACGGCCTGCGGCGGCAACTATTCGGTGGTGATTCTCGGCGACACCCACTACGATGCCCCCGACCCTTCGGTATACCACACGGGCTACACCGACCCCGATCCCAAACGCGAAGCGCTGCACCGCAAGGAGTTCGTGCGCAACGGAAAGATGTGGCAGGGGAACAGCAAGAGGCTGATCGAGAGGGCTTCACGCCTGGTGGGACCGGATACGGAATTCGTGCTCCAGATGGGTGACCTCATCCAGGGCGACACTCCAGACTCCGCCACCCACGTCCGCTTCCTGGAAGACGC
The DNA here is from genome assembly GCA_902782225.1 of uncultured Bacteroidia bacterium. Taxonomy (GTDB): domain Bacteria; phylum Bacteroidota; class Bacteroidia; order Bacteroidales; family UBA932; genus Cryptobacteroides. The sequence goes on along the minus strand of CACZMF010000001.1, from coordinate 27,517 downwards.
CATGAATCTCTTCAAGGCCGATCTTGCGCCCGGCCTGCCGTTCGTGACCGTGGCCGGCAACCACGACCTCCGGGGCAACGACGATGCAGTGGCCACCAGGGCCTACACGTCATATATGCCCGCCCGCCTCTCCAGGGAACTGGGGCAGGAAATCACCGGCAGCGACTTCCTCTTCCGGGTGGGGCCCGATGCCTTCGTGGTGATAAAATTCACTAAGCCAGACATTGCCCGGATCGAAAGGCTGATTGCAGAGGCGAAGGGGTCCAGGCACATCTTCCTGGTGTCTCACTCTCCCGTCTTTCCCTACGACGACGCAAAATACTTCTGGTGGTTCCTGCTTGGCAACCGCAATGACACCCACGCCGCCGAGCGCAGGCAGATGCGCAAGCTGCTTGCAGAAAATGAAGTCATTGTCCTGTGCGGCCACACCCACGCCACCGAGTTCCTCGACTGGCGGGGCGACGGCGGCCGCATCACGCAGATGACGATGAGCAGCGTGTGGTCCAACGACAGGCTTGGATCATTCAACGAAATCGCTGGCGGCGCAGAACAGTACGGCACCCTGCTGTTCAACGCGAAGCCCGAACTGAAGACAGAGGCCAACCAGGCCCTGTTCGCCGAATACAGGGAAGGGATTCAACAGTACTCGATGGCCCTGTCGGCCGGATCCTACAAACTCATCGTGGACGGTCCGAATGTCTATGTGGATTTCTACGCCGGGAGCTCAGAGGAGCTGACGCATCGATACACATTGCGATAAAAAAAGACCGGAGCTTAGGACTCCGGTCTTTTTTTATCTGTTACCCAGAAACTTACTTCTTGTTGGTGAAGAAGTCCTTGGCTTTCTCGGCCTCTACGAGCTGCTCGGTGAAAACGTAGGCGCCGGTCTTGGGAGATTTCTCCATACGGATGCACTTGACCATGCTCTTAGCACCGGCCTTGGCTGCGAATGTTGCAACGGCTTTCTTTGCCATAATTTATTCTCCTCTAATTATTTGATTTCACGATGAACAGTAACCTTCTTCAGGTACGGGTTGTACTTCTTGCGCTCGAGACGCTCGGGAGTGTTCTTCTTGTTCTTGGTGGTGATGTAGCGGGAGATGCCCGGTACGCCGCTCGCCTTCTGCTCGGTACACTCAAGGATGACCTGCACCCTGTTTCCTTTTGCTTTCTTTGCCATAGTTCTAAAAATTAAACAAGGTTAATCAATCCTTTCTTCTGAGCGTCGCGAAGCGTTGCTTCGAGACCGTTCTTTTCAATGATCCTCATACCCTTGCAGGATACTTTGAGGGTAATGTATCTCTGCTCCTCCTCGCTCCAGAACCTCTTGTTCTTGAGGTTGAGGGAGAAGTCGCGCTTGGTGCGGAGCTTGGAATGGGCAACGTTGTTGCCTTTCATCCTTTTCCTTCCTGTCACTTGACAAACTTTTGCCATAACTATCTGATTTTTATTGTTTTCTTTAAAAGGACCGCAAATATCGCTCTATTTTCTTGGATTTCCAAATCGGAAACTACAGAAATTTGAGGAATCGCTTCCATCTTATATTTGACGGGAATTTCCGTCCCGCGTCGGTGGAGAGCCAGATCACGCTCGGTCTTCCGACTATGTGATCTTCAGGAACAAAGCCCCAATATCTCGAATCGAGCGAATTGTGCCTGTTGTCTCCCATCATAAAGTAATAATCCTGTTTGAAGGTATATGAGCCGGCGGAAAGGGCTGCTTCGACATCGGAGTGCTCATAGTCGCGGATAATCCGTTCGTAGAGGGGCAGGTTGGCGGCGGTCAGCTCCACGGTGGTGCCTTTGGCAGGGATCCAGAGGGGGCCGAAGCTGTCGCGGGACCAGCTGTAGGCGGGCGAGAAGGGGAAAATCTCCCTGTAGTCCGAAGACTCGGCCTGCAGCACGGGCTCCACGGAAACCACGTTCTTCATCGACTTCACCTTCTCGAGCATTTCTGCCGTGAGAGGCATTTCGGGATATCCCGGAAGCGCCGGTGAGAAGAAAAGTTCCCTGACGTTCAGCCCGAGCTGGTCGATGACCTTGGGATTGAATTCCCTGCCGGTCGTCGTGACCTTGTAGCTGAGCTGGATGCCGGGCCAGACCGTCTGCTGCTCACCGTTCACCCACACGAGGCCGTCGCGCACTTCAAGAGTGTCGCCAGCCGTGGCAACGCACCTCTTGACGTAGTGGTCTTTCTTGTCCATGGGCCGTACGATCACGGGACCATAGGCCTTGATGGCCGCTTCGCGTCCGAGGAACCTGACAAGCGTGTGGTAGTCTTCTACCGGGGCTTTGGTCAGGACGGTGTCGCCGTTGGGGAAGCCGAACACGACGTAGTCTCCCTTGCGGACATCCCTGAAACCCGGAAGACGCTTGTATTTCCAGCTGACGGAAGTGGAATAGGATTCCTTTCCGCCGATGACGTTGTGCGTGAACGGGATGGTCAGGGGGGTCATCGGGAGCCTCGCTCCATATGTCAATTTGCTGACGAAGAGATGGTCTCCGGTGTAGAGGCTGCTCTCCATCGATGAGGAAGGGATCTTGAAGGACTGGAACCAGAACACGTTGATGAGCGTGACGACCACGACTGCGAACAGTATGGCATCCACCCAGTCAAGTATCCAGTTCAAGAACTTGCTCTTGGTACGGAACCTCTTCCTCCTGCTCACTTCTTACCTTATTTTACAGAATTGATGATAGCTTCGAATGCCTGGGGGTTGTTCATTGCGAGGTCGGCGAGGACTTTGCGGTTCAGGCCGATGTTCTGCGCATTGAGCTTGCCCATGAACTGGGAATAGGAAATTCCGTACTGGCGGGCGGCGGCATTGATACGCTGGATCCAGAGGGCGCGGAAATTGCGCTTCTTGGTCCTGCGGTCACGATACGCATAGGTGAGACCTTTCTCGTAGGTGTTCTTCGCTACTGTCCAGACATTCTTCCTTGACAGGAAATTACCGCGGGTTCTCTTGAGAATCTTCTTGCGGCGCGCCCTTGAGGCGACTGAGTTGACTGATCTAGGCATAATTCAATACTTTTAGAGAACCAACATTTCTTTTACACGCACCAGGTCAGCCTTCTCGAGGAGGGCGAAGTGGTCAAGATTTCTCTTGCGTTTCTTGGTCTTCTTGGTGAGGATGTGGCTGTGGTAAGCGTGCTTCCTCTTGATTTTTCCCGATCCGGTAAGCGTGAAACGCTTTTTGGCACCGGAATTGGTCTTAAGCTTTGCCATTGTTGTTGATGATTAATTGTTAATAATTTATTTTTTCTTGATGGGTGCAAGCATCATTGTCATTCGCTTGCCCTCAAGAGTCGGCATGTTTTCGGCCCGCCCGTAGGGTTCGAGCTCCACTGCGAAGCGGAGGAGCTGCTTCTCGCCCTGCTCGGCGAACATGATGGAACGGCCGCGGAAGAATATGGACGCCTTGACCTTTGAGCCCTCCTGGAGGAACTCTGCGGCGTGTTTGAGCTTGAACTGGAAGTCGTGCTCGTCGGTGTTGGGGCCGAAACGGATCTCCTTGATGACCACCTTTGCCGCATTGGACTTCATCTCCTTGGCCTTCTTGCGCTGCTGGTACAGATACTTCTGGTAGTCGAGTATCTTGCACACGGGCGGGTCGGCCTTGGCGCTGATTTCCACAAGATCCAGTTCGAGACTGTCCGCAAGCTCAAGGGCCTTGGAAATAGGCCAGATGCCGGGCTCGGGGATATTGTCTCCCACGAGTCTGACCTGCGGAGCAGTGATCTGCCCGTTTATGTTGAGTTCGTTCTCGTCTTTCTTCTGAAGACGAGGATCCGGACGGCGACCTCCCGGTTTGAAGGTCGGCTTGGGTCTGTAGGGTCCTGCCATCAAGCTAATTCTTCAGCTACCGCTGCATTAATATATTGTACAAACTGTTCGACAGTCATAGTGCCCTGGTCGACACCTTCCCTCCTCACGGAGACGGTGCCTTCCGAGGCTTCTTTTTCACCGACAATCGCTATCAAAGGCACGCGGAGAAGGGAAATCTCACGGATTCTCTTGCCCAGCGTCTCGTTGCGAGAGTCTATGGAAGCGCGAATATCGGAATTTTTCAGCAAACTGCAAACTTTTTCTGCATAATCTGCGTATTTTTCGCTGATTGGCAGCACTTTCACCTGATCCGGAGAGAGCCATACCGGCAGATGTCCGGCGGTGTGCTCGAGCACCACGGCGGTGAAACGCTCGAGGGATCCGAACGGGGCGCGGTGTATCATCACGGGGCGCTGCTTGCTGCCGTCGGCGTCGGTGAATTCGAGGTCGAAGCGCTCGGGGAGGTTGTAGTCCACCTGGATGGTGCCGAGCTGCCACTTGCGGCCGATGGCGTCCTTGACCATGAAATCGAGCTTCGGACCGTAGAATGCGGCCTCGCCGAGTTCGACCACGGTCTTGAGGCCCTTCTTCTCAGCTGCGTCGATGATGGCCTTCTCGGCTTTCTCCCAGTTCTCGTCGGAGCCGATGTACTTTTCGGTGTTCTTGGGGTCGCGCAGGGATATCTGGGCCATGTAGTCGGTCATCTTCAGGGTCTTGAAGACGTAGAGGATCAGGTCGATGACCTTTTCGAACTCTTCCTGGAGCTGGTCCGGGCGGCAGAAAAGGTGGGCGTCGTCCTGGGTGAAGCCGCGCACGCGGGTCAGTCCGTGAAGCTCGCCGCTCTGCTCATAGCGATACACGGTGCCGAATTCCGCAAAGCGGAGGGGCAGGTCGCGGTAGGAGCGGGGGGCGCTGCGGAAAATCTCGCAGTGGTGCGGGCAGTTCATGGGCTTCAGCATGTATTCCTCACCCTCCTGGGGGGTGTGGATGGGCTGGAACGAGTCCTTTCCGTATTTGGCATAGTGGCCGGAAGTCACGTAGAGTTCCTTGCTGCCGATATGCGGGGTCACGACGGGCAGGTAGCCCAGTTCGGCCTGCTTGCGGCGGAGGAAGTTCTCGAGGATGTTGCGCATCACGGCGCCGCGGGGCAGCCACAGGGGAAGCCCGAGACCCACGCGTCCGGAGAAGGTGAAGAGTTCCATCTCCTTGCCGAGCTTGCGGTGGTCGCGCTTCTTGGCTTCCTCGACCATCTGCAGGTACTCGTCGAGCATGGACTTCTTGGGGAAGGTCACGCCGTAGATGCGGGTGAGCTGCTGGCGGTTCTGGTCGCCTTTCCAGTAGGCACCGGCTATGGCGGTGAGTTTCACTGCCTTGATGTCGTCGACGTGCTTGACGTGAGGTCCGCGGCAGAGGTCGGTGAAGCATCCGTTCTTATAGAAAGTGATGGTGCCGTCCTCGAGGTCCTGGATGAGTTCGACCTTGTAGGGGTCGCCCTTCTCGGTGAAGTACTTAAGTGCGTCTGCCTTCGAGACTTCGGTGCGCTCGAAGGTCTCCTTGGTGCGGGCGAGCTCAATCATCTTGGCCTCGACCTTTGCAAGGTCGGCCTCGCTGATCTGCCTGTCGCCCAGGTCCACGTCGTAGTAGAAGCCTGTCTCGACGGCAGGGCCCACGCCGAACTTGACGCCAGGATAGAGGCTCTCGAGAGCCTCGGCCATCAGGTGGGCTGAAGAATGCCAGAAAATGTGTTTCGCCTCGTCATCGTCCCAGGGACGGATGGTTCCATCGGTAAATGCTATTGTCAACATAAATTAGTTTTGGTTTGCAGTCTGCAAAGTTACAAAAATATATCTATATTTGTAGTATGATACAGCAAAAGATTATCTGGAACGACGCAGCCCGCAGCGGTCTTGTGCTGGGTGGCGTCTCTATCGGCTACATGCTCTGCACCATACTCCTCGGCCTTCTTAAGGGAGGCCCAGCCATCGGAGTGATCGTCAACGTGTTGAGCCTGCTGCTCTGGGTGTTCAAATTCGTGCTCTGCATACGCCTGATGAAGTTTTTCATGCTGAAATTCGCAGCTTCCAACCCGGAGGCCGCAAACGGCGACACCTTCCGCTTCGGCACCGCCACGGCCCTTCTTTCAGCGCTCATCTATTCGGCCTTCTACCTGGCCTGGGTGAGCTTCATCAATCCGGACATGTTCACGTCTTCGATCGATATGGTCCGCGAGGCCTATTCCGGCACCTTCACTTCCGACCAGATGGATGCCATCGACGAGATGGTGCCGAAGCTCCCCACCATCACATTCTTCGTGAACCTGGTGTGGTGCTGGCTTTTCGGCACCGTGCTCTCTGCCATATTTTCCGCCAACATTCCGCCCCGCAACCCGTTCCGGGACGTGCCCAAAGACATTTAGCATATGGATCTGTCGATAGTTGTCCCCCTTCTCAACGAGCGGGAATCTCTCCCGGAACTGACCAGGCGCATTGCGCGCGTGATGGAGGATAATTCCCTGAGTTTCGAGATATTGATGGTCGACGACGGCAGCACGGACGGTTCCTGGGAATGCATACGCGAACTCGCTGCCGCCGACCCCAGGATCAAGGGCATACGCTTCCGCCGCAATTACGGCAAGTCCGCCGCCCTTTTCTGCGGTTTCGAGAAGGCCCGTGGCGAAGTCGTGGCCACTATGGACGCCGACCTGCAGGACGCCCCGGAGGAACTTCCGGAGATGCGCCGCATGATAATCGAAGACGGTTACGACCTTGTCAGCGGCTGGAAGCGCCACCGAAAAGACAACGCCCTGACCAAGAACCTGCCCTCCAAGCTCTACAACAGCACCGCCCGGCGTATAACCGGCATCAAGCTCCACGATATGAACTGCGGCCTGAAGGTGTACCGGAAGGATGTGGTCAAGAGCATCGAAGTCTATGGCGAGATGCACCGCTATATCCCCTACCTCGCAAAGAACGCCGGCTTCACCCGCATAGGCGAAAAGGAAGTACACCATGAGAAGCGCAAGTACGGAAAGAGCAAGTTCGGCATGGAGCGCTTCATCAACGGCTTCCTGGACCTCCAGAGCCTGTGGTTCCTCTCCACTTTCGGCAAGAAGCCCATGCACTTTTTCGGTTACAGCGGCCTGCTGATGTTCCTGGTGGGCTTCGTGATGACCGTGTGGATCATAGTGGCAAAGCTGGTGCACCAGGCCCAGGGACTGAAGTTCAGGGCCGTGACCGACCAGCCGCTGTTCTACCTCGCCCTGCTCTCGGTAGTGCTCGGCGTCATGCTCTTCCTCGCCGGCCTGATAGGCGAAATGATAGCCCGCTCGGCCCCTGAACGCAACAGCTACAACATCAAAGAAGAAATATGAAAATCGGAATCTGTAACGACCACGCAGGCGTGGAATATAAGTTCAAGCTCATCAAGTACCTCGAAGGAAAGGGCCACGAAGTCGTGAATTTCGGCACCGACACCCCCGACTCCTGTGACTATGCCGATTTCGCCCATCCCCTGGCTCTCGCCGTCGAGAAGGGCGAGGTCGAGAAAGGCATAGCGATCTGCGGCACCGGCAACGGCATGGCCATCACCCTCAACAAGCACCAGGGCATACGTGCCGGACTCGCCTGGAACACGGCTATAGCAAAACTGGTGAAAGGCCACAACAACGCCAACGTGCTCGTGATGCCCGCCCGCTTCGCTTCCTACCGGATGGTCGTGTCCATGGTGCGCGAGTGGCTGGCCACGCCCTTCGAAGGCGGCCGTCACGCCCGCCGCATCGAAAAGATTCCGGTAAAATAGTGTTCTCCAACGACATAGCCGACTATCCCGACGGCATAGTGCTGCCGGTGGACAAACCGTACCGCTGGACTTCGGCCGACGTGATCCGCAAGATCAAATGGGCCGCCTGCAGGCACTTCGGCAAGAAGAACCTCAAAGTCGGCCACGCCGGCACGCTTGACCCGCTGGCGACCGGCATTCTGCTGGTGTGCATCGGGCCGGCCACCCGCCGCGCCGAGCAGCTGCAGGCCTCGCCGAAGCAATACCTCGCAGGAGTCTGCTTCGGCGCCACCACCCCTTCCTACGACCTCGAAAAGGAAATAGACCGCGTGTGCCCGGCGGACGGCGTCACTGAAGAGCGGATAAAAGCCATACTCCCCTCCTTCACCGGAGAGCAGGAGCAGGTCGCTCCCCTGTTCAGCGCCAAATCCGTGGACGGCGTGCGCGCCTACGAGACAGCCCGCCGGCTCCTTCGCGAGGCCCGGGAGCGCGGCGAGACATTCGACCCGGGAGACGCTCTCCAGTCATCCAGAATCAACATCTACGACCTTCAGCTGGTCAGTTTCAGCGAGCACTTCAAGGCCCCCGAGCCCATCGCCGCCACGGAAGGGCGCGGCCGCATCAACCTCGCCGACGTGCGGAGCTATGACCTGAAGGAGGCCGTCATACGCGTGGACTGCTCCAAGGGCACCTACATCCGCGCCCTCGCCCGCGACCTTGGCGAAGCCCTTGGCAGCGGCGCCTTCCTCGGGTCGCTGAGGCGCACCCGCAACGGAGGTTTCGACATATCGGAAGCCATCACACTCGATCAAGCACTTAAACAACTAGGACAATGAAAATCAATACCTTTTTCGCAGCAGCGCTCCTGCTGTGCGCATGCTCACAGGTCAAGACCGACCTCGACAAATACGGCCTCAACTGCAAGGCCGAAGAAATAACCCTGCAGTCCGACACCCTGGAATTCCCCTACACCGTCCGCTTCAACTCCGACGGGCAGGTCCTGCAGGTCGAGACCATGAATTTCGACCTAAGTCCCAGATACACGGAAACCTACTCCTACGACTCCCGGGGGCGCCTGGTGCAGATTTCCGGAGTCAACTCGGACTCTGAAGACGAAGCGCGCTACGAATACGAATACGACGGCAAGTTCATCCGGGAGTGCCGCATGTACGGCATGAACAACCAGGAAGTCCACCGTTGGGTCCACACCAACGACGGCCGCCACATAGTCCGCACCGAATACTACAACGAGGGCGAATTCACCTACGCCACCGCCAAGACCTTCAAGGGCAACACCTACAAGGAGGTCTCCACGAATCCCGACGGCGAGCAGCTCGGCACTGCCGACGTGACTTTCCTCACTGAAGAAAAGCCCCGAAGCATCAAGAGCGACAATTTAGAAATCGAAATAAGCTACAACGAAAAGGGCCTTCCCACAATGAGCCGCGGCACCCTGCTGAATTCCATCGGCGAAATGGAATGGGCAAGCAACCTCGAGCAGTATCCCTGCCGCTACTACAACTACGAATACGACGAGCGCGGGAATTGGATTTCCCGCGCCGAAAGCGTACACCCCGACAGCACCGCCTATTCAGTGCTGCACAGGATTATCAGGTATCAGAAGTAGAACTCCTTGTTGAAGTCCGACTCGACGGTCAGGTGCGAACACTTGTAGCTGTGCGTGACCTCGCCGCCCGGAATCTTCTGTGTGGCCACGACCTCCCAGTCACTTTCATTTGCAGGAGCCTTCGAAGAGGGCAGGTAATACCAGTAGTGGCTTGCAGTCACCGATGAGTAGCTGTCGGAGTTCTTGCCCTTCGCGTTGAAATAATATGCGGTGGCAGCAATGTTGGTGCAGGTCTTGTTGGCAAGGCGCTTGAAACTGCCTATCTTCTCGCCGGTACTCTTCCTGCGGAGCTCCACGCTCCAGTAGGTGTCGTCGTCGTTGAACACTTGGGCCACGAAGCAGTAGCGGAGGTTGGCGCTTCCCTTCACGGTAATGCTGCCGGAGCCGGCCTTCTGCGAGGCGGTGTACCAGTTCAGGGGATAACTCTTTGACTGGTAGTAGATATCGTTGCCATCGAACACGCGGAGCTGGAAATCCTCATCCTTGTTGGTGCCCTTGAACCTCCAGTCCTTGATATGCGCCCCCTCGATGTCGTAGATGGTGTAGCCGTTGGGCTCGCCGGTCACCGTGGAGCTGCTGGAACTGGTCCACCAGGCGCCGCAGGCGGAGCCGTGGATATGCTCATACAGATACAGGCCGCCCTTTGCCTTATAACTTGCACTGTCGTAGACATAGTTCTGGGTATAGTGGGTGTGGCCTATCATTATGTGGGCTTCCTTGAAGTTCAGCAACAGCTTGGCCACGTCCATGTAGTGGTGGGACGAAGAGCCTCGGAACGGGATGTGGCAGCAGATAAAGACCATCTTGTTTTCCTTGTCAGGCACGAGCTCGAGGTCTTTCTTGAGCCACTTCAGCTGTTTGTCGGTGAAGCCGCCGGAGTAGTTCCATGTCTTGCCGTTGCTCTTGGAAGAGCTGGCCTGCTTGGTCACGATGATGTCATCCATGGCAATGACGTGCACGTCTCCCCTGTTGAAGGAATAGTCGGTGGGGCCGAAGTAACCCACGAAAGTGGAAGTGGCGTTGTAGTCGTCCATAGCGTCGTCCGCGGTGTCCGCCTTGAGCGAATCGTGGTCGTGGTTGCCCAGGCACTGGAAGAACGGGATGTACCAGGGACCCGTGCTGACGGAAGACATCGAAGCCTTCATCGTGGGCCACATGTTGGTGCTGTCGAACACGATGTCGCCGAGGGTCATGGCATAGACGCTGCTGCGCCCCGAGAGCGTTTTCTTGATGTCCGGAATGGTCTCGCTGACATAGCGGGAAGCGTTGCTGGACGTTGCGCACTGGGGGTCGCCGATGCCGATGAATGTCCAGCTGGTCTCCTTCCCGCCGGGTAGGGGCGCGAGGTCGAAATCCGTACGGACAACCCCGGAGCCCGGAGAGATCGGCTTATAGAAATTCGGCACGCTGGGATTGGCGGTCGCAACCTGGTACTCCGCAGGTGTGGAATAGTAAATCACACGCGAGAGGCTGTTGGACTTGAACTGGTACACTCCGTTTGCATCGGTGACCACGCAGTCATAGCCGTCGCTGACCACTACGCCCGGGATGCCCTTGCCCGTGGACTTGTCGGACACAAGGCCCACAAGGTCGTTGCCTTCCAATATCTCGGTGCCGTTGATCATAGGCTTCTGAGGCACGTCCGGCTGCTCGGGTTCATCCGGTTTCTCAGGCACCGACGGGTCGGTGGAGGCCGCGAATTTCTGCACCCTTGCCATACGGTAGCCCTTTACGGAAGTGGTACCGGCATAGTCGAAGGTCATAAGGTCCGATGTGGACGACACAAGAGTGAAATCACCCTCAATCGACTCGAAACGGTATTTCTGGCCGGAGACAGTCACAGAGTGTCTGGCTCCGAACTGGGAAAACTGGGATTCCTCGGCATAGACCTGGCCGTTATAGAAAGTCACAGGCTTATCAGAGCCCAGTTTTTTGATGACATAGCCGCCGGAACCGTCGAAAATGAAGAGTTGGGAAATCTTCATCTCCGACCACGCGTCGCCGTTGCTCTGGGCCGAGATGACCCAGGTGCCGGCGAGAGTGGCGGGCTCATAGTTTTCAGGCTTTGCCTTTTCGCAGGAAAGAACAGCCGCAAGGATGATTGCGGCTGCGATAAGAAGTTTTGTGAGTTTCATCAGAATTGGCTATAGTCGGTTGTCATTACCGTGCAGGAATAGGTGTTCACCTGGCCGCTCGTGGGAATGGTCTGGGTGGCGCGCACTTCCCAATTCTTCTCGGATGCGGGATTCTTGGATGCCGGGACGAAATACCAGTAGTGGCTGGCCGTCTTGTTGGTCCAGGAATCGGTGTTCTTGCCGAGTTCGTTGAAGAAATAAGCAGCAAGCGCGATATTGCAGCAGGAGCCGTTGGCCAGCTTCTTGAAGTCGCCTATCTTTGCTCCGTCCTGCCACATTTCCAGCTTCCAGTAGAGGTCGTCGTCGTTGAAGACCTCGGCCACGAAGGCATCCTTGAGATTGGCGTTTCCCACAGCGACTATGCTCGAAGAACCGCCTTTGTTGGATGAGCGGTACCAAGCGTACTCGTAGCCCTTGGAGCCGTTGTAGAGCTGGTTGCCGTCATATACACGGATCTGGTAGCTGGCGTCTTGCTTCGTGCCGATATCAACCCAGTTCTTGACCGTATTGCCTTCGATTTCATAGACTGCGAAGCCGTTGGGCTCTCCGGTCACGTTGGAATCGCAGCTCCACCATCCGCCGCAGGCGGCGCCGTGGATGTGCTCATAGATGGGCTTGCCGCCCTTGCAGACGTAGGCCGTGTGGACATAGTTCTGGGAATAGTGGGTGTGCCCTATCATGATGTGGGCCTCCTTGAAGCCCTTGAGCAGATTCAGCACGTCGGCATAGTGGCGGGACTTGTTGACCGAAGAGCCGCCGGACGCAGAACCGGCCCTCATGGGGATGTGCATACAGAGGAATACTATCTTGTTTTCCTTGCCTGCAACGTGATTAATGTCGTCCTGCAGCCACTTGTACTGCACGTCGCTGAATCCGGCCTCGTAGCTCCAGGTGTAACGGTTGGGGGACGAATTGTTGGTCACCTTGGTGCAGACGATGTCGTCCATCGCGATGACGTGGACCTGTCCGCGGTTGAAGGAATAGTCGGTGGGGCCGAAAGTCTCCACGTACTTGCCTGTGGCAGCATAGTCGCTGGAGCTCTCGAGGGAGTTGTGGTCGTGGTTGCCTATACACTGGAAGATAGGATACCAGCCGCCGTTCTGGAGCTTCAGGTTGGACATCGAGGCCTTCATGTCAGCCCAGAGATTGGTACTGTCGAAGGTGATGTCGCCGAGCGTCATGCCATAGACGTTGGGATAGCGGCCTTCTGCCTGGCCGGCGTTGATAGTGGCGATCATGGCCGGGACCGTCTCCGTCTTGTAGCGTGTGATCTGGGCCGCAGTCTGGCACTGGGGATCGCCGATCATGATCATCGTGAGCTTGTCCTCGACGGCCTGGGGCTCGAGCTTGAAGTCGTTGCGGTTGACCTTGTTCTTGTCGAATTCCTTCATGGAGTAGAACAGGGGCAGGTGCGTTGCCGCATCCAGGGGAATCTTGTATTCCGAAGGCACGCTGATGTAGATATTGCGGGTGTAGCGGTTTGCAGCCATCTGGTACACACCGTTTGCGTCTGTCACCACATAGGTATAACCGTCCGTCACGGGCACGCCGGCGATTCCCTTGCCCGTCGCGGCGTCGGAGACAAGGCCGCAGGCGTTCATTCCGTCGGCTATTGTCGTGCCGTTGATCTGGTCAACGGGAAGTTCCTGCTGTCCGCCGCCGCCACCGCCGGGGTTGTCGGGATTGACCGGGTTACAGGAAGGGACCAGCGAGAGGGATGCGAAAAGCGCAGCCAAAGCAAATAATCTATAAACTTTCATAGCAGTAAAGAATACTTCTTAATCAAGCAAAGATACATATTTTTTTATTAATAGCGTCCTCCTGCAGGCATAAAATGAAAGGAGGCCGGCACGCGGTGCCGACCTCCCGTTCAAAGGAAATCCTTCAGACTGTTACCAGCCGTAGTTCTCGCCCAGCTGGGGGTTGAGGACCTTGGCGGTGTTGGGGATAGGACGGCAGTACATCCTGTCTTCCCACTTCAGCTTGTAGTTGTACTGGAGGAAGTATCCGTCGCCTGCCTTCTCGAGGGACCAGCAGCTGTTGTTGGTGCCAGTGACAGGATAGCCGGTTTCGGAGGCCTTCTTGACGCTCTCGTTGATGAGGTACTTGACTCCGTTGAACTCGAAGCCGTTCTTCACGTCGTTCTCGGTCATCCAGATACCGGTCCAGCCGGTACCGTTGCCGCCACGGCGGGGAATGATGTCGGCGATGCCCCAGCGATAGAGGTCGCTCTGGCGAAGGCCGGCTTCGTAGGTCAGCTCGGTCACGCGCTCACGGCGGATTTCGAGAGCCACAGCCTCATTGCCGTCGGTGATGTGCTGATTGGTGAGATCCTTGGTGTAGTACTCCTTCAGCCAGGGATCGGGAGCGGTAGGATAGATGCTCTTCACACCTGCCCTCTGGCGTATTGCGCCGACGGTCTGGTTCCAGATGCCTTCGGTGAACTGGCCGAGCTCATTCATCGCCTCAGCATAGTTGAGGAGGACCTCAGCATAACGGAGGAGAGGGATGCAGTTCTCGTCCACGGAGTTCTGCCAGTGGCTCTTGTCGGGGATGCACCACTTGATGATCATGTAGGCAGTCCAGCAGAAAGTGCAGTTGATCGGCTGGGGCACCTGGCTGATTCCGTCGAGGTCGGTGACGGTATGACCGGGGCTGAGGATGGTCTTGGCAAGACGGGGATCCCTGCCCTCGAACTCCTGGTTGATGGTCTTGTAGTCGGTGGCGATGGGGGTGCCGTCGGCATTCAGGAAGTGGTGCAGGAGCTGCTTGGTGCCGGAATACTGCTGTCCGAGGGTGGAAGAATTGAAGTAGCGGGTGTAGGCGTGGCGTCCGTTGGACTCGAGGATGAACACCTGGCCCCAGAGCACCTCGTCGGTCTTCAGTTCCTTGCTCAGGAAGAGATCCGACCAGTCGCCGTTGTAGAGCTTGAACTCACCGGAATCGATGACGTACTTGGAGTACTGTGCGGACAGCCTGATAAGGTCGTCGGCAGTCTCGTACTTGTTGCTCCAAGGCTCGTTGGTAGCCGGATTGACGGCGTGGTTCTTACGGAAGGTGCCTTCATAGAGAAGCATACGGGCGGCAAGCGCGTTGACCACGTACTTGTCCACCTGGTTGCGGGAATTCGCAGCGTTGCTGTGGACACGGTTGTCGACATTCTCGCAGGCGAATTTAAGGTCTTCTACGATATTGTGGACCACATACTCGCGGTCGTCGCGGGGTCCGTAGAGGATGTCCTCGTCGGTGGGCTGCACATAGGTGTCAACCCAGGGCACGTTGGAGAAGGAAACGACCTTGCTCTGGTAGTTGTATGCCCTCCAGAAGCGGGCAAGTCCCAGATAATGGTTGTAGGTCTTCTCATCCACGACTCCCTTGGCGTTCTTTTCCATACCCTGGATCATGAAGTTGATGCGGCGCAGCCAGCCCCAGCTCCATCCGCTCTGCTTGGCGTCGTCCCAGGTCACGTCCGCACGGAAGAAGTCCGTGGAGGTCTTGGTGGCGATAAGGTCGTTATAGTTGTCGCCGCCGGTGGTCTCGGTGTAATCCGGGATGTAGGCGTTGAGCAGACCGTCAGTGTACATCTTGAGCTCACTCTCGCTGCGGAAATAGGTTTCAGCGTCGAATTCGTTCCAGGGCGACCTTGTGAAGAATTTCTCACAGGAGCTCAGGGCGAACACGGAGAGAGCGCAAATCGCTATATTGATAATCTTTTTCATATTCATATCCTTTCTTTAGAATGTGAGGTTGACACCGAAGGTATAGGACTTGAGCATAGGATAGCTGTAGCCCTGGCCGATACCGGAAAGTCCGAAGTTGCTTGAAGAGTCGAAGTCGGTATCTCCGAGGTCGATGCCTTCAGGGTCGAACGCCTGGGTGTACTTGAACATAGGCGACCAGGTGAGCAGGTTCTCAAGGGTCACATAGAACTTGACCTTCTCGATACCGACCTTGGAGAGGATGGTCTTCGGGAGGGTGTAGTCGAGGGTGAGGTTCTTGAGACGGACGTACGCGGCGTTCTGCATGTAGTAGTCGTTCTCGACGGTCAGAGGACCGACGTTACGGTTGGCGCAGTAGCCGACACGACGGGTCCAGTAAGGATGCTTGTCAGCATTGGTGACCTCCCAGTAGGGGTTCACGGAGCCGTCTTCGTTGGTGTAGTTGATCTTCACGTAGTTGTCGCCGATCTGGGTCTTCATCACGCCCATGTAGGGACGGTTGTAACCGCCGTAGAACAAACCGGTTTCGCAGGAAGGATACCAGTCGCGGTGGCCAACGCCCTGGAAGAAGAGGCTGAGGCCGATGTTGTTCCACTTGAAGTCAAAATTCAGGCCGAACTGGTAGCGGGGAGTCACGTTGCCGATGACCTCGAGGTCGCCGGTGTCGAGAGTGACCTTGCCGTCCTTGTCCATGTTGAAGCTCTGTCCGCCGTAGTCGATGTTGCCGTTGCCGTCGATATCGATGAAACGGAGGTCACCTGCATACTCGCGGAAGTTGGAGCCGTTCTTATGGTACTTGTCGGTAGCCCAGTTGTTGGCTTCGGTGTAGTTGAGGAAGTAGCCGTCGGTGCGGAAGCCCCAGATTTCACCGATTTCCTTGCCTTTGTACATGGTGAGGATGTTACCGGAAGTGGCTTCATACTTGGACACGAAAGTGCGGCTGTCCCAGAGACTGCCCTTGATGCTGTAGGTGAAGTCCTTGCCGCCGAGCTTGAAGGCATCCCTCCAGGAGAGGGTGAGCTCCCAGCCGTTGGTGGTCAGCTCGCCGTAGTTGCCCTTGGGGGCGGATGCACCGTAGATGTCGGGGAGCTGGGGACCGGTGGTGATCAGGTTGGTGTTGTAGCGCCTGTAGATATCACCGGAGAAGGAGAGCCTGTTCTTGAGAAGGTCGAAGTCGAGACCCACGTCGTAGGTGGTGACCATTTCCCAGGTAAGGCTTGCAGGGATAGGGCTTGGCACCGACGTGTAGTTGGCCTTCAGGCCGTTGATAGGGATGCCGGTCTTGTCCACACCCATGGTCTCGAGGAAGTAGTATGCACCGATGTTACCGTTGCCGAGGGATCCGTAGTTGGCGCGGAGCTTGAGGTTGTCGAGCCATCCGCGGCTCCACTTCATCCAGGGCTCTTCGGAGATGCGCCAGCCTATGGATGCGGAAGGGAACACGCCCCAGCGCTGGCTGGACGGGAACTTGGAGCTGCCGTCCACGCGGAGGGAAGCCTCGAGGATGTAGCGCTTCAGGAGGGTGTAGTTGACACGGCCGAAGAAGCCGATGGTGCCGTAGCTGCGGTCGTACTGCTCGAGCTTGATGTCGGTACCGTCGAAGAGCTCATAGGACATGTACTTGTCGGGGAAGAGCATGCCCTTGCGCTGGATGTAGTAGCGCTCGTACTCGTAGTCTTCGAGGTTCCAGCCGGCCACGACGTTGAGGTCGTGGTTCTCGCCCAGCTTGGGAGTCCAGGTAAAGTAGGCGTTGGCGAAGATGCGGTCGTAGTCATAGGTCCAGCGGGACTTGTAGGACTGCTCCTGGGTCACGTAGGGGGTGAATGCGCCGGGGGCGAGGGAGAAGGACATAGGGGCACGGTAGCGCTCCTTGACCTGGCGGTCGGCCTTGTAGGAGAAGTCGGCGCGGAAGGTCAGGACGTCCTTGATGAAGTCGATGTTCACACCGGTGGTGGTGACCATCTGGATCTTGGAGTCATACTGGCCGGTATTGCCCTCGATGAAGGAGGTGAAACCGGACTTGTTGGCCGCGAGGGTCCAGGTGCCGTCTTCGTTGTAGGGCACGAGCACAGGTGCAGCGTGGCACTGGATCTGGTAGCCCAGGACGGAAGAGGTCGTGAACATAGGCTGGCGCTGGATGCTGCGGAACATCGAAGTGTTGTTGTCGACGGACAGCCAGTCGTTGATCTGGAGTTTCGCCTTTGCGCGGATGTTGAAGCGGTTGTAGGAGTCTTCACCGATCTTGTAGACGCCTTCCTGGGTGTAGAAACGGCCGGTCAGCGAGTAGGAGAGCTTCTTGGTGGCACCCCTCAGGCTGATGTCGTGGGTGGTGGAGGAATAGCCCTTCTTGTAGAATTCGGAGAACCAGTCGGTGTTGCCGTAGTAAGCATAGGCGCCGTTGTACATATCATAGACATTGGTGTTGCCTGCGATGCGGCGCTCACGGAGACGGTCCAGATAGTCGGAGCCGATGGTGAAGGTATTGATGGTCGATGCAAGCTTGCCTGTGGACGTAGGGGTCCTGGTATCACCTGCGAAGAGTTCGAAGAATGCTTCCGTGTACTCGAGGCCGTCGGTGACGATGTGGTCTTCCCACTTCACGATACGGTCGTTGTAGGAGTAGGTTCCGTTGTAGGAAATGGTGAACTTCTCATTGCTCTTGGCATTCTTGGTCGTGACCATGATCACACCGAAAGCGCCCTTGGAACCGTAGATGGCAGCTGAGGAAGCGTCCTTCAGCACGGCCACGGTCTCGATATCGGAGGAGTCGATGGAGTTAAGGTCGCCTTCCACGCCGTCGATGAGCACGAGGGCGGAACCGCCGGTACCGATCGAACGTTCTGCACCGGATGCGGAATTGTTGAAGTTCGTACGGGTGTACTGGGTGGTGTTGTTGCCGCGGATGTAAACCTTACCGGTGTGGGATGCTTTACCGTCCACCTGGATAATGTTCAGACCGGCCACCTGGCCCTGGAGGTTTCGGGCGATGTTGACGTTGGGGCGGTCCTCGATGACATCGCCGGAAAGGTTCTCCACGGAGCCGACCAGCTGGGTCTTCTTCAAGGTACCGTAACCCACGACCACCGTAGCTTCAAGCATTTCGGTGTCGTCCGCAAGCACGAAGTCGATCTTGGCACGGCCGCCGACTTCCTGCTCCTGGGTCTTGTATCCGAATAATTGGCAGACAAGGACGGCATCGCTCTTCGCCTTGATGGAATAGGAACCGTCCGCATTTGTCATTGCGCCGGTGGTGGTGCCTTTCACCATGACCGCAGCACCCACGATGGGCTGGTTCTGGGAATCGCGTACCACGCCGGTAATCGTAGAAGTCTGTGCGAAGGCGCTCAGTCCTGCGAAGAGGGCAATCAGAGCCAACGCAAACCTTCTGTGAATTGTGATTTTCATCATAAATGGTCCTTAGTTATTTAAATTAGAATCTTGCAAGCCAGGACGCACGTGCTGAAAATCAGATAGTTCTCAAGGGAGTGATAAAAAAATTTGTTGTGTCTTTATTAAAAATTTTTAATTATTAGTGTCTGTGTTTATAAAATGCAGTACAAATATATACCATTTTTTGAACTTGACAACACGCGCGAACAATATTTTTTATAAAAAATATGATAAAGATTCGAAAATGTTGCTATCTTTGTACTGCAAGTCAGACGCAAGCCGAAAGGCATCTGAAATATACGATTGTTTGTCAAGGGCGCCCCGATAAGAGGCGTTAACTTATCATTGTTTTATCAATAACACAAACAATTCAGTATGAAATCATTCAAAATCCTGATCGCCGCCGCAGCCGTGTGCGCAGTGTTATTCTCCGGATGCAAGAAGGAGGTTATCACTGGCATCGACCCGACCAAGGCCGGCGCTACGGACTTCGCTTATGACGAAACCATGTCCTCCGCGACCACCCTGTCCCTGGTCTGGAATCCGGCCAAGGCCCAGCAGGCAGGAGCGACATCTTTCTCCGTACAGCTCGCCCAGAAAGAAGACTTCTCGGACGTTGACATGTACGAACCTTCTGTCGGCCAGACCATTATGATCGACGCCAAGCCCAATGACGGCGTCATCTTCTCCGGCCTGAAGGAGTACACCCGCTACTTTGCACGTATCAGGGCCAATTATCCCCGTTCCATCTTCTCTGACTGGACCGTCCTCAAGGAAGGCGAAGACCTGCTCTGCATCAGCGTCGGACACGGCAAGGTCTCCATGGGCTTCGCAGCGCCCGGCGGCCTCACCCTCAACGCCCCTTCCTACAGCCGCATCAGCGTGAGCTGGAACATAGTCGGTCCTGCAGAAGGTTATGAGGTCAGCTGGAAGAAGAGCTCAGCGAGCGACTGGAACGCCGTCGACAACGGCAACGAAGTTGCAGCCGACATCATCGATCTCGAAGCCTCCACCTCTTATGACGTGCGCGTACGCGCGTATCGCAACCTGGACGGCATCGACGACTACACCGACTACGCCACCGCCAGCATCACGACTCCCGAGAAGCCTGCGTTCACTCCGCAGATCGAGAGCAAGGACCAGTTCGTCCAGTTCGTGACCAGCATAGCAGCAACCGCCAGCGCAGCAGACGCCTACACCCTTGAGAAAGACATCGACCTCGGCGGCGAGGCTCTTCCTCCGATCGAATCCTTCGCAGGAAAGCTCGACGGAAAGAAGCACACCATCAAGAACGCCAAGGTCGAGGGCAACCTCTTCACCACCCTCAGCGGCGAAATCAAGGACATCACCTTCTCCGGCGTCGAGCTTGGCAACAGCCTCATCGCCTCCGCCACGGCCTCCGCAGCCATTTCCGGCATAGCACTGGACAAGACCTGCTCCGTGAGCTTCCCCGAGCCCTCTGAATCCACCAACTACGGCGCCATCGTCGGCACCTCCGAAGCACCCGTCGAGAACTGCTCCAACGCAGCTCCCATCAACATCAAGTATGCAGCCCTGCCCAAGGCCAGCTGCAACTGGGGCGGCATAGTCGGTTCCACCACCGCTGTCGTGAAGGGTTGCTCCAACAGCGCCAAGATGGCCCTCAGCGTAGATGCTCCCGCAAGCGGCACCTACCACACCTTCGGCGGCGTGGTCGGCATGTATAGCGGCGAGGCCGGCAAGTCCATGGTCGTCGGCTGCACCAACACAGGTGAAGTCAGCGTCGAATACGGCACTGCAGTGTACTTCTACACCGGCGGCGTCGTGGGCGGCTCCCCTTCCGCAAAGTCCACTCCCGGCAACTACGGCGTCATCGAAGGCTGCAACAATGAAGGCAACGTCTCCATGCACTACATCGCCGGCGGTTCCGGCGCCTACCCCAACATCGGCGGCGTCGTGGGCTACACCGAAGGCTCCATCAAGTCCTGCACCAACAAGGGTGATATTTCCATCGCCTGTGACTCCGACGCCAACACCTGGACCTGCGCACGTGTCGCAGGCGTGGGCGGCACCGTGACCCAGGGCGCTTCCGACTGCCACAACTTCGGCCACCTGAGCGCAACGGCACTCTTCGCCGGCGGCACCGCAGGCAACCGTGGCGCCGGCAACATCGCCACCAGCTGCTTCGGCGGCGTGGTCGCCGCTGCCGGTCCTTATGAGGCCGACGGGTCCGTAGTGTTCGAAGGCTGCACCAACGAGGTAGACCTCGAGCTCAACCTCGGCACCAAGACCGAAACTCCCAACCACCACGTCGGCGGAGTGTTCGGCTACGTGACCGGTAAGATCGACAACTGCCAGAACAAGGGCAACTTCACCGTCGTCTGTCCGACCGCAATCAACCGTCTCGGCGGTATCGCAGGCGGCAGCAAATATGAGGTCAGCAACTGTTCCAACAGCGGTCTCCTCCAGGTGAAGCACGCTGCCGTCACCAAGTCCGACTGGGTGACCTACATCGGCGGAATCGTAGCTGATGCCAGCACAGCCGGAAACGTCACATACACCAAGTGCGTCAACAGCGGCGACATCAATTTCGAGTCTACTGCCACAGTCACCACCTCCAGGACAAGCGCCCTGGGAGGCATTATCGGTTGCTCCAAAGCCGGTTCCGACAACGTGACATTCACGGACTGCTCCAACACAGGCAAGTTTACATACACTTCTCCCGGTAGCACCGTCACAGGTGAAATCCAGGGTGGCCAGCATTATTAATAGTGGTAGTATAGTATGAAAAAATCAATAATCATCTTCGCAGCCTGCCTTCTGGCACTGGCTGCCTGCACCAGGGAAACGATCATGACCAGGGGTGGTCTTGACGCCTCCAAGCCCGGCGTGACCTCTTTCAACTATGATGAGGCATCATCAGGGGCAAAGGTCGCCGGCTTCACCTGGACCGCCGACAAGGCCGTCTCCGCCGGAGCTACTTCCTACACCATCGAGCTCACCAAGGACATCACCACCAGTGAGGTACAGAACGGCACCTCGATCACTATCGTCTACACGCCTGAGACCTCCGCAGCGGTGAGCAAGGATATCAAGGCCGGCGAGTACTACTATGCCCGTATCCGTGCCAACTATCCCGGATTCTTCTATTCCAACTGGACCTATCTCGGATCCGAGTCCAATCCCCAGGCCGTCCTGGTGGGCACCGGCGTCGTCGAAGTCAGCTTCAGCGCTCCTGCCAACCTCAAGGCCACGGCCACCGAGACCAGCTTCAAGGCCACCTGGGATTCCGTTCCTTTCGCCCAGACCTACACCTTCGAGTACAAGCCCGCCTCTTCCGGCGAGTGGTCCGTGGTGGACGAGCTCACCGTGACGAGCTACGAGGTCGAAGGGCTTGTGGGCCAGACCGCCTACGACATCCGCGTCAAGGCCGTCCAGGGCTCCAAGGAGACCGACTACGCCACCGGCAGCATCACCACGCTTGAGCCCAGCAAGTTCAAACCTAACATGACCACGGCCGGGGAATTCGTCGAGTTCCTCAAGACCGAGTGCGCCGTCTCCACTTCCACCAGCGAGTACACCCTCGAGGCCGACATCGACCTGGCCGGCATCGCTCTTCCCGAAGTCGAGACCTTCAAGGGCACCCTCGACGGCAAGGGCCACAGCATCAAGGGCCTCAATCTGACCACGCCTTTGTTCGCCGATTTTTCAGGATCCGTAAAGAACCTGACTCTCGAGGGAACAGCTACACCTTCGACTCAGTTGTTTGGCGCCTTGGCCGCCAAAAGTACAGGCTCACTTTCAAAAGTCGTAAACAAAGTATCCATCTCTTACTCGGTGGACGCAATCATTACAGAGACACTTATCGCAGGTCTTGTCGGCAATGCATCCGGTTCTATTTCCGAGTGCAGAAATGAGGGATCAGTCACTGTTACAGCTTCAGGTGGCATAGTAAATCTTGCAGTTGGAGGAATAGCGGCCAAGGCAAATGCATCTTTCGAAAAGTGCTCCAACAGTGGAAGTATCAGTGTTGAGAGTCCCTATGCTTCTATGAGGAAAGCCGGAACCATCGTGGCAGTTCCCGATTATGCTCCTTGCGTTGCTGGTCTTGTAGGTTTTGCCATTGACGGTTTCTCAATGACGGGCAGCTCCAACTCAGGCTCAATAACTTATAGGAACACCACCATTGACAAGACAGATGGAGCCGTAGAGCGTATTCTTGTTGCTGGTCTTGTGGCCGCGAGCAATGGAAGCATATTCACCAGTGCCAATACCGGGAAGATAGTCATTGATACCAAAACAAGCAGCAGAGAGCCTCGCACCGGTTCGGGGACATCCTACATCGTTTGTGTGGGTGGTATTGCCGGCGGAGACTACTATGCAGGTGAAACTCAGACTGGAACAACTATTGACAGTTGCTCCAACAGCGGTGAAATTGAGTTCATAAGTGATGCTGCTAATGCCAATTCAACCGTTGGCGGAATAGTAGGATGGCCAGGTGTTGAAGGAGCAGGCTCCATCAGTACTGCCAACAAGTGCTCCAATACCGGCAAAATCACTATTGATGGCGTTTCCAAGGTAAGAGTTGGTGGCATTGCTGGTGGTAGTGGCCATATTACAGGTTGCGATAATGACAGCGAAATTGTCATTACTTCTGCCAACAATGCTTCGGTCGCTGCATTCATTTGCGGTTTCCACACTCAAAACCATGTATTTACCGGCAATACTGCAAAGGGCAAGATGGAAGTAAAATGCAAGATTGACGGCGCTGGCGGTCTTATAGGCGGCCAGGGGAACCAAAAGATAGAGTCCGGGACCGGATGTAAAGCCAACTGTAGTTTTGTCACTACTTCTGAAACCACGAACATAGGCCTTGTTGTTGGCAAAATAAGTTCTGGCGGCAATGCTGTAGTTCTTGGAACTGAAGCCGACCCTATCAAGATAAAGGGAAATGTCAATGGCACTGAGATTACCGCTAGCAATTACATGAATTATATTGGTGGTAACTATCCTCTTGATAACAAAACTATATACGCTGCTTTTGGCGAATAGTTTCATATCTATAGAATGACAATAAAGAAGACCTGGCCGGTTCCGGTCAGGTCTTCTTTTATTGTCATCAACAGCGTAGTTCGAAAGTTATATAATTATTATACCTTTGTAGGAACCAAACTCCACAATAATGAGAAAAGCACTACTCCTGATGACTGCCCTGCTCGGCTGGGGCTTTCTTTCAGCCCAGACCCAGCCCGAGAACTCCGACGACCGCGTGGCCTGCTACCGCATGATGAGCGGCGTCCGCAAAGTGATTTCCATCCCGGATATCGACGGCTACAAGACCCTCAAATGCGACTTCCACACCCATACCGTGTATGCCGACGCCCAGGTGTCTCCGGAAGGGCGCGTGCAGGAATCATGGTACGACGGACTGGACGTGATGGCGATGACCGAGCACGTGGGAGTGCACAAGACCGGCATCGATATGCCGGACCGCAACGTTCCTATCCGCAAGGCCACCGCCGAAGGCGCCAAATTCGGGATGATTGTCATCCCCGGTGTGGAAATCACCCGCGCCAAGCCTTTCGGCCATATGAATTTCCTGTTCGTCAAGGATGCGAACGTGTTCAGCGAAGAACGCTACCTGGCAGATAAGGACGGCAAGCTCCTCACGGACGGGAAAGGGCGGAAGATCAACAACGACGAGACCCTCCAGGACGATATCGCTGCGGCTCTCGAGCAGGACTGCTTCATTCAGTGGAACCATCCCGGCTGGCCCGACCGCAAATGCGACATGTATGACATCCACAAGGAGATGCTCTCAAAGGGTCAGATACATGCCGTGGAGATTTGCAACCACCAGGAATGGTATCCCAAGGTACTCGACTGGTTCGACGAGTACCACATCCCCATGACGGCCAACACCGACCAGCACAGCCCCATTTCATATAACTACGGCCATGTGATCCGCCCCATGACCCTGGTGTTCGCAAAGGAATATACCATGGAGTCGGTGCGGGAGGCGATGTTTGCCGGACGCATGGTTGCCTTCTGGGACCAGACACTGGCGGGCGACGCCACCTGGCTGGAACAGCTGGTACATCATTCACTAAAGGTCAAGGTAATCGATGTCAGGAAGGGCAGGATAGAGGTCACGAATATATCGGATATCCGGTTCGAGACCATGTATGGAGAGCACATGAATCCTGTGGTTCTGTACCCCCGCAGCGCCATCATAATGACGGTCGGGAAAGACCAGAAGATAGAATTCATCAACTGCTACACGGGGCGCAAGCACCTGCAGACCAATTTGTGGTGAACACGCAAAGAGGCCGGGCTCCTGGAGTCCGGCCTCATCTTTATGAATCTCAGGCGCTAGTAGATCTCCTCTACCGGTTCGCGATAGTCGTCTGCCGTGGGAGCGGGTGCGCTGGGGCGGGGTCCGTTGTGGCGGGGACGGTCGTCGCGGCGGCGATGTTCGCCATCGCGGTGCTCGCCTCCCTCGCGGCGCGAACGGTCGCCGTCCCTGCGGGGACCGCGGTCGCCGTCGCGACGCTCACGGCGCTCTCCGCCTTCGCGGCGCGGACCGCGCTCGCCGCCGTTTCCGCGGCCACCGTTACCCTTGGGCTCCACATAGCCTTCGGGCTTCTCGGTGAGGGCGCGCATAGAAAGGCGCATCTTGCCGCTCTTGGCATCGTACTCGAGGAGTTTCACGTCCACCTCGTCGCCCACTGCGAGCACGTCCTCGACCTTTTCGGTCTTGGTCCATGCTATCTCGCTGACGTGCAACAGGCCTTCCTTGCCGGGCAGGATCTCGATGAAGGCACCGAAGTCCAGGATGCTCACCACCTTTCCGTGGTAGACCTGGCCGGCCTCGGGCACTGCGCAGATACCCTTGATCCAGTCGAGGGCCTTCTGCATGGCTTCCTTGTCGTTGGAAGCGACATCGACCACGCCTTCGGTGAGGCTTGTGCCGGGGATGGGAACTTCCTCGATGGCGATGGTGGTGCCGGTCTCCTTCTGGATCTTCTGGATGGTCTCGCCTCCCTTGCCGATGACGGCGCCGATGAACTCGGCGGGAATGCGGATCTGCTCGATGCGGGGCACGAAGGGCTTGTAGTCCTCACGGGGCTCGGAGATGGTCTTCATCATCTCGCCCATGATGTGCATACGTCCCTGGCGGGCCTGCTCAAGGGCATCTGGGTGGCGGTGATGCCGTCGGCGGTGCCGGTGACCTTGAAGTCCATGTCGCCGAGGTGGTCCTCGTCGCCGAGGATGTCGGTCAGGATGGCGTAGCGGTCATTGGGGCGCTCTGCGTCGGTGATAAGGCCCATTGCCACGCCGGCCACGGGCTTCTTGATCTTCACACCTGCATCCATGAGGGCGAGGCAGCCGCCGCAGACGGAGGCCATCGAAGATGAGCCGTTGGACTCGAGGATATCGGACACCACACGCACTGCGTAGGGATTCTCGGGAGCCATGGGGATGACGGGCTTGAGGGCCCTCATGGCAAGGTTGCCATGGCCGATCTCGCGACGGCCCACTCCCCTCTGGGGCTTGGCTTCGCCGGTAGCGAACGGAGGGAAATTATAGTGCAGCACGAACTGCTGGTCGCCCTGGATGAGCACCTCGTCCATCTCCTTCATGTCGAGCTTGGTGCCGAGGGTCACGCTTGCGAGCGACTGGGTCTCGCCGCGGGTGAAGATTGCGGAACCATGGGCGCAGGGCAGATAGTCGACCTCGCACCAGATGGGGCGCACCTCGTTGCAGACGCGGCCGTCCAGACGGATGCCTTCGTCAAGGATCATGTTGCGCATGGCTTCCTTCTCCACATCGTGGTAGTAGCGGGCCACCATTGCGACCTTGGCTGCATAGGCCTCCTTCTCTTCCTCAGTATGGGGCTCGGGAATGGTTGCGATGAATTCGTCCTGGATAGCTGCGAAGCCGTCTTCCCTCTCGTGCTTGGGCTTGGCGCTCTTTGCGAGGGCATAGCACTTGTCGTAGCAGAAATCGCGGACTGCCTTGCGCAGGTCCTCGTCGTTCTCGTCGTGGGGATAGTCGCGCTTCTGTCCGTCGGTGCCGAGCTCAGCCATGAGCTCCTTCTGGACGCGGCAGTGCTTCTTGATCTCTTCGTGGGCGAACTTGATGGCCTCGAGCATGTCGTGCTCGGAGACTTCATTCATTTCGCCTTCGACCATCATGATGTTCTCCTCGGTTGCGGCGACCATGAGTTCGAGGTCGGCGCGCTCCATGTCGGAGAAGCTGGGGTTGATGACGAACTGTCCGTCGATGCGGCACACGCGCACCTCGCCGATAGGACCGCCGAAAGGCAGGTCGGAAGTTGCGAGGGCCGCGGATGCGGCCAGTCCGGCAAGGGCGTCGGGCTGGGTGTCTTTATCAGCGCTGATAAGGCTCACCTGCACGAACACTTCGAGGTGGAAATCATCCGGCCACAAGGGGCGGATGGGCCTGTCGATAAGGCGGGCGATAAGCACCTCATAATCGGAGGGCTTGCTTTCGCGCTTGAGGAAACCACCGGGAAAACGTCCGGCAGCGTAGTATTTTTCCCTGTAATCTACTGTGAGGGGCATAAAGTCGGTGCCCTCTTTCACTTCTTTTGCAGCGCACACGGTGGCGAGGAGCATGGTGCCACCCATTTTCACGACTGCGGAGCCGTCGGCCTGCTTGGCCAGTTTGCCGGTCTCGATTTCAATCACGCGGCCGTCCGCGAGTTGGATCTTCTTGTTGATGATGTTCATTTTACTGTTTTCGTTACGTCTTTCTTCTTAAAAAAAGGATGGCTCCCCCGTTGGGAGCCACCCAATAAATTTTCCTATGCTTATCGACGAAGACCAAGCTTCTTGATAATGTCCCTGTATCTCTCGATGTCAACTTTCTGGAGGTAATCCAAAACCTGACGGCGCTTACCGACGAGGCGGAGAAGACTACGACGGGTGACCACGTCTTTCTTGTTCTTCTTCACGTGCTCGGTAAGGTGAGCGATACGGTAGGAAAATAAAGCAACCTGACTCTCAGGAGAGCCGGTGTCCTTATTGGACTTCCCG